>NZ_AQUR01000076.1 GCF_000372525.1 Cupriavidus neocaledonicus
TCGGCCAGGTGCGCACCGGCCACGGTGATGGCGCCCGCATCGATGCTTTCCAGTCCGTTGATGCAACGTAGCAGCGTGCTCTTGCCCGAGCCACTCTTGCCGATAATGGCGATGACTTCGCCAGGTTCGACAGAGAGCGAGACGCCCTTCAGCACCTCGTTGCTGCCAAACGACTTGCGAACCTGATCAATGGCGATAAGCGGCATGGAATTTCCTCTCCAGCATCTTGCTGTATTGCGAAAGCGGCCAGCACAGCGCGAAGTACATCAGCGCCACGGCGGCATATACGGTAAAGGGTTGGAATGTGGCGTTCACAATCATCGTGCCCGCCTTGGACAGCTCGGTGAAGCCGATGATCGACGCCAGCGCCGTGCCCTTGATGACCTGGACGCCAAAGCCAACGGTCGGTGCCACGGCAATGCGCAAGGCCTGCGGCAGGATCACGTAACGCATCTGCTGCACGTAGTTCATGGCCAGGCTGCCTGAGGCTTCCCACTGGCCGCGCGGTATGGCTTCCACGCAGCCACGCCAGATTTCGGCCAGGAAGGCCGCTGTCCACAGCGTCAGCGCAAGCCCGGCGGCCAGCCACGCTGGCACCTCGATGCCAAACAGTGCCAGTCCGAAGAATGCGAGGAACAACTGCATCAGGAGCGGCGTACCCTGGAACAGCTCGATATACGCCTGCGCCAGGCGTCTTGCTGCCGGGCGCTTGCCGGTACGTATCAACAGCACGAGGAGGCCAACGACGCCACCACCGACAAACGCAACCAATGACAGCAGCACCGTCCAGCGTGCTGCCAACAGCAGGTTGCGGACGATATCCCACAACGTGAACTCGATCATCCCGCCCTCCGCGCAAAAAGCTGCCGGCCAATGCCGCGCAGCAACTGCCGCAGCACGAGAGCCAGAAGAAGATAGATCGCTGTGCTGACGAGATAGACCTCAAAAGCGCGGAAGTTTCGCCCCTGGATGAAATTGGCCGCATACGTCAGGTCTTGCGCCGCGATCTGCGAACAGACAGCCGATCCGAGCATCACGATCACAATCTGGCTCGACAGCGCGGGCCAGATCCTTTGCAATGCCGGGCGCAGCACGACGTGCCGGAACACCTGGAATGGTGACATGGCCAGGCTCGCGCCGGCTTCGAACTGCCCGCGCGGGGTGGCAGCCAGACCGGCGCGAACGATCTCTGTACCGTAGGCGCCCAGGTTGATCACCATGGCCAGCGATGCCGCCACCATTTCAGGGAGATGCACACCAAGGCTGGGCAGCCCGAAGAAGATGAAGAACAGCTGGATCAGGAACGGCGTGTTCCGGATCAGCTCCACATAGGTGCTGACCACGGGGCGAAGCCAGGCGGGTCCCTGGGTCTTGGCCCAGGCACCCGCCAACGCCACGGCCACGCCAAGCACACCGCCCGTCAGCGTGAGCTGCGCCGTGACCGCGATGCCCTTGAGCAGCACGTCGGTGTAATCCAGCACCGACACGAAATCGAACGCGTAAGCCATGCTTCTGCCTCGGCGGTGCGTATCAGAGCTGCGCCGGCAGCGGACGCAGCAGCCACTTGATCGACAGCGTGTTCAGTGAGCCGTCCTTCTTGGCTTCGGCCAGGATGGCGTTGACCTTGTCCTGCAGCGCCTTCTCACCCTTGTTCATGCCGATGAAGCACGGCGAATTCTTGATCAGGAACTTGGTCTCGGGCGCCTTGGGCGGATGCTTGGCGATCAGCGTCGAGGCCACCACGTTGCCGGTGGCAATCAGTTGCACCTGTCCCGACAGAAAAGCCGAGATCGTGGCGTTGTTGTCTTCATAGCGCTTGATGTTCGCGCTGGCCGGAGCGATCTTGCTCAGTTCCAGGTCTTCCACGGCACCGCGCGTGACGCCAACAGTCTTGCCTGCCAGATCGGCCGCGCTTTTCACGGCAAGATCCGCCGGCCCGAACACGCCATTGAAGAACGGCGCATAGGCCTCGGAGAAATCGAGCACCTTTTCGCGCTCGGGATTCTTGCCCAGGCTCGAAATCACCAGGTCTACCTTGCGCGTCTGCAGATACGGCACCCGGTTGGTGCTGGTCACCGGCACCAACTGCAGCTTTACGCCCATCTTCTTGGCCATCAGCGCGGCCACGTCGATATCGAGACCCTGCGGAGCCATATCGGCGCCCACCGAGCCGAACGGCGGGAAATCCTGTGGCACGGCCACGCGCAGTACGCCGGCCTTGGTGATATCGGCGAGCGTATCNGCCTGCGCCGGCAGCACGGCCGCGCAAAGACCGGCCAGCAATGCACACATCAGGCCGCGGCGGGACAATCTGGATTGGGACAGGGCTTGGAACATCGCGTGTTTCCTCAGGTTGGGGATGGAAATGGGTTGTCCGCGGAATTCTCCGCGGCGGGTGATGCGGAATGCGGAACGCGTGCAGGACCTACCGGTGTCAGCGCCTGGCGCAGGTGTGCGAGCGGGTCGGCGGGGCCAACGGCATCAAGACTCGTATGCACCTCGCTAAGGTGTTCGGCCATCAGGCGCGCGGCCAGCACGCCATCGCCTTGCGCAAGCGCGTTGACGATACCTTCGTGCTGGCCGCACGAACGACCAGCATCGGCAGCGGACTGGTTTCGACTGGCGACCAGTGTCGTGCGCGCGGTCAGGTCGCGCAGCGTATCCACCAGCAGGCCATACCCCAGTGATGCGCACAGGCAAACGTGAAAATCGCCCAGCAGGAAACTGCGCATGCTGGCGTCGTCGCCCTCGAGCGCGGCCTTTTCGCGTGCGATATGGAGCTTGAGCGAATGAATGGCCTGCGCATTCGCCGGCCGATCCGGGCTGACCTCACGTAGCAACCCAGTTTCGATAATGCGGCGGGCGTCGAACGCTGAGCGGATGTCGTCAGTGCCGGGTTCCACAAGGAACCAGCCGCGTCGCGCGCTGACGGTTACCATGCCGCGCGCCGCCAGCCGCGACAATGCCTCACGCACCAGCGTGCGGCTCACGCCGAACAATGTGGCAAGTTCCTGCTCGCCCAGTCGGGAGCCGGGAAGCAGCTTCTGGCCAAGCATGGCCTCGGTGATGCGATTGGCAATGTCAGCGGGGGAGTTTTCGGTCGTTGCGTTCACGGCAACCAGTTGAGCAATTGGTATGCCATGCTTGTATGCAAGATTTGTCGCCAAAAAGTGGCGGGAACGCTAGGCGAGGGTGGCAACTGCGCCGAGCGACTCCCCGAAACGGGGCATGTCGCGCGACGATGGTGCGCGATGATGGGCTCAGCCTAGTCGCACTGAAACCGCTTCACCGCACTCTCGTCCCACTCAATGCCTGAGCCGGGCCTGTTCGGCACCACCAGTTGTCCCTCTACAAGCGCAAAGGGCTCCTTCAGCACGGGATAGGCCCAGTCCTGCCATTCCAGCCAGTGCGCGGTTTCGGTGATGCGCAACAGGTGTGCGCAGAATTCCGGATACAGATGCGTGGAGACAGGGATTCCCGCCGCCGAAGCAATCGGCGCCGACCTCAACCACCCCGACACGCCGCCGATCCGCATCATGTCCAGCATGACGCAGTCACACGCCCCGGCCTGCACTGCCTTCAATAACTCGCGCGGACCATAGAAGTTCTCGCCAAGCTGGATCGGCGTCCTGATCTCGCGGGCCAGTTCCGCATGGCCGCGCGTGTTGTTGTATGCGAGCGGCTCCTCAAACCAGTACAGCCGCTCGTTGTCGAGGGCATGGCAGCGGCGCAGACCGTCATCAAACGACAGCCCCTGGTTGAAATCCACCATTAGCTTGATCTCGTCGCCAGCCGCTTCGCGCACCGCGCGAAGGGCATCGAGGTCGTCTTGCAGCTTTTCGCGGCCCAGCCGCAACTTCAGCGCGCTGAAGGCTCCCTCTGCAACGAGCGAACCAGCTTCTTCGGCAAGTCCATCCACGTGGCTCAGCCACAGCCCATTACTGTTGTACGCCTGCACGCTGCCCACTGTTCCGCCAAGCAATTCGGCAAGAGGCAGGCCCGCGGCCTTGCCGAGCGCATCCCACGCCGCCATGTCGAGCCCTGCGATGGCGATCATCGTGATGCCTTCGTAGCCCAGGAGATGCGTTGAACCTCTGGCGTTCTGGAAGTCGTCCAGCGGTGCGAGCCTGCTACCGGCCCGTGAGGCTGCAAGATCCCGGATCGCGGGCACGATGTACCTCGGCGCCTGGATCAGATATGGTTCAAGATAACTTCGACCGACAATGCCTTCCCGAGTGTGAAGGTCGATCCGGATCAGCGGCCACTGGTCGAATGCGCCGACCTTCGAAATGATGGGTCGCCTTAACGGGATGAGAACCGCACGGGCCTCAACGCTTTGGTAAGTGAGCGGTTCGAAATCCATGGCGGCACCTCCCTGACGGCCAGGACAACCTGCACGCACCGGACAAAGAACCGCTTACCGGAGCTCCTCGAGTCTGGCCAGCACGTCGAACAGCACCGCAACGCCTTGGGCGCCGAGCGCATGCTCCACGCGTCGTTGCGCCTGTGTCCAAAGCGGAGCCGCCTGCTCCAGCAGCCGGCACGCCCGCGGCGACAGCAATACGGTGTGCTCGCGCAGGTCGTTACCCTCTGACAAGCGGACCAAGCCTTTGCGCTGAAGCACGCCGACGTTACGCCCGAGCGTGGAGCGGTCTAGCGCCATTTCGCGAGCCAGCTCGGTCAGGCTGGGCGACCCCATTCGCGCGATGGTCCGCAGCAGCGAAAACTGCGTGACTTTCAGGCCGATGGGCTTCAGCGAGTCATCGTACACATCGGTAAGGGCGCGCGCTGCACGGCGCAGCCTGGTGCAGGCGCAATGCGTGTGGATCATGTCGATTGCGGGTATATACCCCCAATATAGTTCGCGCCGCGGCAGTTGCAACATGGAAGCGGCGTCTGGAAATCCGGTCTCGCGCCGGCGAAGACATGTCATCGCCGCAAGGACGCTTTGCCCTGCAGGCGCAGCGCCAACAGGAGGAACCCGAGGCAGAAGTCCGCCTGCTCCAGGGTGACCACTGTGTACGTCAAATGACACACATGACACCTTGCCTTGCGGGTCCCGCGGAAGTTGTATAGCATTGCAACTACGATATATCAAGTCTTAGTATGCTATGTCCCAAATCAGTACAGGCGTTGAATACAGCCTCCACTGCCTGCTGTACCTGACACATTCGCAGGCGGCCGTGGAAGAAGCGAGTGTCCGTGATCTGGCTGAGCTTCAGGGCGTTCCACACGACTTCCTGGCCAAGCTGTTCACCAAATTGGCCAAGGCCAAGCTGGTGGTAGCCACGGAGGGCATCAAGGGCGGATTCCGGCTCGCGCGGTCCGCCAAGCACATTACCGTTCATGATGTCGTGGTCGCGATCGATGGCGATAAGCCGCTCTTCGACTGCCTCGAGATCCGCGGGCGCTGTGCTGTCTTCAATGATGACGCGCCGGGCTGGGCGACGCGTGGCGTTTGCTCGGTTCACGCTGTCATGCAGGCTGCAGAAAAGGCCATGCGAGCGGAGCTGAAACGGCATACCCTGGCCGACCTTTCTCAGCGCGTGAATGATAAGACGCCGGCCAGCTATGGCGTGCAGGTTGTCAACTGGCTGTCGGATCGTGCGGCCAATCGACGAGGCGAAAGAACTGCGCCTACGCGCTCGGGTTCACGCAAGAGCGCCTGAGGTCGGTGGCGGGCTGCGCCCCTGGGGCGCCGGGTTCGGGCCTATTGCTCCCGTTGTGCTGGTTCGGCCAGCGGCGGATACGGGACCAGCTTTAGTGCCTGTTCCGATTCGAGCGGAAGAATTGCGGGGGGGCGGATGCGATCCGGTGCACTTTGTGCGAAAGCCGTCATGCAGAGTAGGGCAGCCGCGTAGACTGACACGTGTCTCAGGGCATGATTTTTCTCCTTTCCTTTTGGAGAAGGGTTTCGGCGACGCGCGAGGCGGTGTCGGTCCGTGCGTAGGTACAGAGCAGTCGCTTGCTCAGCCGGCGACAGTACTTGCACTGCACGCCGCGATTGGTTGAATCCGTAATCGCAATCAGTCGCCACCCATACGCTGACGAGACGCCGTTCGCTGCCGAAATCCGCTTGGGTCCACACCATGCTGTTTGTGGAACGCCTGCGAGAAATTGCTGCGACTGGAGAAACCAACGGCGTGCGCCACCTGGGAAATCTGCAGGCTTGTAGTCGCCAGCAATTCCGCGGCCTTGTGCAACCGCACCGCTCGCAGCATGGCCATCGGCGTCTGGCCGAACGCTCGTTCGAAGTGAGAAGCGAACGCTGAACGGCTCATTCCAGCCAGATCGGCCAACCGCTGCACCGACAGTGGCGCTTCGGGTTGTTCGAAGAGCTTCTCCAACGCGAGCAGCAGCCGCGGATCGGCAACGGCCGCCGTCCACGACAGTTCCGCGTCATCGCTTTCCATCTGACGCCGCAGCAGCATGACGAGGCATTGTTTGAGCAATGCCTCGATCAGCACTCTGGAACCCAGGCCGGGCTGTGCGGATTCCGCCAACAGCATGACGAACTGGTCTTTCAGTCCCGCGGGGCCGTCGAACCGCGTCACGATCGGATGCCGCAGCATCCTGAAGGGATCGGCGGTGCGCGTCGCAAAGCGCAACTCCCCACACGCCATCTCAACCCCCACAGCCGCCTCGCCCACCTTCACCGTCGGCGCCGTTTCGCGCGCGGACCATGAGCCAAGCCTAGCCCGATCCACCGACATGGCCGGCGACCCGAACGCGCATTCCAGCCGGTAGGAAACGCCCGGCGGCATCAGGACGAAACTGTGCGGCTGCAAGGCGATGCGGTGGCCGTTGCCGGGGTCTAGGGTTCCGCGGCCGTCCAGGCAGTAGTGAAGGCTGGCCGTCTCGCACGCTTCGAAGCGCACGCTCCACCCATCGCGAATGTCGCATCGTGTGATGTGCGTGACACCAATGTCGAGCGTGGCAAGGAAATGCTCGAGCACGCGATGTGCGGAAGGGGAGGATGCCATCGTTGGACGAATTGAAACCAAACTGAGACCAAGTGGAACCTTGCCATTCCTATCATACGTACTCCAATCCCAACCTTGATGGAGTTTTCCATGTTCGATATGAAGGATCTTGCCCGTTTGAAGAAGCTGGACGAAAACGCTCCTGAAGCAATGCAGAGCTTCCGTGCCTTTGACCGCGCAGCATTTGTGGATGGCGCGCTTTCGGTGCAGCAGAAGCAGATTATTGCGGTGGCTGTGGCGCTGACGACGCAGTGCCCATATTGCATCGCCCTGCATACCAAGGCCGCCCACGATGCCGGCGCCAGCAATGCGCAACTTGCGGAAGCCGCGCTCGTGGCCGCCGCAATCCGGGCGGGCGGTGCCGTAACGCATGCCACGCACCTGTTCCGCGACTGAACGCCATCCAACGCACCTTGCCGCGTGCCGCGAGCCGCGAAGTCAGTAGGGCGATTGTCCATTCCTGTAAGGACGCGCCTGATACGCCCCGGGTGCAAGCATTGTCTTCGATTCGCCGGTTCCGGCACAGCAGGAGCCGGTCGCGCCGGAACGCGCGCATGCGCATCGTCGCGATGACAGGAAAGGAGGTCTGCGCCACCCGGGCGTGCTCCTCCACCACAGCACATATCCGTTGAGGAGTAACTATGCAACCCATCACACCCGTCGCCACAACGCGGATCAGCGAAGCCATCCCCAATCACGAGGCGTTGCTGCGCTGGTCTCTGGTTGTCGTCTTTCTCTGGTTCGGCGGCATGAAATTTACCGGCTACGAAGCGCACGGTATTGCGCCGTTCATCGAGAATAGCCCCTTCATGGCTTGGCTTATCGATGCGTTGGGTGTACGTGGCGCCAGCGCTGTCATTGGCGTGCTGGAACTGTCCACCGCGGTAACACTGACCGTCGGCGCATTCCATCACCGGGTGTCGGTACTTGGTGCAGCCATGTCATGCGCAACATACGCCATCACGCTGACGTTCTTTGTCACCACGCCCGGCGTTGCAGAGCCGACTGCAGGCGGGTTCCCGGCGATCTCTGCGCCGATCGGCCAGTTCCTGCTGAAGGACCTCGTACTGTTGGCTGCGTCGGCTTCCCTGCTGCGCACGTCGCTGGCACGTTGCCAGGCATCGCGTTCCTGACTTTTCGGGAGCTTGTGGTGCCGGCTTTGCCGGCATGTGGTGAACGAGGGCGATCCGATGGATCGCCCTCGTTGCATCTGACGGATGCGATGCACGGGCCGCTATTCGCCAGGGGATTCGCCGAACAGTTCCTGGGTAACCGATCGCAGCCAGCGATTGCCCGGGTCGTCATGCTGACAGCGGTGCCAATGCTGCCTGAGATCAAAGGCGGGAATCGGGAACGGCGGCTCAAGGACCTGTACATCGGCGATGCGCGCGAACAACTCGCCCACGGGCAGCGGCACCGTGACGACCAGATCGGTCGATGCGACCACGAGCGGAATACTGAGGAAATGCGGAGAACGCAGCATCTCGCACCGCGCGATCCCGTGCTGGCGCAGATACGCCTCGACCAGTTCCTGGCTGCGGCTTTCGCTCTGAATCACCGCATGAGGCAGTTCACGGAACTGTTCCACGGTGATGCGGCCGCGTGCGACCGGATGATTCTTGCGCGCCAGGCACACGAAGCCGTGCCGGAACAGGCGCTGCTGGAATACATCCGAGCCGCCGAGGTCCGGATAGTAGCCAATGGCCAGATCGATCCGCACCTGGTGCGCCGGCGAGATGCTGCTGCTGTCAGGGCGCATGCTGACCGGACGCGATGCCGCGCACAAGCGGATCGACGACATGCTTGCGCGTGGCGAGCCCTTGCCGGTGGACTTCCGCAATCGCATGATCTATTACGTCGGGCCCGTCGATCCTGTGCGTGACGAGGTCGTAGGCCCTTGTGGCCCGACCACATCCACACGAATGGACAAGTTTGCCGGGCGCATGCTGGCTTTCACCGGCTTGCTCGGCATGATCGGCAAGGCCGAACGCGGGCCGGCTGCGATCAGCGCCATCGTGAAGAACGGCTGCGTCTACCTGGCGGCTACCGGTGGGGCCGCCTATCTGATCTCCAAGGCGGTCCGGTCATCCCGCGTCCTGGCGTTTGGCGACCTCGGCATGGAAGCCATCTACGAGTTCGATGTGGAGAATCTGCCCGTGGTTGTCGCCGTGGATGCCGGCGGCAACAGTGTCCACGAAACCGGTCCGCGCACCTGGCGCATCGCGGCGGCATGATGCTGAGCGGCGACACCACACTACGCATCTGCAGCGGCGGATAGTCTTGGCCTGGCCGCTCAGCAGCTGGCGTCGAAGGTGTCCCAGTGGCGTCTCGAAATCGGCGTCGGCGAGGCAGGGCCAGTGAGCTGGCCTTGTCCCGCGACGGATGGCCCGGTCATGCGTCGCTCTGGTTCTCGACTTGCGGCGCACGGCGGAAGCTGATGGCGAGGCGGTTGAATGCATTCATCAGGCTGATCGCCATGGTCAGGTCAGCGAGTTCTTTTTCACTGAAGGCGGCAGATGCCGCTCGAAAAGCGTCATCCGGGACATGTGTCTCGGAAACGCGGGTCACGGTCTCGGCCCACGCCAGTGCGGCCTTCTCGCGGTCGCTGAAGAGGGCGCCCGCTTCGTGCCAGACCTGCACGAGCGCGAGCTTGCCGACCGACACGCCCCTCTTCACCAGGTCTCGCGTGTGCATGTCAAGGCAGTAGGCGCAGCCGTTGATCTGGCTGACACGCAGGTAGACCAGTTCCACCAGGACATCATCGAGTCCGGACTGCATGATGTAGCCGTAGACACTGCCGAATGCCTTCACGCCCCCCGGGGCAGCCTTGGTGTAGTCCAGTCTCATTTCGCGTTCCTTTCATAAGTGGTCAGGTCCTTTTCGCCGCTGTCCACGATAAACACGGCCAGCAGCTTGGCGGGCTGTGACTTGCTCGCGTTGCGGCTGACGGAATGGTGCGAGCCCGGCTCTTCATGGAAGCTCTCGCCCGCCTTGTAGACCCGTTCCGGTCCGTCATCGACCTTGCTGGCGATACTGCCCGAGACGACATAGGCATAGATGAATGCCGACTTGGCGTGGTAGTGAGGCAAGGACGAGGCGCCGGGCGCGTAATCCACTTCCAGCGCGATAAGCGACTTACCGGGGAGGTTGGGGATGGCCCGGGAGAAGTTCTCCATGACCATGTCATCGGTTCCATGTGCGGCTGCGGCGACGGGAAATGCCATCACGGTGGCGGCGAGAAAGGGCAAAAGAAGGTGTAGGGCTTTCATGTCTGTTTCCTTGCAAAGCGCGTGAAGCGGGTAGAGCGTGGATGCCGGTCTGCGGTTTCCAGTAGGGAACGCGTTTTCGTCACGAGAGGCACAGCCTCAGGCGAGCCGTGGCAGCGATTTGTTGGGTGGCCCCGAAGCCTTGCTGGCTTCAACCCCCGCGCCGGTTTCGCCGGCGCGGCTTGGCGTGGCGGAGACGCCGCTCAGGTCCTCGCCGGCGATCAGCGTATCGCGGAGGCCGCGGCTGTGACCCGGTTGCGCCGATACGCTTTTCAGGTCGTGCCCGGCAGTCATGGGGCGGCTGGCCGCCCAGGCCAGGTCGGAAGCGAATGCCCATGCCGTCACGCCGGTGGACAGGATCGCGGTGGCGCAAAGTGCGCTGATCCATTGGATCGGTTTCATAGTGAACTCCGGTTGCTTTAACTACGATCATTGTAGTCGTAGTAAAGATAGTCGATCATCCATCGAAGTGCAAGCGAGCACATGGACTGCGCCGAAACAAGCATCGGGAAAAGATCTTGCAGCTCTGCCTCCCGTCAAGTGCCAGTCATGAACAGTCCACGGTTTGCTCCAAGGTCTCCACCGATACCTACGACTTGATAAGTCGCCGTTCACGCCTATACCAGCAGGAATGCGCGCGCGTAGATGCCGGGCGCCACGTGGCCTTGCACGAAGACAAGGTCGCCACCGTGATCCGCTGTGGGCGCGCGCCAGAAATGGTTGAAGCCGACGTCATAGAGTGTGGCCGCGGAGGCAAACGAGGCGATATGCCCGCCGACATTCGAAGTCTTGGCGGCCCGCACCACCATCGCCATGGCATTCCACCGGGTATAGGCGCGAATGCGTCGCTCGATCTCGCGGTCGCCTGGCATGCGTGGTTGCTGGTCGACGGTAATGGTGTTGACGTAAGGCGTGCCGCAAGAGTGCGGCTGCAATTGCCCGCGCAGCCGCGCATGGGCGATCTGCCGCTCGATGAGATAGTGCGCACGTGCCGGCCCGACGTTGCCGAGGACGCCCTCCAGGGCTTCCAGCCATTCGGCTGTCTCCTGCGGGTCGTCGTCCCGCGGATCCATTGTCAATGCGATTTCGTCGGGTTGCGTGGCGGTCACGGCAAGTCTCCGTTAAGGAATTCGGTGAAAACCAGTGTCGACTCGATGCCAGGCAACTCGACAACTATCGGCGTGAAGTCGGCGGGGAAGGACTGTCCTCCTACCCCCACCCGTGGCTGATGCCCGATTTCTGGCAGTTTCCCACCGTTTCGATGGGCCTCGGCCCCTTGATGGCGATCTACCAGACCCGTTTCATGAAGTACCTGCAGGCGCGCGACATCGCGAAGACCGATGACCGGAAGGTATGGGTCTTCCTTGGCGACGGCGAAATGGACGAGCCCGAGTCCCTGGCGCGATCGGCATGGCGGCCAGGGAGCGCCTGGGCAACCTTGTGTTCGTCGTCAACACCAATCTTCAGCGCCTGGACGGACCGGTGCGCGGCAACGGAAAGATCGTGCAGGAACTGGAAAGCATCTTCCTGGGCGCCGGCTGGCGGGTGATCAAGGTGCTATGGGGTGGCCGCTGGGACGACCTGTTCGCACGCGACAAGAGTGGGGCGCTGGCACGGCGTATGATGGAGGTCGTCGACGGCGAATACCAGACCTACCGATCGAAATCCGGGGCATACCTGCGCGAGCATTTCTTCAATACGCCTGAGTTGAAGGCGCTGGTGGCCGACTACACCGACGACGACCTCTGGAGCCTGGACCGCGGCGGCCACGATCCGGTGAAGGTCTTTACCGCGTTCGCTGAGGCCGCGAGCGGCAGCGACGTGCCGACCGTGATCCTGGGCAAGACCATCAAGGGCTATGGCATGGGCGACCAGGACCAGGCCTCCAACGTCAACCACCAGCAGAAGAAGGTGCAGCGGGAGGCCCTGCTGGCCTTGCGCGACAAGTATGCATTTCCCGTTGCGGATGCGGAAATCGAAGACGTCCCGTATATCAGCTTGCCCGAGGGATCGAAAGAGCTCACCTACATGCGCGGACGCCGCGAGGCGCTGGGCGGCTACCTGCCCGCGCGACGCCAGAAAGCCGCATCGCTGCCGGCGCCCGCCTTGTCGGCATTCGACGCGCTGCTCAGGGCCACGCCCGAAGGGCGCGGCATGTCTACCACGATGGCCTTCGTCCGCATCCTGGGCACGCTGCTGAGGGACAAGGAACTGGGCCGGCGCATCGTGCCGATCGTACCGGACGAGTCCCACACGTTTGGCATGGAAGGCCTGTTCCGGCAGATCGGCATCTGGAACCAGGACGGCCAGCGCTACACCCCGCAGGATGCCGAGACGCTGACATCCTACAAGGAGTTGACGACCGGCCAATTCCTGCAGGAGGGTATCAATGAAGCGGGAGGCATGGCCGACTGGATCGCTGCCGCGACATCGTACTCCACGCATGGCGAGCCCATGGTGCCGTTCTATATCTTCTACTCCATGTTCGGCTTCCAGCGCGTGGGCGATCTTGCCTGGGCGGCGGCCGATATGCGGGCGCGCGGTTTTCTGCTGGGCGGAATCTCCGGACGGACCACGATCAACGGCGAAGGCCTGCAGCACGAGGATGGCCATTCGCTGCTGTGGGCCTCGTCAGTGCCGAACTGCATCAGCTATGACCCGTCGTTTGCGTACGAGTTGGCTGTGATCGTGCAGGACGGCCTGCGCCGCATGGTGCAGGAGCAGGAAGACGTCTACTACTACGTCACCGTCATGAACGAGACCTATGCGCAGCCGGCCATGCCGACCGGCCCGACCGTCGCGCAGGATATCCTCAAGGGCATGTACGCCTTCAGCAAGGCAGAATCTGCCGAATCCTGTCCGCGCGTGCAACTGATGGGCGCTGGCACCATCTTCAATGAGGTCATCGCCGCAGCTGCATTGCTGCAGCAGGACTGGGACGTCGCTGCGGATGTGTGGGGCGTGCCAGGCCTGACGGAACTCGCACGCGACGGCCGTGCGGCCGAACGGCACAACCTGCTGCACCCCGAGGCGCCGCCGCGCGTTCCGCACGTGACCCGGCTGCTGCGGGATGCGCCGGGTGCATGCCTGAACGAATGGACGATCGGGCACGCCGCCGGCTCGATAGCCGGCCGGCGGCCGCGCAATACTGCCGCCGTCAGAGCTGCGAGGCAAGCAGCGAAACCATCCGGTCGCGCGGTTCTTGGTCGAGGGACGGCCGACTCGCTGCACGGATCGAACCTTATCGGGTGCGATCGCTTCAAGTTCTCGAAGATCCGGCTTTTGCTGCAAATCCGGCCTTCTTTTGCCCGCAGCAGCACTGGGCGATTTGAAGCCTGCTCCTGAAGCCGACTTCGGGAGGCCTGCTCCTATCTCGGTCACAGCACCACGAACTCACGTTCGTGTTCGCGACACACTGCGCTTCGCTACGTTGGCTGTGATCAACTTACGAAGGGACTTGCATACGCAAGAGTGCGCCTATGCTGGGCGCACAAAGGCAGAAAGGGCGATCCCGCAGATCGCCCCATCCTTTTTGCGTCGCGCCCTCAGGCCACGACGATGAACCGTGGGTCAGCCAAGGCAAGCGCTTCTTCACGATTCGCGCTCGGAGGATAAATCCACTCGGTATTGATCCGCGTCTTCAGCGCCTTGGCCACGCCGCCCGTCATCTTCACCTGGCGGTTCCAGCCCTCCGTGTAGACAGCGCCCCAGGGCCCAAGGTCCAGGCAGGTCACGTACTTCGGCTGGCTGTAAGGGATTGGCGCCGCGCCCACCAAGTCTGCTGCCACGTTGTGGCCGGCCGAGCGGCCCAGATTCATGGCGTGCTGGCAAGACATGGCGGCGAAGTTGCCTTCGTCATCGGTCGCGGCATACGCGCAGTCGCCGGTGGCGAACACTGCCTCGACCCCCTTGACCTTCAGGTTGCGGTCAACATGCAGCCGGCCAAGGTTGTCCCGCTCTGCCGGGATCTGTGCGGTGAGTTCGCTGGCCCGGGCACCCGCCGTCCAGATCACGGTCTCTGCCTCGATGCGCTCACCGTTCTCGAGCGTGACGCCTTTCGCATCGACAGCAGCGACACCCGCGCCCAGCTTCCAAGTCACCCCAAGCTCGGTCAGCGCCTGCGTGATGACCGGCCGCGGACCCTCGCCCAGGTCAGGGCCGATCGCCGCATTTCGCTCGACCATGATCACGCTCACGGCAGCGTCCTCGCCGAGGACTTCGCGCAGGCGAGCCGGCATTTCGGCAGCCGTCTCGATACCGGTAAAGCCGGCACCCGCGATGACCACCGTATTGCGGCCGGCGCTCTCCCGGCGGTCGGCCAGGCCATGGATATGGGCTTCAAGCTCCGCGGCGTCAGCGACCTGGTCGACATTGAAGGCATGCTGGTCCAGCCCTGGAATCTGCGGCCGGAACAGGCGGCTTCCTGCAGCAAGCACCAGACGGTCATAGCTGATGAGCTGGCGCGGCGTATCAGCGCCAACGCCTGCAACGCTCACCGCCTGGTTTGCGACATCGATGTGCTCCACCTTGCCCTGAATGAACCTGACACCAACGGCCTGGAAGATGTCCTGCAACGGTGCCTTCATCCCGTTCGGATTCTGCTCGTAGAGGCGAGGGCGGACGTGCAGTTCCGGCTTCGGTGCGACAAGGGCGATCTCCACATCGGTGCGCCCAACCTGGTCAAGCAAACGGGCCGAAGCCAGCGCGCTCCACATGCCGGCAAAGCCGGCGCCAATGACAAGAATCCGTTTGGACATCTTTTATGCTCCTGAACCAAATCTCAAGTAACAGGCCGACTCCGCTGCGGCGTAGCGCGCCCGATCGAAACAGCGAGCGCTCGTTCGCATCGCTTAACTACGATCATAGGAGTCGTAGTTAAGCGATGCAAGCTTTTTTTTGCCAACTGGGCCAGATCAATGGCTGCGCGTACTGCCAGGACAATGGTCCGCAACTTTATGGACCAATCAAGCCATTGGTTCGGGCAACCGCGGAACCCGGGTCGTCGGCGCTTTGATCCATGAGCGAAGAGGAAGCGCCGTGCGCTTATGAATGTTCGCCGTCGTGCGGCGGTCGATCATGAGACTGGAATCAAAAAAAATGATGCCGCTAGTATTTCGGCAGACCACGGGCAATGTCCATGATGGCGTCAGCACCCGCCTCGCCTAGCAACGTCCTCGCTGTTGCTTGGGCGGAAGCCCACGCGGGCGCGGCATTGCGAAGCAGGGCCTGACCAGCCTTCGTGATGGCCAGCGGCCGCGTCCGGCCATCGTCGTCCGGCGCAGCTTCGGCTATCCAGCCATGTGTCAGTAGCGGCTGCAGGTTTCGGGTCAATGTCGAACGATCATGATGGTTATGTCGGCCAAGGGCCGCACGGCCTATTGGACCGAGTTCCTGGATCATCACAAGCAGGGTGAGCTGGGGCGCGTTGATCCCGAATGGCCGCAGCGCATCGTCATAGATCGCTGTCAGCACACGGGAGATTTGTCGGGTACGGGTAATAACGCAGCTCCGCAGGATTTCACTGCCTGCACTGTCTTTCCTGGCGGTGCTGGAGTCGGATGTCTTCATAGTGGAAGGCTGCATATGCAACCATTCGGCGGCCAGCCTGCCGATATGCGTTGCATTTCAGCACACTTCGAACTGCGCGCTGTGGGACAGTTTGGATGCCAACGTGTCGATGACCGCTGCAGATACAAACGCATACATTTGGGCTCGCCATTCACTACAGTGCAGATACAAAGCCGTTCTTCAATGCTGCATATGCAACAGACGCCCGCCGCGTTGGTTCGGGTACTTGCGGTCAGGGAAATGGAGGGAAACATGACGACGAAAACCACAGTTCGCAGCGCGCTTCGATTGGTAGGTGCTACGGCTTCTACAGCCGCACTGGCAGCCACACTCCTCACAGGCAACGCTCACGCGGCAACGCCGGACTCGACACCCGAGATCGGTTGCGTGCAGGTCAATCCGGACATCAAGGTGAGGCGGCTTGTTGTGCACAATGCGCGCCACAAGGGTACGGTTTTGTTTTTGCACGGATTTCCTGAAACGCTTTATGCGTGGAAAGACGTGGCATCGTCCCTGGGCCAGGACTACGAGGTCCATGCATTTGACTGGCCGGGCTATGGCGAATCATCTAGACCCGCCGTGGAAAGATTTTCCTATGCACCGCGGGACTATGCCAAGGTGCTGGCGGACTACATTTCGGCGACCGGGATCGACAAGAAACGACTGGTGATCTACGCAACCGATATTGGGGCGCTGCCAGCGCTAATAGCAGCCATCAACGACCCAGCCATCGCCAAGCGGATCATTGTTGGCGATTTCGCCCCATTCAATCGTCCGCAGTTCATGCAGGAGCGACTGCAAGGTCTGAAGGATCCCGCCACCGCCGATGCAGTGCATGCGGCGTTGAACCGGACGCGCGACGAAATCCTGCAGAACGCATTCACGCGCGGCCTCCCCGCATCCTCACACTATGAAGTCTCGCCGGCGTTCAAGGCCGACATGGCCCGTGGATGGCAAAACGGTGCGCTGACTTCTGCCGATGCGTTTTACCAGTATTACGCGCTGTTCACACGAGACCAAGACTATTTCGAAGCGAATCTCGCCAATTTGAAGACGCCCGTTACGGTGATCTGGGGTGAGAAGGACATCTACATTCGCAAGGAGATGGGCGAGGAACTGGCAAGCCGCGCTCGACTGGCACTGAAGCTGCTGCCCGGCATTGGCCATTACCCGCATTTGCAGGACAAGTCCGCCACGATTTCAGAGGTGCGCACTGCGTTGGAAGCGGAATAGGCAAAGCTCTTCCGGCCGTACAAGCAAGGAAAGGGAAATGAATATCGTCTGAATCTCGATGGGTGTCGCGGACGAGATAGAGGGCGAAAAACCGGCGTCGCGGGCAATAATTCGGCGGTAAAAGAGGATCACCCGTGCATAGCGGCAGCATTACGGCTTGAGGAGAGCCCGTGCTTGTCAGTTCCGCCATAGCCCCGGAGCCACCATCAACCCGCTTGGGGTTCTGTCTCAGACCAAGGACGTGGCCAGCAGCATTTGCGGCCGTTGGCGCGAAGGATTTTTATCCAGAGGCGCATCGATGACACCGATACGCCGTGCGCCACAAGCATATAGAACGGTTCGGCATCGATCGTGAGCTCTTTCACGCCCGTGGCAGCGGCCAGGCCAGACGCATGCCGCTGCAGTGTCCGGGCCGATGCCCCGGCCCATGCAGTCCGGCACAATCCACAGATGCTCAAGCGGCCAGCCCGACATCGCGTCCGTCGCGCGGACTGTATAGAACCCAGCGATCCTTCCATTGATTTCCGCAACGAAGGTGAAGGTTTGCGCGACATATGCGGCAGAGACCGTAAGACCTTCGCGCCATGCATCGAGTTGGGCCGCGGTGTATGGGCCGGTGCGCCTTGGCCTGGAACGCTATGGCTGTGAGGATGGAGGCGTCGGTTTCGAGGCCGCGTCGGATGTTCATGGGTGGATATGAGAAAGACCGTGCTTGTGCTGGCCATGACCAACTTATTCTTCACGGCCCCGTCCGCCTTGGGAACAAGCCTTGCCGGTATTTCATGATGTTCAAGACGATTCCAAAACGCGTCGCGCCACGGCCATTTCAGTTGGCCGTGCAGTCTGCCGGGGGTTCCGCAGTCTGTGGACCCCGGGGCTGACAAAGTGCGGAAGCAATGCGACGACTTCTGAAAAATACTGACATTGCCGGAGAGACCGGGGAGGGGAGGGCGTCGAAGCACTACGCCGCCTACTCGCCCGCACGGTTCCAGCTCATGGCCCACCCGTACAGCCCAATGCACCCGGCGATCATCACGGTCGGTCCGAGTACGAAGGACAGCAACGGCATCATCAGCAACGAACAGCTTGAAAGGATGTACAGATTCAGCGCCATCTGCAACGGCATGGCGACCACCGCGAACGCCAGTCTCAGCAGCGTCAACGATACCTTTTTCCATCACGCAAAGCCGAAGATGTAGTACGTCAGCGCGTGCGCTCACGGCAACAGCCAGAGCAGGCCGCACGAGGTCCTGAGGCCGTTGTCCGGGTAGCTACTCCCGCTATACGGATAACTGTCCGGTGCCACCGCAAAGAACAGCAGCGCGGTAAGCCGGCAGCCATCATCAGCCGTCGGACCGTTTCCTTCGCCACAGTGAGCCCGTGTGCTTCGCGCAGCTTCTCGGCCGCCAGGGTCGGGCCGAAGTCGGCGTAGGAATCGCGGACCAGGTCACGCACCCGGGATTCCAGGCCGGCGGTAATTGCCGGTTACTCGGGCGACCACGCTTGCGAGAAACTAATCCGCTGGGCCCGTCCTCCAACAGTCGCAGAACAAGCCGCCTGACGTGCCTAGCGCTGATGCCCAGGCGCTCGGCCGCTCCCCAGCGCGCCAAATGGCCATCGGCCACTGCCTGGATCACCTTCATGCGGTCAACTTCGCGCATGCTCATGGTCACCAATCCCTGGTCGTGCATGGCTGCCTCCCGTAGCATCCACCGCCGAACGGTGAGAATACGGGGCCGCAGCATGAGGCGACATCTCTAATCATCCCAAAGGTGACATTACTAATAAACCCCAACATGTGCTGTCTAGGCTAAATTCAAATGTCCGAGGCTCAGCTAAGCTGAAATGTCCGATTTGGAGGGTGTTGGTGTTGAGGTTCGGTCTTTGTCTTTCTATAGTTTCCCGTAAGGCAGTGGTGCATTGAAGGTCTTTTCGATGGCCGCCTGCAGGTCTGCGGGGCTGAGCTGTCTCTGAGGTTTTTTGCCCGGTGCTGCCTTGCTAGGCCGCGGTGGCGTGCCGGCAGTGGTCCGGGCGGGTGCGCCGGCGCTGCGCCGGCTATCGCGCTTGGCCTGCATCTCCTGTGCCACGCGCAGACGTGACCGAGCCGCTTGTTGTCGACGATCGCGCCCTGGTCGATTTCGGCCAGACGGTCATAGGTGGTGTAGGGCAGGGAAGCGCCATCGGCCCATAGCTCAATCCGCCCGTTCGGATATTCGGCGACCTCGATGTAGCGGTGAATCACAGCGCGATGCTCGGGCTGGTCTGCCAGCAGGTATAGCGTCTTGTCGTACTGTAGCGTGAGGCTGGCCGACACCTTGCGCCATTCGCGCCAGGTGAAGATCCGCGCGAGGTCCTCATCGGCTCGCACTGGGCGATGCGCGTTAAAATCGCTCCTGGGCGTTTTGGCAAAGCGGCCGTTGAAGTCCGCCACAAAGACCGCCACGAAGGCGTTGGCGTCGGCCTGAGACGAGATCCCGCGCAGCCGCAGCTCCTTAACCAGCCGGTCCTGCAGCGTGCCGTTCATCCGCTCGATGCGGCCCTTGGCCGGGCTCGAATTGGCGCACAGGCTGTCGATATTGAGCTCGTACAGCGCGCGCCCGAACTGGGTGTAGCCGTCGCCGCCGGTGGCATTGGGCCGGTTGACCCGGAACACACTGGCCTTGTCGCTATAGAACGCGATCGGCTTGCCGTGGCACTCAAGGTAAGCCCGTGTCGCCTCGAAATACGCAAAAGCGGATTCAGTCGGCACGAAGCGCAATGCCATCAGCCGGCTGGTGGCGTCATCGACAAAGACCAGCAACGTGCACGCCGGCGCCCGGTCCTCGAACCACGCGTGGTCGGATCCGTCGATCTGCACCAGCTCGCCCAGGCAGGCGCGGCGGTTCCTCGGCTGGTGCACCTTGGGCGGACGCTGCTTACGCGGCACCCAGAAGCCGGCGTCGATCATGAGCCGGCGCACCGTCTCCTTGGCCAGATCGATGCCATGNCGCTCGCGCAGNTTCTCGGCGGCCAGCGTCGGGCCGAAGTCGGCATAGTTGTCGCGGATCAGCCCGAGCACCCGCGCTGCAAGGCCTGGTGGTGTCCGGTTGTTGGCTGGCTGACCCTGGTGACGATGGGCGTTAGTCCCAGCCTGGATGCGGCAATCCCGGTCTTGAGATGGCCGTCTGCCAGCGCTTGAACGACCTTGAGCCGGTCGATCTGCCGCATCGTCATGGTAATGGCTCCTGCTGGCATGACGGGCTCCCGCGCGCTGGAAGCCGCCAAGCTTACGCCAGCCAAACTCGGACATTTGAACTTAGCCAGAACCGGACATTACCGCTTAGCTGCTACATGTGCGTTTCGCATAATGTATATTATGTCAAATCGTGGGCGTCTTTGGCTGGCGCTACAGAAGGCGCTCGGAGCAATCCAGGCACGCCCGGACGGGCTGCAAGTCCAGCACCTCTCGCTTCGAAACGCTTGCATCCAACAGGCGTTTTTTCTGCACTGGGCGCGAACGCTCTAATTGCAGGGCGTACCAGGGAGCGGCGTTCCGTAGCTGGTTATCCCATGACAGGTATCGCCTGGCTTGAGGGGGCCGTCCCCGCTCGCTTCCGGGTCGATGGGGAATTTACCGACCTTGGTGCAGCAGAAACGGAATTCCGTCGCAGGCGCCGGGGAATTCACCACTGCGGGGGGAGCCAAGGCGGATCGCTCAGCCGGCATAGCGTGCTCAGGGGCTGGAACGCTTTTCGTCATTTGCGCAGCCTTGGGAGGCGGCACGGGCGGCGGAACGTTTCTTGTTGCCGGGGAAATCCGGGTGGGCTGTTCAGATTTAGGGATGCTCTTTGGGGCCGCAGGAGGCTTGATGCCTGGATCGACGATCCGGTCCTGTGTGCCGGGAGAAACACACTGACTGTTCTCGCAGATGCGCTCCCCTTTGCACTGCATATCGTATTGGCAACCGACAGCTCCGGCGTAAGGCGCAAATCCGGCCGCCATCGATATGCCCAGAAGCACGCGTAGCGCTTTCATCTGGCTGTGGCTCCTTAGCGGTTTGGGCGCCCTTCCCGCTTGCCCAGCTCGGGCGCACTCGCGCGGGCCTGAGCCCCCGATCCAAGAGAGAGCACCAATTCTAGTATGGGAGGCGCGCGTGCTGAACGCCACCCTGGGTACCGTTTATTACCAACCCGATCGGAGCAGTCATCGCCGGCGTTGCGCCGTCCGGTGCCGGATCCGGCATCGCTGAAACCCGCTCAGCCGGCGCTGCGCTCGATTGTCACGGGGCCGCCGTCAGCGGGAGCCGCGCAGCAAGTCGGCGGCCTCTCTGCGGTTTGAGCCGGCCCGACGGTATGGAGAAAAGCCGGCCTGTCTTTCTGGCAGGTTCGGCATGCCACTATCGGATCCGCTTCAGTTCATCGATGCGCAGACGATAGCTTTGTAGCAGGCAAGCCTTATCGCTACACTTGTTGCGGGAATTACGCAGCCATGCGCGCTGATCCTCCCGTAAGCGCTTCTTGTCGGCCGATGCTTGTAGCTTCTGATCATAGATTCCTGCCAGTGTCTTATCGACCCGGGCAAGCTCTGTGTCCCCGCAAATAAGTTGCGCCTGAACGGATATGAGCTTGCTGCAGTCGTAGCTGTGCATCAGCGCAGCCTTGGTATCGTACCGGCCTTCGAGCAGGCCTGGCCGGCACAGGCCTTCCAATGACTTGCAGGCGACCTCGCGCCCGACCCATGCCATGTCTCGCGCACCATATTGCTTGACGAAGCGATTGATGGCTGCATGGCTGACTCCCCTTTGCATTGCGTTTGCGGCGATGATCTCGTTGCACAGCGAGTCCGCGGCGTATCTCTGGCCACCGCCGCGCCGGTAGCAGCTGTGAAAGCCGAGCATGCCAGTGCCAACGACGCTGCGGCGCTCGCCTGAAGCGAACAGGATCGAGGCACAAGCGGACGCGCACCTGGCGTTGTCCGGAACGGCCGTATAGACGCGAACCTTGTCCATGGCGTCGACAACCCGGAAAGCGGCCTCGACATTTCCGCCTGGACTGTTCAGGACAAGGATGACGAGCCCCTCCTTATCGCGGTCGGCCAGCCGGGCGATCGCCTGGAACTTCCTTGCATCTCCGTCCTGAATGGTGCCCTCCCCGATCACCATTCTCAGATTGGTTTGCGGCTGGTGGTAGATCTTGAAGTCCATCCCGAGCAACGCGCCGGGATAAAGGAGCACCGTGAAACCAAGCCACAACATCACCCCCCGTTGTCTCAGGCTTCGCGCCGCATCGAGGCGCTGAAGCCAAAACGGCGCCACGGGTGCGAGTCCGCCCGGCGAGGCAATGACCTTGCCGTCAGAATGCGGTCGGGGACAGATCCAGGCCGCCACTCGAATCGATGGAAATGCGATAACGGACCGTCGAAGCCGGGGGAAGCCTTACCTCCCGCTCCTTCAAGCCACCGAGGCACATTGCCGAAGTCTGGGCGCCAAGAATGATCGCTCCCGGTTTGGCGTAGAACCGGGCGACCTCCCCGGATCTGAGCCGGCCCACTTCCTTGCCGTCAACCGACAGCACGGTATCGCAGGCGCTGCCGTAAAAGCCCTCATCGCGGGTCACGACCAGCGTGGCAAACTCGCCAGGTGGCGGCGTTTGCAATCCGCTAAGTCTCTCCGAAGGTGTTGGCGCTGCCTTGCTCGCCGGTACGGGCGTGCTTGAACATGCGCAAACCAGCATCGTCATCACGCAGGAAGAAAGGATTTTTCTCTGGATTAGCACGTGGCCCTCCGGAAGGCTTCAATGCAATGAATACACAGGGCGATGATTGCGAGGCGGCTCAGAACTTGTGCCGGACTCCCAAGGCAACGCCGAACATGTTGCTCTGCCCGTTGCCCAGGACATAGCTGTTACCCAGCGACAGGCTGTTGGCAAAGACGGTCGCCAGCGAATCGAGCATCAGCCCGGCGTTCTTGGCATAGGCAGTGGTCACGTAGACGTCGGTACGCTTGGACAGCGAGTAATCGGCCACGAAGGAGACCTGCCACGGATTGGCCACGCTCGTGTTGCCGTAAAGGTTCTTGAGGTTGTCGTAGTTGTACTCGAGCGTGAGTGCCAGCGCCGGCGTGACCTGGTAATTGGCGCCAATCCAGTAGAAGTCATCGCGCTGGATCAGCGCATCGGCCGCATTCCTGTTCTGGCCCCAACGGTAGCCGCCCATGATCTTCGCCGGGCCGAAGGCATAGCTGGCGCCTACCACGGCCTTCTTGACGGTGCCGGTGCCGGTGCCGATGGTGGGATTCCACTGGTCATAGCCGGCTGTCGCGGCGAACGGGCCGAACGTGTAAGCCAGCGCCCCGCCATAGGCGGTGTCGCGCCGGAACTGCCCCGGGACTTCGCCATTGCCGCCGATCGGAATGGGGAAGCCTACCGAGGCGGGCAAGGCCACCCCGACGCCGAAGGACCAGTGCGCAATCGCCGTCAGTCCGCCGAACTTGCCTGAGTACTTGACGGTGTTGTCCGCGCGGTAGTTGGGGCCGGATTGCATGACGACGGGCTCGTACTGCGTGGCATAGGCGGTCGGAGAGAAATTGGCCAGCGCCTCGAACATCGAGGTGTATTGCCGGCCAAGGCTGACCTGGCCAAAGCGGTCGCTTTGGATGCCCACGTATGCCTGCCGGCCGAACAGACGGCCGCTTTGCTGCGACAAGCCATTGTCGATGCCGAAGCCGCTTTCCAGCACGAACAGAGCCTTGAGGCCGCCCCCCAGGTCCTCGTTGCCGCGCAAACCCCAGCGGGAGCCGGAAAGCCCTCCCGAAGTCAGCCGGAAAACATCATTGCCCGGTCCCGGATTAAAGCCGTTGGCGGCCGTCGGCACCACACCCGCATGGTTGACGTATTCCACGTTGGCGTCGATCACGCCGTACAACGTGACGCTTGACTGCGCAACGGCTGCCAGCGGCCATCCCAGCAGTGATGCCAAGGTCATTCCTTTCAGTGCCATGCCCGCTCTCCTCTTTTCTTTTTTTTGGTGGTTCAACCAGGGCTTCGTTCGTTGCATGGCTGGCCTTACAGCATGTCTGCCAGGCAGCAACCTGTTCGAGCATAGGAGCGTAGCGCGTTCGCCGCCAACAACCGGTGACGGGAAGCGCTCGAAACGCAAAACAGTGTCGGCAGGTCGCAACAGTCGCCAGCGAAGCGCTCTCCGTATGTAGCGCCTAGAATGCTGGTGAGCGAAGGCTCACCGGAGTTTGATCAGCAGTCGTTTTCGTGTCTGAAATCCAAACACACATAACGTATCGAGGAGAGCGACATGTCCGCATGCAAATTGCCCGCATTTGGTTTCGCAGTCCTGATGGCACTGACTTCCATAGGCGCGGCCGCCCAGACGCCCAAGGGATCCCAACCGGCGGCGGCGCCATCCGACGTTCCGGCAGCGCCCCCGACTACGGCGCAGGCCAAGGCATTTATCGCGGAGCGCTTCAAGGCCGCCGATGCCAACCATAATGGCAAGCTGACTCGTGACGAAGCGCAGGCGGGCATGCCAAAAGTCTACGAAAACTTCGACAAGATCGACGTAAAGAAACAGGGTTACGTCACCGAGCGCCAGATCGGTGCCTACTGGACGAAGAAAACCAAGGACCAGATGCAGAAGGAAGATCCGATCTGGAACTGAAGGCGCTGCGAATTCGTTGCCCCATCATAAATGGGCGGAGCGGGAGAATCCGAGCCGTGTCTCCCGCCCCAGTGGTCCCGCAAGCATCGGGTCGATACGATCAGGTTCGCGAGACCACGCAGAATTATCCCTTCCAGCAATTCCCTTCTTCGCGCCCCGCCGCGAATCATCGCTTCCCCTGCCTGCGGACGCGAAATGACCGCAGCCACCCCCGGCTGACGTTCACCGCGCAAGAATAATGCTGTGACCACTCACGCGTCCGTGTGCGGTGGCACACAGCGCTTCCAAATCTCCCTGTTGCGAAGCTTCCCCTTGACCTGCTTTCCCTCAGCGTCTATAAATTCACCATCCAGATGGATGGTGTGTGGATGTCATACGGAAGGTTTGACTCCAAACGATCACATCGACGCAGATTCTTGGCAATAACAAAACCGATGAGCAAACCAAAGCCCGGTGACACGGAAAAAATCACGATCAACCTCGGCCCGGTGGACCTGGGGCAGATCGACCTGCTGGTGGAAGAAGGCTTTTATTCGAATCGGACCGACCTGATCCGGACCGCCATTCGCAACCAGTTGGCCACGCACGCCCAGGCCATACAGGAAACGGTGACGCGCCGGGCCCTTGTCCTAGGGCTCCAGCATTTCACCCGCCGCGACCTGGAGGTCGCGCGCGCGGCCAACGAGAAGCTCGACATCCATGTCCTCGGACTGGCGAGCATCGCCTCGGATGTCAGCCCGGAACTGGCCCTGGCAACGATTGAATCGATTGTGGTGCTCGGCGCCTTTCATGCCCCCGCGGCAGTCAAGGCTGCGCTCGCCGGGCGAATACGGTAGTAACGCGCACTAGTAACGCGCGGTAGTAACGCGGCAATGCCGCCGCGCCCTGGCTCGCCAGGTTTGCCTGGAAACAAATATGAGAATGAATGATGCCTTCCTCGCTTCGATGCGAGAAGCCATGCACTTGCTGCAGACCGCGGGCCCGCTCGAGGCCACCGAGGCTATCCAGCGTGCACTGCGCGAGCAAGCGTCGATGGGCGCGGCGGTCGCTCCGGCGTCCCCCTCCGCTCCCATGCCCGCACAGGTGGTCGAACGCCTGCTCACCGATGCCCGCGTGCAGGCCCGCCCGGCCAATGCCCCCGGCAGCGCCGACAACGCAACCTCCCCGGCATCCGCGCGCGGCACTCAATCGCTACGCCCGGACGGCAGGCAAGCGTCCCGGCAGGAGGTCGGACATTTCAGCCAGCACACGTTCGTGAACCGGGCGGGATCCCGCGCGTACAAGCTTTACGTGCCCGCTGGCCGTCGGGCCGAGCCGATGCCGTTGGTCGTGATGCTGCACGGTTGCACGCAGGATGCCGACGATTTCGCGGCCGGCACCCAGATGAACACCCTTGCCGACATGCTTGGCTTCGTGGTGCTGTATCCGGTCCAGGCCACCGCGGACAATCCGTCGAAATGCTGGAACTGGTTCCGGCCCGGCGACCAGCAGGCCGGCAAGGGAGAACCGTCGATCATTGCCGGCATGGTGCGCGAGGTGATCGCCAGCCACGGCATCGACGCAAGGCGCGTCTATGTTGCCGGCCTGTCCGCAGGCGGCGCGATGGCCGCGGTGCTGATCCAGCGCTATCCGGAGTTGTTTGCGGCGGCCGGCGTGCATTCCGGCCTGCCCGCCGGGTCCGCGCATGACCTGCCCTCGGCGCTGGGCGCGATGAAGGGCGGCAAGGGGCTAGGCCGGTCAAGGTCAGGCGCGGTGCCGTCTGCCTCCACCGCGCGGCCTCTCATCGTGTTCCACGGCGATGCGGACCATACGGTGCATCCGTCGAACGGCGACCGTCTTGTTGCGCCGTTCAGGAGCGATCACGCGCGCCAGCTGACCGAACGCAGGAACGTCGCCGGCGGCCATGACTACACGCGGCAAAGGATCACCACGCCCGCTGGCGTCAATGTTGAATACTGGGTCATCCATGGCGCCGGGCACGCCTGGGCGGGCGGTAGCCCCCAGGGCAGCTATACCGATCCGAAGGGGCCGGATGCCAGTGCGGAAATGCTGCGGTTCTTTCTCGCCAATCCGCTGCCGGGCTGAGCCGGCGCAAGCCAGCGCGCCGGTTGCCCGGCCGGCCTGTACCTGAACCGGCGTCAGTCGGCCGGCATTCGTGCATTTCTCCGATGCCGGCAATAACCTCAAGGCGGTCATCGACCAAGCCATAAACGATCACGACGCTGTTAATCACGCGCCGTGACGCGCCCAATGCCGTCATCCTGTCTCACGAGCAGTACGACGGTTGGAAAAATCGGCCCGCTCCGAGCTGTCCCGGCACGCATCGAACATGCCCCTGCTAACC
The DNA here is from genome assembly GCF_000372525.1 of Cupriavidus neocaledonicus. Taxonomy (GTDB): domain Bacteria; phylum Pseudomonadota; class Gammaproteobacteria; order Burkholderiales; family Burkholderiaceae; genus Cupriavidus; species Cupriavidus neocaledonicus. Next base: position 27,042 of record NZ_AQUR01000076.1, read on the forward strand.
TGTAGCGCGCCCACAAGTCCGGCCCTTCTCGCTTAGGGATGCGATCTTGCGGTATTAGCACCGCAAGATCTCAGGACAAAAAACGCCTGCTCGAAGTCCACCATGCTGATGGTGATGTCGGTGTAGCCGGGCGTGCGGTCTTGTTCCTGGGCTAGAGTTGCTCATGCTGCGCTGTGGCATTTGTCGGCGTTGGCGCATGCCGCTCCGGCCGCCAGTCGACCCAGGCCGCCACCCGTTCCATGCGCCCAGCGCGCCGGACGTGAGATCAGCGGCAATCACGCGTACAGCGGCCGCGATGCCGTCTCCGCGCAGCGGGGCGCCCGCACACTGCAGGATCTGCGCTCGCCACGCTCACAACTCCCTACAGCGAGCGGGAGGCAACTCATCGCCATCTCTTGCAGAGCCGTGCCGATTCTGCAGACGGTCATGCATTGACTCGCAGCGGATCAACATCAATCTCGCCGCTTCTTCATCAGCGTTGGACACGCCAGCCGCTGCGGCACTCCGTAGATATACTTGCCGGGAAACGATGGCGGCGACCACGATGAGGCCGCCAACGCCGAAAGTCAGGGCCGCAAATCGAAGGTATCGTGCCATGGAACTTCGCACTGGACTGGAGATGATTTGGTGGCAAGACTACACAAAGGTGCCACGTACCGTAGCTACGCCCATTGCAAAATTGACCCCGCCCTTGGTTTCGCAGTAACGAGGGTTACACTGCGCTCCCGTAACACCACACCGGGCCTGATAAGCATGCCAAAGACAATCGCGCCCCTCCCCCTCGGCCAGTACTGGGCCACGCCACGCGCGCCCTTCCCGCTGGACGGTGCCAACGCTCTTCGTTTTCTATTCGTGAAAATAGGAGTTTCCTGACATCGCTGTCGCATTTCGCGACCTAATATAGACGCACAACCACGGCCGTAGCTAGCCACATATCAAATAAGGGTGTTGAAGAAGTTTTCATCAACCAACCAATCACGATGTCTGACAGTCCCATGAGCAGCTTGTTACCTATGCACGTCGCTACGCATCCATTGTCACAGGTGTCGATACAGCGATGACAGAGGCCGCGGTTCTGATGATCCACAGCGTTTCTGAACTCGCCGAGCAAGTTTCCCGAGACTGCGACGCGGAGGACCGCAGAACTGCTAAGGTGCCATGATCTTCACGCTCATCATCGGACTTCCAGTCGCAATCGGCAATGAGCCGAGAGCGACATGACCAAATGAAGCTTTGGAGACGGCAATGAAATCCCTAGCCCTACTTGCCACCCTCTCGCTAACCGTCGCGGCTTGGGCACAGGGAGGGCGCTACGGCTCTCCCCCAACGCCTGGGACGGACACTGGCAAGCGTGCGGAGAGGCCGAGTCAAGCTGCGGGAGGTGCCTCCGGCGAAAGTGCCAAAAGGGCGAATGGCAAGCTTGACAACAATAAGGGGCATGCCGGCGGCGAAGGGGCATCTGCAGCTGCAACGCAAAGCAGCCCTGCTTCAGCGCCAAAGAGCCGGCCTTGATGTGCTTTTGCATTGCACACCGGCCATGCGCCGGAGCTTGCGTCTAAGCGCTATGGCATACGGCTGCAGCGGCATGTCGACTGAGCCTGATAGATGGATGGACTCAATACGGCTTGTGTTGGCGGAACCGTTGAGTCCGTCGAATGCCGTCGTTGCAACGTTCCTGACCAGGTCGGAATGCTGCCCCATTTACCGCTAGCAACATGAGCGACGTAGCAGCATCCCAAAGCCGCAAGCCTCACGAGTCGAACCACGCGGCAGTACCGAACGTGTTGCAATGCACGAGCCGAGCCAGGCGCCTGAGTGAAAAGTTGTTGGCGGAAGTCACAACAGGTGCTGCCGCCAATCGCGGATGTGCCCTTGGGTACGTGTCGTCCAACGATGACTTTGCGCTTGGCCTCGGCGCCTCCCACTTTGGCGCCATCGTTTGAAGAGGCGAGCAAGCAGTTGCATTGCGCCTGGAATTCAAAGTCGTGTTCCGGAACGAGCGGTCATTTCCGTCGTCCTCAGTTCCGGCAGGGCCTTGGTGATCGCGGTCCCTAATCGCCGTCCACGTATTTCGCATACTTCTTCGGCCATTCCGCCGGCAGGTTGTTCAGGCCCGACGGATTGGCGTCATACCATTACCCTTGATAGACCGCTCGCGAAGAATCAGGTTTAAAGTGATGCACAATTCATTTTCATCGCAACCTGCCCGGCTTCATTTTGGGGGCGGCGCTTGTCGGCCGTTTGAGCCGTTGTATTTCCGATGATGAGCGAATTGGCCGATGAACTGCCGTTCGATCTGTGAGGAAATGACGGCGTTCCGAACCCTGAACTGGCTGCTGAACTGGCACTACTGCACGAGAACTTTATAGAGCCGCCATTTCGAAGTCGGCCTGCGAGCGTCGCCCGGAGACAGGAAAGTGTTTGTCCTCCGGATCCTTATGCGCATATGCTGAAACCACCACTCGCAAGCAACTTCCTGGAGTTCCTCCATGGCCAATGGCCAGTTGCGCGGCAGCGGCGCAGCCAGAAATCCCACCATGCGCTGGATCAAGAACCCGGCTTGGGACCTGGTTTGGGTACTGAATGCGCTGTGGTTAGCCCCCCTGGTCCTTCTGCTGGCCTGGGGCCATGACGACGTGCGCGCCAGCCCTGTGGACGGACTGTTTTTTGCCTTTGCGGTCCCTCTATGGTTCGGCCACCGCGTCTCGTCGGCCTGGTTGGCCTACGCAACCCCGGCCTACCGTCCTCTGCTCACGACTCAGCGGCTACGCTTCGTAGTGGCCCCGTTGACCATCGCCGTGGCCTGCTTCGCCCTGCTTCTGGCGCCTGAGAGGGTGCTGCCGATCCCGGTGACTGAGCGCGTGGTCTGGCTGGCCGTGCTGGACTACCTGCTGGTGAGTCACCATTTCGCCGCGCAGCATTTTGGGCTACTTAGCCTCTACCGCTCGCGCGCGGGACGAGCATCCGACGCGGTCACGCGACGGCTTGACCGGTGGTTCGCGCTCGTCGTGGGCGGCGGCTTGGTTGTGCTGGCAGACGCCTTGGCTGGATTGATAGCCTTCCAGGATCGCTGGGTCGACCCGTTGCTGGGGGTGGGCTGGTCGGACGTGTTCGCGCGCACACTGCACGATGGCGGCATTGCCTTCGTCATGATCCTGACTGGCCTGATGCTATACGTCGAACTGCGCTCGCAGCGTGCATCGTTGCCGCGCGTGGCCTACATCGTCAGCGTCTCGTCCATGGTGCTCTTCGCCTTCCTCGCGCGCGACCCGTTCCTGTTCATCGTGCTGTGGAGCGTACAACATTGGAGCGCGGCAATGGGACTCACCTCGCTCGCAGCTTCCGGTAGGGCTCAGGCGCCCGGCACACATTGGCAGCAACTGCTCGCACCCATCAATCGACGCGGCTGGGCAGTGCTGCTCGTCCTCGCCGTCATCTCCACCTTGCTGCTACCCGTGCTAGAGGTGGAAGCCGTGACCGACGAATACGCCTACGCCGATCGCATCTTCGGCGAGGCGGCGCGCTGGCTGCGCTCCTCGCCTTACGCGCCGGCGCTGCTGGCACTGGGCTTCGCGACAGGCTTCATCCACTACTTGCTGGATCGCGCCGTCTTCCGCTTCTCCTCGCCCGACGTCAGGCAGGCCGCCCGCGGGCTGATCGAATGATCATGCCGCAACCTGCCATTCATCCCTCGCCATTGATCAGCATTGCGCCGGCCGAACGGGCAGCTTCCGATATCAGGCCGCCCGCCAGATGCGGCGGGTAGGCAATGCGGTGGGATGGTATTGGAACGAATCCAGCTCGCGCAGCCGCGCGCCGATCCGATAGGCAAGCACCAGGGGCGATGATCTGCCGCGCAAAGGTCGGCGGCGAGCAAACGCGCAATCGCTGCCTGCGCCGGTCGCGGGGTCGATGCAAGGGTACCGCCGCCAGCATGCGAAGCGGGCCGATCACCTGCTGGAGATAGGCCTTGCCGGCGTCGGGAGCACAGCGTCCTTCCGCCTCTGTCCACCAGTTGAAACGCCAAGCATCTGCTCGACCGCGGCCACCCGCTTGGCGACCGCACTGCCGGTGACGCAGAGGGCTTCGGCGGCGCGCTCGAACGTGCCGTAGCGGGCCGCGGCCTCGAATGCCAACAGCCCATCGAGAGAAGCGACTCGAAGACGAGAAGGCGTCATATTCGATAACGTGATTGGAACGTACCGAAGGTATAGGTCCCATGTGGGACGAATCGCGCGCTCGCCCGGCACATTGGTTCGTCTCCAACCTCGCCTGCGAAGCGGTTCCCAGCAAATCATCACCCGGGTTGCCTGGCTCGCATCCGCGACCGCATTGCGAACCCGGAGCCCGATGGAGGCGCGTTCAGGCTTCGGTGGCCTGGCCGCATACCAGCCGTGCCATCTGCACCTTGCTTGTAATACCGAGCTTGGCGTAGGCCTGCCGCAGATGGTGGCGCACGGTGGCTGGCGAGCTGCCCAGCGCTCGCGCCACTGCCTTGTAACTCTGGCCCATGCCGAAAAGGCGCGCAACCTCGGCCTCGCGCGGGCTGAGCAACGCCAGCGCAGCGTCCTTGGGGCGCCGCAGGTCGAGCGCCGACGCATGCGGCGTTAGCAATTCCAGCAGCGCCTGGTCGCGCGCGCAGTAGGCCGCGGGCTCGCGGCGGTACAGGGCCAGGTGAGTCCACCATGGCGACGCGGATGTGTGCAGCACCACCCCCAGAACACCACCGATGCGGTGGTCCTCGCCGAAAGCCCGCAACGAGGACAGCGGGAGTTCGTCTATCTTCATTGCGATGCCACAGCCGGGGCGCCGCATCGCCGCAGGCGCCACCGGGTCGACATGGCGCACGCGGCGCCAGTCGGCTACGAAATCGGGATCCAGGCCGCGGATGTGGCTATCGTGCGGCGCGAGCAGTCCGGCCTCCAGTGTCGAACGGCCGAACCACGCGGCGTCGAAGCAAATATGGCCGGCTAGCCAACCCAGCAACCGATCGCCTGCTCTCCGCACCTCGGCGTCGGCCGCCAACGCGTAGAGCTCCAGCAGCGATGAGGGCGTCTGCGTGTTGTGCATGTTAGGATCGCGTCAGGAGGTTCCGCATGGCATCGCACACCGATTTGTCCCCGTCCCGTATCTCGGCCGAGCAGCTCGGTGCGCTGTCATGATGGGTGTCTCCGTGTTGTGTCGTTGTGGGAATGCTGCGTAGCCTAGGCCGCGACGCCTTGCGGGAACAGTCGTTCAAATGAACGAACCTGGCCGAGTACAGCAGCCACGACGCGACCGCACTGGCTGAACGCATCCGACGGAAGGAGATCAGCGCCGCTGAGGCACAGCAATGCGCACGCGAAGCCGCGGCCGCGCTTAACCCGCGCATCAATGCCATCATCGAAATGATGCAGGGCCGCTCCGCCGGCTCGGCGCCGGGAAACTGCGTGGCCACCGCGATCCGCAGCTGCCGCGGCGGCGACTGGCAGGGACCGGAGCCCGGCGACCCCTTCCTGATGGCGGCGCCCCCGCAGCCCTATGCGCAGGCCATCCGAGCCACCACCATCGTTGGCATGTGCGATCGGCACGATGCCGGCCGCCACTGCAGCGGCTGCGCCGCCACTGGAGCCCCCCGCGCTATGCGCCGGGTTCCATGGGTTGCGGGTGGCGCCGCCAAACGCGCTCTCGGTGGTGGCACTGAAGCCGAACTCAGGCGTGTGGGTGCGTCCCATCGTGGCGAAGCCGGCGCGGCGAAAACGCCTCATCAGCGCACTGTCGGCTGGCGCAACGATCCGTGTCCCGGCTGCCGCCTGCGGCCTGGTCGGCCTCAAGCCCAGCCGCGGCCGCGTCAGCGCCGGTCCTGACTACGGCCAGCCACTGATGGGCCTGGGCATCGAAGGCGTGGTGTGCCGCAGCGTGCGCGATGCCGCTGCCGCGCTCGATGCGATGCGATGCCGGCAGCCAGATGGCTACCGATCTCGCTGCGCACGCCCTCGGCGTGCAGCACCACGTCCTTGATCAGGAAGGGAACGCCGGCGAAGGCACCCTGCGCGTCATGCGCCAGCGGCGCGTCAAACTGATGCGGTCGAGGCCTCTGCACGCACGCTGGCCGGACTTGGGCATGCAGTGGAATGGGCCACCCCGTCGTACGCACACGAGGCCTTCCTCTCGGCCACGCGCACGCTATGGTCGACCTTCCTGGCCGCCGGCCTGGTTGGGCTGGCGCAGATGCGGCAGATGTCGCTGGACAAGGCCCTGGCCGAAGTGCAGGCTTGCACCCGCGCCACGGTAGAGCACGGACTGCGGCTTAGCGCGCTCGATGTGGAACTGGCAATGGCGCAAATGAACGCCGTGTCGCGCTCCGTCGCACCCTTCTTCGCGCGCTACGACATCCTGATCACGCCCACCTTGCGTACACCCACCGCGCCGCTGGGCTACTTTAACCAAGACGATCCGTCACTCGACGCGCAGAGTTACTTCGACCACTTGTTCGCATACGTCCCCTACCCAGCGCTCTTCAACTTCACCGGCCAGCCCGCAATCTCCCTGCCGTTGGCGATGGCGGGCGATCTGCCGCTCGGCGTGCATTGCGCCGCGCCGATGGGTGACGAAGCCACCTTGCTGCAGTTGGCCGCACAGCTCGAGCAGGCGATGCCGTGGGCCGCGCGGCGCCCCGGGCTGCACGCAGCGGCGATGCTGTAGCAGCGGCTGCGCCACGCGCACGGGGATCATGACCGCTTCGCGTGACTGTCCCCGCGTGCCAATCCCGCCTGCTCGATCAATCGGCCCGGTAGCTCCACCGCAGGGCCGATCCCTCGCTGTTGGCCAAACATGAAGTCCTCCGCCGGCACGCTTCGTACCACGTACCGATCGCCTACCCAAACGCGAATCTTTGGGTCGATAAGCTGCTAAGGGAACCAGGGCACTACCCTTCATTTCCCGACGGTTGGAAATTATCGGGCGATGCACGCCAGCACAAATGCACGTCGGAATATCAAGCTCTTAGGCAGATAATAAGCACTGCTTTTTTTAAAAAAAAGCAGCGAGAGGCGACAAGGATGAAAAGTACGGTGATTCCGTCCATGGCCGCACTGGCTGTCATGGCCCAGTTCTCCGCGGCTTGCTGGGCGCAGTCGAGCGTGACCCTTTACGGCGTGGTGGATCTCAACATTGAGTATGTCAACCATGTCGGGAAAATACCAACGGCTGCAAACCATTTCAATCCAGGGCCGTCCAACAGCGCTTATCGCATTAACTCGGGCGGTGTTGCGGGTTCCCGCTGGGGGATACGTGGTGAAGAGGAAATCCGCAATGGCCTGAAAGTCATCTTTGCGCTTGAAAGCGGCTTCAACCTTGATAACAGCACCATGGCGATGCCAGGGCGAATGTTTGATCGCCAGGCGTTCTTGGGGGTACAGAGCGCGAATTACGGCCGCCTCACCTTTGGACGGCAATATACGTCGCTCATGCTAGCCCTGGCGAACTTTACGCCAATGGCGTTCGCGCCCCAGTACGATCCGGTTCTGGCGATGGTTGGTCCTAACCTTCGCGAGGACAATACTGTCGCGTACAGTGGCACGTTCGGTCCATTGACAGCCATGGCTCACTGGTCATTCGGTACCGGGGTAGCCGTTCCCCCGGCAGACCTCAACGGCATAGCGGTAGGTGGTGATGGTGAAGTCGCCGGGCAGTTTCGTCGCGACACGGGTTACGGCGCGGGATTTAACTACTTCGCCGGAAAGCTAGGCTTATCCGTTGCGTATGACCAGTTCAATCCCTCCACCGGCACCACTGGTGGCACGGTCGGAACTGGCGCCTTCAAGAGGGCAGCGGTTGCAGCAAGTTATGCGATCGGTCCGGTCACTGTGATGGGAAGCTACCGGTGGGGCGAAAACAAGAGCGCCGACGGTCACGTGTTGCAGCGGGATGATCTGTACTCCCTCGGTGCGGTTTGCCACGTTGCTCCTGCCTGGGACCTGGCAGTTGCCTACAACTATCAGGATCTCAAGAACTTCCTGGGGGATACCAGCCGCCCCAATCCCTGGCAGCTTGCGCTGCGCGCGGACTACGCACTTTCGAAACGCACCTCTCTTTACCTGACAACCGCTTACGCAAGGAATGCCGGTTTGATGATGGAATCTGGTCCGGCTGCCTCTTTCATAAGCTCTCTCTATCTTGGCAGCAGTTATGCACTCGGTAATGGCCAGAAGACGATGGCGGGTGTCGGTTTAGGGCTGCGCCACACGTTCTGAGCATCACAGCGCCTTTCATCCCCGGTGCAGCTACCCGGCGCCTGTCACGGACTTCCGCGTGAGCCGGTAAAACTCCACCGACTGCCCCACATTGACCGCCCGCCGCAGCCAGTCCGGTATGTCGCCCTGCCCCTCCCCGTCATCGGCTAAACGAAGCCACACGTCTCCTATCCGTAAGCCTCATCAGGTTGTCTTTCTCCCTCAGATCGGCGTCGAACCCAAATCCCCCGTGCCTCCACGAACAGAACGAAGGCACCTTATACATCATTGCCGAGTAGACGATTGAGGTCCGCGATCTATCGAGGATTACAGATCCTGTCGTAGTCACGAATGCCGATATGGACCTGAATCGCCCAGCCCGTTCCAGCACCATTGGAAGGGGCGCCATGTGCTGCATGCGCGAACGCTACTGCGGGGAACAGGGGGACGGCTGCGATCCTGGGTCGCCCTAGGTCCAGCCATTTGCGAGTGTGCGCGATGAATTCGTGGCTGCTTGGAGGCCATCGGCGAAGGCCGCCTGACTTTAGCAAGTGGGTGTCCAGGCGCCGCGAGCGCCGCACGATTGCCAAAATCGGATACCCATGGCGGCGGCCGCGAGGCCCGATCAGGCCGCACGGGCGCCAACAATGCCTACCCTGGCCCCGCTCGCCACCGCCGGCCCGTCGCACGTACGCCCCGACTCAGTAGATTTCCCGGTACGCCGGTTGCCGATTCCGGCTAACGCTCCGGCCCCGACGCTTCATAGACTGCCTCCATCCCGCTTCCCACAGGAGACAGTCGTGACGCACCCAAGCAGGAACGCACGCCGCACCAACCCGGCGCGGCAGCTTCCACGTTCGGCCACCCCGGCGCTACGCGCAGGGTGCCTTGTCATATCGCTCGCAGCGGTCGCGCTTGGCGCGGGCAGCGCCGCGGCCGAACTGCCGCCCGAGACGTTGACCATGGCCAGGCTGGCGCCGGCCGATGAAAACCGCCTCTACATCTCCGACGTCGCGTTCCGCCACATGGTGGACGGCCGCCTGCACGTGGTCGACGGCAAGCAGATGAAGTACCTCGGGCTGGTGCCGACCGGCTTCGGCGGACAGTCGCTGCTGTCGCCGGACAAGCGCACCATCTATGTGGTGTCTACCTTCTACCCGCGCCTGTCGCGCGGCGAACGGACCGACGTGGTCAGCCTGTACGACGCCGACACGCTGGCCTACCGCAGCGAGATCGTGATCCCGCCGCGCCACGCGCAGTCGCTCAACTACCGGGGCATTATCGCCACGTCCGCGGATGGCCGTTTCCTGTATGTGCAGAATGCCACGCCGGCGACCTCGGTCAGCATCGTCGACCTGAAAGAGAACAAGCTTGCGTCCGAGGTCCAGACACCGGGTTGCTGGGGCATCTTTGCCAGCGCCGCGTCGAGCCAGCGCTTTCACTCGCTGTGCAGCGACGGCGCCATGCTGACCGTCACGCATGATGCCAGCGGCCAGCCTGCCGGCCAGAAGCGCAGCGCGCGCATGTTCGATCCGCAGGAAGACCCGGTCTTCCTGCATGCGGAGCGCATCGGCAACACGCTGTACTTCGTGTCCTTCAACGGCAATGTCTATACCGCCGACCTGTCGGGCGAAGCGCCGTCCTTCGGCAAGCCCTGGCCCATGGTCGATGCCGCCGACGCCCGCGGAGGCTGGAAGCCCGGCGGCTATCAGCTGTTCGCGCTGCACGCCGCCACGCAGCGGCTCTATGTCGGCATGCATCCGAGGAGCCGCGAGGGCTCCCACAAGACGCCCGCGGCGGAGATCTGGACCATCGACCTGGCCCGCCAGAAGCGCGTCGCGCGCGCGCCGGGGCAGAACGCGCTGGCACTGACCGTTACGCAAGGCGCCAGGCCAACGCTGTATGCGCTCGATGCGATGAAGGCCGGCGTGGTCGCGCTGGATCCCGCGGCACGCCTGAAGCCGGTGGCGCGGCTGGACAACGTGACCGAGAACGCCGTGCAGGTGGAGGCCCACCAATGACCGCCGCCATGCTGCTTGCCGATCCGCTCGTCACCGCGGCCTGCAGTGCCGCCGCGGCGCTGGTGCTGCTGATGTCGGTGCTGTCCAAGCTGCGCGACTTCGAGCGTTTCCACGCGGCCTTCGACGCCTACCGGCTGGTGCCCGCCGCGTGGAGCCGTGCCGCGGCCATGGCTTTCGTTGCCGCCGAGGCGGGCGCGGCGGCGTTGCTGGTGGCACGGCCGCTGCACGCGAGTTCGGCGCTCGCCGGCCTTGCCGTCGTCGGCCTGGCCACCGCTGCCATCGGCATCAACCTGGCGCGCGGCCGCCGCGATATCCGCTGCGGCTGCGATGCCGAGGACGTGCCGCTGTCGGGCGGCCTGGCATGGCGCAATGCCGCCTTGCTCGCGGTACTGGGCGCAGCGGCCGCATCCGCCGCTGCCGCTCCGGTGCGCGCGCTGGCACCGCTTGACTTTGCCGCCGCCGGCTTCTGCGCCCTGGCGTTGCTGCTGATGTGGCTGGGCAGCACGCAATTGCTGGCCAACGCGGCCCGGGCCCGCGGCTGAACCCACCATCCCCTGATTTCCTTCTGACCGAGACCGAAATGACTGCTCTTGTGATTGCCAATGTCGTGCTGTGGATCGCCGTGCTGGCGCTGCTGTTCGGCCTGTATGCGCTGGCCCGCCAGGTCGGCATCCTCTATGAACGCGTGGCCCCGATGGGCGCGCTGGTGATCGACGCCGGCCCGCGCGTGGGCCAGCCGTTGCAGCCGTTCGCACTGCAGGACGTGCGTGGCGGCGCGGTCGCTGTGGGCGGCCCGCAAGCCGACGCCACGCTGATGTTCTTCCTGTCGCCGACCTGCCCGATCTGCAAGAAGCTGATTCCGGTGCTGAAGTCGATCCGCGCCAGCGAACGCAGCTGGCTGCGCATCGTCCTGGCGTCTGACGGCGAGCAGCCGGAGCATCTGGCCTTCCTGAAGCAGGCCGGCCTGGGTGAATTCGAATACGTGCTGTCGAAAGAGCTCGGCATGCACCTGCAGATCGGCAAGCTGCCGTATGGCGTGCTGCTGGACCGGCAAGGCACGCTGCGCGCCAAGGGCCTGGTCAATTCGCGCGAGCAGCTCGAAAGCCTGTTCACCGCCATGGACCTGAACGTGGCGTCGGTCCAGCAGTTCCTCGAAACCCACGCCTGAGCGCAAGGAGAACGTGTGATGTGGTTCGACAACCTCTTCGAGCGCCAGGCGCGCCGGGCCGCGCAGCGTGTCGGCCGCCGCAGCGTGCTGTCCACGCTGGGCAAGGCCATGGTCGGCGGCATGGTGCTGCCGGTGCTTCCCTTCGACCGCAGCGCCCATGCCGCCGCCGCGCACGGCGCCCGCACCGGCAAGCCGGCCGACGAGACCGCGTGCGACTACTGGAAATACTGCGCAGTCGACGGCTTCCTGTGCTCTTGCTGCGGCGGCACCTCGACCACGTGTCCGCCCGGCACCGAACCGTCGAAAGTGTCGTGGGTCGGCACCTGCCGCAACCCCGCTGACGGCAAGGACTACATGGTCAGCTACAACGACTGCTGCGGCAAAACCACCTGCGGCCGCTGCGAATGCAATACCAACGAGCGCGAGCGCCCGGGCTACAAGCTCGGCGTTCACAACGACGTCAACTGGTGCATGAGCAACACCAGCACGATGTTCCACTGCACCACCTCGATCATTCTGGGAGTTCAGGAATGAAGCCGTCGCTGCTGATCGCCGCCGCGGGTGCGGCACTGCTGGCCAACCTGCCCGCCGCCGCGGCCGACCTTGCCGCGCAAGGCAAGGACCTGTTCGCCGCCAATTGCGCGGCTTGCCACAACGCCGACGCGTCCGGCATTGCCGGGGTCGCGCCGCCGCTGGCCAATGCGCTGCGCGAGCGGTTGCGCGGGCCGGCCGGCCAGGCCTACCTCGCCAACGTGCTGGTGCATGGACTGGCAGGGCCCATCGAATCGCAGGGGCAGTCCTTCAACGGCGTCATGCCGCCCTTTGCCGCGCTCCCGGACACCTCGCTGCTGGCGGTGATGGCGTGGCTCAACGCGCAGAACGGGCAGCCCGGGTCCGTCGGCGGCGCCGAGGCGCTGGCCGCGGCGCGTGCCGAGCGCAAGACCCCCGGTGCCGTGCGCAAGCTGCGCGAGGCACGCTGACATGGCCCGCGCCGCGCCGCGCCGCGTCGCGCGAGTCGCCGCTACCCTGGCCTGCTGCCTGGTTGCCGCAGCGGCGCATGCCGAGGGCAGGCTGCAGCGCGGCCAGGCCAGCTACATGCTGCACTGCTCGGGCTGCCACCTGCCGGATGGCTCGGGCAAGCCCGCCGCCGGCATTCCCGACATGCGCCTCACCGTGCCGCAGCTGCTGCGCTCCGCCGCGGGCCGCGCGTACCTGGTGCAGGTGCCCGGCACGTCCGGCTCGGACCTGACCGACGTCCAGATCGCCGAGCTGATGAACTGGATGCTGCCCGCGCTGACCGCGCAGCGCGACGCGGCGCCTTACACGCCGCAGGAAGTGACCCGCTACCGCAACGACCGGCTCGACGATGTCGCCGCGCACCGCGCCGCGATCCTGCCAGGCCGCTGAACCCGAAACCGCCATACAAACAACGATCCGACGAGGAGACCCATGAACATCCGCACCGACCTGCTTCTGCCCGCTACCCGCGCCTTCCTGCAACGCCCCAAACGCATGCTGATCGGCGGCCAGTGGGTTGCCGCGGCGGATGGCGCCGTCTTCGTCAGCGAAGACCCCGCCACCGAATCGCCGCTGGCCGAGGTGCCTGCCGGCAAGTCCGCCGACATCGACGCCGCCGTGCAGGCCGCGCGCCATGCCTTCGCACAGGGGCCGTGGGCCGCGATGCGCCCGTCCGATCGCGAACGGCTGCTGTTGCGCCTGGCCGACCTGGTCGAGGCCAATGCCGACGAACTGGCGCAGATCGAAGCGCTCGACAACGGCAAGCCGGCCAGCATGGCGCGCGCCGTCGACGTGGCCACCGCCGCCAGCTTCCTGCGCTACATGGGCGGCTGGGCGACCAAGCTGCACGGCGAGAGCCTGGACGTGTCGGTGCCGCTGGTGCGCGAGCGCGAGTTCGTCACCTTCACCCGCCAGGAGGCGGTGGGCGTGGTCGGCGCCATCATCCCGTGGAACTTCCCGCTGCTGATGGCGGCGTGGAAGCTCGGTCCGGCGCTGGCGTCCGGCTGCACGGTCGTGCTCAAGCCGGCCGAGGAAACGCCACTGTCCGCGCTGCGCCTGGGCGAGCTGATCGTCGAAGCCGGCTATCCCGCCGGCGTGGTCAATATCGTCACGGGCGGCGGCGCGGACTGCGGCGCGGCGCTGGTGGCGCACCCGGACGTCGACAAGGTAACCTTCACCGGCTCGACCGAGGTCGGCAAGCGGGTCGGCACCGCCGCCATGCAGCGGCTGGCGCGCGTCACGCTGGAACTGGGCGGCAAGTCGCCGGTGATCATGCTCGACGACATGTCGCCCGAGGCCGCCGCGGCCGGCGCGGCGCAGGCCATCTTCTTCAACCAGGGGCAAGTCTGCACCGCGGGTTCGCGGCTGTACCTGCCGCGCCGGCATTTCGACGCCACGGTGGAGGCGCTCGCCGGCATCGCCAACGGCTTCCGGCTGGGCGCGGGCATCGAGCCCGATACCACCATGGGGCCGCTGGTCTCGGCACGCCAGCGCCAGCGCGTGGCCGGCTATGTGCAGGCCGGCGTGGAGGACGGCGCGACGCTCGTATGCGGCGGCCCGGCGGACACTTCGCGCGGACACTTCTTCCGTCCGACCGTGCTTGCCGGCGCGCCGGACAGCGCCAGCGTGGTGCAGGAGGAAATCTTCGGGCCGGTCGTGGTGGCCCTGCCCTACGACGAGATCGACGAGGTGGTCGGCCGCGCCAACGGCACACCGTTCGGGCTGGCGGCATCGGTGTGGTCGAACGACCTGTCGCGCGTGCACCGGCTGGTGCCGCGCATCAAGGCCGGCACGGTATGGGTCAACTGCCATAACCTGCTCGACAACGCCATGCCGTTCGGCGGCTTCAAGCAATCGGGGATCGGACGGGAGATGGGCCGCGCCGTGTTCGAACACTACACCGAGACCAAGTCGGTGATGATCGCGGTCTGAGCCGCGGATCGGCCGCAATGAGTACGACCATGAAGACGACCTCTCCCTCCCCCGACGCCGCTGCTGTCTTGCAGTCGGGCCGCCGCCGATGGCTCGGCCGCTTGGCCGGCACCGCCCTGACCACGGCCGCGGCCGGCGCCGCGCTGGCGCGCCCCGCCGCTGCCGCAAGCCCCGGCGTCGATGCGGCAAGCCTGGTGGCAGGCGGCGCGCCCGACGCGATCGTGATGATGCCGGCCTGGAAACTGTCGCGCGAGATCCATGCGCGCCGCGTCTCGTGCCGCGAGGTCATGGCCGCTTACCTGACGCATATCGACCGCGTCAACCCGGCTTCCAACGCCATCGTCGCGCTGCGCGAGCGCGACGTGCTGCTGCGGGAAGCCGAGGCCGCCGACCAGGCGCTGGCTGCCGGCAAGTCGGCCGGCTGGATGCACGGCATGCCGCAGGCGCCCAAGGATCTGGCGCTGACGCGCGGCATCCGCACCACTTTCGGCTCGCCGATCTTCAAGGACAACGTTCCAGCGTCCGACGCAATCATCGTCGAGCGCGTGCGCAAGGCCGGCGCCATCCTGGTCGGCAAGACCAATACGCCGGAGTTCGGGCTGGGCTCGCAGACCTTCAACCCGGTCTATGGCGCCACCCGCAACCCCTATGACGCCACCCGTTGCGCCGGCGGCAGCAGCGGCGGCGCGGCCGCGGCGCTGGCGCTGCGGATGCTGCCGGTGGCCGACGGCAGCGACTTCGGCGGTTCGCTGCGCAATCCGGCCGGCTATTGCAATGTGTATGGCTTCCGCCCTTCCATGGGCCGGGTACCCTATGGCCCGACCGCCGAGGTCTTCCTGCAGCAACTCGGCTACGAAGGTCCGATGGGTCGCACCGTCGCCGACGTCGCGTTGCTGCTGGCCACGCAGTCGGGACCCGATCCGCGTACCCCGCTGGCGCTCGCGCGCGACGAGGTGCTGGCCGGGCTCACGCCAGACAACGTGATGGCCACGCTGCACGCCAACCTGAAAGGCAAACGCGTGGCGTGGCTCGGCAACTGGGACGGGTACCTGCCGATGGAAGACGGCATCCTGCCGCTGTGCGAAGAGGCGCTGCAGGCGTTTCCGGCCTTCGGCGTATCGGTCGAGGCGATCAGGCCGCCCTTCGCGCCGGAACGCCTGTGGAAGACCTGGCTGGTGCACCGGCATTTCCTGGTCGGCAACGGCATGCTGCCGTTCTATCGCGACCCGGCCAAGCGCGCCCTGCTCAAGCCCGAAGCGGTGTGGGAAATCGAAGGCGCGCTCAGGCTCGATGCCGCCGACATCTATGCCGCCAGCGCCGAGCGCAGCGCCTGGGCACAGGCGCTGCAGCAGGTCTTCGCCAACCATGACTTCATCGCGGTGCCAACCGCGCAGGTATTCCCGTTCGACGTGCGCGAGCCGTGGCCGAAGCAGATTGCCGGCCGGCAGATGGACACCTATCACCGCTGGATGGAAGTGGTTTTCCCGTGGACGCTGTCGGGTTGCCCGGTGATCAGCGTGCCGGTGGGCTTCAGCCACGACGGCTTGCCGATGGGCCTGCAGCTGATCGGCCGTCCGCGCGACGACCTGGGCGTGCTGCGGCTGGCGCGCGCCTACGAGCAGGAACGCGACTGGGTGGGCCGCCACCTGCCGCGCGCGATGATGGCCTAGGCCGTGCCGCGGCGCCGTGCCAGCGTCTGCGACGGCAGTTCGCCGAAGAAGGCGCGGTATTGCGCCGCGAAACGCGGTAGATGATGAAAGCCGAACCGCGCCGCCACGGCGCCGACCGGCTCCGCCGGGCCGGCGCGCAGCGCCAGGCGCACGCCGTTCATGCGCACCGCACGCACGAAGTCCAGCGGCGCCAGGCCGGTGACTTCGTTGAAGCTGTATTGCAGCGTGCGGCGCGACACGCCCAGGCGCTCGCACAGCGCCAGGACGCTCCAGCCGTGGTCCGGCGCGGTACGCACCAGCGCATAGGCATCGGCCACCAGCTGGCGGCGCGCCCCTGCCGTTGGCAGCGGTTCGCGCGAGCGGTCGTCGTCCGCGGTCAGCGCGGTCGCGGCGGCCAGCAGCAAGGCGTCACGCATCGCGCTCTCCACGAAGCGGTTGCTGAACACCTCCGCTTCGATGGCCGCGGTCGCCAGCACCGACAGCAACGCGGCGCGCAGTTCATTGCCGACCGCCGGCCGCAGCTGGCGCACGCCGGCCAGCTGGTCAAGGCGGCGTGGTTCGCCGCTCGCCAGCGCGACGGCGCGGTCCAGCGCCGGCAGCGGCATGGTCAGTCCGGTCAGGTCAAGTTCGCGTGGGGTGCGCATCGCCAGCGCCTGGCCGTTGCCTGCGCACAGGAGCGAATATCCGTGCATGCGATATCCGTGGAACCAGCCATCCTCGCATTGCACATGCGGCAAGGCGAGCGAGACATAGCCTCGCGCCGCTTCCCCCTCTTCCAGCAGCGCCTGCGTAGTCTGTTCGCGAAACACGTGGACATCGCCGTAAGTGACCTGCGAGACCTCGGCCCGGAACACACCGGGCGTCAGCTGCTGGTAGCGCTGCTGCCAGCCGTTCAGTTCGGCGGCGGCTGCCTGCGCCTCATCGGCAATGACATGACGCAGCGTCCGCGGCGCGGGCGCGGCCCCGGACAGGGCAGCAGACATGGCAGCGGGCGGGTCGGTCGGAGGCGGTTGGTTCTGGGGCATGGATGCGCTTGCCATTTGCGCCGCGTTTGGGGCCAGACGTGGGTGTGTTTCGGGATGGCACCCGTTGTGGCGTCCCGCCGGCCGATGGAGGCAGGTCAGTGTAGCGAACGGAGGGAACCTGATGTGAGGGGGAGAACCCTGACCCCTCGTCCCATGATCCGTGCAGCACAAATTGCCGGTGCGGAAAGTAAGAACTGTCGTACGCGTCGTATAGAACGTCGTCGCTAAGGTGTTCTCGTCGCAATCGGGGAAATCGTATGACGCCACGCTTGCGTCGGTAATCAGCTTTGGCGGGATGATAATCCCATGGACGGTGAGACCTTGTCTCTTGCGTGTCGTTCGAACTTACCCATCGGCGTTTATGTGATGCAAGGTTGGGGGGATTGCCCGTATGTGATGCAAGGTTGGGGGGATTGCCCGTCGTCGTCCCTCCGCGCCTGGATCCATCGGATCGCGTTCGCCCGCTCAGTCTTTGCTGTCATCGCTGCCGTTACTGCTGTCGTTGCCTTCGTCCTGATTGCTGGGTAGCGCCGCCCCCGGCTCGTCGCCCTGTTTTTCGCCCAGCTCATCCTGCTGAGCTTCCCCCTGACCCGTCGCCCTGCTCTTCCGGCGCGGTCGCCGCCGAACTGCCGCCCTTGCGCCGCCTTCCACCACCGCCACCGCCACCGCCACCGCCACCGCCGTCGCGTTCGCGCGGCGCGACGCGCAGGGTGGCCAGCAACTGGCGCGCGAGCGCTGCTTCCGCTTCGCCGCGCTCGGCCCGGCGCAGTGCCGCGGCGAGCTCCGCCTGCACGGCCTCCAGGTCGCCCGCCGCCTTGCGTTGCGCATGCTCGGCTACCGCGAGCCGATCGGCCAGCGCCGCGACCTGCGCTTCGCGCTTGGCGCGGCCCTCCGCGTGCGCCACGGCCGCATCGCGCGCTTCGCTGCGTGCCGCCGCCAGTTCAGCGCGCAGGTCTTCGGCCGTGCGCTCGCTCTTCTGGCGCGCGGTGCGCTCCTGGTCCAGTTCGCGCAAGCTGCGCCGCTCGCTGGCCTCGGCCCGTTCCTGCGCGAGCGTCACCGCCTCGCGCGCCCGCTCCAGCTCCGTCGAGAATTGGGTGCGCAGTTCCGCCAGTTGCCGCCCCGCGGCCTCCAGCTCCGCCCGCCCCGCTTCGAGCCGCGCCTGGGTCGCCGCGTGCGCCTGCCGCTCCGCGGCCAGCGTCGCCTGACCCTCCTCGATGGTTTGGCGCGCGGCGTCCAGTTGCGCGACGAGCGCCGCGGCTTCCTCGCGCGCCAGCGCGGTCTCGGCGTGCGCGGCGTCGCGCTCGGCCTCGGCAGCGGTGGCGGCAGCGCGGGCCTCGGCGCGCAGCGTGCCCAGCTCGCCGGTGGCGGCCTCGTTGGCCGCGTGCCAGATGGTCTGCACCGCCTCCGCCGCGATGTCCTTCAACGCCTCCGGCAGGTCGGGATGGTCGATGGTGACGCGCGTGCGCCCGCGCAGTTCCTGCCAGAACGCCTGCAACACCTCGGCGGGCGTGCCCATGCTGCCCTTGCGCACCAGGCTGTAGAGCTTGTTGGCGGTGGGCGTGACGCCGTAGCGAAAGAACAGCAGACCGCAAACCTCGCGGTAGAGCGCGCGGGTTTCGGGGAAGCGCGCGCGCAGCTCGGCAAGGTCGGCTTGTAGCGCGGCGTCGGTCAGATCCAGGGCGGCATGGGCCATCGGCAGAACAAATGATAATGTGGTTATCAATAATACTACGTAATACGTATTGTTTGTGATTCTGGTGGTGAAACTTTAGACATAACTGCGCTTATGTCTAGTAATGACGACGATCCGTCCCCCGCGCAGCGGCTCGGGATTCGCCCATCCTTGTGCTAGCATTGCAGTCAGTGCAAGCAGGAGACATTTATGGCGACGCTTACCATCCGAAACCTAGATGACGAGTTAAAAGCACGGCTGCGGATCGAAGCCGCCCAGCACGGGCGTTCCATGGAGGAGGAGGTGCGTGAGATTCTTCGGCGCGCACTCAGCAAACCGCCCGCCCATGGCGGCTTGGGCAGCCGTTTGCGCCAGCGCTTTGCCACGCTTTCCGATCCGGGGCTGGAATTACCGCAACGTGTGGAGCGACCTCGGTCACCGGATTTGCCGGCATGATCGTGCTCGATACCAATGTCCTGTCGGAGGTGATGCGGGCCGAGGCAGAGCCAACCGTCATCGATTGGCTCGACCGACAAGATCAGGATGCCCTTGCCATTACCGCTGTGACGGTTGCTGAACTGTTGTATGGTATTGCGCGACTTCCCGACGGGCGCCGCAAAACTATTCTGCGGCAAGCTGCGCTACAAATGCTCGAAGAGGAATTCGCGGATCGGGTGTTGCCGTTCGACGAAGACTCCGCCGTGCACTACGCCGCGCTCGTGTCCCAGCGTGAACGCTCGGGTCGTCCAATAAGCATGGCCGATGCACAGATCGCAGCCATCTGTCGCCACCACACCGCCGTCCTGGCCACGCGCAACGGCAAGGACTTCGAAGGGGTCGGCATTGTTTTGGCGAATCCCTGGCTCGATTGATGTGGGGAGAGCTGGGTCGCCATTGACGAACCGACGAACCGCCCTTGCGTGAAGGACGTTGTCGATGCGAGCACGCCGGGGGGCCTCGTAACCGAGGACGAGCTCCAGCCGCCCTAGGCGCGAAATGGTTTCACGATCACGAAATTATGTTCGCGAGGAATTCTTCGACTTCGTCATTCGCGTGTAGGGTCCAGAAATTCGGCAACGACGGCAAGGCAGCCGAAGGCGGCCCGATTCGACTACTTCCCCGCTTCGCCGCTGCTTGAAATAGATATGGCCGCGTACTTATGGAACTGCTTGCGCTTCCGCCTGCGGACGGCCCGGCCGCCCCGCTCCCGACCCCGCTTGAGCGCTTGCGCCTGTCTCCGGCACTGTCCGGCGCCGCCGGCAGCAACCGCGCTCCGGCCAACGCCACTCGCATCGCCGCTGCCGACGATGTTGCCGCCGTCACAGCCTGGCTCGCCCGCTATGCCGACAGCGCGGCGACCCTGACTGCCTACCGGCGGGAAGTCGAGCGATTGATCCTGTGGACGGTCCTGCAGCTCGGCAAACCACTGTCCTCGCTGACGCACGAAGACCTGCTCACGTACGAGCGCTTCCTCGCGGATCCACAACCGGCCATGCGCTGGGTGCTGACTGGCAACAAGAAGCTCGCGCGCAGCCATCCGGGCTGGCGCCCGTTTGCCGGGCCGCTGGCCCCAGGCAGCGTGCGCCAGGCCATGGTGATCCTGAACGCGCTGTTCGCCTGGCTGACCGAGGCGGGCTACCTGGCCGGCAACCCGCTCGCCCTCGCCCGTCGCCGGCGCGCACCAGCCAGGCCGCGGATCACGCGCTACCTCAGTCACGAACTGTGGGCGACCGTCAAGGAAACCGTCGAAGCGATGCCAACCGAAAGCGCGCGAGAACGCTTGCATGCGGCGCGCTGCCGCTGGGTGCTGAGCGTGCTCTATCTGGGCGGCTTGCGGGCGTCGGAGCTGACATCGACCACGATGGGCTCGTTCTTCTGCCGGCGCGATGCCCAGAGCACTGAGCGCTGGTGGCTGGAGGTGACCGGCAAAGGCAGCAAGATCCGGCTGGTGCCGGCGACCGACGAGCTCATTGCAGAACTGGCGCGCTACCGTCGCGCCCACGCACTGCCGCCGACTCCGCAGTTCGGTGAGACGCGTCCCCTGGTGCTGCCGGTGATCGGAAAAGCTGGCAGCGAGAAGCCGCTGTCACGCGGCGCGCTGCACCTAATCCTAAAAGAGGTGTTCGGCATGGCCGCGGCGCGCCTGCGGGCGCGCGGACCCGAGTGGGAGGGGCAGGCAGCCGTGCTGGCCAGCGCTTCGGCGCACTGGCTGCGCCACACCGCCGGCTCGCACATGACCGACCAGCAGGTAGACCTGCGCTTTGTGCGCGACAACTTTGGGCATAGCTCGTTGTCGACGACCAGCGGCTACCTGCATAGCGAAGACGATGCGCGACATGAGGCCACGCAGGAGCGGCACAGGATCGACTGGAAAAAATAGAGGTGAAATTCACGGCAAGACAACGCGGATCAATAGCAACGCAACAGTTGCCGCGTTGGGGCGGTCCATCCCAACGTTTGCGCCAATGACGCGTCCTTGTCGATACGTCGTGGTTGATGCTTAGCCATGGCGGGGCCAATGGGGCGTCGCTCACGTCATCAACCAGCTACAAAGCGGCCAGCGTGTGATCAATCTGCACAATGTCCATCGGACACAGTGCGCCACAAGATGGCCTGGAGGATCTCAGGCGATCGAGGTTGCGAGAGAATGGCGCCGCGGTCGGGACCGCGGCGTAGCCGCACGCGCTGCGTTTCTCGCCTTACATTTTTTCGCTTGGGCCGAGAACGGGTGTCGCCTGGCTACGCCGGCGGAACTTCGGCGCCTCCCAGGAGCGACGTCCCAACCAGCACCAGTCAGCCCCCGGCACCAAACCGCACCACCGCCTGACCAAACGCCTGCGGCAACTCCCAGTTCGATAGATGCGCAGCATCGAGCGAAAGGTATTCCGCCTGCGGCACCGCCCGGGCGACTTCCCGCGCCTGCGCAGGCGTGGTAGCAGCATCCTGCTCACCAGCAATAACCAGTACCTTGGCCTCGACCCCGGAAAGCAGGCCCCGCAGGTCCGCATCCCGCACCGCTGCGCAGTTGGCCGTGTAGCCAGCCGGATCGCAAGCCAGCAGCATGTCTCGCACCGGCTCCATCCCCTGTGCGTGCGAGGCGCGATAGGACGGCGAGAACCAGCGTTCCAGCACGCCAGGCACGATGGCCGCCATGCCATCACGGCGCACGGTGGCGATGCGGTTGTCCCATACCGATGCGGGACCGATCAGCGCGGCCGTATTGGCCAGCACGAAACGGCCGAAGCGATCGGCATGATGCCGCGCCAGCCATAGGCCAGTCATGCCGCCCATCGACAGGCCACAGAAATGCGCCCGCGCGACGCCGGCATGGTCCATCACGGCTAGCACGTCGCGGCCGAGCTCAGCCATGCCGAACGGTTTCATGGGCACCGACGAACGGCCGTGGCCGCGCGTGTCATAGCGCAGCACGCGGAAATGCCTGAGCAACGCCGGCATCTGCGGCGCCCACATCTGCAGCGTGGTCCCCAGTGAGTTGGACATGACCAGCACCGGCGCACCGACGTCGCCTTCGATCGTGTAGTGGATAGACACACCGGCGCTGGTCGCCGTGCCAGTGCAGGCATGGTGAGCGAAGTTGGTCATGTGAGGCTGCCCGCCAGCGCGGGAATGGTTGGATTCAGTCAGCGTGGATTCCACGCTGACGAATCAGCGCCCCCCACTTCTCGGTTTCCTTTGCCAGGTGGTCGCGCAGCACGGCGGGCGTGCTGCCGATCGGTTCGGCACCGATCAGCGCTAGACGTTTCTGCACGGCCGGCTTGCGCAGGGCATCCAGCATCGCGCGGTTCAGCGTGTCAATGACGGGCTGCGGCGTCCTGGCGGGCACGAAGGCCGCGAACCACGGCGACAGCTCGTAGCCTGGCAGTCCCGCTTCGGCGACGGTCGGCACATTGGGCAGGGCACTGGAGCGCCTGGCGGTCGTGACGGCGATCGGTGTCAGCTTGCCCGCGTCGATCTGCGGCTTGGCCGAGGTGATGCTGTCGAACATGTAGTCCACTTGCCCGCCGAGCAGGTCGGTCATGGCCGGGCCACTGCCCTTGTACGGAATATGCAGCATGTCTACGCCCGCCATGGACGTGAACAATTCCGCCGCCAGGTGAATTGACGTGCCATTGCCGGCCGAGGCATAGGTAAACTTGCCCGGCGACGCCTTGGCGTGGGCGATCACGTCCTTGACCGTGGTCTCGCTCCGGCGCGTCTTGTTGGCAACCAGCACGTTGGGCACGACCGCCAGCAGCGATACCGGTGCGAAGTCCTTGATCGGGTCGTACGAAAGCTTGCCGTACAGCGCCGGGTTCACGGCCATGCCATTGGCGACGATGATCATCGTATAGCCGTCGGCCGGCGAACGTGCCACGAGTTCGGCCCCGATATTGCCGCCGGCGCCGGGCCGGTTCTCGACCACGATCGACTGGCCGAGCGTGCGCGACATGTCCTCGCCCAGCGTGCGAGCGATGTTGTCCATCGCACCGCCCGATGGGAACGGCACAATCCAGCGGATAGGATGATCGGGATACGCCGCATGCGCGGCGGGTGCGGCAAACGAAAGGCTTGCCGCCAGGGCAAGCGCGCCCGCGCGGCCGGTACCGGCCAGCCACTGGAACAACGTCTTCATGGTTTTGTCTCCACTTGCCCGCACGATGCGGGTTGTACTTGCCGTGCGCCGCGCTTTAGCGGATCGACGACGGATGCCTGGCCAGCGGCGTCACCTCGATCCTCATATACGGGAACAGCGGCAAGCCCGACAGCAGCGCGTGCAGCTCGTCGTGCGAGGCCACATCGAAGATGCTGTAGTTGGCGTACTCGCCGACCACGCGGTAAAGCTGCTGCCATTTGCCTTCGTGCTGGAGTTGCTGGGCATAGGCCTTTTCGCGCGCCTTGATGTCATCGGCCTGCGCGGCGGGCAGGTCATGCGGCAGGTTCACATCCATCCGGACCAGGTAAAGCATGGCATTCCTCCTGGAGAATCAAGTTGTTCAGGCGCGATCGCGCCGGTAGTGCGCGAGCTTGTCTTCGTCGAGCGCAAGACCCAGGCCCGGCCCTTCGGGAAGATGCAGGCTGAAGTCGCGATACTCGGGCCGCTGCGCGACCACGTCATCCTTGAGCAGCAGCGGGCCGAACAGCTCCGTGCCCCATGCAAGCTGCTGCAGCGTGCAGAAGCCATGCGCGGCGGCAATGGTGCCAACGCTGCCCTCCAGCATCGTGCCGCCGTACAGCGCGATGCCCGCGGCGTCACCCACGGCGGCCGTGCGCAGCATGCCGAAGATGCCGCCTGACTTGGCAATCTTCAGCGCGAGCACATCGGCGCCGCCGATCCGTGCGAGCTCCATTGCGTCCTCAGGGCCGCACACGGCCTCGTCCGCCATGACCGGCACCACGAAGCGTGCCGCCAGGCGCGCGAGCGCCGTGCGCTGTTCGCGCGGCGTGGGCTGCTCGATCAGGTCGATACCCGCGGCTTCGAGCATCGCGATGCCGCCTGCGGCATCGGCCTCGTTCCAGGCCTGATTGATGTCCACCGTGACCCGCGCCCTGTCACCGAGCGCGCGCTTGATTGCCGACACGTGCGCCACGTCGTCGCGCACGCTGCGCCGGCCGATCTTGAGCTTGAACGTGTTGTGGCGGCGTTCGGCAAGCAGCCGCTCGGCTTCATCGATGTCCTTCACGGTGTCGCCACTGGCCAGTGTCCACAGCACAGGCAGGGTGGTACGCACCGCACCGCCGAGCAGCGTGGCCAGCGGCACGCCGAGGCGCTTGCCCTGCGCATCGAGCAGCGCGGTTTCCAGCGCCGACTTGGCGAAGCGGTTGCCGCGCGCAACCTTGTTCAGGCGCGCCATCGCGGCGTGGATATTGGTAGCGTCTTCCCCGGCCAGCGCGGGCGCGAGGTAAGTGTCGATGGTCAGCTTGATGCCCTCAGGGCTTTCATCGCCATACGACAGGCCGCCGATTGTCGTGGCTTCGCCGATGCCTTCGATGCCGTCGCTGCAGCGCAGCCTCACGATCACCAGCGTCTGCTGTTGCATGGTGGCCATGGCCAGTTGGTGAGCCCGAATGGTGGGCAGGTCGACCAGGAGGGCTTCGACCGAGGTGATCGTGGCTGTCATACCTTTGTGCTTGCAATAGGAATCGTTGTGGAAGTATGAAGCTTGACTTGATTGGCGTCCAAGACCGATGATGTCTCGATTGATACCCTACAGGTATGCCAATGGAACTCCGACACCTGCGCTATTTCCACGTTGTGGCCCAGGAACTCAATGTCACGCGGGCCGCCGAACGCCTGCACATGGCGCAGCCGCCGCTTTCGCGCCAGATCCGGCAGCTTGAGGACGAGGTAGGGGTGGCGCTGTTCGATCGCGTCGGACGGGGGCTGCGCCTGACCGAGGCGGGCCGCTTCCTGCTCGAACAGACCACGCAGTTGACCCAGCGCCTCGAGGAAACGATCGAAAGCACGCGACGTATCGGCCGGCAGGACAAGCGCTGGTTCGGCATCGGCTTTGTGCCGTCAGTGCTGTACGGGGTGCTGCCGGAGTTGATCCGCGAACTGCGGGGATCGGCGCAGCAGGTGGAAGTCGGACTGGCGGAGATGATCACCGTCGAGCAGGTCGAAGCGCTCAAGTCCGGCCGCATCGACCTGGGTTTCGGTCGTATCGCGATCAAGGACCCGGCGATCCGCCAGGAGGTGGTGATGACCGAGCCGCTGGTGGCTGCGGTGGCAGCCAGCCAGCCGGCGCCGGACCGGGTCACCCTGACACCGCAGAACCTGGCCACGCGCCCGTTCATCCTGTACCCGGCGCGGCCACGGCCGAGCTATGCGGATCATCTGCTATCCCTGTTCCACGCACAGGGGCTGCAGTTGCGCGTGGCGCAGGAGGCCAACGAACTGCAGACCGCACTGGGGCTGGTCGCCGCCGGAATCGGCATCACGCTGGTGCCGGCCTCAATCCAGCGCCTGCATCGCGACGATGTCAGCTACTGCCCGATCGACGCTCCGGGGTTCGTCTCCCCGGTCATCATGAGCTATCGCGTCGGCGACAGCTCGCCCTTCCTGGCCCAGGCGGTCGCCTGGGTGATGCGGCAAAACCAGTAAAGTCCGGCGGCAGGCGCAGATGCATAACGGGGGATCCTGCCGAAGGACAATGGGTTCACTTCCGGCCATGGATCTTTGACGACAGCTCTTCGGCGCTTCGATTCAGCCCACTCAACCATGCGTTTCGCTGTCTAGATGGCGCGTGGAAGCTCTCACGTTAACGGACGGAGACGTGTTCATCGTTCCGCTCCCGCAAAACTGCGGCGGCCAATCTTCCTTCAACGTCGGTACTAATGAAAGTGTAGGCCGCTAGGCCCGGCATCCCGATGGGAATGATTACTGAGCATTCTGGCTCTTGTATGGATGTCCGCCCTTACCGTGGGACATTCATCACCAGCCTTTCACCGATGGCTGCGTAATCGCCGCGGTATCCGGCGCGCAATACCGGCCGAGCGAGAAACGTATCGAAGAGCCCATTCCTCAAGAATTCCTTGCGGATGATCACGCCGACCACCTGTCCCAATACCAACCAGTTCCGGATTCTGCTTCCGTTCAGCGCTCGCAATTGCACGGCTTGCAGCACACGACACTCGAGCGCTGCAGGGGATTCACCAACGTGCGGAGCGCTGACGGCATGGCCTGGCACCGCCGTCAGTCCCGCAAGTTCAAATTCATCCACGCCATGCGGCGCGGGAGTGGAAGTGACGTTCATTCGGCCGGCCAAGTCCTGGCTCGCCAGGTTCCAGACAAACTCACCGGTCTCGCGAACATTGCGCAATGTGTCCTTCTCTCCCTCACTCGAGAAGCCAATGACGTAAGGGTCTGAAGCAAAGGCACCAAAGAAACTGTATGGCGCCAGATTCGCTCGTCCGTTGACATCGCGAGTGGAGATCCATCCAATGACTCTTGGCGCGACGATCGCCTTGAAGGGATCATGCGGGAGGCCGTGGCCCTCGTGCGGCCGATAAAAGTACTCGCCTTCTGAACGGTTCATGTATTGCATGGGTGAGTGCCTGCGCGGCCTACCTTTTTTGTGACGCACATACCGTCGACTTAGGCTTTCGTCCCGGACTGCGCCAACCCTGTTCCACTCCTGGCGTTAATGATCGCCAACAGCAGGCGCGGATTATGTTGCGCTGTCATAGCGGCTGGCGGGCGTGGCTTCGGCCTCGCTCAGCGCGTCCTGCAAGCGAAAATCGAAGCGAACGCGGGTAAAGGGCCCAGTCACGCCAAGCGATTCATAACCAGCTGCGCTAGGCACCGGCTCCAGCTCCACCACCAGGCCGTCCCGGGTCGCAAACGCAAAATCGTCATCCAGAAACGTGTCGCCCGGAATGTTGATCTGCGTGGTCAACGCACGCTTGCCCGAGCCGGAAACTATGAAATGAATATGGGCCGGGCGGTTCCCATGGCGGCCGAGCAGTGCAAACAGTTCGGAGACGGGGCTGTTCGGCGGAATCGCGTAGCCCGGCGGCAGGAAGCTGCGGAATCGGTAGGCGCCATCGGCGTTGGTTTGGATGCGTCGGCGCAGGTTGTAGTCCGGCTGGTCCGGGTCGAAATGCGAATAACGGCCCAGCTCGTTGCAATGCCAGACATCGACCAGCGCGTTCGCGACAGGATTGCCGTGAACGTCAAGCACGCGGCCTTCCATCACCAGCGGCTGCCCCTTCCCTTCGTTGCCCTCATCAAGCTTCACCTCATGCTGGTGCAGCGGCGCGCCGCCAATATAGAGCGGGCCTTCGATCGCGCGCGGCGTACCCTGCGCGCGCCGGGCTGCGCGATCGGCCTCGTCCTCGCGGATATCGAGCAGCCGGTCAAAGCCCAGGCCAGCGCTGACGAGGCCCCACATGTCGGCCTGGCCCAGCCGGGTCAGCCACTTTATGGCGGCCCAGAATTCGTCCGGCTTCACGTCAAACTGGTCAATGGTCTGGAACAGGTCTCCGACGATGCGTGCGGTGATGGCACGCACGCGTTCGTCGCCGGGTTCCACCTGGCGGGTGTTCACCAGATCGAGTAGTTGATGAATATCGAGTTCGGACATCGTTGTCTCCTGGTCTGTGTTGTCGGTGAACAGTTGTGCGGCATCCGGCCGCGCGGTCAGAATTTATGCCGGATGCCGGCGACAAGCACGGTTTGCCTGTCGCCGGAGGATGGCGCAAACAGGTAGATATCCGCGTTGGATGCCGACGCTTTCTGGTAGACGCCATACACGTAGACATCGGTGCGTTTGGACAGGTAGTAATCCAGGCTCAGCTGCCCCATGTGCCATTTGGGCCTGCGGTCGATGCCGGCGTACCCGCCATCCGTGAACACGTAGGCCGCGCCGAGCACGAGCGACGGGGTCAGGTTGTAGGTGGCGTTGAGGTCGTAGTTGGTCAAGCGCAGGCCGGTGCCGTCCTGGTAGTCGAATCGCGACTGCGTGACCATGGCGTTCGCGCGCCACGCGTCGTTGCCATACCCGGCGGCGAAGCCGCCCACGCGCTGGCGTGCGACACCCGCCGACGGGTTGATCGGACTGGCATGGAACAGCACGAAAGGGGCACCGGCGTAGTCGTCGGTCACCGCCCCGTTGGCGTTGCCGCTGGCGACCAGGCCGGGGCGGTCTAGTTGCATAAACGCGGACGCCAGGCGCAGGGCCCCGCGGTCGTAGGTAGCGCCGAAGCTGAAGGAGCGATTGTTCGCGCCGGCGGCGCTGTCCGACAGCGCATAGGAGGCCTGCGCCCGCAGCCCGCCCCAGTTTGGGCTGACGTACTTGAGCGCATTGTTGTGCCGGAAGCTTCCGAAGGCATTGTCGTTGTCGCCGATGTGCGCCGCCAGCCCGTTGGCCGCCACCGGTGCGGACATGATATCCAGCGTGTCATAGATTGCGTCGTACTGGCGGCCCAGCGTCAGCGTGCCCAGCGTGGTGCTGCCCAGCCCGACATAGGCCTGGCGCCCGAACATGCGCCCGCCCTGCTGGAACTTGCCGTCGTCGAGGGCGAAGCCGTTTTCGAGTACGAACACGCCGCGCATGCCGCCGCCGAGGTCCTCCGTGCCGCGTAGGCCCCATCGGCTGTTCTGCATGGTGCCGGGTACCATCCTGGCGGTACCATGACCGCCTTCGTTACTGACATAGGCAATGCCGGTCGACAGCACGCCGTACAGGACGGCCGAGGTCTGGGCCTGGGCCCCGGCGGGCTGCATGATTGCCGCGCATGCGCAAAACGCTGCCATGCCGACCTTGCACATCGACTTCATTTTTGCTCCTTTTGCTCTCTTGGTCCCGGAACCGGGCGCATCAACGGGACCGGTGCAATTGCCCGTGCCCCGGGGGTTCAACACGCCAGCAGCCACTGCTGCAGCAGCACGGGGTCGCGGGTCTGCGTCAACGCCAGCATCAGCAGGATGCGCAGCTTCTGCGGTGACAGATCGCCGCCAGCCAGAACGCCGGCGGCGCGCAGGAAAGCCTGCGGTGGCACCATACCGCGCGCTGCGCGGGTGGACTGGACCACGGTGACACCGGCGCGCACGGCGTCGGCCAGACCCTGGGCCTCAGCATTCGCAGGTCGGCCAGGCGGCAGGCCTGCACTGACAATGCCTGCACAGCCGGCCGCCACCAATGCATCAATCGCGGTACGATCGGCCCCGGCGTACGAGATGAGGATGTCCACCCGCGGCAAGGCATCAGTACTTGACAGGTCCGGCGACGGGAGCACGCGACCTCGAACCTGCAACCTGCGCATGATCACCGCGCCGCTTGCCTCGACTCGGCCGAGCGGGCCGAACGGCGGAGCCTCGAAGGCATTGAGATCGAAGCTGGCAGCCTTGGTGACGTCCCGGGCAGCGAAGATATGCCCGTCCATCACCACCAGTACGCCAGTGCCACGCGCCGCGCCGGACTGCGCCACCGCGAGGGCCGCCCGCAGGTTGGCCGGCACATCGCTGCCTGCTGTGTTCGCCGGACGCTGCGCCCCGGTGATCACGATTGGCTGGTCGAGCGTGAGCGCCAGATCGAGAAACCACGCGGTCTCTTCCAGGGTGGCGGTGCCGTGCGTGATGACAAACCCGGCCAGCCCCGGATCGCGTCGTGCGGTGTCCTCGATCAGGCGCGCCAGCGCCAACCAGTCCGCCGGCGTGATGCCAGTGCTGCCCAGCGCGCGGAACGGTACCGGCACCAGTTCGACCGCATCGGCCACTTCACCAAGGTCGCCGAGATCATCGAGCAGCTTCGCTATCGGGTGGACCACGCCGCTTTCGCCGTACTCGATCCAGTCGAAGCGGTGCCGGGCGTGCATCGCGAACGTGCCCCCCGTGCCGATCACCGCAATACGCGGGCGCGCGGCGTTGCCTGCGCAGGCGGCCATCGTGCCGGTCCCCGCGCTCATGACTGCTCCGGGGTGGCAATATAGACCACGCCGGCTTCTACCTTCACGGCATGGCAACGGGCATCGCGGGTCAGCGGCGTGCACATGGCTCGTCCGTTGCGCACGTCGAAGAGCCCCGCGTGCAGCGGGCATTCGATGCCATGTCCGTCCATTTCGCCGTCCGACAGCAGCGCGTTGCCGTGCGTGCAGATGTCGTCCAGGGCGTAGACCGTCTCGTCGACCTTGAACAGGCCGATGCGAAGGCCATCGACGTCCAGCCCATGGCAATCTCCGGCGGCGAACAAGGCGCCAACTTCGCCGGCACGATACCAGCGTATGACTTCCTCGCGCGCCTGCGGCTCGCGGACTGATTCTGCTTCCTTGATCATCATGGTGTCTCCTCCTTCAGGAATTCGGCCGCCGGGTTCAGCGTGCCGCGCCTGGCCTGCGATCTCTGGCGTCCAACGCCGCCAGCGTCGCCACCAGCGGCATGGGGCCCTGCCCCAGGGATGTCATGTGGATCCCGGCAAAGCGCATGTGGCTACAGCGCCAGGCGCCATCGGTTTCGCGGCGGTAGCCCTCGTGCGTGGTGGCGGCAAGCAGCACAGCATCGCGGTTGTCTTCGCGCAGGGCCAGCTGCCACAGGCGCCAGACTCCTTGAGCACGATCGCCGTCGATCTTCAGTTGCGGGCTGCCGTAGTAATGCACGGCGAAACACCAGGGTGAGCGCTGAAACCAGTCGTGCAGCTGGGACCGGCCGACCAACGACTCGCCGAATCCACGCCCGCCCTCCCAGAGAGCGTCCTCGGTGAAGCACAAAGCCTGCTCCCACGCCACGTCGCGCATCGTGTCATCGGCCAGGCGTGTGTAGTCCGGCCGGTACTTGGCATCGGCCAATGCGGCATAGCGAGCCTTCAGGTCCCGGATCGCTTCGGCCGCCTCCAGTCGCGCCAGCCGCTGTTCGTTGGTGGGTGCGCTCATGATGCCAATGCCTTTAGCGGAATCGCGGCATCGGCTAGACGGCTGCGGTCGATCTGCGAGCCGTGGCGCACCAGTACCTCAAGGTGCTTGCGCTCCCGCCCGTTGTCGATCAGGACACCGCCAACGAGCTTCCCGTCTGCCAGCAGCAGCATCGTGGCCGGAGCGCCTGAGGCGCCGTGGCGAACGACAATGTCGTCGGCGTCGCCGGGTTGGCCTACCACCTGGATGTTGTGACCGAGCTGATCCGTCCACATCCACGGGACTTCCACATATGGCTCGGTACGACCCAGGAGAAAGCCGGCCACCGCCTGCGCCTGGTGCTCGGCATTGCGCCAGGTTTCCTGCCGCACCGCGCGCTGGTACAACGGACTGTAAGTCAGCGCCACGTCACCCGCGGCAAAGCACCATGGCGCAACGGGGCTCCGGCAATCGACGCCGACCGGAACTCCATGCTCGTTGGCGATCCCGCTAGCTCGGAGGAAATCGACGCAGGCGTCGATGCCCACTGCCGCCAGCACGACGTCTGCAACCACGGACGAAGTGTTGCCATCGCGTACGATATGGACACGTAGTGCAGTGCCATCGCGCTCGATGCGGTTGACCTGCACGCCGGTTTCAATGCGAGTGCCATTGGCCGTGTGCAGCGCCTGCAGCCACTCCGAGGCTGCAGGCGGCAGGCAGCGCGCGAGGATGCGATCGCTTGCCTCCAGCACCGTTACATCCGCGCCTAGCGCCTTGGCGCTCGCGGCGACCTCCATCCCGATGACGCCGGCCCCAACGATTGCCACGCGCTGGCCAGAGGCCAACGTCTCGCGCAATGCAAGGCTGTCGTCGATGGTGCGCAAGGTGACAACCCCCGACAGCTCGGCCCCCGGGATATTAAGTGTACGCGCGCGTCCACCGGTCGCGACAACTAGCCGGTCGAAACCGATCGTTCTGCCGTCGCTCAGGCTCAGCACCCGTGCCTTAGCGTCCAGCGCGCTGGCACGGCCTCGCACATGCGCGACGGATTCGCCATCCGCCCAGAAGGCGGCAGGGTCGAGCACAAGCTCCGCTGCGGTGCGTTCGCCTTTGAGCAGCTCTTTTGACAATGCCGGGCGCTCATAGGGGGCATGCGATTCTTCACCGACGAGCGTTAGCCGCTTGTCATAGCCCAACGCGCGCAAGTGCTGGGCGACGCGACCGCCAGCGTGGCCGGCACCCACGATGACGATGTGTTCCGGCGTGTTCATACCGCGGCTCCAGCTTGTGCAACCAGCGACGTACGGTTGATCACCCGATACAGGCGCCCGCCATCGGTGTCGCAGATCCAGCGGCGCGGCTCGGCACTGGGAATGATGATCCCCTCGCCTTTCGACAGACGATAGGTCTCGCCGGCGGCTTCGATCGTAAAGGTGCCATCCAGCACCGCAGCCACTTCCTCGCCTGCCTCGCCTGCGGCAGCGCTCAGCGTGTCTCCCTGGCGCAGTACCTGAATGGCAATGTCGAAGGCTTCGCCGCTGGCTTCATGGCGTGCCGGGGCGGTGGAGGTCGACTTGCCCGCCGCCACGCGGCGGCAAAGGGGCTGACTGAAGCATGCCCCTGTGTCGGGATGTCCTTGCGCGCTCATGCCCGCTCTCCCTGCGTTTCCCTGTCAGCCAGCGGGTAATAGGGCACCGTATCCTCGGCGCCATACTCCTTGCGGGCTGGCGTCACCACGTTCAGCCGCATGCTGACACCCGCTGGCTCGAAGCGATTGCTGCCGTAGTGCATCACGCCGGCGGGGATCAGCATTGCATCGCCCTGCTCCATGACGGTCTCGTGGTCGCCGGCTTCACCGAGCCCTTCGAAGACGGAGCAGGCCCCCGAGAACTGCAGTGACGCTTCTTCGCCATGCTGGTGGGATTTGGCTGGCAGATCACTGCCGGCCGTTTCGACGAACTTGACGACGGCTACGCTGACCGTTTCGCCAAACATGTGTTTCATGTACAGGCCACCGGCGACCACTTCTTTCAGGTTGTTGTCGATGGCGAACACCCGGCATTTCGGCATGCTGGACTCCTCTGGCGGCGCGATCAAAGCGCCGGGGACAATTTGAAGGTCTCGTCGGCCACGAAGCGCCGCGGGTCGAAGCCATCGATCACGGCCTGCTGGCGGTAGAACTCGATGGCCGGCGCTACCTCGGCCAGAGACAGCAGCAGGTTCATCAGCGCTTGCGCTTGCGCCGGCATCGCACCGGCTTCGAAGGTGTCCAGATACGCGGTAATCGCCCCGATCTCTCCGAGCATCGCGTCCGCAAAGGCGTGGATCTCTTCCATCGAGGCGCGATGGCGCTGGATATTGCGCTCAGTTTCGGTCGGCAGGCTCCAGTGCGCGATCGGGCTCAGGTGCGCAAAGCGCTCGGGCAGGGTTGCCGTGCGCTGCTTGCGCAGGCCGCCGACATCGATGATCTTTTCTTCCATGACTTCGCTCCGTTATGGGTTACTGCGGCGTTGATGCGGCGTTAATTCGGCGTTGATCCGACGTTACTGCGCTGCGCCGATCAGGCGGTCGACCACGTGGGCGCCGTGGCGGACCAGGATTTCGCTGTCCTGCAGGATCATGTGCGTCTTGGCGCCGGTCTCCGCCGCGGCCTGCGTGCGCTCCAGCGTGCTCATGTCCTCCAGCAACACGTCGCGCAGCGCAACCTTCATGTACTCGAGGAAGAAGCGGCCCCCGGCCGTGGTCATCTCCGGGTAGTACACGCGGCCTTCAAACAACATCTTGTTGTGCGCAATCGGGCGGAAGGTGTAGGCCTGGTAGTAGTTGGGCCGCAACGAGACGTAGAAGTCCGGGAAGATGACGTTGATGTCGAAGAGCCAGTTCTTGCTGTGCGTCCAGTTCACACCCTTGGGCAGGGCTTCGAGCGGAAACTCGTGTTTCGCGCTGCCCATGCCGGCACGCAAGGCCGCGGCGGCGATCGGGCGCGATGCGGCGGATTCTGCCAGGGCCTCAGCCGCGGCGGCCCCACCACTGGTCACGGCCTTGGGGTTGCCATAGACAGACTTCTGGTTGCCTGCCAGCGACAAGCGCCGGTGCACGTCCCCGCAGACCACATCCAGCGGCCGCATGCTGCCGCCGTCGCTCTTGTCGATCGCGTCCGCGATGGAATTGCCGTGGACGTACGCAACGTGATAGGCCTCCTGGAAAGCGTCGAGGGCCAGCTTCCAGTTGCAGTTGACAACGCTGGTCCACTGGAACGCACAGGTCAGCTTGTCGAACGGGTAGCCTTCCACGTCGCCATAGACTGGCTTCATGAACTCAGCCAGCGTCTGCGCCGGCTGCGGTTGCATATTGACGAAGATGAAGCCCTGCCAGACGTCACAAGAGACTTGAGAGAGACCATAGTCCTCACGCTGCATGTCGAAGAAGCAGCCCTCCTCGGGTACGCCGGTCAGGCGGCCGTCGAGGTCGTAGGCCCAGCCGTGGAATTTGCAGAAGAACTTGCGCGTGTTGCCACACTTTTCATAGACGACCTGGTTCATCCGGTGCGCACAGACGTTGTGCATGGCGCGGATCTGGCCCTGCTTGTTGCGCACGACGATGACCTCGGTGTCGCAGACCGCGAGTTCCTTGACGAAGTAATCGCCCGGATTGGGGATCTCTTCCACGCGTCCAACCTGCAGCCAGGTCTTTTTGAAGATCTCTGCCTTTTCCCGCTCGAAGTACTCGGCAGAGATATAGGGCTCGACCGGTACCGGTGCTTTGCCGAGCTCCGGATAGCGATCTGTGAAGAACGTCTGCTGCGATGTCATTGCGCCTCTCCTCCTGGATGGTGACCTCGGCGAAAGCTCGCCGTCGAATAATGAACGTCATTCTATTTTCAAAAAAAGAAAAGTCAAGGAAGGAATGCCACGGACAGCGCAATGGGGTTCTCTCGCCATCGTCAGCGTCCGATCTTGGTAAAATACCGAACCACGTTGGTGCATCCGTGCACCACCAACCATGTGGACAGGAAACGGCCCAGGGGGGCCGGATCGGAAGGAAAGCTCAATGCCACAAGTGAAGAAGGCCGGAATGCGCGAGGCGATCCTCGCTGCCGCGTTCGATCTGTTTTGCCGCAAGGGCTACACGGCGACCACGATGTCGGAGATCGCGCGCGCTGCCGGCATGACCGTGGCCAACCTGTACGTGTACTTCGATGCCAAGCTGCTGATCTTCTATGAGATCTACACCCCATGGCTGCTTGCCCGGGTGGACAGCCTGCGTGAGTCGGTACGCAAGTTCCCGACGCCCCGCACACGCCTGCGCCGAATCATCGTCGGCCTGTGGGGCGACATTCCGGCAGCAGACCATTCCTTTGCCAACGCGATGATCGAGGCGCTCGCCAGCGCCCCCCAGGACACTGCCAAACCGAACAACCTGCTCGAACAGTGCGAGATCGCGATCACTGAATTGATCCTGGAAAGCCTGCCGCCCGAACGCGCCCACCTGGCGTCGAACCGATTGCTCTCCCACATTCTGTGGATGGCCCACGACGGCTTTGCCATCAATAGCCGGATTGGCGACACGCGCGACCTGGAGGCCATCGCCACGTTGATGACCGAGATGCTGCTGGGACCGGAGGAAGTTCCCCAACCCGCGCCCCGGAGCAAGCGGCGCGCATCAAGCAACCAGAAAGCCCGGCAAGAGTCTTCCGCAGTTTCCTGAGCGCACCAAGGGCGCCCCAACGCCCCTCGAATACCGAGTGCCGCTCAACACCGCCTGCCTGCTCACTGACATCAAGGCCTCGGCGTTTGCTGTCTCCTTCGCCCCCAGTATCAGCTCTATCCTTCTTCTATATTGTCGGCTGCGCCGGCATGGACAGACCTGAGCTACCGCTGACAGCATCACTTCGCACATCCATTAGCGGGTTCCCGCAGCCGCGCATTCCGGTCGTATGTCGCTCGCCGAGCACACGCTAGCCGCGCCGACGGCGCGGCGACCGCTGTGAAAGTGCGCTCCTCATGCCCCGACTAGGGTATGTCCCGATGCCATCCGCGCATTAGCGAATACTACTATTTATTAAGCCGACGCTCATAAGGGCCCCGCTGTGAGCCTGCCGGCTGCCTACGCCCCCCCCTATAAAGCCGCCCCCCAGGAGTTTTCGCCATGCATGTTGCCGGTACTTCCGAAGCCGCCCGGTCCGTGCCCCAACGGACCACCTATCTCGTTCTGCTACTCTGCTGGGGCGCCATCCTCGCCGAGGGCTACGACATCGGCGTGATGGGAACCATCGTTCCCGCGCTGATCAATGATCCACAGTGGAGGCTTACGCCTCTTGAACTCGGCCAGATGAGCAGCGCTGCGCTGCTCGGCACCTTGTTCGGCGCTTATTTCATCAGTCCGCTCAGCGATCTGGCGGGCCGAAAGAAGCTTTTGATCGCCTGCGTGGCACTGTTCTCGTTATCGATGCTCGCGGCAGTCTGGGCCCCGTCTCCGGCAATGTTCGCCCTCGTGCGCGGCATTGGCGGTCTTGGTTTGGGCGGTGTCATCGCGGTAGCGGCAGCACTCACGGTAGAGTACTCGCCGCCCAAGCGTCGCAACCTGAACTTTGCGCTGATGTACTCTGGCTATCCGATCGGTGCGGTGGTCTCGGCGGTGGCCGGCATGGCATACATGGAGCAGTATGGATGGCGTGCCATCGTGGCAATCGGCGCCCTGCCGCTGCTGTTCATGCCAGTGCTGATGCTGTGGCTGCCGGAGTCGCTGGACTTCCTCGTCAGCAAAGGCCGGCATGCGGAGGCTCAGAAGCTTGCCGAGCGTCTCGGTGTCGATGCACCCACGACGCCAGTCACGCATGACGACACGCCCAGCAGGTCGTTGAAAGACGTGTTCGCCGAGATCTTTTCGCGCAAAAACGCTTTCGGGACAATCTGCCTGTGGGGCGCGCAGTTCATGGCAATCATGCTGGTCTATGGCCTTGGCACGTGGCTGCCGCAGATCATGCGCAAGAGCGGCTACGACCTTGGCTCCAGCCTGTCTTTCTTCGCGGTCTTCAATATGGCCGCGGCCATCGGCGGCGTGATGATTGGACGGATCGCCGATTACTTTGGACCGCGCAAGACCATTGCTGTCAGCTTCCTGATCGGCGCCGTGTCGATCTTCGCGCTATCGCAGAAGAATGGACTGCTCGTCAACTATGCCCTGGTCGCACTGGCCGGCTTCGGCAGCATCGCCACGGCGCTCGTGCTGCTTGGCTATATTGCCAACTACTACGCACCGCATGCCCGCGCTTCCGCGACAGGCTGGGCCGTGGGCGTAGGACGTTTCGGCGCCATGGCAGGCCCGGTGCTGGGCGGCTATATCGCAGGGCTGAACGCAAATCCGGTGTGGAATTTTGTGCTGTTCTCGACCGCAGCAGTACTGGCGGCGCTGGCGGTGTATATCACACCCACGCCGGAGCATGTCAAACACGCCCAAGGCAGGCAGTAACTCACGAGAACTGGCCGGCGTCGGCTTCTCATCAGACGGCGTCGGTCCTTACTTCAACGGAAAACGACATGAGCCTTGGTTTTGGCTATCAGGCACGCATCGGGCACCTCTACCCCTCTGGCGGCCTGTGCGATTTTGAAGTCCAACTGATGGCGCCAGCCGGCGTCCAGTTTGTCACGACGCGCATGCCGTTCTCGCGCACTTCACTTGAGAGCGACAAGGCTGTGGTGGCCGATGTAGAGTCCCACGCGGCGCTGCTAGCCACTGCCGAGGTCAGCTTGATCGCCATGAACTGCACGGCGGCCAGCATGGCAGTCGGGGCACAAGCCATCAACCAGCGAATCTTCGATGCCACTGGAATTCCCTCGATTACCACCACCGATGCCATTCTCGCCGCCTTGCGCGCGATCGGCGCGAGCCGTGTCGCGCTGATGACACCATATCCCAGCGAGGTAGTAGAGATGGAAATCGCGTTTCTGGCGCGCCACAATATTGAAGTTACCTGCGATATATCGGACCCCTGCTCCACCCCCATCCAGCAGGGCTCTTTTCCGGCCTCGCACTGGGCTGAACTGGCTGCGCAAATCGACACCGACCAGGCCGATGCCGTGCTAATCAGTTGCGCCGGCATACAGGTAAGCGGCGTGATCGAAGCAATCGAGCGTGCAGGCAAGCCCGTGGTCGCCAGCAATCAGGCTCTGCTCTGGCACTGCTTGCGCACACTCGGTCTGACCGATCGGCCGTCGGGATTCGGCAGTCTGCTGGCTGGTCGTTTCGACAAACGCGCATCCTGAAACTTCGGCAACGATGACCGTATCCGGCGGCTGCACCCTAAAGAGGCGTTTGGCATGGCGCGCCGCGGCTGCGGACGCGCGGGCCGGCATGGAAACCTCAAGCCGGTGCTGGCCAGCGCCTCGGCCTACTGGCTTCGCCACACCGCTGGTCCGCACATGACCGACCAGCAGGTCGACCTGCGCTTTGTGCGCGACAACTTTGGCCACAGTTCGCTGTCGACAACGAGTGGCTACTTGCACAGCGAAGAGGATGCCCGGCACCGGGCGACACAGGAGCGGCATCGGATTGGCTGGACCAGCAAGACGTAGGCGCGCAGGCCTGCCAAGTTCATGGCCATTGCTCTCACCTGGATCCATGCGCTCCAAGGTTTGCTTCGCTATCAGGGGTGAGAAAAAGCGAATGCATACGCCCCTACGTCCGAGGACACCGCACGCCGCTTGAGCAAAATGCAAGCCCCCAATCGCATTCCTTCCGTGCGCCAGCCCACATTGGCTCTCTGCTTGCCCCCCTAAGCTAGAAAAGTCCGGTGGAACGTCCTCGCGGCTTTCGACCGTGAGCTTCCAGCGCGGAATTCCCGCATTCCATGGCAACGCTGCCAACGCAGGAGGTGATGCAAATGCGTCAACGCATGATTTTCCGGAAAACCGTGTGGGCGTCAGTCATTGGCTTTGTCCTGCTGGCGCCGCCGGTTCACGCAGCTCCCGTCAGCTTTGACAATGACGCCTGCAACAACCCTTCCGCGGAAGCCAGGCTGAGGCAGCGAGAAACTGCCGTGCTCGGCCCGGCCCATGCCGAGTCGCATGCCAGAGCACGTGCCAAACAGTGTCGCGTGGCAGCCGGTCTGGACCGGGTTGCCACGCCGGATGATCAGGTGCTGGCAGCGGCCAGAGCCCAGGCCACCAATACGGCGGGCCA
Source organism: Cupriavidus neocaledonicus (assembly GCF_000372525.1). GTDB lineage: Bacteria > Pseudomonadota > Gammaproteobacteria > Burkholderiales > Burkholderiaceae > Cupriavidus > Cupriavidus neocaledonicus. The sequence continues at coordinate 66,268 of NZ_AQUR01000076.1, forward strand.
ATGGAGCGAGCCTTTCGTCATTCCGGTAGTCGGCATCACTGCGGTATTGCTGCACACCGGCAAGGTGCTGTTCTGGTCGTACGAGCCGACGCAATACCATAATCCGGCAGCTTCGAATACCGGTGTCGCCTATGTCTGGGACCCTGTGACACGCACGGGGCATCCCATTACGCCTCCCGAGAATATCTGGTGTGCCGGCCAGACGATCCTGAGCGACGGCAGGGTTTTCCTTGCGGGTGGCAATCTGCGCTATCCGGACCCGAATGCACCCGAAGGCCAGCAGAACTTCCAGGGCGCGCTGAGCAGCTATACGTTCAATCCGCTCAACGAAACCTGGACCACCCAACCCAATATGTCGGTCGGCCGCTGGTATCCGACGGTGACCAAGCTGGCAGACAACCGGGTAGTCATCACCAGCGGCCTCGACGAAACGGGATCCGGAAATACCACGTCGGTGGTTGAGTTGTTCACCCCTGCCGCTGGCATGGACAGCGTTGGCACGATGAGCACGGTTTCGTACCACGACCCGTCCGGCATGTATCCGTTCCAATACCTGCTGGGTTCGGGCCAGATGATGCAGGCCGGACCGGCCTTCTACAATACCGTGCTGCTGACGCCTGACGCCTGGTCATGGAGCAGCATTCCAAACATGCTGAGCTCGCACTATGAGTGGGCCAACGGCGTTCTCTATACCGATGCCTCGGTCACGCCCGTCAAGCAGGTCGTGATGATTGCAGGCGGCGCCGAAGGCGACAGCGCCTTCCGCAACAACGAGTGGTTCGATGTCGGCAACCCTAACGCCGGGTGGAGACAGTTTCCGCAATGGCTGCAGCCTCGCCATAACGCCAATACCGTGATCCTGCCGGATGGCACGCTCTTTACGGTGGGCGGCAATGCGGCCAGCAATGGTTATGACAACCCGCATTTCGACAGTGAGCTTTACAACAAGCCGGCCGGCGATCCGACCGGGACCTGGATCTCGATGAGTCCGAACACCATCCAGGCAGGCTACCACTCGAGTGCCATTCTGTTGCCTGACGCCACCGTCTTGCTGTCCCAGGACGATATGAATCCTCTGGCCGCCAGCACGCACCAGGCGCAGGTGTATTCGCCACCGTACCTGTTCAAGGGCGCGCGCCCCAATATCACCAGCGCACCGGGTGCCTTGAGCCTGGGACAAACTTTTACCGTCGGCTCCAGCACCCCCAATGTTTCCAGCGTTGCGCTGGTGGCGCCGGGGGCTGTGACCCACGCCAACGACATGCATCAGCGCTATATCAAATTGCGCTATACCAAACAGGGCGCGAAGAACCTGCGCGTCACCCTGCCCGCTTCCAGTTCTCTGGTGCCGCCCGGCTACTACATGCTGTTTATCATCGATTCTCAGGGGGTGCCTTCGGTGGCCAAATTCGTCCGGGTGTCCTGAGGGCGGAACTGCGCGGTATGGCGGCATGTTTGTTGCAAGGCCGGGTATGGTTGCCCGTTCAGGAGACAGTCATGCCATTCGATGCACGCCAGCCCGGCCGCCATGCCCGCGATGCCAGATCCGCACTTGCGGCGATATTGCTTTGCCTGACAACCGGCCTGTACGCCGCAGCGCCCGCCGGCGACGCGGACTTCATGAACAAGGCCGCACAGGCCGGCCAGATGGAGATCGATGCCAGCAAGCTGGCCGAAACCAAGGCCACCAGTGGCACGGTCAAGCGTTTTGCCGGGCAGATGCTGCAGGACCACCGCGCCGCGGCGGAAGACCTCAAGCGCCTGGCTAGCGCCAAGGGCGTGCAGTTGCCGGCCACCCCGAGTCCCGCAGATCAGAAGAAGCTGGAAGCCCTGGGCGCACTGCAAGGCGCCAGCTTCGACAAGCAGTACGCCGATGAAGTCGGCGTCAAGGCGCACAACGATGCGGTGGCGCTGTTCCGCAAGGCCGCGAGCGACGCCCGCGACAGCGATGTACGCGACTTCGCAAAGAAGACCTTGCCGACGCTTGAACATCATCTGGAATCGGCCAGGAAAATGGCGTCGGAGGTATCGCGATAGTTGTCCTCGGTACCGGTCAGCCGGAGATACGCCCACCCTTCCCTTCGCACCGCCGCTTGGACAGGTGTAGCGAATCGCGGCAGGCCGTGCCCGAGGCGAGGCGTCTGACGTCAGGGGAGGCAATGTCGTGTGTACCAATTTCGCCGCAGTGACCGGCCCGGTGCTGCGCGATGTATTCGGGGCCGAGCCACCGCCGGGAACATGGAAGCCGGAAATATGGCCCGGCGATGCCGCGCCCATCGTCCGTGCCGATGCCAGCGGCCGGCGCGAAAGCTTGCTGGCCACCTTTGGCCTTGTGCCGCGTTCGCGCCATGTCCATGGCGCCCGGGATTTTGAAACCATGAATGTGCGCGCCGAGAACGTCGGCGACCGGCGCGGTTCGTGCAGCGCATGGCATCGCACCCAGTTTTGCCTGGTGCCGGCGATGGCCATCTACGAGCCGTGCTACGTCGCCGGCCAGGGCTGGATCCGCTACCGGATCTGGCTGCCGGACGAGCCGGCACTGGGCATTGCCGGACTGTGGAGGCAATGGCCGGACGGATCCTATTCCTTCGCCATGTTTACCGTGAGCGCGCCAGGCCATGCGGTGATGAAGCTGATGCACACCCCGGGCAAGGAAAAACGGTCGGTCGTGATGATTCCCCACCTGCAGTGGGGGGCATGGCTCGCGTGCCGGGATCCTGAACTGGCGCGAAGCTTCATGGCGCTCTACCCGGCCGAGAAGATGATGGCTATGCCAGACCCGCTGCCGCCCCCTTCCACCGAGGACTCCGGCACGGACGGGCTGGATGCGCTTTCGCTGTAGGCCGCGCTATCGCCGCCTAGGCAAAACGGTCGTGCAGGATAGAAGCGCTCAGCTGGCGCTTCTTCCAGTACATATGGTCGATGCGCTGCTGCAACTTGCCCAGCACTGCGGGGTCGAGGCTGCCGAAGGTCAGCAGCACGGCCGGGTGCGTGCCATCGCCGTCCTCATGTTCGAGGCTGTCGAACGGCGGGAAACCGTATTTTTCCAGGAACGCCTGGATTTCCTCGTCCGAGGTGTCGGGTTCGATATTGCTGAGCAGCAGGCGGCTCATTTTCTCTCTCCCCATTGCAAGGGTGACGGCGGGCGCCTTGTTGCAGGTTAGCATCTCGGCACCGACCCTGCACAATCCCCGTTGCTGGCATCGCGGCACGCCTTGCACAGCCACGATTGAACGAATTCCTGTACCGCTACCGGCAGGACTTGCAAATAATCCATGCCGATGCCGGGCCACTCCAGGTAGGTGGACATGACCGTGTCGCCGAGCGCTACCAACTCATGCGTAACAGCGCGCACTCCTAGGCACCCCAGCCCGTCCGGCCCGCTCGGCTGCAGGGATAACCAAACAAATGAAGATACCGGCGAAAAGTGCGCTTCAGGCCTGGATCGAGGGATTCGCGCAAGGTGGCATTGCTGGTTTTCAGCGTGCCGGAGACTGGCGCAGCGTTTTGCCGCGCCAAAGACAAAACCCCTCGCAGCACACGCTGTCGAGGGGTTTTGCACAATAAGAGCCTGGCGATGACCTACTTTCACACGGGTAATCCGCACTATCATCGGCGCGGAGTCGTTTCACGGACCTGTTCGGGATGGGAAGGGGTGGTTCCAACTCGCTATGGTCACCAGGCATGAGGGGTTGTGGCGCTGTCGGGTTGGGACAGCGTCACGAATCGGGATGTAGTCTTGGTTGTGCGTATCGTGGCACAAGGCGACGATCAACCAGGTGAAACACACTGGTTATAGGATCAAGCCTTACGGGCAATTAGTACTGGTTAGCTTAACGCAT
>NZ_AQUR01000077.1 GCF_000372525.1 Cupriavidus neocaledonicus
TGCCGCCTTCGTGCCGCTGAACGTGCTGGCCGAGCTGATCAATATCGGCACGCTGGCGGCCTTTACGCTGATCTCGGTGGCGGTGCTGGTGCTGCGCAAGACCCGGCCCGAACTGCCGCGCGCGTTCCGCTGCCCGGGCGTGCCGGTGGTGCCGCTGCTGTCGATCGGCTTCTGCCTGTTNCTGATGGCGCACCTGCAGGCGCTGACCTGGGTCGCCTTCCTGGTGTGGCTGGCGCTGGGGCTGGTGATCTACTTTGCCTATGCGCGGCGCAATGCCGTGCTGCACAGCGCCGCCGGATAGACGCCAATACGGGTGGCGAAACGAACCCGGGAATCACAAGTCGTCCACCCGTTCCCGGTCAGCGGCCGGGAACCTCTATTTCACGGGCACAACCAGCGGCGCCCCTTTCGTGACGATATAGGTTGCCAATTCCGATGCCAGGCCGCTGCCAACATTCCGCGCGGAATGCGGCGTGCCTGCCGGGATGAACAGCGATTCGCCTGCCTTCAGCGTCACCGGCGGCTGATCGCCAAGCCGATACTCAAGGCTGCCCTGCAATACATGGGCAATCTCTTCACCCGGGTGCGCGTGCCTGGGCGCGAATGCGCCCGGTTCAAAGTCTACGCGCACCTGAACGCCTTCCTTGCCCGCAACGCTGAGCTCATGGCTGACCAGGTCGGCCCGATGGATTCCCGGCGTTTGTGCGTGGGCGTTGTGTATCGTTGCGGCGAGGCAGGCGACGGTCATGGCGGCGGTGGCAAGCTTGGCGAGAGGCATTTGGGCGTGTCCTTTTCGGGTTGGGATATGTGCAAGCAACGGATATACGTTGCCTGGGCAGCATTGAATGACGCGGATGTATCCCGGCTGTAGCGAAACCCGGCACTTAATGTATTCGTTCGTATCAGCGGGTTGCGCCGCTACGTTGTCATACAAAACTCCCGACAGCCCGCCGCGACGGCGTGCTCTGATGCAAGGCCTATCCTGAAATCACACGTCACCTCCGCCCCGGATGTGCGTGTGGAGGCAACCTCCGCATCAAAGGAAAGCGCCATGCACCCTATCCTCAAGTCCCTTTCAGTGGCCGGCATTGCAGCCGCGTTCTGTGCGAGCGCCTCCGCGCAACCCGCACAAGACGCCATCCGCCCGCCTGCCATCCTTCCCCTTGGCAGCGAACCCGCACCAAAGCTGCTGCCGTATGCGGCGCTGCCGGAGCCGCTCGCGCGCGGCGTCGTCATCGTCCAGTTTCGCACCGAGAATTTCCGCGTGATGCCGGTCTTCGGCAAGGCCGCCACCGAGATCTCGCCTCGCCTCGGGCACCTGCACGTGACGGTTGACGATGGCCCTGGCACCTGGGCCCATACGAGCGAGGATCCCATCATCGTGGTCGGGCTCCCGCCGGGGCCGCACAGGCTACGCCTGGAGCTGGCCGATCCCGGCCACAAGATCCTCGCCACCGAGGTGGTCGCCGTCACGGTGCCTGACGTGAGGGCCCAGGGCTCGCCGCCGGCATCGCCGTCCGGATCCCACCGGCATTGAGCGGATTCTTGCCCGTCTGTAGCGTGCACTACGAAAACTCGCGGATCATGCTGATGGCGAGCCGATGATGGGCTGCCGCAGCTTCCGCCGTGCCCCCGACTGTGCCCGCGCTGCTGCAGCCTGAAGCGGCCCGGACACCGGGCGCAAAGCCTGTCCCCATCAAGCCGATGCGACAGGCGCCGTCATGACGAGGCGGCGATGAGGTGCTATATTGGGAGAAATCGTTTCCCAATTTGCAAATCCACCAGCATGAGCGCGACCCGGCCTCACGTCACCACAGGCTCCCGCAGTCGGGGCCGCCCACGCGAGTTCAACGTCGACCAGGCACTGGATCGGGCCGTGCGCGTGTTCAGCGAACGCGGTTACCACGGCGCTTCGATTACCGATCTCACCCGCGCCATGCGCGTCGCGCAAGGCAGCCTCTACAAGGCGTTCAAGGACAAGCAAGCGCTGTTCCTGGCGGCGTTCGAGCGCTACCGCGCCCAGCGGTCGGAGACACTGCAGCGCGCGCTCGGCAACGCCGGCACCGGGCTGGAGCGCCTGCGCGCCACCCTGGTCTTCTATGCCGACTCCGCCCAGGGCGCGGCTGGCCGACAAGGTTGCCTGGTCGTCGGCAGCACGGTGGAACTGTGTGCATTCGACCAACCCGTCGCCCGCCATATCGCTGGCGCGCTGGCGCGCAACGAGGCGTTTCTCGCCGAACTGATCCGCCAGGGCCAGGAAGACGGCTCGATCCCGGCCCATGTGAATGTCGAAGCGACTGCGCAGATGCTGCTGTGCCTGACGCAAGGCATGCGCGTCGTCGGCAAGACCGGGCGCAGCCGCGCACAGATGCAGGCCGTGGCGGCCGCTGCGCTCAAGGTATTAACCTGAAAAAATTTTTGGCTATTTAGGAAACGTTCATTCCCTTTTAACCAAGGAGAACTTGCTATGAAGATCGCTTTTCTCGGCCTCGGCACGATGGGCCTGCCAATGGCCACCAATTTGCTCAAGGCGGGCTATGCGGTGCGGGCCTGGAATCGCTCGCCCGCGCCGGTGGCGAAATTGGGCGCGCTCGGCGCGCAAATCGCCGCCACACCGGTCGAGGCGGTGGCCGACGCGGACGTGCTGATCTCGATGCTGGCCGACGATGCAGCTACCCGCGCCACGATACTGGATGCGCGGACACTGCCCGCGCTCAGGCGGGGAGCGATCCATGTCAACATGGCCACGATATCGGTGGCGCTGGCAGCCGAACTGGCTGCGTTGCACCAGGCGCAAGGCTTAGCCTACATTGCCGCGCCGGTGCTGGGACGGGTAAACGTTGCGGAAGCGGGCCAGCTCAACATCCTGGCTGCCGGCAACGCCAAGGCCATTGCCGCCGTGCAGCCGCTGCTGGATGTACTCGGCCAAAAGACCTGGCACCTCGGGGAGCGGCCAGAGCAGGCGAATGCCGCCAAGCTTGCCGTGAATTTCATGATCGCCAGCGCCATCGGCACCATGGGCGAAGCCGTGGCATTGGCGCATGGCCATGGGGTAGACAAGGCCGGCTTTCTGGAACTGGTCATGTCCACGGCCTTCGCCGCCCCCGTCTACAAGGGGTACGGGCAGGCCATCGCTGAAGAGCGCTTCGAACCAGCCGGATTCAAGCTCGCGCTCGGCCTCAAGGACGTGCGCCTGGCGTTGGCAGCCGCGGAACAGGTGAACGTTCCCCTTCCCCTGGCCAGTACGCTGCGCGATACCCATATCGAAAGCCTTGCCCATGGCGAAGGCCACCTGGATTGGGCGGCACTGTCGCGCACGTCCGCCCGCCGTGCCGGGCAGGCCTGAACGGCCACCGTACCTGCGACGACATCGCGGCCGTCACGACAACAACATGCCCACCAGACTCCGGCGTGCCGTGCGATGTCTGCCGCGATGTCGACATGTATGCAGGCCGTTCACGCCATGATATTGACGCCGCCATCCACATACAGCGTCTCGCCCGACAGCCGCCTGGCGTATGGCGTCGCCAGGAAGGCGCAGGTGTACCCGACATCCATGATGTCGACCAGTTCGCCAAGCGGAGCGCGCTCCACGGCATCGGCGAGCATCAGATCGAAGCCCTTCAGCCCCGACGCCGCGCGAGTCTGCAAGGGCCCTGGCGAGATCGCATGCACGCGAATGCCGCGCGGGCCCAACTCGTACGCCAGATAGCGTGACACGGCTTCCAGGGCGGCCTTCACCGGACCCATGACGTTGTAGTTCGGCACCACCTTGTTGGCGCCGTGATAGCTCATGGTGAACATCGTGCCACCGTTTCCCATCAGCGGCGCTGCCAGGCGGGCCATCCGCACGAAGGAATGGCAGGACACATCCATTGCCTTGGCAAAGCCCTCTGCCGAACAGTTGAGCAGACCACCCTGCAGATCGTCTTTCGGCGCCCAGGCGATCGAATGCACCAGGATATCGAGCCCGCCCCACTGCTCCCCGATGCGCGCAAACAACGCGTCCATCTCGGCCGGATGCGTGACATCCAGCGGCATAAAGATGGAAGCGCCAAGCTCCTGCGCCACCGGCTCGACAAATTGCCGCGCCTTTTCGCTGGGATAGGTCATCGCGATCTCCGCTCCCAGTTCGCGGAAGGCTTTGGCGCACCCGTAAGCAATGGAATGTTCATTCGCTATCCCGCAGACGAGCGCGCGGGTGTTGGCGAGGATCGGATGTTTCTCGGCTGTCATGTCGCTTTCCCTGATGGGTTCGTTGCTGCGGTGGCGCCGCCGGTGCCCGTGCCCCGTCATCAGCCCGGGTCGGTGACCAGGTCATCGGGCCTGTGCCGCGAGGACCTCCCTGGTATGCCTGGCAATCATCAGCTCCTCGTTGGTCGGGACGACCCACACCGGGACCGGGCTCGACGCCGGGCTGATGCGTGGCCCGCCGCTGTCGTTCGCCGCGGCATCGATGCTCACGCCCAGCCATGCCGCGAGCTGGCAGACGCGCTCGCGGATCGGCGCAGCATGCTCGCCAATGCCCGCGGTAAAGACCAACGCGTCCAGGCCCTGCGCGGCAGCGGCCAGGGAGCCAAGCTCCCGGGCAATGCGGTAGGTGTACAACTCGATGGCAAAGCGGGCTCGCGGATCGTCGCTGGCGAGCAGCGCGCGCATATCGCTCGACACGCCGGAGACGCCGAGCAGGCCGGACTTGCGGTAGATCAGGTCCTCGATGGCCCGCGCCTCCATGCCGAGTTCGCTGATCAGGTACAAGATCACGCCCGGATCGAGACTGCCGCAGCGCGTTCCCATCGGCAAGCCGTCCACCGCGGTAAAGCCCATGGTGCTGGCGACGCTGCGCCCCCCCACCATTGCGCACATGCTGCTGCCGTTGCCGAGGTGGGCAACGACCGTGCGCCCTGCCGCCGCGGCAGCGTCGACGCTCGGCAGGACCCCGGCGATGTACTCGTAGGAAAGCCCGTGGAAGCCGTAGCGGCGGACGCCGCGCCCGGTCACTTCGGCAGGCAACGCGAATGCCTGTGCCACCTCCGGCTGCGCCCGGTGGAAAGCGGTATCGAAACAGGCGACCTGTGGCAGCTCCGGACGCCGCTCGGCGAGGATGCGGATCGGCTTGAGGTTGTGAGGCTGGTGCAGCGGGGCGAGCGGGCACAGCGTGTCCAACTCCGCCAGCAGCGCCTCGGTCACCCGCTCAGGTCCGGTAAAACGCACGCCCCCATGGACAACCCGGTGTCCCACCGCGCTCAGCGAATGCCCTTCGCCGTGGGCGCGCAGGAAATCCGCCAGGAAAGAGATGGCCCCTTCGTGCCCGAGTTCGCTGCCGGCAGCCCACTGCCTGGTCTCGATTTCGGCTCCCGTCCCGTCCATCGCGCGGAATGCCGGTGCCGTGTAAAGCCCGTCGAGGCTGCCGCGCAGGACCAGCCGCAAGGCGTCGTCATGGGTATCGTAGGCACAGTACTTGATGCTCGACGAACCCGCATTCAGGACCAGGATCAGTTCGGCCATGGCATCACCCCGCCACCTGGCCGGATTCGCGACGCGCCCTGGCCACCAGCGCGGCCACCGCGCAGGAGGCCAGCCGTGTCGTGACCGAGTCGGCACGACTGGTCAGGATAATCGGCACGCGCGCGCCCAGCACGATGCCCGCGGCGTCGGCGCCGGCCAGAAAGGTCAGGCTCTTGGCGAGCATGTTGCCGGCGTCCAGGTCCGGCACCAGCAACACATTGGCGCGCCCCGCCACCGGCGAATCGATCTTCTTGATCCGCGCCGCATCCAGGTTGATGGCGTTGTCCAGCGCCAGCGGGCCGTCGACCACAGCGCCGGTGATCTGGTGGCGGTCGACCATCTTGCACAGTGCGGCGGCATCGAGCGTGGACGGCACCTTGGGGTTGACGGTTTCCATTGCCGACAGGATTGCCACGCGCACCTCATCGACCCGCAGCGCGTGGGCCAGGTCGATGGCGTTCTGCAGGATGTCGGCCTTCTCGGCGAGCGTCGGCGCGATATTGACCGCGGCGTCCGTGACGATCAGCGCGTCTTCATGCCCCGGCACATCCATCACGAAGCAGTGGCTGATGCGCCGGGCCGTGCGCAAGCCGCTGTCGCCCTTGACCACCGCCCCCATCAGCTCGTCGGTGTGCAGGCTGCCCTTCATCAGGGCCTCGGCCTTGCTTTCGCGCACCAGCTGCACGGCGGCGGCCGCTGACGCATGGCTGTGCTCGGCATCGACGATCGGGTAGTCGCGGATGTCGATGCCGGCGGCGCGGGCGGCGTCCTCGATGCGGGCGCGCGGCCCGACCAGGATCGGCGCGATCAGGCCCAGCCGTGCGGCCTCCACCGCGCCTTCGAGCGCGGCCTGGTCGCACGGGTGCGCCACCGCGGTAGGCGTGGCCGGCATGGTCTTGCAGTAATCAATCAGACGCTGGTACTTCTCATGCCTGGCGTTCATGGTTTGCTCCTGCGTCAGGATCATCGGTGCCGGCCGCCCGCGCTGCAGGCGACCCACGGCGCGCAGCGATACGCTACGACGCGCGCTTGAACGCGCGTTCCGGCCTGGCGTCAAGCACTGCGCGGATCTTGTCCAGCATGGTTGCCTGCTCGGCCGTGGGCGTGGCGCCAAGCAGCCGCTCATCGTTACGCAGCTTCTCCGCCAGCGCATGCAGCCGCTGCCGGTCGGCCTGGTTCCTGAGCAGCGTCGGCAGGGTCTGGAGCGCCTGCTCGGGCGCGTACCGCGCGATCAGGTCCTGCTGGCCGCGGATCTTGCGCCAGGCATCTGGTGCAAGATCCGGCAGCAGATCCGCATAGTCCGTCACCAGTTCCTTGCCCAACTCCAGCCGGGACAGTGGCAATGGCTCGCCCTTGCGGCTCAGCAGGCAGGCGAGCCGGGCGATGGCCTCGGCGTATCCGCCACGCGCAACCGCGGCCAGCGCCGCCTTGACCTCCGGCAGCTCCTCCGGCGCGATAGCGGCCGTTGCGCCGGCGCGTGCGGCAGGCTCGCTCCTTGTCAGGAACGGGAACAGGTTGGCGTACACGTTGAAGAAGGTGTACTCGGTCATGGCATCGCGCACGGCCCGGTAGGCGTCCAGGCTGGCGCTGAGGATTTCCGAGCCCGCTTGTTCCTGTTGCCGCAGCGGATGGTCCGGCTGCAGTGCCTGCCGGTTGGCCCTGACCGTGTCCGCGGCCGGCTTGAGCCACGCCATCCACGGGTTCAGGTCCGAGAACAGCCAGTTCTGCATGCGCAGCGGATGGAATTCGCGCAGCACCCGCGCGGTCATCTCGTTGGACACCGCCTGGACATAAGGCTGCGCAAACAGTTCGTAGGCGCGCTGCGTGAAGTCTGACAGGTTCGCGACCGCCTCGAACGGCTTCTCGTCTACCCGTTCGAAGCGGTTGAGCCTGCGTGCAATCTCCTCGAGCGAATATTCCTCGAACTCGACCTCGTACTCCACGCCCGCGCTGCCCGTGCGCTCATGGATCCGCATGGCGTAGAGTCCCGGCGGCAACAACTCGATGCTCTTGAGCACCGAGACGATCTGCGCGTGCTCCTTCTGCGCGACCTTGCCGGAGACGAAGATGCCGAGGTGGCCGACGCTCTCGTGCATCATGCCGACGATGACCTGACCGCGCGCCTTGATCTCCTCGGTGCTGCCGTACATGTCAGCGACCCAGTTGAAGGCCTGCTGCGGGGGCGTGATGTTGTCGCCCATCGAGGCAAACAGCACGATCGGCGAGCGGATCTCGCGCAGATCGAACGCCTTGCCGGCGGACCCCTTGACATCACCGCTCCAGAGCTTGTTGCCGACGAACAGATTGCGCGTGATCCATTCGATTTCCTCGCGGTTCATGAGGTAGTAGCCGCCCCACCAGCGCTCGAATTCCAGGAAGCGGGGCGGCTCGGTATCGACCTTGCGGTACAGGTTGTAGTACTTGTCCCAGAGACTATTGGCCGGATTCAGGTTCTCGAAATTCTGCACCAGCCAGGCGCCGTCGAACTTGCCGTTGCCGAGGTCCGCCGTGTACGACGCCAGCCAGGTCCCGCCCAGCAAGCCGCCGGAATAGCGCATCGGGTTATCGCCTTCGCCCTCGCTCCAGGCACCACTCCAGTACGACATCGGCGCGCCGTTGATGACGATGGGCCCGGTGTCGTCCGGGTCAGAGGCGCCGAGCATCATCGCTGCCCAGCCGCCCTGGCAATTGCCGATGATGGCTGGCTTGGCACTGCGCGGATGCAGCGCGCGCACCCGCTTGATGAACTGTTGCTCGGCATCGCATACGTCGAGCAGGGTCTGCCCCGGCTCCGGGTCGCGAAAGAAGATGACGAAATAGACGGGGTGGCCGGCACGCAGCGCGACGCCCACCTGCGAGTCGTCCTTGAAGCCGCCGATGCCCGGGCCGTGGCCGGCGCGCGGATCGATGATGACATAGGGGCGGCGGCTGTCATCAATGGTAACGCAGTCGGGTGGCGTGATCTTCAGCAGTGCGTAGTTGACGGGCCGTTCGAACTGGCGCCCGTCCAGGATGGTTTCGTAGCCGAAATGCAGGACCGGCCTGAGCCCCTGCATGGTGTTCTCGACAAAGTTGTTGCCCCGTTGCCGCAGCGTGTCCCAGAACAGGACCGCGCGCTGCATGCTGTCGATGGCATAGGCATAGCCGCTCATCGGGTCCAGCCCGCCCCCCGGGATGGCCGGGCCGCCCGAAGCGCCGACCGCCTGTTGCACACGGTCGCTGTAGCCCTCCTGTGCATGCTTGAGGCGCTTCTGCAGGACCATGCCGGTCTTGAGGCCCACTTCGCGCGCGCGCACCAGTTGCTTTGCCGCATCCATACTGTTCTCCGCTGGAATCTTTCACACCGCGCGCCGGCAAGGCGAGCCGGCACCTGTCCGCTACCGGGCGGCGGCAGGCTGCACCGACACGGCAACGGCTTCGGTATAGACCGCCTCGACCCGGTCGCCTCTCTTGATGCCGTTCAAGCGGGTCGGGTCCCCCACCAGCAGCACCATGGTGCGTCCCTTCGGACCCTTCAGGGTAACGCTCCTGGCGGTGGTGTCGAAATCGACCACGTCAGCCGTGATGGTCACTTCCCTGCCGATCGTGCCACCCGGCTTGGCACCCGGCGCGGCGCGCTCCGAGATCTCGCGCTCATGCACGGCGAGCGGCCCGCTGCCCTTCTTCAGGCTCAGCGCAAGCGCTTCCCTGTACGCGATCGTGACGGTATCGCCGACCTTGAGCTGCTCGAAGTTGCGCGCGTCCGGCCCCACCACGATATCGGTGGTCTTGCCGTCCGCCGACTTGAGCGAGACCTTACGTGTCGGCGCATCGATCTTGACGATGCGGGCAGTCAGCGTCGCGGTGCCGGTCGCAGTGGCGCCTTCGGGCGTCTGCGTGACACCCACGCTGGTTTCGGTTTGCGCCGCCGCGAGAGCGCTGGCTGCGGTCATCACAGCCGCAATCACAAGTGTGCCGGGTTTCATGTGGTATCCCCTCCTGTCGGTATTGCTGCATGCGCCGCGCGGCCCGATGCCGGCGCTTCAGCTGAAGCGCTCTCTCAGCACCAGGGCAGAAATCTTGTGGCTTCTCCAGAACATGTCGTGGATACGCTCGCGCAGCTTGTCCAGGGTGTCGTCGTCGAGCGTATCGAAGGTCAGCCGCACCGCAGGCCTGGTACCGTCGCCTGGCATGTGTTCGATGCTGGTGTATTCGGGGAACCCGTACTTCACCAGAAAGGAGCCGATTTCCTCATCCGTGGCTGCGGCGTCCAGATTTCCAAGCAAGAGAATAGACATGACTCATCTCCGAGGTTAGGACGGGAATCCGAAGACGCAGTCGACAGCATCGCCGACGACTCAGGCTGTGTGTCCGCTTATGTGCACGCCGATCACCAACTCTAGCTTCCGCCCTGCGCAAAACAGAACTGAATCTTTTTCGATAAAGAAATAAGAAGATTTTTTTATTTACACGACTGATACCGGACTCTCCCCTCGGGCGCATGCGCATGCTTGCTGATTGCGGCACTGGCACGTGTGGGCCTTCGAGGCTGTCCAGCTTCGGAGGTAGTACCGCGGGAAGCAGGCCGTGATCGACAGGGCATCGACCTCGCGCTCCATTGCGTCAGGGGAAAGCGATGACGTCAAACACGGTGAACTGAGTAAAGCGGATCCTCATCGTGTCAGCAAAGGAATTTTCGCGGGCACGACGATGCCGGCCGAAAAGGCATGGGGCTTCCGTCACTTGATGGGCAGGTCGACCGCCAGGGAGTCGCCCTGAAACGGTGCTGTGCGTTTCCGTTTCCATGACAGGGGTCGGGCCCGCCGACGGGATTGCGCGCAGCCACCGCCTCCCGACGTGGCGGGCCGGGGTGCGTGGCGCCTCCATCAGCCTCAGGTCTTCGAGCTTGGAGGCGTGTGTCAGGATACGGTAGTGAAACAGGCATAAAAAAAGGACCTAGATTACTCTAAGTCCTTGATTTGCCAGCCTCGCGGTGGTGGGTGCTGAGGGGTTCGAACCCCCGACCTACGCCTTGTAAGGGCGCCGCTCTACCAACTGAGCTAAGCACCCGCTCGACCATCGCAGGCTGTCTGCCTGCAACTCGCTGAACACTGAACGCTCCGCACCTCGCGGCAGATGCCGTGGTTTGCGTTGCGAGGGCGCAAGTTTAATACAGGTGATTTCGGTTTGCCAAGGCCACGCGGACAAAAAAACGCCGCGGGGCATGGCTGCCCTGCGGCGCTTCGTTCATGCGGCCGACGCGTCGTCAGTGATGCAGGCGCTCGACCTTGGCCGTGGCCTTGTCCGCCACCTCGGCAGGCTTGGCATCTTCTTCCGGCAACGGCTCGGGCTTGCGCTCGAGCGCCAGTTCCAGCACCTTGTCGATCCAGCGCACCGGCACGATCTCGATGGCGTTCTTGACGTTGTCGGGGATCTCGGCCAGGTCCTTGACGTTTTCCTCCGGGATCAGCACCAGCTTGATGCCGCCACGGTGGGCCGCCAGCAGCTTCTCCTTGAGGCCGCCGATGGGCAGCACCTCGCCGCGCAGCGTGATCTCGCCGGTCATGGCGACATCCGCGCGCACCGGGATGCCGGTCAGCACCGACACCAGCGCCGTGGTCATGGCACCGCCGGCGGACGGGCCGTCCTTGGGCGTCGCGCCTTCGGGCACGTGGATGTGGATGTCGCGCTTCTCGAACATCTCATCCGTAATGCCCAGGCGGCGTGCCCGCGAACGCACCACCGAACGCGCGGCCTCGACCGACTCCTTCATCACGTCGCCCAGCGAACCGGTGCGGGTGATGTTGCCCTTGCCCGGCATGATCGCGGCTTCGATGGTCAGCAGGTCGCCGCCCACCTCGGTCCACGCCAGCCCGGTCACCTGGCCCACCTGGTTTTCCTTGCCGGCCAGGCCGAAGTCGTACTTGCGCACGCCCAGGAACTTGTCCAGGTTGTCCGAATCGACCTTGATCGTGCCCGACTCCTTCTTCAACAGCAGCAGCTTGACCGCCTTGCGGGCGATCTTGGACACCTCGCGCTCGAGCGAACGCACGCCGGCTTCGCGCGTGTAGTAGCGGATGATGTCGCGGATCGCGGCATCGGTGACCTCGATCTCGCCAGCCTTCAGACCATTGTTCTTGATCTGCTTCGGCAGCAGGTAACGCGTGGCGATGTTGAGCTTCTCTTCCTCGGTGTAACCCGACAGGCGGATCACTTCCATGCGGTCGAGCAGCGGCGGCGGAATGTTCAGCGAGTTCGACGTCGCCACGAACATCACGTCGGACAGGTCGAAGTCCACCTCGATGTAGTGGTCCTGGAACGTGTGGTTCTGTTCCGGGTCCAGTACCTCGAGCAGCGCCGACGACGGATCGCCGCGGAAATCCTGGCCCATCTTGTCGATTTCATCGAGCAGGAAGAGCGGATTGCGCACGCCGACCTTGGACAGGCTCTGCAGGATCTTGCCCGGCATCGAACCGATGTAGGTACGGCGGTGGCCGCGGATCTCGGCTTCGTCGCGCACGCCACCCAGTGCCATGCGCACGAACTTGCGGTTCGTCGCGCGCGCCACCGACTGGCCGAGCGAGGTCTTGCCCACGCCGGGAGGCCCGACCAGGCACAGGATCGGCGCCTTCACCTTGTCCACGCGCTGTTGCACCGCGAGGTACTCGAGAATGCGTTCCTTGACCTTTTCCAGGCCGTAGTGGTCTTCATCCAGCACGCGCTCGGCATTGGCCAGGTCGTTGTTGACCTTGCTCTTCTTGCGCCACGGCAGGTTCACCAGCGTGTCGATGTAGTTGCGCACGACGGTGGCCTCGGCCGACATCGGCGACATCAGCTTGAGCTTCTTGAATTCGGCGTCGGCCTTCTTCTTGGCTTCCTTCGGCATGCGCGCAGCCTTGATGCGCTTGTCGAGTTCTTCCAGGTCGGCGCCTTCTTCGCCCTCGCCCAGTTCCTTCTGGATGGCCTTGACCTGCTCGTTCAGGTAGTACTCGCGCTGGCTCTTCTCCATCTGGCGCTTGACGCGGCCCCGGATGCGCTTTTCGACCTGCAGGATGTCGATCTCGCCCTCGAGCTGCGAAAGCAGGCTTTCCAGGCGCTCGGTCACGTTGACCATCTCCAGGATCTTCTGCTTCTGCTCGAGCTTGATCGGCAGGTGCGCGGCGATGGTGTCCGCCAGGCGGCCCGCCTCGTCGATGCCCGACAGCGAGGTCAGGATCTCCGGCGGGATCTTCTTGTTGAGCTTCACGTACTGGTCGAACTGCGACACGATCGCGCGGCGCAGGGCCTCGGTCTCGGCGCTTTCGCCAGGCGCGGGCGGCACGGGCACGGCTTCGCACATGAAGTGCGAATCGTCCTCGCTCACCTCGCGGATATTGGCACGCTGGGTGCCCTCGACCAGCACCTTCACGGTACCGTCGGGCAGCTTCAGCATTTGCAGGATATTGGCGATGCAGCCGACCTCGTACAGGTCGTCGGCGGTCGGCTCGTCCTTGGCCGCCGTCTTCTGGGCCACGAGCATTATGCTCTTGCCCGCCTCCATCGCAGTCTCAAGCGCCTTGATGGACTTTGGGCGTCCCACGAACAGCGGGATCACCATGTGCGGAAACACCACCACGTCGCGCAGCGGCAACAGTGGCAGGCGAATCGGCTCGGCCGGGAGGAGTTGTGTTCCGGACATCATTTTCCCCAAGTCAGTCATTTAAGGCGTAAATTGGGCCGCCCGAATCGATTACAAGATACGTGCCGATCGATTCATCAAGCCAGGCAGATGCCGCTACCTGCACTTGGTGGCCCCTCTGAAACAGCATACCCGCGTTTCCTCCCTCTCGTCGGTAGAAATAAACAAAAAAAGCCGCTCGCTTCTACGCGAACGGCCTTTTCCGCCCTGCTGCCGGTGTGGTGCCGACCTCTGACCACTCTGGCAGGCCTCGCGTCAGTTAGACCCTGCCACCTTGGGCTGCTGCTCCTCATACATCAGCAGCGGCGGCGCATCGCCGTTGATCGTATTTTCATCGATCACCACCTTTTGCACGCCCTTGTAATTCGGCAAGTCATACATGACGTCCATCAGCGACTGCTCCAGGATCGAACGCAGCCCGCGGGCACCGGTCTTGCGGCGGATCGCCTTGCGGGCGATGGCGCTCAGCGCGCCCGGGCGGATTTCGAGCTCGACGCCCTCCATCGCCAGCAGCTTCTGGTATTGCTTGACCAGCGCGTTCTTGGGCTCGACCAGGATCTGCATCAGCGCGGCCTCGTCCAGCTTGGCCAGCGTCGCCACCACCGGCAGGCGGCCGATCAGTTCGGGGATCAGGCCGAACTTGATCAGGTCTTCCGGCTCGGTCTGCGGCAGCACTTCGCTGACGTCGCGCTCTTCCTTGCTCTTGACCTGCGCGGCAAAGCCGATGCCGGTCTTGTCGGAGCGCTGCATGATGACCTTCTCCAGGCCATCGAAGGCGCCGCCGCAGATGAACAGGATGTTGGTCGTGTCCACCTGCAGGAAGTCCTGGTTCGGATGCTTGCGGCCACCCTGCGGCGGCACCGATGCCATGGTGCCTTCGATCAGCTTGAGCAGGGCCTGCTGCACGCCTTCGCCGGAGACATCGCGCGTAATCGAGGGGTTGTCCGACTTGCGCGAGATCTTGTCGATCTCGTCGATGTAGACAATGCCGCGCTGCGCCTTCTCGACTTCGTAGTTGCAGTTCTGCAGCAGCTTCTGGATGATGTTCTCGACGTCCTCGCCGACGTAGCCGGCTTCGGTCAGCGTGGTCGCGTCGGCGATCACGAAGGGAACGTTGAGCAAGCGCGCCAGCGTCTGCGCGAGCAGCGTCTTGCCCGAGCCGGTCGGCCCGATCAGCAGGATGTTGCTCTTGGACAGCTCGACATCGTCCTTCTTGCCGAGGTGCTTGAGGCGCTTGTAGTGGTTGTAGACCGCCACGGCCAGGATCTTCTTGGCCTGTTCCTGGCCAATCACATACTGGTCCAGGCTTTCGCGGATCTCGTGGGGCGTGGGCAGGTCGGAGCGCGCGGCCGCGGCGGCGTCTTTCTCGGATGCCGTGGCCTCATCGCGGATGATCTCGTTGCACAGGTCGATGCACTCGTCGCAAATGAACACCGACGGGCCGGCGATCAGCTTCTTGACCTCATGCTGGCTCTTGCCGCAGAAGGAGCAGTACAGAAGCTTTTCGCTGGATGAACCTTTTTTGTCCGCCATAGGAATCAGTCACTTTTGCAGTGCGCACACCGCGGGGCGACAGGCTCCTCGGCGATACGCTTCAAACGCATCATACGCCAAAACAATTGGCACCACCGGCGGTTCCCCCCGGCTGTGGGGCCAAGGCCCCGTTTCACAGCTTCCGATGCAAAAAACGAGGCACGGGGCCTCGTTCCGGTGTAGCCTTCGCCATTTGGGCCCAGCCAGCGCGGCCGGCCGCCGTCGCACCAGAGGCTACGGCGGCGCGCCGCATCAGCCGCGGCGGGCGAGCACCTTGTCGATCAGGCCGTAGTCGACCGCCTGGTCGCCGCTCATGAAGTTGTCGCGATCGGTATCGCGCGCGATCTTCTCGACCGGCTGGCCCGTCACTTCCGACAGGATGGTGTTGAGCCGCTCGCGCAGGTACAGGATCTCGCGCGCCTGGATCTCGATGTCCGAGGCCTGGCCGCGCGCGCCGCCCAGCGGCTGGTGGATCATGATGCGCGAGTTGGGCAGCGCCGAACGCTTGCCCTTGGCGCCTGCCGCCAGCAGGAAGGCGCCCATGCTGGCCGCCATGCCCATGCACAGCGTCGACACGTCCGGCTTGATGAACTGCATGGTGTCGTAGATGGCCAGCCCCGCCGACACCGAACCGCCCGGCGAATTGATGTACAGGGACACGTCCTTGTCGGGGTTCTCGCTTTCCAGGAACAGCAGCTGTGCCACCACCAGGTTGGCGGTCTGGTCGTTGACCTCGCCCACCATGAACACCACGCGCTCCTTCAGCAGGCGCGAGTAGATGTCATAGGCGCGCTCGCCCCGGCCGGACTGCTCGACGACCATCGGCACCAGCCCCAGGCCCTGGGTTTCCAGTGCCGAAGCCTGCGTGGTGGCGAGACGGTCAAGCAAATCATTGCGGGTCATGCATGTTCTCCATGGATTCATCGGATCGCAAGGCAATCCGGGTAACTCGGGAAGTCCGGGCCCCGCACCGTGGCGCGGGGCTGCCGGTCACTTCCGGCCTCAGGCTTGTTGCGAGTTGCCTTCGGCGGTGAGTTCCTCGAAGGACACCTTCTTGTCGGTGACCTTGGCCTTGCCGCACACGAAATTTACCACGTTGTTTTCGAGCACGTAGGCTTCCATTTCAGCCAGGCGCTGCTGGTCGCCGTAGTACCAGCGCATGACTTCCTTCGGGTCCTCGTAGCTCTTGGCGAAGTCCTCGATCTCGGCCTTGATCTGGTCGGCCTTGGCTTCCAGGCCGTTGGCCTTGACGATCTCGGCCAGGATCAGGCCCAGCTTGACGCGGCGCTCGGCCTGCTGCGCGAACATCTCGGCCGGGATCGGCATGTCCTTGGCGTTGGGCATGCCACGCTGTTCCAGGTCGCGGCGGGCCATCTCGACCAGGCGCTCCTGGTCCTGCTCGATCAGGGCCTTGGGCACGTCCAGCTCGCTCGCCTTCAGCAGCGCTTCCATGACCTGGTCCTTCAGCATGGCGTGCGTGCGGCGCTTCACTTCGCGCTCGAGGTTCTCGCGGATGTCGGCGCGCATCTTGTCGACGCTGCCGTCGGCGATGCCCAGCGACTTGGCGAAGGCTTCATTCACTTCCGGCAGGTGGGCCCACTCGATCTTCTTCAGGGTCACGGTGAACTCGGCGGTCTTGCCGGCCACTTCCTTGCCGTGGTAGTCGGCCGGGAAGGCCAGCGGGAAGGTCTTGCTTTCGCCGACCTTCAGGCCCAGCGCGGCCTGCTCGAACTCGGGCAGCATGCGGCCTTCGCCCAGCACGAACGGGAAGTCCTCGGCCTTGCCGCCGGCGAACTCCTCGCCGTCGATCTTGCCGACGAAGTCCAGCGTCACGCGGTCGCCGTTCTGGGCGCTGACGTCGGCACCGCCGTCGCCATGCTCGCCGGCTTCGCCGCGGGCGTGGTAGTGCACGCGCTGCTTGCGCAGAATGTCGATGGTCTTGTCGACTTCGGCGTCGGTGATCTCGGTGCTGGTGCGGGTGACTTCGGCCGCCGACAGGTCGCCGATGGTCACTTCCGGGTACACCTCGAAGGTGGCGTCGAACGCCACTTCATCCTCGCCCACGCCTTCGTTCTTGATCTCGAACTTGGGCTGGCCGGCAACCTTGACGTCCTGTTCCTTGGTGATGTCGAAGAACTTGCGCGCGGCCTTGTCGAAGCGCACTTCGAACTCGACCTGCTGGCCGTACTGCTTCTCGACCATCTTCATCGGCACCTTGCCCGGACGGAAGCCCGACATCTTCACGGTCTTCGACAGGCGAACCAGGCGCTCCTGCTTTTCCTTTTCCACTTCGGCCTTGGGGATGGCCAGGGTCACCTTGCGGTCCAGCTTGCCGAGGTTCTCAATCACGTTCGACATGGTCGTAGATCCAATCCAGAAATGTAGTTGTGTTCGTAGGTGCTGCCGTCTTGTACGCGTACCGCCCGCTTTACCGCCACGGCGCCGTCACCACAAGGACGGCCAGGGCAGCGCACCGGCGAACGGAAAGCTCCGCGCAAACGGAAAACGGGGATTATCGCACGGTTTTGATTCGCTTCCGGCAGATTTTGCCCGGAACGCACCGCAACCCCGCGGCCCGGGCGCACCGCGCTACGCTGCCTGCCCATGGCGCAGCGCGCGCAGCAGCAGGCGTGCCGGATCCACCGCATCGGCCAGGTCCGACTCCAGCGGCAGCGGCTCGCCTTCGATCTGACTGGCGAGCAGTTCCGCGCCCAGCGCGGCCCAGGTCAGGCCGCGCGAGGCATAGGCAAGCGCCGCATAGAGCCCGGGCAGGCGCGGCAGGTCGCGCAGGTGCGCGCCCCGCAGCGCCGCGGCCTGCGCCACCGCGGCGGCCTCGTCAGGCACTTGCCCGATCAGCGGCAGCCGGTTGTGCGTGACCGTGCGCACGCCGACATAGCCCGACACGTCGGTGGCATCGATCGTCGCCACCGCATCGGCCTGGGCCGGCAGCAGCCCGGCCAGCCGGGCCAGGTTGGCGGCGTGGACCGCCGGCTGCGCCACCAGCGGGCCGGTGTCTTCGTCATAGCTCGAGCCGACCCGGCCGCTGCCGTCGGCGGCGCGCGGCAGCAGGTAGCCGGCACCGGTGACCACGCAGTCGGGCCAGCCGCCGAGCGCGTCGACCTGCGCGGCCGCCAGCGTGGTCAGCTGGCCGCGCACGCGCCGCAGGGTCCAGTGTTGCTGCGGCAGCAGTTGCTGCGCCTCGTGTGCGTTGGCCAACACCAGCACCGGTGCCGACGTCAGCACGGCGCCGTCCTGCGCACGTGCCTGCCATTGGCCGTCGACGCGTGCGATCGCGCCGACCCGGCAGCCGAAGCGCGCTGTGACAGCAGCGCCTGCATGCGCCAGTTGCGCCGCGCAGATATCCGGCGGCGCCACCCATCCGCCCTGCGGGAACCACAGGCCGCCGCGCGGCACGCCGGCGTGGTGCGCCGAGGCCGCCTCGGCGGCGCTCATCCAGCGCACGAAATCCTGCGGCAAGCCCATGGCGTCCAGCGCGGCGCGCTGGGCCTCGCCTTCGGCCTCGTCCGCGCCGATCTGCAGCACGCCGCAGCCGTGCCAGCCGACCGGATGCCCGGCCTCGGCCAGCGCCGCCCACGCGCACAGCGCGTACTGGTTGCCGGCACGCGACAGCCGCGACAGCAGGCTGTCATCGGCCGACACATGCGCATGCATGGCCGCGGCGCGATGCGCCGAGGTCTGCCGCGCCGGACCTTCATGGGCGTCGAACAGGGTCACGCGCCAGCCACGCGCGGCCAGGCGCTCGGCCACTGCGCAGCCGGCCAGCCCGGCGCCGATCACGATGGCATGGCGCTCGGCCCATTGTCCCGGCAACGGCGGTGCGTGGCGGCGCGACTTCCATTGCGGGCGAAAGCGCGCCACCGTCATGTCGCGCTTGCCGCCAAAGCCGGGCGCCTTGCCGACCTCGAAGCCGACTTCCTTCAGCCCGCGCCGCACAAACCCCGCGGCGGTATACGTCGCCAGCGTGGCGCCGGGACGCGCCAGCCGCGCCAGGCCGCGAAACACCGCTGGCGACCACATGTCGGCATTGCGCGCCGGGGAGAAGCCGTCGAGGTAGAACGCATCGGCACCGGCGGCCAGCCGTGGCAGCATGGCCTCGGCATCGCCCAGCGCCAGCGTCAGCACCACGCGCCCCTGCTCGAACGCCAGCCGGTGCAAACCGGGCAGCGCCAGCGGCCATTGCGCCTGCAGCGCCTGCGCCAGTGGCTGCAGCCCGTCCAGGCTGGCATGCAGTTGCGCCAGCCCCGCGCGCGTGAACGGATGCTTTTCGATCGAGATGAAATGCAGCGTGCCGCAGCGCTGCGGATCGTCGCGCCACGCCTGCCACGTCGCCAGGAAATTCAGCCCCTGGCCGAAGCCGGTCTCGACGATGACGAACTGCCGCTTGCCGGCCCATGCCCCGGGCAAGCCATTGCCGCCGAGGAAGACATGGGCCGCCTGCGCCAGGCCGCCTTCGGTGCTGTGGTAGACGTCGTCGTAGCGGGGCGAATACGGAGTGCCCTCGGCCGACAGGATCGGCTCGGCGGGCTCGAGTGCGCGCGGCATGGATGGAAAAGTCTGTGGAAGCGAATTGCCCCGGCCGGAGCACCACGGGCGTGGGAAGGACCAGGATGAGCAACTGGCGCCGGATGGTAGCATAGCGGCCTTGCCGCGGACCGCCTCGCCGTCCGCCTCCGATCTTGCGCCGCCAGGGCGCCCCGCTCCACATGCTCAGCTATCGTCACGCCTTCCATGCCGGCAATCACGCCGATGTCCTCAAGCACGCCGTCGTGGTGCAACTGCTGGAGCACCTGACGCAGAAGGACAAGGCGTTCTGGTACATCGACACCCATGCCGGCGCCGGTCTCTATGCGCTGGATCACGCCTACGCGCAGAAGAAGGCCGAATTCGAGACCGGCATCGCGCCGCTGTGGCGCGCCGCCGCAAGTGGCACGCAGTTGCCGCCGCTGCTGGACGAATACCTGGACCAGGTGCGCGCGCTCAACCCGGATGGCAACCTGCGCCACTACCCGGGCTCGCCCTGGCTGGCCTGGCAGATGCTGCGCGAGCACGACCGCTTGCGGCTGTTCGAGCTGCACAGCACCGAGATCCAGGTCCTGCGCGACAACTTCCGCGGCGCCGGGCGCCGCGTGATGCTGTACGACGGCGACGGCTTCGGCGGCATCAAGGCCATCCTGCCGCCGCCGCCGCGGCGCGCGCTGGTGCTGGTCGATCCGTCGTACGAAGACAAGCAGGACTACGCGCGCACCGTGCAGACCGTGCGCGACGGGCTGGAGCGCTTTGCCACTGGCGTCTACGCGGTCTGGTACCCGCAGGTGCAGCGGCGCGAAGCGCTGCAGCTGCCGGTGCAGCTGCAGGGCCTGCCGCTCAAGAGCTGGCTGCATGTGACCCTGACGGTCAAGCGCCCGGTCGAGGGCGGCCTCGGCCTGCACGGCAGCGGCATGTTCATCGTCAACCCGCCGTGGCGGCTGCAGGAATCGCTGCAGCAGGCCATGCCGGTGCTGGTCGACCTGCTGGGCCAGGACGACGGCGCCGGCTTCACGCTCGAAGCCGAGGAGCGCTGAGCCGGCGCACCAGCCAGTCCAGCGCCAGGGCCGCGGCCACGCCGACCGTGTCGGCGAGCAGGTCGAGCCAGTCGGCCTCGCGGTAGCCGGTCTGCCCCTGCAGCAGCTCGATCACGCCGCCATACGCGACCAGGCCCAGCCACAGCGGCCAGCCGCGCGCGGCGTAGGCGCGTGCGCCCAGCAGGCCCAGCAGCGCAAACCCGAGCGCGTGGTTGGCCTTGTCCCAGCCGGTGGTCGGCAGCGGCTGCGTCGGCGGCATCAGCGACAGCGCCAGCATCGCGGCGGCGCAGGCCCAGAACAGCAGGCGCCAGCGCAGCGGGGTCAGGGTCGGAACGGCAAGCATGGGCGGAAACGGAGGTCTGGAAAGCCGACAATATAGCGGCACGGGCCCGCCACGGCGCGCGGTCGCCACGGGGCTGGATTCCCCCCGCGCCTTGCGCTACAATCCGCAACCTCGTTGCACTGCGGGCTGCCGGCGGCAGATCCGGCAAGAAGACGGCAAAGGCGGGCACTTCCAGCCGCCTTTTTTGCTTTCGTCTCCGGCAACGAGCATCGCGGCCGCCCGCCCGGGCAGCGCCGCAAGGACCGCGAGGGTGGCGAAATTGGTAGACGCACCAGGTTTAGGTCCTGACGCCAGCAATGGTGTAGGGGTTCGAGTCCCCTCCCTCGCACCACCCGCCTTCCAAGTGGCGGGCTGACAACCTTCCCCCGAAAGACTTCTATCGGCTTCGACCGGCCATGCGGCAGCCGCTGCGTGCCGAAGCGATGACGCGCGCGTGCGCCCGCTTGCCGCAGGTGGTAGAACACCTGAGTGGCACCGCCTTTCGCGGACCCCTGCGGCGATCTATGCTGAAGATGTCGGAGCCGCCGTGCGCACTGCGCAGGTGGTGCCCGGCATGATCACCTCAGCCCCGCGGAGGGCATATGAAATTCCCTGCCTTGCTGTTGGCAGCGTCGATGGCCGCTGGCTGGACATCGTTCGCACAGGCCGCCGGATGCCAGTACGACATGCAGTGCAAAGGTGAGCGGATCTGCCACCATGGGCAATGCGTCTATCCCGAAGTAGAAGAGTCGGCTGAAGCGGGCGGTCCACCAAAGGCCGGTGCTGCCGCAGCGGCTGCCGCGCCGGCGGCGGAGGTGACTCCGGTACCGACCACTTCGGTAACCCCGAGCGCCCCAGCCACGATAACCGGCACCACTATCAAACGCAGCCCCTACCCGCCACCGCCGCGCGGGTGCTGCACCGTGGCCGGCAAGCTGAAGCTGTCGCCGGCCTCGGCGTCGGATACCAGCCTGGCCAGCGGCGACGCGTGCCAGGGGCTGACCGCCTCGGGCAAGCCTGTTCCCGGCACGATCTGCAACTAGGCGCAGGCCTGGTGCAGTAGCGCAGGACCGTGGCGCCGGCCGTCACACGGCCACGGCGCCCGGTCCGTCTTCGGGCCGCCGCACGCGGAACCATGCCGCGTACAGCGCCGGCAGGAACAGCAGCGTCAGCACCGTGGCGATGATCAGCCCGCCCATGATGGCCACCGCCATCGGCCCCCAGAACATCGAGCGCGACAGCGGGATCATCGCCAGCACGGCCGCCGCCGCGGTCAGGATGATCGGACGGAAGCGGCGCACCGCGGCTTCGACGATGGCGGTCCATTGCGGCACGCCGGCGCGGATGTCCTGCTCGATCTGGTCGACCAGGATCACCGAGTTGCGGATGATCATGCCCAGCAGCGCGGTGATGCCCAGCTGCGCCACGAAGCCCATCGGCGCACGCAGCAGCAACAGCGTCGCGGCGGCGCCGATCAGTCCGAGCGGGCCGGTCAGGAACACCATGGCGGCGCGCGAGAAGCTGTGGAGCTGCAGCATCAGCAACGTGAAGATGATGAAGATGCACAGCGGCAGCTGCGCCGCGATCGAGGCCCCGGCCTTGCCGCTTTCTTCTTCCGCGCCGGCCACGGTGATGCGGTAGCCCGGCGGCAGCTGCGCGCGCAGCACGTCCAGCTTCGGGTTGATCTGCGCGGTGACGGTCGGCCCCTGGATGCCGTCGACCACGTCGGCCTGCACGGTCACGCCGAAGTCGCGGTTCTCGCGCCAGACCACGCCGGGCTCGGAGCGCAGCGTCACGCGCGCCACCTGCGTCAGCGGCACCACGCGCCCGCTGCTGGCCGGCACCAGCATGTTGTTCAGGTCAGAGATCGCGTCGCGCTCATTGCGCGGCGTGCGCATCAGGATGTCGATCAGCTTGTCGCCGTCGCGGTACTGACCCACCGGCACGCCGCTCAGCACCGTCTGCGTGACGCGGGCGATGGCCTGGGTGGTCACGCCCAGCGCGCGCGCCTTGTCCTGGTCGATCTCCAGGCGCAGCATCTTGACGTTCTCGTTCCAGTTGTCGTTGACGCCGACGGTATTGGGGTTGGCGCGCATCTCGGCCTTGACCTGGTCGGCCAGCCGGCGCACCGCGGCGGCGTCCGGGCCGATCACGCGGAACTGCACCGGATAGGCCACCGGCGGCCCGTTGGGCAGCAGCTTGACGCGCCCGCGCAGGTACGGGAACTCGGCGTCGAGCAGCTGCATGATGCGCCGGCGCAGCGCGTCGCGCACTTCGGTGCTGGCCGGCATCACGATCACCTGCGCCACGTTGGTCTGCGGGAAGATCTGGTCCAGCGGCAGGTAGAAGCGCGGCGCGCCGGTGCCGACGAAGGTGGTCAGGCTGGCGACGTCGCGGTCCTTGCCGATCCGCTGCTCGAAGCGTTTCGCTTCCGTCTCCATCTGGGTAAAACTGGTGCCCTCCGGCATCCACAACTCCACCATCAGTTCGGGGCGGCTGGAATCCGGGAAGAACTGCTTCTCGACGAACTTGAAGGCATAGATGCCCAGCGCGAACGCCGCCAGCGTGATCGCGATCACCAGCTTGCGCCAGCTGACGCACCAGTCCACCAGCCGGCGGAAGCGCGCGTAGAACGGCGTGTCGAAGACCTCGTGGGCCTCGCCCGCGCCCGCGCCGCGGGTCTTGAGCAGCAGGTAGCCCAGGTAGGGCGTGAAATAGACCGCGGCGAGCCACGACAGCACCAGCGCCAGCGCCGTCACCGCGAAGATGGCGAAGGTGTACTCGCCCACCGTCGAGCGTGCCAGCCCCACCGGCAGGAAGCCGGCCGCGGTGATCAGCGTGCCGGTCAGCATCGGCATCGCGGTCGAGGTATAGGCAAAGGTGGCGGCCTCCATCTTGGAGAAGCCCTCTTCCAGCTTGCGCACCATCATCTCGACCGCGATGATGGCGTCGTCGACCAGCAGCCCCAGCGCCACGATCAGCGCGCCCAGCGATATCTTGTGCAGGCCAATGCCAAAGATGTTCATGAACAGGAACGTCACCGCCAGCACCAGCGGGATGGTCAGCGCCACCACCAGCCCGGGGCGCACGTCGAGCCGCAGCGGACGCGTGTGCAGGCCGAGCGAGACAAAGCTGACTGCCAGCACGATCACCACCGCCTCGATCAGCACCCGCACGAACTCGCCCACCGAGCGCTGCACCGCCTCGGGCTGGTCCTGCACCTGGTCCATCTCGATGCCCACCGGCAGCTGGCCGCGCAGCCGCTCGAAGGCGCTGCGCAGGTTCTTGCCCAGCTCGATGATGTCGCCGCCCTTCTGCATCGAGATGCCAAGCCCGATCACGTCCTTGCCGTTGAAGCGCATGCGCTGCTGGGTGGGGTCGACATAGCCGCGGTAGACGTGGGCGATGTCGCCCAGGCGGATATTGGCGATGCCGTTGGGCCCGCGCAGCACCAGGTTCTCCAGGTCGGCCACGCTGGCGAACTGGCCCGACAGCCGCACCTGCAGGTTGTCGCTCGGGGTCACCAGCACGCCGCTGCCGGTCAGGTTGTTCTGCTGCGAGATCTGGTCGGCGATGGCGTTGATGTCCAGCCCCAGCTGGGCAAAGCGCGCCTGGTTGAACTCGATGTAGACCTTCTCGTCCTGCAGCCCGATCAGCGACACCTTGGCCACCGACGGCACGCGCAGCAGTTCCTGGCGCACCAGGTCGGCATATTCGCGCAGCTCCTTGTAACTGAAGCCATCGGCCGAGAGCGCGTAGATGGTGCCGTAGACGTCGCCGAACTCGTCGTTGAAGAAGGGCCCGCGCACGCCGGCCGGCAGGGTCTGCTGGATGTCGCCGATCTTCTTGCGCACGGTGTACCAGACCTGCGCGGTCTCTTTCGCGGGCGAGGTGTCCTTGAGCTGGAAGATCACCGTGGTCTCGCCGGGCTTGGAGAAGCTGCGGATCTTGTCCGCATAGGGCACTTCCTGCAACTGGCGCTCGATCTTGTCGGTGACCTGGACCGCGATCTGCTCGGCCGTGGCGCCGGGCCAGAAGGCCTGCACCACCATCACGCGGAAGGTGAACGGCGGGTCCTCGTCCTGGCCGAGCTGGAAGAATGCCAGCAGGCCGCCGAGCAGCAGCACCACCAGCAGGTAGCGGGTCAGCGGCTGGTGTTCGAGCGCCCAGCGCGACAGGTTGAAGCGGGAATGGTCCATCCGCTCACCCCTGCTTCGGGGCGGCGGCCGCCGCCGACGCCGGCGCGACGGTCTGCAGCGGGCGCACCTTCTGCCCGGGGCGCAGCAGGTGCACCCCAGCGGTAACGATGGTCTGCCCCGGCGCCAGGCCCTGGCGCACCTCGATCTCGTTGCCGAAGGCCGTGCCCAGCGTCACCGCCACCGGCTTGACCGTGCCGGCGGCGGCATCGTAGATCCACACCAGGTCGCGCCCCTGCTCCTGCAGCAGCGCGGTCAGCGGCACGCGCAGCGCGGGCGCGGCGCCGGTGCGCACGAAGGTCACCACCGCAGTCATGCCCAGCTTGAGGTCGGCGGGCGGGTTGGGCACGCTCACGCGGGTGGCGTAGGTGCGCGTGACCGGGTCGGCCGCGGCGGCGATCTCGCGCACACGGCCGGGCAGCGCGCGCTGCGGCTCGGCCCAGGTATGGACGGTGACGTCGGTCAGGCCGCGCAGCAGGCCAACCTGGTCCTCGGGCAGGCCGATCGCCACTTCCTTTTCAGCAGTCTGCGCCACCCGCACCACCGACTGGCCAGGGCTGACCACCTGGCCCACCTCGGCGTCGATGGCGGTGACCACGCCGTCGGCGTCGGCATGCAGCACGGCATAGGCGGTCTGGTTGGACTGGCTGCGCAGCCCGGCCTGCGCCTGGCGCAGCCGCGCTTCGGCGGCGTCGAAGCTGGCCTGGCGCCGTTGCTGCTCGGCGGCGCTGATAAAGCCCTTGGCGAACAGGTCGTTGTAGCGCTTCAGGTCGGCCGCGGCGAGGTCGCGGTCGGTGCGGGCGGCCTCGAACTGCGCGCGCGAGCCG
The DNA here is from genome assembly GCF_000372525.1 of Cupriavidus neocaledonicus. GTDB lineage: Bacteria > Pseudomonadota > Gammaproteobacteria > Burkholderiales > Burkholderiaceae > Cupriavidus > Cupriavidus neocaledonicus. Next base: position 25,626 of record NZ_AQUR01000077.1, read on the forward strand.
GCTTCGGCCAGCGACAGGTCGGCCGGGTCCAGCCGGGCCAGCGGCTGGCCCTTGCTGACCACCGCGCCGACATCCACCAGCCGCGCCGCGATCTTGCCGCCGACGCGAAAGCCCAGCCGCGACTCCACGCGCGGGCGCACGTCGCCGGAAAATTCGAAGGCAGTCTTGCCACTATGCGGGCTGAGCTGCATCATGCGCACCGGGCGGATCTCCGGCGCGGGCTCGGGCGCCTTGCCGCAGCCGGCCAGGACCAGCGCGCCGGCGAGCGACAGCGCCGCCACGGCCGTGCCGCGGCCAGGGCGCCTGGCCCGCCGGTGCGGCGTGGTGACGACAGGGGTGACAGAAGGTTCTGCAGCCGCAACTTCCGGCACTTGGCAAAGCACTGGCATCGGTAGGCAACGAGTCGGAATGGGTACAACGGCCAGGCGGGCCGCGCTCCACCCTCGTTACGCCGCCCGATTGGGCGGGCCGAGGTGGCGGCCTGACGATGGCCGGCGGGTGGGCCGGCGGCTGGCCGGCGGGTGTCAGGAGGCCGGCACGGGCACTAAATAACTTTCCGGTCAGCAATATAACGACCGCTCCGGGGTGCGTCAAACGGCAGGCGACGAAACGACTGGAAGGAAGCCTCAGCGGCGCTACGGGGCGGCGAACCGCGCCGGCCCGCCGGGAGCCAGCGGGCCGCGGTGCTACAATCCGGCGCGCCGCCCGGCGCACCGCGACGCGGCTGACTTCCATCGGCCTGGCACCCCCGCTTATCTGCGATTCGCTGCGATCAGGCGCGGTTTCCACCCATCTTTGACCCGAGACCGGCGTGACGCCCGATCAGTATTGCCAAGAGAAAGTCGCCCAGAGCGGCTCGAGCTTCTATTACAGCTTCCTGTTCCTGCCGGCCGAGCGGCGCCGCGCGATCACCGCGCTGTATGCCTGGTGCCGCGAAGTCGACGACGTGGTCGACGACACCCATGACGCCGGCCTCGCGCACCAGCAGCTCGACTGGTGGCGCGCCGAACTGCGCCGCCTGTTCGACGGTGCGCCGACCCATCCCACCACCCAGGCCCTGCAGCCGCACATCGCCAGCGCCGGCCTGAGCCAGGCCGAGATGGCCGAGGTGCTGGAGGGCATGGAAATGGACCTGACCCAGACCCGCTACCTCGACGAAGCCGGCCTGGCGCGCTACTGCCACTGCGTGGCCGGGGTGGTCGGCACGCTCAGCGCGCGCCTGTTCGGCTACACCGATCCGCAGACACTGGTCTTTGCCGAAAAGCTGGGCCAGTCGCTGCAGCTGGTCAATATCCTGCGCGATGTCGGCGAGGACGCCCGGCGCGGGCGCATCTACCTGCCGGTCAATACCCTGCAGCAGTTCCAGGTGCCGGCCTCCGAGATCCTCAAGGGCGAGCATTCCGGGCGCTTCGTCGCGCTGATGCAGTACCACGCCGGCCGGGCCCGCGCGCTGTACCATGAGGCGCTGGCGCTGCTGCCGCGGCAGGACCGCCGCGCCCAGCGCGCCGGCCTGCTGATGGGCGCGATCTACCATGCGCTGCTCGACGAGCTCGAAGCCAGCCAGTTCCAGGTGCTGAACCAGCGCATCGCGCTGACGCCGCTGCGCAAGCTGTGGATCGCCTGGAAGACCTGGGTGCGCAACAGCTAGCGCGCGCACCACGCCGCCCTTCCCGACCACCTGCCACCAGCCGTACCGCCATGACGCAGACCTCCGCCGCCCTCGGCGACACCATCCTCGCCCATGCCGACGCACTCGCCCGCTTCTCCGACATGGAGGGCGGCCTGACCTGTGCCTACCTGACGCCCGCGCACCGCGCCGTACAGGCCCTGCTGGCGCAGTGGATGGAAGCCGCCGGCATGCAGGTGCGCATCGATGTCATCGGCAATGTGATCGGCCGCTATGCCGCCGATCCCGCGGTGCCCGACGCGCGCGCGCTGCTGACCGGCTCGCATTTCGACACCGTGCGCAATGGCGGGCGCTATGACGGCCGGCTTGGCATCCTGCTGCCGGTCGCCGTGATCGGCGCGCTCAACCAGGCCGGCATCCGCCTGCCCTATCACGTCGACGTGGTGGCCTTCGCCGAGGAAGAAGGCCTGCGCTTCAAGACCAGCTTCCTGGCCAGCAGCGTGCTGGCCGGCCGCTTCGACGCCGCCTTGCTCGAACGCCGGGACGCGGACGGCATCAGCTTGCGCGAGGCGCTGGCCGCATCCGGCCTGCCCGGCGCCGGCGCGCTGCAGGCGCTGCGCGACGCGGCGCTCGACCCGGCGTCGCTGCTGGGCTTTGTCGAAGTGCATATCGAACAGGGTCCGGTGCTGCTGCACCATGAGTTGCCGCTGGGCGTGGTCACGCAGATTGCCGGCAGCAGCCGTTTCTCGGTGCGCGTCGAGGGCCTGGCCAGCCACGCCGGCACCACGCCGATGGGCATGCGCCGCGACGCCGCGGCGGGCGCGGCCGAGATGATCCTGCTGGTGGAGCAGCGCTGCGCGGCGGCACCGACGCTGGTCGGCACGGTGGGCCAGCTGCAGGTGCCGGACGGCTCGAGCAATGTCATCCCCGCGGCCTGCACCTTCTCGATGGACATTCGCGCCGGCGCGGACGCCATCCGCGAGGCGGCCATCGCCGACATCGTCGCCGGCATCGCGCGGATTGCCGAACGCCGCGGGCTGACCGCGCAGGTGGAGCGCGTGCCGCCGGTCAACAACGCGCCGTGCGCGCGCTGGCTGATGGATCAGTTCGGGGCGGTGCTGAGGAAGCGCGGGCTGCAGGCGTTCGAACTGCCGTCCGGGGCCGGCCATGACGCCATGATGATGCAGCGGGTCACCGACGTGGCGATGCTGTTCGTGCGCTGCGGCAACGGCGGCATCAGCCACAACCCGCTGGAGACCATCACCGGCGCGGACGCGCAGCTCGCCGCCGAGGTCTTCGTGGATTTCCTGCGCCACTTCCGGCCGCGCGGCTAGCCGCCCTGGTAGATGTCGCGTCCGAAATCGTACAGGTTCTTGCGCAGCCGGCGGCGTTCGTCCGGCGACAGCCGCGAGCCGCCGCGCTCCTCGCCGCGCCGGCGCTCGGCCTCGCGCTGCTCGGTGCGGTGGCGCTCGGCACGGGCGCGCGCTTCGCGCTGGCTGTTGCCCGGGTCGCTCGCCTGTGCCGACGGGTAGCGCTTGAGCAAGTGGGCCATACCCGCCGATTGCGCCAGCGCCGTCCCGGCCGGCATGCACAGCGCCAGCACGGCCAGCGCCAGCGCAAGGCATGCGCCGGCGATACCATGCTGCGGATGCCCGTGCCGGGTGCGGTTCACTTTCATTGATAATGGCGGTCTTGGCTTCGCGCAAAGGCAGTGGTTGGACCGCCCTGAAGCCTGGAATTCCGGTACCCCCGTCCGGACCGCGCCCTCTGCAAGCAATGCGCCAGCGGCGCTGGACGGGCTGGCGGAAGCCGTGGATCGTCCGGCGGAAATGCGTGGAAAACTGCCGCGCATGGCGCCGAAATGGACGGATTGCGCAGTGTAATCGCACGATTGGTGCACACTGCCATACCACGGGGTAAAGTATGTAACGTTTTGTTAAGCCATTTTGAGCGAAAGCGATAGTCGCTAAGATACCGCCATGGAAAATACCAGCCACAAGATTCTTGTCGTCGACGATGACCCGCGTCTGCGCGATCTGCTGCGCCGCTATCTGGGCGAACAGGGTTTTACCGTGCTGGTGGCGGAGAACGCCACCGCGATGAACAAGCTCTGGCTGCGCGAGCGTTTCGACCTGCTGGTGCTGGACCTGATGATGCCGGGCGAAGACGGCCTGTCGATCTGCCGCCGGCTGCGCGGCGCCAACGACCAGACCCCGATCATCATGCTCACCGCCAAGGGCGAGGACGTTGACCGCATCGTCGGCCTGGAGATGGGCGCCGACGACTACCTGCCCAAGCCGTTCAACCCGCGCGAGCTGATCGCGCGCATCCACGCGGTGCTGCGCCGCAAGGGCCCGGCCGAAGTGCCCGGGGCCCCGTCGGAAACGCCCGAGACCTTTGCCTTCGGCGACTTCGTGCTGAACCTGGCCACGCGCACGCTGACCAAGAACGACGAAGAGATCACGCTGACCACCGGCGAGTTCTCGGTGCTCAAGGTATTTGCGCGCCATCCGCGCCAGCCGCTGTCGCGCGAAAAGCTGATGGAAATGGCGCGCGGCCGCGAATATGAAGTGTTCGATCGCAGCCTGGACGTGCAGATCTCGCGCCTGCGCAAGCTGATCGAGCCGGATCCCAGCAACCCCCGTTTCATCCAGACGGTGTGGGGCCTGGGCTACGTCTTCATTCCCGATGGCGTGAAATAACCGAGTGCGGCCGCTGTTCCTATCGTGGCGACCGTAATCGGCCGTACCGCAACGCGGTTCTTTGGTTCGCTGTTCTGGCGGACCTTCATGCTGATCGCCCTGCTGCTGGCCATCTCGCTGGGGATCTGGTTCCAGAGCTACCGGCTGTTCGAGCGCGCGCCGCGCGCGCAGCAGATCGCCATGCAGGTGGTCAGCGTGGTCAAGCTCACGCGCGCCGCGCTGCTGTATTCCGACCCTGCGCGGCGCCGCTTCCTGCTGCTGGACCTGGTGCAGAACGAAGGCATCAAGGTCTATCCGCGCGAGAAGGACGACGACTTCGCCGCGCCCACCGCCAATCCGTTCCTGACCTCGCTGGTGCAGCAGGAGATCCGCAGCCGCCTGGGCGAGGACACCGTGCTGGCCACCACCGTCAACGACATCCCCGGCGTGTGGGTCAGCTTCGAGATCGAGGGCGACGACTACTGGGTGGCGATCAGCCCGGAACGCTTCGAGCGCGTGCCCGGCATCCAGTGGCTGTGGTGGAGTATCGCCGCGCTGCTGCTGTCGATCATCGGCGCGGCCTTTATCACCGCGCGCGTCAACTACCCGCTCAAGCGGCTGGCCAACGCCGCGCGCGCCATCGGCGCCGGCGGCGACCCGCCGCCGCTGCCCGAGCATGGCGCCAGCGAAGTGGCGCTGGCCAACCACAGCTTCAACCAGATGGTGCGCGACCTGCGCCAGCTCGACGACGACCGCGTGGTGATGCTGGCCGGCATCTCGCATGACCTGCGCACGCCGCTGACGCGGCTGCGGCTGGAAACCGAGATGTCGCCGATGGACGGCACCACGCGCGACGCCATGATCGCCGACATCGAGCAGATGGACGCCATTATCGGCCAGTTCCTCAACTACGCGCGCCCGCCGCTCGAGACGGTCGAGCCGGTCGACCTGTCGGCGCTGGTGCACGATGCCGTCGGCGTCTACGCCGCGCACGACGACGTGCGCGTGCACGTGCGCGCCAACGAGCCGGTGATGGCGGTGGCCAACCGCATGGAGGTGCAGCGCATCCTCGACAACCTGGTCGAGAACGCGCGCCGCTATGCCAAGGACGAGCAGACCGGCATGGCGGTGGTCGAAATCTCCACGCGCGTCGATGACAAGGAAGCCGTGCTGACCGTGGCCGACCACGGCAACGGCGTGCCCGACGGCCAGCTGTCGCTGCTGACGCGGCCTTTCTACCGGCTCGACGCCGCGCGCAGCGAGGCCAAGGGCGCCGGGCTGGGCATGTCCATCGTCAACCGCATCATGCAGCGCAACGGCGGACGGCTGCTGCTGGCCAACCGCGCCGCGCCGGCCACCGGGCTGGTGGTCAGCGCGTGCTTCCGGCGCGCCTGAGCGCGCGCTGACAGGTTTTCGACAGCCGCTGATAGCTTTCTGAAAGCCATTTGACAGGGCAATGACAGGGGCGCGGCGCACACTGGCGCCCGTCATCAGGCCCGCGGCACCTCCCCTCCCGCATGGCGCGGCCCGCGCGCCTGGCTGATACCTCCCGACAATCAAGCCGCCGGCTCGCACCGGCGGTGCCTGAGAGACAGCCATGTCAGAGACCACCGCAGCGTCCGCCGGCTCGCAGCACGGGTTCCGCACCGTGTTCCGCGTCGTCAGCGGCAACTTCCTGGAAATGTATGACTTCATGGTGTACGGCTTCTATGCCGCCGCCATTGCCAGGACATTCTTCCCGAGCGGCAACGAGTTTGCCTCGCTGATGCTTTCGCTCGCCACCTTTGGCGCGGGCTTCCTGATGCGGCCGCTGGGCGCGATCGTGCTGGGCGCGTATATCGACCACCACGGCCGCCGCAAGGGCCTGATCCTGACGCTGGTGCTGATGGCCATGGGCACGCTGCTGATCGCCTGCGTGCCCGGCTATGCCAGCATCGGCGTGGCCGCGCCGCTGCTGGTGCTGGCCGGGCGCCTGCTGCAGGGCTTTTCCGCGGGCGTGGAGCTGGGCGGGGTCTCGGTCTACCTGTCCGAGATCGCCAAACCCGGGCGCAAGGGCTTCTACGTCGCCTGGCAGTCGGGCAGCCAGCAGGTCGCGGTGATCTTTGCCGGGCTGCTCGGCGTGATCCTGCATGGCACGCTGGCGCCGGCGCAGATGGACGAATGGGGCTGGCGCATTCCGTTCCTGGTCGGCTGCCTGATCGTGCCGTTCCTGTTCCTGATCCGCCGTTCGCTGGAAGAGACCGAGGCCTTCAAGGCGCGCAAGCACCGCCCGGCGATCGGCGAGATCTACCGCTCGATGCTGGAGAACTGGCGCATCATCCTGGCCGGCTGCATGATGGTGGTGATGACCACGGTGTCGTTCTACATGATCACCGCATACACGCCGACCTTCGGCAAGACCGTGCTCAGGCTCGACGATACCGACAACCTGATCGTCACCATGTGCGTGGGCCTGTCCAACTTCATCTGGCTGCCGCTGATGGGCGCGCTGTCGGACCGCGTCGGGCGCAAGCCGCTGCTGCTGGGCTTCACGGTGGCGACGCTGCTGACGGCCTACCCGGCGGTGTCGTGGCTGGTGGCGGAGCCGTCGTTCGCGCGGCTGCTGATGGTGGAGTTGTGGCTGTCGCTCCTGTACGGCAGCTATAACGGCGCGATGGTGGTGGCGCTGACCGAGATCATGCCGCCCGCGGTGCGCACCACCGGCTTCTCGCTGGCGTACAGCCTGGCGACGGCGCTGTTCGGCGGCTTCACGCCGGCGATCTCGACCTACCTGATCCACGCCACCGGCAACAAGGCCGCGCCCGGGCTGTGGCTGATGTTCGCCGCGCTGTGCGGGCTGGTCGCGACGCTGGTGATCTTCCGCGCGCGCCGCGGCCGCGAGGCGGCAATGCAGGCGGCTTGATTTCCCCGTGATCGTCACCAAGTTGCCATAAGCGGTGTCATCGCGCGTGGCATACTGGCTCACCGCAGCGGGGGGCGCTGGCGCGACCATGCGCCACATGCCTTGCCATGCAGCTGCCATGTCTTTGCCTATCGGGCTGTTTGAGAATATCAATTAGCCCGGCCCCGCATGATGACGCATAATCACGTTTTGTCGCGGTACGCCGCCGCAGCAGCCGTCTCACCGGTCCCACGCCGGGGCACGCGGCAGTGGCACCGCTCTCATTGCAACCGTATCAGGAGAAGTCTATGAAGACCGTTGGTGACAAGCTCGAAGCCTTCCACGTCGTCGGTGTCAAGCCGGGTTTCAACAATCACGAAGAGAACGGCCAGTCGGCTTTCGAAGACATCACTGAGAAGTCGTTCGAAGGCAAGTGGAAGATCATCTACTTCTACCCGAAGGACTTCACCTTCGTGTGCCCGACCGAAATCGTCGCCTTCGCCAAGCTGAACGCCGACTTCGCCGACCGCGATGCGATCGTGCTGGGCGGCTCGACCGATAACGAGTTCGTCAAGCTGGCATGGCGCCGCGAACACAAGGACCTGAACAAGCTGAACCAATGGCAATTCGCCGACGTGACCGGTTCGCTGATCGACCAGCTGGGCGTGCGTGACCACGCCGCCGGCGTGGCCCTGCGCGCGACCTTCATCGTCGACCCGGAAAACACCATCCAGCACGTTTCGGTGAACAACCTGAACGTCGGCCGCAACCCGGACGAAGTCCTGCGTATCCTGGACGGCCTGCAAACGGACGAGCTGTGCCCGTGCAACCGTGCCGTCGGTGGCGCCACGCTGTAAGTTCTGACCGTCGCCAGACGCCGTGGCGATCCGCGGAGGGCCGCGCCCTCCGCATCGAAACCCGCTCGCGCGGGTTTTTTGAGCCCTGATCGATAGGAGAAATAAATGGAATTCCTCAGCACGATTAAGAATCTCATCCCCGACTACGCCAAGGACATCCGCCTGAACGTCGACGGCACCATCGCGCGTTCCTCGCTGGAAGGCAACGATGCGGTCGGCGTGGCGCTGGCGGCCGCATTCGCGGCGCAGAGCAAGGTGCTGGTGGACGCCATCCGCAATGCCGGCGTGCTGTCGCCCGAGGAAACCAACGGCGCGCTGACCGCGGCGGCGCTGATGGGCATGAACAACACCTGGTACCCGTATGTCGAAATGGCCGACGATCCGGATCTCGCCACCCAGCCCGCCGGGCTGCGCATGAACGCCTACGCCACCCATGGCGGCGTGGACAAGCGCCGCTTCGAGATGTACGCGCTGGCCGCATCGATCGTGGGCAAGTGCCATTTCTGCGTAAAGTCGCACTACCAGCTGCTGAAGAACGAGCAGGGCATGACCGCGCAGCAGCTGCGCGACGTCGGCCGCATTGCGGCGGTGATCGTGGCCGCCGCCAACGTGATTGCGGCCCAGTAAGGAATCTGCGCGCCCCCGCGCCCTCCCTGGCGGCCCGGCAACGGGCGCCGTAGCACAACAGCCGGCAGCTTCCCATCGGAACTTGCCGGCTGTTCCCATCCTGCAACCGTCATGGCCCCGCCCTGCGCAGGCGCGGCGATCCGCCTACAATCCAGGCAGGAACCGCACTCTCAGCCTGCCATGACCCTGCCTTCGCCGACTTCCCCCCGCTTCCACTACCGCCTGGCGGCGGTGCACGACTGGGGCGATATCGCCGCCGTCACGCAACAGGCCTACGGGCAATACGAGCTGGCCATCATGGAAGATTGCCGCGCCTCGTTCCAGCGGGGCATGCAGGCTGTGCTCGCGACCAGCAACCCGGATATGGAATGGTGGGTGGCGGAGACCGATCACGGCATCATGGGCGCGGTGCTGTTCTGCCACCCCGGCGCGACGCTGCCGGCGCTGGACGGCAGCACCATTACCCTGACCCAGCCTGAAGCGCGGCTGCTGTCGGTCAGCCCGCAGGCGCGCGGCCTGGGGCTGGGGCGCACGCTGATGCAGATCTGCATCCAGCGCGCACGTGATATCGGCGCGTCGACGCTGGTGGTGCGCACCATGCCCGAAATGGCGTCGGCCAACCGCCTGTGCCAGCAAATGGGATTCACCAAGCGCACCGAGGCCGGCGCGCGCAGCGGCGCGATGGCGCGGCTGATCGACTACACCTACGCCATCCCGCCCGAAGACGCGGCGCCCGACGCGCCGCGCGCCTGAGCTCAGTCCTGCGCGTCCGCCACCGAGGCGCGCCAGAGCAATACCGCGGCCTGCGCCACGATGCCCTCCTGGCGCCCCTCGAAGCCCAGCTTTTCGTTGGTCTTGGCCTTGACGTTGCAACGCCCGCGCGCGATCGCCAGGTCCTGGGCCAGGTTGGCCACCATCGCACCGATATGCGGCGCCAGCTTGGGCGCCTGCGCGATCACCGTGGCGTCGACATTGCCGATTTCATAGCCGGCCTCGCGCACCCGGCGCGCCGCCTCGCGCAGCAGCGCGCGGCTGTCGGCGCCGGCGAACTGCGCGTCGGTGTCGGGGAAATGGCGGCCGATATCGCCCAGCGCGGCCGCGCCGAAGAGCGCGTCGGTGACCGCGTGCAGCAGCGCATCGGCATCGGAATGGCCCAGCAGGCCACGGTCGTGCGGGATCTCGACCCCGCCCAGGATCAGCTTGCGGCCGGGCACCAGCGCGTGGACGTCATAGCCCTGTCCCACCCGGATATCGAAAGGCATCATGCGGTCATGCTCCTTTGGCGTGGCTGCCCAGCAGCACTTCGGCCAGCGCGAAGTCCTCCGGGTAGGTCACCTTGAAATTTCGCAGCGAGCCGTTTACCAGCCGCGGATGCAGGCCCAGGCGCTCGATTGCGCTGGCCTCGTCGGTCACCACCGCGCCGGCCGCCATGGCGTCCTGCAGCGCCTGGCGCAGTACGCCCAGGCGGAACATCTGCGGCGTCTGCGCCTGCCACAATCCTTCGCGCGGCACCGTGGCGCCGATACGGGCGTCGTCCTGGGCGCGCTTGAGGGTATCCGGCACCGGCACCGCCAGGATGCCGCCGATGGCGGCGTCCGGATCGTCGTCGCCGTCGCTTTCCACCGCGCGCACCAGCGCGTGGACCATCGCCGGGGTCAGCCCGGGGCGCGCGGCATCGTGCACCAGCACCCAGTCGGCGTCGGTCGCGCCCAGCTGCGCCAGGTGGTGCAGGCCGGCCAGCACCGACGCGTGGCGGCTGTCGCCGCCGACAAAGGCGGTATCGAAGCGCAGCCCGGCAAACGCGGCCGCGCCGAAGCGCGATTCCAGCGGCATGTCGTCGGGTGCCAGCACCAGCGCGGTGGCGTTGATGGCGTCGCACGCCGAGAACGCCGCCAGCGCGTACCAGATCATCGGCCGGCCGGCCACGGTCTGGTATTGCTTGGGCACGGTGCCGCCGGCGCGGCTGCCGGTACCGGCACAGGGAATCAGGGCAAAGCGGCGAGCGGACACAGGATCGGCGTGGAGTAAAAGAAGCGCGGGCGGCCCGCCGGCCGGGCAGATGGCTTCGGCAAAGGGGCGGCAGCGGGACAACCGGTGCGCATTCTATAATACGGCCCTTGCCCGTCGCCATGCCGCGTCGCCGTTACCGGCAGGGCGCCACCGGCACCTGGAGTCCCCTGTTCCGACCCCCGCCCGCAATGCCGGCGGGGCGTCGTCGTTTTGAACGCCCCCTGCCGACATGCCTGACGCCACGCCCGCCTTTCCCTTTGTCAACCTGCCGCTGGTCAAGCCGGGGCTGCGCCACAGCGTGGCCGGCCTGCGCGGCTCGGCCGATGCGCTGGCGGTGGCCGCGTACGCGCGCCAGCACCGCGCGCGCGCGCCGATGCTGGCGGTGGTGTGCTCGCATGCGGTCGATGCGCAGCGCCTGGCCGAGGAAATCCCGTGGTTCGCGCCGGAGCTGCGCGTGCGCCTGCTGCCCGACTGGGAAACCCTGCCCTACGACAGCTTCTCGCCGCACCAGGACCTGGTCTCCGAACGCCTGGCGACGCTGCACGACATCCAGACCGGCCAGTGCGACGTGATGCTGGTGCCCGCCACCACCGCGCTGTACCGGCTCGCGCCGCCGGCCTTCCTGGCGGCCTACACCTTCTTCTTCAAGCAGGGCGAGCGGCTCGACGAGGCCGCGCTCAAGGCACAGTTCACGCTGGCCGGCTACGAGCACGTCAGCGCGGTGATGCGGCCCGGCGAATACAGCGTGCGCGGCGGCCTGATCGACCTGTACCCGATGGGCTCGGCGCTGCCGTACCGCATCGACCTGTTCGGCGACGAGATCGAGACCATCCGCGCCTTCGATCCGGACACGCAGCGCAGCCTGTATCCGGTCAAGGAAGTGCGGCTGCTGCCCGGGCGCGAGTTCCCGCTCGACGAAGCCGCGCGCACCGCCTTCCGCGGCCGCTGGCGCGAGGTCTTCGAAGGCGACCCGACCAAGTCGCCAATCTACAAGGACATCGGCAACGGCGTGCCGTCGGCCGGCATCGAGTACTACCTGCCGCTGTTCTTCGAGCACAGCGCGACCGTGTTCGACTACCTGCCCGCCGACACCCAGCTGGTGTTCGCCGGCAACATCGACGAGGCCATCCGCCGCTTCTGGGCCGACACCACGCAGCGCTACAACTTCATGCGCCACGACCGCGAGCGCCCGCTGCTGCCGCCCGCGGACCTGTTCCTGTCCGAGGAGCAGTTCTTCGTCGCCGCCAAGCCGATGGCGCGGCTGGTGCTGCAGGTGGAAGCCGGCGCGGAGCAGCCGGCATTCTCGGGCATCCTGCCCGACGTCGCGGTCAACCGCCGCGCCGAAGACCCGCTGGTCAACCTGGAGTCGCTGCTGCTCGACCGGCAGACCCGGGTGCTGATGTGCGCCGACTCCGCCGGCCGGCGCGAGACGCTGCTGCAGCTGTTTGCCGAAAGCGGCCTGCGCCCGCATCCGGTCGACGACTTTGCCGCGTTCCTCGCCGGCGACGCGCATTTCTCGATCGCGGTGGCGCCGTTGCAGAGCGGCTTTGCGCTGCCGCAGGCAGGGCTGGCCTTCGTCACCGAAGCCGAGCTGTACGCCGGCACCGCGCGCCGCACCGGCCGCCGCAAGCAGGAGCAGGCCTCCGCGGTCGACTCGATGGTGCGCGACCTGGCCGAACTGAAGATCGGCGACCCGGTGGTGCACAGCGAGCACGGCATCGGCCGCTACCAGGGCCTGGTGACGCTCGACATGGGCCAGGGCGACGAGGAATTCCTGCACCTGGACTACGACAAGGGCAGCAAGCTCTACGTGCCGGTGCACCAGCTGCACGTGATCTCGCGCTACTCCGGCGCCGATCCCGATACCGCGCCGCTGCACCACCTGGGCTCCGGCCAGTGGGACAAGGCCAAGCGCCGCGCCGCGCAGCAGATCCGCGACACCGCCGCCGAACTGCTCAACCTGTACGCGCGCCGCGCCGCGCGCGAGGGCTTCGCCTTCCCGCTGTCGCCCAAGGACTACGAGACCTTCGCCGAGAGCTTCGGCTTCGAGGAAACCCCCGACCAGGCCGCCGCGATCGCCGCGGTGATCGCCGACATGACTTCGGGCAAGCCGATGGACCGGCTGGTGTGCGGCGATGTCGGCTTCGGCAAGACCGAGGTGGCGCTGCGCGCGGCCTTCGTCGCCGTGCTCGGCGGCAAGCAGGTGGCGATGCTGGCGCCGACCACGCTGCTGGCCGAGCAGCATTTCCAGACGCTGTCCGACCGCTTCGCCGAATGGCCGGTGCGCATCGTCGAGCTGTCGCGCTTCAAGACCAAGAAAGAGATCGACGCGGCCATCAAGCAGATCAACGAGGGCAGCGTCGACATCGTCATCGGCACCCACAAGATCCTGTCCGACCAGGTCAGGTTCCAGCGCCTGGGCCTGGTCATCATCGACGAGGAACACCGCTTCGGCGTGCGCCAGAAGGAAGCGCTGAAGTCGCTGCGCGCCGAGGTCGACGTGCTCACGCTGACCGCCACGCCGATCCCGCGCACGCTGGGCATGGCGCTGGAAGGGCTGCGCGATTTCTCGGTGATCGCCACCGCGCCGCAGAAGCGGCTGGCGATCAAGACCTTCGTGCGGCGCGAGGAAGACGGCGTGATCCGCGAGGCCATCCTGCGCGAGCTCAAGCGCGGCGGGCAGGTGTACTTCCTGCACAACGAGGTCGAGACCATCGAGAACAAGCGCGCCAGGCTTGCCGAGCTGGTGCCCGAGGCGCGCATCGCGGTGGCGCACGGCCAGATGCACGAGCGCGAGCTGGAGCGGGTGATGCGCGACTTCGTCTCGCGCCGCGACAACATCCTGCTGTGCACCACCATCATCGAGACCGGCATCGACGTGCCGACCGCCAACACCATCCTGATCCACCGCGCCGACAAGTTCGGGCTGGCCCAGCTGCACCAGCTGCGCGGCCGCGTCGGGCGTTCGCACCACCAGGCCTATGCCTACCTGCTGGTGCATGATGTCGACGGCCTGACCAAGCAGGCGCAGCGCCGGCTCGAGGCGATCCAGCAGATGGAGGAGCTGGGCTCGGGCTTCTACCTGGCCATGCACGATCTGGAAATCCGCGGCGCCGGCGAGGTGCTGGGCGACAAGCAGTCGGGCGAGATCCACGAGATCGGCTTCCAGCTCTACACCGACATGCTCAACCACGCGGTCAAGGCGCTGAAGGCCGGCAAGGAGCCCGACCTGATGGCGCCGCTGGCCGCCACCACCGAGATCAACCTGGGCACCCCGGCGCTGCTGCCCAACGACTACTGCGCCGACGTGCACGAGCGCCTGTCGCTGTACAAGCGGCTGGCCAACTGCGAGACCCCGGAGCGGGTCGACGATATCCAGGAAGAGCTGGTCGACCGCTTTGGCCGGCTGCCGGCGCAGGCGCAGGCGCTGGTCGAGACCCACCGGCTGCGCATCGCCGCGGCGCCGCTGGGGGTGCGCAAGATCGACGCCGGCGAAGCCACCATCAGCGTGCAGTTCGTGCCCAACCCGCCGATCGATGCGATGCGCATCATCGACCTGGTGCAGAAGAACCGCCATATCAAGCTGGCGGGGCAGGACAAGCTGCGCATCGAGGCCAAGATGCCAGACGTGGCGGTGCGCGCGCAGACCATCAAGCATACGCTGCGGCAACTGGCCTAACGCCGATGCCGGGCGTGCATGGACGCGGCGCGCGGCCGGGTGTAGCATCGATTCCTTAACAAGTTAGCGATATCGCCCCATGCCCTCCCAAGCCGCCCCCGCCCGATCCGCCGGCCAGCCCGTCACCGAACCCGCCGCGCGCGGCAGCGCGCTGGAATGGACCCAGCGGCTGGTCGCCTACGACACCACCAGCCGCCATTCCAACCTGGGACTGATCGAGGCGGTGCGCGACCATTTCCTGGCCAAGGGGCTGAAGCCGCATCTGAGCTACAACCCGCAACGGGACAAGGCCAACCTGTTCGTCACCGTGCCCGCGGCCAATGGCGAAACCAACGGTGGCATCGTGCTGTCGGGCCATACCGACGTGGTCCCGGTGGACGGGCAGGCATGGACCACCGACCCGTTCAAGCCGGTGGTGCGCGACGGCAAGCTGTACGGCCGCGGCACCTGCGACATGAAAGGCTTTATCGGCACCAGCCTGTCGCTGCTGCCCGCCATCCTCGACGCCAGGCTGCGCGAGCCGGTGCACTACGCGCTGTCGTTCGACGAAGAGATCGGCTGCATGGGCGCGCCCTACCTGCTGGCCGAACTGCGCGAGCGCGGCGTGACCCCCGGCGGCTGCATCGTCGGCGAACCCACCAGCATGCGCGTGATCGTCGCGCACAAGGGCATCAACGCCTACCGCTGCTGCGTGCGCGGCCAGGCCGCGCATTCTTCGCTGACGCCGCGCGGCGTCAATGCCATCGAATACGCGGCGCGGCTGATCTGCTTCATCCGCGACATCGCCGACGAGTTCAAGGCCAACGGCCCCTACGACCAGGCCTTCGACGTGCCCTACACCACCGCGCAGACCGGCACCATCCAGGGCGGCATTGCGCTCAACACGATTCCGGCGCTGTGCGAGTTCGTGTTCGAGTTCCGCAACCTGCCCGGCGTCGATCCGGAAGCGATCTACGCGCGCATCCAGGGCTATGCCAACGACGTGCTGCTGCCGAAGATGCGCGCCGAACATGCCGACGCCGACCTGACGCTGAGCAAGATCGCCGCCGCGCCGTCGCTCGACGTGGCCGAGCAGGAAGCCATTACGCAGCTGGTGCGCGCGCTGACCGCGGACCGCGACACCAACAAGGTGGCCTACGGCACCGAGGCCGGGCTGTTCCAGCGCGCGGGCATTCCGGCGGTGGTATGCGGGCCCGGCGATATCCAGCAGGCGCACAAGCCGGACGAGTTCGTCGCGCTGGAGCAGCTGGCTGCGTGCGAGGCGTTCCTGCACAAGGTGGTGGACAGCCTGCGCGTGGCGGCCTGACCAGCCCGGCGCGGCTTTGTCGCTTGCACTTCGTCGAGACGCCCGCCCTCACTCCAACCCTCTCCCGCACGCGGGAGAGGGAGCACACCATCTGCGTTACACATCATCGTAGCCATCCCATCCCGCCGGTTTGCGCCCCGCTTGCGCTAGCGGGAGAGGGGCGGGGGTGAGGGCCGGCGCTTGCAGCACTGCAGCGCCCCGCTCACAAGCAGCCAACCGCACCGCCAGCACCAAACCAACAACAACGAAGGAGATCTCGCATGGCCGCACGTCGCACCGCATCCCGTTCCACCACCCGCTTCGCCGTCGCCGGCCTGGCCCTGGCTGCCAGCCTGCTGTGCCACACCGCGCAGGCACAGGCCGTACCTGCCGGCGCCGATGCACTGCATGCCCAGATCGAAACCCGCGCCAGGGCGGTCGAAAAGCAGCTGATCGCCTGGCGCCGCGATATCCACCAGCATCCGGAGCTGGGCAACTACGAGACCCGCACCGCAAAGCTGGTGGCGGACCACCTGCGCAAGCTCGGCATGGAGGTGAAGACCGGCGTGGCCAAGACCGGCGTGGTCGGCGTGCTCAAGGGCGGCAAGCCCGGGCCGGTGGTGGCGCTGCGCGCCGACATGGACGCGCTGCCGGTCAAGGAGCGCGTCGACGTGCCGTTCGCGTCGAAGGCCAAGGGCCAGTACCTGGGCAAGGAAGTCGACGTGATGCACGCCTGCGGCCATGACACGCACGTGGCGATCCTGATGGCCACGGCCGAGGTGCTGGCCGGCATGAAGGACCAGCTGCCCGGCACGGTCAAGTTCATCTTCCAGCCGGCCGAGGAAAGCCCGGCCGACTTCGAGCCCAACGGTTCCAACATGTGGGGCGCCAAGCAGATGGTGGCCGAGGGCGTGCTGGACAACCCGAAGGTCGATGCCATCTTCGGCCTGCACGTCACCAGCGGCATCGAGTCGGGCAAGCTGGGCTGGCGCAGCGGCGCCTCGATGGCGGCGGCCGACCAGTTCTGGATCGACGTCAAGGGCCGCCAGACGCACGGCGCGCGGCCGTGGGGCGGGATCGACCCGATCGTGGTGGCGTCGCAGATCGTGATGGGCCTGCAGACCATCCAGAGCCGCCAGGTCAATGCCATGCTGGAGCCGTCGGTGATCACCGTGGGCACCTTCCACGGCGGCAACCGCATGAACATCGTGCCGGAGAAGGTCGAGATGATGGGCACCATCCGCACCTATGACGAAGGCATGAAGAAGGACATCCATGCCCGCATGAAGCGCACCACCGAGGCGATTGCATCCAGCGCAGGGGCCGAGGCCAGTTTCCGCGTGGTCGAGCTGTACAACGCCACCATCAACCAGCCGGCCCTGACCGAGAAGATGGCGCCCACGCTGCAGCGCGTGGCCGGCGACGGCAACTGGATGATCACGCCCAAGGCCACCGCATCGGAGGATTTCTCGTTTTACCAAGAGAAGGTGCCGGGGCTGTTCTTCAACCTCGGCGTGACGCCCAAGGGACAGGATGTCACCAAGGCGCCGTCGAATCACTCGCCGGAGTTCTATGTGGATGAGCCGGCGCTGATCAACGGCGTGCGCGCGCTGTCGAGCCTGACCGTCGACTACATGGTGATGGCGCAGCGCTGACTCGCCCCGGGGCGCCGCGGGGGGCTACAATAGCGCTTTTGCCGCGTAGCAGCCCCCGCCTTGCCGACGACCGCGGCAAGCGGCCGATTTTCGCCCGTCATGCCCCTGATCCTGCAGAGCCTCGCCCCGCTTGCCCCCGCCGACCTCGACACCGCCCGCACCCTGGCGCGCGCTTCCGCGCTGCTGCCGCGCAGCGACACCGTGGCCGTGGCCGAGGACTGCGCGCCGCTGACCCCGGCACTGCGCGACGCGCTCGATGACTTCTGCGGCCCGCGCGCGATCGACTGGGCGGTGGTGCCTGCCGGGCGCCGGCTGTCCGACTTCCGCCTGGTGGCGATGGACATGGACTCGACCCTGATCACGATCGAGTGCATCGACGAGATCGCCGACTTCTGCGGCCTCAAGGCCGAGGTCTCCGCCATCACCGAAGCCGCCATGCGCGGCGAGATCACCGATTTCAACGAAAGCCTGCGTCGCCGCGTGGCGCTGCTCAAGGGGCTTGACGCCGCCGTGCTGGAGCGCGTCTACGCCGAGCGCCTGCGGCTGTCACCGGGCGCCGAGCGCATGCTGGAGACGGTGCGCGCGCTGGGCCTGAAGACGCTGCTGGTTTCCGGCGGCTTCGTGCACTTCACCGACCAGCTCAAGCCGCGCCTGCGGCTCGACTTCACCCGCGCCAACACGCTCGAAATCGTCGACGGAAAGCTGACCGGCAATGTCGTCGGCGAGATCGTCAACGCCGACGTCAAGGCCCGCACGGTGCAGGAAATCTGCGCGCAGATCGGCGCCACGCCGGACCAGGCCATCGTCATGGGCGATGGCTCGAACGACCTGAAGATGATGGCCGTAGCCGGCCTGTCGGTGGCGTTCCGCGCCAAGCCGGTGGTGCGCGCCCAGGCCAGCGTCGCGTTCAACCACGTCGGGCTCGACGGCCTGCTGGCGCTGTTTCCGCACTGATCCGCACTGGTCCGCACGGACCCCGCACGAATTCGCTGCCGCGGGTACGCGCTATCCGCGGCAGCCGCCAGACCGCTGGCCTTGTGGTTGTCCGCCCCACGCGGGTGCCGCACTAGCGTGCCGCCCCCGCCAACGCCTTTCCAGGCGCAGTGAAAAATCCCCGCCACGCCATGCCATGCCCCCCGAGCTGGTGCTTGCGCATACAAATGCGAATCATTATTATTAATGTTTCGTTGATCTGACATTGCCCCATGCAAGTTCTGGCCGTCCTTCTTGGCCTGGCTGCGGCCGCGTGCCTGTACCTGGCCGCGCCCAACCAGGTGTTGCTGCCGCCCGGCACCATGCCCGGGAACCTTTTCCGGCCGCGGCTGGCCGGCTGGCTGGGGCTAGCGCTGATCTGCGCCAGCACCTGGCTGTGGCACCTCACCGATGGCTGGCCGGTAGCGATCGCCGCCAGCCTGGTGACGGTGCCGTGCGCGCTGTCGATGTGGCCGTTCATCGGCACCTACGCGGCACGCAAGCGCCGCGGCGCACGGGAGCGGCAAGCATGAGCGCGGACACCTCCGGCATGGGCACCAAATGGCTGGCCGGCACGCTGCTCGGCCTGCCGCTGGCAATGGTGCTGTGCACGCTGGCGATCCTGGGCCTGCCGGGCGGCTGGCAGAGCGGCATCGTCGCGGCCGTGACGGCCTGCCTGCCGGTGTGGGTCGCGATCATCAGCGCCAGTCTGCTGTTCCGTTCCAGCCGCAGCGCGTGGCTGTGGCTGGGCGGCGCCAACCTGCTGGGCTTCGGCGTGCTGTGGGCGCTGCGCCTGGCCGGCCTGGCGCCGGCCGCACTGGCCGCCCTGCCCACCTCCTGAGACTGCCATCATGAAAACCGCAACCCTGCGCCTGTACCAGACGCTGCATACCTGGGTCGGCCTGATGGCCGGCTGGGCCCTGTTTATCGCCTTTTTTGCCGGCGCGGTCACCGTGTTCCACCACGAGCTGCATGTGTGGCAGTCGCCAGCGCGGCTCAAGGGCAGCGCGCCGGTCGAGGCCACGGCCGACCCCGCCGCGGTCGACCGCTTCATGCAGAAGCTGGTTGCGATCCACCCCGAAGCCGCGGCCAGTGCCTACGTGATCATGCCGTCGGAGGGCGAGCCCAATATCTCGGCTTACTGGCAGGACCAGGCCGGCGAGTGGCAGATGACCACCGACGCGCGCCTGGCCGGCAACGCCGCGATGCAGCGCGACACCTCGCGCGACCACGTCATGGGCGAGCTGTCGGCGTTCCTGAACAGCCTGCACTATTCGCTCGGCATCCCCGTCGGCGGCATCTATTTCATGGGCGCGATCTCGGTGCTGTACGGGCTGGCGCTGGTCTCCGGCGTGCTGCTGCACCTGCCGCGGCTGAAGAAGGATCTGTTCGCGGTGCGTCCCGGGCGCAACCTCAAGCGCTTCTGGATGGACACGCACAATGTGCTGGGCCTGTTCAGCCTGCCATTCCACCTGGTCTTCGCCATCACCGGCGCGCTGTTCTGCCTGTCACTGGTGCTGATGATGGTGTTCAACACGCTGACCTTCGATGGCCGCCTGTTCGAGGCGGTGCCGACCGCCACCACCGCAGTGCCGGAAGTGGCCGCGGCAGGCCGCGCGGTGCCGACGCTGCCCACCGCGACGCTGATGCAGATCGCGCGCGAACACGGCGGCGAGCGCTTCACGCCGGAGTCGTTCCGCTTCCAGCGCTACGGCGACGCCAACGCCGTGGTCGAAGTGCGCGGCACCAGCACACAGGCACTCGGCAACCTGGGCTCGGTCGGCATCCACGCCGCCAGCGGCGAAGCCAATGCCGGCCAGCTGACGGCCAACCAGACCGCCGGCGCGCGCGACAGCAACCATGGTCTCTACAGCGCGCTGTACGCGCTCCATTTCGGCACCTTCGGCGAGCTGCCGGTGCGGCTGGTCTACCTGCTGGCCGGCCTGGCCGGCGCCTTCCTGTTCTATTCGGGCAACCTGCTGTGGATCGAATCGCGGCGCAAGCTGCGCCAGGCCGAGCAGCCGCGCGTGCATCGCCTGCTGGCGCAGGCCACCGTGGGTGTCTGCATCGGCTGCTGCATCGGCGTGGCGCTGTGCTTCCCGGCGGCGCTGCTGTGGCCCGAGCGCGCCGTCAGCCAGACCTATTTCACCGCGTTCGGCCTGGCCTGCGCCTGGGCGCTGCTGCGCCCGCCGGTGCGCGCCGCGGTGGAGCTGCTCTATGCCGCCGCGCTGGCCGCGCTGACGGTGCCGCTGTCGAACGCGATCCTGACCGGCGACCACCTGCTGCACAGCATCCCCAGCGGCCACTGGATCATCGCCGGCTTCGACCTTGGCGCGCTGGCGCTGGCGGCGGGCTTCGTCGCCCTCGCCCGCGCCACCGCGCGCCGCGCTCGCAGCGGGCCGGCGGAATCGGTCTGGGCCATGCCGCGCCCGGCACGGGCGCAACGGAGCGTCAGGCCGGCCACCGGGGCCAAGGCGATGTCCGGCACCGAGACGCGCTGACGCGCAGCGCCGGCACAACAAAAACGGACGCCGCGGCGTCCGTTTTTGTTGCCGGGGCTGCCCTACACTACCAGAGGCCAACCACCGCGAGCCCGATCATCATGGAACCGACCTTCCACCAGTTTGCAGAACTGTTCGACCAGCTTGGCCTGGCGTCGGACGAAACCAGCATCCGCGACTTCATCGGCAAGCATGCGCCGCTGCCCGAGACCCTCGAACTGGCCGAAGCCCCGTTCTGGACGCCCGCCCAGGCCGCGCTGCTGCGCGACGAGCTGCTCGACGACGCCGACTGGGCCGAAGTCGTCGACCAGCTCAACCTGGCGCTGCGACAGCCGGCCTGATCAGGCCGACAGCGTGCCCTCGAGCGCCTGGCGCAGGTCGGCGATCAGGTCGCGCGTGTCTTCCAGGCCGATATAGAGCCGCACCAGCTCGCCGGTATCGTGCCAGTCCGCCGGCGGCCAGGTGCCCGCCGGGCGCATGCCCTGCACGTGGTACGGCACCGCCAGGCTGTGCGCGCCGCCCCACGACCAGCCGATGGCGAACAGCTGCAGGGCCTCGACGAAGGCATCGACCTGCTGGCGCGTATAGCGCTCGCGCAGCACGATGGCGAACAGCCCGCTGGCGCCGGTGAATTCGCGCCGCCAGT
Organism: Cupriavidus neocaledonicus; assembly: GCF_000372525.1. Lineage (GTDB taxonomy): Bacteria > Pseudomonadota > Gammaproteobacteria > Burkholderiales > Burkholderiaceae > Cupriavidus > Cupriavidus neocaledonicus. The sequence goes on from NZ_AQUR01000077.1 coordinate 47,047, forward strand.
TGGCATGGCCGGGACAATCCGGCAGCGCGGGATGCAGCACGCGTGCCACCTCCGGCCGCTGGCGCAGCCATTCGGCCACCTCGCGCGCGGCGCGGTCATGGGCCGCCAGCCGCACCGGCAGGCTCGGCAGCGCGCGCAGCACCAGGTGGCAGTCGTCGGCGGACACGCCCCAGCCCATCAGCATGCGGGCACGCTTGAGCCGGCCGTGCAGGCCGTCGTCGCAGGTCAGGACCGCGCCCATCAGCACGTCGCTGCCGCCGGACTGGTACTTGGTCAGCGCCTGTACCGAGATGTCGATGCCCAGCTCGAACGGGCGGAAATAGACGCCGGCCGACCAGGTATTGTCGATCGCGGTCAGCACGCCGCGCGCGCGCGCCGCGGCGACGATGGCGCCGCAGTCGGGCACCTCCATCGTCACCGAGCCGGGGGATTCCATCCAGATCAGGCGCGTGTTGGGCTGGATCAGCGCGGGCAGCGCGGCGGCGTCCATGGGATCGTAGTAGCGCACGGTCACGCCGAAGTCGCGCGCCAGCCACTCACCGTGGTCGCGGTTGGGGCCGTAGACGTTATGCGGCACCAGCACGTCATCGCCGCTCTTGAGCAGCGCGAAGTACACCAGCGAGATCGCCGCCAGCCCCGACGGCTGCAGCAGCGTGTGGCGCGCGCCCTCGAGCAGCGCCAGGTGCTGGCACAGCGCCTCGCTGGTCGGCGTGGCATGCAGGCCGTAGCGCCAGTAGGTGGTGGCGCCGTCGCCATGCGCGCGCAGTTCGGCGAGGTTGCGGAACACCACGGTCGAGCCACGGTGCGTGGCCGGGGAAAACGAGGCAAAGCCGGGGGCGATGTCCAGCTGCGGCTGGACCGCGACGGTCTGCAGGTAATGGGATGCGGGCTTGTCGGATGGCGAATCGGACACGGCGGTTTCCTTGCTGGCTTGCCGGCCGGCTGCGCAACTCCGAATGCGACGGAGCGCGGCACGGTCAGGCATGAGACGCGATGAGCCTCCGAGCTTACCAGCAAATGCCGCGCGCGCCACCGGGATGCTTCAGCGCGCGGCAGCGGAAAAGGCTTACCAGCCGGAAATCGACGACTTCGGCGGCGGCGGCGCGTAGGTCACGCCGCTGTTGGGCGTCATGTCGAACGGCGGGATCACCAGCATGCCCAGCGGGCGGATGAAGAACGGCAGCACGATGGCGGGATTGAAGGCATCGGTCCAGGTGCCGCGCACGGCGCCGCTGGCGTCGATGGTGCCTTCCCAGTTGCCCGACACCCGGGTGCCGTCGTCGGACTCCTCCATCAGGAAGGCGCCATCCTCCCACTCGCCGGCCAGCAGGCGCACGCCGGCGCCGCGGCCGCTGTACTCGCCGCGCACGCTGTCGCGCTCGTCGGGCTTGGGGCCCAGGCGCAGCCGCACCGGCTGGTCGCCGAGCTTGCCGACATAGACCGGCAGCGATGCATACTCGGGCCGCGGCGCCAGCGGCCTGGCGGCGGCGCCTGTCGACAGCGCCGCGCCGCGGCGGGCCTCGCCGTCGCGGATGGCCTGGTTCAGGCCCAGCGCTTCACCGCCGGCGGCGGCGCCATGCACCGGGCCGGTCGACAGCTCGGTGGCCGGTGCCGCCTGCGCCGCGCCCGCCAGGGCGAACACGGCGGCGGCACCAAGGGTCGTGCAAAGATCGGTCAGCCGGGCCACGCGCAAGGCAATCCTCAGATCCGTTCGAAGATGGCGGCAATGCCCTGCCCGCCGCCGATGCACATCGTCACCAGCGCGTAGCGGCCTTGCACGCGGTTCAGTTCATGCAGCGCCTTGACCGTGATCAGCGCGCCGGTGGCGCCGATCGGATGGCCCAGCGAGATGCCCGAGCCGTTCGGGTTGACCTTGGCCGGATCCAGGCCGAGCGCCTTGCTGACCGCGCAGGCCTGCGCGGCAAAGGCCTCGTTGGCTTCGATCACGTCCAGGTCCGACACCTGCAGGCCGGCACGCTCGAGCGCGATCTTCGTCGCCGGCACCGGGCCGATGCCCATGGTCTTGGGGTCGACCCCGGCATGGCCGTAGGACACCAGGCGCGCCAGCGGCTTCAGGCCGCGGCGCTCGGCCTCGGCCCGCTCCATCATCACCACCGCGGCGGCGGCGTCGTTCAGGCCCGAGGCATTGCCGGCGGTGACGGTGCCGTTTTCCTTGACGAAGACCGGCTTGAGCTTGGTCATGTCGTCCATGGTGGCATCGTGGCGCACGTGCTCGTCGGTGTCGAAGGTGACCTCGCCCTTGCGGCCCTTGGTCACCACCGGGACGATCTGGTCCTTGAAGTAGCCGGCCTTGATCGCGGCCGAGGCGCGGCGGTGCGATTCCAGCGCGGCCTCGTCCTGCTGCGCGCGCGAGATCTCGTATTCCTTGGCGACGTTCTCCGCGGTCACGCCCATGTGGATGCGGTGGAACGGGTCATGCAGCGCGCCCAGCATCATGTCGACCAGGCCGGCATCGCCCATGCGCGCGCCCCAGCGTGCCGCCGGGGCCAGGTACGGGGCACGGCTCATGCTCTCGGCACCGCCGCCGATGGCGACGTCGGCATCGCCCAGCAGGATGGTCTGCGCGGCGCTGACGATGGCCTGCAGGCCCGAGCCGCACAGCCGGTTGACGGTCAGCGCGGGGGCGTTGACGGAAACGCCGCCGTTGACGGCGGCAACACGGCCCAGGTACATGTCGCGCGGCTCGGTCTGGATCACGTTGCCGAACACCACATGGCCGACATCGTCGCCCGACACCTGCGCGCGGGCCAGCGCCTCGCGCACCACCAGCGCACCCAGCTCGGCCGGCGCCACGTCCTTCAGGCTGCCGCCAAAGGTTCCGATCGCGGTGCGGACACCGCTCACTACTACGACTTCACGCGTCATGACTGTCTCCATCCAGGTTATGTTGCACCGCACAGTATAGCCGCAGCGCAGCCGAAGCGAACGGTCGTACTTTTACCTAATGGCAGCCTTGCCGGCATCGTCCGGCGGGACTAGCTCAGACCTCGCCCCACAGGTCGTGGCCGTCGGCGCCGGTGATCTTCACGTCGACGAACTCGCCGGCGCGGTAGCGTTGCGAGGTGCGCTGTGGCGGCGCGATATAGACCAGGCCGTCGATTTCCGGCGCATCGGCAGACGAGCGGCCGATGCCGCCGTCCTGGTTGACCTCGTCGACCAGCACGCGCAGGGTCTGCCCGACCTTGCGCTGCAGGCGGCGCGTGGACACCGCCTCGGCCACCTCCATGAAGCGGGCGCGGCGTTCCTCGCGCACTTCATCGGGCAGCGCACCCGGCAGGTCGTTGGCCGTGGCGCCCTCCACCGGCGAATAGGCGAAGCAGCCGACGCGGTCCAGTTCGGCCTCGGCAATGAAGTCCAGCAGCGTCTGGAATTCGGCCTCCGTTTCGCCCGGGAAGCCGGCGATGAAGGTGCTGCGGATGGTCAGTTCCGGACAGATCTCGCGCCAGGCGCGGATGCGGTCCATGGTCTTCTCGGCGTTGGCCGGGCGCTTCATGCGCTTGAGCACGTCCGGGTGCGCGTGCTGCAGCGGCACGTCGAGGTAAGGCAGCACGTGGCCGTTGTTCATCAGCGGGATGATCTCGTCGACGTGCGGGTACGGGTACACATAGTGCAGGCGCACCCAGGCGCCGTACTGCGCGGCCAGCTCGCCCAGTGCCGCCACCAGCTCGGTCATGCGGGTCTTTAGCGGGCGGCCGTTCCAGAAGCCGGTGCGGTACTTGACGTCGACGCCGTAGGCACTGGTGTCCTGCGAGATCACCAGCAGTTCCTTGACCCCGGCCTTGAACAGGTTTTCGGCCTCGAGCATGACCTCGGCCACCGGGCGCGAGACCAGGTCGCCGCGCATCGACGGGATGATGCAGAACGAGCAGCGGTGGTTGCAGCCCTCGGAGATCTTCAGGTAGGCGTAGTGCTTGGGCGTGAGCTTGATGCCGGCGGCCGGCACCAGGTCGGTGAACGGGTCATGCGGCTTGGGCAGGTGCGTGTGCACGGCTTGCATCACCTCACCGAGGGCGTGCGGGCCGGTCACGGCCAGCACCTTGGGATGCACCGACGACACGATGTCGTGGCCGGCGGCGTCCTTCTTCGCGCCCAGGCAGCCGGTGACGATGACCTTGCCGTTCTCGGTCAGCGCTTCGCCGATCGCGTCGAGGCTTTCCTGCACGGCTTCGTCGATAAAGCCGCAGGTGTTGACCACCACCAGGTCGGCGCCGTCATAGGTCCCGCTGATGGCATAGCCCTCGGCGCGCAGCTGGGTGATGATCTGCTCGGAATCGACCAGCGCTTTCGGGCAGCCAAGGGAAACGAATCCCACACGCGGACTATGGTCTTTCTGGTTCGTTGCTTCTGAGGGGTTTTTCACGTTGGAATCCGAATGTGGGGCAAGGCGCGGCAGCCGCAGCGTCGGTCACGCAGACAAGGCCGCCAGGCGCAAAACAGGCAATCGCGCATTTTAACCGTTTGCCGGAATTTGCCGGCGCCTGACGCACGACATCCGCACCGGCCACGGTTACGCCGGCGTCACTCCGCGCTTGACAGGCCTTGCAGGACCTGACCGATCTCCCGCGAGTCCTGCATGCGCCGGATCGCCGCATGGAGTTCGCCGGCCTGCGGCCAGGTCCGCTTGAGATAACTGAGCCAGAGCTTGACGCGTCCGTGCTCGTGGCATGAGGCGATGCGCGCATGCAGCTTGTCCAGGTACGCCGCGATCTGGCCCAATACCAGGGGCCACTCTCCGGCGGACGGCGTGCTGTCCATCAGGCCGCGAATGCGCAAGGCGAGAAACGGATCCGAGACCGCGCCGCGCCCGATCATGACGTCGTCGCAACCGCTGACTTCGCGGCAGCGGGTCCAGTCCGCAACGCTCCAGACCTCGCCGTTCGCAATCACGGGTATGTCCACGGCCGCGGCAATGCGCGCGATCCAGTCCCAGTGCGCCGGCGGCCGGTAGCCGTGGTCGCGCGTGCGCGCATGCACCACCAGCGAAGCCGCGCCGCCTGCGGCCAGCGCGGCGGCGCAATCGATGGCCAGCGCGGTATCCGAGACCCCCAGCCGCATCTTGGCGGTCACCGGAATATTGGCCGGCACCGCCGCGCGCACCGAGGCGACGATCCGGTTCAGCAGCGCCGGATTGGCCAGCAGCATCGCGCCGCCGCCATGCCGGTTGACCACCTTGGCAGGGCAACCGAAGTTCAGGTCGATGCCATGCGGCGACAGGGTCGCGGCATAGGCGGCATTGCGCGCCAGCCACTCGGGATCACTGCCCAGCAGCTGGATCACCATCGGCGTGCCGCTGCGGGTATGGCCGCCGGACAGGATCTCGGGCGTATCGCGCTCATAGACCCGCGCCGGCAGCAGCGACCCCGTCACCCGCACGAACTCCGACACGCAGCCGTCGTAGCCGCCGGTCGCGGTCAGCACATCGCGCAGCACATAGTCGGCAAGCCCTTCCATCGGAGCCAGGAACAGCCGGCTCATGGCAAGCACCGCGCCGCGGGCACCGGCGCCGGAGAGGAAGATTGGAGAACGTGGGACATGGGACGCCGCGCAGACAAGGCGAGTCCCAAACTGAGCCGCCGCTGAAAGATGCGATACAGGGCCCCGGAGGGGGCAAAGCGCGCATTCTACCTGCTTTGCGATGGGGCGGTTTTTCGGGAATCGGTGATTCCACGCCTGTAGCCGAAAGGCTACGGCGCGGTATGCTGGGCATCCGCACAACCCAAATGTTCGACCGCTGGTACTCCGCCTTGCGCGACAACGCTGCCAGGATTCGCATCCAGGTCCGAATCGACCGCACGCTGAACGGAAATCCAGGCGACGTGAAAGCCGTTGGCGGTGGTCTCTTTGAAATGCCGGTGGATCATGGTCCCGGCTACCGCATCTATTTTCAGCGACCCGGCCAAGTTCTTGTCGTCCTTCTCTGCGGCGGCAACAAGTCGACCGAGCACGCTGATATCGACCGCCACGCCACCTCGCGGCGAATCTTGACCTGGTGTGAGCCATGAAAGAACCAACCCACCCCTGGGATTCGGCAGCACCACTGCGCAACGAGAAAGAAATCGCCACCTACCTGGACGCCTGCCTGGCCCAGGCCGGTGACGACGATCGCTTCATTGCCTATGCGCTCGGCGTGGTCGCACGCGCCCGCGGCATGACGCGGCTGGCCCGCGAAACCGGCCTGTCGCGCGAAAGCCTCTACCGTTCGCTGTCGGGCGAAGGCAATCCGGAATGCGGGACGATCTGGAAGGTGATGCGGGCGCTGGGGATTCGCCTGCACGCAAGCGCCGGCTGAGCGCCGGCCCTGGGGCGGATGCGCGGCGGGCGCTCGGCCCGCCGCCGCGTGTTGCTACTTCTTGTCGGGCTGGTTGAACGGGAACGTGCCGAACATGTTCTTGGCCTGGTTCTGCATCTGCTCCTGCATCTGCACGAACAGGTTCTTGCTCTGCTCGATGTAGTTGCTCATCATGCCCTGCATCATCGGGCCCTGCATGTTCATGAACTGCGACCACATGTCGGGGCTGAACGCCTCGCCGGAGTACAGGCCCTTGGAGTTCTCGGCGAGCTTGTTCTGGATGTCGATGAAGGCCTGGATGTTCTTTTCCAGGTAGGTGCCCATCATGCCCTGCATGGCATGGCCGTAGAAGCGGATGATCTGCGACAGCATGGCGCTGGAGAACATCGGTACGCCGCCGGTCTCTTCTTCCAGGATGATCTGCAGCAGGATGCTGCGCGTCAGTTCGTCACCGGACTTGGCGTCGACAACCTTGAATTCCTCGGAATCCATCACCAGCTGCTTGACGTCGGCCAGGGTGATGTAGGTGCTGGTCTGGGTATCGTAGAGCCTGCGGTTGGGATACTTTTTGATCAGTCGCTCTGCGCCTTTTTTGGTCGTGGCCATCGGTGCTCTGTCCTTGTGTCGTCGCTGTTTGCGCGCTGCTGCACCGCATGGGGTGCAGTGCGCAAATCGGTACCGCCCGCGCCATCTGCTGTTATCGTGCCGGCCGTCTTGCGGCTGTTCGCGCATGGCTGCGCGCCCCGGCTCGCCGTCTCGCCGCCGCGAGGGCCATGCTGCACGACTATGGTGCCGGCTGCGCCGCTGCCCTGATTCTATGCCCAACAAAGCACTAAGAAAAGCGAACGGGCTTAAGGAAAACCCGGTAGACGGGCGCGCCGCGGAGCCGATTCCGCACGGCCGGAAATGATTCGCGGGCCATCACGGCCCGCGCAAGCGGCGACGGAACTCAGACTCCGCCACCTTGTGCGCCGCGCTGGCTGCACCGCAAAACGCGGCCGCCGGCGCGGGCTGGCTGAACGCCAGGTCAGCCCATGTGCAGGCCGCCGTTGAGCGAGAAGTCGGCGCCGGTCGAGAAGCCGGACTCCTCCGAGGCCAGCCAGGCGCAGATCGAGGCGATCTCTTCCGGCTCGCCCAGGCGCTTCACCGGGATCGTGCCGACGATCTTGTCGAGCACGTCCTGGCGGATGGCCTTGACCATGTCGGTGGCGATATAGCCCGGCGACACCGTGTTCACGGTCACGCCCTTGGTTGCCACTTCCTGTGCCAGCGCCATGGTGAAGCCGTGCAGGCCGGCCTTGGCGGTGGAGTAGTTGGTCTGGCCGAACTGGCCCTTCTGCCCGTTCACCGACGAGATGTTGACGATGCGGCCCCAGCCGCGGTCGGCCATGCCGTCGATCACCTGCTTGGTGACGTTGAACAGCGAGGTCAGGTTGGTGTCGATCACCGCATCCCAGTCGGCGCGGGTCATCTTGCGGAACACCACGTCGCGCGTGATGCCGGCATTGTTGATCAGCACATCGACTTCGCCGACCTCGGCCTTGACCTTGTCGAAGGCCGCCTTGGTCGAGTCCCAGTCCGCCACGTTGCCTTCGGAGGCGACGAAGTCGAAGCCCAGGGCCTTCTGCTGCTCCAGCCACTTTTCACGGCGCGGCGAGTTGGGGCCGCAGCCGGCCACCACGCGAAAGCCATCCCTGGCCAGCCGCTGGCAGATGGCGGTCCCGATACCACCCATGCCGCCGGTCACATACGCAATGCGCTGAGTCATGTCCACTCCTTGATTGGCTTTTCGTTATCTGCCGCCGGGCCGCGCCATGCGCGCGCCCGGCGCACCCCTTCTTAGTTGCGCTCGACCGCCAGCGCCACGCCCATGCCGCCGCCGATGCACAGCGACGCCAGGCCCTTCTTGGCATCGCGGCGCTTCATTTCGTGCAGCAGCGTCACCAGGATACGGCAGCCCGACGCGCCGATCGGGTGGCCGATGGCGATGGCGCCGCCATTGACGTTGACCTTGGAGGTATCCCAGCCCATCTGCTGGTGCACCGCCAGCGCCTGCGCGGCGAAGGCCTCGTTGATTTCCATCAGGTCCAGGTCCTGCGGGGTCCAGCCCGCGCGCGACAGCGCGCGCTTGGACGCCGGCACCGGGCCCATGCCCATCACCTTCGGGTCCACGCCGGCGTTGGCGTAGCTCTTGATGGTGGCGAGCGGGGTCAGGCCCAGTTCCTTGGCCTTGGCGGCCGACATCACCACCACCGCGGCGGCGCCGTCGTTCAGGCCCGAGGCGTTGGCCGCGGTCACGGAACCGGCCTTGTCGAAGGCGGGCTTGAGGCCGGCCATGCTGTCCAGCGTGGCGCCGTGGCGCACGAACTCGTCGGTCTTGAACGCCACCGGATCGCCCTTGCGCTGCGGAATCAGCACCGGCACGATTTCTTCGTCGAACTTGCCGGCCTTCTGCGCGGCTTCGGCCTTGTTCTGCGAGCCCACCGCGAATTCGTCCTGGGCTTCGCGCGTGATGCCGTATTCCTTGGCCACGTTCTCGGCGGTGATGCCCATGTGGTACTGGTTGTACACGTCCCACAGGCCGTCGACGATCATGGTGTCGACCAGCTTGGTGTCGCCCATGCGGAAGCCGTCGCGCGAGCCCGGCAGCACGTGCGGCGCGGCGCTCATGTTTTCCTGGCCGCCGGCGACCACGATCTCGGCGTCGCCGGCCATGATGGCGTTGGCGGCCATCATCACCGCCTTCAGGCCCGAGCCGCACACCTTGTTGATGGTCATGGCCGGCACCATCGCCGGCAGGCCGGCCTTGATCGACGCCTGGCGCGCCGGGTTCTGGCCGGAGCCGGCGGTCAGCACCTGGCCCATGATCACTTCGCTGACCTGCTCCGGCTGGATGCCGGCGCGCTCGAGCGCGGCCTTGATCACCACGGCACCCAGTTCCGGCGCCGGAATCTTCGCCAGCGAGCCGCCAAATTTGCCAACCGCGGTACGGGCCGCGGATACGATGACAACGTCAGTCATGGTGTAGTCCTCTCAATGGAATCAGGGACCCGCGGTCCGCCGGCGCCCGTGCGAGGCGCACGCCGGCGGACGCGCGGGCATCAGGCCTTGGCCTTGACGTATCGCCCAGGCGCGGGTTCGATCGCAGGGTAGCGCGCGTTGCCGTACTCCGCCGGCGCGGCGCGCTTGGCGCCGGCATGGCTGGCCAGCCATGCCGACCAGTCCGGCCACCAGCTGCCCGGATGCTCGGTAGCGCCGGCCAGCCATTGCTGCGGCGACGCCGGCAAGGCGTCGTTGGTCCAGTGGCTGCGTTTTTTCTTCGCCGGCGGATTGATCACGCCGGCGATATGGCCGGACGCGCCGAGCACGAAGCGCAGCTTGTTCTTCAGCAGCGCGGTCGAGGCATAGGCCGCGGTCCACGGCACGATATGGTCCTCGCGCGAGCCGTAGAGATAGGTCGGCACGTCGATGCTGCCCAGGTCCACCGGCGCATCGCATACGGTTAGCTTGCCGGGCACCTTGAGCTCGTTCTGCAGGTAGGTGTGGCGCAGGTACCAGCAGTACCACGGCCCCGGCAGGTTGGTCGCGTCGCCGTTCCAGAACAGCAGGTCGAACGGCACCGGGGTATTGCCCTTCAGGTAGTTGTCGACCACGTAGTTCCACACCAGGTCGTTCGGGCGCAGGAACGAGAAGGTGTTGGCCAGCTCCAGCCCGCGCAGCAGCGCGCACGGCGCGCCGGCACCGCCGCCCAGCGTGGCTTCGCGCAGCTGCACGTGGCCCTCGTCGACGAAGACGTCGAGGATGCCGGTGTCGGCGAAGTCCAGCAGCGTGGTCAGCAGCGTCAGGCTGGCCGCCGGATGCTCGCCGCGCGCGGCCAGCACCGCGAGCGCGGTGGAAATGATGGTGCCGCCGACGCAGAAGCCCAGCACGTTGATCTGGTCCTCGCCGCTGATGTCGCGCGCGACTTCGATGGCGCGGATGGCGGCGTGCTCGATGTAGTCGTCCCAGGTGCGCGCCGCCATGCTGGCATCGGGATTGCGCCACGACACCAGAAACACCGTATGGCCCTGCTCCACCGTATGCCGCACCAGCGAGCTTTCGGGCTGCAGGTCAAGGATGTAGTACTTGTTGATGCAAGGCGGCACCATCAGCAGCGGGCGCGCATGGACCTTGGCGGTGAGCGGCTTGTACTGCAGCAGCTGGAAGTATTCGTTCTCGTAGACCACCGCGCCTTCGGTCACCGCGACATTGCGGCCCACCTCGAACGCGGTCTCGTCGGTCTGCGAGATCTTGCCGCGCGTCAGGTCTTCCATCATGTTGCGCACGCCGGCGCGCAGCGATTCGCCGCCCGATTCGATCAGCAGGCGCTGCGCTTCGGGATTGGTGGCGAGGAAGTTGGCGGGCGACATCGCATCGACCCACTGCGAGATCGCAAAGCGGATGCGCTGGCGGGTCTTGGCATCGGCCTCGACCGCGTCGGCGAGCTCGGTCAGGGCGCGGGCGTTGAGCAGGTAGAAAGCGGCGGCGTAACGGTACGGCACGTTGTTGCGCCACGCGTCGCCGGCAAAGCGGCGGTCGTGCAGCGGACCGGTGCCCTCGGCCTTGCCCTCGGCCAGCGCCTGCCACAGCGCGGCAAAGTCCTTCATGTAGCGCTGCTGGATGTCGGCCAGCTGTGCAGGCGCGATCTTGACGCCCGCCAGCGAATCGAGGCCCGGGATGCCGGCCATCATGCCGGATGCGGCCGCGTGGCCGTTGCCTTCAGTGCCCTGCCACTGGCGGGACCATTCCAGCCAGGTGGCTGGATCGAATGGCCTCGGCGTGAACTTGGGTGGTTGGGACTTGCCTTCCTGCGTGGAAGCTGCCGCACCTTTGCCGGTCGCCATGATCAGTTTTGTCTCTCTGCCGTCACTATTCGAACCGGCTCCGGGCATTGCCCTGGCCGGCACTTTGCATGGGGAGATGCTATCCGAATGGACCCGGCTCGAGCCCTTCCCAAGCGGGAGGGTCAGCCGGCACATCTGCCCTGGAACTGGCCTGGAACCCTGGGTCGCACAACCTTGCGGCCAGGGCTTGCATCCATTCCGATAGCGGCTCCCTTTTATCCGGCGGCGCGGCGCCCTGGTTGCCAGCGCCATGCGTTATGCTTGCCGGAAAAACCTGGGAATCGTCAGCGATTCCGAGACATTCGAGGCCATTGTTGCCTTGCAACGCGCGCGCTGTCAATGCGGAAATCCGCCCCGGCGCCACGCGCTGCCCGACCTACCGGACGGTAATGCAGCCCACGCACCTGCCGAGGCCATCGAGCATAGTCGAGAAGGATGAAATTCTGATGTACATCGTGGCCATTGGCTGGCTCTACGTGGCGCTGATGATGGCGATCACCGAGCACAACGTGGTGGCGGGAGTCGCCACCTTCCTGATGTATGGGGTCGCGCCGGTGGCGCTGGTGCTCTACATCCTCGGCACGCCCGGCCGGCGCCGGCGCAAGGCCGAGGCCGAACGGGCGCTGGAGCACAGCGTCCCGGCGTGCGAGGCGGCAAAGCGCACGGACGAGTAAGGCCGCGACCGCTCAGTCGGCCAGCCAGACCAGGCTGGCCATGCGCCCGGTCACCCCGTCGCGCCGGTAGGAGTAAAAGCGCTCGGCATCGGCAACGGTGCAGGTATCGCCGCCGTGGATATCGACGCAGCCCGCGCGGGCCAGGCGCGTGCGCGCCAGTGCATAGATGTCGGCAAGGTACTTCCCCGGCGCGCCGGCGCGGAACGCCGCGGCCACGGCGGCCTGCTCTTGCGGGCGTGCCTGCGCGAGAAAGGCATCGCGCACCTCGGCACCGACCTCGAAGGCCTCGGGGCCGATCGCCGGACCCAGCCATACCAGCCAGCGCGCGGCAGCGCCGCCGGCGGCCGCCTGCATCCGCGCCAGCGTGGCCTCGATCACGCCGTTGCACAGGCCGCGCCAGCCCGCATGCGCGGCGCCCACCACCGTTCCCTGCGCATCGCACAGCAGCACCGGCAGGCAATCGGCCGTCATCACGGCGCAGACATGGCCCGGCGTGCGTGCCAGGCTCGCATCGGCCTGCGGCACGGGCTCACCCGGCGCGGCCACATGGTCGACGGTCGCGACCGCGCAGCCATGCACCTGTTCCAGCCATTGCGGCATCGACGGCAGGCACGCGGCCAGCCGCGCGCGGTTGCGCGCGACGTCGGCCGCATCGTCGCCCACGTGGGTGCCCAGGTTCAGCCCGCCCGCCATGCCGCCGGCGAGCCCGTACGGCCCCTGGCTGACCCCGCCCTGGCGCGTGGTCGACAGCGCGCGCACGCGCGCCGGCGCGGGCCAGTCCGGCACCAGCCAGGCGGGATCAGGCGTCGCGCTCATCGCCGTCACCGTCGTCGTCATCGTCATCATCGCCGGCGTATTCCCAGTGGGCCTCGCCGCCTTCCCACACTTCGTCCCAGGCCTCGTCTTCGTCGTCGGCCTGCGCGCTCTCGAAGTCGAGCGCATCGATCAGCGCCTGCAGGTCCGCGGGCGGCTGCGCGGTCCACGACATGTGCTTGCCGGTGGCCGGATGCACCAGGCCGAGCTTGTACGCATGCAGCGCCTGGCGTTCGTACGGCACTGGCAGCGGCACGCGGATCGCGGGGCGCTGGCCGCGCTGGGTGGCGCGGAAATAGACCGGGTCGCCCACCAGCGGATGCCCGATCGATTCGAAATGCACGCGGATCTGGTGGGTGCGGCCGGTCTCGAGCTTGCACATCACCATCGACACGAAGCCCCGCCCCAGCGGCACCGTGGCCAGCGTGCGGAAATGCGTGCGCGACGGCTTGCCGCTGGCGGTCTGCACGATCGCCATGCGGGTGCGCTCGCGCGGGTCGCGGCCGATGGGCGCGTCGATGGTGCCCTCGTCATAGGTGCGGCCCCAGACCAGCGCGATGTAGGTGCGCTTGACCGTGCGCGCCTGCAGCTGCCGCACCAGGTCGGTCTGCGCGGTCAGCGTGCGCGCCACCACCATCAGCCCCGAAGTCTCCTTGTCGAGCCGGTGCACGATGCCCGCGCGCGGGAGCGACGCGGCACCGGGGTCGCGGTGCAGCAGGCCATTGAGCACGGTGCCGCTCCAGTTGCCCGCGGCCGGATGCACCACCAGCCCGGCGGGCTTGTTGATCACCAGCAGGGTGTCGTCCTCGTAGACCACGTCGAGCGGCACGTCTTCGGGCGCGAAGGCCGACGATTCCGGCGCGGCCTGCGGCCGGACCTCGATCCGGTTGCCCATCTGCACCGCGTCGCGCGGACGGCGCACCTGCCCGTCGACGCGCACCGCGCCGCTTTCGATCCATTGCTGCAGGCGGCTGCGCGAAAACTCGCTGAAGTGACGCGCCAGCAATTTATCGAGACGCTCGCCATGCGAGGCGCTGTCCACCTCCAGCGACAGGGTCACGGCCGGGTCGGCAGCGGCGGACGGCGCCTCGGCGGCATCGTCGAATTCCTCGGCGCTGGCCTCGAAATCGGCCACCACCGCGGCCGCGCGCACCCGTTCTGGTGGCAGTCCTCCCACGCCATCTCCGGCTTGCGGGTTGGGCTGGGGGCTTGGGCTATAATGCTTGACGCTATTTTTCTTCATCCGGGATACGATTGCCCATGCAATTGCAGAGCATGAAACGCGCGCGCTGGCGCACGACAATTGGAGCGGTTCTGCTCGCAGGCGGCTGCGTCATGCTGTCGGCATGCGGCCTGCTCGCGGACCAGCCCGACGAGACCGCCGGCTGGTCGGCCAACAAATTATATTCGGAAGCCAAGGATGCCCTGGATGGCGGCGACTACACCCGCGCCGTCAAGCTGTATGAAAAGCTCGAGGGCCGCTATCCGTTCGGCCGCTATGCGCAGCAGGCGCAGATCGACACCGCCTACGCCAACTACAAGGACGGCGAGACCGCGGCCGCACTGGCGGCGGTGGACCGCTTCATCCAGCTGCACCCGAACCATCCCACCATCGATTACGCCTACTACCTGAAGGGGCTGATCAACTTCAACGACAACCTCGGCTGGCTGGGCCGCTTCTCGGGGCAGGACCTGAGCGAGCGCGATCCCAAGGCCGCGCGCGCCGCCTACGATGCCTTCCATACGCTGATCACGCGCTACCCGGAAAGCAAGTACACGCCGGACGCCACGCTGCGCATGCAGTACATCGTCAACTCGCTGGCCCAGCATGAAGTGCACGCCGCGCGCTACTACTTCCGGCGCGGCGCCTACCTCGCCGCGGTCAACCGCGCCCAGCAGTCGCTGAAGGACTACGACGGGGCCCCCGCCAACGAAGAGGCGCTGTACATCATGATCCGCTCGTACGACGCCATGGGCATGAAGGACCTGCGCGACGACACCGCGCGCGTGATGGAGAAGAACTTCCCGGAGAGCGACTTCATCAAGTACGGCGCACGCCGCAAGGACAAGGCCTGGTGGGAAGTGTTCTGACGCCGCCGCGCCGGCAGCGACAAAAAAACGGGACGTGTCGGATGACCGTCCCGTTTTTCTTTTGCCGCGGTTCGGCGCGGTTCGCCGCGATCAGTCCTCGGCCGGATCCCCGGCACTGGTTCCGGCCTGCTGCCCGGCGGGCGAGCCGCGCAGCGACTCCAGGAAGCGCACCGCGGTGGCCGCCTCGCGCGTGCGCGTGAACGGCGGCAGGCTTTGCCAGATCTGCCGCCCGTAGGGCTTCTCGACCAGGCGCGTGTCGAAGATCGCCAGCACGCCGCGGTCCGATTCGGAACGGATCAGCCGCCCCGCCCCCTGCTTGAGCGTGATCACCGCATGTGGCAGCTGGTGCACGGCAAACGGGCTCAGGCCCTTCTTCTGCAACACTTCCATGCGTGCGGCCAGCACCGGATCGTCGGGCGGCGCGAACGGCAGCTTGTCGATGATCACCAGCGACAGCGCCTCGCCGCGCACGTCCACGCCTTCCCAGAAGCTCTGGCTGCCGACCAGCACCGCGTTGCCCAGCTCGCGGAAGCGGTCCAGCAGCTCGGTACGGCTGGCCTGGCCCTGCACCAGCAGCGGCAGGTTCAGTCCGCGCTCGGCAAAGGCATCGTAGAGCAGGTCCGAGGCGCGCTGCACCGCGCGCAGCGTGGTGCACAGCAGAAAGGTGCGCCCGCCGGCCGCTTCGATCAGCGGCAGCGCCGCCTGCACCACCGCGTCGGTGAACTGCGGCGACTGCGGCGCGGGCATGTCGCGCGGCACGTACAGCAGGCCCTGCTGCGCGTAATCGAAGGGGCTGGGCAGCGTCAGCGAGCGGTCCTTGTCGAGCCCCAGCTGCGCGGCGTAGTGGGTGAAATTGCCCTTCACCGACAGCGTCGCCGAGGTGAACACCCACGCGCGCGGCTGGCCACCGCGCTGCCGCGTGAAGATCGGCGCGATCGACAGCGGCGTGCGGTGCAGCTGCACGGTGTGCGAGAACACTTCGACCCAGCGCACCGTCTCCGGGCCGGCCGCCGCCGCGGCGTCGCCCTGCTCCTCGCCCTGCTGTGGCTGAGTTACCGGCGCGGCCGGGGCATCGGTGCGCCAGGCGGCCAGCTTGTTGGCCAGCTCGAGCGCGCGGCGGTGGCATTGCTGCAGCGATTCGGCGCGCTCGGCCTGGCTTTCGAGCATCCCCACGAAATCCGACAGCGCCGCGTCGAGCGCATCGAGGGTCTCGTTGAAGGGTTCGGCGATGCGGCGGTCGGCCTCGATCTGGCCCAGCGCCAGGCGCGCATTGTCCTTGCTGAAGGCCAGGCGCAGGTCGCGCGCGGCGCGCTCCAGCGGCGCGGCCAGCGCCACCCAGTCGACCGCATCGCGCGCGTGCGACAGGCCTTCGGCCACGGTATCGCGCGCGATCTCCAGCAGCTGGCTGGTCGACAGCGTCTCGCCGAAGAACAGCGTGGCGGTCTCGGGCAGCTGGTGCGCTTCGTCGAAGATCACGGTGTTGGCGGCGGGCAGCAGCTCGGCCATGCCGGTATCGCGCAGCACCACGTCGGCAAAGAACA
Organism: Cupriavidus neocaledonicus; assembly: GCF_000372525.1. Classification (GTDB taxonomy): domain Bacteria; phylum Pseudomonadota; class Gammaproteobacteria; order Burkholderiales; family Burkholderiaceae; genus Cupriavidus; species Cupriavidus neocaledonicus. The sequence goes on from NZ_AQUR01000077.1 coordinate 63,359, forward strand.
GGTGGTGGTTGACCACCACCACGTCGGCCTGCTGCGCTTCCTTGCGCGCGCGCATGACGAAGCAGTCCTTGTAATGCGGGCATTCCGAGCCGAGGCAGTTGTCGCGTGTGGAGGTCACCATCTGCCACACGGGCGCGTTCTCGGGCACCGACGCCAGCTCCGCCTTGTCGCCGGTGGCGGTCTCCTTGATGAAGCGCCCGATCTCGCGCAGCCACGCCGCATCCTGGCGCGAGGCCAGGCGCCCGCCCGCCTGCGCGCGTTCCAGGTGGTAGTGGCACACGTAGTTGGCGCGGCCCTTGAGCAGCGCCACCGAGACCGGCACATTGAGCGCGTGGCGCACGGTGGGGATGTCGCGCAGGAACAGCTGGTCCTGCAGGTTCTTGGTGCCGGTGGACAGGATCACCTTGCCGCCCCACAGCATCGCCGGCACCAGGTAGGCGTAGGTCTTGCCGGTGCCGGTGCCGGCTTCGACGATCACGGAATCATTCTGCGCGATCGCGCCGGCGACGGCCTCGGCCATCTTGTGCTGCGACGCACGCGGGCGGTAGCCGGGAATGGCCTGGGCCAGCGTGCCGGTATCGGCGAAGATGGTGGCCAGCTCGGCGCCGCGGCTGGCGCCGGCATCGGCGGGCGCGGCAGGGGTGGGCGCGGCAGGGGTGGGCGCCGCGGCGTCGCTCGGGTCGCTGTCCAGTGACAACTGGGGGGAATCGGGAAGATCGGACAAGGCAGGGGGAATGTTGTATGGGCTGCGGGCAGCGATCGCCGGCGCTCGGCACTCGCCGGGCCGGGCGCGACGGCGCTCAGGCCGGCACGTCGGGTTCGAGCTGGAGCTGCAGCAGCGTGATGGCGTCCTTCAGCTTGAGCCGGCGCTTCTTCAGCCGGCGCAGCTGCAATTCGTCATGGACCACATCGCCGGCCAGCCGGTCGATCAGGAAGTCGAGATCGCGGTGCTCGATCTGCAGCTCCATGATGCGCCGTTCCAGGGTATTGAGGTTGCTGTCCATCTATGCCTCCGCTGCCATCACCGTGCCGGGGCTCAGAAGCCGAACGGACGCGGCGCCGACGCCGGGCCCTGCTGCTGCTCCCTGGCCTTGGCGCGCCGCTCTTCCACTGCCTTCTGGCGCTGTTCGAGGTCGCGCTGCTTGGCTTCGTATGCCTTCACGTTCTCCTGGCGCTGGCGGGCCTGTTCCGCGCCTTTCTGCTGGGCCTCGCGCATGCGGGCATCGAAGTCAGACTGCTTCTTCTCGTAGGCCTGCGCGTTGGCGGCGCGCTGCGGGGCCTCGGCCTGGCGCTGCGCATCGCGCAGCTGCTGTTCCTGCTGCTTTTTCTCGAACGCCGCGCGGCTGGACTGCTCGCTGGCCGCGCGCTGCGGCTGGCTGGCCTCGAACTCGGCGCGGCGCAGGGCCTGTTCGCGGTCGCGCTCGGCGGCGCGGTGGGCGCGCTCGGCCTCGCCCACTTCCAGCTCGCGCTTGCGCAGCACCTGCAGCTCCTCGCGCTGGATTTCCTTGGCGTTGTCGATGCAGCGGGTGACGAAGAACTTGCTGTAGCACTCGCGCTCGGCGGCGGCGAAGCGGTAGTTGGTCCACGCGCGCGAATCGCCGATGGCCTTGCGCTCGGCGGCAAAGTCGCGCGCACCGGCGGCAGCGGGCGCCGCGGCGGGCACCGAAGCCTGCGCCTGCGCCATGCGCATCGGCATCAGCGCGGCACAGGCCGCCACGGCTGCGGCAGCCAGGGCGCCGCGGCGCAACAGGGAGGATTCGGGCACGTTGGCGAAGGTTGGCATGGCCGGAGGGTTGGCCTTGGCGGCGGCCGGGCGGGACTTGACGATCATGTCCGGATTCTAGCATCCGGGCCGGTCGCCGGCCCGCCCGCGGGCCTGTGCGCACGTGCGTGCAACGCCTCCCGCGGGCGCCACGCCGCCGCCCCCGCCGGAGGCCCGCGCGCTTGTGGCAAAATGCCCCGCTTTCGACTGACTGCGTCTCACGCTGCGTTCCACGATGTCCAACCTGCCCGCCTCCGTCTCGCAAAAGATCGTCGCGCTTATCGCGGCCGAACTGTCCGTGCAGCCCCGCCAGGTGGCCGCGGCCGTGGCGCTGCTCGATGAAGGCGCCACCGTTCCCTTCATCGCCCGCTACCGCAAGGAAGTGACCGGCAACCTCGACGACACGCAGCTGCGCAACCTGGAAGAGCGCCTGCTGTACCTGCGCGACATGGAAGACCGCCGCGCCGCGATCCTCGCGTCGATCGAGGAGCAAGGCAAGCTCACGCCCGAGCTGCAGGCCGCGATCGAGGCGGCGCAGACCAAGCAGGCGCTGGAAGACCTTTACCTGCCCTACAAGCCCAAGCGCCGCACCCGCGCGCAGATCGCGCGCGAATGCGGGCTGGAGCCGCTGGCGCTGGCGTTGCTGGCGGATCCCACGCTCGACCCGCAGGCCGAGGCGGCGAAGTACGTCAACGGCAACCCCACCGCCGACGGCGGCGTGCCCGACGTCAAGGCGGCGCTGGACGGCGCGCGCGACATCCTGTCCGAGCAGTTCGGCGAAACCGCGGAACTGCTGGGCAAGCTGCGCGAGCACCTGTGGAACCACGGCGTGGTCGCCTCGTCGGTGATGGAAGGCAAGGAAACCGCGGAAGAAGAAAAGTTCCGCGACTACTACAACTACAGCGAGACCCTGCGCACGGTGCCGTCGCATCGCGCGCTGGCGCTGTTCCGCGGCCGCAATGCCGGCGTGCTGATGGTCAAGCTGGGCCTGGGCGAAGAGCAGGACGCGCTGGTGCCGCACCCGTGCGAAGGCATGATTGCGCGCCATGTCGGCATCCAGCAGCTGGGCCGCCCGGCCGACAAATGGCTGGGCGACGTGTGCCGCTGGTGCTGGCGCGTCAAGGTGCAGCCGCACCTGGAGACCGAGCTGCTGACGCAGCTGCGCGAGAGCGCCGAGAGCGAGGCCATCAAGGTGTTCGGCCGCAACCTGCATGAACTGCTGCTGGCGGCGCCGGCCGGTCCCAAGGCGGTGATGGGCATCGACCCGGGCATCCGCACCGGCTGCAAGGTGGCCGTGGTGGACAGCACCGGCAAGCTGCTGGAGACCGCCACCATCTATCCGCACGAGCCGCGCCGCGACTGGAACGGCTCGCTCGCCGCGCTGGCGCGCCTGGCAAGGCAGCACAACGTGGCGCTGGTCTCGATCGGCAACGGCACCGCCAGCCGCGAGACCGACAAGCTGGTGCAGGACCTGATGAAGCAGATGCCCGAGCTCAAGCTGACCAAGATCGTGGTCAGCGAAGCCGGCGCGTCGGTCTATTCGGCGTCCGAGCTGGCCGCCAAGGAATTCCCGGACCTGGATGTGTCGCTGCGCGGGGCGGTGTCGATCGCGCGCCGGTTGCAGGATCCGCTCGCCGAGCTGGTCAAGATCGATCCCAAGTCGATCGGCGTGGGCCAGTACCAGCACGACGTCAACCAGCGCGAGCTGGCGCGCGCGCTCGACGCAGTGGTCGAGGACTGCGTCAATGCCGTGGGCGTCGACGTCAACACCGCCTCGGCGCCGCTGCTGGCGCGCGTGTCGGGCCTGAATGCAGTGCTGGCGCGCAATATCGTCGAGTTCCGCGACGCCAACGGCGCCTTCGCCAACCGCAATGCGCTGAAGCAGGTGCCGCGCCTGGGCGACAAGACCTTCGAGCAGGCAGCCGGCTTCCTGCGCATCAACGACGGCGACAATCCGCTCGACCGCTCGTCGGTGCACCCGGAAGCGTACCCGGTGGTGCAGCGCATCCTGGACCACGTCAAGAAGGGCCTGCGCGATGTGATGGGCAACCGCGAGGCGCTGCGCGGCCTGGCGCCGGAAACGTTCACCGACGAATCATTCGGCCTGCCCACCGTGCGTGACATCCTGTCCGAGCTGGAAAAGCCCGGCCGCGACCCGCGCCCCGAGTTCAGGACCGCGACCTTCCAGGAAGGCGTGGAGGACGTCAAGGACCTGCAGCCCGGCATGGTGCTCGAAGGCGTGGTCACCAACGTGGCCGCGTTCGGCGCGTTTGTCGATATCGGCGTGCACCAGGACGGCCTGGTCCATATCTCGGCGCTGTCGAACAAGTTCGTCAAGGACGCGCATGAAGTGGTCAAGGCCGGCCAGATCGTCAAGGTCAAGGTGATGGAGGTCGACGTCAAGCGCAACCGCATCGGCCTGTCGATGCGGCTCGACGACGAGCCCGGCCAGGCCGTGGCGCGCGCGGGTGGTGGTGACCGCGGCGGCGACCGTGGCGGTCAGCGCAACGGTGGCGGCAAGGGCTTCGGCGGCGGCCGCCGCGAGCCGGAGCCGGCCGGCGCCATGGCCGCCGCCTTCGCCAAGCTCAAGCGCTGAGCGCGCCTGCTTCGGACACAACGCCCCGCACGGGCAACCGTGCGGGGCGTTGTCTTTTCAGCCGCCGTGGACGATGCGCACGGCCAGGCCCTGGGCGCTGCCCGCTGCGCCCGGGGCTGCGTCCACGCGGTTGGCAAACGCCATCTCCAGCCCATGCAGCCGCGCCACCCGCCGCGCGATGGAAATGCCCAGGCCGTGGCCCTGCTCGCGCTGCCCGTCGCCGCGGAAGAAGCGGTCGCCCAGGCGCGCCAGCAGCTCCGGCGCGACGCCGGGCCCCTGGTCGCGCACGGTGATGCTGTCGGGGCGGAAATCGACCAGCACCAGCGCGCCCGGCGGGCTGTAGCGGATCGCATTGTCGAGCAGGTTGCGCAGCAGCAGCGACAGCAGCGCGGGATCGCCCGCCACCGGCAACGCGGCCTGGCCCGGTGGCGGCCAGGCCAGCTCCACGTCGACCTGCTTGTGCTGCGCCAGCGCCAGGCAGTCGGACAGCGCCTGCTGTGCCACCGGCACCCAGTTGACCGGCTGACGCGACGGCAGCCCGGCGGCATCCTCGAGCCGGCTCAGTGTCAGCAGCTGCGACACCAGCCGGCCGATGCGGTCGATGCCGGCGGCGACATTGGCCCGCGCCAGCGCGCGTTCGTCGCGGTCGGGCGAGCGCTCGGCGATTTCCCACTGCGCCTTGAGCGCCGCCAGCGGCGTGCGCATCTCGTGCGCGGCATCGGCGGTCAGGCGCCGCTCGTGCTCGATCGAATCGGAAACGCGCGCCAGCAGCCGGTTCATCGCGTGCACCAGCGGCACCAGTTCGCCCGGCACGGCGGCGAGGCTGAGCGGTCGGCGGTCATCAGCGGCGCGCGCTTCGATATCCGCCGACAGCATGCGCACCGGCGCCATCGCGCGCCGCATGAAGCCGATCAGCAGGGCGATCAGCAGCGGCAGGCCCACCGCCCACGGCAACACCTGCGCGGCGATGTAGGACAGGATCAGCTCATTGCGCTCGCCCAGCTGCTGGCCCACGCACACGCGCCAGCCGGTATCGGCATCGTCGAGGTAATAGAGCCGCCAGCGCTGGCGCTCCAGCGTGACGTCGGTAAAGCCCTTGACGCCTTCGGCGCGCGGCAGCTTGTCGCCGTCCGGATCGATGTGCAGCGGCTTGCCGTCGGGCAGCCAGGCAGCGATGGCGAGGTCGCCCAGCCCGGCATCGCCCAGATCTCCCTCATCCAGCCGCGGCACGCGCGCACGCGACAGGCCGGCACCGATGTCGACCAGCGGCACCACCGACTGCATCTGCAGCGCCATGCGCACCATGTCGGTGTCATAGAGCTCGTTGATCTCGTGCCGGGCGCGCACGTAGGTCATGCCCAGTGTCAACAGCCATACCACCGGCGCCACCACCAGCACCGCCAGCACCAGCCTGCGCTGCAGCGTCATGCGCAGTCCTCGGCCGCGCCCAGCGTGTAGCCGGCGCCGCGGAAGGTGCGCACGATCTTCGGATGGATCTTGCGGCGCAGGTGGTGGATATGGACTTCGAGCGCGTTGCTCTCGATGCCGCCCTGCCAGTCATAGAGCTTGTCGCGCAGCACCTCGCGCGTCAGCAGCCGGTTGGGATGCGCCAGCAGCAGCTCCAGCAGCATGGCTTCGCGGCTGGTCAGTTCCACCGGCTTGCCCTGCCAGTACGCCTGGCGCGCGGCCGGGTGGAAGGCCAGCGCGCCGTGCTGCCACACCGGCGCGGACATGCCCGCCGCGCGGCGCGTGACCGCGCGCAGCCGCGCCGCCAGCTCATCGAGCGCAACCGGCTTGACCAGGTAGTCGTCGGCACCGGCATCGAGCCCGCCGATGCGGCTGTCGACGGCATCGCGCGCGGTCAGCACGATCACCGGGATGCGACTGCCGCGCGCGCGCCAGCGCCCGAGCAACGTCATGCCGTCCTCGCCGGGCAGGCCCAGGTCGAGCACCACGGCATCGTAGTGGGCCAGGCCGAGCGCATGGTCGGCGTCGGCGCCGTTGCGGAACCAGTCGACCGCGTAATCGAGCAGCTGCAGGCCGCGCCGCAGGCCGTCGCCCAGCATCGGGTCGTCTTCAACAATCAGGAGTCTCATGTTCTCGAGTGGCCTGGAGGTATCACGGCGTGGTGCGCGCGCCGCTTAATGTGCCGCTTAATGTGCCATTAAGGTTCGCGGATTATGCTCCGCTCACCTTTCAATTGCCTGCCCGTACAACGCGGCGCGCCTCGCCGGCGTGGACATGGCTGGTCCGCCTGCCCCGGCCCGCTCGCCACTTGCCGCGTGCCCCTTAGCCGCGCCACCCTGTTCCGCCATGCTGTTCCGTTCCCGCATGCCGCACCATCCCGACCGCCTTGCCGCCGCGCCCGGCCTGCTCCCTGCCCGGGCCGCCATGCCAGGGCATGCGACGCGCGCCGCCGGGATGCCGGCGCTGGTGCCGATGCTGGTGGTGATGGCATTCGCGCTGCTGTGGTTCGGCACGCTCGGCATGCGCCACCTGCTGGGCCCCGACGAAGGCCGCTATGCCGAGATCGCCCGCGAGATGCTGGGCAGCGGCGACTGGGTCACGATCCGCTACGACGGCCTGAAGTACTTCGAGAAGCCGCCGTTCCACATGTGGATGACGGCGGTGTCGTACGCGCTGTTCGGCATTGGCGACTGGCAGGCGCGGCTGTGCGTGGCGCTGGCTGGCGCCGTGGGGCTGGGGGCGGCGATGCTGGCGGCCGCACGCTGGTTCGGTGCGCGCGCCGGGGTAATGGCCGGGCTGGTGCTGGCCGGCGCGCCAATGTGGAACGTCGCGGCGCATTTCAACACGCTCGACATGACGCTGTCCGGCGCCATGGCGTGCGTGCTGGCCAGCCTGCTGCTGGCGCAGCATCCGGCGGCGACGCCGGCCGCGCGCCGCCGCTGGATGCTGGCGTGCTGGACGGCCATGGGCGTGGCGGTGCTGACCAAGGGACTGGTCGGCGTGGCGCTGCCGGGGCTGGTGCTGGTGCTCTACACCGCCGTGACGCGCGACCTGGTCCTGTGGCGGCGCCTGCATGCGCCGGCCGGGCTTGCGCTGATGCTGCTGGTGGCGGTGCCGTGGTACTGGCTGGTGGCACGGCGCAACCCGGAATTCCTGCGCTTCTTCTTTATCCACGAGCACTGGCAGCGCTATACCTCGACCGCGCACGCGCGCCCCGGCGCGCCGTGGTACTTCGTGCCACTGCTGGCCGGCGGCTTCCTGCCCTGGCTGGGCCTGCTGCCGGGCATGGTGCGCGCGGTCATGCAGCGCGCCGGCGTGGACAGCCCAGCCGGCGCCGGTGCGCCCTTCCAGCCGGCGCTGATGGCCGGGCTGTGGGCGCTGGCCATCTTTGTGTTCTTCAGCCTGTCCGGCTCCAAGCTGCCGGGCTACATCGTGCCGATGTTCCCCGCGCTCGGCATCCTGGCCGGCGTGGCGCTGACGCGGGCCGGCGATGAAGCCTGGGCCTGGCAATTGCGCGCCATGCTGGCCGTCGGCGCGCTCGGCGTGCTGGCGAGCCCGTGGGTAGCCACGCTCGATGCCAACCACATGCCCAATGCGCTGTACCGCGCCTATGCGCCGTGGGTCGCGCTGGCGTGCGCGCTGCTGATGGCGAGTGCCGCCGCCGCACTATGGCTGCAGCGGCGCCGCGGCCGCATGGCCAGTGTCACGGGCTATGCGTTCGGCATGCTGCTGACTTTCTCCGCCGCGCTGCTGGGCCATGAAGCGATCGGCCGTGCGGCCTCCGGCATCGACCTGGTGGCGCCGATCGGGCGCGTGCTGCGGCCCGGCATGCCGCTGTACGGCGTCGGCTTGCTCGACCATACGCTGCCGTTCTACCTGCGCCATCCGCTCACCATGGTGGCGCAGGCCGACGAACTGGACTTCGGCGCCGCGCAAGAGCCGTACAAGTGGGTGCCGACCGTCGATGCCTTCGTCGACGCCTGGCAGCATGGCCCGCGCGCCGTCGCGCTGCTGGCGCCGGCAACGTTTGCCGAACTGGCCGCGCGCGTGCCGATGCATGTGATCGCGCGCGACTGGCGCCGCGTCGCGGTGTCCAACTTTGCCTTGGCCGGCGAGCGCCAGACGCGCCGGCTTGTTTCCGACCCTGCCACTCCCTAACGCATGCAAGTCAAGAAAGTACTGATCCTCGGCGTCAACGGCTTCATCGGCCACCACCTGACGCGCCGCATCCTGGAAACCACGCCGTGGCAGGTCTACGGCATGGACATGAACACGGACCGCCTGGGCGACCTCGTCGACCANCCGCGCATGCACTTCTTCGAGGGCGACATCACCATCAACAAGGAGTGGATCGAGTACAACATCCGCAAGTGCGACGTGGTGCTGCCGCTGGTCGCCATCGCCACCCCGGCCACCTACGTGCGCCAGCCGCTGCGCGTGTTCGAGCTGGACTTCGAGGCCA
>NZ_AQUR01000078.1 GCF_000372525.1 Cupriavidus neocaledonicus
ACTGTCCACACCATGCGGCTCTGGCAGCAATGCTAATCCGCGTTTGATTCCTCACGGCGGGCCAGCCTCTGCCTCACGGAAAGTCATAGTGTCTTAACGTTCTGAAGGACCCTCAGTCACCCCGCAGATCGGCGATGCACCTGTTTCAAGCCCCGCCCCCCTCCCCACCCGCCGGCAGTCCAGTTGACTGAATGAGCTTTGCTTGGGCGGCAAGCCGAACACTGCCTTCTGAGTTTTGGTGACGAACAAGAACGCGCGACACTATCGACATAAGCAGCCCCGGCGGCGGCTCAGCCAGCAATAACCGCAGCGCCATCTTCCGCTTCTCGATGCGGGATGCTTGCGCGCGGGCATGATGTCACCCCTGCGGTTCCTGTGCGTCGCCGGCCGCCGCACGTAGGCGCACCTCGCCGTCTCGGCGGTGTATATGCAGTTCCGCGCGCTCTCGTTTGGCCAAGATCCATCCTGCCGCTATGGCCGCTTCCAACGTTGGAAACTGTTGAGGCACGGAGAAGCTCCCGGATTCCAGCGCCCAACCAGAGCCTGCTGGGATAACGCGAATGATTCGCGCCTGCATATCGTCCCCTAGCGAGGTAGGGCCCGAAAGAAAGCGCCCGCTAAGGGCGAGCGAAAGTCGGACGGGCGAACGCGTTCGACAGGATCGATATTGCCCACCTACGCCCTGCGTAGCAAGTCCCCACTCAAGAGGTAGGGTTGTACAAATGCATCACGCCTTGATGTTCCGGGGGAATTCCGGTCTCCATGCGGTGCGGTGTCCGGCATTCACTCCGTCCCGGCGGGCAAGGGCGTGAATGATAAGCGCGCGGTGCATGATGAGTTCCTTGAGGCTGTCGCGGATGCTGGCTCGAATTTGCTCGGCGCTTGTGCTGTCGATTCCGTCGCGCGTCAACTGCGCAATTCGCTGCTCCTGCGCTTCAAGGCGCTTTCCTAGGTACTGGATGGCCTGGTCCGTTTCGTCCAGGTCAGCGAGGTCGTCCTCTATGCTGCGCGTGACTTCTAATCCCGCTTGCATAATGAGCTCCACCGATGAGTACGTTCTATGATAGGTCAGGGACGAAGGCGTCGGTATCCGGCGCCGTAGGACAAAAAAAGCCCGCTCAAGGCGGCTACGGGATGTACCGAGAGAGGTCAACTCGCAACCCCTTTATTCTCGTGGCTACATGATACTTGGGATACCCCTGGAGTTGACCCGTTTTTTTTGGACACTGCCTATCTTTAACCGCCCGCTAGGTGCCCATATGCACGAGCATCGTATGCCGTACGCCGCGGCGTTTCGGCAACAGATGATTGACCTCGTCCATGCCGGACGTACGTCGGACGACCTGGCCAAGGAATTCGAACCCACCGCCCAGACGATCTATAACTGGTGGTCGAAATCGACGCATGGCGCAGGTTGTCGCGCACGGCACTGAGTTCGACGCCCTTGGCCAGCGCGTGCGTGGCGTGGGTATGCCGCATCCAGTGGGGCGTAGCGCGGCGGAGTTTTTCGGCCAGCGGCGGGTGATCGCTGGCGAGGTTCTCCGCAGCCAGGCGGAAGAACCGGCGCATGACCTCCCAAAGCCGTAGCGCCGTGATGCCGGACCCGCTCCCGTCCAAGCTACCGACCAGCGGCGTGGCGGGTTCCCAGCGGGCGCGACTGATCGGCAAGCCGCGCTCCTGCAGATGGCGCTCAAGCGCGACGCGCGCCAAGGGTGTCAGGGTCACCTTGGCTGGCTTGCCGCCCTTGCCGACGACATGCAGCCAATGATCGCCGGCGGCGTCGACCTCGACATTACGTAGCATGGCCTGGGTCAGTTCGCTGATGCGCAGCCCCGTGGCATAGCCGAAGTCCAGCAGGAAACGCAACCGCTGCGCCGCCAGGGCGTCCCATCCGTACGACCATTCGAGCCCATTGGCGATGGCGCGCACCAGCAGCCATTCCCCTTCGGTAAAGGCGTGGGTCGTGGCCACCGCCTTGGTGTGCTGGCTGCCGCGCACCTTGATGCCGGCAAAGGGGTTGGCGACGACATAGCGCTGCTCGACGAGCCAGCGGAACATGGCACTGAGCACTGCGAGCGCTTGCGCCACCGAGCGGGCCGACAGGTTGCCCACGAACGGCCGCCAGTCTGGCGCCGTGCGCGGCCGCGGCGGTCCGACCCAGCGCTCACGCGGTGACGGCTTGCGCAGGAAGGCGCGGTAGTCGGTCGCATCCTTGGTGGTCAGCGAGGACAGTGCCTTGCCCCGCGCGACGATGGCCCACAGGATCAGCCGTTCGGCTTCCTTGCGGTAGGCGCGCTGGGTGGCCGGGGTTTCGTGCAACGCGAGCCAGGCCTGGATGGCCTCGTAGTCGTTGTCCGCGCCCAGGATGCAACCTGACACGGGCGCGCGAAACGCCCCCGCGGAACCATCAACGTCCTGGGGCACGTGCAGGATCTCCCACGGGGCGACATCCGACCGCTGCCCGGCAACGACCAGCGCGCGGGCGCGTTCCGTGAGTGCCGGGTGCGCGGCGAAGAAGGCCTCGATGCGCCGGGCACTGGCGGGCCCGAGCCTAGGGACGGCGGTCCACCATTGCCGCCGGCGCGGGATGCGCACGGTGAGATCGGCCAGCGTACCTATTTCTGCGGCGCGCAGGACACGTACCGCGCGTGGCGGCAGCCATCGCGCAATGTCGTCGCTAATTTGCGGCATGGGAAGGGGCAGCGTGCGCAGTTGCTCGACCGCCTGCGCCGCGGCCCTGGCATGGCGCTGACGTTGATCTGCCGGGCCTTCGAACGGCGCCGCCAGATCGGGGCGCTGGCGTTGGCGCGCGTAGTGGGCGAGTTGCCGCCGGATCTGCCCGATGAGGCTGCGGGCCGACTGGCCCGCAGCGAGGTGATTGCCAAGCTGGTCGGCGAGGTAGTGCGCGGCGGCCTGTCGGGAAGAAGCCCCCTCGTACCAGGCGCGCAGCGCGGCCAGTGCCGCGGTGTCCGGGAAGCCGTCGGGGGTGGGAAGGTGTCGGGGCATTTCGGCGTGAGCGAGTTTGGTACCAAAATAGCAGTACAAGGATAATAACCCTTATCTCGGTACTTACATTTTTCGAGACCTTGCCGGTTCATTGGCACACCCCCCGGGATGCGCGAGGTTCATTCGCGCAACGCGAGTGGCACGCAGAAGAAGATAAACGAAGGGTTGGCCGGGATTCGAAAATCCGCCGCATCTCATCCAACCCACTGATTTTTAAAGCAAATTAGCAGCGGACAAGGCCAGCTAACGCTGGACCCGCGCTATGCGCCGCGGGCTGTGCTCACCTTGGTTCTTGGATTGCTGGTGTCAGTGATCCAAGCGAGCGCCGGCCAGCCGCATATTTGCCGGAGAGGCATGGCGACTTCATGCTGCTTTCAACCACCCGCCTGCCCTGTCTTCCAGGTCAAATGTAAGCAGTCTTCTAACGACGCCCCTCAGAGTTGCAGCGTGAGGCGCAAGATTCAGTTGGGCTCAGCAGGCATGCTCCACGGCAGCAACGCCATGTAGTCGTCGGCGGTTTGTGCGAGCGGAAGGCGCTGGAAGCACCAGGTCAGATAGCGATACGGCTCGATGCCATTGGCCCGACAGGTCTCGATGAGCGAGTAGAGGTTCGCGCTGGCCTTTGCGCCGGCGACGGAGGTCGAGAACAGGAAATTTTTGCGGCTGACCACGAATGGCCTGATCGCGTTTTCAACCGCGTTGGTGCTAATCGGCCAATCCCCATTCTCGACGTAGCGAATGAGCTTGGGCCACTGCCCATGCAGGTATTGCAGCGCCTTTCCAAGCAGGCTGCCAGGCACTACGTTTGGCAACTGTTCGAGCAGTAGTTCCTCGATGGCCGCCAGCACGCACGCGCTGTAACGCCGACGCAGGCGCTGTCGCCGCGCTGACGACCAGTCGGCTGAGCGCGATTCCGCGGCGAACAACTTGCCGATGAGTTTAATGAAGCGCGTGGCCGTCAATTGCGGCGTGCGCAGGGCCTTGGGCACAGCCTCCTCTGCCTTGATCACGGCACGTCGCGCGTGGGCCCAGCAACCAAGGTGAATGAGCTGGTGCTCGATTGCCAAGCCGTTGTAAAGCTCGTAGCCATCGGTTATCAACGCCGCACCTGGACGGATGCCAGCATAGATTTCCTTGGCGTGTTTGGCGCCGCGTCCCGACGCGTAGCTGAACAAGCGCACGGGCGGCCCGCAGCCATTCATTTGCGCCCACATGTAGCTCTTCGTCTGTGGTCGCCGGCCCGGCTCTTTCAGGACCTGGAGGGTCGTCTCGTCGCCGTAGATGATGTCAGACTCAAGCAGCGTGTCGCGCAGCAGGTTGATCACCGGCTGCACGGCCTGGCCCACGCGCACCATGCTGGCGGCGATGGTATTCGCCGAGATGTCGCCGCCGAAGCGGCGCAGCAATGCGGCCTGGCGATACAGGGGCATGCCGAACTGGTACTTGCCGGTGGCAATCCAGGCAAGAGCCGACTCGGTGAACAGGCCACGGGGGATGATACGCCGCGGGGCCGGCGTGACCTTGATGCCCAGATCGCAGCACGGGCAGGCGCGCTTGACGCGCTGGTGCTGGATGACACGGACCTGTTCCGGGATCACGTCCAGTTGTTCGCTGATCTCGACGCCGATCTCGACCAGCGCGTGGCCATCGTTTGCACAGAAGCGCTCGGACTCGGGCAGGTCGTGACGCACCACTTCACGTGGCAGATTGGGATCGAGGGGCTTGCGTCCACGCTTCTTGCGGGTGTGAGAGGCGACCTTCGTGCCGGGCACGTCTTCCTGTGCAGGCTGTGCGTTGGCGGAGAGTGCTTCGGCCTCGTTGAACAGCCCGAGCTGGCCCGCATCACGCGCTTCGCTCTTGGCACCGAACAGTTCGCGCCGATAGGCACGCAGTCGTTCTTCTGCCAGATCTCGTTCAGCCTTTACCAGGCGCAACTCACCCTGAAGTACCTCACGTTCGAGGCGGAGCTGGCGCGCTGCGTCGCGTTCTGCGAGCAGCTCCTCGAGTTCCTCAGCGGTGATCGTGACGTTGACGGGCATGTCGGCTTGGACCGGCATGCCCGTGTGCGAGTTCAGCTCGTTCGCACATATATGCGCTGGGGATGCTTCTTGATGACTGCGATGTCGATGCCGTCCAGCAACCAGTGCAACTGCTCGACGGTGAGCTTGACGATGTCAGTTGCGTCGGGCCAAGCAAACCTATCTGCCTCCAGCCGCTTCATCAGGACCCAGAAGCCGTTGCGATCCCAGCCAAGAATTTTTATCCGGTCGCGTCGGCGATTGCCGAACACGTACAGTGCCGGCGACATCGGATTGAGCAACATCGCCTGCTCGACCAGGATCGACAGGCCGTTGATGCCAACGCGGAAATCCACGGGATCGCGATGCAGGAATACCTTCAGGCTGTCGTCGAACCGGAACACGGCAGCCTCCCAAGCATCTGAATGATCGCCGCCAGTTCCCCAATGTGTGCCTCGCCCAGATCGAACTCGACACCATTGGGAAGCCGCACATGCAAAGCAGCGGCCGCCATTGCCCTGGGTTGTGGCGATGTCGCCAATGGCGCAGGTGCCGCGACGACCGGCACAAACGCAGCATGAGCCTTGCTTGCCAAGGCGTCGCTGGCAGGCTGGGCAGGGACATCGAGACAAACCTCGTCAAGGCTGTCCACACTCGGTGCGTGATGCTGCTGCGAAGGCCCGGCCCAGGCCTGCTGCTCTCGTTCTACCAGATACCGCGCGATCCATTTGCGCAGCAGGTTGGCATTGACGCCGTAGGTCTGCGCCATCCGGGCGACCGATACGCCTGGCTTCAGGCAGGCCTCAACCAGCGTGCGCTTGCTTTGCTCGTCGAACTTGCGACGGCCATCCTTACGTGACTCAATGACTCTGAGTTCAGGGATCTTCTCTTCCATGGTAGGTGTCCACCTCGTTGTAGGTGGACACCATCATCCCTACTCACCGATTACCTTGGTAGGGCGTCAATGAATGACTGCTTACGGTCAAATGCACGCATGGAGCGCCGTGCCATGCGGTACACACAGCGGTTGCAAATGCTGGATTAGTTCAGCGTTTGCTCCGACCAGCATCCCGCATGGCATGTCTTTCGATCAAGATAACGATTCTGTGGTCTAGGACGGCATGCCCCCCAGCTTTCGATCTTCGTCTTCCGTGGGTACCTGTTGTTTCGCTCTCCGGCTATAAGCCCAGCGGTACAAGAGCGGCAGTACCAGCAGGGTTAGCAGCGTGGAGGACACAATGCCGCCGATCACCACCGTTGCCAGCGGCCGTTGCACCTCGGCACCGGCGCCGGTTGCGATGGCCATTGGAATAAAACCGAGCGACGCCACCAGCGCCGTGCAAAGCACGGGCCGAAGGCGCAGCAGCGCACCGTCGCGCACGGCTTCCGGCACAGGTCTCCCCTCGTCGCGCAACTGTCGGATGAACGAAACCATCACTAGGCCATTCAGCACCGCCACCCCGGACAGGGCAACAAAGCCCACACCCGCGGAAATCGAGAAGGGAATATCGCGGAGCCAGAGCGCAATGACGCCGCCGGTGAGGGCAAAGGGCACGCCGGTAAAGACCAGCAGCCCGTCCTTGACGCTCGCGAACATCCCATACAGCAATAGCAGGATCAGGCCAAGCGCAACGGGTACCACGATCTTGAGCCGATTCGACGCGGATTGCAGCTGCTCATACTGCCCGCCCCAGACGGACCAGTAGCCAGCCGGCAGCTTGACTTCACTGGCCATGCGCGACTGCGCATCCTGCACGAACGAGCCGAGATCGCGTCCGCGCACGTTGGCGGTGATCACGACACGCCGTTTGCCGTTCTCGCGACTCAGCTGATTGGGGCCCTGCGTGACTTCAAGCGTCGCAACATCACCGAGCGTGATGAAGTTCGGCGCCGCATTGCCGCCATTACCTCCATTGCCGATCGGGATGGGTAGCATCCTGAGCCGCTCGGGATCGGTCCGGACATGCTCCTGCAGGCGCACTACGATATCGAAGCGGCGATCACCTTCGAACAGCGTGCCGCTGTTCTGCCCGCCGATTGCAGCATTGACGAGGCGCTGTGCGCTGGCTTGAGTAATTCCATAGCGTGCCAGCTTCTGACGGTCGAAGTTGATCGACAGCATCGGCAGGCCTGTCAATTGTTCTGCCTTGACGTCTGCGGCGCCCGGAATCGACTTCAGGACCGCCTCGGCCCGTTTGCCAAGGCTTTCCAGTGTTTCCATGTCGTCGCCAAACACCTTGAATGCCACATCGGCACGGACGCCAGACAGCAACTCGTTGAAGCGCATCTGGATCGGCTGCGTGAACTCATAGTTGTTGCCGGGAATTCGCTTAACCGCGGCCTCCATTTCGGCCACCAGCACTTCCTTGCGCTTGCCTGGGTCCGGCCACTCCGACTGCGGCTTCATGATGACGAAGTTGTCGGCCACGCTCGGTGGTACCGGGTCGGTGGCGATCTCCGCCGTCCCGATCTTGGCAAAGACCCGGTCCACCTCGGGGAAAGCCTTGACCCGTTTTTCAAGCGCCGTTTGCATCTGGATTGCCTGCGACAGGCTGGTGCCAGGGATGCGCAAGGCGTGCAGTGCGATGTCGCCCTCGTTCAGGCTGGGGATGAACTCCGAGCCCATGCGCATGGCGAGTGCGCCGCTGATGGCAAGCGCCAGGCCGGCGATGCCCAGCGCGATCACTGGCCGCCTCAGGGCACGGTCCAGCTGCCGTGCGTAGAAGTTGCGCACCGCTGCGTACGCGTTGCTCTCCCCCTCGTGGATCTCGCCCGTCAGGCTCATGGCAACGGCGGCGGGCACGAAAACCATCGACAGGATGATGGCCCCGGCCAGCGCGAGTACGACGGTGATCGCCATGGGGTGGAACATCTTTCCTTCCACCCCTGTCAGCGCGAAGATCGGAAGGTAGACCACCATGATGATCAGCTGGCCGTAAAGGATGGCCTTGCGGGCCTCCCGCGACGCTTCATAGACAACGGAGAACCGCTCCTCGCGCGTCAGCGGGCGCCCAAGCTCGCGCTGCCGCTCCGCCAGGTGGCGTATGCAGTTCTCGACGATAACAATGGCGCCATCGATGATGATGCCGAAGTCGAGCGCCCCAAGGCTCATCAGGTTCGCGCTGATGTTGTTGTTGGCCATGCCCGTCACCGTGAACAACATCGATAGGGGGATGACCAGCGCCGTGATGATGGCCGCACGCATGTTGCCCAGCAATACGAAGAGCACGGCGATGACCAGCGCAGCGCCTTCGAGCAGATTCTTGCTCACGGTGTTGATGGTCCGGTCCACCAGCGTGGTGCGGTCGTAGACCGCTTCAGCCACGATGCCGGCGGGAAGGCTGCTGTTGATCTCTTCCAGCTTCTTCGCCGCAGCCGATGCGACGGTGCGGCTGTTCTCGCCGATCAGCATGAAAACCGTGCCCAGCACCACTTCCTGCCCGTTCTCGGTGGCCGCACCGTTGCGCAGTTCCTGCCCCAGGTGCACCGTGGCCACGTCCCCGATGCGAATGGGTGTGCCGCCGCGAGTGTCGACAACGAGCGTCGCCAGCTCGTCGAGGCTGGCGACCTGGCCGGGCGAACGCACCAGGTACTGTTCGCCCTGGCGCTCGATGTAGCCGGCGCCGACGTTCGCGTTGTTTTCGGCAAGCGCCCGGGAAACGTCGGCCAGGGTCAGGCCGACGCCAGCCAGTTTGGTGAGGTTCGGCGTGACGTGGAATTGCTTGACGAAACCGCCGACCGAGTTGACCTCGGTCACGCCCTTGACGGTGCGAAGCTGCGGGCGGATGACCCAGTCCTGCACTTCGCGCAGGTCGGTCGGCGTGTAGGCCGCCCCGTCTTCCTTGCGCGCGCCGGGCCTGGCCTTGACCGTGTACATGAAGATCTCGCCAAGGCCAGTGGCAATCGGACCCATCGTGGGTGTGACGCTAGCGGGCAGGCGCTCGCGCGCCTCGGTGATCCGTTCGTTGACAAGCTGGCGCGCAAAGTAGATGTCGGTGCCATCCTTGAAGATGACCGTCACTTGCGACAGACCGTAGCGCGACACGGAGCGGGTCGATTCCAGCCTGGGCAGGCCCGCCATTACCGTTTCGATCGGGAACGTAATGCGCTGCTCGACCTCGAGCGGTGAAAAGCCCTCGGCGGCGGTGTTGATCTGGACCTGGACATTGGTGATGTCAGGTACGGCGTCAATGGGCAGCTTCAGCAGGCTCTGTACGCCGATGCCAATCAGCGCCAGCACGCCGAGCATCACGAACCAGCGGCGCCGGATCGAGAACTTCAGGAGTTTGTCTAGCATGATGCGCCTCAATGATCGTGCGTTGCGCCGGCCTTGCCGAGCTCTGCCTTGACGGTGAAGCTGTTGCCAGCGGCGTATTTCTCTCCGGGTGTCAGGCCGTCGAGGACCTCGACCATCTTGTCGTCGCTGCGGCCGAGTTCCAGCGGTCTGGCTTCCAGGTACTTGCCGTAGCGGCCGAACACGACCTTCCAGTCGCGGACCGTCTGGATTGCGCTCTTGTCCACGGCCACGGCGACTTCCTGCTCCTCGGTGGTAAGCGTGGTGTTCACCACGGTACCGGGCCGCCAGGCTCGCTTCGGATTCGGCAGGACCACGCGTGCGGTCGAGGTGCGCGTCTGTTCGCCGGCCAGCGGGCTGACCATTTCCACCTTGCCCTCGGCCTCGAGGGAGCCGTCGGTCGATTTCACGACAACCGCCTGACCGGGGCGTACGGCGGCCATGTCCTTCGGATACACGGGCAGTTCGACCCAGACGGTTTCGGTATCGGCAACCGACATCAGCACCGACCCGGCATCGACGGCCTGGCCCGGCGCGACCGACTTCGCGGTCACAACGCCATCAATGGGCGCGCGCAGTTCGACGCGCGCGATGTTGCCGCTGCCGCCAGCGGTCACACGCATGGCTTCCAGACTGCGCGCGGCCGCGTTCGCCGCGATCTGCGCTTCCCGGTAGGCCTGTCGTGCTGCCAGCACGTCTTGCTCCGGCGAGATGCGCTCGGCGAACAGCTTTTCTTCTCGCTCGACGGTCTTCCGGTACAGCTGTGCCTTGTCCCGCGCCACCGCCAGCGTGCTGCGCAGCTCGCCCACCTCGGGACTCTCCACGACCGCCAGCAAGTCGCCGCGCCGCACGCGCGATCCTTCATCGACGGGGATGGATACCACCGTGCCCTTGAATTGCTGCAGCAAGGGCACAAAGCGATCGGCGTTAGGCTTGACGGTGCCGGGAAGCTCCAGCACCGAACGGATGCGCGCGGGAGCGGCGGTCAGGACGTCCACGCCGGCCTCCTTCAATTGCGCGTCATCCATCTCGACGCGGGCCTCCACCTGCGAATACTTCCAGGAAGAAGCCTTCCCCTGGTAGTTGGCCGTCACGTTCACATCGAACGAATGCGGTTCGACGATGACTTTGTCGCCGCGCAGGTAATCGCGCTCGACGCGAAAGGCAATCGGCTCGGCCGGCCGGCNAAGCCGCTGCAGCGTGATGCTGGCCTGGGCTGCGCCAGGCGCCAGCGGCTTGCCGTCTTCATACAGATACAGGCGAAACTGCGGTGGCACGCCTTGCTCGAAAATGGTCACTTCAACCTGGAACTTGCCGTCACCAAGCAGGCGCCCACCGTGCGGGCCCCGTACGGCCTCCTCCGCTGTGGAGGTTTCTGCAATGGCCGCAACGCCGGGACTGGCGCCGCGGTGCGCAAGCTGGTATCCCGCGGCGGCGCCCAGCAGGAGCGTGACTACGGCAAGAGTGATGGCGGATCTCGTCTTCATTGTGCATCCCACTGTTGACTGGTCGGCGTCGCGGCGATTTCAAGCATTTCGTTCTTCAGTCGCTCATAGCGGGCCGCCGCGGCGATATACAGCGCTTCGTTGCGGAAGTAGTTGCGCTGGGCGTCTAGGGCTTCCAGATACGAGAATTTTCCAAGCTCGTAGCCTTTCATCACGGCACGGACGGTCTCGCGAGAGGCGGGCAGAACCTGATCCCGCAGTGACCGCAGCTCCTGTCCTGCCAGGGCGACGCCGTCGAGCAGCTCCAGTGTCCTGAGCTGCAACTGGTTGCGCGTGGCGTCGGCTTCGAGCCTGGCGCGGTCGACCTGCTGGGTGGCTTCGTAGATATTGCCCTGATTGCGGTCCAGCAGCGGCAGGGGAATGCCGACTGAAACCATCAGCGTGTTCTGCGCTGACTGGCCGGTGCTGGGCGGCTGGTGGATGCGCTTGACGCCCGCTGCGAGCGTGACGTCGGCAAACCGCCGCGCCCGCTCGAGTTCCAGCCGCGCTTCTTGCTCGCGAATGGCCTGTTGCCGCGCCAGGTATTCCGGGCGCTGCGGCATTCCTTGCAGGAGGGCTTGCCGGTCAGGCAGTGCCGCCGGCTCGCCGAACGGACCGCTCAGGTGCGAAAAATCCGGCGCCTCGGCGCGTCCCCACAGGCCGGCGAGACGCCTGCGGGCCAGGGCGGTGCGCTGCGCTGCATCCTGCGATTCGATCAGGGCAAGGCTGGCCTCCGAACCGACCTTTTCCCGCTCGATCGGCGAGACCTTCCCCGCCTCGACACGGCGCGAGACGGCACCGCGGAACTCATTGAAAACATCCACCTTTTGCTGTGCCAGGCGCTCGAGCGCTTCTGCCTCCTGCAGGCCGACAAAGGCGCTAGCGACGGCTATGCGCAATTCGACACGCCGCGCCGCCAGGGTGGCATCGGTGCGGTCGCGTCCTGCCTCGGCGACGGCGGTTCGTGCGCGGCGCTTGCCACTGATGTCGAGCGGCTGGATCAGGCGAATAGCTTCGGTGCGGCTGTCGCTACGTAGTTCGTCCCCCTCGAGGGACAGTTCGGGGTTGGCAAAGGCGCCGGCCTGGCGCACGGTGCCGTCCCAGGCAAGCCGATCCTTTTCAGCTGCGAGCAGCGATGGATTCGCCGCAAGCGCGCGATCCTGCGCGGCCTGCAGCGTGAGGGAGGTCTGTACGGATGCGAGGCTCGGGGGCGCTGTAACGCTACCGGCCTGCTGCTGGGCAAGAGCGAACGGTGCCAGCGCAAGGCATAGCGCGGCCGACGCAGTCGCACGCAGCCCACGCGGGCATGGGAATGCAATCATGTTGTGATTCAGGAACGAGGGAGACGCGCCACTTCCCGGCTCGGCCAGGGTGTGGCGAAGGCAGTGCGCGTGCGGCGAGCCGCGCCCGGAGGACCTCAGGCGCGAGGTGGTTTGAATGGTTGGCTGTCCGGGTGATCGGCTAACAGATGGAAACGCTCGGGCAGCGGACCGCTGCGTGCAATCAGCGGGATGGGAACGGTAAGGCCCGAGCCAAGCGTGGCAGGCAGTTGCGCGAAGGCGTGCAAAGCGCCGTGCGGAATGCCGGAGTCGTCATCATGCTCCGGTTCGGCGACCGCCATGATGAATTCTTCCGCCGCATGGCTATCCATCCCTGCAGCCTCCAGCGCGTGCTCCATTTCGTGATGCAGCCATTCGTGCGACGCAGCCAGGCTCGCGCCGCAGTTCAGGATGAACAGCAGCGTGACCATGCGAACCACGAATCGCGAAAGCAGGCGTTGCACGATGGGCGTCTTGTTGGCTGGTTGGAGGGTCGATAGTCAGCGGTCAGACATGCTTTGGAAGATTCTGGCCGCTATTCTGTGCAAACAACGCGCAACAGGCAATCATGGCGAGCCGGATGCCTGTTCTAGTGATGATTCGGCCACTTTGGGTGGAGATCATCAATCGTAAATGGGTGCCGATGGCTGTGATTGCCCGTGCGCTCGCCCTCAGCCAGATGTTCTTCAAACGCCTCATCCTCCGGGTGGCTATGCGTGAGAACATCGTGATCCTTGGCTGGCCACGACCGCCAGGCGATGATTACACCAAGCGCTGTCAGGACGGCCAGGACGGCAAAGGTCGGCGCCATGCCTAGTGCGGCGCCAAGCTGGCCAGCCAGCGGGTAGGTGACCAGCCAACAGGCGTGTGACAACGAAAATTGGGCGGCGAAGACTGCGGGACGGTCGGCAGAGCCTGCCGAGCGCCGCAGCAACCGTCCGCTGGGCGTCAGCGTCATCGAATAGCCAACACCGATTGCGAACCAGGTTAGGAGAAACGCTGGCCATTCGACTGGCGCCGCTAGTCCGGCGACCGTGATGCCGGCAAATAGGCCTATCGCCATGATCGACGCACCGGCCAGCATGGCGGGGCGGTCAGGCCGCTTGTCGAGATGCTTCGGCAGCAGCAGCGCCACCAGCATCGAACCGCATCCGAACGCCGCCAGCGCAAACGGCACATCAGTGCTAGGCCGCTGCATCTTGCTCTGCACGTAGACGACCGTATTCACGATCACCATCGAACTGGCTGCCGCCGCGGCGAGATTGAGCGCGAGTAGGCCGCGCAGCCTTGGCGTGCGCAGGTAGATCGAGATGCCGTGAAACGTCTTGGCATAGATGCTCCCGGTTCGCTCAACGGCCCGGGACTGTGGCAGCCGCACTGATATGACCAGCGCAGCCGACGCCAGAAAGCCGACGACGGTGCCCGCAAACAGCCAGTGGAAGCCGATCACCGTCAACAGCGCCGCGGCCAGCGCCGGGCTGGCTAGGCTCTCCAGGTCGTAGGCCAGCCGCGACAGCGACAGTGCTCTTGTGTAGTCCTTCTCCTCGGGCAGCACGTCGGGAATGGTCGCCTGGAAGGTCGGCGTGAACGCTGCCGAGGCGGATTGAAGCAAGAGGATGAGGATATAGATCTGCCAAGCTTCGGTCACGAATGGCAGCGATAGGGCGACACCGGCGCGGATCAGGTCCATCGACACCAGGAACGCCCGCCGCGGCAGCCGGTTCGCAAACGCACCCACGACCGGCGCGATGCCGACATAGGCCACCATCTTGATCGCTAGGGCCGTGCCAAGGACGCTCCCGGCGTTCGCACCCGCCAGATCATAGGCCAACAGCCCCAGGGCGACAGTCGCGAGGCCCGTGCCGACGAGCGCAATGACCTGGGCCAGGAACAGATGCCGATACGTACGGTTGGACAAGACATCCAGCATGACTGCGATCCCTAAAAATACTTGCTGATGGTCTTGAACTCGCGCAATGCCTCATCTGCGCTGCGGGTGCCGGAGCGAATCGCGTCGTCAAGGCAATGATCGATATGGTCATGGACCAGCGTTTTCTTGGCACTCGCCACCGCGGCTTCCACGGCCTGCAGCTGCTGGGCAACCTCAACGCACGGCCGTTGCTCTTCCAGCATGCCGATGATGCGCCTGAGGTGACCTTCGGCGCGCTTGAGGCGCTTGATAATTTCGGGGTGCGTGGCGTGCGTCGACATGGCGGCTCCAATCCTGGGGGGGAGGATACCATATGCCTGCTGTCCAAGTGAAAGGCCGGCTGCGGTGAAGCTTATTGACGATGCTGGCGGTCCTCATCATCCGCCGCTTTCTTACCGTCCTCGTCGACTTCTTCGCCACCGCCATGGATCGGATACTCCAGCGCCGCGACCGCGATGATTGCGGCCAGCACTGCGGTGATCCAGTCCAGCAAGTCCACAATGGGCAATTGAGTCGTTTGACCCGACGTGTGCATCGGGAGGTCATAGGCGGATCTTCAGCAAGCCGCAGGCGACCAGCGGGTGCTGCCCTAGCCGTACGCCATCGGCGCGGCCAGCCAGGAGCGGTGTCCAGCCGGACTGCAGCGGGAAACACCGTGCGGAGGGGCCGACCTGCTATCAATTCGGCGGCAGCTGGCCTCCTGACTCGATCGGCCGCGGACCCTGGTGATCGGCATCGCCTATTTCTGCGTGGCAGCCTCAGCATCCAATGCCTTCTTCACTGCCTTCGCCAGTGCCAAGGCAGTGCCCTTTCCCCAGTAGTGCAGAAACATGTAGCGTGGCTGCTCGTTTGCCATATGCTGGTGAATGGCCACAATGTTGATGCCTTCGGCACGCATGGCCTTCAGGACCGGCTGCAACTCGCTTTCCAGCATCGCGAAGTCGCCATCGACCACCGCTTCGCCGTCGGTGCCCGCAAATGCAGCCCATGTATTAAGGCCCATTTCATTGCCAATCGGGATGCCATGCATGCTCGCTTGCCGCCCCACCACGATCTTGAACATACCGTTGTTGACCTGTCCTTTCGTTCCAAACACAGCCTCCAGGGGCGCGGGGCTGATCTTGCTTTCCTTCGCGATTGGGCCAGCAAACATTACTGCCGGCGTGGGATTTCCGGCGCGAATCTCGCCGATCTTGTCGTAGACCTTCTTTACCGCGCGGGCAAGCGTGGCAACGTCGCCCATTCCCCCGATGTGCATGAAATACACTTTGGGTTGGTCGAAGAAGAAATGATTATGTAGCGCGGTGACTTCCAGGCCAGCGTCAAGCGCCGCGCTCATGGCCGGATTGACTTCGTCTTCGAAGACGACGGTGTCCCCCATCAGCATTGCTTGATTGCTGGTAGCCGGCGTGAACGCTGCCCACGAGGTTAGCCCCATGAACGGCGGCATGGTCCATCCGTCCACCTGGACTTTGATATCGCCGCGAGGCTTCGATACCTTGAAGACATTCTCTTCTCTGGAAAAGGTGCCCTTCAAGCCCGTAAGCTGCTCGATCTGTGCAGTGTCGAGCGTGGGCCTCTGTGCGACCTGTGCCTGGGAGACACCGTGCAGGCTGAGCGCCGCAAGGAGCGCGAGTGCGAATCGTCTTGGCATTGTCATGTTCCACTCCTCGTCGTTCAGTGAATCGGCGCCGCGCCTGGCAGGGCTTACCTGGTCGGCGAGCCATCGAACGAGAGCGCATCAAACAGCGTCACGCTGTCAGCCTTGGTCCAGACGCCGACGGCCCCCGTCCCGGCGATGTGGCCGTCGGCCACGTCGATATATCGCTTACCATCTAAGGCCACCTGGATACGGTTGCCCGTAAAGTCCACGCGCAGCGTATGCCAGACCCGGGCGGCGACGGGCGCCGCCCGATACTGGATAGTGTGCCGACGTCCGCCCGTGGTGTAATACAGCGAAATGTTGTTCTCAAGAGCGTTCGCCCGAGCGACGTAGTAATTGTTGCCGTCCTTCCAGCGCCAGACGACGCCACCTGCTTGGTCTTCGCGGCCGTCGACAGGCTTGAACCTCACCTCCACGAAGCCGTCGGCCAGGGAAACGTCCTGTTTCACACACCAGGGGAAGTCGCCGACGCCGGATTGCCTGAGCACGTTGCTGAGGTCTGGGCCCGTCGTATCGCGTTCAATTGACCACTTCGGATTGCCATGTCCCGTGACGCCGTACACCCAGCCGGCGGGCAATACGCCGGGGCGCTGCTGGTTGAACAGGATAGTCTCCCCCATGGCCGGTGTGGCAGTCCCCAGCAAGAATGCAATGAGGAGAATCGGCTTCATGTTGCAACTCCTCGATGATGATGAGCGCGGCGCTCAGGCAGGCAGCTTCGGCGGCCAGCGGTGGGTTTCGGCCTGGCAGTGCTGGCACCACGCATAGAGGGCGTCGTACATCACCATGCCATGGCTGAGCATCTCATGATCGTCGGCAAACACGCGCGAGAGGCCAAGGGATATCGCATAGAGCCCGCTGGACTGCGGCGTCAGGTCGAGCTTCGGCGTATCGGCGCCGCGCACGATCTCCGCCAGTTGCTGCAAGGCGGGATCAGCCAGGCGGTACTTGTCCAGAAAAGCGTCAAAGCTGCACAGCTCACCGACATGCGACAGCTCCACGCCGGGGATGTCATAGGGAATGGCGCCGGTCTCGTCTGCCACGTGCAAAACGTCACCGGCGGGCACATAGAGAAATTCCGGAGTCTCGTCAATGAACCGGGCGATGAGCCACGGGCAAGCGATGCGGTCGATCTTGAGGCGCTCCCGGGTAATCCATTTCATGTCGGTCTCCGCTCTGGTTCGTCGAGATGTTGGCTAGATCTAGGCGGGCGGGATTGTCCCCGACTACTTGCTCACGCCTTCGAAGCGATCGGCGACCCTTGCCCAATGGATGTTCTGCATGAACGCATCGACGTAGGCCGCAGCTTTCGCACCATAGTCCATGTGGTAGGAATGCTCGTACATATCCAGCGCCAGGATCGGCGTCGCGCCAGCCAGGGTATGGGCGTGGTCGGAAGCCCACTGGTTGACGAGCCGACCGTCACGCGGGGAGTAAGTCAGCAGCACCCAGCCCGAGCCGCCGCCGAGCGCCTTGCCCATCGCAGTGGACTCTGCTTGCCAGCGCGCGACAGAGCCGAAATCGCGCACGAGCGCCGCTTCCAACTCGCCGCCCAGGCTGCCGTCGCCGAGGCTGTCGAAGTACACCTCATGCAGGATCATGGAATTCGTTGCAATCAGTTCTTCGCGCTTCAGGCCATTCAGCACAAAGACCGGCGCGGCGGCGACGTCGAGTGCAGAGAGCTCCGCAGCGATCGCGTTCAGCCGCTTCACCGCACCGCCATAGTTGTTTTCGTAATGGCTGACAATTAGTTTCTCAGACAGTCCCGAAAGCCGGGCCGGATCGCATGCCAACGGTTTCATTTCGTAGCTCATGGTGTCCCCTGGTTCGTTTGGTTCAGTGGTGCAGCACTGGATAAACGGCGAGGCCGATCAGCGCGGCGCCGGTGATGATGACCGGTTCAGGCAGCTTTTTGAATTTCAGCAGCAGCGCGACCGTGCCCAGCGCCAGCAGGATGGTCGGCACGTCGACAATCGAGCGCTTGGCCAGCACGAACACTGCACCGGTGATGGCACCAATCGCAGCCGCCGTGACGCCATCGACAAAGGCCAGGATGCCCGGCAGTTTTCCGTACTTCTTGAAGTAAGGGGCTGGCAGCACGGTGAACAAATAGCAGGGCAGGAACGTTGCCAGTGCCGCCACGCAGGCGCCGGGCAGGCCGGCCACCAGGTAACCGATGAAGCCGACCGTGATGACCACCGGGCCGGGCGTGATCATGGCCACGGCCACCGCATCGACAAACTGCTTTTCGTTAAGCCACTGGTATTCCGTCACGACACCACCGTAGAGGAAGGGCACGATGGCAAGACCCGAGCCGAAGACGAAGGCGCCTGCCTTGGCAAAGAACACACCGACCTGGGTCAGCAGCGGCCAGTCCAGCGTGCTCAGCAGGCCGCTTGCGGCCGGCACCTGCGTTCCCACCAGCGCATTGGCGCCGCTCTGGCGCAGCCATTTGGGTGGGGCGCGCCAAAACCAGGCAAGCACGCCGGCTGCCAGGAACAGCCAGGCGATTTCGGACTCCGTGACAATGGTCACCGCAGCCAGCACCAGGTAGATTGCCCACAGCAGCTTGTCCTTGCCCACACTCTTTGTGGTCAGCTTATAGGCGCTGATGGCGATGATGCCGATGACGGCGGCGCCCACACCATAGAACACCGATTGCATCCAAGTGAGGCCGCCAAACCGGACGTAGGACCAGCCGAGCGCCAGCACCATCAGGAACGATGGCAGCACGAAGGCCAGGCCGATCAGCGTGGCACCGAGGACACGGTAGTGGACGTAGCCGAGGTAGATCGCCAGTTGCGCCGCCATCGGTCCGGGCGCCAGTTGTGCCAGCGCGATGCCTTCCTTGTAGTCGCCATCGGCGATCCATCCCCGCCGCTCGACCAGGTCGCGGTGCATATAGCCGGCCAGCGCCACCGGCCCGCCAAAGCCAAAGGTGCCAAGGCGGAGGAAATAGAGCACGAGCTGCCAGAGGGTGTAGGCAGGACGTTCCGAGATTTCCGGCGATGTCATGCCGGCTTGTTGCATGCGACTCATAACGGGTCCTGGGAGAAGGTTGAAGTCAGGGTCTCTTGTGGGTGGAGAAGTGTGCGTAAAGCGAATCCAGCACCGTGCCGATTTCTGCCAGCAAGGCGTCATCATCCTTCAGGCGCCCTCGTGCACCGCCCAGCATGGCTTCAAAGCCGCTGGCTTCCGGGACCGAAAGGCCGCCAATGTCCAACGCATGAACCATGGTGCCGAGTCGGCTGAGTTCGCGGTCGGATTCGAGGCCGAAGCTCGATAGCAGCACTTCAAATGAAACGCGCTCACCCACGTGTGTGAAGGTCGCGCTGTCGAAATCGAAGCCCAGCGCATCGTCCGGGCATTCGGCCGGACTGTCCAGCCACAGGAAAAACGGGCGTGGGGATCGATAAAGCGCTGGATCAGCCAGGCACTTGCCACGCGGTCGACCCAGAGGTGGCGGCGCGTAGCCCAAAGCCGTCCTTGGTACTGGGCGGGATCGCGCCGTGCGATGGTTCGCGTGAGCGCGTGCGGTTCGCCCGGGGACTGGGTGGTCTCGATGGCGCGGCTGAAGTCATTCCACTGGGCTTCGGCACGGGTCGACGCCTCATTGGGGAAGAAGTCGATCGTGCGGATCGCTTCGTAGGCGCGCCCGTGTCGACGCAGCAGGCGGTTGAGTTCGACACTGTTCAGGCCGGAGAGCGTCTTGCGGGCTTCGGACAGCGCAGCCTGCAGTTCTGCGTAGTCAGCGCTGCGGTCAAATAATGCGCGGAAAGCGGCCTCTTCCTCCGGATTCGCGGCGCGGACATTCAACAGCCAGGCCTGGCCGTCTTCCTGCCGGGCCTCATCGGCCAACTCGCGCAACTGGGCAATCTGCTCATCGCCTGCAGGCAAGAGATAGGCGCCGTCACGCAGTGCGGCGCTACCAATTGTCTTGATCGCGCGCCAGATCCGCATCCGGACGGTGGCGCCGGAGTTTGGTAGCGTGACGACCAGCAGGACCCAGGAATCGATGATTGCAGTCATGAGCGCATGTTAGAAGTCCATAACTCACATTTCAATGATGTAGATATCTCTACAAAATTCCTGCTTCGATGATGGTTTTATGCCTTATTTGCCATATCTCACTGTCAGCAATGTGCGTTAGACCTGCCGGTGATGGGCTCCGGATGGGCAATGGCATTCGAACGCAACCAGCGTTGTGAACGCGGCCTCGTACCCCGGAACACCGATGCCAAGGATCGGGCAAGCGGCAATCAGCCCGAGAGCGCCTTACGCAATACCCAGTCCTGCCAGACAGGTGCCCACAACACTGACGCCTCTGCGATTGATCACCCTGCCAACGAACGGCCCGAGCAGCGCAGTAGCGAAAAGCACAGCACTAAATGCAGCGAAACCGTCGGTGTCGAGACGCGGAGATCTCGAGCCACCGGCGTTGCAAGCATTGCCGGCGTAGCTTGGCAAGCACGCTACTGGTTGGCTCCGGGGCCACACCCGTTCCTTGACTTGTTATTCGACTTCGCCGCTATCGGTATCGCCGACCTGGGCGTCCAATTCATGGGCCATCGCAGCTACGGCCAGCGCTGTAGCTACCCCCGGCGAACCTTCCTTGCGTTCGCTGTACCGATCGGTCAGGTAGTGCCTTCTGTCGCAGACCAGTAGCGTAAATTTGTAGAGTTCCTCCATGACGTCGACCATAGTAGGAAGACGGCTTCATGCGACCGTCCGCGTCGAGGAGCCTCACCTCGATGCGCACTCGGGATGAGGAGAATTCGGTGCGGCATGTCGGCGGACGCGTCCCGGAGGTCTCCTCCGCGGTAGCCTGCCGTAAGGTGGGCGCGATGCGCGGCCGGCGCAGTGCTACCAGCCGCACCAGCATGAATGCAAGTTGCCGACACTGCTGCAGCGATGATCGTTGTGTTTCGTGTAGACGCTTGGGATCCTTATGGGGAGCAGCAGGCTGCGGCACCGGGAAATGGGTGTGCGAGGCTGGTTACGACAACGCCAGGTTGACGCTGCGGGGGCTGGCGCGCGCCGATGACGATCCCTTCGGCCTGCCGCGCGTGCACGTGCATTGCGGTACCAATATTCTCCGGTTTCTGCAGAAATGCCTGACGCGGCGCGAAGACAAGCGCGGGTATTGGCCCTGAATCTTTGATAGTAGATCCTGGGTTGTCGCTCCTCTATAACGCATTTAAGGGGGCAGCAGCACGTTACAGAGTTGACGGCTGCCAATAGTCGATTGGGCGGTCGGTCAACCGGGCACTTGGGGTCGATGTCAAAGTTGGGTTGCCGCACAGGCCGTCACCACGCCGAAAGCTACCGACAAAATCCGTCACTTCTTGCCGAGCGAGCTTTGAATCGTCTTGGCATGCTTAAGATGCGCCACGAATGCGGGGCGTATCTTCGCCAGTAACAATTTCAGCTCTTCATTCTTGGCGCCGGGAATCAACGTCTTGTCCATGACATCGAGCACGGCTTGGTGATAAATCACCTCGTTGTCGATATAAGCGCTATCGAACTCCGCTCCCTTAAGGCCTTTGAGCTTGTTTCGGTTTGTGTCGCCATCTGACTTGAGGCTTGCGCTGGTTGGATTGTCGTCGGGCTTTACCTTCAGCTTTTTGACGAGGGCGGTAGCGGAATTATTAACGCCGGTATGATCCACGATCATGTGTTGCGCGAACTCCTTGACATCTTTGGCAGACGCCTTACTTCTTGCCAATTTTCCGACGTCTATATCGACCTGATTAGCTGTGAGTACAATCGAGACAATTTGTGCATCGTTGACCGCTTCCTGAGCAAGCGTCGTCCCGGCCGGAATCAATAAGGCGACGGCCCAGGCGAAATTTGCAAGTTTCATCGAGTCCAATCCCTCCAATGGCCTGAGTTGGTATTAGTTTCGCCGGGCTTGTGCAGCGCTTCGTTGGCCCGCGAGTTCGGCCAAAACATCGTCAACCATGGCGGCCTCCTCCAAATATTCGTTCGCCACAAGGGCGTCTCGATGCACGGCCAGTAGAACTGGTGCCATTTGGCGTAGCACCGCAAAGGTATTCGTGACGCCGGTTTGCCAATCCTGGCCCGAAAGCATGGCTACCGCCTCCCGTGTTGCTTTCAGGGCCAATACGAGCATCTCCGCATCCCGGTGCTCGATGCCCTTATCGAGAAAAAATCGCGCGATGCTCGCGTGCTGTTCCGGCGTCCATTCGTCGCCGCTTTCCGGGATAGAGATATACACGCTTTGCTCCAGTTTCGCTGTCTGTAAATTAGCCAAATGCAGCTCAATGCAAGAAGGCACCGATACTTGAGTCGGCAGAGCAATTAATCCACCTACATAAATGCTAGACCATGAATTACGGGTTGGCTCTGTCGGCAGTGGTTTGGGCGACGGTCGGCTCATTGGATGCTCGGTCCCACCAGCCGCCGCCCAGTGCCTGGAAGAGCGCTGCCGTGTCGCCAAGGCGGGTGGCCTGTGCCTGCGCGAGGTTCAACTGTGCCTGGCGGTAGGTCTGCTGGGCGCCAATCAGCGCCAGGCGATCGAGGTAGCCTCGCTGGTGCTGACGCTGCGTCAGGTCCAGCGCGGTCTTCGCCGTGTCCGTTACCTCGGCTGCGGCTTGCAGCGCTTCGGCATCCGTCTGGATGGCGTGCAGTGTGTCCGCCACATTCTGAAACGCGGTGATCACGGTTGACCGGTACTGTGCGGCTGCCTGGCGTAGCGCCTCAGTGGCGGCTCGCTCGCGATGGAGCAGTGTGCCCCCGGCAAAGAGCGGCTGCGTAATGCCCAGCGCCAGATCGAAGAACTTGCCGCTGTTCCAGAACATCTGGCCGATATGGCTGGCGGCGCCGCCAAGCGTCGCATCGATGGAAAACTGCGGCAGCCGGGCCGCCCGCGCGACGCCTACCTCCGCACTGGCGGCCTGCAGCAGTGCCTCGGCGGCCCGGACGTCCGGGCGCTGTTCGACAAGCTGAGAGGGCAGAGTCAATGGTAGCTCTTCGGGCAAACGTAGGGCGCCGAGCTCGAATGCCGGCACCTCTTCGTCCTGCACTGCGCCAATCAGCGTGCGCATGAGATCCCGGTTCTGCTCGAACTGCTTTCGCAATGGCGGCAGCAGCTGTCTGGCCTGGGCCAGGGCGTTCTCTTGCACCGCGAGATCCAGGCGCGATGCATAGCCTGCCTTGAGTTGCCGGCTAGCGAGCTCCACCATCGCGACGTTGGCATCGATCATTGCCGTCGTGGTAGCGATCTGCTGCCGCAGCAAGGCATCCTGAATGGCCGCGGCGACGATGTTCGACGCCAGCGTAATCCTGGTCGCCTCCAGCTGGAACTGCTGGGCCTTTGCCTGCGCCTCCAGCGACTCGACCTGCCGGCGGTTGGCGCCGAACACATCAGGTACGAAACCGACCGTCAACTGGGCTGTGTGGAAGTTGTAAATGACGGGCCCGTTGAACGGTGCCGTGCCACCCTCGCTGGCGGGCGTGCCCTGGAAGGTGCTGATGACCGAACCGTTGCCCTGGATGCCGGGCGAGTTGCCACCGAGATTGCCTGCCAGCTTGGTGCGCGATGGGGTGTAGCCGGCCTGGATGGTCGGGAAGAAGAAGCCGCGCTGCGCGTACACGTTCTCCTGCGCAGCGCGCAGCGCCGCCTGTGCCGCTTCGACATTCGGATTGGCGGCGAACGCCTTCTCGATGAGCGCATTCAGTCGCGGCGACTCGAACAGCGCCCACCAGTCGGCCTGAATACTCTGCTCCAGCACAAATCGCTGCGTGGCCCCCCCGGGCACAGCCGCCGATGCCGTGGCTGCCGGCATGGGCCCGGGGGCGTAGCCCTGGGATGGAGGAAGGGCCGGTCGCACATAGTCTGGTCCCACCGCGCATCCGGCGAGCAAGGCTATCACGGCCAGGTGGGCGGTTCGCCGCACATGGCCGCAGCATCTTGTCGCTGAGCGGGCAACGAATGCCTTGTGAACGGTTACTGACCTCATTTCTCGCTTACGTCCTCGTTACCTGCCTCGGAAAAATTCCCAAACCTGCTCATGGCCACCGGGAGCACCAGCAACGTGAAGATCGTGCCGGTCACGATGCCACCAACGATGACGCAGGCGAACGGACGCTGGGTTTCGCTGCCGATCCCATGCGACAACGCAGCGGGAAGCAGGCCCAGGCCGGCCATCAACGCGGTCATGAGAATGGGGCGCAGGCGAATAGCCGCTCCCTCCACGATCGCTTGCGCAACGCGCGAGCCTTCACGTATGCGCTGCATCACTTCCTCGACCATAATGACCCCGTTCTGCACCGAAATCCCCGCCACGGCGATGAAGCCTACCGCAGCGGACACTGACAGGTGCAGCCCGGCCAGCCCGAGCGCTGCCAATCCGCCGATGAGCGTAAACGGCACCATGCCAAGCACTAAGCCCGCCAGCCGGACCGAGCGGAATGCCCAGAACAGCAAGGAGAAGATCAGCAATACCGTGAGGGGGATGATTACCATCAGGCGCTTGGCGGCACGCTGTGAGTTCTCGAACTGACCGCCCCAAATCAGGTCGTAGCCCGGCGGCAGCTTGACCTGCTCGGCTACGGCGCCCTGGGCCTCAGCGACGAAGCTGCCCTGGTCGCGTTCGAGCAGGTTCATCTTCACGATCACGCTGCGCGAGCCCGACTCCCGCAGGATGCGCGAAGCACCCTGGCGAATCTCGATGGTCGCTACGTCGCTGAGGGCGATCGTGCCGGGACCGTTGCCGGCCTGCGTGTCCGGCAACGTCAACTGCAGATTGCCGATCGCATCCGCGCTGTTGCGGTCTTTCTCTCCAATTCGCATCACCACATCAAAGCGCCTGTCCTGCTCGAAGAACGTGGTGATCGCCTGGCCGGACATGGCCTGTGTCATCAGCGTATTGATATCATCGATTGTGATGCCGTAGCGAGCCATGCGCGTGCGGTCGGGCGTGACGACCACCTCGGTTTGCCCGCCGATACGCGTGGCCTCGACGTCGGTGGCACCCCGGATGCCCTGGACCACGCTGACCACCTGCGCCGCTTTCTCTTCCAGGATATCGAGGTTATTGCCGCTGATCTTGGCGACGATCTCGCCGCGGAACCCGGATAGCGATTCTTCGACATTGTCCTGGATGACCTGGGAGAAGTTGGTCGTGATGCCCGGAATTGCGGCGAGGCTATCCGACATGCTGGCGACGAGTTCGCTCTTGTCCGAGAACCGCCATTCCTTGCGCGGCTTCAAGTCGACCAGGTTTTCCAGGTTGTTGGGACCTTTGGGATCCGAACCGTCGTCGGGACGGCCCACCTGCGTGATGATGCGCGCCACTTCCGGATAGGCGGTGACCTTTGCCCGCACCAGCCGCTCGACCTCCTTGGTGGTCTCCAGCGAGGCCGAGGTGGGCAGCGTGATGGTCAGCCAGATGTTGCCTTCGTCCAGCTTAGGCATGAACTCGCTGCCGAGCCGCGGCGCCAGCAAGAAGGCGATGACTACCGGTATGGCAGACAGCCACAGCGTTGCGCCTGCCCGGCCCATCGTCCGCTCAACCAGCTGCCGGTAGCGAAGTTGCAGCCATTCCAGCCATGGTTTGTGTTTCTCGGCCAGCGTGCGCCGCTGCACGACATAGGAGAGCAGCGTCGGCACCAGCGTAAAGGTGAGCAGCACCGCGCCCAGCAGCGCGAAGGTCAGCGTCAGCGCGACCGGCGTGAAAATCTTGCCCTCCACGCGCTGGAAGGTGAAGATCGGCACAAATGCCAGGATGATGATGGCCTTGGAGAACAGCACCGGCTGCGACATATCGGCCATCGTCCGCTGCAGCACGTGCAAGCGGTGCCTGCGCGCGTCAGCGGGGTTGGCATCCTGCGCGGACCTGACCGCCAGCCGCACCATCAGCGCCTCCACGATAACGACCGCACTGTCGATGATGATCCCGAAGTCGACGGCGCCGAGCGAAATCAGGTTGGCCGACACGCCGCGCGCGTTCATCAGAATGAACGCAAACAGCAACGCCAGCGGAATGACCGTGGCCACAACCAGCGCTGCGCGCCAGCTCGAAAGAAACACAACCAGCACGGCAATGACCAGCAGCGCGCCGACCACAAGATTCTCCGCCACGGTGGTGACGGTGTGGCGAACGAGCTCGGTGCGGTCATAGATGGGCACGATCCTGACGCCTGGTGGCAGTCTGGGCTCCAGTTGCGCGATGCGCTCTTTGAGTGCCGCATTGATCTTGGAGGGGTTGCCACCCTTGGTCATCGATACGATGCCTTCGACAATGCTGTCCCGCTGGCCTGTTGCCACGATGCCGAAACGTGGACGCTCGCCTTCGCGCACGGCGGCAATGTCGCCCACGGTAATGGGCCGCCCGGCGCGCGCCGTGATGACGATGCGCCGAATGTCGTCGAGATTGGCGAACAATCCTGCCGCGCGCACAACGAGCGATGCATCGCCTTGCCGCATCAAGCCACCGCCGGCGCTCCCGCTACCCTTGGCGATCGCCTGGCTGACCTGGTCCAGCGTGATCTGGTACTTGCGCAGTGCGAGAGGATCGACTTCGATCTGGTATTCCTTGATCGCGCCGCCGAAGCTCACAACGTCGGCAACCCCCGGCGTCATGCGCAGCACTGGCCGTATCGTCCAGTCCTGGAGCGTCCGGATCTCGGCGTCTGACATTCCCGGCGCCTCAATGGTATAGCGGTACACCTCGCCAACGGCCGTGGACAGCGGCGCCAGTTGCGGCTGCACGCCGGCCGGCAATGTCACCGTTGACAGTTTCTCCGTGACCTGCTGGCGCGCGAAGTAGTTGTCGGTGTCCTCGGCAAACGTCAGCGTGACAATGGACAGGCCAGTCATGGTGACCGAACGGACATTGGTCAGGCGGGGGATGCCGGCCACCTCGCGCTCGATCGGTAAGGTCACCGCGCGTTCCATATCCTCCGGGGCCTGCCCCGGCAGTTGCGAGATGACGCGCACTTGCACGTCCTGCACGTCGGGGAAGGCCTCGATCGGCAGGTTCGACAGCGCATAGCCGCCAAAGCCGACCAGTGCCGCGACCAGCACGAGCACGAACGCGCGCTGGGTCAGCGCGAAAACGATCAGCCGGTCGATCATGGCTTGTCGCCTGCACGGGCCGTCAGTTCTGCGTCGAGCAGCAACGCGCCCTTGACGACGACGCGTTCACCACCCTGCAGCCCTTCCCCTACGTAACTGGAATCGCTGCCTCGGGTCAGCAGTTTCACCTGCCGGCGCAGGAACTCGCCCGGCGCCGTCTGCACGAAGACGAACGCATGCACGCCGCGGTTGACAATCGCGGTATTGGGCACCCGCACCCCGGCACCACTGTCTTCGAGCACCGAGGCGCGCACAAACATTTCGGGCAGCAGCTTGCCCGAGGCATTGTCCAGACGCGCCCGCGCAGTGGCTCGGCGCGTGTTGGGATCCATCAACTGTCCGAGTTGCACGATCTTCGCACGGAAGCGCTCGTCGGGGAAAGCATCGGTCTCGACCGTGACTTCGCCACCCACCTTCATCCGGCCGAGCAGCTTTTCCGGAATGTCTATCATCAACCACAATCGTTTGGTGTCGGTGACGACAAACAGCGGCGCTGACAGCCCGGAACCCACTTCCAATGCCGGCGTTGCCGTACGTTCTGTGACTACGCCGTTGATCGGGCTGGCCAGGCTGACGCGTTGTCCGCGGACCGCAAAGCCGTGCGGGTTGAGGTTCTTCAGGCGCTGCTCGGCGCGTGCCGTCTCCGCCCGAGCTTCGGTATAGTCCGCCTGTGCGGCTTCCAGATCCTTGGCCGCAATCCCCTCGCCCGGCCCCAGTGCTTTCGCACGCTCCAGCACCAGCCTCTTACGCTGCTCGTCGGCACGGGCCTTGTTCAGATCCGCGTACGCGCTGCCGAAGTCGGAGGAATCGATCTCGGCGAGGACCTGGCCGGCCTTGACCATGTCGCCTGGCGCCGCCTTGATCGCGACGATGCGCCCGGAGAACCCCACTCCGAGGCGGGCGGTCACGTCTTCGTCATAAGCTACGCGCGCACTCAATGGGTCCGACAGCGGGATGGGAGACGCGGGGATGGTGCGGGACTCGATCATCGTCAGTTGGGGCGCGCCGACTGGATAACTGACGGTATCCGGCTTGTTGCGGGGAGATGGAGCGGCAACTTTAGCCGGAGAATCTGCCGTACGGGAGGTCCAGGCAATCCATGCCACAATGCCGGCGCCGGAAAGCACCAAGCAGGCCATCAGGGCCAACTTCTTATTCATACAGTTTCCAGATTGGGGCACAGACCGCCTGGGGTTTTCATCCGCGCAGCAAAGCCGTAAAGTTAACCGAGTAACCTTTCCTGAACCTTGCTGACCCGCGCCGTGCGCTTATTGCTGATCGAAGACGATTTGGAACTGGCCAATGGGCTGGTCAACAGCCTGGCGCAATCGAATTACGCCGCCGACGCCGTACACACGGGGAAGGCTGCAGTGGATGCCTGCCGCACCACCCCGTATCAATTGCTGATCCTGGATCTCGGCCTGCCCGATGAGGATGGTATCGATGTGCTACGTCGCTTGCGGCGGCAGGGTGTGACGGCACCGGTGCTGATTCTGACGGCTCGGGACGATTTGCATGACCGGATTCGCGGCCTGGATGCCGGTGGGGACGACTACTTGTCGAAGCCGTTCGCGTTGGGCGAACTGGAAGCCCGGCTCCGTGCGCTGCTTCGCCGAGGCGGTTCAGCCATCGCCATGCCTAGCTTCGGAACGATCGAATTCGATCCGGCAGCCAAAGCGGTATTCGTGCGAGGCCGTGAGCTTGCCCTGACCGCGCGCGAACTGGCAGTGCTGGAACTGTTGCTGCGGCGGCCGGGCCGCGTTGTCAGCAAAGAGCAAATGATTGAGTCGCTCTATACATCGGACCAGGAAACCAATCCGTCGACGATCGAGGTATTTGTGAGCCGCCTGCGACGCAAGCTGGACGATGCGGACGCGCAGGTGAGCATTCGCGTGCTGCGCGGCCTGGGGTACCGGCTGGAGCAGGTCTCCCGTGGATAGATCACAAGGCTACAGTCTGCGGCATCGCCTGCTGGCACGCCTTTGGATTCCTTTGTTCCTCGTGGTGCTCATTGGCTCCCTAGGCGCTTTCTGGCTTGCGCGTCATATCGGGTCGGTCGTCTATGACCGCTGGCTGTACGATTCGGCCATGACCTTGGCGCAGCAAGTCAGGCTGGACGGAGGAAAAGCCGTACTGGACTTGCCTAAGCCAGCCATCGAGATGTTCGAGTGGGACAGCGTTGACCGCATTTTTGAGGAAGTAAGGTCACGGGAAGGCCGCCTGATTTTTGGCAGCGCGGTGTTTCCGCCTCCGCCAGATGGCTTGATTGCCGGCAAGCCTCGCTTCTACGAAGGGCTGGTTAGCGGCTATCGGACGAAGATTGTGGCCATTCTCCTCGACCGGCCGACGGCAGACTCGGTAGGCTTTGTCATTCAAGTCGCCGAAACCAAGCGCAAGCGAAAGTCCATCGTGGCGGAAATCCTCTGGTTCGCTGTGCCGCTACAAGTGCTGATCCTGTTGCTGGCCGGCGCATCAGTCTGGTACGCGGTGACGTCGGGACTACGCACTGTGGACAACATCGCCAGCCACCTCGCGCGCTATGAGCCCGACGGCCTGGTGCCAGTTGCGGACTTGGACCGCGCGCCCACCGAACTGAAGCCGCTGTTGAATTCGCTCAACCAGCTGATTGCCAAACTCGCGGAGGCGCAGGATACACAGCGCCGTTTCACGGCAAATGCCGCGCATCAGCTTCGGACTCCGCTAACGACGCTGCAGGTCCAGACCGAGCGTGCGTTGCGTGAGCGTGACGCGGCAAAACGTAGTGAGGCTCTATCTCATGTCCTGACGGCGGTCAGGCGCGCACGGCATCTCGCACACCAGTTGCTGACGCTGGCCAGATCGGAACGTTCGGGCGAGCCGATGCTGCGGATGGTCACGGTGGATCTCGCCGAACTCGCGCGCGAGGAACTGGAACAGTGGGCGGATACTGCGATCGCCCATCACGTGGATCTGGGTTACGACGGACCAGAGCGTGGCGTTACCATTGAGGCCGAGCCGCTGTTGTTGCGCGAATTGATTGGCAATTTGGTCGACAATGCCATCCGCTACGGCGGCGCCGGCAGCGTCGTAACGCTTGGGCTGAAAACCTCGCCTGTTGTTTTGACTGTGGACGACGATGGACCCGGCATTCCAATGGAGGAAAGGCAGATGGTCCTGGAGCGCTTCTACCGACGTCCAGGAAGCAGTGGCGATGGCTGTGGCCTCGGGCTGGCCATCGCCCGCGAGATTGCGGCACGGCACGACGCCAGCGTGCGCATCCGGGATAATCCACATGGCAGGGGCGCCAGAATCGAAATCGTTTTTGGGGCATGACCGTGCCACCTACGGGACATGCGGCAGGAAGCGCCAATCCCGCGATTGCTATTCGTTTTCACCTACCCAACACTGATACCCCACCATGGAATGGCTGACGGACCCTTCAATCTGGATCGGCTTGGTCACGCTGGTTGTGCTCGAGATCGTTCTCGGCATCGATAATCTGATTTTTATCGCGATTCTTGCGGACAAGCTCCCCCCTAACCAGCGGGACAAAGCGCGGGTTGTCGGCTTGATACTCGCGCTCCTGATGCGTCTTGGCTTGTTGTCGGTGATGTCCTGGCTCATCACCCTGACGAAGCCGCTCTTCTCGATCGGTCCGCTGTCGCTCTCCGCCCGGGACTTGATTCTGCTGCTTGGGGGGATCTTCCTGCTGTTCAAGGCCACCCTCGAACTGCACGAGCGGCTGGAGGGCATGCCGCACGCTGAGAGCGGGAAGACAGCCTACGCGGGCTTCTGGATGGTGGTCACGCAGATCGTCATTCTAGACGCAGTCTTTTCACTGGATGCAGTCATCACGGCAGTCGGCATGGTCGAGCACCTGACGGTGATGATGGCCGCTGTCGTGATTGCCGTGGGGGTCATGCTGCTGGCCTCCAAGCCGCTGACACGCTTCGTCAATGCGCATCCGACGGTGGTGGTGCTGTGCCTCAGTTTCCTGCTGATGATCGGGTTGAGCCTCGTTGCCGAAGGGGTTGGCTTCCATATTCCAAAGGGCTACCTGTATGCGGCGATCGGGTTTTCGGTGCTGATCGAAGGGCTTAATCAGCTCGCCCGGCGCAATTTCTTGCGCCATCTGGCGGGACTGCCCATGCGGCAGCGCACCGCCGACGCTGTGCTCAGGTTGCTGGGCGGTCGCCGTACCAATAATCCTGGCACCCAGGATGATATGCCCGTGGCCAATGATACGCTGCCCTTTGCCCCCGAAGAGCGCAGCATGGTGAGCGGTGTGCTGACATTGGCCGAGCGTTCCGTGCGCTCCGTGATGACACCCCGCGCGGACATTTCGTTTCTGGATATCGAAGCTGACCGCGACACGCTTCGCAAGCAGATTCTCGACGCGCCGCATAGCTTCTTCCCGGTATGCCGCGGGGAAGTGGATAACGTTCTCGGCATCGCACGCGGCAAGGACTTGATTGGCGACTTGATCGAGAAGGGCGCCATCGATGAAGCTGCAAACCTGCGTAAGCCGATCATCGTGCATGAGTCCATCGGCATGCTCCGATTGATTGACACTCTGAGGGATTCGCGTGGCCAGCTCGTACTGGTCACCGACGAGTATGGCGCACTCGTCGGTCTTGTCACCCCCATCGATATTCTCGAAGCTATTGCAGGCGAGTTTCCAGATGAAGACGAAACCGCCACCATCACGATGGTCGCGGATGGACGCTGGATCATGGACGGCTCAGCCGACCTCCATGCCGTGGCGCATGCGCTCGGCCTTGACCCCGCGTGGGCAAGCTCGGCGGGCAGCTTCTCTTCGCTCGGTGGCCTGCTATTAAAGCACTTCGGGATGGTACCAACGCCACAAATGGTGCTCGACATGAAGGGGTATCGTTTCACCGTCGAACAAGTCTCGGACCGGCGGATCGATCGCGTTGACGTTCAGTATGTAGGCCGAGAATTGGGCGAAGCCTCGGTTTCAAACCTTCGTGGCGACCATGGCAATCACTAACTACGCTGCAGGGGCACCGCTGGCCTAGGCTACACGGGACTTAATATTCATGGGGAAACTGCCGGCGGTCCATGTTATGGCTTCAGCGTGGAGAGCGAGGATATGCTTGCGTGTTGCATGCTTACGGTCCGTCGCCTTTTTATCTACAGGCGTCAGCAACCATGACGCATCTTCAGGCCACATTTCAACGGCTATGTGCCGCCGCTGTTAAGATCTAAACGGAAGATGACATGGAAGAAAAACAGCGACAAGCGCCAGGCGCCACGCCCTTCGCCCAGCGCCTACTCGTGACGCTGATCCTCGTGGGGCTTTTAGCGCTATTATGGCGGCTGAGCGATCTTCTAGTTGTTTCGTTTGGCGCGATTGTGCTTGCTGTGGCCCTTCGTTCCCTCGCAACACTGATGCACGGGCGCCTGCATATACCCGAGCGGTGGAGCGTTTTAGCGGGTGTGCTTCTCGTCGCCACCGCACTCTGCGCAATTGGCTGGCTTGTGGGAGAGCCGCTTGCCGAGCAACTCGCTAAGCTGCGTGAGAGGTTGCCATTCGCCTCACGCGCAGTGCTGGGCTGGATGCATGCCAACCGTGTCGGCCAATTGGCTTTACAGGTGTGGCAGGACACCACTTCGGATGGTGTCCCCTGGGCTCGCCTTGCCGGTGTTGCCGGCCTTACATTGGGGCTGCTTGGCAACGCTGCGCTTATCATCGTCATGGGCATGTACCTGGCCGCTGCGCCGAACATGTACAGGAAAGGTTTCGTTCGATTAATGCCATTGCCTTATCGAAAACCGATCGATAGTGCAATGGTCGAAAGTGCTGAAGCATTGAGGCGTTGGCTATTGGGACAGTCCCTTTCGATGGCCTTTGTAGGGTGCG
The DNA here is from genome assembly GCF_000372525.1 of Cupriavidus neocaledonicus. GTDB lineage: Bacteria > Pseudomonadota > Gammaproteobacteria > Burkholderiales > Burkholderiaceae > Cupriavidus > Cupriavidus neocaledonicus. The sequence goes on from NZ_AQUR01000078.1 coordinate 32,679, forward strand.
CCACTGCCTTAGGGCTGTGGGCGCTCGGTATATCTCTGCCGCTTGCCGTGGGCGTTATCTCCGGACTGCTGGCGTTCATTCCATTTTTCGGTGCCATTGCAGGCGGGCTGCTGGCTGTCCTGCTTGCATTCATGGAAGGACCGCAGGCTGCGCTCTACGTGGCTTTGCTGTGCGTCGGCATTCAGCAAATCGAAGGGCACTTGCTGATGCCAATGGTTCAGAAATGGGCAGTCCAGTTGCCGCCAGTGCTCAGCATCCTGTCTGCGGTCGTCTTCGGCGCGCTCTTCGGGATTGTCGGTGTGCTTTTCGCCACCCCGATGATGGTGGTGGCCATGACAATAGTTCGAACACTGTATGTGGACAACTTCCTGGAGCATGGGCATGTGTATGCCGCTCCGGAGGTAAGGCGATAACAGCGAAAACACATAAAAATGGGCCAGACAGCCATCGCGCCGACCGCCCCCGTGTATTCGCCGGATTATCCAGATGCCCCGTCGCTGGCGGCGCTACGTAACGAAGGGCTGTCCGCCCGGGACGCGGTCGCGCGCTACTTGGGCGAGCGCGAGGCCAGCGGACAGCCGCGCGCGGCATCCGCGGCCGCCTCCGGTGCGAGTTGGCTGAACTCGCGCGGCGCCGGCAGCGGCAGGACCGGTTCGCAAGGCGCCTTTAGGTCGCCACGCCACCAAACGCTGGCAGACGTGAGGTACGCTTTCCGCGCCGGCGTCACTGGTGGCCGTCGGTGCCGGGTCTGGACCCAGCGAGCGCCCGGCGAATCGAGGCCTTCTTTGCCAAGCACCCAAAGCTCACCGAGCGAGTCCGCGCGCTGATAGTCGTCACCGAGCGCGGCCTGACGCCTTGGCGCCTGGTTCGACCACCGCGCGGCCGGGTGGACCGGGCGGGCGAAAGCCGTCAGCCAAGCGATCGATACGCTGCGCCGCTTGCCCCCGAACGCATGGCGACGAAAGCGCGGGGAGAATTGCCATTAGTGGCCGCCTTGCTTCATATTGAATCGTCGTAATCGTCGTCTGTTTTGGATCGCAAATCCTGCAGGGGGCGCAGCGCGACGATCATCCGGTCGAGCATCATCACCCAGTCTTCCAGTTCCTCGATGACACAATCGGCTTGTTCCATCAGTGTCAGATCGGCGGTCGAATATGACAGGCTCGCGCCATTGATCACGGTATGCGCCATGCCATGCAAGCGCAGCAGATCGTCACGCAGCCCATCCGGTCCGCAGCGAGCTCGAAGCGCGTCGAATTGATCCACCGCCTGTTGGATGACCAGGGTATCGTAGCGCTGCTGCAACGACTGCAATGCGTCGGCATCGACGGCGCCGTAGGGGGTCTCGATATCAGACATGACGTTTGGGCCTCCGGATAGAATGGGCCGGCCCCGCGAATAGGCTGTCGCGAATCCAGCTCTCGATACGTTCGAAGTCAAGCTCGTATTTACCAAAGCGCTTCAGGTTGCTGGTGAGATAGGGGCTCAGGAAGGCGATATCGGCCGGATTGACCGGGATGTCTTCCTTCACCATCGCCCGCAACGCCTGCATCATGTCGACCGTGTTCTGCAGGATCGCGGCCGAGGCCATCAGGTCGTTGTAGCGCAGGCGCTTCTGTTGTTCGTCCGGATCGTTAACCGGCAGCACGTCACCCCCAAATGAGAACCATTTGGCAAAACCATTGTAGGACTCGACCTTGTTGGTGGTGGCGGTAATCTCCTGACGAAGTTCACCGCTGCCGATCCACTCGAGCAGGAAGATGGTGCGTATGACCTTGCCCAGTTCCTCTGCAGCCAAAGACAGCCGATTCTTCGGGCTGGCCGCACCGAACCGGCGCAGCAGCAAGGGCGACGACAGTGCGCCAGTCTGGATCGACAGCGTCAGTTGCATCAGGTCCTGCCAGTGCCGCTCGATGAGATCCCAGTCGACCGTTTCCGAAAACAGCGCGTCAATGTGCTGGTATTTCGTATCGGCATTCGCCCGGTACAGCTTCAGGTCCTGCCAGTTTCGGATGCGCGGCATCAACTTGATGCCCAGCAGGTGGGTGAAGGCGAACACCGCCGCCGACTGGCCCTGGGTGTCGGCATGAACGGTGTCCGCCTCGACGCTCAGACCGGCCTTGAGAAGCCCTTCGATGACGTAGATCGCCTCCCAGATGCCTGGCGGGATGAAATGCCGAAAGACCGCGATGTAGTTGTCCGCCACGTGCCGGTACGCCACCGCGCCCATCTTGCGGTACCGGAAATGGTAGCCGGCCAGCAGATTGTTGTCATAGAAGTCGTACTGGGTACCGTCGGCCGCCACTGTCTTGCCGTCGCCCCAGTGCTTGGGCAGGTCCAGCCGCAGATAGAGTTCGATCAGCTCGCGCTGCGCGGTTTCCAGCCGCTCCAGGCTCAGGTGCCGCCGGTTGACGAACGACATCATGTGCGGCGTGATTTTGTCGCCCATGTGGCGTGCTGCCTGGGTCGGGCCCAGATTGCAGCCCATCGCGAAGATGGTCAGCAGGTACCGCTCGGCAGCGTTGCGGATCTTGGGGTCACTGCCGCTGAGCGGTCCAAAGTGCCGGGTGAAATGCGTCCAGTGCTCGATATTGGCCAGCACGTCCAGCAGATTACGCACCGGCATGCGCTTTATCAGCGCTTTCTGCAGCGAGACCGCGCCTTCTGGAACAATGGTGGCTGCAGTGCGACGTACCACCAACTCACCAGCCTTGTTGATGATCACATGTTCGGACTTCTCGGGGAAACGCTCATCCAGTTGGCAGGCCGTGTCCCCGAGCCACTGCCGCAGTTGAGCCACGAAGCCGGCGCCGCTGTCGGGCATGCCGAACTTCTCGCAGTAGCTCGGCAGACGCTGCTCACACTCGCGCCACGGCAGCAGGTGATCCCGGTAGTCAGCGAAAGCGTCGGAGCCGGCCACGCACAGATCGCCGCTGCGCAGCTCCGTGGCCATATAGGACAGTACGCAGAGCTCCAGATAGCGACGGTTTGTCGGCGTCCCCAGAGCGATCGGGCGGCGCACCAGCTTGCGCCAGCGCTCCGAGGCAAAGCTGATGTCGACGTCAGTGTTGATCCATTCGCGGTGCAGCGATTCTTTCTCGAATACGGCCTCCAAAGCCGTCAGCAAGGTCTGGGATTGCGTGGTCGATCCCCACACCAGAGCTCGCGCCAGGCGCAGTAGGACGGACCGATGCGCCTTGAAATGGCGCCACAGCAACGGCAGGTAGTTCTTGCCGCTATAGGCCCGCACCTCGGCACAACTCTCGCGCAAGGGCTCGAGACTGCCTGTCGGCGCAAGATACTTGCGTACCTGTGCACCCAGCGCCGCCGCGTCGTCCCCGTAATCGTCAACGATGTTGACCACTCCGTCGAGCACGTCTACGAGGTTTTCCATCTGTTCGCGCTGTCGCGCCTGGATGAGCGCCAGTTCTTCCTTCGCCCGCTTGTGGATCGCGCCCATCCGGCGGATGAACATCTCGGCCAGATCGTCGCGGGCACGCACACGCATTTGATGCAGCAGCGCCGCGATAAGGGTATAGCGACGCTCCGGCTGCATCTCCTTCAGGTTGGCCGCGTCCAGGCTCATCGCTTGCGATGACAGGGAGCGCAACTTCGTGGCCGGGGTGTCTTCCAGCGCGCGGGCGTAATCCCCAAAACCTTCGAGCCAGGTGAGATGTTCGATCAGCAGGGTGATGTGCTTGCGAGACGGCCGCAATGCGTAGCGCTTGATGGTGTTGTACGCCGTCTGGCGCTGATTGAATTCCCGTTTGAGCAGGCGGTCCAGTTGTGCCTTGTCGTCGTCAGTCAGGCGGCGCACGACGCGCCGGAACATGGCTGTTTGCGTGCGCGCATGGACTTGTTCCGCAATTGCATCCAGCGTAGAGAATGCAGGCAGTTCCACTTGCTGCTGGATCAGGCTGTCGATGGTGGCATTGATGATGTCCACCGGCTGGTCCACGGCCTCGGACGCTTCCCGTGCTGCGCGCACGGCGACTTCATTGGCGTCGGTGCCATAGTAGGACTGGACGCCGAGAAACTCGCGAACCGCGGCGTAGTGGCGAAACAACGCAACCGATCGGGCTCTGTCGTAACCAAACTCGACCTCAGCGCCAAAGTCTGCGGTGGTCCGGACGTGCTCGATGACCGCTGTTGGGATGGAATCGAGGTTGGGAAAGTGGTGCATCTGCTGAAAGACCTTCAGCAGGACCAGCAGGCCCAGCCGCGAGGACTGCCCCCGCGCTTTGCGCCGCACCCACTCCAGTTCTTCAATGTCCGGCGTATAGCAGGCCTGCAATTCCGCCGCTGAAAATACCTTCGGGAAGCGCGGATAAGCGGTACGTTCGACGGTGGCCATGCCGGACTGAGAGCTCCAATGGAGCCGGCCAGTGTAGCGGAACCGCCCCTTCCGCAGAGGCCTTTTCTTATAACTGTCTGATCTACAAATGCAGATCAATATAACCTGTAGGATTATGATAGGAAATTGGCCTTATCTTGGCCGAACCCCAGGATGGCGCGCCGGCGCTGCGGGGCCGGCTGGTCCAGCACGGGCACGTCCGGTGCCAGCTGGTAGCTCATGCGGGTGGCGGCCGGCACGCGGTAGCTGCGGTACCAGACGTCGCTCTCGCCCAGGCGCAGCAGCGGGTCATGGTCGCCGGCGGGACTGCCGAGCAGGCGCACGTTGTCGCGCGCGCCGCGCCACAGGAAGGTCACGCGCACCATCGCTTCCTGCGCGCTGCCCGGCGTCGGCGGCAAAGGCTCCACCAGCGGCGTGCCACGCCGGGCCATGTCCTGCCAGAAGGCCTCGGTGGTGCCGCCGCTGGCAACGGTCTGCGCCAGCGCGCGCAGGGTGGGGCTGTCGGGCAGGTCGGCGGGCGCGTGTTGCGCGGCCCGCGGCACGATCTCGTCGATGCGCAGCACGTAGGGCGCGCCGGGCACGGGCCGTCCGCCGACCGCGCCGGGCACGTCGGCATGGTCGCCGCTGACGGTCAGCCGGTACGCGCCGCTGCCGGGGGCGACGAAGAGGAAGCTGCGCGACAGCGTGGTCGGCCCCAGCAGCCGGCGCAGCGGCTTGCCGCCGGGGTCGGCAAGGTCGAGCGTCGCCGCAGGTCCGTCGAGCACGCCCCGCACCACGTCGCCTGCCTGCAACGACAGCGTGTAGTGCAGCGGTGCGCCGGGTTGCCAGGCGCCGTGCGCGGGCTGCCCCACGGCCAGGGCGGGATTGGACGCGGCAGCCGGCGTGGCGATGGCGGCAAGCGACAGCAGCAGGGACGCCGACAGCCAGACGGCGCGGCGTTGCATCAGGACAGGTAACCGCATCAGAAATCCACCGAGGTTGTGAACTTGAACAGGCGCGGCGCGTTCTGCGTGACGTAGCCGTCGTTGAACGAGCCCGCCCAGTAGCTCTTGTTGAACAGGTTCTCGACGCTGGCGTAGAAGCCCACGCGCTTGCCCTGGATCTTGGTCACGTAGCGCGCGCCGATGTCGTAGCGCGTCCAGCTGTCGATCTTCTGCGTGTTGGCGGTGTTGACGTACTGCGAGCCGGTGTACGTCACGCGGCCGCTGACGGTCAGCCCCGGCACCCAGGGCAGGTCCCACTCCGCCCCCAGGTTGCCGGACCAGGTGGGACTGCCGAACGCGGTGTTGCCGTCATAGGCGCCGTTGGCCGTATGCGTCAGCACCGCGCGGGTATAGGCAATGCCGCCCAGCACGCGCACGCCGCGGCCGGCCTCGCCGTAGACATTCCATTCCACGCCGCGGTGCCGGCGCTCGCCGTCCGGGCCGTAGGTATTGGTGGCGCCATCCTTGATCAGCGTCGGCCGCGTGATCTGGAACACGCTGAGGGTCTGCGTCAGCCGCCCGCTGTCCCACTTCACGCCCAGCTCGCCCTGGCGGGTCTTGTAGGGCGCAAAGACCTGCTGGTAGTTGCGCGCGGTCACGTCGGTCACGGTATCGCCCTGGCTCAGGCCTTCGACGTAGTTGCCGTAGAGCGCCAGCCGCGGCCCCCATGGCCTGAGCACCAGGCCCACCGAGGGCGTGACGGCGCTTTCGTCGTAGTCCGCGGTGCGCGCACCCGTGGTCGCGCTGAAGCTCTGCGCCTGCACGCGCTGGTGGCGCAGGCCCAGGGTCAGCTGCACCTTGTCGTCGGCGAAGGCGAGCGTATCGGCCAGCGCCAGGCTGGTCAGCGTGGTGTCGGCGGTCCTGGGCACGTTGCCGGGCGATGGCGCCAGGATCGGCGTGGCCGGCGCGTAGATGTTGGACAGGAACGAGCGGCTGGCCACGTTGGCCGTGCCGCTGCGCAGGCCCAGGTAGGTGTAGCCCAGCACCAGGCGGTGCGCCACCGGCCCGGTACGCACGGTGCCGCGCACGCCGGCCTCGGCCGATACGGTATCGGTGTAGCCCTTCTGGTTGTAGGTGATGCCGGTGTAGTCGCCGTTGGGCCGGACATTGTTGGCGCGCGTGCCGTTGATAAAGCCGCTGTACTGGTAGTGCAGCGTGCCCAGGCCGGCATAGGCGGTCCAGTCGCGCGCGAGATCGACCTCGCCGCGCGCCACCACCGCGTTGTTGTCGAGCCGGCCATGCGTGCCGGGCAGGATATTGGTGCCGGCCCTGGGCGGCGCCGGCACGGTGCTGGCGAACGAGGCCATCCAGGCGCTGCCGTTGCGCACTTCCTCTTCATCGGCGTAGGCATCGAGCGAGGCGCGCACGCGCTCGCCGGCATAGTCCAGCGCCACCGCGCCCAGTGCGCGGCGTTTGGATTGCCCATCGATGCCGGTGCGGCCATTGCCATAGGCGCCGTTGACGCGCACGCCGAAAGCATTGTCCGGACCAAAGCGGCGCCCGATATCGACACTGGCGCCGGCATGGCCTTCGGACAGGTAGCTGGTTGACAGCCGCGTCAGCGGCGTGTCCGCGGCGCGCTTGGGCACCAGGTTGATGACGCCGCCGACCGCGCCGCTCGGGGCCATGCCGGTCAGCATGGCGGTGGGGCCGCGCAGCAGCTCGACCCGCTCGACGAATTCCGTGGGCGCATGCCCGTAGGGCGCCAGCCCGTACATGCCGTTCAGCGCGAGGTCGCTGGACGAGATATCGAAACCGCGCACGGTGTAGTTCTCGTACAGGTGTCCGGCCGAGGTGGTGAAGCGCACCGTCGGGTCGTTGGCCAGCACGTCGCCGATGGTGCGGGCCTGCTGGTCCTCGATCGCCTGCGCGGTATAGGCGGCGCTGCTGTAGGGCGAGTCCATGGCATCGGCATTGCCCAGCAGCCCCAGCCGCGCCCCGCGCGCCACCTGTCCGCCCGCGTAGGCCGGCGTCAGCGCTTCGGCGTCATGGCGGGCGGCGGTCACGGTCACCGCGGGCAGGGTGGCGCCGCCGGCTTCGGGGGCGGCGTCGCGCATGGCCTTGACGGCAAAGCCGTTGGGCACGCGCACCGCATGCAGGCCGGTATTGCGCAACAGCGTGGCCAGCGCCTCGTCGGGCCCGTAGCGGCCGTGCAGCCCCTCGGTGCGGCGCTCGGCGAGTTCGGCGGCGTCGTAGGAAACCAGCACGCCCGATTCCAGGCCGAAGCGCGTCAGCGCGGGCTGCAGCGCACCGGCCGGGATCGCGTAGCTGCGCGCCGCGGCCGCCGGGGCCGGCACCGGTTCCGCGGCCAGGGCAGCGAGCGGCGCGGCAGCGGCCGCCAGGGCCAGCGCCTGGCCCACGGCCAGCACGCTGCGGCGGATGCGCAGCGCAGGGTGCCGGCGCGCGCCGGCGGGCGGAGTTGGCAGATGAAGCTTGCCCATCAAAAGTCCTTTCAGAATGCGGCCGGAAATCAGCCTTTCCTCTGTCAGGCCACTTCAAACGGGCAAACCCCTCAGTTCAGGAGAACAAAAATTCCTATTGGCGATGCCGGCTGATAGACGTCTGACCTGGACTCAAGCCCTGCGCCGCACGCTGACCCAGTAGCGGGTCCAGCGCTCGACGCTGACGGGCAACAGGTGGGGCAGGGCGTCGAGTACGCGGTCGGTGTCATCCAGCGGGAAGATGCCCGATACGCGCAGGCCGGCCGCATCGCCGCTGCAGCCGAGCCGGCCATGGCGGTAGCGCGCCAGTTGCGCCAGGAAGCGGTCCAGGCGCATGTCGTGCACGGCCAGCATGCCTTGCGTCCAGGCGGTATCGGCGACGTCGCCGGCCTCGGCCGGAGCGATTTGCGCGCGGCTGAAGCGCGTGCGCTCGCCGGCCTGCAGCACGCGCGGCGCCGCGGCCGGATCGGCCGGGCGGATCTCGACCGCGCCGGCCTGCACCGCGACGGCGGTCGCTTCGTCATGCCATTGCACGGTAAAACGGGTGCCCAGCGCGCGCAGCGTCCCATGCGCGGTGCCCACGCGGAATGGCCTGGCCAGCGCGTCGGCAGCCGTCGCCACGGCGATGGCGCCGTGCAGCAGCGTGATCCGGCGCTCGGCAGCGCCGTAGTGCACGGCGATGGCACTGCCGGTATCCAAGTCGATCACGGTGCCATCCTGCAGCGTCACGCGCCGGCGTTCGCCGGTGCCGGTGGCATGGTCGGCCCGCCATGCCAGCAGCGGACCGCCGCGCTGCCACTGCCAGGACCCGGCGGCAACCATCGTCGCGGCCATCAGCGCGATGGCACGGCGCCGGCCGCGGCGTACCGGCGGGCTCGCCAGCGTGGCCCGCGCCACGCTGCGCGGCATCGCAGCCATGGCGGCACTGCAGTCATGCAGGTGTTGCCAGGCGCGCTCATGGTCGGGGTGCTCGGCACGCCAGCGCGCGCAGCCTTCGCGGCTCGCCGGCGAAGCGTCGGGCGACAGCAGCGTCAGCCACCACTGCGTCGCGCGCAACGTGATGGCGGCATCGATGGGAGGTTGCGGTGCGCCCGGTAACGACATGCGGCGCAGCTCAGGCCGGAAAACAGCACTGGTGCAGCGCCCTGACGATATAGCGCTGCACGGTGGCAACCGACACGCGCAGTTCGCCGGCGATGGCGGCCTGCGGCATGCCGTCGAGCTGGAACAGCAGGAAGGCGCGGCGCACCGCCGCGGGCAGCGCGTGCAGGCGGCGGTCGAGCTCGGCCAGCGTCTCCAGCAGCAGCGCGCGCGTCTGCGGATCCGGGGCCTCGGCTTCCGGCAGCGCCGCCAGCGCCTGCTGGTAGGCGCTCTCCAGCGCTTGCCGGCGATGGAAGTTTGCCACCAGCCCGCGTGCCACCGTGGCCAGGAATGCGCGCGGCTCGCGCGCCGCGATTGGCTTCTCGCGCGCCAGCAGCCGCACAAAGGTGTCGTGGGCCAGGTCGGCGGCGTACCCCGCTTGCCCCGCGTTCGCCAGGCGCCGGCGCAGCCAGCCGTGGAGCCAGCCGTGATGGTCTAGGTACAGCGTGCGGACTTCATCGTTGAGCGTAGGCTCGGCGGCGGACATGGCGCGGAAAACTCGGGCACGGACAAACAGCCTCGCATTGTATGCTCAAATGATAATGATTCGCAATACGAGATGGAGTCGATGGCCGCGCCCGGCCCGGTCAGGCCACCTCGCGCAGCGCCGGCCGGCGCGGCACGGCCGCATCGCCGGCGGGCCGCAGCGACGGATAACCCGCCGCAAACACCAGCCGCCCGGCCGACCAGGTGTGCGTGACCATCGGCTGGCCCGCCACCTCGGACACCGCAATCACGTCGGCGCGCAGGCCCGGCGCCAGGCGGCCGCGGTCGTGCAGCTGGCAGGCATCGGCGGGGTGGACGGTGACCAGCGCCAGCGCCTGGTTCAGCGGCAGCCCGGCCTGGCGTCCGGCGGCATACGCGGCGGCGATCAGGGTAGAGGGCTGGTAGTCCGAGCACAGGATGGTGCCGGCGCCCGCCCGGATCGCGTCGATGGCGCGCATCGATCCGCTCTGGCTCTTGCCGCGCAGCACGTTGGGCGCGCCCAGGATGGTGGGCAGCGCGCGGGCGCAGGCGGCCTGCGCGGTTTCCAGGTTGATCGGAAACTCGCTCATGCGCACGCCCAGCGCGTGCATGGCGGCAATGCGCTCGGGCGAATCGTCGTCGTGGCTGGCGGTGGGAATGCCGAGCGCGTGCGCCGCGGCCACCAGCCGGTCGACGCGCTCGTGCGCGCCCGCCATCGCCGCGGCCTTCTTGCGCGCGGCATCGGCGGCGGCGTCGCGGCTCATGCCGTGGTTGCCCATCATGTAGGCCAGGTAGGCGTCCATGGTCTTGAACTGGCCCTGGCCGGGCGAGTGGTCCATCACCGAAAGCAGGTCGACCACGCCTTCGGCCATCAGCGCTTCCAGCACCGGCACGGCGGCGGCGTCGGCAACCTCGTAGCGGCAGTGGATGCGGTTGTCGACCAGGCTGTGCGGCCGGTAGGCGGCGATGGTGCGCACCACCGTGGCCGCGGTGTCGACGTTGCGCACGCCGAACTGGTTGCCGGCGAACGACAGCGCGTGATAGGGCGTGGTGATGCCGGCCGCGGCGTTGCGGCGGTCGACCTGCGCCACGGCGAAATCCAGCGGGAACAGCACGCTGGCGCGTGGCTCCACCTCCTTCTCGATGGCGTCGCAATGCACGTCCACCAGGCCGGGCATCACGGTGTGGCCATGCAGTTCGACTACGGTCGCATGCGCGGGCACGGCCGCGGGTGCCGGCTCGATCGCCGCGATGCGGCCATCCTCGAGCAGCAGCGCGCTGTCGTGCAGCACGCGGTCGGGCAGCACCAGGGTGGCGTGGGTCAGGTAGGTCGCGGGCATGTCTGGCTCCGTTCGGGGCGGTTCGGTTCAGGCGAGGGCGGTGGTGGTAGCGGTGGCGGGGTGCAGCGGCAGCAGGCGCGTGGCCACGGCATCGCGCACGGCTTCGTCGTGGAAGATGCCGATCAGCGCGCGGCCCTCGGCCAGCGCTGCGCGGATCAGCGCGACCACCACGGCGCGGTTGTCGGGGTCGAGCGAGGCGGTGGGCTCGTCCAGCAGCAGGATCGGATGGCCGCCGATCAGCCCGCGCGCGATATTGACGCGCTGCTGCTCGCCGCCCGAAAAGGTGGCGGGCGGCAGGTCCCACAGCCGGCGCGGCAGATTCAGCCGCGCCAGCAGCTCGGCCGCGCGGGCGCGCGCCTCGTCCGCGCCGGCGCCGCGCTGGCGCAGCGGATCGGCCACCACGTCGAGCGCGCCCACGCGCGGGATCGCGCGCAGGAACTGGCTGACATAGCCAATCACGTCGCGGCGCAGCTGCAGCACGCGCTGCTCGCTGGCGCGGCCCAGCTCGACCCACGGCGCGCCGTCGGCGCTGGTATCGCGCAGCCGGATGCTGCCTTCGGTGGCAAGGTAGTTGCCGTACAGGCAGCGCAGCAGCGTGCTCTTGCCGGTGCCGGACGGCCCGGACAGGACCAGGCATTCGCCGCGCGCGGCATCGAAATCGATCGCGCGCAACACCGGCAGGCGGATCCCGCCCTGGTTGTGCAACGTAAACATCTTGCCGAGGCCGCGCACCTCGACCAGCTTCTGCGGTTGTTCTGCGTGCATCGTGCTCAGCCCTGCAGGATGGAAGAAACCAGCAACTGCGTGTACGGATGCTGGGGGTCGTCGAGGATCTGGTCGGTCAGGCCCTGCTCGACCACGCGCCCGCCCTGCATGACCAGGGTGCGGTGCGCCAGCAGCCGGGCCACGGCCAGGTCGTGCGTGACCAGCACCGCGGCCAGGTCAAGGTCCGCCACCAGGCGGCGCAGCAGGTCCAGCAGGCGGGCCTGCACCGACACATCGAGCGACGCCGTAGGCTCGTCCATGAAAACCAGGCGCGGATGCGTGACCAGGTTGCGCGCGATCTGCAGCCGCTGCTGCATGCCGCCGGAAAAGGTGCCGGGCACGTCGTCCAGCCGCGCCAGGTCGATCTCCATCTTTTCCAGCCAGTTGCCGGCGACTTCGCGCAGGTTGCCGTAGTGGCGCTCGCCCACGGCCATCAGCCGCTCGGCGATATTGGCGCCGGCGCTGACCTGCATGCGCAGGCCGTCGCGCGCATGCTGGCGCACGAAGCCCCAGTCGGTGCGCGCCAGCAGCCGCAGGCGCGCGCCGGACAAGGTGGCCAGGTCGGTCAGGCCGGATTCGCGCATGGCGTAGCTGACCGTGCCGCGCTGCGCCGGGGCCTGCATCGACAGCGCCTGCAGCAGCGTGCTCTTGCCGGAGCCCGACTCGCCCACCACGCACAGCACTTCGCCCGGATACAGGTCGAAGCTGACATCATGGCAGCCGTGCAGGCCGTCCCAGGTGCGCGTCAGGTTGCGCACCGACAGCAGCGGGGCGGCGCTCATTGCGCATCTCCGGCAGCGCTCTCGACGGCCTGAGCGGCCTGGCGCCCGGCGCAGTACTCGGTATCCGAGCACACGAACCGGCGCGTGCCGGCGTCGTCGGTGATGATCTCGTCCAGGTAGCTGTCGGTGGCGCCGCACTGCGCGCAGCAGTTGGACCACGATTCCACGGTGAAGGGGTGGTCGGCAAAGTCCAGGCTCTTGACCGCGGTGTACGGCGGCACCGCATAGACGCGCTTTTCGCGCCCCGCGCCGAACAGCATCAGCGCCGGGCTGCGGTCCAGCTTGGGATTGTCGAACTTGGGGATCGGCGAAGGCCGCATCATGTAGCGCTGGTTGACGATCACGGGGTAGTCGTAGGTGGTGGCGATGTGGCCGTGGCGGGCGATGTCCTCGTACAGCTTGACGTGCATCGCGCCGTATTCCGCCAGCGCGTGCATGGTGCGGGTCTCGCCTTCGCTCGGCTCCAGCCAGCGCAGCGGCTCCGGGATCGGCACCTGGAACACCACGGTCTGCCCCGCGCGCAGCGGGGTTTCGGGAATCCGGTGGCGGGTCTGGATGATGCTGGCCGCGGTGGTGCGCTCGGTGGTCGGCACGCCCGTGACGCGGGCGAAGAAGCGGCGGATATTGATGGCGTTGGTGGTGTCGTCCGAGCCCTGGTCGATCACCTTGAGCACGTCGTCCTTGCCGATGATCGCGGCCGTCACCTGGATGCCGCCGGTGCCCCAGCCATACGGCAGCGGCATCTCGCGGCTGCCGAACGGCACCTGGTAGCCCGGGATCGCCACCGCCTTGAGCAGGGCGCGGCGCAGCATGCGCTTGGTCGATTCGTCGAGATAGCCGAAGTTGTAGTGCTCGTCGCGGGCGATGCCCGCGGCCATGGTGGTGTCGGCGGCGCTCATGCCAGCGTCTCCTCTTGCGGCTGCGATTGGGTCTGCAACTGCGTGTGCGATTGCGGCTCCGGCTGCGGCTGCGGCTGCGGTGGTGTCGGCTCGGCGCTGTCCGGCGGGGCCGCGCCCTCCGCCCGCAACCGGCGCAGCAGTTCCAGGTTGGCCTGGAAATCGACGTAGTGCGGCAGCTTCAGGTGCTGCACGAAGCCCGAGGCCTCGACGTTGTCGCTGTGGTACAGCATGAATTCGATATCGTTGGCGGGCGCGTCGGCGGCCTCGCCCAGCGCTTCGGCGCGCATGGCGCGGTCGGCCAGCGCCATCGACATAGCCTTGCGCTCGTTGTAGCCGAACACCAGCCCATAGCCGCGGGTAAAGCGCGGCGCCTCGTCGGCATTGCCGGCAAACTGGCTCACCATCTGGCATTCGGTCAGCTCGATCTCGCCGATGGTGACGGCGAAGCCGAGCTCCTCGACGAACAGTTCCACTTCGGCCGTGCCGTAGCGGATCTCGGCCGCGAACGGGTGCGAGTTGCCGTAGCCGCGCTGGGTCGAGTAGCCCATCGACAGCAGGAAGCCCTCGTCGGCGCGCGCCAGGTTCTGCAGGCGCGCGGCGCGCCCGGCGGGGAAGGTCAGCGGCTCGCGCGTCAGGTCGGGCGGCGCGGGGTCGCCGGCGGGAATCTCGTCGGCCTCGACCAGTTCGTCCGCTTCCAGCAGGCTGGTCACGCGCGGCATGGCGGCGGCCAGTGGTTCCTGCGCGGGCGGCAGGGGCTGCGGCGCGCGGCTTGTTTCGAGCGAGAAATCCAGCAGCCGCTGCGTGTAGTCGTAGGTGGGCCCCAGCACCTGGCCGCCGGGCACGTCCTTGAAGGTCGACGAGATCCGGCGCTGCAGGCGCATCGCCCCGGTATCGAGCGGCTGCGTATAGCCGAAGCGCGCCAGCGTGGTGCGGTACGCGCGCAGCAGGAAGATCGCCTCGATCTGGTCGCCGGCGGCCTGCTTGAGCGCCAGCGCGGCCAGGTGCGGATCGTACAGCGAACCCTCGGCCATCACGCGCGACACCGCCAGCGGCATCTGCTCGCGGATCTGTGCCAGCGTCAGTTCCGGCACCGCGGTGTCGCCGCGGCGATAGGCGTCGAGCATCCGGTAGGAATTGAGGATGGCGCGTTCGCCCCCCTTGACGGCTACGTACATGTCAGTCCTCCACGATGGTGGTGCGCGTCAGCGCGCAGAACCGGTCACCGCTGCACAGCAGCAGGTCCACGCCGAGCGGGAAGCCGGCATTGTTGGCACGCCAGGCCGCGCGAAAGCCCGCGGGCAGGCCGGTCACGCGCAGCGCATGCGTGTGCTCGATGCCGGGGCCGCGCAGCGTCAGGATCTCGCCCTCGGTGAGCGAGGCCACTTCCACCAGCAGCGTGGCCGAGCGGTCAGGAAAGGCCGGATCGCCTTGCGCGCAGTCCGCCAGTGCCCGCATGGCGTGGCCGGCCGGCACGCAGACGAAGGCCGCGGCGCCGGGTTCCCCCGTCAGCAGGCAGCCGCAGTGAAAGCGCAGGAAGGCGCGCGCCGCGGCCGGCACGGCGGCGGGCAGCCAGACCGGCGTATCGGCATCGGCCAGCGTCAGCAGCAGCGCGGCCAGCGCCGGCGACAGGCCGTCCGGCAAGCCGCTGCGGGCCGGCAGCGCCTGCAGCTGGCCCGGGTGGGCAAACGCCTGCAGCGCGGCGCGGAATACCTGCTGGGCGTCGTCGACCGGATCGCTGAAGCCGGGCAGCAGCGCGGCCGCCGGCGTGGACCGTATTGGCTGGTCGGTGTGCATCTCAGTCTTCTCCGCGGACCATGGTGAAGAACTCGACGCGCGTCTGCGCGGCCGTGGCCGCAGCGTGCGCGGCGCGGCTGGCGTGTGCGTCGGCCAGCGGTGCGAGCACCAGGTCCTGCACGCGCTGGTGCCAGGCCGGACGCTGCAGCAGCGCGTCCAGCACCGCGGCCTGCTCGGCATGGCGCTCGCTGCGGCCCTGGACATAGGCGATGCCGGCGACAACGTCGGCGCCGACGTCCTCGAGCACGACCGCGCAGCGCGTGACGGTGATCTCGCCAAGGTTGAACTGCGCCCCGGTGCCGCCGGCGCGGCCGCGCACCATGGCCATGCCGGCCTGCGGCTTGCGCAGCAGGCGGTAGGCGGGCAGGGCCTGCGCTTGCGCAAGCCGTTGGTAGGCACCGTCGAGCGCTTCGGTCGGCGCGGTCGCCAGGATCCGCAGCCAGCCGGCGCGGGCAGCATGGGCGGCGGGCGCATCGGGCCGCGCGGTTTCGCTTTGCATCATCACCCCTATACGTCTATACGTTTAGATGTCGTTGCTGGAACACGCAGCCACTAGACCACAGCCAAATGAACGTTTCATGACGGGGCAAGGGATTGCTCGGGCACGCTGCCGGCGCGGCATGACTCAGGCACAATCGCACGGCATGGGTTAACGCTTGATGACAAAGAGGACAGCGCAAGATGTCTGATCGAGAAGTGGAACGGGGTTCGGGCGTCGCGGTGTGGCGCCAGATTGGCGAGGCGCTGGCGGACGACATCCGCAAGAAGCTGTACCTGCCGGGCGAGCAATTGCCGCCGGAGCCGGAGCTCGCCAACCGCTTCGCGGTGAACCGGCACACCATCCGCCGCGCCATGGGCGAGCTGGAGCTGAGCGGGCTGGTGCGGATCGAGCAGGGCCGCGGCACTTTCGTGCAGGAGCACGCCATCGACTACGCCATCGGCCGCCGCACGCGCTTCTCGCAGAACCTGGCGGCGCAGGGCGTGCGCGGGCATACAGAAGTCGTCGCCAGCCAGGTGGTGCGCGCGCCGGACGTGGCCAGGCAACTGGGGCTGGCGCGCACCGCCGAGCTGCTCCATGCGCAGATGATCGGCAAGGCCGAGGACCGCACCATCGACGTGGCCGAGCATTACTTCGAGCTCAAGCGCTTTCCCGGCATCGACGAGGTGCTGCGCGCCAAACAATCCGTCTCGCGCGCGCTGGCGCATTTCGGCATTGCCGATTACACCCGCAAGTGGTCGCGCATCACCGCGGCGATGCCCAGCGCGCCGGTGGCGCGGATGCTGAACCAGCCCAAGACGCGCCCGGTGCTGCAGGTCGAGGCGCTGAACGTCGATATCGACGGCAACCCGGTGCAGTACAGCGTGGTGCGCTTCGCCGGCGACTGGGTGCAGCTGACGGTGTCCGACCGTGACTGAGGCGGCCGCGCCGGATTGGTCTAGACATCCGGCTGTCATCTGCCTGCGCTACTGTCTGCGGTCAACCCCACCAAACCGGGGCAGCCTGCGCCTGCGCGCGCGTGCTGCCGCTGGTAACCTTGCCGCATGACCCAAGCCGCGTACCGCTACGCCATCTACCTGTCGCCATCCGGCCCGCTCGCCACCTTCGGCAACCATTGGCTGGGACGCGACGCCGACACCGGCGCCACGCTGCCCCCGCCCGGCGACATTCCCGCCGCGCCGGCGGACTGGATCAGGGCGCCGGCCCGCTACGGCCTGCACGCCACCCTGAAGCCGCCGTTCCGGCTTGCCGCGGGGGCCAATGGCGCCATGGTCGATGCCGCCGCCCGGGATCTCGCGCGCCGGCAGGCGCCGTTCGACGCACCGCTGGCGTTGCGCGCGCTGCGTGGTTTTGTCGCGTGGACGCTCGCCGATGGCGGCTCGCCGCCGATGCAGGCGCTGGCCGATGCCTGCGTGCTGGGCTTCGAGCCCTTGCGCGCGCCGCCTTCGGCGCAGGAACTGGCCAGGCGCGCGCCGGACCAGCTGAGCGATGCGGAGCGCCGCATGCTTGACGCATGGGGCTATCCCTATGTGTTCGGCACCTTCGTGTTCCATATCACCCTGACCGGCATGCTCGATGCCGCCGGCCAACGCGCCGCGATCGCGCGGCTGGAAGCGGCCAGCGGCAGGCTGCTGCAAGCGCCGATGCGGGTGCACCGCATCAGCGTGTTCGTGCAGCCGGCCCAGGGCGAGGACTTTGTCGTCGCCCGCCACTACGGCTTCGATGGCAGCACCGCGGACGGCGCCGGCGCGGCGTACCTGGGCGCATGAGCACGGCGACCGTGGCCGACGGACACGGCCTGTTCTACCTGATGGGACCGTCCGGCAGCGGCAAGGACTCGCTGCTGCGCGCGCTGCGCGAGCGCCTGCGCGCCGACCACCGCATCGTCATCGCGCATCGCTACATCACCCGCGCCGCCGACGCCAACGAGGCCTCGGTAGCGCTCACGCCCGAAGAGTTCCAGCGCCGCCGGGCGCTGGGCTGCCTGGCGCTGGACTGGCGCAGCCACGGCCTGCACTACGGCATCGGCATCGAGATCGAGCAGTGGCTGGCGCGGGGCCTGACGGTGATCGTCAACGGCTCGCGCGAGTACCTGCCGCAAGCGGTGGCGCGCTACCCCAGGCTGTGCGCGGTGCACGTGCGGGTGCAGCCGGAAGTGCTGGCGGCACGCCTGCGCCAGCGCGGACGCGAAGCGGAAGACGCGATCGCCGGACGGCTGGCCCGCGCACGGCAGGCGTTCACCGTGCCGCCCGGATGCCGGCTGGTCGAGATCGACAACAGCGGCGGGCTGGAAAGCGCGGTGGCGGCGCTCGCGCAACTGGTGGGCGCCGCGCCCGCGGCGGCCCGGCAAGCCTGAGTTCAGAGCCCGATGCTGAAGCTGATGCCATGCTCGGTAAAGCCGAGCTGGCGATAGAACTGGTGGGCGCGCAGGCGGCGCGCGCTGGATGACAGCGCCAGCTTGGCCGCGCCGGACTCGCGCGCCAGCCGCATCGCCTCGCGCATCATGGCCTTGCCGATGCCCATGCCGCGCGCGGCCGGCGCCACCACCACGGCTTCGACGATCGCCTCCGGGCGCCCGTCGTGGACCATCACCGGGAACACCAGCAGGCTGAAGGTGCCCAGCGGCACCTCGTCGGCGCCCACCATCATGTAGCAGCGGTAGTCCGGATAGCGGCGCATGGTGGCATAGCGCTCGCGCATGATGGCCAGCGGCAGCGGCGCTTCGCCGTCCATCGCGGCCAGCAGTGCGGACAGGTGCAGCAGCTCTGCGTCGGACCCGCGCACTTCGCGCAGCGCGAGCGAGTTTGCGGTGGTCAGCATGGCATCACACCAGCACCTTGCGGATCTGGGCGGACAGGATGTCGATGGCCGAGACGAACACGATGATGATGATCATCACCGCGCAGGTCTGTCCGTACTGGAAGCTGCGGATGATTTCCCACAGCACCGTGCCGATGCCGCCGGCGCCGACGATGCCCACCACCGACGCCGAGCGCACGTTGGACTCGAAGCGGTACAGCGCGAACGACAGCCACAGCGGCAGCACCTGGGGAATCACGCCGTAGACGATTTCCTCGATGGGGCCGGCGCCGGTGGCGCGCACGCCTTCCACCGGGCGCGGGTCGATGGCTTCGACGGCTTCGGCAAACAGCTTGGCCAGCACGCCGGTGGTGTGGATCCAGATCGCCAGCACGCCGGCAAACGGGCCCAGCCCGACGGCGACGATAAACAGCATGGCGAACACCATTTCATTGATGGCGCGGCATGCATCCATGATGCGGCGCGCGGGCTGGTAGACCCACGCCGGCACGATATTGGCCGAGCACAGCAGCCCCAGCGGCACCGCCATCACCACGGCCAGTGCCGTGCCCCACAGCGCGATCTGCACCGTGACCAGCATCTCGTCGAGGTAGTGGCGCCAGTCGCGGAAATCCGGCGGGAAGAAGTCGGCCGCAAACCTGGCCATGTTGTCGGAATCGCGCAGCAGGTCGAGCGGACGCATGTCGGCGCCTTGCCACGACAGGCCGAGCACGGCCAGCAGCACCGCCCAGGTCAGCGGCACGGCAAGGGGCGTGCGCGGCGGGCGCACGTGGCTTCGGGGCGTGGGAGGCAGGCCAGGGGTGGCGGTGACGGTCATGGAGCGGTGCGGATGCGACGGGGTGGAATCGGTGCGAGGCGGGCGGCGCTGTGGCCGCCCGCCTCGGTGAGGCAGGACGCGGTGGGGTCAGCCGGCCTTACTGCGTGCTGGCGGCGCTGCCCGCGGCCTTGTCCAGCTCCGCCAGGCGGCGGCTCACGTCGGACAGGCGCTTTTCCTTGTCGGCGGCGGCGAGGGTGGTATCCGACTCGATCTTGGCTTTCTCGCGCGCCAGTTCGATCTGGCGGATCGGCACCAGCTGCGCATCGCTCGAGGCGCGGAAGCCCTGGTAAGTCAGGTTGGCCAGCACCTGCTTCTCGCGCGCGGCGTCGGTGCCCTTGCCGTAGTTGACGAAGAACGCCTGGATCTTCTTCTTCAGTTCGGGCGCCAGATCCTTGCGGTAGACCATCGGGTCGGCCGGGATCAGCGGCGACTTCCACAGCACGCGCACCTGGTCATAGGCGTTCTTGCCCGTGTTGATGCGATAGCGTTCCATGTTCTCGGTGTTGTTGACGGCCACGTCGACCTGCTTGTTCAGCACCGACAGCAGGTTGGTCTCATGGTTGCCGATGCGCACGGCCTTGAACAGCGTCTTGGGCTCGACCTTGTTGGCGTGCCACAGGTAGAAGCCCGGCACCGCCGTGCCCGAGGTCGAGTTGGGGTCGCCGGCGCCGTAGGTCAGGTCCTTGCCGCGCCTAATCACGTCCTCGACGCTCTTCAGGTCGCTGTCCTTGTTGACCACCAGCAACGACCAGTAGCCCGGGTTACCGTCCTTGTCGATCACCGACGCAAAGACCTCGCCGCTGGCGCGGTCCACCGCTTCCATGGCCGACTTGTTGCCAAACCAGGCGATCTGCACCTTGTTGAAGCGCATGCCTTCGATGATGCCGGCATAGTCGGAGGCGAAGAACGGCTTGACCGGTACGCCCAGGGTCTTGCTCAGGTCGTCGATCAGCGGCTGCCATGCGGTCTTCAGGTTGGACGACGATTCGGTCGAGATAAAGCCGATGTTGAGGCTCCTGGCTTCCTGGGCAAAGGCGGGCAGGGCGAGCGCGGCCGAGGCCGCGACGGCGATAAAGGTTCTGCGAAGCATGGGCAACTCCGGTGGAAGGCGGTTGGTGCGGTTTGGTGGGAATGGGCCGGCGGCAGCCGTTCAGGCGGCGGCCAGGTTCATCGTGACCAGCGCCGGCGCGGGCATGGGCACGGCGCTGTCGTCGTCCTCGGGCACGGCGTCGCGCAGCAGTTCGTCGGCTTCGGTGCCGTAGAGGTCGCGCAGCATGGCCGGCGTCAGCGACGCCGAGGGGCCGTCGTAGACCACCTTGCCGTGGCGCAGCGCCACCACGCGCGGGCAGTAGCGCATGGCCACGTCGACCTGGTGCAGCGACACCACCACCGCCACCTTGCGGCTGCGGTTGATCTGCCTGAGCAGCGACATTACGCGGCGCGAGGATTCCGGGTCGAGCGAGGCGATCGGCTCGTCGGCCAGGATCACGCTGGCGTTCTGCACCAGCGTGCGCGCAATCGCGGCGCGCTGCTGCTGGCCGCCCGACAGCGTCGAGGCCCGCTGAAAGGCATAGTCGTCTATACCAACTTGCGCAAGCGCGTCGAGCCCGCTGCGGATTTCATCGGCCCTGAACACGCGCAGCAGGCTGCGCCACTTGGGTACGCGCGCCAGCATGCCGGCCAGCACATTGGTGATGACCGGCAGGCGTCCCACCAGGTTGAACTGCTGGAACACGAAACCGATTTCGCGCCGTACCTGGCGTACGTTGCCCGCCAGCCGGCCATTGCGCTGCACGTGGCGGCCGTTGACCAGGATCTCGCCGGCGCCGGCGTCGCCGGTGACGAAGCCGGCCACGTGGCGCAGCAGCGTAGACTTGCCGGAACCGGACGCGCCCAGCAGCGCGACCATCTCGCCCGGCGCGATCTGCAGCGTGACATCGTCAAGCGCCTTGCGGTCCGCACGGAACGATTTGCTCAAGCCGCGGACTTCAATTGCGTGCGTCATGTCGACTCCCCTGACTTGAATGACCTGCGCATTCTGGCGGGGGTGGATGACAGAACGATGACTGGCGGACCGATCCGGAACGGTCATCGGACACCGGCTTTTGCGGGGCCCGGCCGGGGAGCCGGTAAAGTCTCGCTTATTTCCCCGCGCCGGCTGCGCTGTCCGCCGGCGCGCAATAGTCCGACGGTCTGATATGAACAAGACGCTAGAGAGGGCAATGCAGGGCATTGCCGCCGCCGCGGCGCTGCTTTGCGGCGCCGGTGCCCATGCCGCCGAGCGTGTCGACGCGACCACGCTCGAGCGCGTCGTCGACGCGGCGATCCGGCCGGTGATGCAGGCGCACGATGTGCCGGGCATGGCCGTGACCGTCACCGCCGGCGGCAAGCAGTACGAGTTCCACTACGGCGTCGCCGCCAAGGCGGGCGGCCGCAAGGTCGACGCCGACACGCTGTTCGAGATCGGCTCGGTCAGCAAGACCTTCACCGCGACGCTGGCCGCCTATGCGCAGGCGCGTGGCGACCTGTCGCTGACCGATCCTGCGGCGAAGTACCTGCCGCAACTCGCGGGCAGCAGCGTGGGTGCGACCAGCCTGCTGGACTTGGGCACCTATGCGGCCGGCGGGCTGCCGCTGCAGTTCCCGCAGGGCGTCACCGACACCGGCAGGATGGTCGACTATTTCCGCAACTGGCGTCCCCGCTACGCCGCCGGGACCCACCGGCAGTACTCGAATCCCAGCATCGGCCTGTTCGGCTACCTGGCCGCGCGCAGCATGGGCCAGCCGTTCGAGGCGCTGATGGAGCAGACCCTGTTCCCCGCGCTGGGCCTGCGCAGTACCTACATCACGGTGCCGCAGGCGCGCATGAAAGACTATGCCTATGGCTACGGCAGGGACGGCAAGGCGGTCCGCGTCAGCCCCGGCGTGCTGGATGCGCAGGCCTACGGCGTGAAGACCACGGCGGCCGACATGATGCGCTTCGTCATGGCCAACATCGACGGCAGCGGACTGGACGAGACCTTGCGGCGCGCGCTTGCCACGACCCGCACCGGTTACTTCAAGGTCCGCGACATGGTGCAGGGGCTGGCGTGGGAAATGTACCCCTGGCCGGCGCAGCGCGACAGCGTGCTGGCGGGCAGCTCGCCGCAGGTGGTGTTCGAGGCCAACCCGGTGGCGCGGCTGGAGCCGCCGCAGGCGGCCCGCAGCGCCATGCTGGTCAACAAGACCGGCTCGACCAATGGCTTCGGCGCCTATGTCGCCTACGTGCCGTCGCAGCGCATCGGCATCGTGATGCTGGCAAACAAGAACTACCCGGTCGCGGAGCGAGTGAAGGCGGCGTTCAGGGTGCTGCAGTACCTGGACGGACAGCCGGCGGGGGAGGGCAAGCCTTGAGGGGGTGGTGGATGCGGTCGGCTTCGCGGGCAAGGAAAGCCGATGGGATCGCCAGCGACATCGCAATTCAGTGCCGTAATGCTTCGAAGAACCAATAATTTTCGTCGGTGACGGAATAGTCCGGGCGCCTCGTGTGTATACGCAGGAAACCATCCCGGACCCGGCGCACGCCAGGCCCGGCCAACCGGAGACCCTGCGATGCAACGGAGAAACCCACGACTCGGCGTCGGCACCGCGGCACGCGCGCTGGCGGCGCTGTGCCTGTCGGTCGCGAGCCTGGCGGCGCCGGCCGAGAACGCGCACAAGCACCCGGACCAGGTTGCGCCGCCGCCCTTCGTCGCCAGTACCGCCAAGCCCTATGCCGGCCTGATCGATGACGCCATGGGCATGATGCACCACGGCATGACGCAGGCAGCCACCAACGGCATCCCCGACCATGACTTCGTCGCCATGATGATCCCGCACCACCAGGGCGCGATCGACATGGCCAAGGCGCTGCTGCTGTACGGCGAGGATCCGGCGCTGCGCAACCTGGCGCAGGGCATCATCACCGAGCAGCAGAACGAGATACGGCTGATGCAGGCGTGGCTGCAGCGCCACCAGGCCCGGCCGTCCCAGGCCACACCGCCGCGCTGAGCGGACCCTGCCGGTCGCGCGCCTCATGCCAATCGCATCCATCCCTCTTGCCCCCATGAAGAAGAACACGCTTGTCGCCCTGGCCATTTCAGTCGGCGCCTCCCTGGCCAGCGCCGCCCCGCAACCGCAGGACCGCGTCTACACCGCGGACCAGAACAGCAACACCGTGTCGGTGATCGACCCCGCCGCCAACCGTCTGCTGGGCCAGATCCGGCTGGGCAATGCGCGGCCCGACGTGCTGTCGCCGCTGTACAAGGGCGAACTTAACGTGCACGGCCTTGGTTTTTCCCCGGACCACCGGACGCTGATCGCCATCTCCAATGGCTCCAACTCGGTCGCGTTCATCGATACCGCCACCAACCGGGTCAAGGGCATCGCCTATATCGGCCGCTCGCCGCACGAGGGCTTCTTCACCGCCGACGGCAAGGAGGTATGGGTGGTGGTGCGCGGCGAAGACTATATCTCCGTGATCGATCCCGCCACGTTCCGCGAAACCCAGCGCATCCCGACCACGGCGGGACCGGGCATGGTGCTGTTCCACCCGGCGGGCAAGCTTGCCTTCGTCGTGTCCAGCTTCAATCCGGTGGTCGACGTGATCGACGTCAGCACCCGCAAGGTGGTGAAGCGGCTGGACGTGGCCAGCCCGTTCTCGCCCTTCCTGCAATTCACGCCGGACTTCAAGGAAGTCTGGATGACGCACAAGGACGTGGGCAAGGTCACGCGCATCGATACCGACCAGCTCGTCGTGAAGGGCGTGTTCGATACCGGCTTCATCACCAACCACCTGGCGTTTGCCCGCAGCGCGCGCGGCACGCTCGCCTACGTGACGGTCGGCGGCGAGAACGTGGTGAAGGTGTTCACCACCGGCGCCACGCCCACGCTGGTCGCGACCATTCCCGTCGGCGCGCTGCCGCATGGCATCTGGGCGGCCGACGATGGCTCGCGCGTGTACGTCGGCCTGGAAAACGGCGACGCGGTCGATGTGATCGACACCGCCGACAACCGCGTCAGCGCGCGCGTGCCGGTGGGCCAGGCGCCGCAGGCGCTGGTCTATGTCAGCAACGCGGTGCCCGGCGGCGCCGGCAGCGCCAACCTGGTGCCGCGCGCGAACACCGAGCCGCTCAACCTTGCGCTCAAGCCGGTCCGCGGCGAAGCCAGGGGCTTTGTGGTGGCGCGCAACCTGGGCGTGGTCGACGCGCTCGAGGTCTCGTTGTTCAAGCTGAAGCCGGAAACGCAATACAGCGTCTACGTGGGCGGGCACAAGACGCCGGTGGCAAGCTTCAGGACCAACCCGGCCGGCACGGCCAACGGCACCGCGATCGGGCCGCTGCGAGAGGTGGTGCCGACGCTGTCGCCGCAGGCGCCGTCACCGGTGCAGCTGGTGGTGATGGAGGGCAACGCGACGCCGGACCCGGCCCACGCGGTATTGGTCAGCGCGCCGTGAGCGCGCCCGCGAACGGCGGCGCAGCACGGGGCAGGGCGATCACGGCACGTTGCTCTGGGTGAAATCGAACGGCTTGCCGGGCACGTCGTAGGCGCCGCCGAACTCGAACGGCGCGTTGCCCGACTTGCCGACGCCGATATGCAGCGGGGTATTGCCGCCTTGCAGGGCAATCGGCGCGTAGCGGTAGTTCATCACCTGCCTGCCGGTGTAGTCCGCAATGGTGATCACGCTGGTCAGCAGCGGGTTCTGCTGGGTCTCGTCCACCGTGATGGGATCGACGATGCGCGAATCCTGCAGCGTCTTCTCGACGGTCAGTCCCACCATGTCGACCAGCTGGATCTTCTGCGCGCCCCGCGATACCACCCACAGCCGGGTGTTGGAATTGCCCAGTCCCAGGTTGACATGGTGCTTCATGCTGGTGGGATTCTTGCCGACCTGGACGCTCAGCATCTCCTCGATCAGCCTGGGGTCGGGATTGCGGCCGGACTGCAGCCCCGCCACGGAGAACGCGCGGATCTTGCCTTCCTCGGTGGCCACCCAGGCGCGGCCGGGAACGGGCAGGATCGAGATCCTGACCGCCGTGGGCTTTTGTGGCAGGCGGACCGATTTGACGATGGTCGGCGCATAGTTGTCGACGGCAAATACCGGCGGCCACTGGGCATCGCCAGGGCCGGTGCTGGCCAGCGTCGCTTGCAGCGCGGCATGGCTGCCCTCGAAGTAGGTCCGGTTGACCTTGTCGAACAGCGGCTTCAGGTCCAGGAAGATCACCTTCTTCTCGGACTTCGAGATCACGGCCGCCACGCCGGCCCGCGATACCAGCCTGCCGTTGATGCCGGCACGCGTGAAGCTCCTCTGGTTTACGCTGCTGGTGGCGGGGTTTACCTCGGTCATGGTCAGGCTGGCGCCGCGGCGGCCGACCGGGTCGATGAGCCAGCCTTGCGTGCGGTTGTCCTGCATCACGGCAAAATCCGTCACCGCCGATACCTCCGTCGGCGCGACCATGCCGGGCAGGTCGATAAAGCCCAGCAGCTTGATAAAGACAAAGTTGGACATGTTGCGCAAGCCGGGGTAAAGGCCTGGCCACGACCCCGCGCTGGAGTCATAGGGCCCGCCCACCTTGCTGCCATCGGCCAGGCTGCCCAGCGCCAGCACCGCCACCTGTCCTTTGAAGCTGACGGTATCCCAGACCGTCACCAGCGCGAATTCCGAATTGGTCGTGATCGCGATCGCCGTGGGCACCTTGCCCGCCGGCAATTTCACGGCCGCCGAGTGCGAGGCGGTATTGCTGCCGACCGAGGCGATCAGCCCGTTCTGGAACGCGATCAGCGCCTGCGCGCAGTCGTGTTCGCTGCAGCGCCCCATGGCAATCGGTCGCCTGGGCAATTCGCCGCCGTTGGCCGCAATATGGTTGTGCAACTGGGGGTCGGTCGCGACATGCCCGTAAACCCACGGCAGTTGCGGTTTCTCGGCAACCGTCCCGGCGCTCAGGGCTAGCGTCAGCAGCGAGGTGACGCCAGGGTCCGACGCCGCATCGGCGCGATAAATGACATCCCCCATATTGCTGCCGTAATCGTTCTGCGAGCAATCCAGCTGGCCCAGCTGATAGATGATCTTCAGGTTTTGATCCAGCTCGGACTTGGGGAATTCCTTCTGATAGCAGGCATTGGCGTGCGGATAGAAGGTCTTGTCGCCCGGCTGCCAGTGGGTGGGCGCCGTCGCCACCGGCCTGGTATTGGCCGGGCCATAACGATAGGCGATGGCCTCGTCGCTGCTGTAGTCGGAGGCAATGGCCAGATAGGCTTCCCGCACCAGCTTGCCGTCGGCATCCAGGATGTCGTCGAACCATGGCCGCGACGGTGCTGCCGCTACTGCCGCGGCCGCGGCTGCGGACGCGGGTGGCGGTCGTTCCGCAGGCCTCTGCGCAGGCCTCTGCGCGGGCGCCGGCGCGGTGGCCGCGGCCACCGATGCGGTGCCCGACGGCACGGGCGTCGCGGTGCGGCGATCCGCCTGGCGTTCGCAGCCAGCCATCGCCAGCACGACGGCGCAGCCAGCCAGCGTCAGGTTGACGGCCCGACGCACGGCAGTGTGGTGAGATGGCAAGCGCTTCCCGGGCATCAGTCTCTATGCGGTGCAAAGGAAAATCGTGGAGGCGCAAGGATTCGCCCGATTGGACTTTGGCAGCTTTCGGGGCGCGGCTTAGTACGCCAGCACATATTTCTGGTGCATTGGCGGCGTGCCGCGGTCCATGTCTGCATTGTTATCGGTAATCGCCCCAATCGACGTTTCGGCACGCTTGCAGCTTGCGCTGCCGCATCCGGCACGCTGCTTGCTTTTTGCCACAAAACGACATAGGTTTCCTCATGCATATCGGTTGAGCCAATTCGTTCGCCGGCTGCATCAGGGGTCGAGAAACCGGCTGGCAAAGCGCGGGACCAGAACCAGGGACCACAGCGCGCGCGCAGGACGGTTTCGATAAATCGAACTGGGAGGAATCGATTTGTCGTGGCGGCGTCGGCGTTCGCGCCTGCGCCGCCTCGGTGTTTTCGTCGGCGGCCTTGCAGTCGGCCGCCAGCCCGAGTATGACCGGCTCCCCTAAGCCCCCGCGATGATCCAACTGCCCCCGCGCGTGCAAAGCATGACGATCCGCATGAGAACGGTCGCCTTGTCGGCGGCCTTCATGCTGATGGTGTTTCTGCTGGTGACCTGGATGGTCTCGTACCAGATGGTCAGCCATTCCCGGCAGGACCGCAAACAGGTCCAGGCCGTCTACGTGGCCAGCAAGGAAAAGGAGCTGCGCCACTACGTCGAACTCGGCCACGCGACGCTGGCCCGCATCGCCCAGGGCAGCGGCGAGGAGGCCGCGCTGCAGCAGCAGGTCCTTGCCGCGCTCTCGCGCCTGCATTTCGGCAATGACGGCTACTTCTTTGTCTACGACCGCCTCGGCAACGTGCTGCTGAATCCCGGCAACATGGGCATCGACGGGGTCGATTTCTGCGACCCGGCCGATACCGGCAGCGACCAGGCCAGGATGCTGATCAGCCAGGCGCAGGCCGGCGGCGGCATTGTCCGGTACAACTGGATCAAGCCGTCCTCCCGTACCGAGGCACCCAAGATGTCGTATGTCAGGACCGCCGACAAATGGGGATGGGTGATCGGCGCCGGCCTCTATATGGACGACATCGAGCGCGAACTGGCCGCGTTCGATGCCAACGCCGCGCGCACGCTGCGCGATACGCAGATCCGGCTCACTGCCTTCGCGATCGGCTCGGTCATGCTGATCAGCCTGGCAGGACTGGCCTGGAACCTGCGCAATTCGCGCATTTCGGGCGAGAAGCTGCGGCGCCTGGCACGGCGTGTGGTGAGCTCGCAGGAAGAGGAGCGCGCCCGCGTCGCACGCGAACTGCATGATGGCGTGGTGCAGGTGCTGGTGTCGTCAAAGTACCTGCTGGAGACCGCCCAGGTGCATCTGGAGCAGGAGCCCGGCACCGAGCCGGACAAGGAGCGCCCGCGCTCGCGTCGCCACGCGCCGCAGGCACTGCTGGCACAGGGCCTGGGCCGCCTGCAGGAAGCCCTGGTCGAGATCCGGCGGGTCTCGCACGGGCTGCATCCGGCCTTGCTGACCGACCTGGGACTGGCCGCCGCGCTGAGCATGCTGGTCGAGCAGCTGCACCCGCAGCGCGCCGTCGAGGTGCGCTTCGTCGAGCAGGGGGCCATCCCCGCGCTGTCGCAGGCGCAGCGCACTGCGCTGTTCCGGGTCGCGCAGGAGGCCTTGAACAACGCCCTCACGCACGCGCGGGCGAGCCGGGTGCAGGTCACGCTGGCCGGCAGCGGACATCACGTGGCGCTGACGGTGGAGGACAACGGCCACGGCTTCGACCTGAACAAGGTCCGCGCCGACGGCAAGGGCGGCATCGGCCTGCGCAATATGCGCGAGCGCATCGAAAGCCTGGAAGGCAGCGACTTCGCCGTGCACACCGGCCCCGGCGGCACGCGCGTCGCGGCCCGGCTGCGCCTGCCGCCGCCAGCGCACGAAACACAGACCAGGACCCGGCCCGGTCGAGGCCTGGGCCATCATTCCCCTGCCAGGAGGCCTGCCGCATGACCCCCAACCTTCGTGTGCTGCTGGTCGATGACCATCCGTTTGTGCTGGACGGCGTCCGCCTGCGCCTGGAGGCCACCGGGGAAATGACGGTGGTGGGCCAGGCCGCAAGCGTGGAGGAAGCCATCCTCCTGGCCGGCCGGCATGACCCGGACCTGGTGGTGTCGGACATCCACATGCCCGATGCCAACGGCCTGCAGCTTGCCACGCGCTTTGCCGAACGCTTTCCGTCGGTGCGCGTGATCGCGCTGTCGATGCACAAGGACCCGGAATACGTGCGGCGCGCCTTCGCCCTCGGCGTCGCCGCCTACGTCCTCAAGGAAGCGCCTGCGCAAGAACTGGTGAGCGCGATCCGCACGGTGGCGGCCGGCGGCACCTATCTCAACGCCGAGCTGCAGGCTTTCCTGCAGACCGACGAGCCGCCGCCGTCGTCGCGCCGCGCGCTCACGCCGAAGGAGGCCACGGTGCTCAAGCTGCTGGCCGAGGGCCGCTCCAACAAGGAGATCGCCGAGCGGCTCGGCACGTCGGTGCGCACCGTCGAAACGCACCGGCTGCACCTGCGCCGCAAGCTGCAGGTGGGCGGCCGCGCCGAGCTGGTGAAGTACGCGGTCCACTTCTCCGACCTGCACGCGATCCAGCTCGCCGACGCGGCACTGGCCGCGGACTGCTGATTGCCCTTTACCCGTGCGATGTGTCCCTGCCTGGTGCGCTTGCACTGCGGCAGGGCGGTGGTGCGCACCATCATTGGGGCGCGGCACGCGCTCTCTGTATTACTGCGTAGGGGAAAGTCGTGCTGCTGTCGCGGCCGTTGTTTGCGTAGACTTTTTTCCGGAACAGGCGCCGGGCATGCAGGCATTGCTGACGGGCCGATGCGCCGATCGTGGGATACAACGGGAGAGCACCATGGACGAGCTGAAGCAAAAGCAGAGAGCGGCTGTCGCAACACCACCGCATCCGGAAGACCTGGCGACATGGACGCCCAAGCGGCGCGAATTCCTGCGCATGCTGGCCTACGGCGCCGGCTCGCTGGCGCTGGCGCCGCTGATCAGCGCGTGCTCGGACGACGCCTCGGCGGCATCGTCGGACCTGCGCTCGCAGCTGGCTCAGGATGAAGCCTTCTGGAGCGAGGTGCAGGGCATGTTCGTGCTCAAGCCCGAGAAGGTCTACATGAACATCGGCACCGGCGGCTCGATGCCCAAGGTGGTGCTCGATGTCTTCAGCCAGGAAAACCTCGCCAAGGCCGCCGATTCATCGAGCGGCTACGGCAACCTCGCCGACCTGCGCGCGGCCGTGGCCAAGGGCTTTGGCGTCGACGGCGATGAGGTGGCATTCTCCGGCAATACCTCGTCGGGCATGTGCCATGCGATCCTCGGCATCAAGTGGGAGCCGGGCGATGTGGTGGTCACCACCAACCACGAACACGGCGGCGGCCTGACACCGCTCAATATCGCGGTCGACCGCTACGGCATCGAGGTCTCGACCATTGCGCTGCCGGTCGGCAACAACCAGACCGCGAGCACCTATGTGCAGCTGTTCGACGAGCGCATCCGCGCGCTCAAGGGGCAGGGCAAGCGGGTACGCGCGATGATGTGGTCGGCGCCGACCTACAAGACCGGCACCATGCTGCCGATCGCCGACCTGATGCAAGTGGTGAAGGCCCACAGCCTGATCAGCATCGTCGACGGTGCCCACCTGCCCGGCATGATGGCGTACGACTACGGCGCGCTGGGCATGGACTTCATGTCCGGCGCCGGCCACAAGTGGCAGTGCGGCCCGGGTTCCACCGGCATCCTGGTGATCCGCAACAAGATGCGCCCGTCCAATCCGCTGCCGTTGCCGGAGTGGTATCCGATCCATACCAGCTCTTACGTCAGGCAGCCGCGCGGTGCGTACGACATCGCCGCCACGGTGACGTCCTGCGGCAGCCTGCACGTGCCGATGTTCCGGGCGCTGGCGCGCGCGTGCGAGATGTGGGACACCATCGGCAGGAAGAAGATCGAGACCTACGACCTGACGCTGTCGTCCTACCTGAAGGAAAAGATCGTCGAACGCTGGGGCGTCGAGGCGCTGTACTCGCCCAAGGACGATCCGAAGCTGCTGTCCGCGCTGACCTGCTTCAACCCGTTCCGCAATCGCGATGACGTCATGAACCAGCAGAAGGCCACGACGTTCGTCAACCGCATGCTGAGCGACTTTGCCCCGGGCTTCGTGATCCGCTCGGTGAACTTCGAGGTCATCGGCGCGCCGGCCCAGCACTACGGCATCCGCATTTCCACGCACCTGTGGCACGACGCGAACGACATCGACCGGCTGGTGGAATCGATGTGGACCCTGTCCGGCGCCATGGCGTAACCGGTTCCGTTCCAACACGACAAGAGCCAAGCTCATGAAACGATCTATCGCCCTGATTGCCGCGGCCCTTTGCGGCGCGGCCTCGCTGTCGGCCTGCGCCCAGCACGGCGGCACGCTGCGCGCCGTCGCCTCGGCCGACGCCCCCAAGGCCATCGGTCCCTACTCCCAGGCCATCCGCGCCGGCAACGTGCTGTATCTTGCCGGCCAGATCCCGATTCACCCGAAGACCGGCGAGTTGCTCAAGGATGCGCCCATCGAGGCCCAGACCCGGCTGGTGCTCGACAACCTGAAGGCGGTACTCGCGGCCGACGGCATGACCATGGCCGACGTCGTCTCCACGACCGTCTACATGAAGGACCTGAACGACTTCGGCAAGATGAATGAGGTCTACGGGACCTACTTCACCGGCGTCGCGCCGGCACGGGCAACGGTCCAGGTCGCGCGCCTGCCACGCGACGTTGCCGTGGAGATCGGGGCGATCGCGGTAAAGCCCTGACGGCATTGCGGCAGGGAGAGGGCAGCGGGGTACGGTTTGGGCCGTCCCCGCTGTTGGCGTTGGGACGCTCCCGACCCTTCACAAAAACTGAACACGCCTTAATCACCACCATCTTTCGTCTCCATCGGGCCCTGCTTACAGTCGAGCCTACAAGGAGATTCCCCCATGAAAGATGTGCTGGTGATCGGCGGCGGCAATGCCGCGCTGTGCGCCGCGTTGATGGCGCGCGAGGCGGGTGCCTCGGTGCTGCTGCTGGAGGGCTCGCCGCGACAATGGCGCGGGGGCAATTCGCAGCACACCCGCAACCTGCGCTGCATGCACGAGGCGCCGCAGGACGTGCTGGTCGATGCCTACCCGGAAGAGGAATACTGGCAGGACCTGCTGAAGGTGACGGGTGGCATCACCAACGAGCGGCTGGCGCGCATGACCATCCGTGCATCGTCGCGTTGCCGGGGCTGGATGCGCCGGCATGGCGTGCATTTCCAGCCGCCGTTGTCGGGGGCGCTGCATGTGGCGCGCACCAATGCCTTCTTCATGGGTGGCGGCAAGGCGCTGGTCAATGCCTATTTCCGCAGTGCCGAGGCGCTTGGCGTTGAGATCCGCTACGACACCCAGGTGGTCGGTATCGAGCGCGACGGTGACCGTTTCATCGCGGCGGTAACCGCTGCCGGCGAACGCATCGAGGCCAGGACCTGCGTGCTGGCCGCCGGCGGGTTCGAGTCGAACCGGGACTGGCTGCGCGAGGCGTGGGGCCGGAACGAACGCGGCGAGTGGCCGTCGGACAACTTCCTGATCCGCGGCACGCGCTTCAACCAGGGCGTGCTGCTGCGCCATATGATCGACGCCGGGGCCGATGCGATCGGCGATCCGACCCAGGCGCAC
This sequence comes from Cupriavidus neocaledonicus, assembly GCF_000372525.1. GTDB lineage: Bacteria > Pseudomonadota > Gammaproteobacteria > Burkholderiales > Burkholderiaceae > Cupriavidus > Cupriavidus neocaledonicus. The sequence continues at coordinate 65,079 of NZ_AQUR01000078.1, forward strand.
ATGGTGGCGATCGACGCGCGCGCTCCGCTTTATGACGGCGGCATCTGCACGCGGATCGACTGTGTCTCGCTCGGCGTGGTCGTCAATCGCGACGGCGAGCGCTTCTACGACGAGGGCGAGGATTTCTGGCCCAAGCGCTACGCCATCTGGGGACGTCTGGTCGCGCAGCAGCCGGGGCAGATCGGCTACTCGATCATCGACCAGAAGGCCATCGGCCGCTTCATGCCGCCGGTGTTCCCGGGCACGAGCGCCAATACGCTCGGCGAACTGGCGCGCAAGCTCGGCTTGCCCGAAGCCACTTTTGTGCAAACCGTCGAAGCCTTCAACGCGGCATGCCGGCCCGGCAGCTTCGACCACACGGTGCTGGACGACTGCGCCACCGCGGGCATCGCGCCGGCCAAGACGCACTGGGCGCGGCCGCTCGACACGCCGCCCTACATCGGCTACGCGCTGCGTCCGGGCGTGACCTTTACTTACCTGGGCCTCAGAGTCAACGAAAACGCCCAGGTCTACTTCGATGGCAGGCCCAGCCCGAACCTGTTCGTCGCCGGCGAAATGATGGCCGGCAACGTGCTGGGCAAGGGCTATACCGCCGGCGTCGGCATGGCGATCGGCACCGCCTTCGGCCGCATTGCCGGCGTGCGCGCCGCGCATGCCTGCGGCTTCGAACATCCCGATTTCGACATGGAGCAGTCCAATGCCATCGCTAGCTGAGCTGGTCGATCAGGCTCGTGCCAACGCGCAAGGCGTGGGCGGGGCGGAGCGACGCGTGATTCCGGTCCATCCCGTCTTGCCGCTGACGGCCGCCGAAGGCGAAGTCGCGCGCATCCTGCAGATCTGCAATGCCTGCCGCTATTGCGAAGGCTTCTGCGCGGTGTTTCCCGCGATGACGCGGCGGCTCGAGTTTGGCCGCGCCGACGTGCACTATATGGCCAATCTGTGCCACAACTGCGGGGCCTGCCTGCATGCCTGCCAGTACGCGCCGCCGCACGAGTTCGCCGTCAATGTGCCGGTGGCGATGGCCGAGGTCCGGGGCCAGACCTACCGGGACTATGCCTGGCCGCCAGCACTGGGCGCGCTGTACCGGCGCAATGGCCTGACCGTGTCGCTGGCGCTGGCGCTTGGCCTGACCCTGTTCCTGCTGCTGGCCGCGGCGCTCAACGGTACGTTGTGGGGCGGAACTGCCAGCGGCAATTTCTACGCGCTGTTCCCGCACAACCTGCTGGTGTCGATGTTTGCGCCGGTGTTCGGCTTCGTCGTGCTTGCGCTGGCCATGGGCGTGCGCAGGTTCTGGCGCGAAGTCACCCCCGCGACCAGCGGTGCGCCAGTGAGCGCGCCGGCGGCGGCGGAAGCAGGAGCCGCCGTGCTGCGGCTGAAATACCTCGACGGCGGCCACGGTGCCGGCTGCAACAACGCCGACGACGCCTTCACGCTTGCGCGCCGGCGTTTCCACCATCTGACCTTCTACGGCTTCCTGCTGTGCTTTGCCGCCACCGCCGTGGCCACGGTCTATCACTATGCCTTCGGCTGGCACGCGCCATACGAACTGCCGAGCCTGCCCAAGGTGCTCGGTGCGCTCGGCGGCGCCAGTCTCGCGCTCGGCACCGCGGGGCTCGGCTGGCTCAACCTGCAGCGTCACCGCCTGCACCTGGCGCCAGGCCAGCGGCCGATGGACCTGGGCTTCATCGCCTTGCTGTTCCTGACCGCCACCAGCGGCCTGGCGCTGTGGCTGGGGCGCGCCACGCCGGCGATGGCGATGCTCCTGTGCCTGCACCTGGGGGCGGTAATGGCGCTGTTTGCCACCATGCCCTACGGCAAGTTTGCCCACGGCGTGTTCCGCAGTGCCGCGCTGCTGCGCCATGCGGTGGAAAAACGCCGCCCCAACCCGGTCGGGCTCGGGGCGGACTGAGCGGCTGGCTGGCTGACGCCTGGCCAGTCCCCACGCTTTTCCAGACAGAACCTTTCCAGAACGACAATACGGAGACCGATTCGATGGACCGTCGATTGATCCTGCGCGCACCCTTGCTGGCCGCGCTCTGTTTTTCCTTTTCACCGGGTCTTGCGCAAGCGCAGCCGATCGCCGGCGGCAAGCCGGTCACTCTGGTGGTGGGCTTCGCCGCCGGCGGCGCCGCCGATGCCGCCGCGCGACTGATCGCCAAGAAACTGGCGGACAACCTCGGTCAGCCGGTCGTCGTCGACAACCGCGGCGGTGCCGGCGGCAATATCGCTCACCAGTTGGTGGCGCGCGGCCCGGCCGATGGCAGCATGCTGCTGTTCGGCTCGATCGGGCCGCTGACCATCGCGCCGCATCTGATGAAGCTGCCCTACGATCCGTTCAAGGACCTGGCGCCAGTCTCGGGCGGGGTGAACTTTCCCAATGTGCTGGTGGTACACAAGGGCGCCGGCGTGAACAAACTGGCCGAACTGGTCGCGCTGGCGAAGAAGAAGCCGGGGACGGTGGACTACGCGTCGACCGGCGCCGGCTCGGCCTCCCATCTTGCCGGCGAACTGTTCAACCAGCGTGCCGGTATCGAGATGGTCCATATCCCCTACAAGGGCGGAGCACCGGCACTGCAGGACCTGCTTGGCCAGCGCGTGACCTCGTATTTTTCCGCACCGCCGACGGCGATGCCGCAGGTCGAGGCCGGCAAGCTGGTGCCGCTGGCCACCACCGGCCCGGTGCGGCCGGCGTACCTGCCCAACGTGCCCACGGTAGCGGAATCCGGCTATCCCGGTTTCGAGGCGCTGAACTGGTATGCCTTCGTGGCCCCGGGCAAGACGCCGGCCCCGGTCCTCGATCGCTGGAACCAGGAGCTCGTCAAGGTGCTGAACGACGCCGGGGTAAAGGGATGCCCTGAACAAGCATGGCCTCACACCGCAGCCGACCACGCGGCCGGAGCTGCTCGCCTTCATGAAGAAAGAGAGCGCAAAGTGGGGCGCGATCGTCAGGGAGCGGAAGATCACGGTCGATTGAGGCCAACGCTCAGACCGGGCGGCAGCGCGCCACCGTCCCGGCCTCAGTCCTTGTGCAGCGTCGCGCCGAACCAGGCGCCGTCGCGCACCAGGCTGCGCGCGGTATCGGCCAGCACGACCCGCGCCGCCAGCGCCGCAGGCGACAGCTCGTCATCGGAAAGGCTGGCCAGCAGGTTGTGCCGCCCGACCTGGGCGTCGGCCACCCGCGAGCGCACCAGCGTCGGGTCATTGAGGCGCGCGGTCGCTGCGCCGGGCTGGATGGTGGCGCCAAAGCCCGCGCGCACTGCATCCATCAGCAGCGACAGGCCGTCGATCTCGGCCACCACGTTCGGCGTCACGCGCACCCGCGCAAAGGCCGCGTCGAGCAGGGCGCGCAGGCCATGGGTCGCGCTCGGCAGGATCAGCGGCAGCTCCCCCAGCTGCGCAAGCCGGGCACGCTGGCTACCCGGCAGGCCCGGCAAGCCCGCAGCACCGAGCACATAGAGCTTTTCGTCGAGCAGCGGCGTCACGCTCCAGCGGCGCGCGGTCTCGGTGCGGAACACGATCGCCAGGTCCAGCCGGCGCGCATTGAGCATTTCGCTCAGATGCCCGGACAGCGCCTCGACCACGTGGACCCGCACGTCGGGATAGCGCGCAGCCATGGCACGCAGCAGCGGCACGCCCAGCACCGCGGCGGTCGTCGAGGCCAGGCCGATGCTGACATGGCCGGACAGCCGCGCCTGCTGCGCGGCCCGTACCGCATCGTCGGCGTGGCGCAGCGTCAGCTGGGCCTGCCGCAGGAAGGCAAGTCCGGCATCGGTCGGCACCACGCCCGTGGACTGGCGCTGCAGCAGGCGCGTCGACAGTTCGCGCTCGAGCCTGCTGATCTGCTGGCTGAGCGCGGAGGTGGCAAGCTCCAGTTCGAGCGCTGCCTTGCCGAAGCTGCCGAGTTCGCAGACCTTGGTGAAGTAGCGGAGTTGACGCAGTTCCATGGAAGGTTCGATGGCATCGCCTTGCGCGAGCGCCGTGGCGATGGACGGATTGGCTAGCCGTCGTTCTGTGCAGCATGCCGAGCAATGGTAGCACCTGGCAGGATGGCCGCGCGGATGGGGCAGGGAGGCAGTGGGACGGAACTGTCCGCGGCGTTTTGCGGTGAGGGACCTGCCCACCCGGGTCCGGGCGGGCATGGTCTTGCCTCAGTTGTAGCCGAGTACCGCGATCGTCGCGACGTCTGGGCGGTCGTTCGAGTTGTCTGTCAGCACTTCGGTGGGGGTCTTTGGCTTGCCCGCGCGATTCGGGACGGGCTGCGGCGCTTGCCGGACAGCGCCAGGCAACGAAGCCGGGGAGGGGGCAATGGTGGTGATGGCGTTCATAAGCGTGTTTCGAGGGTATGCAAATTCAGGTCTGCGACGCTTCAGGCGTGGCCTGCCGGGACAGGGCCATCGTGCGGTGTCCGGGTCCGGCTGCGCTTGATGACGCCGAGCACGATCAGCACCACCGGCAGGATCAAGAGGCCTTCGGCCAGTTCGGGATCCACCGGGAGCTTGATAACGTGCAACGCCTTCAGTCCCGCCGCCGCGATCGACAACACGTAATAGGAGATCGCCGCAACCGACAGCCCCTCGACGGCATGCTGCAGGTGCAACTGGTTGCGCGCGGTACGCTCCAGTCCGGCCAGCAGCCGGGTGACATCCCGTTCCTGCGCCAGGTTGACACGGGTGCGGAGCAGGTCGACCGCGCGCGCGACCCGCGCCGCGATCTGTTCGTGGCGCGACCAGACGCTGCGGCACGTCTCCATGGCGGGGCCGAAACGCCGCTCCATGAATTCTGAGATGGTAGGCATGCCTTCGATGCGCTGTTCCCGCAATTCCTGGATGCGCGCCAGCACGATGCGCTCGTAGGCGCGCGAGGCGCTGAAGCGCCCGCTGTGCCCGGACAGCGATTCCACGCGCACGGCCAGTTCGGTGAGCCGGTCGAGCAGCCCGGCATCGTCGTCGCCGGCGCGGCGCGCGTCCATGGCCCGCATCAGTTCCTGCAGCGATGCGTGGATGTCGTCGAGCTCCCGCCCCAGGCGGCGCGCAACCGGCAACGCCAGCAACGCCATCATGCGATAGGTCTCGATCTCGTAGAGCCGCTGCAGCAGCCTGCCGCCCTGTTCCTCGCGAAAGTCCTCGTCGATCGCCAGGATGCGCATATAGCCGTCGGCCCGCACGTTCCAGTCGCAATAGACCTTGCCGCCGCCGAGGACATCGCTGCCGACCAGAACCGGCCCGTCGAGCCAGTCACGCAGGTTCGCACTGACGGTGGCGGCCGCCTGGCCTGACAACAATTCCATCCGCACCGCATGGAAGCGCTTGCCGGCCAGCAGGGTCAGCCAGTCGGCCGGAACACCGTCGATGGCGAGGTCGTTGAAGTAGTCGGTGTCGTCGCGCGGACTGACGAACGTGAAGGTGGAGAACTCGGTGTGGCGCTCCCACTTCAGATGCCAGCCGAACCGAGACTGGATGGCGTAGTGCGTGACGCCGTCCGCCGGGAGCGCCATGCCGGTCTGTTCACACAGGGTGCGCACCAGATCCTCGTGGATCGCAGGATCTTCGTCCGAGTAGATCGCGTAGTGGGTCAGTGACACGCTGCCGCTGAGCCGGAGAAAGGGGCGGGCATGCAATTCCGCGACCAGGGAGGCGCGTAGCGGGTGGTCGACGAGCAGCGAAGCGGCGTTGTTGTCCATGCGAGCAGGGCGGATGCCGGAAGCCCGCGCTCTGGGCGCGGCGCCGGTTTGCGGTCCAGGTTTCGGGTTCGTTGCCGGTGAATATCGCACGCCGTTTGCAAGAAGAAAAACGCATAATATTGATTGTTGCGTCCAGTTTTCCTGATACCCATGAAGATGCTCGACCACGATGTGCTGGCCACGGTGATCGCCGTTGCCGAGACCGGCAACATGACGCGTGCCGCCGAGGCGGTGAACCGTTCGCAATCCGCCGTCAGCATGCAGATCAAGGCACTGGAGGAAGCGCTGGGCCGGCCGCTGTTCGTGCGGCGGCCGCGCAGCATCGTGCTGACGCACGAGGGCGAAGTGCTGCTGGGCTTCGCCCGGCGCATGCTGGCGCTGCGCGACGAAGCCTGGGCGGCGGTGGTGCGGCCGGAGGTGACGGGGAAGGTGGCGATCGGCGTGCCCGACGACTATGCGTCATCGCTGCTGCCGTCGGTGCTGAAGAAGTTCTCGACCACGTACCCCAAAGTGGAGATCCAGGTCGTCGGCCTGCCCAGCAGCGCGCTCGCGCCACTGGTCAAGGACGGCACCGTGGACCTGGTCTGCGGCACGCGCACGAAGGGCCTGTCCGGCGACTTCATCCGTCATGAGCCGATGGCATGGGCCGCCATGGCCAACGGGCCGCAAGTCTGGGAGGACCGGCCGCTGCCCATCGCCGTGTTCATGCCGGGCAGCGTGGCGCGCGAGAACGCGATACGCAGCCTCGACCGCGCGCGGATTGCGCATCGAACCTCGTACGAGAGTCCGAGCCTGCTGGGCCTGCTCAGCATGGTCGAGGCCGGCCTAGCCGTCGCCGCGCTGGCCCGCTGCGCGATCCCGCCGCAACTGACCATCCTGGGCCAGGCCCATGGCCTGCCTGACCTGCCGCCGCTCGAGCTGATCCTTGCCCGCAGCGCGAAGTCAAAGCGGCCGCCCTGCGATTTTCTTGCCGAGCAGATCATGACGGACCTGCGGGGCGGGGCGTTGCAGGTCTAGCATCAAAAGAGCACCAAAGATCACAGTCGCTCTACCGCTGAGCCCACCTCGGTCCCTCTTGAAATTTTTCGGCGCCGTTACTATTTTATTTTTCGCTCAGGCAGTCGCGACGTTGCGCGCTGCGTGTTTCTATTTGTTTGCCAGCAGCCTGGCAGGTGAATGGTAGCGCGTTGCCCCTTCGCCTCCTTGCTGCATCGAAGGAGGATACGACCATGAGTGATCTATTCTTCGGAACCGACCTGTTCAACGAGTTCGACCGCATGCAAAGGCAGATGGCGAGCTTGTTCGGCGGATTTCCATCCAGCATTCGCTCCGGCCGTTTCGGAGCCTTTCCGCCCGTCAATATCGGCGCCACGGACGACTCGTTCGAGGTGGTCGCGTTCGCGCCCGGTATCAGGCAGGACAAGCTCGAGGTGTCGATCGACAAGGGCTTGCTGACCATCAGCGGAGAGCGCGAACCGACGCATGCGGTCGACGATCCGGAATTGCGGCTGTACAAGCAGGAGCGCTTCACCGGCGCCTTCCGGCGCGTGGTCGAATTGCCGCAGGGCGCCGACCCCGAAAAAGTCCAGGCGCGCTATGCCAACGGCTGCCTGTCTGTCAGTGTTGGCAAGCAGGAAGCCTCGAAGCCACGGGCGATTACGGTCCAATAACGCGAGGAGCAAGCCATGAACGATACAACGCAAGTGGTTGAACGCAGCCAGGGCGCGGTGACAAAAGGCCAGGAGGAAAAGTCGCCGCCGACCGTGACGTTGCTGCCCGCGGTCGACATTGTCGAGGACAGCAATGGCGTCACCCTCTGGGCAGATCTTCCGGGCGTGACGAAGGACAAGCTCGAGGTGAATGTCCATGACGGTAACCTCCATATCGAGGCCGAGGCGGTGGTGCCGACTCCCAGGGAACTGCGCGTGCAACACGCGGAAATCCGGGAGCCTCACTTCGCTCGCGCATTTGCGTTAAGCCCCGATCTTGACACGTCAAGAATCGAGGCAAACCTGCACGACGGCGTACTGAGATTAACGATTCCGCGGCGTGAGGAAGCGCGCCCGCGCCGCATCGCAGTCACCGTGGCGTGAGTGGTCGCGGGTGCGTCGGCTGCGCCAGCTTGCGCGCTGCCGACGTGCCTCTTGCCCGATGGGCCAGGTGTTTTTCGTTGCGTGAATGGAGGACGAGATGAAGACGGATCTGGGCAAGTGGAATCCCTTCAAGTTCCTGCGGAGACCAGCGGCGGAGAAGCCATCCGGGGACGAGCCGTCAAACGTTCCTGTGCCCCGGCACAGGGCCTCCGAATGGCCGGACGTTTCGCGGCTCTTCTCCGGCGAACCATGGCGCGCGATGGGGGAATTCCTGCATGAACCATTCGCCGGCTTCAGCGGTCTGGACCGGTGGTTCGGCGACTTCAGCTCTTCCCGGTTCCAGCCGAGGATCGACGTGGTCGACGATGGCGCGGCATTGCGGATCACGGCCGAGTTGCCGGGCATGGAGCGTGAGGACGTGCAGACCACCATCGAGGATGGGGCGCTGGTGCTGCGCGGAGAGAAGCGACAGGATGTTTGCAGCGAAGAAAACGGCTGTTACCGCCTGGAGCGCGCATATGGGGCATTCATGCGCAGCATCCCGTTACCGGACGGCCTCGACCTGGACCACGTCGATGCGCGCTTCGAGCGCGGCCTCTTGACGGTGCGCTTGCCCAAGTCGGGCTCGCCGCAGGCTGCGGTCCGTCGAATTGACGTGAAATGAGCCGGATAGAAGAATGGGCCGGGTGGCAGCTGGCTTCTCGCTACCGTAGCAGCCAAACGGAAGCGGATTCTGGCATGCCCCGGCTCCAGGTCAATACGCATCTCTGGCTAAAGGAGACTTCGATGGAGTTTGATTCCGAATGGCTAACGCTGGGCAAGCATCGGCTGCGGCTGAGATGCGCGCGCGGGTTCCCCACCGAGAGGACGCGGCGTGTGGCGGAACTCGCCAGGATCGCCATTGAGAGCAACCTGAGCGCAGCGGCAAGGCTGGTCGAGGTAAGCAGTGAAGGCGAGAGGGCCTACACGGTCAGCGTCGGCACGACGTTTGCCAAAGACCGCGAAGCAGCCCCGCCCCTGGAGCTGGCGTTGGCCACGATGCTTGGGCTGAAGGTGGGCCAGGTCACCATGGAAATAGTGGTTGTCAGCCAGGCAGACGTCGACAAGCACTTTGGCGTCTATGAGCGAATGCTGGCAGAAAAGCTGGGCATCGTGCCTTCGATACAGTGAGGCTTCCGGAGCATCCTCGAACCAGGTCAAGGGAGTCGCACGCCGGCGTAGCGATGCGCTGCGCCATTGGCAATCGGAATCTCGGAAGGTGGGTTGGACGGGATCGCCGCGGGCGACCGCGCCGGCTACGAGGACACGTTTCAGCACGCATGCGTCAGGGCCTGGGCAGGTGGCGGAACCCCGGAGCCGGTATCCTTGTTCCCTGCACGTTCACAACCCGCATTTTCTATGTCCTCGGAATCCACCGGCCAACCATCGCTCATTACCACCGGCACCAGGGCCGGGCTGATTTTTGGTTCTTCGAAGAATTCCGGGGCCTGATTTGCCACATTCCGTATCCTAATGGCCGTTAAGACGGTCATAGGGAACGGGATGCTGGATCGGAAGACGCTGCAGGCGTTGGGCTGCTGGGATGGCTACAAGCTGGATCTGGTGGTATGGCCAGAAGGGGAAAGCCGTACGCTGGCGCTGTACCTGAAGCCGGTCAGCAAGGTAATGTACTGCGAGGAATGCGGATCGAAGTGTCGGCAGGTCCATGAGACGGTGGTGCGGCGCGTGCGGGATCTTCCGCTG
>NZ_AQUR01000079.1 GCF_000372525.1 Cupriavidus neocaledonicus
CCGTCGAGATTTACTGTTACGCCGCCCTCAGGGAATTCATTCGCGTATGAAACCACTGCAAACCACACATTCCGATTGACACGGAAAGTCATATCGGATTGTTCGATGTCTGCCCCCGTCTGCAGGGCTGTGAGAGGCCGTGGCGCGTGTGGGCAGGCGTTGAACAATCCTCGAGGGAGGAAACCGCGGGATGCAGCGATGGGGCGTGGTGGGCTATGGCTATGCCGCATAGGCAATTCCCATTCGTTGCCTTTGAACGACCGCTTCCTGCTACACATTTGTCATCCGAGGAGCCGGAGTGGAAGCGCGCGACGAAATGAAATTACCTGAAATCGAACTACGAAGACGCTCGCATACGTTTTCTATGGCGCTGGTGCCGCCGCCCGCACCTCCAAGCTGACCAGATTCGAGACAAAGCGCCCCCCTTTGATGTCATTGGGCACAACCAGCCGAGCAAAGCCGTTTGATGTCAAAGGAGCCCCGTCGGCGCGGTATGCAATCAAGTCGGGCTGGTTGCCGAATTCAGGCGATATCTCGCCGAGTGAGATAACGACCTGATAGCCATCGCTGCCGGTTGCGACCACATATCCGCGCAGGATGTCATTCTTCACAGCGCGATTCACGCTGATATCAGCGGCGTTAATCAGGTTCCACAGGCTAACGCCGGTATAGGTGGTGTTGCCAACAGTCCGAGTAACCGCCGGCATTGCCTGTAACGTAGCAAGATCGAACGAGGCTGGGCGCATGACTGCACCGCTAATCCGAAACTGCTTGCTCACCCCGCCTCCGACGCTCGAGCCTTCGGATCCCGCCCCGTGGAGTGGCGCGGGAGTTGTAGAGTTATGAGCGACACCTAGCGGCTCTTTTAGAGTGCCGCACGCCGCAGCCAAGAATGGCAAGACCACGAGAAAGGACAATCGCCGCAAGGGACGACATGTGTTGTTATCTAGCGGCACTGGGCCTCCTTCATCAAACCGTTCCCTTCAGGCTCGCCGGCAATGGTTGCGAGGCGGCGATCAACGAATTCCGCGCTAATTGCCTTGTGTGCGATGACGCCTTCACGTGAATGCCGATCGCTCAAGGCCGGTCTTTTCCGTCCGCCCCATACCAGGGCAATGCTTCCTCCGGCGTCATGATTCCGTCCGGCTTTGCTGGCAGGTAGCCTGCCAGCGCTCGAAGCCTGCGGGCAAAATCCAGAGTGCCGAGCGTGCTAATCAGAACCTGCATCCATGGGGCACTTTGGTCTCCCTTGCGCAGCGCCAGATAGTAGGCCTCTTGCGTCAACGGCACAAAACTCAAGCCAAGTGCTTCAGCGCTCACTCGAAGCCCAAAGCCAACCTGCGCTCGGCCGGCATGGACGGCCTCCGCCACCTTTTCGTTGGCGAACTCGGTCTCGTCGTAACCAACAATCTGATCGGAATAGATGCCGTGCTTGGCCAAGAGCTGATCGAACAACATGCGCGCATTAGAGCTGCGCTGCCGATTGACGAATCGGGCGCCTGTACGCACCAGATCACGCAATCCGTTGATCTCGCTAGCCATGTGTGGTGCAACGATCAGGCCTTCTTCACGCCATGCGAGGCGCACCAGCCGTACCGTTGCCGGGCGCAGCCACTTTTTCAAGGTAATGTGTGCAACCGAACCGATCCCCTGAACCGGAGACACATAGAAGCCGGCTAAATCCGCTTGACGCTCGTGCAGGCAGATCAGGGCTTCGACGCTGCCACAGAAGACCGATTCGAACTGGTAAGAAGGCGCGGTTTCTTGCAGGGCCAAACACAGTTGCTCCACCGCTGGATCATGACTGCCGGAAAAGCGCACGGCGGTCCGTGGACGTCCTGCTTCCTCCACGTCGCTCATGAACTGGACCATCGCTGCTTGCACGGCAGGCGTGATGGTCTCGCGCAGACGCATTTCCGCCCGAAGCAGGCGTTCGCCGAAGCGCGTCAACGATGCTCCCCGGCCGCGTTCCGCCTCAAGAACTTGGTGACCAACCATCTCCTCCCAAGCTCGCAAAGTCCCCCAAGCGTGTCGGTATGAGACGTCAAGCGTCTGCGCCGCCTGCAGCAGCGAGCCGGTCTCCCGCACTGCCTTGAGCAACTGGAACACCTTACCATTGGCACGTGGGTTGTCGTTCGCACCGAGGACCGGAAACAGCTCAAAATGAAGTGACATATGCAATCCGGTTCATATTTACTTTTGCAAGTGCAGACGGCCACAATGGTTTGCCGTTGTAGCAAACATACTCCCGCATTTTTTCCGATCTGACGACGCGGGGCAATCATGTTCCGCAAAACATAACTGGAGGGTCCACATGGCGTCTTCCTTTCCTCGCCGTATCGCTGCCGGCCTGGCGGCGCTTGGCTTTGCCGCCACCGGCTTTGCTTATGCCGGTGAACTGAAGCTGGCGACTACCACCAGCACCGAAAACTCTGGTTTGCTCAAGGCCCTGCTGCCCAAATTCGAGCGCCAGAGTGGCGTTAGCGTGAAAGTGATAGCGGTGGGGTCGGGCAAAGCCATGAAGATGGGTGAGATGGGCGATGTCGACGTGTTGTTGGTACACGCCCGCAAAATGGAGGACGAGTTCGTTGCCGCTGGCTACGGCGTCAATCGGCGCGACGTGATGTACAACGACTTCATCGTCGTCGGTCCAGCCAACGACCCCGCAAAAATTAAAGGCGAAAAAGACGTAATCAGTGGCTTCAGGAAGCTTGCCACCAGCGGGAGCAAATTCGTCTCGCGCGGTGACAACTCCGGCACTGACGTGATGGAGAAGGATTACTGGAAGCAAGCCGGCGTTGAACCCAAAGGCCAGCCCTGGTATGTCAGCGCTGGACTGGGCATGGGTGAAGTCCTGACCATGGCAGCTCAACTTCCCGGCTACACCTTATCCGACCGGGCTACCTATGGTGCCTATCGTGCCAAGACGGGCCTGGCGATCGTTCTGCAGGGCGACCCGAAGATGTTCAATCCCTATGGCGTGATCGCTGTTAATCCGGCCAAGCATCCTGGCACCAACTATGCCGATGCGACGAAATTTATTGAGTGGCTGACCTCCCCGGAGGGACAGCGGGAAATCGCAGCTTACAAGGTTGAAGGGGAACAGTTGTTCTTTCCCAATTACCGGGGCAAGTGATAGGCCGGCAAAGAACTGAGGAGGGAGAGCGGATTCCGAAGGGCACGTCCTTCCTTCATGCCGCGGATGTCCGGTGAAAGGCGACGAGCGGACATCCAATCCAATACTGACGACTGTCGCGGCTTCGGTCGGCTGGTCATCGAAAGGCTGTGTTCTAATTGCGTCGCCTGACCTTATGCTTGTTTCGTAACCACCGGCGCAACCGCGCGTATCGCGCGCTCGACAGCTACACCGCTACGCCCCCACCTCTACGGGTATTTCGGCTCGTCACCGCGTCTACCCGCCTGTCGGCCGCTCGCTGGCCACGAGATAGGTGCGCAACTCAGCCACGATGCCTTGCTGCGCCTCGTATTTGGCCTGTGACTGCGCCAGGGCCAGCTCAAGATCGCGCACCTGCGTCGACAGGCCGCCAGCTTGTGCCAACGCCGCCGTCAGTTGCTCCTTTAGCGCCCGGGCGTGGCTATCTTTGTCGGCAATCTGCGCCGCCAGCACGCCGTTACGCTGCTCGATCGGCTGCAGCGCTTCGAGCTTTTGCGCTTGGCGCCGACTAAATTCTTGTGCCTCCTGAAGGGCCTGGCGCGTGGGGGACAGTTCGGCCACCAGGCGCGCGCCCTCCTGGGTCAGATGGGTCACCTCCTCCTGCTTGACGACGATGGTCTGCTGCGCCTGGCGTAATTCAGCCTGCAGTTGCTGGAGTTGCCGCTTGTGCCGGCGCTGGTCCTGGTCGCGCTGGTCCTTGACTGCCTGGCGGTAGTGATCGAGGGCTTCGCGCGCGTGCTGGTGTTTTTCCTCGAGTGAGCGCCGGTGGGCTTCGTTCTCGGCCAGGCGCTCCTTGGGGTCGGCGACTTGCTGCTCGGCCGTGTGGCGCGCGATCGCTTCTTGCTGCAGTGTCTCGCGTGCGCGGCTATGCGCGTCTCGCTCCTGCTGCAGGCATTACGCCCACAGCGGCCCAGCGCGGATTGGCCGCTGCGGAGCAGGCCGGGTGAGAGGGGCCATCCCTCCAAACTCACCTACTCCCCAAATGCGCGCATTCTGCTGACAGGGAGCTACCCGTGGTGAAAAAGCCGGGACAGCCCGCCGCCGTTACTTGGCTGTGAACGTGGAGAGCGCTATCAAGAAGGCGGCGATGCCGCGTAACCCAGTCAGGGTCTCTGATCTCGTTGTTCACCTGCAATTCCGGGCCCCCGTCGGCGGGCTGTTCGGAAAGGTTACACAATAGACCTCAAGGCTTGGTATGAGCCATATGGTTGATTTGGGGCTGAGCCTGTCAGGGTTGTTGAATGGAAAAGCCCCGCCAGCGGGTGGTGCCGGCGGGGCGCGAAGTGCTCAGCGCTCCCCCAAAAATGGTGATCACTGGGTTGGGTGCGCCAAATGGCACAAGTAGTCAGATCAGAAGATAGGCATAGCAACGCTGAAATGCTGAAATCCAGCGCACTTTGCTCGTCCTCGAGGCCGTGGATCATCAGGGGGCATCTTGCGCTATCGTCGAGATCCTTCATGCCATAGTCCGACTCACCGCACGGAGTTCTCATTCTTGAGCGACGCCTTGTTGATATTCCTATTACGATAACTCTTCTTATCGTAATAGTATGATGGGTAGACTAAACTGATACCGATGAAAACCCGTCAGACTGCCATCGTCCCGTCCGCCCCTGTCGAGCCGGCGGATTTCCCGGATACCGCCTCGCTGGCCGCGCTGCGCGCGTGGTACGAAGGGCTATCGGCCCGCGACGCGGTGGTGCGCTACCTGGGCGAGCGCAAGAGCAGCGGCCAGTCGGCGCGCGGCATCCTCGGTCACATCCGGCGCCAGCTGGCCGAACTCGCGCGGCGCCGGCAACGGCCGGACCTGGCCGCCTGGTTCGAGCACGGCGCGGCCGAGCGAGTCGGGCGGGCGAAGTCCGTCAGCCAGGCGATCGACACGCTGCGCCGCCTGCCCCCGCCGCCACCGCAAATCGGCGACGATATCGGCCTGTGGCTGCCGCCTCGGGCCGTCGCGGCGTTGTGCGCGCACGGCATCCAGACGCTGGCGGATCTGACGGTGCGCATTCCGCGCCGGCGTCGCTGGTGGGCCGCGGTACCGGGCTTGGGCCCGGCCAGCGCCCGGCGGATCGAGGCCTTTTTTGCCGAGCATCCGCAGCTCACCGAACGCGCTCGCGCGCTGATCGCCGTGGCGGACGGCGGGGTGATCGTGCCCTGGGAGCACCTGCGCCTGCCCCACGAGGTCGATGGCTCCTCGGGCACCTTTCGTGCCCCGCGCCAGACCTGCACCCTCAATGCGGACAATGACTACACGGCGGTGCAGGCCTGGCTGGCGTTGCACGAGTCACCGGCCACACAGCGGGCCTACCGCAAGGAGGCCGAGCGCCTGATCCTGTGGGCCATCGTCGAGCGCGAGCGGCCCCTGTCGTCGCTCACGACCGAAGACGCGATTGCGTACCGCAGCTTCCTGCGCCGGCCGACGCCGCACCGGCGCTGGGTCGGACCGCCTCGGCCGCGTACCTCCGCCGAATGGCGACCGTTCGTGCAAGGCCTGTCGCCACGTTCAACCGCTTATGCCTTGTCGGTGCTCGGGGCCATGTTCCGCTGGCTGATCCAGCAGCGGTACGTGTTGGCCAACCCCTTTGCGGGCATCAAGGTGCGCGGCAGCGCGCGTGCCGCCGCGTTGGATACTTCCCATGCCTTTACGGAGGGGGAATGGTTGCTGGTGCGTACGCTCGCCAACGGACTCGAGTGGTCCTACGGGTGGGAGGCGCCGGCGGCCCAGCGCCTGCGGTTCGTACTCGATTTCGCGTATGCCACCGGCCTGCGCGCCAGCGAACTCGTCAGCGCGACCCTTGGCGGCATTGAAATCGATGGGCATGGCGACCACTGGCTCAGCCTGGTCGGCAAAGGGGCCAAGGCGGGCAAGGTGGCGCTGCCGCCGCTAGCGCGCACGGCGCTCGATCGGTATCTGGTGGAGCGCGGCCTGCCGGTTACGCCGTCACGCTGGGACCCGAATACCCCCTTGATCGGTGGCCTTGGCCAGGATCCGGCCAGCGGCATCACCGGCACGCGACTGTGGGGCATATTGCGGCGGTTCTTCGTGCAAGCGGTGGACTTGATCCAGGCCGACAGCCCGGTTGTCGCCGAGAAGCTGCGGCAGGCCAGTCCGCACTGGATGCGACACACGCATGCGACCCATGCGCTGGCGCGCGGCGCGGAATTGACGACGGTTCGGGACAACCTACGGCATGCGTCGATCTCGACCACCTCGATCTACCTGCACGGCGACGAGGTGAAACGCGCGCGGCAAATCGGGGCGGCGTTCTCCGCTCCGTAGCGAGTCGGTTGATGCGCCGGCCAGCGATTCCGCCTTTATATCGAATTTAGCTGGATTCTTGGTTTCGATATAACTGCGAGGCTTATGATAGCGCTTTGGCCGTATGTTGGCATGACCCCATCCTGGCCACGGTGCAGCGCGATCCGCTCAACCCCCGCACCTTCCCGGACCATGACGTGGATCCGTTCCAGCTCAAGTCCGTGCTGGAACTGCCGGCCGCGCCGCCACAGCCATGGCTGGCGCCGCGCGCGGGGGTGCCAGCCGGCACGGTCACGCCCTACCGCCTCGACAGCCGCATCCTGGGCGAGGCGCGCGACATCTACGTCTACCGCCCGGCCCGCGCCCGGCCCACGGCCACGCTGGTGCTGTTCGACGCCCACGCCTACCTGTCGCTGGTGCCCACGCCGACCCTGCTCGACAACCTGATCGACGCCGGCCTGCTGCCGCCCGTCGCCGCGCTGATCGTGGCCAATCCGAGCGCCGCGGCGCGGGCCGCGCAGCTGCCGCCAAACCCGGCCTTCGCCGACTTCCTCGCCAACGAACTGATGCCCTGGGCTGCCACGCTCGGACTGGACGCGCCGGCCGACCGCACCGTGGTCGCCGGCTCCAGCTACGGCGGGCTGGCGGCGGCGTATGCGGGGCTGCGGCATCCGGAGCGTTTCGGGCTGGTGCTGAGCCAGTCGGGCTCGTTCTGGTGGGGACCCGGCGGCGCGCCCGACCAGCCGCCACGGCAGCCCCAATGGCTGATCCGGGAATACGCCGCCAGCCCGCGGCTGCCGCTGCGCTTCTACCTGGAAGCCGGGCGTTTCGAGGACGGTCGCGGTGCCGTCAACATCCTGACCACCACGCGGCACATGCGCGACGTGCTGGTCGCCAGGGGCTATCCGGTGGTGCATGCCGAGCATGCCAGCGGGCACGACTACCTGCAGTGGCGCGGCACGCTGGCGTGCGGCCTGATCGCGCTGCTGGGCCGGCCGGAACGCGTCGATGCGGAGGTCGCCAACGCCTGCCCGGCGCTGCGCCCGGATGCGTCGGCCCCCGCCCTCACGCCGCGGGGTTGAACCCCAGCGCCGCGCTGACCGCGCGCGCCTCGCGCCGCACGGCGCTGCCGATGGGCCCGTCGATGGCGGGGTCGAAGCCGCCGGTGGCACCGAGCGCGGTCAGCACCGCGCACACACGCCCGGTGTAGTCGCGCACCGGCGCCGCCACCGCGCTGATGCCGGTCAGGTTGGTGTCGCGCACCCAGGCGCAGTCATCGGCCTGCACCGCGCGGCGCAACGCGCCGATGGGGTCGCCGGCATCGAGCTGCGCCAGCCGCGCCGGGCTGGCGGCCGCCAGTTCTTCCCTGGCTTGCGCCTGAACGCCCTTTTCATCGAGCAGGCCCAGGAACACGCGCCCGGTGGCGGACCACAGCAGCGGCATCACCGAGCCCGCGCGCACGTTTACCGTCACCGGCAGGCCCGGTTCCTCGAAGCGCATGATGGTCGGGCCCTTGTTGCCCATCACCGCGACGAAGCAGGTCACCTCCAGGGTCTCGCGCAGGCGCACCAGCGACGCCTCGGCCAGCCGGATCGGGTCGGCCTGGCGCATCGCCGCCATGCCGATCTGCAGCGCTTCGAAGCCGAGGTGGTATTGCTGCGTGCCGGGTTCCTGCGCCACCAGGCCTTCTTCCAGCAGGCTGACCAGATAGCGGTGCACCTTGGCCGGGCTTTCGTCGATATGCGCGGCCAGCGCGGTCAGGCTGGCACGCCCGCCCAGGCGCGCCAGGCCCTTCAATACGGCCATCCCGGTGACGGCCGACTGCACGCGCTGGCGCCGCTCGCGCGGGCGGATGGTGGCGGTCTCGATGGCGGGTGCGGGGGGTTTCGATCGGGGCATGGCGGGACGGAGCTACGCGAAAAATGCGGGTGTTCACGGCGACAGCGGACGATGCCACACCGTGACGGGGTGCCGGTTCAAGGTTAACCCGCATTCAATCGTTACGCAATGCGTATATGATTTACGCAAAGCAGAACACCGGGCCAGGACCCGGTCCATCCCTCAGGAGACAAGCAAACCATGCCCCGCCCCCGCTTTGCCCATGCCGTGCGCCTGGCCATCGGCGCACTCGCCTTGCCGATGCTTGCCGCGAGCGCCGCACACGCCGCCGATCCCTATCCCGCCAAGCCGATCCGCTGGATCGTCCCTTACGCCGCCGGCGGCGGCTCCGATTTCCTGGCCCGCACCATCGGCCAGGGGCTGTCGGCCAAGGTCGGGCAACCGGTGGTGGTGGACAACAAGCCCGGCGGCAACACCGCCATCGGCGCGGCCGAGACCGCGCGCGCCGCTGCCGACGGCTATACCGTGCTGTCGGCCGACAACGGCACGCTGGTGTTCAATCCCGTGCTGTACAAGTCGCTGTCCTACCATCCCGGCAAGGACCTGGCCCCGGTGACGCTGCTGGGCCGTTTCCCGATGATCCTGGTGGTGGGCGCGGCCAGCCCCGCCAAGACGGCCAAGGATTTCATCGCACAGGCCAGGTCCACGCAGGGCGGCATCAACTACGGCTCGGCCGGCGCGGGCAGCCCGCACCACCTGGCGATGGAGCTGCTGAAGGTGGAAGCCGGCCTGCCGATGACGCATGCACCCTACCGCGGCGCCGCGCCGGCGCTGTCGGACGTGGCCGCCGGCCAGGTCGCCGCGATGATGGTCGACTACGCCGCCGGCGCCGGCTTCATCAAGGGCGGCAAGGTGCGCCCGCTGGCCGTGGCCAATGCCACCCGCCTGCCGCAGCTGCCCGACGTGCCGACCTTCGCCGAGCTGGGCTATGCGCGCGTCGAAGCCGCCGCGCTGGTGGGCATGGTGGTGCCGGCCGGCACCCCGCCGGAGGTGATCAACACGCTGAACAAGGACGTGGTCGCGGCGATCCGCGAGCCTGCGGTCAACAAGCGGCTGGTCGACTTTGGCGTCGAGCCGGTGGGCAACACGCCGGCGCAGTTCAGCGAACTGCTGCGCAGCGAGTCCGCGCGCTGGACCAGGCTGATCCGCGACCTGAAGATCACGCTGGATAACTGAGTCCGGCCGCAACACCGGCTGGCCGTCCGGCGCGCCCGGACGGCAGCGCTTTTCGCCAGGCATCGATGCCTGCCAGGAGTTCGTAGCATGACCCTCCCCTCCGCCGGCGCCGCGCGCGGCTGCCCGATCGACCACAACACCCTCACCGCGCCCAACGGCTGCCCGGTCAGCCACAACGCGGCGCAGTTCGACCCCTTCGGCGACGGCTACCAGCAGGACCCGCCCGAATACGTGCGCTGGTCGCGCGAGCAGGAGCCGGTGTTCTACAGCCCGAAGCTCGGCTACTGGGTGGTCACGCGCTACGACGACATCAAGGCGATCTTCCGCGACAACCTGACCTTCAGCCCGTCGATCGCGCTGGAAAAGATCACCCCCACCGGCGACGAGGCCAACGCCGTGCTGGCCAGCTACGGCTATGCCATGAACCGCACCCTGGTCAACGAGGACGAGCCTGCCCACATGCCGCGCCGGCGCGCGCTGATGGCCCCGTTCACGCCCGCCGAACTGGCCCACCACGAGCCGCTGGTGCGGCGCCTGACGCGCGAGTATGTCGACCGCTTTATCGACGATGGCCGCGCCGACCTGGTCGACCAGATGCTGTGGGAGGTGCCGCTGACGGTGGCGCTGCATTTCCTGGGCGTGCCCGAAGAAGACATGGACCTGCTGCGCCAGTACTCCATTGCCCATACCGTCAACACCTGGGGCCGGCCGAAGCCGGAGGAACAGGTCGCGGTGGCGCACGCCGTCGGCAACTTCTGGCAGCTGGCCGGCCGCATCCTCGACAAGATGCGCGAGGACCCGTCCGGCCCCGGCTGGATGCAGTACGGGCTGCGCAAGCAGAAGGAGCTGCCCGAGGTGGTGACCGATTCCTACCTGCATTCGATGATGATGGCCGGCATCGTCGCCGCGCACGAGACCACCGCCAACGCGTCGGCCAACGCCATCAAATTGTTGCTGCAGCATCCCGACGCGTGGCGCGAGCTCTGCGAAGACCCCGCGCTGATCCCCAATGCGGTCGAGGAATGCCTGCGCCATAACGGCTCGGTGGCGGCGTGGCGCCGGCTGGTCACGCGCGACACCGAGGTGGGCGGCATCCGCCTGCCGGCCGGCAGCAAGCTGCTGATCGTGACCTCGTCGGCCAACCATGACGAGCGCCATTTCGCCGATGCCGACCTGTTCGACATCCGCCGTGACAACGCCAGCGAGCAGCTGACCTTCGGTTACGGCTCGCACCAGTGCATGGGCAAGAACCTGGCGCGCATGGAGATGCAGGTGTTCCTGGAAGAGCTGACGCGCCGGCTGCCGCATATGCGGCTGGCCGAGCAGACCTTCACCTATGTGCCCAACACCTCGTTCCGCGGACCCGAACACCTGCTGGTGGAATGGGACCCGGCACAGAACCCCGAGCGCCGCGACCCGGCCCTGCTGGCGGTGCGCCAGCCGGTGCGCATCGGCGAGCCGTCGGCGCACACCATCGCCCGCACGGTGCTGGTCGAGCGCGCCACGCCGGCCGCCGACGGCGTGCTGCGGCTGCGGCTGGTGGCGCCCGACGGCAAGCCGCTGCCGCGCTGGGCGCCCGGCTCGCATATCGACGTGGAATGCGGCGACACCGGGCTGTCGCGCCAGTATTCGCTGTGCGGCGATCCGGACGATGCGGCGGCGCTCGAGATCGCGGTGCTGCGCGATCCTGACAGCCGCGGCGGCTCCGCGTGGGTCCACGGCAGCGTCAGGGCCGGCGACCGCCTGCGCATCCGCGGCCCGCGCAACCATTTCCGCTTCGATGAGCAGTGCGGGCGGGCCATCTTCATCGCCGGCGGCATCGGCGTGACGCCGGTGAGTGCGATGGCGCGGCGCGCCCGCGCGCTCGGCATCGACTACACCTTCCATTACTGCGGACGCTCGCGCCAGGCCATGGCCATGCTCGACGAACTGCAGGCGCTGCATGGCGCGAGGCTGCATGTCCACGCCAGCGACGAAGGCCGGCGCGCTGACTTCGGCAAGCTGCTGGCACAGCCCGACCCGCGCACCCAGATCTATGCCTGCGGGCCGCAGCGCCTGCTGGATGCGCTGGCCGAATGCTGCGCGGCATGGCCGGCCGACGCGCTGCGCGTGGAGCATTTCGTCTCGCGGCTGGGCACCCTGGATGCATCGAAAGAGCAGCCCTTTTCCGTTGAGTTGAAGGACTCCGGCCTGGTGCTGGAAGTGCCTGCGGGGCAGACCCTGCTGGGCGCGCTGCGCGGCGCCAATATCGACGTGCAGAGCGACTGCGAGGAAGGCCTGTGCGGCTCGTGCGAAGTGCGCGTGCTGGCCGGCCAGGTCGACCACCGTGACGTGGTGCTGACGCGCGCCGAGCGCGACGCCAACCACCGCATGATGGCGTGTTGCTCGCGCGCCTGCGGCGGCGGCCGGCTGGTGCTGGAACTGTGAGCGCACGTTGCAACGTAGGACAAAGCCTGACAACGGCCGCAAGGACACAGGGCTAAAGTAGCAGCGCACCCGCCGCCCCCGTCCTTCTGCGTCATGCCCCCTGCCCCCGCCGCCGTCCACGCCTCTCCCACCCCTGCCCGCTGCCGCTGGCGCGGCGCCGCCGTCCGCCTGGGCGTGTCGTGGCTGGCCATGGCACTTGCCGTTCCCGCCACGCAAGCCGCCACCGCAGCCATGCCGCCGCCGCTGTCGGAGCTGGCCACGTTGCTGCTGGGCACGGTGCGCGGCAAGCCCACCGGCATGCGCGGGGTCACGCGCCTGACCACCGGCGACGCCGACCGGCAACTGCGCCTGGCCTGCCAGGAGCTGATGCGCGCGGGCCCGGTCGATCTCGACGACACCACGCGCTTCGACGGCTGCGTGGCACGGCCCGGCAAGATCGTCGACTTCCACCTGAAAGTCTCCGGCATCGATGCCAGCCGTGACGACACCCGTGATTTCATGGCCACGGCCAAGCCGATCCTGGAGCGGGGCATCTGCCGCAACCCGGATGTGCCGGTGCTGGGCAAGCTGGGGATCCGGCTGCGCTATCACTACGCGGCCGGACCGAAGCCGCTGGTGCTGCTCGACATCCCGCCCGACCAGTGCCGCGGCAAGTGAGCCGACGGGCTCAGCCCGCCCGTCCGTTCTCCAGCACCTCTTCGCACACCGCCAGCCACGCCCGCGCCGCGTGCGACAGGTAGCGCCCCGGCGACCAGATATGGGCCATGGTCCAGTCCACCGCGGGTTCGGTCAGGCGCGCCATGGCCAGCGTGTCCTGCGCCTGCAGGCGCTCGGCCAGCGGCTGGGGCAGGAAGGTGGTGCCCAGCCCCGCCGCCGCCATCGACGCCAGGAAGTCCCAGTGGCCGCTGCGTGCCACCACGCGCGGCTCGATGCGGGCTTCGGCAAAGGCCTGGCGCAGCTTGCGCGTCAGCGAGAAATCCTCGGTCAGCATCACCAGCGGCTCGTCGCGCAGCGACGCCAGCGACACGGTGCGCCCGCGCGCCCAGGACGCCTTGCGCGGCCCCACCGCCCAGATCGGATAGCGGCCGAACTGGCGCGTTTCCAGCGCCAGGCCGCTGTCTCCGGGCAGCACGGTGGCTCCCACCTCCAGCTCGCCGCTGGCCACCAGTTGCTCGACCACCTGCCCGCCGTGCTCGTCCAGCGTCAGTGACAGGTTGGGATAGCGCTGCCGGAACGCGCTGACCGCCGGCGAGAAGAACAGGTTGACCATCGGCGGGATGCCGACCGTCAACTGCCCCCGCCCCAGCGACGACAGGTCGGCGACCTCCAGCGTCAGCCGGTGCACCACGCCCAGCGCCTCCTGGCCGCGCTCGTAGACCACGCGGCCGACGTCGGTCAGGCGCACGCTCTTGCCTTCGCGGATCAGCAGCGGCTGTCCGACCTCATCCTCGAGCTGGCGGACCATCTTGCTGATGGTCGACTGGGTCACGAACAGCGAGGAGGCGGCCTGGGTGAAGCTGCGCAGCCGCGCAGTCTCGACGAAATAGCGCAGCGCGCGGATATCGATGGGCATGTTGGCGTGGAGGGCTTGGACGCCGCTCCATGAATAACGCGAATGGAAAGACCAATATTAAATCATGAATGGAATGTGACAGGTGCGGCTACACTTCGCTCCCAACCTGTCGCCCCTGCCCGAACCGCGCCCCCAATGAAGCGCGGAGTGGCAGGCGCTGGCAAGCGCCCCCAACCTTCCTTCAAGACCCCGCTCCATGGCTAGCTGGCCGAATGCACGACAGTGGCTGTTCTCGCTGAAGGCATTCGCCGCCGCGATGCTCGCGCTCTACATCGCGTTGGCACTGGGGCTGGCGCGGCCGTACTGGGCCATGGCGACGGTGTATTTCGTCTCGCACCCGCTCACCGGCGCGACCCGCTCCAAGGCGGCGTATCGCGTCGCCGGCACGGTGCTGGGCGCCACCGCCGCGGTGGCGACGGTGCCGCAACTGGTCAACATGCCGATCGTGCTGATGGGCGCGATCGCGCTGTGGATCAGCGTGCTGGTGTACCTGTCGCTGCTGCAGCGCACGCCGCGCAGCTATGTCTGCCTGCTGGCGGCCTACACGCTGCCGATCGTGGCCTTGCCGGCGGTCAGCCAGCCCGCGCAGATTTTCGACATCGCCGTGGCCCGGATCGAGGAGATCGTGATCGGCATCGTCTGCGCCGGGCTGGTGGGCTCGGTGGTGTTTCCGGCCAAGGTCGCCCCCGCGCTGCGCGCGCGCGCCGATACGTGGCTGGCCGACGCCGCGGCGTGGGCCTCGGACATCCTCCTGGGCAGCGCGCGCGCCGACCACAGCCGGCACCGGCTGGCCGCCGACATCCTGCAGCTGGACCAGCTGATCAGCCAGCTCGCCTATGACACCGAAGGCAGCCATACGCTGCGCCAGGCGCGCGGACTGCGCCGGCGCATGACCATGCTGATGCCGCTGCTGTCGTCGCTGGACAGCGTGCTGCAGGCGCTGCGCTGCCATGCCGGCGGCGTCCCGCCAGAGCTGCGCCAGGCGCTGGCGGCGACGGCCGCGTGGCTCGCCGGCGATGCCGCCGGGCCGGCTGCGGCTGCGCCCGAAGGCTTGGGGATCGCGTCCGTACCAGGCACGAGTGGCTGGCATGATCACCTTGCCGCCACGGCGGCCGACCAGCTGCAGCGCCTGGGCGATCTGTACGGCGAATGCCGCGCCCTGCAGCAAGGCCTCGGCGATCACCGCGCCGGCACGCCGTTGCCACGCGGCGAAGCCGGCACGGAAGCTGCCGGCCATCACCATGACCACGGCATGCTGCTGTTCGGGGCGGTGTCCAGCGGGCTGGCGGTGTTCTGCGCCGGCCTGCTGTGGATCTTCTCGGGCTGGGAGGACGGCGCCGGAGCAGTGGTGGTGGCTTCGATCGCGTGCTGCTTCTTTGCCGCCGTCGACGAGCCGCGGCGCATGGCAGGCGCCTTCGTGCGCTGGAGCGCGATCTGCCTGCTGATTTCGTGCGGCTACCTGTTCCTGGTGGTGCCGCATGCGCACACCTTCGAAGCGCTGGCGGCGCTGCTGGCGCTGCCCTATCTCGGCATCGGCCTGCTGATTGCACGCCCGGGGTTCCAGCTGATCGCGATGCTGCTGTCGGTCAACACCGCCGCGTTCGCCAACGTGCAGGCCGTGTTCGACGCGGACTTCCTTGCCCTCTTCAATGCCTGCCTGGCCAGCGCCGCGGCCATGGTGTACGCACCGCTGTGGTCGGTGGCGGCACGCCCGTTCGGCGCGCGCGCGGCGGCACGGCGGCTGGTGCGCGCCAGTTGGCACGACCTGGCTCGGGCGGCCACGCTGCGCGCCAGCGATGGCGATGCGCGACTGGGCGCCCGCATGCTCGACCGGCTCGGCCAACTGGTGCCACGGCTGGGCGCGGCCGGCGACCCCTTGTCCGCGGACGGCTTCCATGCGCTGCAGGTCGGCTATTGCGCGCTGGCGCTGCGCAAGGCGCTGCCGGACCTGCCGCCGCCGGCGCGCAAGCCGGTGCGGCGCGTGCTGGCCGCGGTGGCGCGGCATTTTCGCGCGCAACTGCGCGCGGGCCAGCGCGTGGCGGTAGCGGCGGACCTGGCCAGCGCCGTGGGCGAGGCCATGGCCGCGGTGGCGGCCAGCGGCCGCGCCGGCCAGCGCGGCACGCTGGGCGCGCTGGTGGTGCTGCAGGTCACGCTGCTGCCGCTTCCGGCCATGATCTCGCCCCGCTGATCCCACCCTCATCGCTGCGCCCCATGCTTAGTGAAATCGACCTCTACGGCGTGTTCGTGCCCGGCGTGCTGGTGCTGGCCGTGCTGGCCTTTGCCGCGGCCACGGCAATCCGCATGGTGCTGTCCGCCCTGGGTTGCTACCGCCATATCTGGCACCGCTCGCTGTTCAACCTTTCCCTCTACGTGATCGTCCTGGGCGCCGTGGCGGCCGTTTTTGCCGCGGTGCCCGGACTGCCCTCATGACCTTCCGACTCCGCTCCCTGCTTCCCGTGCTGCCGACGCTGCTGGCCGCCATTGCCGCGCTGCTGGTGCTGCGCCACCTGTGGGACTACTACACCGCCGCGCCCTGGACCCGCGACGGCCATGTGCGTGCCGACATCGTCCAGGTCGCGCCCGACGTATCGGGGCTGGTCACGCGCGTGCTGGCGCGCGACAACCAGTATGTCCGGGCCGGCGAAGTCCTGTTCGAGATCGATCGCGACCGCTACGCGCTCGCCCTGGAACAGGCGCTGGCGACGCTTGCAACCCAGCGTGCCGCGCTGGCGCAGGCGCGGCGCGAGGCCGTGCGCAACCGCGACCTGGACGGCGTGGTCTCCGCCGAAGTCGCCGAGCAAGGGCGTGCGCGCGTGGAGCAAGGCCAGGCCGCGCTGGCGCAGGCGGAAGCCGCGGTGCGGCTGGCCCGGCTGAACCTGCAACGCACCAGCGTGCGCAGTCCGGTGGCGGGCTACCTCAACGACCGCCTGCCGCGGCTGGGCGACTACGTGTCGACCGGGCGACCGGTGCTATCGATGGTCGATGCCGGCTCTTTCCACGTGGAAGGCTATTTCGAGGAAACCAAGCTGCACCGCATCCACATCGGCAGTCCGGTCGACGTGCATATCATGGGCGAGCCCCGCCACCTGCGCGGCCACGTGCACAGCATCGCCGCCGGCATCGAGGACCGCGACCGCAGCGCGGGTTCCAACCTGCTGCCCAACGTCAACCCGACCTTCAACTGGGTGCGGCTGGCGCAGCGCGTGCCGGTGCGCATCGTGCTGGAAGACGTGCCGGCCGACGTGCGCCTGGTGTCGGGGCGAACCGCCACGGTGGCGGTGCGCGAAGCGGCGGCAGACCAGGACGCCGAGCGCCGCCTGGGGCCGCGATCGTGAGGCCGCGTCGCGCCTGGGTGGCATGCCTGTGCGCATGCCTGAGTGCGTGCACGACGGTGGGACCGGACTATCGCGTGCCCGATCACGCGGCGGTGCGCGGGGCCGCTGCCAATGGGCCGTTGCAAGAAGGGCAGGCACCGGCCGTGGCGATCGCAGCCGTGCCCGACGACTGGTGGCGCCTCTATGACGACGAACGGCTCGACCGGCTCGTGACCAAGGCCCTGGCGGCCAATACCGACCTCCGCGCCGCCAGCGCCAACCTGCGTCGCGCGCTGGCGCTGCTGCACGAAGTGGAAGCCGAAAACCTGCCGCAGGGCAGCGCCGGCGCCGGCGTGTCGCGCGCGCAGCTGTCGGGTGAAAGCTATTTGCAGCAGGCCCAGCCGCCGGTGTTCAACCTGGGCGACCTGGGCCTGGGCGCGTCCTACCTGGTCGATGTCTTCGGCAAGCTGGCGCGCGCCGACGAGGCCGCGCTTGCCGGTGCCCAGGCCAGCGAGGCGACGCTGGACATGGTGCGCGTCACCGTCGCCGCACAGACCGTGCGCGCCTACGTGCAAGGTTGCGCCGCCACGCATGACCTGCACGCCGCCTCGCAGCAGCTGGCGGTGCAGCAGCGCACGCTGGATGCCATCCGCCGCCTGCTCGCCGCGGGCCGCGTCGGGCCCGCCGAGTTGGCGCGCGAAGATGCCCGCAGCGAAGCGCTGCGCGCGGCGCTGCCGCCGCTGCAAGCCGCACGCAGCGCCGCGCGCTATCGGCTGGCGCTGTTGCTGGGCCTGGCGCCGGCGGCGCTGGCGGAGGCCGAGGTGGCTTGCGATGCCGAGCCCGTGCTGCGCGCGCCGTTGCCGGTCGGCGATGGCGCCGCGCTGCTGCGCCGGCGCCCCGATGTCCGCCAGGCCGAACGCGAGCTCGCCGCCGCCACCGCGCGCATCGGCGTGGCCACGGCCGACCTGTATCCGTCGATCCGCATCGGCGCCAGCGCCGGACTGACCGGCGTGCTGAGCCACCTTGGCAGCGGACCCACGGCGCGCTGGAGCGTGGGGCCGCTGCTGAGCTGGACCTGGCCGACCAATGGCGTGCGGCACCGCATACATGGACTGGAAGCCGCCGCGGATGCCGCGCTGGCGCGCTTCGACGGCGTGGTGCTGCGCGCGCTGCAGGAGACCGAGACCGCGCTGTCGGCCTACACGCATGAGCTGGAACGCCACGCGGCCCTGCATGCCGCCAGCGAGCACGCCGCGCTAGCTGCGCGGCAGCAGCGCCGGCTCTGGGAGGCGGGGCGCCTGCCTTATCTCGCGCAGCTCGATGCCGAGCGCGACCTCGCCGCCGCGCAGGCCGCGCTGGCGGCCTCCGCGGGCCGGGTTGCCGCGCGCCAGGTCGACCTGTTCCTGGCCCTCGGCGGCGGATGGCAGAGCGCGCGCAGGCAGGCCGCGGTCCCGCGCAAGGGCGATGAAAAAAACGACTGAATCCTGGACAGTTAAATCATCACAGGAATAGGCCAGGGTGACTACACTTCGTCCCGTGCCGCGCCAGACACCCGGGCGCGGCACCGCCCAAAAGGCGAATCCGGACGGCGCAGGCGGCAAACCCGCCAGGCTTGCGCGGCCCATTGCGGGCCAATCGTTCCCCACCCCAAAAAACAGCACACATGCATAAAAACGCTCTCAAAGCCCTTCTTGCCACGTCCCTCTCGCTCGCAGCAATCAGCGCCGCCACTGCCGTCATGGCACAAGGCCTGAACGATCGCGGCGTTGCCGCTGACCGCTACGGCTACGCCCTGCACAATGGCAAGCGCGATCCGTTCACCGACGGCGCGCGTGTCAACGACCAGCGCGACCCCTTCACCGATGGCGCGCGCGTCAATGACAAGCGTGATCCGTTCACCGACGGTGCCAACCGCGCCGCCGGCCTGGAAGTTGCGGGCATGGACCGCAGCGGTGTCTCCGCGGCGCCGGCCCATCGCGGCACGCGCGCTGCCGCCGCGGCCTGATCTGGCGGCGACACCACGCTGCGTGCTAGGGATGCGCGCGCTCCGGTGCTAGATTGAGAAGGCGTGCCGCCGCCCGGCGTCGGCGCGCCTGACAAGCCACCCCACCAGACGCGAGGAGCCGCGCATGTCCCTTCCCCATCTTGCTTCCGGACAGATCGCCAGCGTGCTGCCCCTGGGCGTGCGGCTGGACCAGACCGCCACCCAGGCCCTGTTCAAGGAAGGTCCCCTCGAAGTCATGCGGCTGGTGCTGAAGGCCGGCAAGCATGTGCCCCCGCATGCGGTGGACGGGCCCATGACCGTGCAATGCCTGGAGGGTGAGGTGCGCGTACGCGTGGACGGCTCCGAACGCCAGCTGCGCCAGGGCGACCTGCTGTACCTTGGGCCCTGCGTGCGCTATGACGTGACGGCGGTGTCGGATGCCTCGGTGCTGGTGACGATGGTGTTGCCGGGCAGCCTGTGATCCTTCCCTAAGCCCCGCGCGGCTGCCAGCGCGCGCTTGCCGCGACGAAGGCGTCGATCAGCGCCGCGACCGGCGCGCGGCGCAGCGCCGCTTCACGCACCAGCACGCCCACCTCGCGATAGAGCGGCCCGCCCGGCAGCGGCACCTGCACCACGCCGGCCGCCTCGCGCAGCGGCACCAGTTCGGCCGGAATGATGGCGCAGCCCAGGCCCGCCGCCACCATCTGCAGGATCACCGCCGGCTCGTCCAGTTCCATCCCTTCCCTGACCCAGAGCCGCTGCCGCTTCAGGTAGCGGTCCACCAGCTGGCCGCCGGTGCTGTGGCGGTTGTAGCGGATAAACGGCAACGCCTCCAGCAGCGCGCGCAGTTCCTGCGGCGAGCCCGCCGGCCCGATGCCGACGAAGCGCTCGCGCACCAGCGGCACCCACTTCAGGTCCGGCGGCAAACCCAGGCGCGGCCGGATCAGCACGGCCACGTCGAGCTCGCGCGCATCGACCTGCGTCAGCAGCTGGGTCGACATGCCGGGCACCACGTTGACATGCGAGTCGGGGAAGCGCTGGCGGAAGTGCCGCATCGCCTCGGCCAGCAAGGTGGCCTGCACCGTCGACACCGCGCCCAGCTCGACTGGCGCCGCCTCGGCATGCGGGCCGGCGCGGTCCTTCATCGCGGCATAGAGCTCGACAAAGCGCCGCGCCTCGGGCAGCAAGCGGTGTCCGGCTTCGCTGAGCGCGACCGACTTGCCGGTGCGCTCGAACAGGCGGCAGTCCAGGTCTTCCTCGAGGCGCCGGATCTGCGTGCTGACGGCCGACTGGGTCAGCGCCAGGCGCGCCGCCGCGGCGGAAAACGATCCGGTTTCGGCAGCCGTCAGGAAGGTCTGGAAATAGCGGATCATCTATCGAAATCTTTGATGCTCAGGCCAAAAATGATTCGCTTCATATTACGGGTTGCGCTGACTACAATCAACCGGCAGGCCGATCCCCGGCCGGTCAGAACCTTTCCCTCCCAAAGCAAGCCCCATGAGCACGACTTCGACGATCCCCTTGTTCCATCTGGCGTTTCCCGTGCGCGACCTGGCCGAGGCGCGCAGTTTTTATGGCGAACTGCTGGGCTGCCCGGAAGGCCGCAGTTCCGAAGCGTGGGTGGACTTCAATTTCTATGGCCACCAGGTGGTGGCGCACCTGTCGCCCGAGGAATGCGGCCATCGTGCCACCAGCGCCGTCGATGGCGACGACGTGCCGGTGCGCCATTTCGGCGCGATCCTGCCGATGGACCAGTGGGAGGCGCTGGCCGAACGCCTGCGCGCGGCCGGCACCCGGTTCGTGATCGAGCCGCACGTGCGCTTCAAGGGCCAGGTCGGCGAGCAGGCCACCATGTTCTTCCTCGACCCGTCGGGCAACGCGCTCGAGTTCAAGGCCTTTGCCGACCTGAGCCAGGTGTTTGCCAGGTAGGCCGCCAGCGCGCGGGGTTCAGGCAATGCGGCGCATTGCCTCGCGGATCGGCTCGGCCTCGGTCGGGCGCACCAGCCTGGCCACTTCCTGGCCGTCGCGCAGGAATACCAGCGTCGGCCACAGCTTGATGCGGAACGACCGGCCCAGCGGGCGTCCGCTGCCGTCTTCGATCTTCAGGTGGCGCAGGTCCGGATGCACGGCAAAGGCCTCGGCCAGCGCCGGCTGGGCGCGCTGGCAGTAGCCGCACCACGGCGCGCCGAACTCCAGCACGGTGGCGCCGGACAGCGTGTCCACCTCGGTGCGGGTCGGCTCGGTGGCGGCATAGTATTGGGTCATCGGCATGGTGTTTCCTTTCGGTTGGCGCGTGATGGTGTGCCTGCCAGATTCGTTCCAGGCCGGCGCGAGGCCGACCTGAGGCGGGCAACGGCAGCAGCATGCCGCATCCGCGGCGCCACCGTGTAATTTCTACGCCGCCGGCGCGATTTCCCACCACGATGGCAGCAGCGCTCGCACCTCGGCCGCCGCAAAGCGGTCATCGATCAGATACAGCACGCCCTGGTCCTGCTGCGTGCGAATCACCCGGCCTGCCGCCTGCACCACCTTGCGCAGCCCGGGATACAGGTAGGCATAGGCATAGCCCTGGCCGAACGCCTGCTCCATGCGCGCGCGAAACTGCTCGTTGACGGGGTTGAACTGGGGCAGCCCCAGCGTGGCGACGAAGGCGCCGATCAGGCGCTCGCCCGGCAGGTCGACGCCCTCGGCAAAGGCGCCGCCGAGCACCGCGAAGCCGATGCCCTCGCCTCCTGCCGCAAAGGCCTCCAGGAACGCCGCCTGCGCGGCTTCGTCCATGCCCCGCGCCTGGACCCAATGCGGGATGTCCGGGTGCGATCCGGCGAAGCGGGCGACGGCCTGCTGCAGGTATTCGTGGCTGCTGAAGAAGGCCAGGTAGTTGCCCCGGCGCGCACGGAACTGCTCCGCCATCAGCGCCACGATGGCCGGCAGCGACTGCTCGCGCCGTGCATAGCGGGTGGAGATGCGCGCGGCAATCCGCACCGAGAGCTGGTCAGCGCGGAACGGCGATGGCACTTGCACGCGCGCGCAATCCGCCGGCAGGCCCAGCGTGTCCAGGTAAAAGCCCGCGGGATCGAGGGTCGCGGAAAACAGCGTGACCGAATGCGCGGCTGCAAGCCGCGGGCGCAGGAACGGCGCCGGGATGACATTGCGCAGGCAAAGCCGGGCATGGTGGCCGCGGCGGCGCGGCGTGCGCTGGATGTCAAACAGCGAATGGACATCGAGCTGTTCGGCCAGGCGGGCGAAATGCAGCGCGTCGAAATAGAAGCGCTGCAGCGCCGGATCGTGCGCGCCAGGATGCTCGGTCATGTAGGCCAGCGCCGCCGCACAGCATTCGTCCAGCGCGCGGCGAAAGGTCGCGGGCACTTCCGGCAGGACCTCGTAGACATCGTCGCCCTGGCGCGCGAGCGCGCTCCACTGGCGCGCCAGCCGGGCCAGCGGCCGGGATAGCAGCGCCGGCGCGCCGCGGCGCAGCTCGCGCAGCGCTTGTGGATCGAGCTCCGCCGTGTACATCGCGCGGCCGCGCTCGACCAGGTTGTGGGCCTCGTCCACCAGCACGCTGGCGCGCCAGCCATTGGCCACGGTCAGCGCATACAGCATCGCGCTGCGGTCGAAATAGTAGTTGTAGTCGGCCACCACCACGTCGCTCCAGCGCACCAGTTCCTGTGCCAGGTAGTAAGGGCAGATCGCATGTTCGCGTGCGAGGTCGCGCACCGCGGCGCGGTCGCGCACCGGCATGGCGCGCGCCGCTTCGCGCGCGGCCGGCAGGCGGTCATAGAAGCCGCGCGCCAGCGGACATGATTCGCCATGGCAGGCCAGGTCCGGATGCTCGCAAGCCTTGTCGCGCGCAGTCAGCTCGAGCACGCGCAGCGGCTGCGCGCCGTGGCCGCGCAAGGCTGCGGCGGCGTGCAGCGCCACCGCGCGCCCGGTCGAACGCGCCGACAGGAAGAACACCTTGTCGAGCCGCTGGCCCGGCATGGCCTTGAGCACCGGGAACAGCGTCCCGACCGACTTGCCGATGCCGGTGGGCGCCTGCGCCAGCAGGGGGCGGCCGGCGCGGTTGGCGTTGTAGACCGCCTGCGCCAGTTCGCGCTGGCCCGGGCGGAAGCCCTGGTGCGGAAACGTCAGCTGCGCCAGCGCGGCATCGCGCGCCTGCCGGTGCGCCAGTTCGGCCCGGGCCCAGTGCAGGAAGCGCTCGCAGGACTCGACAAAGAACGCCTCGAGCGCCGACGCGTCGAAATGCGCCACCACCGGGTGCTCGCGCTGACTGAGGATGTCGAAATAGACCACCGCGATCTCCAGCCCCGACAGCCCCAGCTTGCGGCACAACAGGCAGCCATAGATCCTGGCCTGCGCCCAGTGCAGGTGGCGGTGGTTGTCCGGCACGGCGGCGTCGCTGCGGACCGTCTTGATTTCCTCCAGCCGGTTGGCAGCGGGATCGTAACCATCGGCACGGCCGCGGACATGAAGCGGACCGAAATCCGCGGACAGCGCCACCTCCGCCTGATAGCCCGCGCCGCGTCGGCCGGTCACCACCCCATGGCCGGCCACCCCCTCCTGCGCCGACGGCGTCGGCACGAAACGCAGGTCGAGGTCGCCCGCCTTGGCGGTGAACTCGCACAGCGCTCGGACGGCGACGACGTACGCGGGCTGCGCGGGCGCGCTAGGCGATGCGGGCGTGGCAGGCGTGGCGGGAGGGGGCGCGATGACGGCGGACACAGGCAATGGGCACAGCGAAAACTGTACAAATATACAGTAGCCACCCGGCCGAAGAACGCCCTTGACGCGGAACGGCATAAAGAAAGAGCAAATCGTTATTTCCATGTGCCCCACGCGCCGCTCTATATTGTCCGGCTCGCAAGACAACGACAAGCCGGCTTCCTGCCCGGCAGCAAAAAATGACCGGAGCCCGACCTTGACCTGCGGCATCACCCTCGGCGACACCCTTACCTGGCCCGCGCGCAACCTGCCGCACAAGACCGCGCTGGTCAGCGGCATCGGCGCCGGGCGGCGCACGTGGAGCTATGCCCAGCTCCACGCCGAGGTCAACCGCCACGCGCATGCCTTGCAGTCGATCGGCATCGGCAAGGGCGACGTGGTGGCGGCCTTCCTCTACAACACGCCGGCCTTCGTCTTTGCGCTGCTGGCCACGGCCCGCCTCGGCGCGGTATTCAACCCGGTCAACTACCGCCTGGCCGCGCAGGAGCTGGCCTATATCCTCAACGACGGCGGCGCCGCGGCGGTGCTGTTCGAACGGGAAGGCGCGGCCGTCGTCGAAAAGGCCGCCGGACTGGCGCCCGGCACCACGTTGCGCGTCTATGCCGACGCCGACCCGGCGCCGGCCTTCGCCACGCACCGCCTCGACACGCTGGCGGCGCACCAGCCTGACACGCCGCCGGCGGTGAGCCTCGACGAGAACGACCCCTGCATCCTGATGTACACCAGCGGCACCACCGGCCGGCCCAAGGGCGTCATGCACAGCCATCGCAGCAAACTGCAGCACAACGCGATGATGCACCAGGCCATGATGCTGTCGCGCGAGGACGTGGGCCTGTCGATCGCGCCGCTGAACCACACCGCCGAGCTGCACACCAGTTTCCTGCCGCGGCTGCAGGTCGGCGCCACCCAGGTGCTGCAGCGACGCTTCGATGCGGGCGAGGCCTGGCAACTGGTCGAGGCCGAGGGCGTGACGCATTTCTTCGCCGCGCCGACCATGGTCGGCATGCTGCTCGACCATCCGGACGCCGGCATTCGCGACCTGTCCTCGCTGCGTCTGGTGGAGTACGGCGGCGCGTCGATGGCGCCGCACCTGATCCGCGAATGGGACCGCAAGGTCGGCGCGGGGCTGGTGCAGGTCTACGGCACCACGGAAATGGGCCCGTGCATGTCGGTGCTCTACCCGCACGAACAACTGAGCCGCGCCGGCTCGGCCGGCCTGCCGGCGCTTGGCCACGAACTGGTGGTGGCGAGGCTGCGCGAGGACGGCGCCCCGACCGACCCGGCGCAGCCTTGCGCACCGGGCGAAGTCGGCGAAGTGCTGGTGCGCGGCCCGTGCATGATGCAGGGCTACCTGAACCGCCCGGATGCCAACGCGCGCGCGCTGGCGCACGGCTGGTACCACACCGGCGACCTCGGCAGCGTGGATGCCGACGGCTACCTGTGGATCCGCGACCGGATCGACTACATGATCAATTCCGGCGCCGAGAACGTCTATCCGCGCGAGGTCGAAGACGCCCTGATCGAACATCCCGGCGTGCTCGAAGTCGCGGTGCTGGGCGAGCCCGATCCCACCTGGGGCCAGGTGGTCGGCGCCTACGTGGTGTCGCGCGGCGAGGCGGCGCCGAGCGCGCAACAGCTCGATGCCTTCCTGCTGCAAGGCGACCGGCTCGCTGCCTACAAGCGCCCGCGCCGCTACCATTTCGTGGAAGCGCTGCCCAAGACCACCAGCGGCAAGATCCAGAAACACCTGCTGCGCGCGGGCGGCACCGCCTGACCCCGCTTCAGGCCAGGCGCGCGTCGCCGCGGCCCACTGGGCATCGGGGGTTCGATGCGGACCAGGTAGCGCTTCAGCGGCAGGCCGGCCGTGCCCCGGGTGGACCAGCGTTTTCAGGCATGCCAGCCTGATTCCAATAGGGCTCGTGCCGCGCCCTGGCCTGGCAAGCGCCGGCTTGCCTACAGTCCACGGCCGCGCCGGCGCGCCTTGCCGACGGACAGCGCCATGCGGGCCGGCCGGCTCCGCCGTGGCGGCGTCGCGGCGGCGGCTTCGGCAGGCGCCGCGCCGGCCTGCTCCCGGTACTCCGCCAGCAGGCTTTCCCGCTGGCGCACCCGTTCTTCCAGTACCGCGATTGCCTGGGCGAGCCGGGTCATCTCGCTGCCCTGGCGCGATGCCGCCTCCGCGGCCCGGCTCAGTCGCTCGACCGCCGCCTTGCGTTCGGCCTCGATCAGCTTTTGCGCTTCCCTGGATGCCACGCGCGCGGCATCCAGTTCCAGCGCCATGCGGCGTTCATTGGCAGCGGTGCGCTGCATCAGCGTTTCGCGCTCCTGGTCCCATGCTGCTCGCCGGGCCTCGAAATCGTTCTGCATCGCCTCGCGCGCGGCCAGCGCCGAGGCGTGCTCGGCGCGCAGCGCCTCAGCCTGCTGCTGCCATGCGGTCGCAGCGGTTTCGGCGCGAGCGGCACGCTCCGCCGCCTCGTCGCGCGCCCGCGTCAGTTCGGCCATGGCAGCCTCCGCGCCTTCGAGCCGCGCCTGCATGACCTGGCGTTCCTGTGCCAGCGCTTCGCGCTCCTGCTGCAGCGCCGTGCCGGCCTCCGCCAGCGCGGCTTCCCGCTGCGCCAAGGCGGCTTCGGCCGAAGTCCTGGCGCTTTGCAGCGCCGCCTCCCACAAGTAGCGCGCGGCTTCGGTGACCGGCTCCGGGCAGCCTGGCGCCGGCGCCAAACCCTGCGGATCCTGGATGCGCCCGCCCAGCGCGGCAAACCAGCCATCCAGGTGCGGGCTGACCGTGTTCGGCGAGCCTCGCCCGAGATGCAGGCGGATGCGTTCGATGGTGGGCCGCTGGCCGGCCTTGAGCAGGCTGTCGGCGGCCTGCCAGACGTCATCGCGGGTAATGCCTCGGCTGCGGAGCGTTTCCATGGGTTGGGATCCGGCGTTTTTTAAAAGTCACAAATAAGGTTCGATAATGAAGACTTATCGACTGTTATTTCTTATTTGCGTATGATATATTACAGCATACATCATATTTAATATGATCAAGATTCGAGACGCCCACGAGGCATACTTTCCACCGATTCCCTCCGATGTCGACTTACCGGCCCCGCTCCGCACGTCCCAACTGGATCCTCTCGCCGAGCAGGCGGCCAACGCGTTGCGCCAGGAAGGCGAATCCCGAAACACGGTGGCAAGCTACCGGTCCGCATTGCGCTACTGGTCTGCCTGGTATGCCCTGCGCTACCGGCAGCCGGTGCGGCTTCCGCTTGCGCCCGCCGTCGTTATCCAGTTCATCGTCGACCACGCCACGCGCCAGACGCCGCAGGGCCCGGTTTGCGAGCTGCCCGCGGCGATCGACCAGGCGCTGATCGCTGACGGATGCAAGGGCCGACCCGGCCCGCCCGCGCTGTCCACGCTGACCCACCGGCTCGCGGTCATCGCCAAGGCCCACCAGCTGCAAGGCCTGCCCAACCCGTGCGCCGATGCCAGCGTGCGCGAACTGATGGCCAGCACCCGGCGTGCCTATGCGCGCCGCGGCCACCGCCAGGCACGCAAGGCCGCCCTGACGCGCGCGCCGCTGCTGCGCCTGCTCGATACCTGCGATGGCTCGCTCGCCGGGCTGCGCGACCGCGCGCTGCTGTTTTTCGCGTGGGCCAGCGGCGGGAGGCGGCGCTCGGAAGTCGCGCGCGCCACCATGGACCAGCTCACGCGGGTGGGGCCTGGAGACTTTGTCTATGTGCTGGGCTGGTCGAAGACCAACCAGTCAGGCCGCGAGCACGCCGATGCCGCCAAGCCCGTCACCGGCGCCGCCGGGCAGGCGCTGGAGGCATGGCTGGCCGCGGCGGGGATCGAACACGGCCCGCTGTTTCGCCGTATCCGGCGCGGTGGACATGTGGGAGAAGGCTTGTCGGATGCGGCGGTCAGCCGCATCGTCAAGGCGCGTTGCGCGCTGGCGGGGCTGGATGGCGACTATTCCGCGCATTCGCTGCGCTCGGGCTTTGTCACGGAAGCGGCGGCGCAGCAAGTACCGCTGGCTGAAACCATGGCCATGACGGGCCATGCCAGCGTATCGACAGTGGTCCGTTATTTCCGCGCGGCGGATGCCCGGCGCTCGCGCGCGGCTGACCTGCTGGCGCCGAATGCCACCGACAGCCCCTGAGCGACTTGCCATGTCCGCCAACCATGCGCCGCGGCCGGCGCAAATACGGGTATTTCGCTAGCCGGCGCCTCTGGCTCGCCCTGCGGGGCCTGCCTATACTGGCAGGCGCGCGGGACAGTGCCGGCACAGGCCGGACGCCGCGCGCGGAACATCCGGCAGACAGTCACCGCCGCCCAAGCGCTGGCGGTACAGGCGCGCGACCACGCACCGCTGCCCGGACCCGATCAAGTGGAAACGCGGAGATGGGCATGCCCAACGAACAATTCCTCGCCACGCAGGAAACGCGCCGCTCAGGCCTGAAGGCCCTGCGCGCCGCCCTGCTGCAGGTTCACAAGGAAGTCATCGGCCATGACCGGGCACAGTATGAACGGCTGAACGGTCCGATTCCGGCCGGCCTGTTTGTCCAGCTGGTGACTGAAGACAACTACTTCCGCTGGCTCGACCCGCTGTCGCGCCTGATCATCGAGATCGACGAAGAGCTCGAGGCCAAGGAGCACCACGACGACACCTGCCGTGCCGTCGGACGCGCCGCCGAAAAACTCTTCAGCGACGGGGCCGATCCCGGGTTCCGCAAGCGCTACCAGGAAGCGCTGCAGGACGAATCGGGCGTCATCGTCGCGCACGGGCGGCTGATGTCCGTCATCGGGCAGCTGCGCCAGCTGCCGTAGCGCGCCCGCGCTTCCCGGACGCTTTACAGCACCGCGCTTTACTTCCCCGGCTTCGGCTTCCCGGGCCGGCGTGGCATGTCGGTGTCGACCGCAACCGGGTCGCTGGCGGGGAAGGTTTCCTTCAGCGCCTCATCCAGTTCGCGCTCGATCCGTTCGTCGCGGGAGGGCTGCTGCGCGGGTTTCGTCGGTTGGGGCTGGTGCTTCTGTGCGGGCTTGCTCATGGCGATAAGGCTCCGTTGGCGACCGTGAGCCGATGGTAACCCTCGCGGCACGGCATTGCCACGCGGGCCACCGCTCAGTGGCCTCTTCCGCCACCGCCTCTGCCACCCCCGTGCCCACCCCCGTGCCCTCCGCCATGCCAGCCGCCCCGCCCGTGGTGGCCATGGCCATGCCAGTGATGACCACCGCCGCCGTAGATGAAGGCGAAGCTGCCATAGGCCGGCCACGGACGGTAGTACGGATAGCCATATGCCGGATAGGCGGGATAGGCCGGGTAGGTCTGGTAGTACGACGTCCCCACCGTGTAGGCGGGATAGGCCGGATACGGGTCGCCGGCATACGGGTATGCCACGCACCCTGCCAGCACGATCGCGACGAGGCTCGCTCCGACTGCGTAATGCATGATGCCCCTCCCCACCGTCAGCGTTAAGCCTGCCGGACCCTGGCAGGCACGCAAGTTAGACCGCGCTGCCGTCGCTGCATTCCGGTGAGTCGCCCCGGCCCGCTGCGCCGGGCCAGGCCATGGTCGTGCGGGTGCCTATATCGGGACAAAACAAGGACATATTTAAGAAGTGTCCGATATTCAGATGAGAAACAACGGAATACATTGTTCTTGCACCCGACCCTGGGTGCCCGATAGAGCCAGGTTGCCCCCCTTCCTGGCTCCTTACGTTGCCACGATGGTCCCCGCCATCGTGGCATTTTTTTATGCGGTGGCTGCAGACCCCGGCTACAGGCCCTTCTCGACCATATCGAGCACGCGCTGGCCGAGGATCTCCGCCTGCTCGCTGGCCCGGCCGCGCAGCGGGCCGTCGATCAGCAGGATCGCCAGGCCGTGCACGGCCGACCACGCCAGGTATTCGGCGCCGGGCCGGCGCTCGGCCGGCAGCACTCCCGCTTCCACCAGCTGGTCCAGCGCCGCGCCCAGCAACTGGAACGGGTTCAGGCCGCTGTTGCCCGCCTTGGCCGGGTCGGCGTCGTCCTCGACTTCGTCCGGCACCGAGAATGCCGTGCGGAACAGGCCGGTTTCCGTCAGCGCAAAGCGGAGGTAGCCGGTGCCGACCGCACGCAGGCAGGCGCGCGCATGCGCGGCGGCGCCGCGGCCCGGGCGCAGCCCGCCGATTTCGGTTTCCATGGCGATCGCCAGCGCAGACAGGGCCGAGGCGCGCACCGCCTGCAGCAGGTCTTGCCGGCTGGCGAAATGGCGGTAGGCGGCATTGGGCACCACGCCGGCGCGCCGCGTCGCCTCGCGCAGCACGATGGCGTCGGGGCCACCCTCGCGCGCCAGGTCGATGCCGGCTTCCAGCAGCGCGCGGCGCAGGTCGCCATGGCGGTAGGTCGCCCGTGCGGGCGGTGCGGAGGCTGCCCGGTTCATGCGGGCCTCCCGGAAAACGAATGACAGTTCATGATGTGCGGAGTCTTATAGTGAACAGTGTACACAATCAAACTGTCACAAGCTTGTTGCATCGAAGATGGCCGGGTTGCAGCGGGCCGCGGCTCAGAGGATAGGCGCGAACAGCGTGGCGACGTGCATCGCCACGCGCAGCGGTGCCGGCGCGTCAAGGAACTCGTCGAGCCCGATCCGACGGGCTTGCGCGAAATCGGCCTCGAGCATCGCCGCCACCTGCGCCGCAAAGCCTGCATCGGCAGTCATCACCATCAGCTCGAAATTGAGCCGGAAGGAGCGGTTGTCGAGGTTCGCGGTGCCGATGGCGGCGGCCTCGTCGTCGATCAGGATCACCTTCTGGTGCAGGAAGCCGGGCTGGTAGCGGTAGATCTTGATACCCGCGGCAATGGCCTTGTGGGCGTACAGCGTCGAGGCGGCAAAGACGACCAGATGGTCTGGCCGCGCCGGGATCAGGATGCGCACATCCACGCCACGCAGCACCGCCAGCCGCAGCACCGCGAACACGGCCTCGTCCGGGACGAAATACGGCGACGTGATCCACAGCCGGTGGCGCGCCGACTGGATCGCCTCGACAAAAAACAGCGAGCAGGTTTCCTGCGCGTCGGCCGGCCCCGACGGCACCACCTGGCAGGTCATGCGCCCGCCCGCTTCCGGCGGCGGCATCAGCAGATGCGGCACCTCGCGCGCGGCCCAGTACCAGTCTTCGGCAAAGGCCATCTGCAAGTCCAGCACGGCGCTGCCGCGCAGCGCGATATGGGTGTCGCGCCAGGGCGCCAGCGGCGGACGCTGGCCCAGGTATTCGACACCGACATTGTGGCCGCCGATAAACGCTTCGCAGCCGTCGACGACCACCAGCTTGCGGTGGTTGCGGAAATTGAGCTGGAACCGGTTGACGAAACCGCGATGCGTGGAGAACGCCCTCGCCTCGACGCCGGCATCGAGCAGCGTGCGCACGTAGCGGCGCGACATGGCGTGGCAGCCGATGCGGTCGAACAGGAAGTAGACCTTGACGCCGGCCTGCGCGCGCTCGCACATGAGCGCCTGCAGGCGCTGGCCCAGCGCATCGTCGTGGACGATGAAGAACTGCACGATCAGCACCTGCCTGGCGCGCGCCATCGCCGCGAAGATCGCCTCGAAGGTCTGCTCGCCATCGATGAGCAGGCGCACATCGTTGTTGGCCAGGCAGGGCATGCCGGTCAGGCGCGGCAGCGCGCGCATGCACGCCTGCACCGGCGCGTGGACCACGCAGGCGCTGCGGGCCTCGCGCTCGCGCGGGGTCATGCCGTGACGGATTTCGCGCAGGCGGTCGTCGTTGAAGCGGCGCGCGTCGACATAGCCGGCGAAGGTGCTGCGCCCGAAGATCAGGTAAGGCACCAGCGTGAAGTACGGCATCATCAGCAGCGAGCCGGCCCAGGCAATCGCCCCCGGCGCGGTGCGCACCGTCATGACGGCATGCAGCGCGGCCACCACGCCTACGACGTGAAAGGCCAGCACGATGATGGCGATGACACTCGGGCTCTGCAGCATCGGTGGGCTTGTGTCCGCTGACCGGGTCGCGATGCGCGCTATTTTGGCACAGCATGGTGCGGATGTAGGCACCGGCTGCGCGGCGCCTGGCGGCGTTGCCTCCTTTTTTGGCAGGCCGATGGCATGACGGTGCCAGGCCGCTGTCAGGGCAGCGTCGCCCTGCTTGTCCACAGGAACTGTGGACAACTTTCCGTAGCGCCCGGCCGCTGCCTCGGGCTTCGAGATCCACCCGCTTCAAGCGCGGCGAACCGCGAAAATCAGCAGATATTTCAGCAATGTCTGATTGTTTTTCAGACCGCACTTTTAATACGCTTTCTGGCTAGGCAAGGCGGTGCTATCGAGGTGCCGTGGCCAGGGCTGTCCGACCGCGGCCCGGGCATTCATTGCCGGCTCTCGCCTTACGGTTCGTATCCTGCCCTGTGGTCCGCCTTCGATGAATATTGCGCTGCTCATGGGCTTTTCGCCCCAACTCCGTACCGTGGCCGAACTGCTGGAGGGCGCCGGCTTCCGATGCCGCGTGTTCCAGACCGGCCGCGAGCTGATCCACCGCATCAGCCAGGAGCTGTACGACATGCTGCTGATCGACGATGCCCTGCCCGACCTGCCTGCGCTGGAAGTGGTGCGCGCGGTGCGCAGCGCGCGC
This sequence comes from Cupriavidus neocaledonicus, assembly GCF_000372525.1. Classification (GTDB taxonomy): domain Bacteria; phylum Pseudomonadota; class Gammaproteobacteria; order Burkholderiales; family Burkholderiaceae; genus Cupriavidus; species Cupriavidus neocaledonicus. Next base: position 32,136 of record NZ_AQUR01000079.1, read on the forward strand.
TCGCGCGATGTGCCGATCATCCTGCTGGCCACCGACAACAGCGAAGACAAGCTGGTCGATGCGCTCGACGCGGGCGCCGACGACTACGTTTGCCGCCCGCTCAATGCGCGCGTGCTGATGGCGCGCATCACGGCATTGCGCCGGCGCGTGACCGGCGAACGCGTGCGCCAGGGCCTGGTGGTGCAGGCCGGCCCCTACCAGCTCAACAGCATGGGCCGCTTCGCCACGCTGCACGGCGAGCGCATCGCCATGACGCCGAAGGAATTCGACCTGGCCATGATGCTGTTCTCGAATGTCGGCCGAGTGCTGGCCGCCGAGCGCATCCAGCAGGCGATCTGGCGGCATGAACTGCCACCGCTGTCGCGGGCGCTGGCGGGCCTGATCTCGCGGCTGCGCAAGACCCTGCGCATCGGCGTGGCCAACGGCATCGTCATCACGGTGGTCTACGCGCACGGCTACCGGCTTGACGTGCTGGAAGAGAGCATCGCGCCCAGGCTGCCAAAGCCGCCGACGCGGACCTCCATGCCCGGCCCCGCGAACAACTGAGCCGCGCTACGCCGGCAGCGTCTGCGACAAGGCCAGGAAGTCGAGCACGGCCATGCCGTCGGCGCAGCGCTTGGCCTCGCGCTTGGCCGCGGCCGCCGCGGCGCCGATCTGCTGGCTGCCCAGGCGCTGCAGGCCGGCCACGCCCTCGCCGCAGACGCACACCACGCCCACCGCCATCGATACCGGCGGAAAGAACACCGGCCGCCCGTGCCGGTCTTCGCCGTGCATGCCGCCGGCGGCGCGATCGGCTGGCGCATACATGGCGCGCGCGGCATCGTTGAAGCGCCGGATCGCGGCCCGCATGCGCGTGGCCCAGTCGGCGCTCTGATACAGCACCAGGAAATCGTCGCCGCCCACGTGGCCGAGAAAATCCCGGGCGGGGTCGCACGCCTCGGCCAGGATCGCTGCCGCGCCCTTGAGCATTTCGTCGCCTTTCCAGTAGCCGTACTTGTCGTTGAACGGCTTGAAGTGGTTCAGGTCGACGTAGCAGGCATGGAACTCGCTGGCGGCCTCGATCAGGCGCTCGATATGCTGGTTCAGCGGGATATTGCCCGGCAGGAAGGTCAGCGGATTGGCGTAGCGCGCCGCTTCCATGCGCACCTCGGTGATCGCCCGGATCAGGTCGGCGCCGGTGCCCAGCCCGATATAGCGGCCCTGGTCGGTGATCACGAAACCGTCGGCGAGCGAGCGCGTGTTCTCGCCCGACAGGATCTGCGCCATGTCCTCCAGGCTGGCACGCTGGTCGAAGCAGGCCGGATCGCGGTTGGCCATGGCGATGCAGGCCTTCTTGCCATAGAGCTCGCGATGGAACGGCGCCGCGTAGCGGTCGATAAAGGCCTGGCGGCCGATGATGGCCAGCGGCCGCCCTTCGTCATTGACCACCGCCACCGCCTGCAGCTCGGGCTGGTCCTGGAAGGTACGCAGCACCGCATCGTTGCTGGCCGCGGGCGAGACCGTCGGCGCCGGCCGCAGCAGCCGTCCCGCGGTGATGCCGGACCAGCCCGAGCGCACCATCTGCGGAAACACGGCAATGCGGCGCGACGCCAGCGCCTGCCGTACATGCTGCGCGGCCTGCGCCGCCGGTTGCGTCGCCGGCCGTCCCACGTAATAGCCCTGGGCGCCGGTCACGCCCAGGTCGCGCACCACGGCCAGTTCATCTTCGTCTTCAATCCCTTCGGCGATCACGCGCCCGCCAAAGGCACTCATCATGCGCAGCAGCGCACGCAGGATCTCCAGCCGGCGCGAGCACGACGCGATGCCGCGCACCAGCGACTTGTCGATCTTGACGAAGTGCGGCGACAGGTGGGCAAGCAAGTCCAGGTTGGCGTGCCCGGTGCCGAAATCGTCCAGCGCGTACTGCATGCCAAGCTCGCGCAACACCGCCATGGCCACGCCAAAGCTGGCGGCGTCGCCGATCGGGGTCTGTTCGGTGACCTCGATCACCAGCCGCGACGGTGCAATGCCGGCTTCCAGCAAGGCCGCCATCAGGCGGCCCCGGTCCGCCAGCAGGTGGCGCAAGGTCTGCGGGCTGAAATTGAGGAAGAGCTTGCCGGGCAGCTCCAGGCCACGCCAGGCGACCTGCGCGGTGCGCGCCGCCTCCACCTCCAGCGCGATGGTGGCGGGAACGCCTTGCGCCAGCCGGAACAGTGCGTCCGGTGCTGCCCACGGCGAGCCCACGGGCCCGCGGATCAGCGCTTCGTAGCCAAGGATGGCGCCGCTGTCCGCCTGCACGATCGGCTGGAACACGGCGTGCAGCGGCGGCAGGCGCGCCGGCGCAAGCGCGGTCCCGCCCGGGGCAACGCTGGCAGCGTGGGGCGCATGGTCGTGCTGGGGCGTGGCGACGGTCAGGCCATTCATAGGGAGCAAACGGGGGAATGGTGCGCAAGCAATCAGGGCGCAGTGCGGCCCACATTGCATGACATCCACATGACGGCACGATGACAGTCCGTGTTGTACGGATGTCACGTTGACGTCACGTTGATCGACGACGATCCCGTGCGCCGCAGCGACCGTCCCGGACCGAGGACGGCGCCAGCGGCGAATCGGGTCAAGCCCGGGTTGCGCCGGCTGATAAGGCCGGTGCGCCCGTCTGGAGTATCTCCGTGTTGCAAGTCTTCAAGACATCCCTGCCCGGCCAGCGCCGGGCAGTCGCCCCCGCGCGCTGGCTGGCGCGGCTGGGCCGCCTGCCACTGGTGGCGCGCCTGTGCGCCGCCTTTGCCCTGGTCTACCTGTTCGGCGCCGCGGTCGGCCTGACCGGCATCGCCAACCTGGTCTCGATCAAGGCGCGCACCGATACCCTGTACCAGCACGACATGCACGGCGCCATCTCGGCGGAGCGGGCGCAATCAGCGCTGGCCGCGCTCGGGCGCGCCCAGCTGGCGCTGACCATGGCCACCAGCGGCACCGAGCGCGATGGCGCCGCCGACGAGATCGCGGCGGCGCTGTCGCAACTCGACGCGGCACTGGCCGGGGTGCAGCGGGCCGCGCCGGCCCAGGCGGCGCCACTGCTGCGCGAACGCCAGCGCGCCAGCGACCTGGCCCAGGCCTACGTGGCGTTGCTGCGCAAGCAGCCGCTGGATCCGCTGCAGTTCGACAGCGCGGTCTCGGTCGACGGCCATTTCGTCACCGAGCAATTGCAGCGGCTCAGCGGCCAGGTTGAAGCCGTACGCCGCCAGCAGGAGCACCAGGCCGCCGCCACCGTTGCCAGCGTCGCCGCCAGCCAGTTGCGCGCGCAGGCGTGGATGGCGGCCCTGCTCGGCGCCAGCCTGCTTGCAGCTGCGGCGCTGGCGTGGATTGCGGCGCGCAGCCTGCGCGCAGAACTGGGCGGCGAGCCGCGCGATGCCGCCGATATCGCTCGCCGCATTGCCGCTGGCGACCTGACCGCCCCGATCGCGCTGCGCCCCTCGGACCACAGCAGCATGCTGCACCATGTGGCCAGCATGCGCGACCAGCTGGCCGGCGTGCTGGGGCGCATCCAGGCCAGCGCCCACGAAATCACCGCGGCCAGCCAGCAGATCGCGGCGGGCAACCAGGCCCTGTCGTCACGTACCGAGCAGCAGGCCAGCGCACTCGACGCCACCACCGACAGCATGCAGGCGCTGGCGGCGCACGTCGTCGCCGCACATGCGCAGGCCACCGAAGCGAGCGAGATGGCCAGTGCCGCCCGCGCCGCCACCGAAGACGGCGCCGCCGTGGTGCAGCGCATGCGCGGCGCGATGGAGGCCCTGCACGGCCATTCACGCCATATCGCCGAGATTGTCGGCGTGATCGAAAGCATTGCCTTCCAGACCAATATCCTGGCCCTGAACGCCGCCGTGGAAGCCGCCCGTGCGGGCCCGGCGGGCCGCGGCTTTGCCGTGGTGGCGCAGGAAGTGCGCGCGCTGGCACAGCGCAGCGCCGAGGCGGCGCGGGAGATTGGCGGCATCGTCGGCAATGCCACGCATGAAATCGAGCAAGGGGCCAGCCTGAGCGGCACCGTGGTGACGGCGATGGACCGCATTGCCGCGACGGTGGGCCACAGCCACGCGCTGGCCGAGGGGCTGCGCACGCTCGCCGACGAGCAGGCCGAGCGCGTGCAGGGAGCCAGGCAGGCGGCCGCGCAACTGCGCCAGACGGCCCGGCAGAACGCCGCGCTGGTCGACGAACTGGCCGGCCAGGCGGCGCGGCTCGACCAGCAGGCCGCCGCGCTCGCCGGCGACGTTGCACGCTTTCGCTTCCGGCAGCCGTGAGCGGGGCGTATCGGCAAAGTTGTGTCGGGGCGAAACATTTGTCATGACGACGTAACCGGCATTTACGTCTTCCGCGACGAAGTTACAGATATGTTTCAACTGAACCCGCCCTGGTAACGTGACAGCCCGGTTGCGGCGAGTAACCTTGCTTCACACCAACTGAACTGGCACCCCGCACAGGAAACCATGGCTGAACGACTCATCATGCTGGACGTACCCGGCGTCCTGTACTCCGAGCGCTCCCGCGCCCGCCTCGGCGGCATTCCGGATTCGGGCACGCCGCGCGACGTCAGGTTCTTCGACCCGGTCGCGCTTGGCTTCGTGCGCAGGCTGTTCGGCGTGGCTGGCGCCCGTGTGGTGGTAGCCGATGCCTGGCGCCGGGGCACGCCGGCCGCCATCCTGCAACAGCTGGACCTGCAGGTCGAAGCCATGACACCGCCGGTTGCAGGCGGCCACGGCGCCGAGATCGAAGCTTTCTTCGCCCAGGGCGCGCGCCCGGTCCATTACGTGATCCTGTCCTGTGCCGCGGCCGAGTCGATGCCCGAGGCGCTGCGCGAGCATCTGGTCACGGTCGATCCGGCCATGGGCCTGACCCTGGAGAATTTCCAGCGGGCCCTCGATATCCTGGGCGTCGCCTGTCCGTCCACGGTGATGCCGGCGCCGAAGCTGGATGCCGGGCTCAAGGCCAAGCTGGCGCAATTGCAGCAACTGGCACGGGACAATCCCGCCCGCTTCGGCAGCGCGCTGGCACCGGCACGCGAGGTGACGGCCGTCCACGCCTGAGTCGTCGCCGCCATGCCGTCCCAAACGGGGCGCCCACGGGCGCCCCGTTTTGCGTTGGTCGATCCGGAACGCGCACGACCAGTCGGCCGAGCCGCGCGCATCCGGCGAACCCGGTACTGCGATCCCTTATCATGCTCGCTGTCGCCGGCACCGTGCCGGCGTTTTGCGCCAGGACCCGCCATGCCCCACCTCGTCATCGAACTGACTGAAAACACCCGCCTGAACTGCTCGCAGGAAGAACTGCTGGACGAAGCCAATGCCGCCCTGCTGGCATCGGGCCAGTTCCAGGAGGCGGATATCAAGTCGCGCTGCATCACGCTGTCGACCTACCGCCAGGGCATCGATGCCGTCGAGCGGGCTTTTGTCCATGCGCGCCTGTCGATCCTGGACGGGCGCGATACCGCCGTGCGCCAGGCGCTGGCGCAGGCGGTCTGCGATGTGATTGCCGAAGCCGTGCGCTCCGGCGGCGGCACCGGCCAGAATGTGCAGGTGTCAGTGGAAGTCTGCGAGATGGCGCGCGCCACCTACGCCAAGCAATTGGTGGCCTGATCCGCCGCGCGGCCGGGCGGCCGCCCAATAAAAAACCCGCGGCCGTTGCGGCCGCGGGCGGAAGCTTCAGGAAGTCTCCGGAAGCTTTGTCATGGGGAGCGCCCCCGCACCCATGACGTAGTCGATTCTAGGTGGGCGACATCGCCACCGACTTGACCTGGATTAAACGCTGCCGCATTGATGCCGGCGGCCATAAAAAAAGGAGCCGGCAAGCGGCTCCTTTTCTTTCTGGACAACTGGCGCAGATCAGGCTGCGGCGTCCTTCAGCTTCTTCAGCGGACGGACCTTGACCTTGACACTGGCCGGCTTGGCCGGGAACCAGCGCTCTTCACCGGTGAACGGGTCCTTGCCGAAGCGCTTCTTCTTGGCCGGCACTTGCTGCGCCGTGACCTTCAGCAGGCCGGGCAGCGTGAACTCGCCAGCGCCCTTCTTGTTCAGCGCGCCGACGATGGTGTTTTCCAGGTGGGCCAGCACCGTCTTCACGGTCTTGGCTTCCAGTTCCGTCTGAGCTACCAGGTGAGCGACCAGGCTCGACTTGTTGAAGGTGTCCTTCAGCGGGCGCGCAACGGGCGCAGCGGCGGGAGCAGCCTTCTTGGCCGGCGTGGCCTTCTTGGCGGCAGCCTTCACGGGTGCCTTGGTTGCCGCAGCCTTCTTGGCGGCGGGCTTGGTTGCAGTCTTCGCGGTCGGTTTCGCTTTGGTCGCCATATCGATATTCGTAAGTTGAACAGATGGATGCCGGCAGGTGTTATGCATTGCTACTGAGCGTTGCGCAATCGCCTGATCGACGCCCACTGAATCATAGCGGAAAGTGCCCTAAGTCAAGGGGTTTTCGTGCATGCGAAGGGTAAAACCCGGTAAAAACCCCGGGTTTTGTCGCGGCTTTGCCTCAGTGCAAGCGCGAAAACGGCCTACGTCCCCGCGTTTTGACGTGCGCGGCCTCGGCGCGAAGTCCGGGGCGCAACGCTGCGCGCGCGTCTGGACGCTACCCTTCGCGCTCTGAGTATCGACAACGCAGGCGGCATGACACGGCTGGTTGGATGGGCATGGCAGCCTTCGTCCGCGTCGCAGACCACCGAGCGAGCATCCCGCCGGGCAGCCCTGGTCAGTGCGCGCGGGCGGCCATGGCGTCGCGCGTATCGCGCGCCAGCCCCAGTGCAAAGGCCGTTTCGGCAACCAGGAACAACGGGCCGATCAGCAGGCCGACGAGGTCATCGACAAAGGCGGGCTTGCGCCCTTCGAAATAGTGGCCGATGAACTGGATCACCCATCCCACCACGAACAGGCCGATGCCGAGCGCGAGCCACCAGCTTGTCGGCATCGCCGCGATATGCGCGCCAGCATAGAGGAACACCGCGAGGATCAGCGCCATCGCCACGCCGAAGCCCAGCGACAGGCGCAGGTAGAACAGGCACGACAGGATATACAGCAGCATGGCCGGCGTCAGCACGGCGCTGCCGTCGCCCAGTGCCAGCGCCGGCCGCGCCAGCAGCGTGGTCACGGCCAGCACGATCATCGGGACGCCGAGAAAATGCGTGAAGACGTTGCGCGGATCGCGATGGTAGGCGGCGTAGTTGGCGAGGTGTTCGATCAGGGTTTTCACGGGGGCGTCTCCTGGACTGCGCTATGGCGCGCGCGGCGGGCGCGAGGTGGATTTATAGTAATGGGCGCGCACCGGCCGGTCTGTCAGGTTTTTGACATTCCGGCAGGTGCCCGTACCTGGAGACCGGCAAGCCGTTGGCGCGCCCGCCACTCCCGCTCTCCTCGCCCCACACCACCCCAACGCGCAGCCCTCCCGACACGATGTCCAGCCCGATGTTGCTATGCAGCGACCCACTCGCCCCGGTGCGTGCGGGCGCATGGTTCAGCCAGTTGCCGCCGGCGCTGCGTCAGGCGCTGCTGGACGACGGCAGCCTGCGCCGGCTGGTCGCCGGCGAGACCCTGTTTGCGCGGGGCGACCGCTTCGATGGCCTGTATTGTGTCGCCAGCGGCACCATGCAGATCCATGCCAGCGACGCGTCGGGCAAGGCCGCGATGCTGGGCCTGCTCGAGCCCGGCACCTGGTTCGGCGAAATTTGCCTGTTCGATGGCCTGCCGCGCACCCATGACGCGCGCGCGGTCACCGCCGCCACGCTGTGGCATGTACCGCGCACCGCGCTGGCGCAGCGCCTGGCGCAGCAGCCGGCATGGTGGCAGGCGTTCGGGCAACTGCTGGCGGCCAAGACCCGCGAGGCCTTCCACTATGTCGAGGAAGCGCAGTTGCTGCCGCCGCCGGCACGTGTCGCGCGCCGGCTGGCGGCGATCGCGCATGGCTACGGCAACCGGCCGGACGGCAGTGCCACGCGGCGGGTGCGCATTGCGCAAGAGCAGCTGGCGCAGATGCTGGGCCTGTCGCGCCAGACCGTGAACCACGCGCTGCGCGAGCTGGAGGCGCATGGACTACTGCGTCTTCAATATGGCGGCATCGAACTGCTCGACCTGCCCGCGCTGGAAGCGCTCAACTGACCGCACCGTACCGGAGCCCCGATACCATGACCACCCTTGACGCCGCCCAACTGGACGCCTGGCTGGCGCGCCTCGGCATCGCCGCGCCGCCCTCGCCCACGCTGCCAGCACTGGACGCGGTGCTGGCGGCGCACCTGGCCAGCATCCCATTCGAGAACGTCGACCCGCTGCTGCGCCGCCCGGTGCGCATCGACCTCGCTGCCGTGTTCGACAAGCTGGTCACGCGCCGGCGCGGCGGCTACTGCTTTGAACTCAATACGCTGCTCAGCGCCGGGCTGGGTGCGCTGGGCTACGAGGTGACACCGCTGGCCGCGCGCGTGCGCTGGGGCGTGCCGGACCACGTCACGACCATGACCTCGCACATGCTGCTGCGCGTGGAAGTGGCCCACCGCAGCTATCTGGTCGACGTCGGCTTCGGCGGCCCGACGCCGTTCCGCGCGATGCCGCTGTCCGAGCCGGCCGACGACGGCTTTCCCTACCGGCTGGTGCCATCGCCGGTGCCAGCCAGCGCCAGTGCGTTCCACAGCTACGACCTGCAGGCGCGCGGCGATGCGGGCTGGATCCCGGTCTACCGTTTCGACCTGACGCCACAGCCGCCGATCGATTTCGAGGCGCGCAACTGGTATGTCTCGACGCATCCTGACAGTGTCTTCCTGCAGCGCCTGATGGCCGCGCGCACCGATGACGGCACACGCGTGACGCTGGCCAACGGCGAACTGGCCGAGCGCGCCCCGGACGGCAGCGTGCGCCGCACGCACCTGCCGCATGCTGACGCCGTGGTGCAAGCCCTGTCGGAGCGCTTCGGCATCGTGCTGGACGACGCGCTGCGCCAGGGCCTGAGAGCCGCGCTGCCTGACTTGCTGGCGCCTGCGACGGCATCCGCCGGCAGCTGAAGCGCTGCGGCTCCGCACTGCAGCATCGGCTTCATGCACCGCGCGCATTGCCAGCAGAAAGAATGCTGATAAGGCCTGCAAGCGCCACCCGGCGCTGTGGACGCGGGCATGGCCGCGCCACATAATGTCCCGGCGATGCCGCCTGCGGGCGCGTCTGCAGCACTACAGCGCGGCACCTCGCCGCCAGCACAAGCCGGCCAGCATCGCTGACGCCGGCGCAGCCATACAGGAGACTCCATGTCATTGTTCGATCTGACGGGCAAGGTTGCCATCGTCACGGGCTCTTCGCGCGGCATCGGCCGCGCCATCGCCGAGCAGATGGCCGTACAGGGCGCCAAGGTCGTGATTTCCTCGCGCAAGGCCGAGGCCTGCCAGGAAGTGGTGGATGCGATCAACGCCCGCCATGGCGCCGGCACCGCGATTGCGGTCCCGGCCAATATCTCTTCGAAGGACGACCTGCAGCGCCTGGTCGACGAGACCAACCGCGCCTTCGGCAAGATCGACGTGCTGGTCTGCAATGCCGCGTCCAACCCCTACTACGGGCCGATGAGCGGCGTGTCGGACGACCAGTTCCGCAAGGTGCTGGACAACAACGTCATCTCCAACCACTGGCTGATCCAGATGGTGGCGCCCCAGATGATCGACCGCAAGGATGGCTCGATCATCATCGTGTCGTCGATCGGCGGCCTGCGCGGCTCGCCCACCATCGGCGTCTACAACATTTCCAAGGCCGCCGACTTCCAGCTGGCGCGCAACCTGGCGGTGGAATTCGGGCCGCACAATGTGCGCGTGAACTGCATCGCGCCGGGGCTGATCAAGACCGACTTCGCGCGCGCGCTGTGGGAAGACCCGGAACGCTACAAGCAGTCGACGCAGGGCGCCCCGCTGCGACGCATCGGCGAGCCGATCGAGATCGCCGGCGCGGCCGTGTTCCTGGCCTCCGCGGCCAGCACCTTCATGACCGGCCAGGCCATGGTGGTGGACGGCGGCGTGACCATCTGAGCCTTAGCCGCAAGCGTTGCCAGGCGGCCGGCGCTGATTGCGCCGGCCGCTTTCCTGCGTTTCCCTCAACCTGCAGGGCAGTTCCGGGAGGCAGTCCATGTCGAGCAATCCGCAGTCGGCCGGCACCTGGCCGGTCATGTCGCTGGCCGAGGCTCACGCCCGCCTGACCGCGCCAGGCGCGCCGTTCGAAACCGAGACCCGCGTGATCCGCGGCATCCCCACCACGGTCTGGAAGAACGCGCCGCCCACGCTGCGCGAGCTGCTGCTGGCCACGCGCGCGTTTGCCGATCGCACCTTCGTGGTGTACGAGGACGAGCGCGTCTCCTACGATGCGTTTGTGCGCGCCGCCATCGCCATGGCCCATGCGCTGGTGCGCGACGGCGTGCGCAAGGGCGACCGCGTGGCGCTGGCGATGCGCAACCTGCCCGAATGGCCAGTGGCGTTCTACGGCGCGCTGCTGGCCGGCGCCATCGTGACCCCGCTCAATGCCTGGTGGACCGGCCAGGAGCTGGAATATGGCCTGGCCGATTCCGGCAGCCGCATCGCCATCGTCGATGCGGAGCGGCTCGATCGCATCCTCGAACACCTGCCCGGCTGTCCGGCGCTGGAACGCATCTACGTCTCGCGCGCGGGCGCTGTGCCAGCGGACCCGCGCGTGACGGCGCTGGAAAGCGTGCTCGGCGCTTCGGCAAGCTGGGCGGCGCTGCCGGAACAGGCGCCGCCCGCGGTCGAGATCGCGCCCGACGACGACGCCACCATCTTCTACACCTCCGGCACTACCGGCAAGCCGAAGGGTGCGCTGGGCACGCACCGCAATTCCACCTCGGTGGCGGTGGCCGGTGGCTTCAGTCCGCTGCGCAACCTGCTGCGCCGCGGCGAGCCGATCCCTGCGCCGGACCCGGCCGCGCCGCAAAAGTCGATGCTGCTGGCCGTGCCGTTCTTTCATGTCACCGGCTGCATGGCGGTGCTCAACGGCGCCATCGCAACCGGCGGCAAGATCGTGCTGCTGCACCGCTGGGACGCGCTGCGCGGCATGGAACTGATCGAACGCGAGCGCTGCACCGCGGCCGGCGGCGTGCCGACCATCGCATGGCAGATCCTGGAACATCCCGAGCGCGGCCGCTTCGACCTGTCGTCGCTCGAGAACATCAACTACGGCGGCGCACCAGCCTCGCCGGAGCTGGTCCGGCGCATCCGCGAAGTATTCCCGCTGGCCGCCCCCGGCATTGGCTGGGGCATGACGGAAACCTCGTCGACCTTCACCAGCCACAGCGCCGAAGAATACGTGATGCGCCCCGACAGCAGCGGCCCGGCGCTGCCGATCGGCGAGATGAAGGTGGTCGACGGCCGCGGCCAGGCGCTGCCGCCCGGTGAAACCGGCGAGCTGATGGCGCGCGGCGCCAATGTCGTGCGCGGCTATTGGAACAAGCCCGAGGCCACTGCCCAGACCTTCGTCGACGGCTGGCTGCGCACCGGCGACATTGCCCGGCTCGATGACGAGGGCTACGTCTATATCGTCGACCGCATGAAGGACATGCTGATCCGCGGCGGCGAGAACATCTACTGCATCGAAGTGGAAAGCGCGCTGTACGAGCACCCCGCGGTCATGGATGCGTCGGTGGTCGGGCTGCCGCACCGGACGCTGGGCGAGGAGCCGGCCGCCGTGGTCAGCCTGAAGCCGGGCATGCAGGCGAGCGAAGCCGAGTTGCAGGATTTCGTGCGCGCGCGGCTGGCGGCGTTCAAGGTGCCGGTGCGTATCCTGATTTACCACGACATGCTGCCGCGCAATGCCAATGGCAAGATCATGAAATCGAACCTGCGCAAGCTGTTCGACGCCGCCGCGTAAGCCGAAGCGGCGCGACCGCATCGATCCGATCCTTCACCAGGAAGACAAATTGACGGACCAAGCCAAGCCGGATTCCTCCCTCTCCCAACCCATGCGGGCGCTTGGCGCGGCAGCGCTCGCCGCGCTGCTGGCCGGCTGCGCCGCCGGCGGCACCAACCTGGCCGCGGTGCCCGAGCTGCGCCCCGGCGTGCCGGCCGGCTACCTCGCCGCCGATGCGCGCCCCGACAGCCTGAAGCTGCTGTCGGCACCGCCGGCGCAGGGTACGGCAGCGCTGGCGCTCGATGAAGAATCCGCGCGCCAGGCCGGCCCGCTGAGAGGTTCGCCGCGCTGGCAACTGGCTGCCGACGATGCCGTACTGACCTTCCCGCAGGCGGCCAGCACCTTCTCCTGCGCGCTGGGCGTGCCCGTCAGCGAGAAGGACACGCCTTACCTCAATATGCTGCTGCGCCGCAGCCTGGTCGATGCCGGCCTGTCCACGTACAAGGCCAAGGAGCATTACCAGCGCACCCGCCCGTTCGTGGCCACCAGGACCCCGATGTGCACGCAGGCCGAGGCCGCCAAGCTGGAGAAGGATGGCTCCTACCCGTCCGGCCACAGCGCCATCGGCTGGGCCTGGGCGCTGATCCTGACCGAGATCGAGCCGGCGCGCGCCAATGAGCTGCTGGCGCGCGGCCGCGCCTTCGGGCAAAGCCGCGTGGTCTGCAACGTGCACTGGCAGAGCGATGTCAACGCCGGCCGCACCATGGCGGCGGCCACGGTGGCGCGGCTGCATGCCGATCCCACCTTCCGCGCCGACCTGGAACGGGCGCGCCGTGAAGTCGCCGCCGCGCGCGCCGCGGGCGCGCGGCCATCGCGCGATTGCCAGGCCGAAACCGCGGCACTGGCGCCGTGACTCCGCGGCGGATGGCCGGCCCGGGTTACTTCACCGGAATCACCGTGCCGGCCGGCACCGGTACGGCGGTCACGCTGTTCTGCGGGCTGCCGCTGACGATGCGATCCGAATACGTCAGGTAGACCAGCGTATTGCGCTTGCGGTCGACCGCGCGCACCACGTGCAGCGCCTTGAACAGGATCGACATGCGCTCGGAAAAGACATTGTCCTGCTGCTTGATCGGCGCCTTGAAACCGATCGGGCCCACCTGCCGGCAAGCGATCGAGGCCTCCGGCGGGTCTTCCGCCATGCCGAGCTGGCCCTTGATGCCGCCGGTGCGGGCGCGCGACACGTAGCAGGTAATGCCGTCCACCTGCGGGTCGTCATAGGCTTCGATCACGACCTTGTCGGAACCGGTCATGCGGAAATTGGTGCTGACGCTGCCGATCTCCTCGGCACTGGCACCCGCGGCGGCGCTGGCGCAGGCGGCGGCAAGCAGGATGCTAACGAGTGGGTGGCGGGACTTCATGGCGGTATTACGCATCGGCAATCAGTTCACCGACGACTTGATGTCGCCGTGGCGCTTTTCCATTTCCTGGCGCAGCGCGCGGCGCTGCTGCGCGGCGGCAAAGCGCTGGCGCTCGACCTCGTCGCGCGGCTCCAGCGGCGGCACCTCGGCGGGGGTGCCGTTGTCGTCCACCGCCACCATGGTGAAATAGCAGCTGTTGGTATGGCGCACCAGCTTGCTGCGGATGTTCTCGGTCACCACCTTGATGCCGATCTCCATCGAACTGCGGCCGGTGTAGTTGACCGATGCCAGGAAGGTCACCAGCTCGCCCACGTGGATGGGCTGGCGGAACACCACCTGGTCTACCGACAGCGTGACCACATAGCGGCCGGCATAGCGGCTGGCGCAGGCATACGCCACCATGTCCAGGTACTTGAGGATGGTGCCGCCGTGGACGTTGCCGGAGAAGTTGGCCATGTCCGGCGTCATCAGCACGGTCATGGAAAGCTGGTGGGACAGGTCATTCATGATGCGGGATACGAAGATCGCGGGGGCGGGATTGCCGGCTGCGGGCGCCGGCAGTTTAACCCGGATCGCCTTGCCGTTGCCCGTGGGCATGGCCCGCGTGGCGGCCGCTGCCCCGCCCGGCCGGCAATAAAAAAAGCGGCCTGCCAGGCCGCTTCTTTCACTATGGACGCAAACTGCTTACTTTTTCTTGTTCACGGCGTCCTTGAAACCCTGGCCTGCCGAGAACTTGACCGTCTTGGCGGCCGGAATCTTGATGGTTTCGCCGGTGCGCGGATTGCGGCCGGTACGGGCAGCGCGCTTGCCGGCGCTGAAGCTGCCAAAACCCACCAGCGTTACAGAATCACCCTTTGCCACTGCCTTCTTGATACTGTCCAGCGCTGCGTTGAGCGCACGCTCGGCGGCGGCATTGCTCAATTCTGCTTCCGCGGCGATGGCCGATACCAGTTCACCTTTATTCATGGCTGATTTCCCTTGTTGGTCGTCGTCACCGATGTGCGTGCCTCGCGGCAGGCCATCGATCGGCGCAGTCTAATCTGCCCTTTGCGCGTTGAGCAATCCCCAGTGGCACCAATGCGACAAAAAAACCCGCAAATCCTTGCTTGAGGCCGGTTAGCGGGCAATTTCCACTGCTGTTCGCGCTTGCCAGGCACCGCCTTTTGCCGGGCCGTAGCCATGCCGGGGCCGCACGCCCGAAATCGTGCCCTCAAAACTGATCAGCATAGGCCAGATTCCCCGAAATGGGGCGACGCACCACGACGGATCACCAGGCGCACCTTGCCGGCTCCATCCTGGCGCAAAGGCCTCCCGCTGCCTGTCGCGCCCCGCCAGTACCGGGGCGCCGCGGATCGGCCGGGTGCGGCATGCCGGTGCGGCTTTTTAACCGGCACGGTGCAGGCGGCACCAGGATGCAGCCGTCCGTGGAACGCTTTTTGCGTACTGGTGCGCCCATTTTGAGCATGAGGTCACTATGGACAACTTGAAGACCGGCACCGACGCGCTGTTTATCCTGCTCGGCGCCATCATGGTGCTGGCCATGCACGCCGGCTTTGCGTTCCTTGAACTTGGCACGGTACGCAAGAAAAACCAGGTCAACGCGCTGGTAAAGATCCTGGTGGATTTCGCGGTCTCCACCATCGCCTATTTCTTTATCGGCTACACCATTGCCTACGGCGTGCAGTTTTTTTCCGGGGCCGAAACGCTGGCCCAGAAAAACGGTTATGAACTGGTCAAGTTCTTTTTCCTGGCGACCTTTGCCGCCGCCATTCCCGCGATTATCTCCGGCGGTATTGCCGAACGTTCGCGTTTCAATCCGCAACTGATCGCCACCTTCGTACTGGTGGGCTTTGTCTACCCGTTTTTCGAGGGCATGGTGTGGAACCAGCGCTACGGCGTGCAGGACTGGATCGCGCGCGTGGCCGGCGCGCCCTTCCACGACTTTGCCGGTTCGGTGGTGGTGCATGCGCTGGGCGGGTGGATCGCGCTGCCGGCAGTGCTGCTGCTGGGCGCGCGCCGCGGCCGCTACCAGAAGGACGGCCGCATCAGCGCGCATCCGCCCTCGAACATCCCGTTCCTGGCGCTGGGCGCCTGGATTCTTGCGGTGGGCTGGTTCGGCTTCAACGTGATGAGCGCGCAGACCGTCGACAAGATCAGCGGCCTGGTGGCAATCAATTCGCTGATGGCGATGGCCGGCGGCACGCTGGCGGCCTGGCTGGCCGGGCGCAACGATCCGGGCTTCGCCTACAACGGGCCGCTGGCCGGCCTGGTGGCGGTCTGCGCGGGCTCGGACCTGATGCATCCGCTCGGTGCGCTGGTCACCGGCGGCGTAGCCGGCGCGCTCTTTGTCTATATGTTCACGCTGGCGCAAAACAAATGGCATATCGATGACGTGCTGGGCGTGTGGCCGCTGCACGGGCTGTGCGGCGCCTGGGGCGGCATCGCCGCGGGCATCTTCGGCGCGAAGGCGCTGGGCGGCCTTGGCGGCGTGTCCCTCGGCGCGCAGTTGCTCGGCACCTTGCTTGGCATCGTGGTGGCGCTGGCCGGCGGCACGCTGGTCTATGGCACGCTGAAGCGGCTGGTGGGCATTCGCCTCGACGCCGAGGGCGAGTTCAACGGCGCCGACCTGACGCTGCACCGGATTTCCGCCACCCCCGAGCGCGAAACCAACTGGTAATACCCGGCGGCGCATTTCCGATATAAACAGGCGAGCCGTGCCACGCGGCTTG
Source organism: Cupriavidus neocaledonicus (assembly GCF_000372525.1). GTDB lineage: Bacteria > Pseudomonadota > Gammaproteobacteria > Burkholderiales > Burkholderiaceae > Cupriavidus > Cupriavidus neocaledonicus. The sequence goes on from NZ_AQUR01000079.1 coordinate 48,114, forward strand.
TCTTAACAATTATTTGCTTGCACTTCCGCACGCGGCCTCTCAATAATTGCCGTGCCCCGGAATTGCGCGCAACGCGCGGGGGTTCGCACGCCGCGGCCGGCTGGTTCGGGGGATGTTGGGTCGGCGGCTGGCCGGTTACACCAACACGAAAGGACTACGCCGATGGACGCCTCTACCTTCGACAATCTCAAGACCCTGGTGGTCTCCTACGCCACCGAATTCGGCGTGAAGATCCTGGCGGCCCTCGCCTTCTGGGTCATTGGCCGCTGGCTGATCCACTTTGTCGTGCGCCTGGTGCAGAACGCGCTCGGCAAGCAGAAGGTCGATCCGACGCTGCTGCGCTATGTCGGTTCCATCGTCACCGTGACGCTGAACGTGGTGCTGGTGATCGGCATCCTCGGCTACTTCGGCATCCAGACCACCACCTTCGCCGCGCTGATCGCCGCCGCCGGCGTGGCCATCGGCATGGCCTGGTCGGGGCTGATGGCAAACTTCGCCGCCGGCGCCTTCCTGGTGGTCCTGCGGCCGTTCAAGGTGGGCGACTTCGTCACCATTGGCGGCGTGACCGGAACCGTGCGCGAGATCGGCCTGTTCGCGACTACGCTGGACACGCCGGACAATGTCCAGACTGTGATCGGCAACAACAAGATCTTCAGCGACACCATCCAGAACTTCACCGCCAATGCGTTCCGGCGCGTGGAACTGAAAGCGCAGCTGGCCGGCAGCACCGACGTGGCCGACGCGGTCGCGCTGCTGAAGGGCCGCATCGCCGAGATCCCCAACGTCCTGGCCGAACCGCCGGTCGACGTCGAAATCCTCGAATTCACGCTGGTCGGCCCGGTGCTGGCAGTGCGGCCGTATTGCCATAACGACCATTACTGGCAAGTCTATTTCGACACCAACCGCGTCATCCGCGAATGCTTCGGCCAGGCCGGCTACGCCGCGCCGATGCCGGCGCACATGGTGGTGGTACAACAGGCCGGGTTGCCGCACGCCGCCGCGGAGCAGGCCGCGGCTCAGCAGGCCGCCTGAACTGCCGCGGCGCGGTTTCAGCGGGTGCCCGCGCGCGCGCGGGCACCCGAGCGCCCGTAATGGCGCATCAGCACCGCACCCGCGCCGCAGGCCGCCATCACCACGCCCAGCGGCAGCGCGCTGCCGTCGCGCCACACACTGACCGCGGTGCCCCCGAGCGTGCCGAGCGAAAACTGCAAGGTGCCCATCAGCGCCGAAGCCGTGCCGGCGCGATGACCCTGGTGCGCGAGCGCCAGCGCCGAGGCGTTCGGCGAGACGCAGCCCAGCGCACCGATAAACACGAAGAACCCGCCCAGCAGCACCGGCAGCACCGCCAGCCCCGCCAGCGCGGCCAGCGCCAGCACCAGCCCCGCGGCCAGTGCCGCCAGCAGCGTGGCTCCCAGCACCTGGTCGAGCGAACGCCCGCGCACCAGCCGGGCATTGAGCTGCGACATCGTGATCAGTCCCAGCGCATTGGCGCCGAACACAAAGCCATAGTGCGACGGCGCGATGCCGTGCAGTTCGATCAGCACGAAGGGCGAGCCCGAGATATACGCAAACATGCCCGCCGAGCCGAAGCCGGCCGACAGCGAATACCCCAGGAACTCGCGATCGCGCAGCAGTTCGGCGTAGCTGCGGGCCACGGTGCCGAGCCGCAGCGGCGCCGCATGTGTGCGCTCCAGCGACTCCTCCATGCGCAGGTGGACCAGCAGCAGGATCAGCAGGCCGGCCCCCGCCAGCACCCAGAAGATCGCGCGCCAGCCCGATACGGTCAGCACCGCGCCGCCGATGATCGGCGCCAGGATCGGCGCCACCCCCATCACCAGCATCAGCGAGGAAAACGCCCGCGCCGATTCATGCGCCTCGAGCCGGTCGCGGATCACCGCGCGGGCCATCACCATGCCGGCGCAACCTCCCAGCGCCTGCAGCAAGCGCCATAGCATCAGCGCTTCCACGTTGCGCGCCAGCGCACAGCCCACCGCGGCAACCACGTAGAGGCACAGCCCGACATAGAGCGGCGGCTTGCGCCCGAAGCGGTCGCTGAAGGGACCATAGAAGGCCTGTCCGAGCGCCAGCCCGACCAGGAAGGTGCCCAGCGTCAGCTGGACCTGGCCGATGTCGACGCCCAGGTCTCCCGCCAGCGTCGGGAAGCTCGGCAGGTACATGTCGATCGACAGCGGCGCGATCGCCATCAGCGCACCGCAGATCAGCAGCCAGGCAGGGAAACGCGAGGACGGCGCGGTGCTTGGGGAACGAGGCATGGAAGTCAGTATCCGAGGGCGATGGCGCTGCCGTGCGCGGCCGTGCGGCACGGGCGGCAGCCCCGGGCAAAGACGCAATTGTTGCACAACATAACCAATGCAGCCGCGGACACCGCGGCGTTGGCGTTGCGGCCGTTGGCGCAGAAAAAACCTGCCGACAGATTTCCTCGCCGAAGCCGGATCCGGCAAAGCTCGCAAACCTGGCAGGATTGGTGAATAGTGGTTGCGCAACGGGACTGGCATGGCGGCAACGCTACGACGCTTGCGGGGCGCGACTTTCATGCGCGCCGGGGTGGAGGGTACAATGCCAGCCTGTCGGCGTAAGACTCGCCGTCGGCCTCGCAGAGAGGGACGACAGTACAGGTCCCCGCAACATTAGCCTGCATGAGAATACGACAAACGCCGCTTTCCGCTTCACCAGGCACCGCCGCTCTCGCGGCCGTGCTGCTGCTGTCGCTGCCCCTGACGGCCAAGGCGGCGCCGGCGCAGTTGCGCAATGCCAGCGTCCCGTTGCTGGTTCCCGTGGCCGATGAAGCCGACCCGGTGGCGCGCATGCTCAAGGGCGCGGCCACCGGCCAGAACACCGGCGCCGCCGGCGTGCCCGAACTGCTGCGCAACGCCACCCGCCCTGACAACGTGCTGGCGCGCGCCTGCCGCCAGCTCAACGATGCCCTGCCGATCGAGATCGACGGCGAAACCCGACTGCGCCGCTGCCAGTCGGTGCCAGGCAAACATGTCTTGTTCCAGCTGGAACTGACCAACTATCGCGGGCCGATGCTGGACCTGGCCAGCTTCGAGGTCAACTACGCCGCGCCGCTGCAGCGCAATATCTGCGCGAACCGCGATGTCGAGATCCTGACCAAGCTGGGCGTCAGCATGTTGTTCCGCTACATGACCCGCAAGGACCGCGGCGAGCGCCGCATCGGCGACGTCTATATCAACGGCCCGATCTGCAGCGCTGCGTTGCGCTGAACCCGCGCGCCACTACCAGTAAAAACGGCCCGCTGTCGCGGGCCGATTTTTTTGTTTCTGGCAGCACGCCTCATGCGGCGCGCGGGCGCAGCGGCACCACGTTGGCGGCGCGCCGTACCAGCATGCGCGTATCCTTCCAGCCGGCGTCGGCCAGCGGCGAGCCCCACACCAGTTCATGCAGGCGCGCCAGCGCGAACGGATTGCCCAGCAACACATGCTTCTGCGCCGGCGTGAGCGCGCGCGGCCCGTGCGTCAGGGCATGCTCGACCAGGCTCTCGTGGCGCTGGCGCGCCGATTCCGGCTGCACCACGCGCGGTGTCGCGGTGGCGCACATCAGCGCGTTGGTGACCGGGTCTACCACCGCGTCGACGAAGTTCGGCGTTTCGGCGGCGTTTTCGACATGCTGCTGCGTTTCGACGATCTCGCGCGGCACCAGCGTTTCTTCCGGGATCATGAACAGCCCCGCGTTGCGCGAAGCGCGGCCCAGCGACACCCGCGACAGCATCACTGACAGCGGGACCGACAGCGCCAGCGAGCCGACGATCGGCAGCAGCCACAGCACGTAGGACGGGTTCAGCCAGTACACCAGGCCGCCCCACGCCAGCCCCAGCGCGGTATGCCAGCCGTGGCGGCGGAAGGCTTCGCCCCAGGTGGTCTCGGCGTCTTCACGCGGCGGCGATTTCCACGAGATGCCCCAGCCGCTGTACGCCGCGAGCACGAACTTGGTATGGAACAGCATGCGCGTGGGCGCCAGCAGCGCCGACAGCAGCACCTCGATCAGCATGCTGGCAAAGAGCTGCACCGCGCCGCCGTAGCGGCGCGCCTGCTTCATCAGCAGCGCCACGCTGGCGAGCTTGGGCAGGAACAGCAGCGTGGCCGTGGCGGAGAACAGCGCCAGCGCCTTTTCCGGATGCCATTCGGGCCAGGTCGGGAACAGCTGGTATTGCTGCGTGAAGTACTCCGGCGGCACCAGCGCGTGCTTGGCCAGCATCGCCGTCGACAGTAACAGGAACAGCAGCCACAGCGGCGCCGACAGGTACGCCATGATCCCGGTCAGGAACACCGCGCGGTGCACCACGTGGAAGCCCTGCTTGAGCCACAGCCGGAAGTTCATCAGGTTGCCCTGGCACCAGCGGCGGTCGCGCTTGACCTCGTCCAGCAGGTTGGGCGGCAGTTCTTCGTACGAGCCTTCGAGGTCGTAGGCGATCCACACGCCCCAGCCGGCACGGCGCATCAGCGCGGCCTCGACAAAGTCGTGCGACAGGATCTCGCCCGACAGCGGGCCGCGGCCCGGCAGCGGCGCCAGCGCGCAGTGTTCGATGAACGGCTTGACGCGGATGATGGCGTTGTGGCCCCAGTAGTGCGATTCGCCCAGCTGCCAGTAGTGCAGCCCGGCGGTGAACAGCGGCCCGTACACGCGCGTGGCGAACTGCTGCACGCGCGCATACAGCGTTTCGCGGCCCACCGCCAGCGGCGCGGTCTGGATGATGCCGGCACCCGGGTTGGCTTCCATCAGCCGCACCAGCGTGGCCAGGCAATCGCCGCTCATCACGCTGTCGGCGTCGAGCACCACCATGTAGCGGTACTTGCTGCCCCAGCGGCGGCAGAAATCGGCCACGTTGCCGGTCTTGCGCTTCACGCGATGGCGGCGCCAGCGATAGAAGATGCGGCCGAAGCCGCCGACGGCGCGGCACAGTTCCATCCACGCGTCATGCTCGGCCGTGCGCAGGTCCGGATTGCCGCTGTCCGACAGCACGATGAAATCGAAGTTGGACAGGTGGGGCGTGCGCGACAGCGATTCATAGATGGCGCGCAAGCCCGCGAACACGCGCGTCACGTCTTCATTGCAGATCGGCATGATGATCGCGGTGCGGGCCTCGGCCGCGATCGGCGCGTCGGGCCGGTCCGGCACCGCCGAGCGCGAGATCAGATGCTTGTCGCCGCCCTTGGCCAGCACCAGGAAGCCCATCATCGCGGTCCAGAAGCCGGCCGACACCCACGAGAACAGGATGGCGAACAGCACCAGGATGGCAATCTCGAGCGGATCGGTGCCGTGGTACGGCAACACGTTGGTCATGAAGTACGTGGCCAGCACGGTCTGCATGGCAACCAGGCCCAGCAGCACCCAGCGCCGGTGCGAGCCGGCGGGATGCCATTTGCCTTCGGCGTCGGGGCCATCGTGCAGGGTGTCCCAGGTCTCGGGCACCGGCGGGCGCCCGAGCATGCGGCGCCACGTGTTGCGCAGCCAGCCGGTCACGATATGCGGGGGCCACTGGCGCGGCACCATCGAGCTGCGCTCGGGCGCGGGGCCGGTGTCCACCTTCACGGTGCCGTCTTCGCGCCGCCGCAGCAGCGGCGCGCCCCCGACCTGCGGATTGCCGTAGGCCATGGCAAAACGCCGCTGCACCGAGGCGTAGGCGCTGCTGCCGTGCGCCGGCGGTGCTTCCTTGCCGGCCAGGCGCGATTGCAGGCGCGTGATCGCCTCCTGCGCATCGCGGCCATCGGGCGTGACCGGGATCACGGGCGCCACCGAAGCCAGCGGCGTGGCGGGCGCCGCCGCGGCGGCCATGCCGGCGCTGTCGGCCAGCAGTTCGCTGCGCACTTCAGGCGATACGGGCAGGCGATCGAGATAGCGCTCGCATGCCGCCGCCTGCGCCGGTCGCTGTTTTAGGCGGGGGGTAAGATGTAGCTCCACGTCTCGGACAGGGTTGTATTGCCGTTGCGAAGATAGCCGCGCAACTCTACCGGCTTGGTTTCGTCCTTGCGGCGCATCAACATGGTCATGCGCCAGCCGCCGGTCGCGTCATTGCGCTGCACCGACGTCTTCAACAGCTCGCCGTTGGCATCGGCCGAAACCACCGGGTCGATGCGCACGTCCGCCGGCAGCCTGCGGAAGGCCGGGCCTTCGAAGTCCACCACCAGCGAAAAGCTCGTGTCCTCCTTGCTGCGGGTCTGGCCCTGGCCCAGGCGGGTCTGGGTCACCCATGACAGCGGCGGCTCTTGTTCGCCGTCCTTCTGCCACAGCAGGCGGTATTCGTAGTCGAAGGCCTGCTTCGGCCTGGGCGGGTTGTCGGGCACCCAGTACGCGACGATGTTGTCATTGGTCTCGTCCGGCGTCGGGATCTGCACCAGTTCGACGCGGCCCGAGCCCCAGTTGCCGCGCGGCTGCACCCAGCCGCTGGGCCGGCGCTCATACCAAGCGCCGATCTCCTGGTAGCTGTTGAAGCTGCGGTCGCGCTGCATCAGCCCGAAGCCCTGCGGATTGGTCGCGGCAAACGACGTCACCAGCAGCCGCCTGGGATTGACCAGCGGACGCCAGACCCACTCGCCGGTGCCGAGGTGGATCGACAGGCCGTCCGAGTCATGCACCTCGGGCCGGAAATCCGGCGCCGGCGCCGGCTGGTTCTCGCCGAACAAATACATGCTGGTCAGCGGCGCCAGGCCAAGCTTGGTCACGTTCTCGCGCAGGTAGAGGCGCGACTTGACCTCCATCGCGGTCTCCGCGCCGGGCTTGATGGTGAAGCGGTACGCTCCGCTCATGCGGCGCGAATCCATCAGCGCATAGATGGTGATTTCCTTGGCATTGACGCCGGGGCGTTCGATCCAGTATTCGACGAAACGCGGGAATTCCTCGCCCGAGTTGAGCGCGGTATCCACCGCCAGGCCGCGCGCCGAGAGCCCGTACCACTGGTCCTTGCCGAGCGCGCGGAAGTAGCTGGCGCCGAGGAACGACGCCAGTTCGTCCTTGCGCTTGCCCTGGTTCAGCGGATACAGGATGCGGAAGCCGGCGTAGCCCAGCCCTTTCAGCTTGGCGGCATCGACCTTGTGCGGGCCGTAGTTGAACGCCGAGGGGTCGAAGCGGAATTCCCGCACGCTGTTGCCCACCACTTCATGGATGCGCACGGGCTGGTCGAACACCATGCCCTCATGGAAGAACGAGAGCTCGAACGGCGAACGCGTGCCACGCCAGGCGAAGCGCTCGGGCTTGTACTCGATCTCGCGGTAGCGCTCGTAGGTCAGCTCGCGCAATTCGCGCGGCAGGTTCTGTGGCGGCGCCTTGTAAGGCGACGCCGCCAGCTGACGCGCGCGCGACGCGACGGTCTCGAAGTCGAACGCATGGGCCGCCATCGCACACAGCGCCAGCGCGCCGCCGCCGAGCCAGGCCGCGATCCGTGCCCCGGCACGCGCCGCGCGCACGGCACGGCGGCGGGCCCCAGGCCCGGCAGCGGGCAAGGAAAACGGTACGGCTATTCGTGGCGTGGCGATCTGTGACATGTATGCCAGGGTGAACGGTTGAATCGGAGCGGCCGGCATCGGCGGCCTGAACGATGAAGGACACGGCAAGAGATGAGCCCGGCGCCGAGTGGCGCGGCCCTGACGCGGGGCAGATTGCCCGCGGGGCACCGTGTCCGGGTTGTTGCGATGCGCAATAAACCATAGCAACTCGAGACGCAAAAGTCACGTTTCGATCACGCAAGGTTTGCAACAAAATGTTGGCCAGGTAGCCCGAAAGCCGCTCCACGCGTGGCTTTGCGGGCGATGAGGTCACATCGCCGCGAGCCTCGGCGCGGTCAGTTCGATCGGCAGCCCCGGTCGCGCACCGAAAACGGGCCGGAAGCGCCCGGCCCGTTTAATACGCTGTTACTGTTTGGCGCCTTCGCTGTATGGATCGAACTTGCCGCTCTTTGCGCCTTCGGAATAGGGATCGAACTTGCCAGTGTTCATCCCCCCCTGGCTGAACGAGTCGAACGACTTCTGCGCGCCGCCCTGGATCGGCTCCATCTGGTCGGGCCTGGCGCCCGGGTTCAGCGCGGTCACGTTGTCGCTTTTTGCGCCGTCGGTGTACGGGCTGAACTTGTCCTGCTTCGCCCCGTCGGTGTAGGTACTGAACTTGTCCTGCTTGGCACCGTCGGTGTACGGACTGAACTGGTCGGCCTTGCCCGCGGTCTGGGCGTGCACCGTGCCGAAGGCGCAGGCGACGGCCAGGCCGATTGTGAGATAGCGCAGCGTCATGGGATCTCCTCTCGCAGGAATGGGCGCCCACCACGCAGCGGCACGATGGGACAGAAATCAACGCTAGGTCAGAGGCAGGCAGGTGTCAACCGCAGCCCAGTGGCCGCGATTGGCAAGGCGCTTCGGCAATCGCGGCCACCGCCGCGCATTGCGCTTACAATGCCACTCGAACGCCACCATGTAGCTACAAGGAACCGTCATGCTGACTCGGCAACCCTCTACCTCCAGCCTCGCCCGCCCCGCACTGCGCGCCGCGCTCGCAGGCGCGCTGGGCGCCGTGCTGCTTTGCGCCGCGCCGGCGCATGCGTACTTCGACAACTACCTGAGCGGCACCATCATCGGCACGCTCAACGACAAGGAAGGCGCGTCGCTCGCCAAGTCGGTGCGTACCGCGCTGAACGATACGGCCGATGGCCAGTCGGTGGCATGGACCTATCCGGCCGCGGGACGGCGCCAGCAGATCGAAGGCAGCATCACCCCGGTCGAGAGCAAGACCGACAAGGGCCAGCCGTGCCGGCGCCTGAAGTCAGACCTCAAGCGCGGCAGTGCCGAAGAGCACTGGAGCGGCTGGTTCTGCAAGCAGTCCAACGGTCAATGGAAGTCGCGCCACGTGGGCGAATAAGCCGGCAGCAGGCTGTGCCGCGCGGCCCCGGCTTAGCGGCATAGCTTGCGCAGCAGTTCCCCGGCGATGGTGCCGGGGCCGGCCACCTGGAAGGTGCCGGATTGCGGCGCGCGAATGGTGTAGAGCGATTCGCCGCGCGCAAAGCGCTTGCTGTAGAGCGTCTGCTCGACCACGGCGAACATCGACGTGGCGCAATTCAGCACCATGCGCTTGAGCGAGGAACGGATCGGTTCGCCGCTGGCGGTGCGGATCACGCCCGACGGCGAGTTGCGCATCACCACCACGCCAACCTGCGTGCCCTGGCGGCGCACCGCTGACTGATCGAAATACGAGATCACGCCATTGGCGCCCATCAGCGGCAGCCAGCGCTGCGGGTCGGGCGCGCCGGAATCGGGCGCGGCCACCAGGCGGCAACCTTCCTTGGGCGTTGAGCGGAACACGGTGCCGGAGCCAGGTACCTGGCACTCGTAGAGGCCGGCGGCAGCGGCAGGCCGGGATGCAGAGGCCGGCGCCACATCGATGGCCGGCGCCACGCCGATGGCCGCCACCGCGCCGTCATCAGCGTGCGCCGGCGGCAGGGCCAGGCCGAACACGCAGCCGGCCAGCGCGGCTGCGTGTCGAAACGTGCGGAACATCATGGAATTACCCTCATGTAGACGGGAAAAAGCGATCCGCATTGTCGCACAGGATGCATGCATTGCGGCGCGGGCACGCCCCTATCCATGCATCGCGGCGGCCGTCAGCCGTGCAGGCGTCGCCAGGCGACCAGGTCCTCGATGGTCAGCACCGGCAGGCGGTACATCCCGGCAAAGGCCAGCGCTTGCGCGCGCCGCGCCATGGTGCCATCCGGATTCATCAGCTCGCACAGCACCGCGGCCGGCGACAGCCCCGCCATGCGCGCCAGGTCGACTGAACCTTCGGTATGGCCGCGGCGCTCGAGCACGCCGCCGTCGCGCGCCACCAGCGGGAACACATGGCCGGGGCTGACCACGGCATCGGCGCCGGCGTCCGCGGCAATCGCCGCGCGGATGGTAGTGATCCGGTCGGCCGCGCTGACCCCCGTGCTGACGCCCTCGCGGGCCTCGATCGACACGGTGAACGCGGTGCCGTACTGGCTGCGGTTGTGCTCGACCATCGGCCGCAGCCCCAGGCTGCGCACCTTGTCCGCCGGCAGGCACAGGCACACGATGCCGCTGCATTCGCGGATCATCATGGCCATGTTGGCCTGGGTCAGGCGCTCGGCGGCAAGGATCAGGTCGGCTTCGTTCTCGCGGTCGTCGTCATCGAGCAGCACTACGGGCCGGCCTTCGCGCATGGCCTCGAGGGCCTGTTCGATGCGCAACGCCAGCGCACGCGGGTCGGCGCCGGCCATCATATCGACAGCGCCACTGGGGTTGGCATCCGCGGACACCGCGGGGGCAATGGCTTCGGTGGAAAAGCTAGACATGAAACGCTCCTGGTTCAGCATCGATGGGCGTTCCAGGGGAAGGGTCAACGGAACCGCAAGGCCCGCACGCCTGCTGAGCGCACGCGCACGAACCGCCGCGCCCTGCGCGCGCAAGGCTCGGCAAACCACGTGGCCAGGCAGGCGCCAGGCCACGCGGGCAAGCTCCGTCCATCTTCTTTCATCCGGACTATGACCGTCGGCCCTGGCCTCTCACCAGGTCTGCTGACCTCGCACGGGAATGCGAGCGCTCGCGGGCTCGCCGGACACGCGCTGCGCGTCGCGGCATACCGCCGGTGGGGACTTTCACCCCGCCCTGAAGACGTAACGTAACCGGGCCGGCCAGACGGCCGGCACCGGCCCGCGCATGTTAGCACGATTGTTCCTTGTCACTGCGCGCCGCGCGCCAAGGCCGCGGCCGCGTCGTGGTGCCAGCCACGTTAGGCCTCGGCAACGTGGCTTCCCGTGTACTACAAATAGGGTAAGGAGGCAGCGCGTGGGGGCTGCATGCGCCGGTTTTCCCATGGCTTGCCTGACAACAACGCAGCATCTTTTCAGCGTGCTTCCCATGCGCCGACCCGACCAAGAAGCCAGACAAGACAGCCATGCGAGTTGCATTCCCCTCCTTCCAACCTTCTCCGCGCGGCGGTGGCAACGGCCGCGCCGCGCCGCCATGGCGGCGCTGCTTGCGCTGGCCGGGTGCCTGAGCACCGCCGCGCGCGCGGCGCCTGCGATCCAGCTGGGCTACGGCTTCGACGACAGCCATCACGTGCAAAAGGCGGAGATCGCCATGCTGTGGGATTCGGGCCTGGCGTGGGGCAACCCGCAGGGCTGGCAGGTTGACCTGCAATGGGAGGTCAATGTTGCGCGCTGGTTCAGCGACAGCAACAACAATCCGAACGATCTGTGGGAGTTCGGCGCATCGCCGGTGGTGCGGATCGCCTGGTGGCGCCACACCTGGGTGCCGTTCCTCGAGCTGTCCGTGGGCGCGCGGGTGCTGAGCGGCACGCGCACCTCCGACGATCATGTCATCTCCAGCGCGTTCCAGTTCTCGGAATACGCCGGCCTGGGCGTGATGCTGGGCAAGGACCGCAACTTTGCCGCGGGCTACCGCATCCAGCACCTGTCCAATGGCGGCATCAAGGAGCCCAACCCTGGCACCACCTTCCACGTCATCTACCTGCGCTACCGCTTCTGACGGGCCGGTCATGCGCCCCGCCCTGCGTTTCCGCCTGCGTTTCCCCCTGCGTTTCAAACAGGACGCGCGTGGCGTCGTCGGCCGGGAAGAAGCATTCGATGCGCAGTTCCTGCAGCGTGACGTCCTGCGGGATCCCGAGCGTGGTCAGGGTCGAGAACAACGACGCGCGGAACGCTCCCGCCTGCAGCACCACCGGCAACAACGGCGGCGGCGGACCGTCGCTGCCGTCGTCCTCGGGCAGCAGCACCCCGCCGGGGCCCACCATGTCCGGATGCCAGTCGGCGATGCGCGCGAACAGCGCGCGCGCGGTCTGGTCGTGCGCCTGCACCTGCAGCTCCTGCCAGACGCGCCGCAACAGGTAGCGGCCGACCTGGCGCGCGTTGCCGATGACCGGCCACAGGCCATCGGGGTCGAACACCGTCAGCATCAGGTTGATCCGGTGCGGATCGTCGGCAAGCGATGCCGGCGGGCGGCCGCCCAGCAAGGTGTCGAACATGCGGCGGTAGGCGGCATTGGCGTCGACCAGGTTCCAGAAGCGGTCCAGCACCACGGCCGGGTACGGCTCCTGCTTGGCCAGGATCAGGGCGATCGCCTGCTGCACCATTTGCAACGGCGGCGCGGTCAGCGCGTGTTCGCTGTAGGCCGGGGCGAAACCGCTGGCGAGCAGCAGCCGGTTGCGCTGGCGCAGCGGCACCCCCAGGCGCTCGGCCAGCGCCAGCACCATCTCGCGGCTGGGGCGCGCACGCCCGGACTCGAGAAAGGAGATGTGCCGCTGCGAGACCCCGGCGGCCAGCGACAGCGCCAGCTGGCTGTAGCCGCGCTTGCCGCGCCAGTAGCGCAACAGTCCGGGGAAGTCGAGAGTGGCATCCGAGGCAGGGGTCAGCGTTTCCATGCCGGCTATTACAACATGGCGGCGGCCTCGCCGCGAATACCTGGCAGGTAATCGCCGCGATCCAGTGCGTCGCCGATGGCCGGAAAAGCGCCAGCAATTGCGGCGGGCGCATCACAGTGGCGATGTCGTGTAACAGGCGAATGGTATGCTTGATCTTTTCAGACACCCGGCGCGCAGAGGGCGCGCACCCTGATGGAAATTGCCATATTACTGGCGCTGATTCTGCTGAACGGCCTGTTTGCGATGTCCGAGATTGCACTCGTTACAGCCCGCAAGGCACGCCTGCAACGCCAGATCGAGAACGGCGACCGCGGCGCCATTGCCGCGGCCAAGCTGGGCGAGGACCCCACCCGCTTCCTCTCGACCGTGCAGATCGGCATCACCTCGATCGGCGTGCTCAACGGCGTGGTCGGCGAATCGACGCTGGCGCAGCCGCTGGGCCTGTGGCTGCAGGGTTTTGGCATCTCGGAAAGCACCGCTGGCTATGTAGCCACCGCGATCGTGGTGGCCGGCCTGACCTATTTTTCCATCGTGCTGGGCGAACTGGTGCCCAAGCGGCTGGGCCAGATGGCGCCCGAGGCCATCGCGCGCCTGGTGGCGCGCCCGATCGGCTGGCTGGCGGTGGCCTCGACCCCTTTCGTCAAGCTCCTGTCAAGCTCCACGCGGCTGGTGCTGCGGCTGCTCGGCACCCAGGTCGACCGCGGCCCCGGCGTGACCGAGGAAGAAATCCATGCCCTGCTGGTGGAAGGCTCCGAAGCCGGCGTGATCGAGCAGCATGAGCACACCATGGTGCGCAACGTGTTCCGCCTGGATGACCGCCAGCTGGCGTCACTGATGGTGCCGCGCGGCGACGTGGTCTACCTGGATGTGGAAGCCACGATGGACGAGAACCTGCGCCGCATCGAGGAATCCGACCACTCGCGCTTCCCGGTGGTGCGTGGCGGCATGCACGACATCATCGGCGTGGTCAGCGCGCGCCAGCTGCTGGCGCGCCGGCTGCGCGGCGAGGAAGCGGACCTGCAGGCGGCGGTGCAGCCCGCGGTATTCGTGCCAGAAAGCGTGACCGGCATGGAGCTGCTGGAAAACTTCCGTGCCTCGGGCGGCCAGATCGCCTTTGTCATCGACGAATACGGCGAGGTGCTGGGCCTGGTGACGTTGCGGGACCTGATCGAGGCCATCACCGGCGAATTCAAGGCCGAGGCCGCCGGCGAGCAATGGGCGGTACAGCGCGACGACGGCTCGTGGCTGCTCGATGGCCTGATCCCGATCCCCGAGCTGAAAGACCGCATCGGCCTGCGCCAGGTGCCCGAGGAAGAAAAGGAGCGCTATCACACGCTGTCCGGCATGCTGCTGTTGCTGCTGGGGCGTCTGCCCCAGATTGCCGACACGGTGCAATGGGGCGACTGGCGCTTCGAGATCGTCGACATGGACGGCAAGCGCATCGACAAGGTGCTGGCCGAACGCCTGCCGCCCCAGGACGGGCCCGAGGAAGAAACCACCGGCTGAGTCGCGCAGACCGGCACCCGGGCCACGTCGCGGCGTCAATCGCATCTTCCCTGGATGGATGGCGCCGCATTGATCCAAATCAAATGTAGTTGTGTCCGGATCACTTCGGCGCAACCTGCAACGCCCCTCGCCCCTCCCTTCGCTTATGATCGGGCTCCGTGGCCCGCGGGCGGCCGCGGCACGCATGGCTGCCCAACTGGCGACGACTGCGACCGCGGCGTGCCGGCGGCCTGCCGAAGAACTATTTCAGACACGGGGAGACGCGTGCGCCGCAAGCCAATGTCCCGCGGCCCGCAAGATCATGCATGGATCCTGATGCCGACGACCTCGTCCAAAGCGCTGCCAGCGGCGGCAGCGGCGCGATGCAACCGTCCGCGCTGGTAGGCGCGCTGAGCGCGCGCCGCGCCCAGGCCGGTGCGCCGGCGGCGATCCTGGCGATCCGCCTGGACCGCTTTGCCAGCGCCGGTGAAACCCTCGGCACAGACCGCTCCGCCAGGCTGCGCGGCATCGTGCAGGCGCGCATCGCCTGCCTGCTGCCGCCAGGCGCGGACATGCACTGGATTGCCGCGGCCGACCTGGTGGTCATCACCGCGCTGCCCGCCGGCGTGCCCGATCCGGGCCAGTTAGCCAGCCGCGTGGCCGACGACCTGTCCCGGCCTTTTGCGCTGGAGGGCTTCGAGTTGCACCTGTCGTGCAGCATTGGCGTGGCCAACGACCATGCCGACATCCCGGCCGAGCGCAGCCTGCAGCAGGCATTCGACGCCATGCTGCGGGTCAACCGCCAGGGCGGCGCCGGCCTCGCGCGCGCCGACAAGCCGCTGTCCCCGCCCGCGGCCCCGTTGCTGGCGGCGCTGCCCGATGCGCTCGAGCGCGGCGAGCTGAGCCTGCAGCTGCAGCCGCGCGCCGACCTTGCCGGCGCTGCCGTCAGCGGCTACACGGTGCGGCTGCGCTGGCAGCATCCGGTGCTCGGCCGCGTGGCGCCGCAGGACTTCCTGCCCGGCGTCGAAGCGCTCGGACTGGTCGGCCGCATCGGCAACTGGCTGCTGGAAAGCGTGCTGCCGCTGGTCCGTGCCGCCGAGACCATCGCCCCGCTGCAGTTCACCCTGCTGGCCTCGAGCGCGCAGCTGCATCGCCCGCAAATGTTGGAAGCCCTGGCGCAAGCGCTCGATGCGCGCGGCATTGCGCCGGAGCACCTGTGCATCGAACTGCCGGCCAGCACGGTGCCGACCGACGCCGAGCTGATCGACCGCTTTGCCGCGCTGCGCCGGCGCGGCCTGCAGCTGGCGCTGGGCGATTTCGACGACAGCCCGGCCTGCCGCGAGGCGCTGGCGGCGCTGCATCCTGACGCCGTCACGCTGGACGCGCGCGGCCTCGGCCATGCCCGCGAGGCCCATAGCCGTGCCGACAGCCTGCGCGAAGCCTGCCGCGCGGCGCGGCGCGCCGGCGCGTCGGTCTGCGCCAAGGGCATCGAAACGCGCCAGCAGCTTGAGGCGGTGCGTAGCTGGGGTTGCCACAGCGTGCAGGGCTACCTGCTGGCGCAGCCGTTCCCGGCCGTCTGGCTGCTGCAGACCCATGCGGCAATCCAGCAGCGCGCCCGCGCCTTGCTGGCGCCGCCGGACTGACCGCCAGGCCTGTGGCAAGCGGCTGCACGATTTACAAATTGCGACATACCAGCTATCAAAGCCGCGCGCAGCAGCGGTAAAATCTGCGTCAATCCCAAACTCGGAGAATCGCTCGATTCTCGACCCTATCGAAAGGAGCCCGGCGTGAAGAAAGGTTGGATCTGGTGCGTTTTGTTTGCCACTCTGTTGGCCGGTTGCAACACGATGGCAGGGCTCGGCCAGGACATTCAGCGCGGCGGCCAGAAGCTGGAAAGCTCGGCAGAACGCCACAAGTAAGCCGGCCAGGGCTGCATCGACAGCAAAACGGCACGCCCGCTGGCGTGCCGTTTTGCTTGGTCCCGCGCCGGCCTCAGGGCCTGGCGCGCAGGGCCCGGGCCTGTTCCGCCAGGGCGCGGATGCGGCCCCAGTCGCCACTGACGACGGCGTCCTTCGGTACCACCCATGACCCGCCCACGCACACCACATTGGGCAGCGCCAGGTACGACGGCGCCAGCGCGGCATCGATGCCGCCGGTCGGGCAGAAGCGCAGCTGCGGCAGCGGCCCGCCCAGCGACTTCAGCATCGGCACCCCGCCCGCGGCCTGCGCCGGGAAGAACTTGAGGAAGGTGAAGCCGGCTTCCAGCGCCGTCATGGCCTCGCTGGCGGTGGCAACGCCAGGCAGCAGAGAAATCCCCGCGCCGCGCGCGCCCGCCGCCAGCGTCGGCGTCAGGCCGGGCGAGACCGCAAACTGGGCGCCCGCGTCGCGCACCGCGTGCAGCTGCTCCACGTTCAGCACCGTGCCGGCGCCTACGCACGCTTGTGGCAGCGCCGCGGCGACCGCACGGATCGCTTCCAGCGCCACCGGGGTGCGCAGCGTGATTTCCAGCAGCGGCAAGCCACCGGTCACCAGCGCCTCGCTGACATGCAGGGCCTCGTCGACCGAGTGGAATTCCAGCACCGGGATCACCGGCACATCGGCAAGGCGTTGAAGCAGCGGGGAAGTCTGGTTTGACATAGCGATCTCGCGGTATGTAGGTTCAGGAAAGCATCAGTTACGGGCAGCGGCGGCTCAGGCGATCACCGATACCGACTGCGCCAGTCGCGCCAGCACGGTCTGCGCATCGGGAATCGGCGCCACCGCGCCATAGCCGGTGGTCGACAGCGCTGCCGCCACGTTGGCATAGCGCGCGGCGTCGAACGGATCGGCGCCCGCGGCCAGCCGCGCGACGAAGCTGCCGCCGAAGCAGTCGCCCGCGCCGGTGGCGTCGACCGGCTCGACCGGATAGGCCGGCACCAGGCTGCGGGACTCGGGCGTGGCGATATAGGAGCCCTCTTCCCCCAGCTTCAGCGCGACCAGGCCGATGCCGCAGCCGAGCAGGTAGTCGGCGATCGCGTCGCGGTCGTCCAGCCCGGTCAGCACGGTGATGTCGTCCCAGCTCGGCAGGCACACGTCGGTCATCCGGAAGGCTTCGCGCATGATGCCGCGCGCGCGTGCCAGCGACCACAGGCGCAGGCGCAGGTTGGTGTCCAGCGTGACCTTGGTGCCGGCCTTGCGCGCGTGCTCCATCGCATCCAGGCCGGCATCGCACGCGCTGGTGCTGATGGCGAGGCTGATGCCCGACAGGTGCAGGTAGCGCGCCGACGCGATCGCGCCCAGCGGCAACTGCTCATGCTGGTAGCGGCTGGCGGCGGAGCCTTCGCGCAGGTAGTCGAAGCGGTGGCCGTGGCTGTCGTGCGAGACAAAGTAGACGCCGGTGGGGGCGCCCGCGTCGATATGCACATGCCGTGTGTCGACCCGCTCCTGGGTCCACAGTGCGCGCAGGCGCTCGCCAAAGGTGTCGGCGCCGACCGCGCAGATATAGCCGGTGCTCGCCCCCTGGCGCGCCGCGGCAATGCAGA
The DNA here is from genome assembly GCF_000372525.1 of Cupriavidus neocaledonicus. GTDB lineage: Bacteria > Pseudomonadota > Gammaproteobacteria > Burkholderiales > Burkholderiaceae > Cupriavidus > Cupriavidus neocaledonicus. The sequence goes on from NZ_AQUR01000079.1 coordinate 65,534, forward strand.
AGTTGGAGGTATCGCCGCCAAAGCCCTGCAGGTAGCGCGACGGATCGTCCGGCTGCTGGTTGAATTCAACCAGCGGCTCGCCATAGGCCAGGATGTCGATGCTCATGGGGCCGCTTGCCTCAGAAGAAGGTTTGCACGATGTCGATCACGCGCATATCGCGATCCAGCACCGGGATATGGCGCCACTTGTCGAAGGTCAGGCACGGGTGCGAGATATCGAAGGCGATCATGTCGCCGACCCGGATGTCGTCGCCCGGCCGGATCTGCAGGTAGGCGTGCTGGTCCATCATGCCGGTGACCTCCCAATGCGCGGGCACGTCCACCGGCGCCTCTTCACCGGGACGGTAGCGGCGCGCCGGGATCGGCATGCCGGCGTCGAAGGCGGCATCGCGCTTGCCCATGCCGATGATGGCGCGCCCGGGTTCCGGAATCGACTGGACATAGGCCCACAGCTGCAGCGCCGGCAGCAAACCCTCGCGCATTTTCTGCGCGACCGGGTTGCTCGCCAGGATGCGCTGCTGCGCGGCGCGGTAGATGCCCACATCGTGCGTCAGGTAGCAGCCGGGGCGCAGCACGATATCGATCGGCGCGCCGATGTCGGTGCGCGCGAATTCCTCGGCCACCACGTCGTACCAGGCCGAACCCGCGCCCGACATCACCACCGGGCTGCGGCCGAAGCGGCCTTGCGCGGCCAGCTGCTTCGTCACCGCCACGGTGCGCCGCAGGAACTTGCGGATATCGGCTTCTTCCTTGAGCACGCCCTCGTAGATTTCCACGCCGGCCAGCGACAAGGCGTCGGGCCAGCGTGCCAGCGCATCGAGCACCGCCTGCTGCTGCGCGTCGTCGCGCACGCCGGTGCGCCCGCCTTCGACGCCCAGCTCGAGCAGCACCTGCAGCGTTTGGCCACGCGCCTTGAAAAACTTGCCGAGCTGGTCGACCAGCTCGGCCGAATCCACCAGCGCGAAGAATTCAAAGTCGGGATCGCGCAGCAGGTCCGCGATGATTTCCATGTTGCGGCGGCCGACCAGCTGGTTGGCCATCAACACGCGCTTGACGCCGTGCGCATGCGCGGCCGCGGTCTGGTGCGCGGTGGCCAGGGTGATGCCCCACGCGCCGGCGCCGAGTTGCCGGGCAAACAGCTTGGGCGCCATGGTGGTCTTGCCATGCGGCGCCAGCTGCACGCCGTACTCGTCCATGAAGCGTCGCATCCACGCCAGGTTGTGCGCAAGACGGTCTTCATACAGCACCGCGGCGGGCAGGCTCAGTTCTTCCTGCAACAGGTTCCAGCCGGTCTGGCCAGCCGCGTCCGGGGCGATCGGGGCCTCCATCCGGCCCAGCGCCTTGTTGAGCGGATCGATCACGCCAGCCTGATACTTTATTTCACGCATGCCTGTCATCACCCTGAAAAAATCTGATTGACGTAATGATAGCCCTGAAAATAAGATATTTCATCCTTGTTATAAAGTAACACATACGGCTGCGGCCGGGACCGTGCCCGGCCAGGGAAAGCGCGCACCATCAGGTGCCAGTCACTGTTATAGCCCCTGCCCGCGCCGACTGCAGATCGCGTCACATAACGATTCGCCCACCTTCGCCTCCTAGCTCCGCACCGCACATGACCGCGCCTTTCGACATCCTGACCCGCATCGCCGAGCGCGGCCCCGCGCTGCGCCTGGCCGAGCAGAAGGTGGCGCAGGTGGTGCTGGAAGACCTGGCCGGCGCGGCGGCGGCGAGCATCAACGAGCTGGCCCGCCAGGCCGGCGTCAGCGAAGCCAGCGTGACGCGCTTTGCCAAGGCCATCGGCTGCCGCGACGTGCGCGACCTGAAGTTGCGCCTGGCCCAGGCCGCGGCGGTGGGCGCGCGCTTCCTGCAGCCCGGCAGCGTTCCGGCCGCTGAAGCCGCCCCGGCCACGCTTGCCGACAGCATCCACGCCGACATCCTCACCGCGCTGGAAGCCAACCGCGGGCTGCTGGATACCGAGCGCATTGAGCAGGCCGCGCGCCTGTTGCTGGGCGCACGCATGGTCTACGCTTTTGGCATGGGCGGCGGCTCGTCGTTCATGGCCGACGAAGCGCGCCATCGCCTGGCGCGCCTGGGCCTGCCGGTGGCCAGTTACCAGGACGCGCTGCTGCAAAAGATGGTGGCGGCCACGCTGGGCCGCGACGACGTGGTGCTGGCCTTCTCGGCCAGCGGCCGCGTGCCGGAGATGCTGGCCAGCTGTGATATCGCGCGCGAGTACGGCGCCCGCCTGGTGGCCGTGACCGCGCTGGGCTCGCCGCTGGCGGCGCGCGCCGACGTGCTGCTGCCGGTGCGCACGCTGGAGACGGATTTCATTTTCAAGCCATCGGCCTCGCGCTACGCCATGCTGATGGTGCTGGACGTGCTGGCCACGCAGTGCGCACTGTTGCAGCCGGACCAGAGCAAGGAACGCCTGCGCCGGCTCAAGTACGTGCTCGACAGCCATCGCGGCGACAGCGGCCCCGGCAAGGGCCCCGACAGCCGCCAGCCGCTGGGAGACTGACCATGCCACACCTGTTCGATACCCTGATCCGCTGCGTCACGCTGATCGACGGCTCGGGCGCGGCCGCGCGCCTGGCCGACGTGGCCCTGCGCGATGGCCGCATCGCCCGCATCGACGCGCCGGGCGCGATCGACCCCGACGCGGCCGCGCACGTGGTCGAAGGCGATGGCCTGGTGCTCGCGCCCGGCTTTATCGACGTGCACACGCACGACGACACCAACGTGGTGCGCCAGCCGGAGATGACCCCCAAGCTGTCGCAGGGCGTGACCACGGTGGTCGTGGGCAACTGCGGCATCAGCGCCGCGCCGGTCACGCTGGCGGGCGACCCGCCCGACCCGATGAACCTGCTCGGCCATGCCGACGCCTTCCGCTACCCGGATTTCAAGGCCTATGTCGAGGCGGTCGAGGCCGCGCGGCCCGCCGTCAATGTCGCCGCGCTGGTCGGCCATACCGCGCTGCGCAGCAACCATATGGACCGCTTCGACCGCGCCGCCACGCCGCAGGAAATCGACGCGATGCGCGCGCAGCTGGAAGAAGCGCTGCAGCACGGCGCGCTGGGCCTGTCGACGGGCCTGGCCTATGCCAACGCCTTCAGCGCGCCGACCGAGGAAGTGCTGGCGCTGGCCGAGCCGCTGGCCAAGGCCGGCGCGCTCTACGCCACCCATTTGCGCAGTGAATTCGCCGAGATCCTCGATGCCATGGACGAGGCCTTCCGCATCGGCCGCCATGCGCGCGTACCGGTAGTGATCTCGCACCTGAAATGCGCCGGCGTGGCCAACTGGGGCCGCAGCACCGAAGTGCTGGACGCGCTCGACGGCGCGCAGCGCTGGCAGCCGGTCGGCTGCGACTGCTATCCGTACACCGCGAGCTCGTCCACGCTGGACCTGAAGCAGGTCACCGGCGACTTCGACATCATGGTGACCTGGTCCGAAGGCGCACCCGAGATGGGCGGCCGCCTGCTCGCCGACATCGCCGCCGACTGGCAGGTCGACCTGCACGAAGCCGCGCGCCGGCTGATGCCCGCCGGCGCGGTCTACCACTGCATGGAAGACGCCGATGTCGACCGCATCCTGAGCCACCCGGCCACGGTGGTCGGCTCGGACGGGCTGCCCAACGACCCGCTGCCGCACCCGCGCCTGTGGGGCGCGTTCCCGCGCGTGCTGGGCCACTATGCGCGCGACCGCGAGCTGTTTCCGCTGACCGTGGCCGTCAACAAGATGACCGGCATGTCGGCCGAGCGCTTCGGCCTGCACCAGCGCGGCTTCGTGCGCGAAGGCTACTGGGCCGACCTGGTGCTGTTCGACGCCGCCACCATCCGCGACGCCGCCAGCTTTACCGATCCCATGCAACCGGCCGAAGGCATTGCCTCGGTCTGGGTCAACGGCGAGCTGTCATGGCAGCAGCGCCAGAGCACCGGCGTGCGCGCCGGCCGGTTCCTGCCCCGCGGTGCGGACTGACCCGCACGCACCGCCGCTTCCCTCCCCTATCCCACCCATTTCCAGGAGTACTCATGGACATCAAACGATTCGGCGTCGAAGGCGGCACCGGCACCGGCGGCCAGCACATGCCCTTTGCCCGCGCGGTCGCGGCCGATGGCTGGCTCTACGTCTCCGGCCAGGTGCCGATGGTCAACGGCGAGGTCATCGACGGCGGCATCGTGCCCCAGACCCACCAGGCCATCAAGAACGTGCTGGCGATCCTGGCCGAGGCCGGCTATGGCACCGAGCATGTCGTGCGCTGCGGCGTGTGGCTGGACGACACGCGCGACTTTGCCTCGTTCAACAAGATCTTCAAGGAATACTTCGGCGCCAACCCGCCCGCGCGCGCCTGCGTGCAGTCGAGCATGGTGGTCGATTGCAAGGTCGAGGTCGACTGCATCGCCTACAAGAAGCCGGCGGCCTGAGCCTGCTGCCTGCCTGATTCACAGATTTCGCACTGTTTTCTCCCCTCTCCCGCACGCGGGAGAGGGGCCGGGGGAGAGGGCCGGGCTCACCACCAAGTGAGCCGCCAGGGCGCTTGCCACGCGTGCCCACTTCCCCACCGCCTCTCCCCCACGGAGAGAAACAAGAAAGCCAAACCTCTGCTGCCGTCACAAGCGGCCCTTTTTCCACGCAAGGAGACAATATGGGTGCCGTCACCGGAACCACGCTCTTGGTGTATGCGCTGATCGCAGTGATCGCACTGGTGGTGCTGATCGCACGCTACAAGCTCAACCCGTTCATTACCCTGGTCGTCGTCTCGGTGCTGCTCGGCTTTGCCGTGGGCATGCCGATGAGCGAGATCGTCAAGTCATTCGAAGCCGGTGTCGGCGGCACCCTCGGCCATATCGCGCTGGTGGTGGGCCTGGGCACCATGCTGGGCAAGATGATGGCCGAGTCCGGCGGCGCCGAGCGCATCGCCAACACGCTGATCGATTTCTTCGGCGCGAAGAACGTGCATTGGGCCATGGCCACCATCGCGTTCATCGTCGGCCTGCCGGTGTTCTTCGAAGTGGGTTTCGTGCTGCTGGTGCCGATCGCCTTCAACGTCGCCAAGCGCACCGGCACGTCGATGGTGCTGGTCGGCATTCCGATGGTGGCCGGCCTGTCGGTGGTGCACGGCCTGATCCCGCCGCATCCGGCGGCGCTGCTGGCGGTGACCGCATACGGCGCCGATATCGGCAAGACCATCATGTACGCGCTGATCGTCGGCATCCCGACCGCGGCGCTGGCAGGCCCGTTGTTCGCCCGCCTGATGGACCGCTATGTCAAGCTGCCCGAATACAACCCGCTTGCCGAACAGTTCACCGAAGAGGATGAGCGCGTCAAGGAATCGCACGAACTGCCGGGCTTTGGCATCACGGTGTTTACCATTTTGCTGCCGGTGGTGCTGATGCTGATCGGCAGCTGGGCCGACCTGTTCACCACGCCCAAGACCTTCGCCAACGACTTCCTGAAGCTGATCGGCAACTCGGTGATGGCGCTGCTGATCGCCGCGCTGGTGAGCTTCTACACCTTCGGCAAGGCGCGCGGCTTCAATCGCGAAACCATCCTCAGGTTCACCAACGAGTGCGTGGCGCCCACCGCCATCATCACGCTGGTGGTCGGTGCCGGCGGCGGCTTCGGTCGCATCCTGCGCGACTCGGGCATCTCCACGGCCATCGTCGACGTCGCCACCGGCGCCAACGTGTCGGTGCTGGTGCTGGGCTGGCTGGTCGCGGTAATGATCCGCATCGCGACGGGCTCGGCAACCGTTGCCATGACCACCGCCGCGGGCATCGTCGCGCCGATTGCCGCCAGCGTGCCGGGCACCCGCCCGGAATTGCTGGTGCTGACCACCGGCGCCGGTTCGCTGATCCTGTCACACGTGAACGACGGCGGCTTCTGGCTGGTCAAGGAATACTTCAACATGACCGTGGCCCAGACCTTCAAGACCTGGTCGGTCTGCGAAACCATCATCTCGGTGGTGGCGCTGCTGCTGACGCTGGGGCTGGCCACGCTGATCTGACGGCCGGCCGTGGCCGACGGGGCCGCGCCCGCGGCGGCTCCGGCCCCATGCCTGCCATGGTGGCCCGGTATGCGACATCTCTCATCGACGCCCTGGCACCGGCAGCAAATACTGCAAGGGTGTCGGCGGCGCTCGGCTCCCCCGGCGGCGGTCTTGCCCTGATTCCGTTTTTGATGCATATTGACATCAAACCTGATTCACGGAGCCGGCAATGCGCACGACAGTCACGATCGATGATGCCCTGTATGAACAAGCCCTGGAGATGGCGGACCCCGGCATGGACAAAGCAGACCTGTTTCGCGAGGCAATCAAGACTTTCGTTCGGGTGCAGGCCGCCAAGCGCCTCGCTGCCCTCGGTGGCGCAGCGCCCGGCATGCAGGACGTACCGCGTCGCAATCCCGAGCCCGACGTCAAATGAACGTGCTCGTCGACACCTCGGTGTGGGTAAGCCATTTCCGGCAGCGCAATGACGCCCTGATCCGCCTGATGGAGGCGGACCAGGTGCTGACCCATCCCCTGGTGGTGGCCGAACTGGCCTGCGGCACGCCCCCGGCACCCAGGGCACAGACGCTCGGCGACATCGGGCTGCTGCAGGCTGCCCGGCAGGCAACGCTGGGCGAAGTCATCGCACTGGTGGAGCGCGAGCAACTGTATGGGCTCGGCTGCGGCCTGGTGGATGTCACCTTGCTGGCTTCGACCCTGATCAGTCCCGGAGCCCGCCTGTGGACCCTGGACCAGCGCCTGAGCGCCCTGTCCGTCCGGTTTGGCGTGGTATATCGTCCTCGCCTGCACTAGGGATTCCGCCGCGCACGCAACGGTTTACATGGCCGGGCCCACCGCCTAAGGTCAACCAGTCAGTGACTCGCCGGGAAACCCTCCCATGTCGATCGACCGTCGCTCATTCCTTGGCCTCACCGCCGGGCTGGCCGCTACTGGTTTCGGGCCCGCGCTGCCGGGCCATGCCGTCACCGTTGCCGCGCCCCTGCGCCGCACCATTCCCGGCACCACCGAAGCCCTGCCCGTGATCGGCATGGGCACCGCCGACACCTTCAACGTCGGCACCGGCCCCGCCGAACGCAAGCCGCTGGCGGAGATCATGGGGCTGTTGCTGCAGTCTGAAGGCTCGGTGGTCGACACCGCGCCCAGCTACGGCAGCGCCGAAGCCGTGACCGGCGACCTGCTGCGCGCCGCCAATGCGCGCGACCGGGTCTTCCTCGCCACCAAGATCTCAGCCCCGGCCGGCGCGCCGGCGCAAGCGCAATGGGGACGCTCGCTGGCCGACCTGCATGTGGACAAGGTCGACCTGCTGCAGATTCACAACCTGATCGACTGGCAGGGCAACCTGCGCTGGCTGCGCCAGCTGAAGGAACAGGGCCGCATCCGCTACCTGGGCATCACCCATTACCGCGACGACGCGCACGAGGCGCTGGAGAGGATCGTGCGCGCCGAGCGTGTCGACTTCGTGCAGATCAACTACTCCGTGGCCGAGCGCAATGCCGAGCGCACGCTGCTGCCCCTGTGCGAGGCGCGCGGCGTGGCGGTGCTGGCCAATCGGCCGTTCCAGGATGGCCGCCTGTTCCGCGTGGTCAAGGACCGCCCGCTGCCGCCGTGGGCCGGCGACATTGACTGCGGCTCATGGGGCCAGCTGTTTCTGAAGTTCGTCGTCAGCCATCCGGCCGTGACCGTGGCGATCCCGGCGACCTCCAAGCCGCGCAACATGGCCGACAACCTCGGCGCCGCGCTCGGCCGCATGCCCGATCCGGGCCAGCGCGAGCGCATCGCGGCGCTGCTGCGCTGAACCGGCCCCGCCGTGGACGAGCCCATGCGCGACGCACCCGCCGGCGGCCCGGCCCGACTGTGGCGCGGCTTCGGCGTGCGCAGCGGCGAAGCCGGCGCCGTGGTGGCCGGCTTCCTGTTCTTCTTCTGCCTGTTCGCCAGCTATTTCATGCTGCGCCCGGTGCGCGAGACCATGGGCATCGCCGGCGGCGTGAAGAACCTGCAATGGCTGTTCACCGCCACCTTTGTCGTGATGCTGGCGGCGATCCCGCTGTATGGGGCAGTCTGCGCCTGGCTGCCACGGCGCCGCTTCGTGCCGTGGGTATACGCCTTCTTCATTGCCAACCTGCTGGCGTTTGCGCTGGCCACGCGCGCACTGCCCGACAACGTCTGGCTGGCGCGCGTGTTCTACGTGTGGCTGTCCGTGTTCAACCTGTTCGTGGTGTCGGTGGCCTGGAGCCTGATGGCCGATGTGTTCCGGCCCGAGCAGGCGCGCCGCCTGTTCGCGCTGCTGGCGGCCGGCGCCAGCGCGGGCGGACTGGCCGGGCCGGTGCTGGGTGGCTGGCTGGTGCCGCACATCGGCCTGACCGGCCTGATGCTGCTGTCGGCCGCCTTGCTGGCCGCCACGCTGCCGGGCGTGGGCTGGCTGTTCGGCTGGCGCCGCCGTGCCGGCGCCGGCGCGGGGCCGTCAGGCCAGGCCGTAGCCAGCGCGGCGCAGGATCCTGCCAATCCGATCGGCGGCGGGCTGCTCGCCGGGCTGTCTCTGCTGCTGCGCTCGCGCTACCTGCTCGGCATCGGCCTGTTCGTGATCCTGCTGGCCACCGCCAGTACCTTCCTCTATTTCGAGCAAGCCAGGCTCGTCGCCGAAGCCTTTCCCGAGCGCACCCGCCAGACCCAGGTGTTCAGTGCGCTGGATGCCGTGGTGCAGGCGCTGACCATCCTGGTGCAGCTGTTCTTCACCGGCCGCATGGCGCGCCGCTATGGCGTCACCATGCTGCTGAGCGCGGTACCGCTGGCCGTTGCCGCCGGCTTCGTCGTGCTGGCGCTGCTGCCCACCTTCGGCGTGCTCGCCGGCGTCATGATCCTGCGGCGCGTCGGCGAATACGCGCTGCTGCGTCCCGGCCGCGAGATGCTGTTCACGGTCGTCGATGCCGAGACCAAGTACAAGGCCAAGAACGTCATCGACACCGCCGTCTACCGCGCCGGCGATGCGGTCAGCGCGTGGGTCAAGACCGCGATCGATGCGCTGTCGGGCCATCCCGCGACGGTGGCGCTGGCGGGTGCGTTGCTGGCGTTAGCGTGGGCTGGGCTGGGCTGGTGGCTGGGGCGGCGGCATGCGGGGCAGTTGGCAACAACGGCCGATGGAGTTGGCCATGCGGCTGGCCATGCCGCTGAACTGGTGGCCCGCAGACGCTGACCGCTGATCGGCCAGAGCTGGCCTCATGCCGCAGGAAGACCGTATAGTCATGCCTCGGACCCGGTTGCCTTCGGCATTCGCGCTAGCCTTTTGCCGCGCAACGCCCAAGCCGCGAGCCGCCCCCATATTCCTGATCCCGGAGGACCCCATGAAAACCAAAGCCGCCATCGCCTGGAAAGCCGGCGCTCCGCTGACCATCGAAGACGTCGACCTCGACGGCCCGCGCGCCGGCGAAGTGCTGGTGGAAGTGAAGGCCACCGGCATCTGCCACACCGATTACTACACGCTGTCCGGCGCCGATCCGGAAGGCATCTTCCCGGCGATCCTCGGCCATGAAGGCGCCGGCATCGTCACCGACGTCGGCCCGGGCGTGACCTCGCTCAGGCCGGGCGACCACGTGATCCCGCTGTACACGCCGGAATGCCGCCAGTGCAAGTTCTGCCTGTCGCGCAAGACCAACCTGTGCCAGGCCATCCGCGCCACCCAGGGCAAGGGCCTGATGCCGGACGGCACCTCGCGCTT
>NZ_AQUR01000080.1 GCF_000372525.1 Cupriavidus neocaledonicus
CGGCAAGCTGACCGCGCCGATGCCGGGCAAGGTCATCGCCGTGATGGTCGAGGCCGGCAGCACGGTCGCGCGCGGCACGCCGCTGCTGGTGATGGAGGCGATGAAGATGGAGCACACCATCAGCGCGCCCGCCGACGGCGTGGTCAGCGAAATCCTCTACGGCGTGGGCGAACAGGTGGCGGAAGGGGCCCAGTTGCTGGCGTTCGAGCGGAAATAGGCAGGCAGCCAGGGCATCCGGCGGCGCGCGCCGCGGCACGGCGCAGCACCAGTCATGACTTTGCCCGGTGCGCATGCAAGGCATCTCGGGACGCGGCTCCGCTCGCGCCACGCCGTGCTCCGCCATGCGCCCCCGCGGCGCATTCCTCTGCCAAAATAGCCCTTTGACCCACCAGAGTCGCTGGAGACATCATGAAGTTGCAGTTGTACGTTCCGGATGGCCGTTACGAACCCTGGATCGAAGGCTTTGCCGAGGCCCTGCCCGAAGCCACGTGCGTGACCTGGGACGACAGCCGCGGCGAAGCTGCCGATTACGCCGTGGTGTGGCGCCCGCCGGTCGAGATGCTGCGCGGTCGCACCGACCTGAAGGCGGTGTTCAACCTCGGCGCCGGCGTCGACGGCATCCTCAGCCTGCGCGACGAGGACCCGCAGGCGCTGCCGGCCGGCGTGCCGATCGTGCGCCTGGATGACGCCGGCATGGCCGCCCAGATGGCCGAATACGTCACCTCTGCCGTGCTGCGCTATTTCCGCCGGCTGGACGATTACGCCGCCCAGGCGCAGGCCGGCAAGTGGAAATTCCTCAAGCCGCATCGCCGCGCGGACTTCACCGTCGGCGTGATGGGCATCGGCACGCTCGGTACGCATATCGCCCGCACGCTGGCGGGCTTCGGCTTCCCGGTGCGGGGCTGGAGCCGCACCGCGCGGGCCGTCGAGGGCGTGGTGGGATTCCACGGCGATGCCGGCCGCGCGCCGTTCCTGGACGGCCTGCGCGTGCTGGTCAATGTGCTGCCGCTGACGCCGCAGACCGAGAACATCCTCAACGGCGAACTGTTCGGCAAGCTGGCGCAGGGCGCCTACGTGATCAACGTCGCGCGCGGCCAGCACCTGGTCGAAGCCGATCTGCTCGCGGCGGTGCAGGCCGGCCAGGTCGCGGGTGCGACGCTGGACGTGTTCCGCACCGAGCCGCTGCCCGCCGGGCACCCGTTCTGGCAGGAGCCGCGCATCACCATTACCCCGCATATCTCGGCGTTGACGCTGCGCGAGGACAGCATCGCGCAGATCGCCGGCAAGATCCGCGCGCTGCGGGCCGGCCAGCCGATCGAGGGCGTGGTCGACCTGCAGCGCGGCTACTGAGCCGCGATAGCCGCCATACCCGCCATACCCGCCCCATACCCCACCGGATAAACGACAGGAGACAGCCATGACCATGCCTAACTACGTGAAGATCGTTGAAGTGGGCCCGCGCGACGGCCTGCAGAACGAGAAGGCGATGGTGCCGACGGACGTGAAGGTCGCGCTGATCAACCAGCTTACCGACGCCGGCTTCGTCAATATCGAGGCCGCCTCGTTCGTGTCGCCCAAATGGGTGCCGCAGATGGCCGACGGTGCCGACGTGATGGCGCGCATCCAGCGCCGCGCGGGCACGCTGTATTCGGCGCTGACGCCCAACATGAAGGGCTTCGAGGGCGCGATCGCGGCCGGCGCCGACGAGGTGGTGATCTTCGGCGCGGCCAGCGAGGCGTTCTCGCAGAAGAACATCAATTGCTCGATCGCCGAGTCGATCGCGCGCTTCGCGCCGGTGGCGGCGGCGGCCAAGGAGCAGGGCGTGCGCCTGCGCGGCAGCATCTCGTGCGCGCTCGGCTGCCCCTACCAGGGCGAGGTGCCGGTCAGCTCGGTGGTCGACGTGGTGCGGCGCATGCGCGAGCTGGGCTGCGACGAGATCGACATCGCCGACACCATCGGCGTGGGCACCCCGGGGCGCGTGCAGGAAGTGATGCGCGCCGCGGCGGCCGAGTTCGCGCTGGACCGGATCTCCGGCCATTTCCACGACACCTACGGCCAGGCCCTGTCCAACATCCTGGCCAGCCTGGAAGTGGGCGTCGCGATCTTCCATGCCTCGGTCGCGGGCCTGGGCGGCTGCCCGTATGCCAAGGGCGCCACCGGCAACGTCGCCACCGAAGACGTGCTCTACATGCTGCACGGCATGGGCATCCACACCGGCATCGACCTCGAAGCGGTGGTGCGCGCCGGCGACTACATCTCGCAGGCGATCGGCCGCGCCAACAGTTCGCGCGTGGGCCGCGCCCTGCTGACCAAATGGGCCGCCGCCAGCGACGCGGCGCCGGCCTGCGTGTAAGGCGCGCGGCCGCAAACAGGAGAACGCATGACGATGCCTGACGAAGCGCTGCCCGAGTCCGCGCAGCGCGTGGCCGACCTGCTGGCTGGCCTTGGCCACGACCGGCCCGTGGTGATGCTGCCCGCGACCGGCAAGACCTCGGCCGAGGCTGCGGCGGGGCTGGGCTGCAGCGTGGCCGAAATCGCCAAGTCCATCATCTTCCGCCGCGTCGCCGACGACGCGCCGGTGCTGGTGATCGCCAGCGGCAGCAACCGCGTCGACGAGGCCAAGGTGGCCGCGCGCGTGGGCGCGCTGGGCAAGGCCGATGCGCGCTTCGTGCGCGAGAAGACCGGCTATGCCATCGGCGGCGTCTGCCCGATCGGCCATGCGGTGGCGCCGGTGATGCTGCTGGACCAGGACCTGTTCCGCTATGACAGCCTGTGGGCCGCGGCCGGCCATCCGCACGCGGTGTTCAACCTGACGCCGCACCAACTGCAGCAGATGACCGGCGCCGAAGTGGCCGACGTCGCGATCGCAGCCGTTCCCGGAGCCGCGGCATGAGCCCGGACCTGCGTCCCGGGCTGGCGTTCACATGGCAGTACACGGTGCCGCCCAAGGCCACGGTGCCGCGCCTGTATGACGATATCCCGGGCTGCGCCGAGATGCCCGACGTGCTGGCCACCGGCTACCTGGTCGGCATCATGGAGTGCGCCTGCCTGCAGATGCTGCGCGAACACCTGGACTGGCCGCGCGAGCAGTCGCTCGGCACGCTGGTCAGCTTCTCGCACGTGGCGCCGACCCCGCCGGGCATGACCGTGACCGTCAGGGGCGAGCTGGTCGAGGTCGACGGGCGCCGCCTGCGCTTCCAGCTGAGCGCATGGGACGGCGAGGACAAGATCTCCGAGGGGGTGCACGAGCGCCACCTGATCGACGCCGGCCGCTTCAGCCAGAAGGTCGCGGCCAAGGCCGCGCGCGCGGCGGGCTGAGTGGCGAGCGCGCGCAACGCCATGGCTACGATGCCCCCTTCGCCCGCCTCCCCCGCATCGCTCGCCGCGGAACTGGCCAGGCAGGCCGACGCCGCGATACGGGCCACGCCGGTGCCGTCGCCGTGCCGCAACGTCTGCCGCATGGACCCGTCGAGCGGCTATTGCGAGGGCTGCCTGCGCACCATCGAAGAGATTGCCGGCTGGTCGTCGGCCGGCGACGAAGACAAGCGCCGCATCTGGGCGCAACTGCCGCGGCGCGCCGCAGGGCTGGCCGGCGAGGAGACATCGTGAGCGAAAGCACCGTGCCGCGCTTGCCGGCCTCCATGCGCGTGTTCGAGCGCGGCTGGCTGTCGGCCAACAACATCCTGTTTGCCGACGGCGACGATACCGCGCTGGTCGACACCGGCTACGTCACCCACGCGCCGCAGACGGTGGCGCTGGTGGCCTCCGCGCTGCGGGGCCGGCCGCTGGCGCGCGTGATCAACACCCACCTGCACTCCGACCACTGCGGCGGCAACGCCGCGCTGCAGGCGCGCTGGCAGCCGCGCACCGCGATCCCCGCGGCCGAGGCCGGCGCCGTGGCGGCGTGGGATACCGATGCGCTCAGCTACAAGGCCACCGGCCAGCAGTGCGACCGCTTTACCTTCGACAGCGTACTGAACGACGGCGACATGCTGCGCCTGGGCGGCATCGACTGGCAGGTGGTGGCGGCCCCCGGCCATGATCCGCACGCGGTGATGCTGTTCGCGCCGGCCGAGCGCATCCTGATTTCCGGCGACGCGCTGTGGCAGAACGGCTTCGGCGTGATCTTTCCCGAGCTGGAGGGCGAGAGCGGCTTTACCGAACAGGCGGCCGTGCTGGCGCGCATCGCGCAGCTCGACGTGCGTGTGGTGATCCCTGGCCACGGCAGCGTGTTCACCGACGTCGCCGCGGCGGTCGAACGTGCGCAGGGGCGCCTCGCGTACCTGAGCGCCGACCCGGCGCGCAATGCCGCCCATGCGGTCAAGGTGCTGGTGAAATTCAAGCTGCTGGAAGCGCAGCGGATGACGCTGGCGGCCTTGGCCGCGTGGATGGAGGCGGCGCCGCTGATGGCCCGCATGCGCGAGCGCTTTATGCCGGGGCAGCAAATGGCGGAAATCTGCGCGCAGACGGTGGGGGCGCTGGCGCGGGCGGGGGCGGCGCAGGTCGAGGGCGAGTGGGTGGTGAACCGGGATTAGCTTTGTTTAATGTGTATTGGGGATGGAGGCGCCTGCACTCTCTTCCCCGCCCCTCGCCCCTCGCCCCTCACCCCCGCCCCTCTCCCGCAAGCGGGAGAAGGGAGAACACCGCTGGCCCTTGGACCATGGCCACGGGCATCAAACTTTCGCTGGTTTGCTCCCCGCTCCCGCGCGCGGGAACGGGGCTGGGGGAAAGGGCCGGTGCCTCCACGAAGCACCGCCCCAACCCGCATCGCAGCCTTGTTCTTCAGAACGACGTCCTGAACCCCACCTTCACGCTCCTGCCCGCCATCGGCGCGATATCCCGCAGGATCGATGCCGCGTTGCGCGCGTCCTGGTTGGTCAGGTTGTCGCCGCGCAGGTACACCAGGGTCTGCGTGCCCGCCACCTTGAACTTGTAGGTCAGCGCCAGGCTCAGCAACGTGTAGGCATCGGTCGGCGTGTCGTTGGACGGCACGCGCGTCTGCTTGGCCGCGTAGGTGACATCGACGCGCGCGCCCCAGGGCCCGGCGCCATACACCAGCGCGCCGCCCAGGCGCAGCGGCGCGAGGCGCGGCAGCGGCTCGCCGGTGTCGCGGTTTTCACCGCGCACGTAGTCGGCGCGCGCCTCGAAGTCGAGCGTGTCGCTGCTGGTCAGCATCTTCTGCAGCAGACGCGTCTTGCCTTCGGCCTCGAAGCCGTACAGCGTCGCCGGCACGCCCAGGTACTGGAATTCGGGCAGCGCATCCGGGCTGCCGACCGCGACCACGTCGCCGGCCTCGTCGCGCGCGCGGCCGGTGGCGCTGAGCGCCAGGTAGTTGGCGAAGCGGCTGTAGTAGCCCGACACGCCGGCGCTGTGCGCGCCTGACTTGAAGCGCACGCCCAGGTCGATCGAGGTGGCGCGCTCCTTGTTGGCGTTCGGATCGCCGACTTCCCAGGCACCGGTGGCGACGTGGGGGCCGTTGGCGTACAGCTCGTAGAAGGTCGGCGCGCGTTCGGTGTAGGACAGGTTGCTGGTCAGCGACCACGCCGGGTTCATCTTGTACAGCAGGCCGGCCGAGGCGCTGGTGGCGTTGAAGCTGCGGCTGGCGTCGGCGAAGCGGTCGTTGCCGTTGGCGCTGGCCTTGACGCTGCTGTGGTCGAGCCGGCCGCCGAAGTTCAGCTTCAGGTCGCCACCGGCGGTCAGCGGCAGTTCCTCGAACAGGAACAGCGCCGCGTTGTCGGTGTTGGTGCTGGGCACGAAGGCCTCTTCGCCCAGCGCCGAGAAGTTGGTGTGGCCGAACTGCGTGCCGATCACGCCGGTCAGGTTGCCGATCCTGGCGTGGCGGGCCTCGAAGCGCGCGTCCCAGCCGCGGTTCTTGAAGATGGTGCCGGTCTCGCCGTCCTCGATTTCGCGGTGCTCGTAGTCGGTGAAGCTGACCTTGCCCTTGACCGACTCGAGCCAGCCGCCGGTGTTGCCGGCGAGGTTGCGCGCCTCGCCTTCCAGCGCGAAGCGGTCCTGCTTCATCTTCAGCCGCACCGCGTCCTCGGCGGGTGTGCCGTAGTCGTTGCGGTAGGCGCTGTAGTTGGCACCGACGAAGCCATCGGCCCAGGTATAGGAGCCGCCCAGCGAGCCGCCCTGCTGGTCGGCGCTGGTATTGGGCAGGCGCCCGTAGGGCTCGGTCTCGCCGTCGGGCAGCGGCTCGGCGTTGCGCAGGCGATCGCTGCGCGCGTAGCCGGGGATGCGCAGGTCGCTGGTCTTGCGCGCGAAGGCATCGGCGTGGACGGCAAACTTGCCGTTGCCGGCCTCGATCAGCGCGCTGGCGTTACGCGCCTGGTCGCCGCCGTCGGTGGCGCTGGCATCGACCGCGCCACCGACGCCTTCGATCGGCTCCTTGGGAATGCGGTTGTCGATCACGTTGACCACGCCGCCGATGGCATTGCCGCCGTACATCAGCGCCGCCGGCCCACGCACGACTTCGATGCGCTCGGCCACCAGCGGATCGACCGGCACGGCGTGGTCATAGGACAGCGTGGAGGCGTCGACCGTGGTGCCGCCGTTCTGCAGCACCTTGATGCGGTCGCCGTCCAGGCCGCGGATCACCGGCCGGCTGGCGTTGGGGCCGAAGTAGGTCGACGACACCCCGGGCAGCTTGTCCAGGGTCTCGCCCAGCGTGCTGGCCTGGCGCACCGCCAGCGCGTCGCCGCCCAGCGTCGAGACCGGCGCCACCATGTCGTTCAGGTCGCTGCCGAGCGGGTTGGCGGTGACCACGACTTCGCGCAGCGTGGCGCCGGCCGGCGTGGCGGGAGCGGCGGCGGGAGCGGCATCGGCAGCCGGCGCCACGGCGGTTTGCGCCAGCGCGGCCGGCGCTGTGAAAGCGGCGGCCAGCGTGGCGGTGAGGGAGGCGGCCAGCGCCGCCAGCGGCGTCAGGCGCGGGGCGGCAGGCTGGGTGTAACGGCGGGCGGTGTAACGGTTCTTCGACATGGCGCGCGGAGCAATGCAGTGGCAATCGGCCCGGCTGGCACGGCGGCCTCGGCCAGGCGCGGCACACCCGCGATGGGGCATGGCGGCGCGGCCGACAGGGCGCGTGTTCAGCTCGGAATGCGTAAGACGGCGGGTGCGCGGCGCTGGCCGCGTCCCGGATCAGGCGAGGGCGATGGCCGGCACCGGCGGGGCGCGTGACTGGAAGGGATGGGCAGCGGGCAGGTCGGGCCAGCGCCAGGCCAGGCTGGCGGGCTTGACCGGCTTGCCGAAGGCAAGCTGCAGTGGCGGCAGCTTGCCGCAATGCGTGTCGGCGATGGTGGCGCCATCGAACAGCACGCACGAGTGCCCGCTGAAGGCCTGCGACAGCGGGTGCGGGTCATTGTCGGACGCGGCGGCGTTGGCCGCGGCCGGGGCGCCGGCCGGTGCGAGCAGGCCGCCGTGGACGATGCGGTGGGTCAGCCCGGCATGCTGCGCCAGCAGCAGGCACAGCGCCAGGCACAGCGCGGACCACAGGCCCGGGCCGTGCGCGCGCAGGCGGGCGAACCAGTCAGTGCGCATGGGGAGGACCGCCGTGGCCGCCATGACCGTGATCGTGGCCGGGATCGCCGCAGCCGCAGTCATCGCCATGGCTGTGATCGTGGCCATGGTCATGGTCATCGTCGAAATCCTCGACCCAGGTCGGGAACGGGTCCGGATAGGCGGCCCAGGCATCCACCCCGGCGGCCATCTCGGCATCGTTCAGCAGGCAGGCGTCGAGACGGGCCTGCAGCGCGGCGTGGTCCAGGTCCAGGCCGATCAGCACCAGTTCCTGGCGGCGGTCGCCGAATGGCGCCGGAGCGCCGGCGTCATGCATGTCGGCTTCGACTTCCGCGCGCTCGGCGGCGTCGGCCGGCCATTCGGCCGGGTCCAGCGCAGCCCACCAGGCACCGGCGCCGCCATGGCGGCAGACGCCGCCTGACTGGTTCCAGTCGCCCGCGGTCTCCATGCGGCTCGCCAGCCAGAACAGTCCTTTGGAGCGCAGCACGCTGCCATGCTCGCGCAGCCATTCGGTATGGATCAGGTCGGCGAAGCGTTGCGGGTGGAACGGGCGGCGGCGGCGGTAGACCAGCGTGGACACGCCGCTGGCAGCGTCCGCCGCGGGCGCCTCGCCACGCAGCGCGGCGAGCCAGCCGGGGCCATCGGCGGCGGCTTCGAAATCAAAGCGGCCGGTGCCCTGCACGCGCCGGGGCGGCACCTTGCCGAAGCTGGCCTCGACGATGTCGGCGCGCGGGTTCAGCGCCTGCAGCGCCGCGCGCAGCCGCGCCAGCTCCGCGGCGCCGACGAGCTCGGCCTTGTTCAGCACGATCACGTCGCCGCCTTCGACCTGCGCCACCAGCACTTCGGCCACGGTGCGGTCGTCGTCCTGGCCCTGCGCCAGGCCGCGGTCGGCGAGGAATTCGGCTTCGTTGAGGTCGCGCAGCACGATGGCGGCATCGACCACGGTCACCAGCGTATCGGGCTGCACGGCCGCGTCGGGCCCCGCGCCGTGCTCGGCCTCGAACAGGAAGCCTTCGGCGATTGCCAGCGGGTCTTCCAGGCCGTCGGCCTCGACCAGCAGCGCGTCGAAACGGCCCGTGGCGGCCAGCCTTGCGGCTTCGGCGAGCAGCGGCTCGCCGGAGGGCAGCAGCGTGGCCTCGCAACCGGCCGGCAAGGGCGCCAGCGCTTGCCCATGCTGCGCGCCGCAGACCAGCACGCCGACACGGCCGCCCGCGCCATGCGCGAGCAGGTGGTTCAGCAGCGTGGTCTTGCCGGCGCCGGGAAAACCGGACAGCACGGTGACGGGCAGGCGATCAGCCATGGCAGCAGCAGGAAATGTGGAGAGGGCAACGCAGCGCGCCGATCACGGGCGCGCTGTTGCAACAAGGTTGCGAATTTACCAGAAAGGCCGCGGCGGCAACAGCCGGATGATTCTCAATGGCAGGCCGTGGCCCTGGCGCGACAAGGGCAGTCGCGCTGGTCGCGGCCAGCGCGGGCCGCCACAAAAGCAAACGGCCCGGTTAGCCGGGCCGTCTCGTCACGCAGGCCGCGCCGACTGGCGGCGCGCCCGGCATCAGTCGCCGAACAGCTTCTGGCGCAGTTCGCGGCGTTGCTGCGCTTCCAGCGACAGCGTCGCGGTGGGGCGCGCCAGCAGCCGCGGCACGCCGATCGGCTCGCCGGTTTCCTCGCACCAGCCGTAGTCGCCGGACTCGATGCGCTGCAGCGACTGTTCGACCTTCTTCAGCAGCTTGCGCTCGCGGTCGCGCGTGCGCAGCTCCAGCGCGTGTTCTTCCTCGATGGTGGCGCGGTCGGCCGGGTCCGGCACGATCACGGTTTCGCGCAGGTGTTCCGTGGTCTGGTCAGCGTTCTTCAGGATTTCGTCGCGCAGCTGTTCAAGGCGGTGCTTGAAGAAGGCGAGCTGCGCTTCGTTCATGTAATCCTTGTCGCTCATCTTCAGGATTTCAGCTTCAGTCAGAAGTTTGTTGCTGCTCATGGTTGCTGCTGATTCTCTTGTTGATGCGGCCGGCGGCGTCTCAGTCCGCTCGGGTGCGCTGTCCGCGCGCTTGCGCGCCACGGTTGTTTCACTCTGGCTGGCTGCAGTCTTGCTGCTTCGCGGGCCTCCCTTCCTTGCGCCCGCTTCGGCGTTCGCCGTACTGCCGCGGGGAGCGGGCGCGGCCTTCACAGGCTGCGCCTTGAGCGTCTCTGCCGCTGCACTACCAGTCTTGCTGCGGCTTTCTTTGGTCTTCGTTGCGGCTGTCATGGGGACACCTCTCTCTCGCGTCAGTCAGTGACGGCGCGCGTCGGGGCACCCCAAGCGGAACAGGCGGTCTCCGCACGAAGCACTGCGACCGCACCTGCCGGCGGCCTGCCTCATGCTGACGACAACCGCCGCCCTGCAAGTCCACCGGCAAGCGGTGGACCGGACACCGGCGGCGGGAAAAAGGTGCGCCACCGGTATCAAATCCGGCCTATTGTACTTGAACAAATTTTTCGGAGATACGGGGAAAACCGGCTGGCGCTTCGGTATTTCCCCGGTACCCCGAACGGGGGGCAGCCGCGCGGCGGTGTCGGAAGGGATGCCGCCCATGGGACGGCAGGCGCACTCAGGCCAGGCAGTTCTCCAGACCCTTGAGGATGGCGTCGCGGGGCAGGTCCACGCCGATGAACACCATGCGCGTGCCCGGGGTCTCGTCTTCCCACTTGGCACCGATGTCGCTGCCCATCAGCTGGTGAACGCCCTGGAACACCACTTTGCGGTCCACCCCCTCCATATATAGTACGCCCTTGTAGCGCAACAGTTTTTCCCCGTAGACCGCCAGGATTCCGGACAGGAATTCTTCCAGCTTGCCGTAGTGGAATGGCTTGTCGCTGCGGAAGACGAACGACGCGATGCGGTCGGTGTGGTGGTGGTGGTGATGGTGGTCGTGCGCATGGCCATGGCCATGGCCATGATCGTGGTCGTGGTCGTGGCCGCAGTCGGCGCCGCAATGGTCGCCATGCTCATGGTCGTGGTCGTGCGCGTGGTCGTGGTCGTGTTCCTCGGCGCGCAGGAATTCCGGGTCGATCTCGAGCTTGGCGTTCAGGTTGAAGCCGCGCAGGTCGAAGATGGTGTCGATCGGGGCCTCGCCGAAATTGACCAGGCGGATCGGCGCGCGCGGGTTCATATGCAGCAGGCGGTGGCGCAGCTCGGCCACGTCGGCTTCGCTGACCAGGTCGGACTTGGTGATGAAGATGGCGTCGGCAAAGCCGACCTGGCGCTGCGCCTCTTCCTGCTTGTCCAGCTGCAGGTGGGCGTGCTTGGCATCGACCAGCGTGATCACCGCGTCGAGCAGGTAGCGCGAGGCGATTTCCTCGTCCATGAAGAAGGTCTGCGCCACCGGGCCCGGATTGGCCACGCCGGTGGTCTCGATCACCACGCGGTCGAAGTCGATCTCGCCGGCGTCGCGGCGCGTCAGCAGCGTCGACAGCGCCTGCACCAGGTCGCCGCGGATGGTGCAGCAGATGCAGCCGTTGCTCATCTGCACGATCTGCTCGCGGCCATCCTGCACCAGGATCTCGTTGTCGATGTTCTCTTCGCCGAACTCGTTCTCGATCACGGCGATCTTCATGCCGTGCTGCTCGTTCAGGATGCGCTTGAGCAGGGTGGTCTTGCCGCTGCCGAGGAAGCCGGTCAGGATCGTGACCGGAATCAGTTTGGACATTGTTGGTTCTCCGGGAAATGGGTGCCGGTCAGTGGGCGGCGCGCGTACGCTTGCCGCACTCGGCGCAGACGCCGTTCACGGTCAGTTCGATATGTTCGATGGCAAAGCCGCTGGGCACGCGCGGCGCGGCCGGCTGCGCCGGGGCGGCGGCGTCGTCCAGGCAGAAGGTGCGGTCGCAGCGGGTGCAGTGGAAATGGCTGTGCTGGCGATGCTCCTGCGCGCGCGCGGCCTCGTGCTCGACCAGGCTGAAGCGGAACACGCGGTCGTTGCCGGCGCGCTTCTGCGCCACGCCCTGGTCCACCAGCCAGTCCAGCACGCGGTAGACGGTGACGCGGTCGATGGTCTCGCCGGCCTCGGGCAGGCGGTCGATCACGGCCTGGTGCGTCAGCGCCTCATCGCTGCCGATCAGGCAGGCCAGGATGCACAGCCGTGGCTGGGTCACGCGCGCGCCCAGCCGGCGCAGGCGTTCATGGGCGGCCTCCAGGGGCGACGGGGTCGGGCTTGCCGGTTCCGGCGCCAGGGCCGGCCGGTCCGGACTGGGACGGGTCATGGGCGGATTTAACCATAGCCCTACGGTTGTTGCAATTCAGTTGCGTCAGCCGCGGCCGCGGATTGCGCCTATGATCGGCACAGGACCACCTGAGCGGAGACCCACATGCTGAATGACGCGAGCGCGCTGCTGTTCCCGAATTTCGAACCGTTCCGGCAACAGGTCGGCGAGGTCGAGATCGCCGGGGTGCGGGGCGGCTCGGGGCCACCGCTGCTGCTGTTGCACGGCCACCCGCAAAGCCACCTGATCTGGCACCGGGTTGCGCCCGCGCTGGCCGACCACTTCACCGTGATCGCCACCGACCTGCGCGGCTATGGCAGCAGCGCGGCGCCGCCCGGCAATGCCGGCCACGAGCACTACAGCAAGCGCACCATGGCGCAGGACCAGGTGGCGCTGATGGCGGCCCTCGGCTACCCGCGCTTCGCACTGTGCGGCCACGACCGCGGCGCGCGCGTCTCGCACCGGCTCTGCCTGGACCATCCCGACGCGGTCAGCCGCGCCATGCTGCTCGACATCGCGCCCACGCTGGCCATGTACGAGCGCACCAGCATGGCGTTCGCCGCGGCCTACTGGCACTGGTTCTTCCTGATCCAGCCGGCGCCGTTCCCCGAGACCCTGATCAACGCCGAGCCGGACTTCTATATCCAGAAGCTGATGGGCCTGCGCCACGCCGGCCTGGCCGCGTTCGCGCCCGATGCGATGGCCGCCTACACCGCGGCGATGCGCGACCCGGCGCGCGTGCACGCCATGTGCGAGGACTACCGCGCCGCCGCCACCATCGACCTCGAGCACGACCGCGCCGACCGCGAGGCCGGGCGCCGCCTGGCGCTGCCGCTGCGCGTGCTGTGGGGCGAGCACGGCGTGGTGGCGCGCTGCTTCGAGCCACTCGCGCTGTGGCAGGAAGTGGCCACCGACGTAAGCGGGCGCGCGCTGCCCTGCGGCCATTACATCCCCGAGGAAGCCCCCGAGCCGCTGCTGGAGGAAATGCTCGGTTTCTTCCGCTAGCCGGCGCTGTTGCGAAACGCGGTGTTTACGGGCGATTGCTGCCATATCTCCCTGGTTTCGCGCCATATGCCGCGGATTGCAGGCGGGTTAGCCCCTATACCTGGGCATTGTCTGGTGTTGTTAACATCATCCCCCGCCCTTGCGGTTTACGGCAGGGGCAGCGGCGCCAGCCGGCCATGGTCCAAACGCGGCTAGTGAGACCGCGCCAGAGCGCCCCGCGCGAGCAGGGGCCGGCCGGCGGCAAGGCTTGCTTGACGGGTATCGAAGGAATCAGGAGAAGAGAGCATGAAACGAGTGGCAATGACGATCGCGGCCGCGCTGGCAGTCGGCGCGATGGGCGTGGCGACGGGCGCGTACGCCCAGGAATTCCCGGGCGGCAAGCCGATTTCGGCGGTGGTGCCGTTCTCGGCCGGCGGCCCGACCGACAAGGTCGCGCGCGAGCTGACCGCGATCATGTCCAAGCACCTGGGCGCGACCGTGGTGATCGAAAACCTCGGCGGCGCCGGCGGCACCATCGGCGCCAAGAAAGTCGCGCAGTCGAAGAACGACGGCCACACCGTGCTGATCCACCATATCGGCATGGCCACGGCGCCGGCGTTGTACCGCAACCTGGGCTTCGATCCGCTCAAGGACTTCGAGATGGTCGGTGAAATCGCCGACGTGCCCATGATCCTGGTCGGCAACAAGCAGCTGCCGCCGAACAGCTTCAAGGAATTGCTGCCCTACATCAAGGCCAACGCCGCCAAGCTGTCGCTGGCCAATGCCGGCATCGGCTCGGCGTCGCACCTGTGCGGCCTGCTGTTCCAGAGCGCGATCCAGACCGAACTGACCACCGTGCCGTACAAGGGCGCGGCGCCGGCACTGACCGATATCCTGGGCGGCCAGGTCAACCTGCTGTGCGACCAGACCACCAATCTTGCCGGCCATCTGAAAGCCCATTCGGTCAAGCCGTACGCGGCCATGCAGGCCCGCCGCGTGGAAGCGTTCAAGGATGTCCCGACTGCAGCCGAACAGGGCATGCCCAACGTGGAAGTGAAGGTCTGGCACGCGATGTACGCGCCCAAGGGCACGCCCAAGCCGGTGATCGACAAGCTCTCGGCCGCGCTGCAGAAGTCCGTCGCCGACCCGGCTTTCCGCGCCAAGATGGCCGAGCTGGGCGCCGAGGCGGTGCCGGCCCAGCGCGCCACGCCGGAATCCCTGCGTACCTACCTGGGTGCCGAGATCAACAAATGGACTCCGGTGATCAAGAAGGCCGGCGTCTACGCGGACTGACCTGCTGGAGTGATGCATTGGACGCGCTGGCCGCCGGCCGGCGCGTTCCGATCGAAGGCCATGCGCTTGCGCATGGCCTTTCTTCTTTTCGGGCCGTGGCGGCAGCGCGGCGGCCGGCATCCTATATTGGTCAGACTGCCGCCGCGGCTGGCTGCGCGACAGGCCTTGAAACCGCGCGGGGGCGTCGCCAACTACGGTCCTGACATATTCACGGAAGCCACCATGGAACAGTATCACGGCACTACCATCGTCAGCGTCCGCCGCGGCAATCAGGTCGCGCTGGGCGGTGATGGTCAGGTCACGCTCGGCAATATCGTGATGAAGGGCACCGCGCGCAAGGTGCGCCGCATCTACAACGGCAAGGTGCTGGTCGGCTTTGCCGGCAGCACCGCCGACGCCTTCTCGCTGCTGGACCGCTTCGAGGCCAAGCTCGAGAAATACCAGGGCAACCTGACGCGCGCCGCGGTCGACCTCGCCAAGGACTGGCGCTCGGACCGCGCGCTGCGCCGGCTCGAGGCCATGCTGATCACCGCCGACCGCGACACCACGCTGGTCATCACCGGCAACGGCGACGTGCTGGATCCCGAAGGCGGCATCGCCGCGATCGGCTCGGGCGGCGCGTATGCGCAGTCGGCGGCCAAGGCGCTGATGGAGAACACCGAGATGGCGCCCAAGGACGTGGTCGAAAAGGCGCTGACCATCGCCGGCGAGCTCTGCATCTATACCAACACCAATTTCGTCATCGAGACGCTGGAATAAGCCGCTGGCACCAGCGGGGCCCGGCGTACGCCCCCCGCGCACCGCGCCCCAACTGAACGGATACCATGTCGCACACCATGACCCCGTCGGAAATCGTTTCCGAACTCGACAAGCACATCATCGGCCAGAACAAGGCCAAGAAGGCCGTGGCGGTGGCGCTGCGCAACCGCTGGCGCCGCCAGCAGGTGGCCGAGCCGCTGCGCCAGGAAATCACCCCCAAGAACATCCTGATGATCGGGCCGACCGGCGTCGGCAAGACCGAGATCGCGCGGCGCCTGGCCAAGCTGGCCGACGCGCCCTTCATCAAGATCGAGGCCACCAAGTTCACCGAGGTGGGCTATGTCGGCCGCGACGTCGACACCATCGTGCGCGACCTCGCCGAGATGGCGATCAAGCAGACCCGCGAATCCGAGATGAAGAAGGTGCGCACCAAGGCCGAGGACGCCGCCGAGGACCGGCTGCTCGACGTGCTGCTGCCGCCGCCGCGCGACATCGGCTTCTCGCAGCCGGAAGAGAAGGATTCCAACACGCGCCAGGTGTTCCGCAAGAAGCTGCGCGAGGGCCAGCTCGACGACAAGGACATCGAGCTCGAGGTCTCCGCCGGCATGCCGAGCATGGACATCATGGGCCCGCCGGGCATGGAAGACATGACCGAGCAGATCCGCTCGATGTTTGCCGGCCTGGGCCAGGGCAAGAAGGCGCGCCGCAAGATGAAGGTCAAGGAAGCGTTCAAGCTGCTGATCGACGAAGAGGCCGCCAAGCTGGTCAATGACGAGGAACTGAAGCACAAGGCCATCGCCAACGTCGAGCAGAACGGCATCGTGTTCCTGGACGAGATCGACAAGATCGCCAGCCGCAGCGATATCGGCGGCGGCGAGGTGTCGCGCCAGGGCGTGCAGCGCGACCTGCTGCCGCTGGTCGAGGGCACCACGGTGAACACCAAGTACGGCATGATCAAGACCGACCATATCCTGTTCATCGCCTCGGGCGCGTTCCACCTGTCCAAGCCGAGCGACCTGATCCCCGAGCTGCAGGGCCGCTTCCCGATCCGCGTCGAGCTCGAGTCCCTGTCGGTGCAGGACTTCGAGGCCATCCTGACGCAGACCGATGCCAGCCTGACCAAGCAGTACCAGGCGCTGCTGAACACCGAAGAGGTCAACCTGGTGTTCGCGCCGGACGGCATCCGCCGGCTGGCCGAGATCGCGTTCTCGGTCAACGAGAAGGTCGAGAACATCGGCGCGCGCCGGCTCTACACGGTGATGGAGCGGCTGCTGGAGGACCTGTCGTTCCACGCCAGCAAGTCTTCCGGCGAGACCGTGACCATCGACGCGGCGTACGTGGACGAGCGCCTGGGCGACCTGGCCGGCAACGAGGACCTGTCGCGCTACGTGCTGTAAAGCCCGCCGCCGCATGGCAAATGAAAGGCGCACCGCGGTGCGCCTTTTTTCATGTCCGTGCGTTTCTACCTGCCACATCCCGGTAAGGCTCGTAAGCATTGGTAAGCCCGCTGGCGGGCGTTGCCGGGCGATGCGACCCTTGCGCACCTTGACGGTCGATTGACCGGTGCGGGAGCCACCGCATCCCCCTCAACCCACTGGCAGGAGAAATCACATGATCCATTACAAGACCCGCCGGGTGGTGCTCGCCACCGGCGGCCTGCTGGCCGCGCTGGCCGCTGCCACGGCCTTCCTTTGCATTCGTCCGGCGATGCCGGCCGCCGCCGCCGCGCAAGCGGGCACCCTGGGCGCGGCCGCCGCCGCGGCGGCGACGCTGGCACTGGATTCGGGCGCGCTGTTCACGCTGGCGGACCGCCACGCCGGCGATGCCATGCGCATTGCCGACAGCGGCGCGCCGCCCGATGGTGCCGACGGCCTCGACTGGGACTACGTCCAGCTGCGCCTGTAAGGCGGCGCGATGCCATGCCCCGCAGCACCACGTGGAAAGGCCGCGCACTGCGCGGCCTTTTGCATGATCGGGGGTAGCGCCGTCAGCGTGATACCGGCCGCTTGCCCAGCTTGCGCTGCAAGGTGCGCCGGTGCATGTTCAGCGCGCGCGCGGTGGCGGAGATATTGCCGCCGTGCTCGGCCAGCACGCGCTGGATATGCTCCCACTCCAGCCGCGCCACCGACAGCGGCACCGGCTCTTCCAGCGCGGCCTGCGCCGCGTCTTCCGACACGCCCGCCATCAGCGCGGTCAGGATCGAATCGACATTGGCCGGCTTGGCCAGGTATTCGTCGGCGCCCTGCTTGACCGCCGCCACCGCGGTGGCGATGCTGGCGTAGCCGGTCAGGATCAGGATGCGCGCGTCGGGCAGGGCCTGGCGCAGCGGCGCCACCAGCTGCAGCCCGGACTCGGCGGGGGCGGTGCTGCCGGCTTCGGGTGGCGGCTCCAGGTGCAGGTCCAGCGTGACATAGGCAAAGTCGGTGCGCGCCGCCAGCGCCAGCGCGGTGCGGCCGTCATGCGCCACCGCCACGGCGTAGCCGCGGCGCGTCAGCGCGCGCGCCAGCGTGCCGGCAAAGACTTCATCGTCGTCGATCACCAGGAAGGGCGTGCCGGCCGGTGCGGTGGCTTCGGGTACCGGGGTGAGGGGTTCGTTCATAAGGCAGAGGGCACGGTCGCGGCCGGGGCCGCCGATGCGGAAAGCGTGGAGAGCGCGGGCAGGCGCAGTTCGGCGACGGTGCCGCCGCCCGGGCGGTCATGCCAGGCGAGTTCGCCGCCCATCTGCCGGGCGGCGCTTTGCGCCAGGTACAGGCCGATGCCCTGGCCGCCGTGCTGGCTGGCCACCGGGGTCTCGCCGAGCTGGCCGCGCAGCGCTTCAGGGATGCCGTCGCCGTGGTCGGCGACGCGGAACGACAGCCATGGCGCGGTGTTGCCCGGAGCCATGGCGATCTGCAGCTGCAGCGGCTGCGCGCCGCGGCCGGCGGCCTGCTGGCTGCGCGCGGCGTTGTCCAGCAGGATGGTCAGGATCTGGCCGACGCGCGCGGTTTCCACCGCCTGCGCGCCGGCGCCCGGCGTGGCCACGGCCTGCAGGCTGGCATTGGGATGGCGCAGCTGCCAGCGCTCGGCAAACGCCGGCAGCCAGCCGTCGATGCGCTGCGGCGCCAGCGTGGCCGGGTCTTCGCGCAGCCGCGCCAGGGTCGAGCGGCACAGCGCCAGCTGCTGTTCCATGGTCTGCAGGTCGGGCAGGTAGCCGCTGATGGCGGCGGCGCCGCGGCCCGCGTCGGAGGCATCGGCGCGTAGCTCGCCGGCAATGACTGCCAGTGTGGCCAGCGGCGTGCCGATTTCATGCGCGACCGCCGCGGCCTGGCCGTTCAGGTCTTCGACGCGCGCTTCGCGCAGCAGCTGCTCGCGCGCCAGGTTCAGCTGCGCCTCGCGCTGGCGCAGCACACCCGAGAGGCGCGCCACGAACAGCGCGATCATCACCGCGCTGGCGACAAAGTTCAGCCACATGCCGGCCAGGTGGTAGGTCACCGCGTTGTCCGGGTTGTGCAGGTCCAGCGGCACGTATTCGATCAGCAGCACCGTGTAGCAGGCCAGCGCGTACAGCGCCAGCGCGATCACCTGGCGCCACGGCAGGATGGCCGCGGCAATGGCAAGCCCCGGCAGGTAGAACGAGACGAACGGGTTGGTGGCGCCACCGGTATAGAACAGGATCGCCGACAGCGCGGTCAGGTCGACCAGCAGCTGGCCCATCAGCTCGGCCTCGCCGGGTGCGCTGTTGCGCCGCGTGTGCTGGCGCAGCCGCAGCCCGGTGAGCAGGTTGAACAGCGCCTGCAGCCCCAGCACCACCAGCAGCGGCGTGTAGGGCAGGCGGATGCCGGCAATCGGCTCGCACACCAGCACGGTCAGCGCCTGTCCGCCCAGCAGCGCCCAGCGCAGCCAGAACAGCCGGCGCAGCGTGACCTGGCCATGGCGCGCCGAACTGCCGGCCGGCAGGGGCGACAGGAAGGGAAAGTCGGGCAGGCGGGTCATGGCTGGGGCGGGGCGCATGGCGCGAGTGTATCAATGCCGCCGCGGGGCGCCGGCGCGTGCGACACCTTGCCGCATTGGCGGGCCGCCGCGGCGGCTGCCAGACTGGCTGGTTGCGTTGTCGATCGCGCGTGCCGGGCGGCCCCGGCGGGCCCGGGCGTGGGCGGTCCCCGCATGGTCTAATGTCTGCTTTCAGGAGAGCCTTTGATGCAAGCCAAATTCCGTCCGGCCACGCTGGCCGCTTCCTTTGCCCTCGCCGCCTCGCTGGCATCGGGCGCCGCGCTGGCCCAGGTCGATGTCAGCAACGCCTGGGTGCGTGGCACGGTGCCGACCCAGACCGCTTCCGGCGCCTTCATGGTGCTGCATGCGCACCAGGACGCGAAGCTGGTCGGCGTCTCGTCGCCGCTGGCGGCGGCCGAGCTGCACGAGATGAAGATGGAAGGCAACGTGATGCGCATGCGCCAGCTCAAGTCGCTGGACCTGCCCAGGATGCAGAACGTCGAACTGAAGCCGGGCGGCTACCACGTGATGCTGATGGACCTGAAGGCCCAGCTCAAGCCCGGCGATACCGTGCCCATCACGCTGAAGATCGAGCAGGGCGGCAAGGTGGTCGAGCAGAAGGTCACGGCCGAGGTGCGCAGCATGGTGCCAGCCGCGGCCAGCGGCGGCCACGGCGACCACAAGCACTGAGTGGCTACCAGCGAGCAACCAGCCGGGCCGGCCTGTCGGCGCCGAGCCGTCAGCCGCGCAGGCTGATCGGCTCGTCCGCTTCCGGGCTCGACGCCGCCGCCAGCACGCGCTCGCGCAGCCAGGCATGGGCGGGATCGGCCTCGGTGCGCTGGTGCCAGATCATGCTGAAGGTGAAGTCGTCCAGCGCGAACGGCGGCGCGAATACGGCGTAGCGCGGGTCGTCCTCGAGCGCGGCCAGGCTGCGCCGCGCGGTGGTCAGCACCAGGTTGGTCCCGGCGATCAGCGCCGGCGCCACGCTCCAGTGCGGCACCACGCAGGCGATCTTGCGCCGGCCCCCCAGTTTGGCCACGGCCGTGTCGATCGCATCCATGCGTTCGCTGTGCGTGGCGACCAGCACGTGCGAGCGCGCCAGGTAGGCCACCTGGTCGAGCCGGCCGGTATCGCGCACGGTGGCGGCATCCACCGCGCAGGCATAGCGCTCGCGGAACAGCTCGGCCGACTGCACGCCTTCGGGCTGGTGGCTGAACACCCCCAGCGCCATGTCGATCTCGCCGTCGGCCACCTGCGCGGTCATGCCCTCGCGGCTGGCCTGCGACACCACCAGGTCGATATTGGGCGCGGCCTTGCGCACCGCGCGCAGCAGCCGCGGCAGCACCACCAGCGCGCCGTAGTCGGACATCGCCAGGCGGAAGGTACGCCGCGCGGTGGCCGGCTGGAAGCCACTCGGCCCCAGCAGGATGCGCACCTGCGCCAGCGCCTCGGCGAGCGGCCCCGACAGCTCGTGCGCGCGCGCGCTCAGCACCAGCCCGCCCTTGCCGCGCACCAGGATCGGGTCATCGAGCAGCTGCCGCAGCCGCCCGAGCGCATGGCTGACCGCCGGCTGGCTCAGGTGCAGCCGCAGCGCGGCGCGGGAGATATGGCGCTCCGCCAGCAGCGCTTCCAGCACCACCAGCAGGTTGAGGTCGATTCCGCGTAGGCTATTCATTCGGCGAATATTAAACGTACGAAAGCAGAATTGGAAATTCGCAAAGCGATATTTCAAACTGCTGGCATCGCATCTTGCCCTATGGAGCGCGCCATGTCAGGCACCCAGCTGTCGTTTTCGATCCCGGCATCGCTGTGGCTGCCGCTGGGCACCGCCGTGCTGGCCGGTGCCGCGATCCCGTTCCAGGCCGGCGCCAACGCCACGCTCGGGCGCATGCTCGGTCACCCGCTGTCGGCTACGCTGGTGTCGCTGCTGGTCAGCCTGGTGGCGCTGCTGCCGGTGCTGTGGCTGATGCGGGTGCCGTTGCCGTCGCCGGCGGCACTGGCGCAGGCGCCGGCCTGGCTGTGGAGCGGCGGGGTGCTGGGGGTGTTCTATATCTCGGCCGCGCTGATCATGGCGCCCAGGCTGGGCGCGGCCGGCTTCATTGCCGCGGTGGTGGCCGGGCAGGTGCTGGCCGCGCTGCTGGTGGACCAGTTCGGCCTGGCCGGGTTTGCGGTGCGTGCGCTGACACCGGCGCGACTGGCGGGCGCCGCGCTGATCGTCGCGGGGATGCTGGCGATGCAGTGGGACAGCGGTGCGACGGCCGCGCCGGCGCGTCAGCCGGCCGCTGGATCGGGTACGGGATCGGGGCAGGAGTCCGGCGCCTGACCCGCCGGCTGACGCGCCGCCAGGCACGCCGGACACAGGCAGTGCTGGCCGGGCACGATCCGCCGCGCCGGCAGCAGCGGCTGGCTGGCGCACCAGCAGCTGGGCAGCCCGGCGACGTAGCCGCAGACAAAGCCGGCGCCGCAGCGGCTGCAATGTTCGACCGGGCGCAACTGCCCGGCCAGCACCGCGGTGGCGTCGCTCATGGCCGCCTCCGTGGGGCTGGCGGCAGGGACAGGGTCCGGTCGGGCAAGCGGCAGATGGCTGCGGACATGATGGCAAGTGCAAGGATTCGGGAACACTGCGCCGCGACGCAGGCCAAACGGCTGAGACGGCGGGCCGGGAAGCCGCGCGCTTGTTGCATCGACGGAACGCGCCGGTGCCCCGCAGGCCGCTTGCGGCCGCTTCGCCGTGCCCGGTTGGGCCGGCACGCTTTCGCCCCGCGCGGTTTCTTGTAAAATCGGCGCCTGCCGTGGCCGGATGGCGCACTTTCGGGCGATCCCCGGGGGCGGTGCGTCCGGCTTCCCCCCGGGGACGCGGCGGCTTAGCCATCATACCTGTTGATTCTCACGGATGTCCCCCATGAACGCCGACAACCCTGGGCCTGCCGCGACCGCGGTGGCCGCCATCGCTCCCGCACTGAAGGCCGAGATCCTCGCCGAGGCGCTGCCGTATATCCGCAAGTTCCACGGCAAGACCATCGTGGTCAAGTACGGCGGCAATGCCATGACCGAAGAGAAGCTCAAGCACGGCTTCGCGCGCGACGTGATCCTGCTCAAGCTGGTTGGCATGAATCCGGTGGTGGTGCACGGCGGCGGCCCGCAGATCGACGAGGCGCTGAAGAAGGTCGGCAAGGTCGGCACCTTCGTGCAGGGCATGCGCGTCACCGACGAAGAGACCATGGAAGTGGTCGAATGGGTGCTGGGCGGTGAAGTCCAGCAGGACATCGTGATGCTGATCAACCAGTACGGCGGCCAGGCCGTCGGCCTGACCGGCAAGGACGGCGGCCTGATCCGCGCCAAGCGCCTGCAGATGCCCGACCGCGAGAACCCGGGCGCGTTCATCGACATCGGCTATGTCGGCGACATCGAGGCGATCAACCCGGCGGTAGTCAAGGCGCTGCAGGACGACGCCTTCATCCCGGTGATCTCGCCGATCGGCTTCTCCGACGACGGCCAGGCCTACAACATCAACGCCGACGTGGTCGCCGGCAAGATGGCCGAGATTCTCAAGGCCGAGAAGCTGGTGATGATGACCAATATCCCGGGCGTGATGGACAAGAAGGGCAACCTGCTGACCGACCTGTCCGCGCGCGAGATCGAGGAGCTGTTCGCCGACGGCACCATCTCGGGCGGCATGCTGCCGAAGATTTCGTCGGCGCTGGACGCGGCCAAGAGCGGCGTGCATTCGGTACACATCATCGACGGCCGCATCGAGCATTCGCTGCTGCTGGAAATCCTGACCGAGCAGGCCTTCGGCACCATGATCCGCTCGCACTGAGCGGAGCCCCGGAGCGGCGCCGGCCCCGGCCGGCCGCTCCGGCATATCCCACCACCCTCCGAGTTGCCCGGCGTGCCTTCCAGTCTTCCCCCACCGCGCCGTGTCCGCGCTCGCCTCCGCCGCCGCCCCGCGGGCGATACCTCGGGCGGCACGGTCTGGCTGTTCGACCTCGACAACACGCTGCACGACGCCTCGCACGCGATCTTTCCGGCGATCAACCGGCAGATGACCGCGTACGTGGCGCGCGTGCTCGGCTGCGACGAGGCCACCGCCAGCCGCGTGCGCGTGGACTACTGGCAGCGCTACGGCGCCACGCTGCTCGGCATGATCCGCCACCACGGCGTCGACCCGGCGGATTTCCTGCGCGCCGCGCATGAGTTCCCGGCGCTGGCCGAGATGGTGCGGGTCCGGCGCGGCCTGGCCGCGCAGCTGCGGCGCCTGCCCGGGCGCAAGATCCTGGTCACCAACGCGCCGCAGGACTATGCGCGCGCGGTGCTGGAGATCGCCGGCATCCGCCATTGCTTCGAGCGCGTGGTGGCGATCGAGCAGATGTGGGTGCACGGCCACCTGCGGCCCAAGCCGGACCGCCGCATGCTGCGCCGGCTGCTGGCGCAGGCGGGCATCGCGCCGCATCGCGCGGTGCTGGTGGAGGACACCGTGTCGCATCTGAAGCGCTACGCCGGCACCGGCATTCGCACCGCGTGGGTGACGGGCTACCTGCGCACGGTCGCGCCCTCGCGCCCGCACCTGGTGCCCACCGCGCCCGCTGCCGGACATGACGACGGCAGCCGGCGCGACGCCGCGGTACGCTCGACGCTTGAGGCCGAGGACCGCCGCCGTGCCGGCCATGCCGTGCAGGAGCGCTCGGTGACGCTGGTGGCCGCCGAGACCCAGGCGCCGCAGGCGCAGCCCGACAACGTGCCGCGCGTGCGCGCCCGCGTGCCGAACCGGCCGGCCTATGTGGACATAAAAGTACAATCGATGCATCAACTCCAACGACGAATGCGGAGAACCGGGTCATGACGCAAAGCAACGGGCGCGAACCAGAGGCGGTCATCGCGGGCAGCGAGCCGGACGCCGACCAGCAGCCGGCGGCGCCGGCGCGCAAGCGTCCGCGCCCCGGCGAGCGCCGCGTGCAGATCCTGCAGACGCTGGCGACCATGCTGGAGCACCCGCGCGGGGAGAAGATCACCACCGCGGCGCTGGCCGCGCGCCTGAGCGTGTCCGAGGCCGCGCTGTACCGGCATTTCGCCAGCAAGGCGCAGATGTACGAGGGGCTGATCGGCTTTATCGAGCAGACCGTGTTCGGCCTGATCAACCAGATCACCGACAAGGAAGAGCACGGCCTGCGCCAGGCGCACGCGATCGTGCGCATGCTGCTGTCGTTCGCGGAAAAGAATCCGGGCATGACGCGCGTGCTGACCGGCGAGGCGCTGGTGGGCGAGCACGAACGCCTGCAGGAGCGCATCAACCAGGTGGTGGACCGCATCGAGGCTTCGCTGCGCCAGTGCCTGAAGGTGGCGGTGACCCAGGCCGCGTTCCCGGCGGAGGCCGATGTTCCCGCGCGCGCCGCGCTGATCATGGCGGCGGTGCAAGGACAGTGGCATCGGTATGCCAAGAGCGGTTTCCGCAAGTCGCCGTCGGACCATGCCGAGGCGCATCTGCGCGTGCTGCTGGCCTGAATGCAACCTGCCGGGCCGATTGCTCTATAATTGCCCGGTCGCGCCGATTTGATGACTGGCTTGCGGGCGCGCGGCGGCCACGGACCTAGCTCCGGGGCCCGCCACTATAAATGCGGCTAAAGAGGTTGGGTCGGCGCCCCATGCCACCACGGCAGTGGATGGCGCCGGCACGCGGAATCCCGCAGGGAATCCAGCGAATCCCGACTTGGCTGCGACGCTTGATACGCAAATGCCGGTCGGGTTTTTTTATGCCCGTTCACCACGGGCCGGATTCCATGACTGATGTCGCCCTGCCGACCGCCGCGCCTGCCGCGTTCGACCTGCCGCCCGATTCGGTCGGCGTGGTCGCGCCGCAGCGCATGCACTTTGCCGAGCCGCTGAAGCTGCGCAACGGCTCGTCCATCGCCGGCTACGACCTGATGGTCGAGACCTACGGCACGCTCAACGCGGACCGCTCCAATGCGGTGCTGGTCTGCCACGCGCTGAACGCCTCGCATCATGTCGCCGGCGTCTATGCCGACGCCCCGCGCGACGTGGGCTGGTGGGACAACATGGTCGGTCCGGGCAAGCCGCTCGACACCAACCGCTTCTTCGTCATCGGCATCAACAACCTGGGCTCGTGCTTCGGCTCGACCGGGCCGATGAGCCTGAACCCGGCCACCGGCGCCCCCTATGGCGCGGCCTTTCCGGTGGTCACGGTGGAAGACTGGGTCAATGCGCAGGCGCGCGTGGCCGACGCCTTCGGCATCACGCAATTTGCCGCGGTGATGGGTGGCAGCCTGGGCGGCATGCAGGCGGTGGCCTGGAGCCTGATGTACCCGGAGCGCCTGCGCCACTGCATCGTGATCGCGTCCACGCCCAAGCTGTCGGCGCAGAACATCGCCTTCAACGAAGTGGCGCGTAGCGCGATCCTGTCGGACCCCGACTTCCACGGCGGCAACTACTACGCGCACGGCGTCAAGCCCAAGCGCGGGCTGCGCGTGGCGCGCATGATCGGCCATATCACCTACCTGTCGGACGAGGACATGGCCGAGAAATTCGGCCGCGAGCTCAAGAGCGAGGACATCCGCTTCTCGTTCGACGTCGAGTTCCAGGTGGAAAGCTACCTGCGCTACCAGGGCGACAAGTTCGCCGAGTACTTCGACGCCAACACCTACCTGCTGATCACGCGCGCGCTCGACTACTTCGACCCCGCGCTCGCCCACGGCGGCGACCTGACGCGTGCCATGGCGCAGACCAAGGCCAGCTTCCTGGTGGCCAGCTTTGGCACCGACTGGCGTTTCGCGCCGAGCCGCAGCCGTGAACTGGTCAAGGCGCTGCTGGACAACAAGCGCCCGGTCTCGTACGCCGAGATCGACGCGCCGCACGGCCACGATGCCTTCCTGCTCGACGACCCGCGCTATCACAACCTGATGCGCGCCTACTACGACCGCATCGCGGAGGAGATCGGCGCATGAACGCCCTGGCCAATCCCAATATCCTGGCGCTGCGCCCCGACTTCCGCGCGATCGCGCGCTGGATCGAACCCAACTCCACCGTGCTCGACCTGGGCTGCGGCGATGGCAGCCTGCTGCGCGTGCTGCAGGACGAGCTCGCGGTGCAGGCCTACGGCATCGAGATTCGCGACGAAGGCGTGCTGGCCTGCGCGCAGAAGGGCGTTCATGTCATCCAGCAAAACCTGGAGGGCGGGCTGGCGCTGTTCGAGGACAAGAGCTTCGACACGGTAATCCTGTCGCAGACGCTGCAGACCATCCACAACACCGCGCAGGTGCTGCGCGACACGCTGCGGGTAGGGCGCGAGTGCATCGTCTCGTTCCCCAACTTCGGCTACTGGCCGCACCGGCTGTCGGTGTTCCGCGGCCGCATGCCGGTATCGGAATCGCTGCCTTACCAGTGGTACAACACCCCCAACGTGCGCGTGCTGACCATCAGCGACTTCGAGGCGCTGGCGCCCAAGGTCGGCCTGCGCGTGATCGACCGCGTGGTGATGCACGAGGGCGTGACCGTCAGCTGGGGCGTCAACTGGCGCGGCAGCCTGGCGGTGTACCGGGTCTGCGCCGCCTGAGCCGGTGCGCCGCCTAGGCCGGCAGCGCGCCGGCCTGGTACTGCGCCGCGAACTCCGCCGATGGCGGAATCGGCTTGATGATGTCGATCAGCACGCCGTTGGGGTCGGCGGTGATGAAGTGCCTCTGGCCGAAGGCTTCGTCGCGCAGCGGCTGCAGGATCGGCAGCCCGGCCGCGCGCAGCCGCTCATGGACCGCATCCGGGTCTTCCACCTCGAAATTCAGCAGCAAGCCCTGAGCGCGCTGGCCGCGGGCCGGGGCGGGGATGGTCTCGTGGCTGCCGTCGAGCACGGCGAGGTTGACCGTTGGCTGGTCTGTCAGTTGCAGGTGCACGTACCAGTCGCTGGCGAACAGGGCCGTGAAGCCGAAATGCTGCTGGTAGAACGCAGCCGTCCCGGCCACGTCGGCGGTCATCACGACCGGGTAATAGCTGGTGACTCTCATGCCGGGCTCCTTAAGATACATACAGCCTGTATGTAAATCGATATTAAGATACAGGCTGCATGTTTGCAAGGAACCCGAACGTGGCCCGCACCCATCGTGAACGTACCGAAGCCACCCGCCAGGCCCTGGCGGAGGCGGCGCGCACCCTGTTCGTCAGCCGCGGCTACGCCGAGACCTCGACCCCCGACGTCTGCGCAGCCGCCGGCATCACGCGCGGCGCGCTGTACCACCACTTCGCCGACAAGCGCGACCTGTTCCGCCATGTGCTGGCGCGAGAAGCCGCGGCCGTCGCCGCCGACATCGAAGCCGCCACGCCGCCAGGGCAGGACCCTGCCGAGGCGCTGCTGAGCGGGGCGCAAGCCTATCTGCAGGCGATGACGGTGCCCGGCCGCACCCGCCTGCTGCTGGTGGATGGGCCGGCGGTGCTGGGATTGCGCGAGATGCTGGCCCTCGACGAGGCCCACGCCGCCCGCACCCTGCGCGAGGGGCTGGAGGCAGCGGGCGTGGCCGCAAACGGCGTGGCGCCGATGCTGTCGGCGGCGTTCGACCGCGCCGCGCTGGAGATCGAGGCCGGTGCCGACGCCGGCAGCGTGCGCGAGGCGATGCTGTGGCTGCTGCGGCGGGTGCTGGGGCAGGCCGGGGGCTAAGCCCTGCCACCCGGCGAATTCTCAACGCGGCGCATCGCCGGCGCTCGCAGCCAGGTGGTCGACAAAGGCCCGCACCTTGGGCGGGACATGGCGCGTCGGCGTGTACACCGCGTACGCCGTGCCGATGTAGGGCTCGAGGATGTCCCAGTCCCCCAGCACGGTAACGACGCGCCCCCGTTCCAGCGCATCACCCAGCGAGAAATCCGGCACCAGCCCGATGCCGGCATCGCGCTCGACCATGCTCATGATCGCCAGGCTGTTGTTCAGCGTCAGCCGCGGCGGGATGCGGACCTCCACCTTGTCGCCGCCCGCCTGGCGGCGCAGGGTCCAGCGCTCGCCGAAATTGCCATAGCCGAGATACAGGCAGCGCGCGGCCGGCAGGTCGGCCGGCGTAGCCGGCGCGCCATGGCGGTCCAGGTAACCGGGCGAGGCCACCAGCCGGTAGCGGACCTCGCGCAGCGGCCGCGCCGCCAGGCCGGGGGCCAGTTCGCGGGCGATGCGCACGGCCACGTCCAGCCCTTCTTCGACCAGGTCGACCATGCGGTCGGCCAGCGTCAGCTGCAGGTCCAGTCCCGGATGCTTCGCCAGCAACGACGGCAGCCGCGGCGCCAGCCAGGCTTGCCCGAACGACACCGGCGCGCTCACGCGCAGCACGCCGTGCGGCGCGCCGCCGTGTTCGCCGGCAAGCGCGGTGACCTCGCGCGCGGCGGCGGTCATGCGCGCGCAGGCGGCGTAGACCGACTGGCCCAGCTCGGTCAGCGCGAACGCGCGCGTGGTCCGCTGCAGCAGGCTCGCGCCGAGCCGGGCCTCGAGCCGGGAGACATGGCGGCTGACCGCCGACGGCGTCATGCCCAGGTCTTGCGCGGCGGCCGAGAAGCTGCCGCACTCGACCACGCGCGCGAACACCGCCATCGCATTGAGTGGCGCATCCAGCATGCCGATTCTCCTCGTTTTGACTTGTAGTCAAATACTAATTGAGTCCTGGCTGCATTGTTGACTTGCGCGACGAATGAAACAATGCGGCCATTCGCTTGACCGGAGTTCCTCATGCCTTCGCAACAACCCCAGCCGGGCGGTGCCTGGCGCATGGCCGCCGCCATGGTGCTGTCCGGCACCATCGGCTGGTTCGTGGTGACCAGCGGCCAGCCGCCGCTCGATGTGGTGTTTTTCCGCTGCCTGTTCGGCGGCGCCGCGCTGCTGGGCGTGCTGACCTTGCAGCGTGGCTGGGTGCGCATGTCCCGCGCCCAGGCCGGCTGGCTGGTACTGGGCGGCGTCACACTGGTGCTCAACTGGCTGGCGCTGTTCTCGGCGTACGCGTACAGCGGCATTGCCATCGCCACGGTGGTCTACCACACCCAGCCGTTCTTCCTGCTGCTGCTGACCTCGGTGCTGCAGCGCGAGCCGTTTCCGTTCGCGCGGCTGCCGTGGCTGGTGCTGGCCTTCGCCGGCGTCATGCTGATCACCGGGCTGGAGCACGGCGCCGGCGGCGCGTCGATGCTGGCCGGGATCGGCCTGGGCCTGCTCGCGGCGCTGCTGTACGCCGTGACCACGCTGGCCACGCGGCGGCTGCAGGCCATCCCGCCGGGCCAGATCGCCGGGCTGCAGATGGTGCTGGGCGTGCTGATGCTGGCGCCGCTGGCGCATCCGGCGGCGGGCAGCTATGGCGGTGGCACCTGGGCCGCGCTGCTGGCGCTCGGGCTGGTGCATACCGGCGTGATGTACACGCTGCTGTATGGCGCGTTCCAGCGGCTGTCGGTGGTGTCGATCGCCACGCTGTCATTCATCTACCCGCTGGTGGCGATCGTCCTCGACGTGATGGTGTTCGGCGTGGTACTGGGGCCGCTGCAGGTGGCCGGCATGGCGCTGGTGCTGCTCGGCGTGGTCGCCAACCAGCTGGGCTGGACGCTGCGGTTGCCGCGGCGGGCGCAGGGATGAAGCGGGCGGGCGCGGGCCGGCGGACAGCCGCGCTTGACCGGAATGCTGACTACGGTTAGTGTAGGCAGCTAAGCGAACGATCGTTCTATTCCAACGAGACCAGCCTGCTTCCGTTATGTCCACTGCGCCACAGATCCACGCCGCCGCTGCCGACAGCCAGCGCCATCCCTTCGACGACGCGCTGGCGCTGGTGCCGGCCGGCGAACACCGCTTCCAGGGCCGCACCACGCCGGCGTACTGGAACATGATCGGGCCGTTCGGGGGCATCACGGCCGCCACGCTGCTGCAGGCGGCGCTGGACCATCCGCAGCGCCTGGGCGAGCCGGTCTCGCTGACCGTCAACTTTGCCGGCCCGATCGCCGAGGGCCCGTTCGAGATCGAGGCGCGGCCGGTCCGCACCAACCGCTCGACCCAGCACTGGACCCTGGAACTGCGCCAGGGCGATGCCGTGGCCACCACCGCCACCGCGATGTTCGCGTTGCGGCGCGATACCTGGGCCTGCGGCGAAGCGGTGATGCCGCAGGTGCCGGCCGCCGACACGCTGCCGCGCATGGGCGGCTTCGCGCCGGTGCGCTGGCTCAAGGCTTACGACATGCGGCCCGTGCGCGGCGCCAAGCCAAGCGCGGAGGCCGGCACCGAGCACCCCGACAGCCTGACCCAGTTCTGGCTGCGCGACGCGCCGGCGCGCACGCCGGACTTTGCCGCGGTGGCGGCGTGGGCCGACAGCTTCTACCCGCGCATCTTCCTCAAGCGCGCGGGCTTCGTGCCGGCCGGGACGGTGTCGATGACCACGTATTTCCACGCCGACGCGGCCACGCTGGCGGCGCTCGGCGACAGCCATGTGCTGGCCAGCGCGCAGGCGCAGGTGTTCCGGAAAGGCTTCTTCGACCAGCGCGCGCAGCTGTGGAGCGCCGCGGGCGAGCTGATCGCCAGCTCGCACCAGATCGTCTACTACAAGGAATAGGCTGGCCGGCGGCTCAGGCCACCGCTTCGCGCGCCTGGGCCTCGTAGCGGTGCACGGTGTGGCGCATCGCCCAGAGCAGCATCACGCCGGGCAGCGCCACCACCACGGTGCCGAGATAGAACGGCGCCCAGCCCCAGGCCTCGACCATATAGCCGGAGGTGGGGCCCACATAGACCCGGCCCACCGACGCCAGCGCCGACAGCAGCGCGTACTGCGTGGCCGAGAACGAGCGGTTGCACAGCGTCATCAGCAGCGCGACGAAGGCCGCCGTGCCCATGCCGCCGCACAGGTTCTCGACCGCGATGGTCGCGCCCATGGTCCACAGGTGCGGCGGGGTCACCGCCAGGATCCAGTAGCCCAGGTTCGACACCGCCTGCAGCACGCCGAACAGCATCAGCGAGCGGTACAGGCCCAGCCGCACCATCAGCGTGCCGCCGAACAGCGCGCCGACGATGGTCGCGGCCAGCCCCAGGGTCTTGTTGACGATGCCGACCTCGCCCGCCGAGAAGCCGGCGCCGCGGATCAGGAAGGTGGTCGACAGGCTGCCGGCAAAGGCGTCGCCGAGCTTGTACAGCACGATCAGCAACAGCAGCCACCAGGCCCCGGGGCGCGCGAAGAAGTCGCGCAGCGGGCCCACCACCGCCTCTTCCAGCGAGCGCGGCGCGCGCGCGGGCACATCGGGCTCCGGCGCCCACAGCAGCGTCAGGATGCCCACGCCCATCAGCGCCGCCATCAGCAGGTAGGTCTGTTGCCAGCCCAGCACGCGGTCCGCCAGCCACAGCGCCAGGCCGCCCGAGACCAGCATCGCCAGCCGGTAGCCCAGCACCTTGACCGCCGCGCCGGCGCCGCGCTCGGCCGGGCGCAGCACATCGGTGCTGTAGGCATCGAAGACAATGTCCTGCGACGCCGACAGGAAGGCCACCAGCGTGGCCAGCGCCGCCAGCATCCACAGCGCCTGCTGCGGCGGGCAGAACGCCATGCCGGCGATGCCCAGCACCAGCCCGACCTGGGTCAGCAGCAGCCAGCCGCGCCGGCGCCCCATCAGCGGCGGGGTGTAGCGGTCCATCAGCGGCGCCCACAGGAACTTGAAGATATAGGCCTGGCCCACCAGCGAGAAAAAGCCGATGGTCTTGATGTCCAGCCCTTCGACCGTCATCCACGCCTGCAGGGTGCCGGAGGTCAGCGCCAGCGGCAGGCCCGAGGCAAAGCCCAGCATCAGCATGGCGCCGATGCGGCGGTTGCGGAAGATATCGAGATAGGTCTGGAAATTCATTGGATGGGGCCGCCGTGTGCCGCCCGCGCGGCTGCGCGGGCGCCGTGTATTATTGCACCACCTGTTTGCCCGCTCTCCGATCGCGCCCAAGGAATCGCCCATGCTTCACCGCCTGCAAGGTGTTCAGCGTCCCTCCCGACTGCGGCTGGCCCGCGCGCTGGCGCTGGCCGCGGCCGTGCTGCCGCTCGGCTGGAGCGTGCCGGCGCCGGCGCAGCCGCAGGACGGCGCTGCCGGCGGCATCCGGCTGAACCCGGGCGGCTCGGCGGTGCGCAACATCGTGCCGGCCGAGGTGATCGAGCAGCAGGCGGTGCAGGAGTACGAGCAGCTCAAGCAGGAGGCCATCGCCAAGCGCGCGCTGGCGCCCGACAACCACCCGCAGCTGGTGCGCCTGCGCGCCATCGGCAAGCGGCTGCTGCCGCAGACCGCGCGCTGGAACGAGCGCGCGCGGCAGTGGCAGTGGGAAATCAACCTGATCGGCTCGAAGCAGGTCAATGCCTTCTGCATGCCGGGCGGCAAGATCGCGGTCTATACCGGGCTGCTCGACCAGCTCAAACTGACCGACGACGAAGTCGCCATGGTGATGGGGCACGAGATCGCGCACGCGCTGCAGGAGCATGCGCGCGAGCGCGCCGCCAAGTCCGAGATCACCAACCTGGGCGCCAACGTGATCTCGCAGCTGTTCGGCTTCGGCAACCTCGGCAATATGGCGCTGGGCACCGGCGCGCACCTGCTGACGCTGCGCTTTTCGCGCTCGGACGAGTCCGAGGCCGACCTGATCGGCATGGATGTGGCCGCGCGCGCCGGCTACGACCCGCGCGCGGCGGTGTCGCTGTGGCAGAAGATGGGCAAGGTCTCGCAGTCCGGCGCCGAGTTCCTG
Source organism: Cupriavidus neocaledonicus (assembly GCF_000372525.1). Classification (GTDB taxonomy): domain Bacteria; phylum Pseudomonadota; class Gammaproteobacteria; order Burkholderiales; family Burkholderiaceae; genus Cupriavidus; species Cupriavidus neocaledonicus. The sequence continues at coordinate 32,456 of NZ_AQUR01000080.1, forward strand.
TCGACCCATCCCTCCGGGCGCAGCCGCATCGCCGACCTGGAAAAGCACTTGCCCGAGGTGCTGCCGCTGTATGCGCGCGCGATCCACACCACGGTCGACAAGCTGCCGCCGTACCGCCCCAATGTAACGGGTCTGGGCGATGCGCCGGTGGATGCCGGCGACGAGGACCGGCAAAAGCCGCTGAAGCGCTGACCGGCGCCGCGGCGATCCGCGCCGCCCGTCATGGTACGCCGGGCAGTGCCCGCGAGCCTCGGAGGACAATGCGACAACCGCAGGGGGACCCGCATGAGCCTGAACCGCATGAGCCCGTCGGAACAGCGGGCCGCGTATCTGCTGATCTTCGCCGGCTGCGAGGCCGAGCCCGACCGCTTCACCAGCGACCTGCCGGTCAGCTCCGAAGTCTGGCTGCTGTATGCGTCCGGCGAATCGTTCGAGGTGCCGCGCGGCCTGCTGCTGACGCCGCACCACGGCGCCGGCATTGCCGCGCTGCGCGCCGCGGTGCTGCGGCGCCTGCCCGGGCTGGCCGGGCCGGCAAGCGAGCAGGCCGGCCAGCGCTTTCTCGCCGCCAATGAGTCGCACCTGCTGGCGCAGATCGATTTCTTCGACATGCTGCGCCTGCTGCCGCTCACCCCCTGGTGGCAGCGCGAGGTGCGCGCGCCGATGGCCGGCATCAAGTGGACGCCCGCCGCGCGCAGGGCGCTGGCGCTGAGCCTCACCGGCGATGCGCTGGTGCGCTGGCTGGGCGAGTCGGTGCTGGCCCATGTCGGCAGCGAGGCGGCGCTGGCGCGCTTCAAGGACATCGGCTACACCGCGGCGCGTACCCGCTTCGGCGGCCTCGCCGCGCCGGCCGGGCAGGCGCTGGGGCGACTGGTCAATGTCGCCGCGCAGTATGTCGCGCTGACGTTGCTGGGGCTGCGCGACGACAGCTTCCCGCCCGGCGGCCTGACGCGGCGCGTCACGCAGTCCAGCCGCCAGGTGCTGGAGACGCTGTGGGACTGCCTGCGCGAGGATCATGCGGAGTCAGCCACGCCGACAGCCGGCATGGCTGCCGGCGAGGTCGCCGCCGCCACCGCCATCGCGCCGCTATGGCGCATCTCCGTCAACCGGCCGGCCGAGCACGCCGTGTTCGCCTCACGCAAGACCGTCAAGGCCGATGCGGCTATCCGCGTGTTCGATACCGGCGGGCAAGGCGTGCGCTGGGCGGTGATCGATTCCGGCATCGATGCGCGCCATCCGGCCTTCTTCGATCCGCTCAAGCTGGACGGGCCGCTGCCGGTGCGCGACGGGCTGATCGCGCCGCTCCTGTCGCGCGTGGTCAGGACGCTGGATTTCACCCGGCTGTCGGCGATCACCAGCGGCCGCCTGCCGCCCATGCCCAAGGGCAAGCGCGGCCCCGGCGAGGCGGAACTGCGCCAGCGCATCGCCGCGATCGCCGAGGACCTGGCGCATGGCCGTATCATCGACTGGTCGGTGATCGAGCCGCTGCTCGAAATCAGCCATGATGACCCCGCGCAGTACGTGGTGCCCGGCGGCAGCCACGGCACCCACGTGGCGGGCATCATCGGCGCCGGCTGGCCGGCGTCGGCCTACCTGGCGCGGCCGGACCCGCTGCCGTTGCCCCCCGAGCTGGCAGAAGCCGGCGAGGTCAGCGGCATCTGTCCGCGCATCGAACTGCTCGACCTGCGCATTTTCGACGCGCAGGGCAGGGGCGACGAGTTCGGCATCCTGGGCGCGCTGCAGTACGTGCGCTGGCTCAACCAGAGCCGCGACCGGCAGTCGGTGCACGGCATCAACCTGAGCGTGGCGCTGCGCCACGACGTGCGCAGCTACGCCTGCGGCAGCACGCCGGTGTGCGTCGAATGCGACCGGCTGGTGGCCAGCGGCGTGATCGTGGTGGCTGCGGCCGGCAACTACGGCTACGACGAGGCGTTCGCCGCCGAACACATGGGCGCCGGCTTCCGTGGCCAGACCATCACCGATCCCGGCAATGCGCGCGCCGTGATCACGGTGGGCGCGACCCACCGGACCGATCCCTACCGCTTCGGCATCTCCTATTTTTCCAGCCATGGCCCCACCGGCGATGGCCGCATCAAGCCCGACCTGGTCGCGCCGGGGGAGAAGATCACCTCGACCGTGCCCGGCGGCACGCTGGCGTCGATGGATGGCACCAGCATGGCGGCACCCCATGTGTCCGGGGTCGCGGCGCTGCTGCTGTCGCGCAACAATGAACTGATGGGCCAGCCCGAGACCGTCAAGACCATCCTGTGCGGCGCCGCCACCGACCTGGGACGCGAGCGCGCCTTCCAGGGGGCGGGGCTGGTCGACGCGCTGCGCGCGCTGCAGCGCGTCTAGGGCGCGGCGGCAACGTGCAATAAAAAAGCCGGCAGTGCCGGCTTTTTTATGTGCGGGAACGGCAGGCCTCAGGCGCGCAGTCCGCTGGCCTCGTCGGCACCCACATGCACGTTCATGCATTGGACCGCGGCGCCGGCCGCGCCCTTGCCCAGGTTGTCCAGGCGCGCCACCAGGTTCAGGCGCTCGGCGTTGCCGAACACGAACAGGTCGACGCGGTTGGTGTCGTTGTTGGCCTGCACGTCGAAGAAACCGCCGTCGAGGTTGTCGGCGCTGTTGTACGGCATCACGCGCACGAACTGCTCGCCTTCATAGTGCCGGCGATAGATCTCGACGATCTGCTCGGGGCTGACCTTGCGCGCCAGGCGCTCGGCGAACACCGGCACCGTCACCGCCAGGCCCTTCAGGAAATTGCCGACGATGGGGTTGAAGATCGGCGCCTGCGCCAGTCCGGCCTGCACGCGCATTTCCGGCAGGTGCTTGTGCTCCAGGCCCAGTGCGTAAGGGCGCGGGCTGTTCAGCTTCGGGTTACCGCCGGCTTCGAACTCGGCAATCATCGACTTGCCGCCGCCGCTATAGCCGGTCAGCGAGAACGCAGACAGCGGGTAGTCGGCCGGCAGCACGCCGGCATCCACCAGCGGGCGCACCGCCAGCACGAAGGCGCTGGCGTGGCAGCCCGGCACCGCGATGCGCTTGCTGGCGCGGATCTTGTCGCGCTGGCCGCGCGCCAGTTCGGGCAGGCCGTAGGCCCAGTTGTCGGCGGTGCGGAACGCCGTGCTGGCGTCGATCACGCAGGTGTCCGGGTTGGTCACCAGCGACACCGCCTCGCGCGAGGCCACGTCGGGCAGGCACAGGAAGGCGACGTCGGCGGCGTTCAGGAAGCGTGCTCGTTCGGCCGGGTCCTTGCGCTTGTCTTCGGCAATGCGCAGCAGTTCCACGTCGGCACGACCGGAAAGATAGTCAAGCAGCCGGAGACCGGTGGTGCCTTCCTGACCATCGACGAACACTTTGAAAACCATGGCTGACTCGCTCTTTGAAATGCGGGAATGCGAAACCTCTCCTGCCGGGCGCAGGGGCGAACCCGCATTGTAGCGGGGATGGGGGCCTGTCGCAGGGGTTTGTACCCATTGGAGTCCTGCGAATTGGCACGGTTCGCAGCTTGCGGGATTTAACCTAGTAGGTTAGTTTAGATGGAGAAGGGGACGGCGCATTACAAACTGCGGCATGTGAAGGCCCTGTTGCTCGCGGGCAAGATGGAGATGACGTTTGCGGCGTATTCGCATCCAAGGTAACAACACCCAGGCGAACAGCCGGAGGAGGCAAGATGAAGTGTCCCGAGTGCGGTGGCGCGGAACTGGTGGCGGGAATGCGCGACATGCCCTACACGTACCGCGGTGAAACCACGGTGATCCCGAATGTATCCGGGCAATGGTGCCCCAAGTGTGGCGAGGGCGTGCTGCCCCGTGACAGCGACTGGGTGAGCGAGGCAATGCTCGCCTTCAACCGGCAAGTCAATGCCGCCCTCGTCGATCCGGCCTATATCATCCAAGTCCGCAAGAAGCTCCGCCTGGACCAGCGCGAAGCCGCCGAGATCTTTGGCGGAGGCGTGAATGCGTTCTCGCGGTACGAGACCGGGCGGACCAAGCCGCCACTTGCGCTGGTGAAGCTGCTGCGGCTGCTGGACCGCCACCCGGAACTGCTGGAGGAAATCCGGGCAGCCTGAATCGGCCTGATCATCCCGTTGTCAGAGCGGAAAGTTATAGTCGATCGACAGCGGCGCGTGGTCGCTGAATTTCTCGTCCTTGTAGATCGAGCACAGCTGCGCGGTGTCGGCGATCTTCGGCGTGGCGAGGTGGTAGTCGATGCGCCAGCCCACGTTTTTCGCATAGGCCTGGCCGCGGTTGCTCCACCACGTGTACTGCTCCGGCCGCGGGTCCAGCTTGCGGAACACGTCGACATAGCCGTGCACGTCGAACAGCTCGCCGATCCAGGCGCGCTCTTCCGGCAGGAAGCCCGAGTTCTTCAGGTTGCCCTTCCAGTTCTTGATGTCGATCTCCTTGTGCGCGATGTTGACGTCACCGCACAGCACGATCTCGCGCCCGCTGGCCTTGAGCTGCAGCAGGTGCGGCAGGAAGGCTTCCATGAAGCGGAACTTGGCCAGCTGGCGCTCCTCGCCGCTCGAGCCGGACGGCACGTACACCGAAATCACCGCCAGGTGCGGGTACTGCACTTCAACATAGCGGCCTTCGCTGTCGAACTCGGCATTGCCGAAGCCGGTGATGACCCGCTCGGGCTTGTGGCGCGTGTAGAGCCCGACGCCGCTGTAGCCCTTCTTTTCGGCGTAATGGAAATAACCGTGGTACCCGTGTGGCGCCAAAAACGCTTCCGTCATGTCGGCGGCCTGTGCCTTCAGTTCCTGCACACAGACCATGTCTGCGTCCTGCTTGCCCATCCAGTCGAAAAAGCCCTTCTTCGAGGCGGAGCGGATGCCGTTGAGGTTGGCGCTGATAATCCGTAACATTCGGGGAAATTTTGAATTCAGAGAGAAATGATGACGCAGCAGAATCCGGCCGCCGCGGGTGCAGATCACGCGGGCAATGACCTCAGCCAGACCTTTATCCGCTTCGCGCTCGACGCAGGCGTGCTGTCGTTCGGCGAATTCGTCACCAAGGCCGGCCGCAAGTCGCCTTACTTCTTCAATGCCGGCCTGTTCAACCAGGGCGGGATGCTGGGCCAGGTGGCGCAATTCTATGCGAAAACCCTGCTGGCCTCGGGCGTGCAGTTCGACGTGCTGTTCGGGCCGGCGTACAAGGGCATCACCCTGGCGTCGGCGACGGCGGTGGCGCTGGCCGGCATGGGACGTGATGTCGGCTTCGCGTACAACCGCAAGGAAGCCAAGGATCACGGCGAAGGCGGCACGCTGGTCGGGGCGAAGCTGCAGGGCAAGGTGGTCATCATCGACGACGTGATCTCCGCCGGCACCTCGGTGCGGGAGTCGGTGAACCTGATCCGCGCGGCCGGCGCCGAGCCCGCCGCGGTGCTGATCGCGCTGGACCGCATGGAAAAGAGCGGCACCGCCGAGCAGGTCGGCACCCATTCTGCGGTGCAGGACGTGCAGCGCGAATTCGGCATCCCGGTGATCGCCATCGCCAGCCTGAAGGACCTGCTGGCCTATCTCGATGCCTCGCAGGACCCCGCGCTGGGCGCGTCGCGCGCGGCCGTGGCGGCCTATCGTCAGCGCTACGGCGTCTGAAACCGTTGAAGAGACCGGGCGCTGGCAGCCAGCGCCCGGAGCGTGGCCGGTAGGCACACGGCTGACTTTCAGACCGGGAGGGAGCGCGGCGTGGCGGCAAAGGAGCGGCAGGAAGGGGCAGTGCGGCAGGCGGCAACGCCGTCCCCAACGGCGGAGTCCGCCGGCAACGGCGAGTCGCTGGCCGAACGCGGCGCCCAGGTGCGGCCGCGCAAGCCGGTGCGCCAGGCCGCCAAGGCCCCCGACCGGCCCGCGCACGAGGCCTACGCCGTGCGCGCATTGGTGCTGCAGGGCGGCGGCGCGCTCGGCGCCTACCAGGCCGGCGTGTACCAGGGCCTGGCCGATGGCGGCATCTTCCCCAACTGGGTCGCCGGCATTTCGATCGGCGCCTTGAACGCGGCCATCATCGCCGGCAATCCGCCGCAGCGCCGGGTCGAGCAGTTGCGGGCGTTCTGGGAGCACATCTGCGCGCAGCCATGGCTGCCCAGCCTGTCCTACACCTGGTTTGCCGATGAAGCGGCAAGCTGGCCCGAGCCGATGCGGATCTGGTTCGACGGCCTGCACGCGGCGCGCGCCATGCTGGAGGGCCAGCGCGGCTTCTTCCAGCCGCGCAGCTTGCCGGCGCTGATGTCGCGCTATTCGGATCCGACCCATGCCAGCTTCTACGACACCAAGCCGCTCAAGGCCACGCTGGAGCGCTTTGCCGACTTCGACCTGATCAACCATCGCCCCGACCTGATGCGGGTCTCGGTGGGCGCGGTCAATGTCCGCACCGGCAACTTCGCCTACTTCGACAATACCCGCGACAAGCTCTGCGCCGAACATTTCATGGCCTCGGGCGCGCTGCCGCCCGGGTTTCCGGCGGTGGAGATCGATGGCGAATACTACTGGGACGGCGGGCTGGTCTCGAACACGCCGCTGGCCGAGGTGCTGACCGCGCAGCCGCGCCGGGACGCGCTGATCTTCCAGGTCGACCTGTGGAGCGCGCGCGGCAAGCTGCCGCACGACCTGATCGACGTGGCCGAGCGCCAGAAGGACATCCAGTATTCCAGCCGCACGCGGGCCATCACCGACTATATGCGCGAGCAGCAGAACCTGCGCCGCATGCTCAACGAAGTGATGGCGCTGGTGCCGCAGTCAAAGCGCGACAATGACTGGTACCGCCGCGCGGCCGAGCAGTCGTGCGATGCGCGCCGCAACGTGATCCAGTTGATCTACCGCGACAAGTCGTTCGAGAACCTGGCCAAGGACTACCAGTTCGGCCCGCTGACCATGCACGAGCACTGGACCAGCGGGCTGGAGGATATCCGCCAGACGCTGCGCCATCCGCAATGGCTGGCCATGCCCAGCCGCGAGCAGCCGTTCGTCACGCACGACGTGCATCGCGGCAACGGCGGCTGAACGCGCCTGGCGCGGGGCGCCGGACTCAGTCGATGCGGATGCCGGCCAGTTCCGGACGCCCCGGCGGATAAGCCGGCTTCAGGTCCGCGAAGACCTTGGTCATGATCTCGGCCACCATCAGGTTGCGATGGGTCTTGGAGTCGGCGGGCACCACGTACCAGGGGCACTCGGGCGTGCTGGTCGCCATGATGGCGGCCTCGTAGGCATCCATGTAGGCGCTCCAGTGCTTGCGCTCGGCCAGGTCCTGGGTATCGAACTTCCAGTGCTTCTCGGGGTCCGCCAGGCGCGCCTCGAGCCGCGACTTCTGCTCGTCGCGCGAAATATGCAGGAAGCACTTGATGATGGTGGTGCCGGTCTCGGTCAGCATCGACTCGAATTCGCGGATCTGGCGGTAGCGCCGTTCGCATTCGGCGGCGTCGATCCAGTCGTGCACGCGCGTGATCAGCACGTCTTCGTAGTGGCTGCGGTTGAACACCACGATCTCGCCCGACTTCGGCACCTGCAGGTGGATGCGCCACAGGAAATCGCGCGCCAGTTCCTCGGGTGACGGCGCCTTGAAGCCCACCACGCGGATGCCCAGCGGATCGAAGCTGCGGAACACGCCGCGCACGGTGCCGTCCTTGCCGCTGGTGTCCATGCCCTGCAGCACCACCAGCAGCTTGCGGCGGTGCTCGGCATAGAAGATGTCCTGCTGCGCGTCGAGCGCGTTGCTCAGCTCGATGATGCGGGCCAGGTCTTCCTCTTTCTTGCCGCACGACAGCGGCTTGCTGCCCGGCTCGAAGTCGGCAAGGCGGAATCGCTTGCCCGAGGTGATGCGGAAATCGTCCAGCGGCATGGGCGCTCCATTCGCGATGATCTGCGGGATCAGGGAATCGGGCGCCCCGGGACGGTGCTGCCGGGAGGGGAAAAAAAGGGGCGCGGCCCCTATGGTCAGGCCGGCAGGGCCGCCAGGTCAATGCTGCCTTCGAATACGGTGGTGGCCGGGCCGGTCATGCGCACCGGCGCGGCGCCGCCGTCCCAGGCAATGGTCAGCTCGCCGCCATGGGTGTGAACCCGCACCGGCGAATCCAGCAGGTCACGCCGGATGCCGGCCACCACCGCCGCGCAGGCGCCGGTGCCGCAGGCCAGGGTCTCGCCGGCGCCGCGCTCGTAGACGCGCAGGCGGATGGCGTGGCGGTCCTCGACCTGCATGAAGCCGGCATTGACGCGGTTGGGGAAGGCCGGGTGGTGCTCGATCACCGGGCCGTCCTGCAGCACCGGGAAGTTCTCCACGTCTTCCACCACCTGCACCGCGTGCGGATTGCCCATCGACACCGCCGAGATCCATTCGGTGCGGCCGTTGACCTCGAGCCCGTACAGCGTGTCGGCGCCTTCGGCATGCGTGGGCAGGCCTTGCGCGCGGAACGGCACGCGCGCCGGTTCCAGTTCGGGCGCGCCCATGTCGACCGTGACCTGGCCATCGTCCTGCAGCGTCAGCGTGATCACGCCGTTCATCACCTCGACGCGCACCGAACGCTTGTCGGTCATGCCCTGCTCGGTGACGAAGCGCACGAAGCAGCGCGCGCCATTGCCGCAATGCTCGACCTCGCTGCCGTCGGCATTGACGATGCGGTAGCGGAAATCGACGTCGGGGCGCGTCGGCTTCTCGACGATCAGGATCTGGTCCGCGCCCACGCCGAAATGCCGGCTGGCGAGCGCGCGCCACTGGGCCGGGGTCAGGTCGATCTGCTGGTGGATGCCGTCGAGCACGACAAAGTCGTTGCCCGCGCCATGCATCTTGGTGAACTTGAGTTTCATGGTGGGGATTGTAGCGGCGCGGCGCCGGACGTGCCGGCGCGCTTGGTAGCGCTCAGTAAATCTCGGGCTCGCCCGGCAGGCGGTGCTTGAAGCGCTTGTGCACCCAATAATACTCAGGCACGCGCGGACGGATGCAGTCCTCGAAAAAGGCGTTCATGCGGCGCGTGTCGTCGGTCACGCTCGCGCCCGGGTAGTGCTCCCACGCCGGCAGCACGCGCAGCACGTAGCCCTGGTAGTCGGGCAGCATCTCGGTGTAGATCGGCACCACCCTGGCGCCGGTCAGGCGCGCCAGCCGCGAGACCGAGGTCAGCGTCAGCGCCTGCACGCCGAAGAACGGCACGAATTCCGAATCGCGCTCGCCGAAGTCCATGTCGGCGATCAGCTGCAGCGCCTCGCCCTTCTTCAGGCAGCGCAGGATGTCGCGCGCGCTGTCGTTGCGCGAGATCATGTTGGCACCAAAGCGCCCGCGCGCCTGCTTGAGGAAGCCGTCGAACAGCGCGTTCTTCTGCCTGGTATAGAGCGAGGCGCCGGACCGGCCGACATGCTCGCGCAGGTGGATGGTGAGCCGGATCGCGCCGGCTTCGACGCCCGAGAGGTGCAGCGTCACCAGGATATGCGGCGTGCCGTCGAGTTCGACCAGCCCGGCCTGGTCGTCGATCTGCACCCAGCGCCGCATCTGCGCCTCGCTGCCGGTCCAGAAGATGCCGCGCTCGGCAAAGCTGCGGAACAGCAGGCGGAAGCTCTGGCGCGACAGCGCGTCGATCTCGGCCTCGGTGCGGTCGGGGAAGCACAGGCGCAGGTTGGCCTGCACCACCTTGCGCCGCTCGCTGGGGATCCGGTACAGCAGGCTGCCCAGCGCCTCGCCGAAGCGCGCGACGAAGGGGTAGGGCAGTTTGCCCAGCACGGTCAGCAGGCCGATGCCGAGCCACGTGAACACACGGCTCATGAAATCGATCGATCAGTCGCCGGCTCGGAATCCGTGCCCTCGGGATCCGGCGTGTCCGGGGTGCCGGGAGTGCCCGCGCCGGCGGGTTGCTTGTAGCGGTTGTAGCCCCACAGGTATTGCGTCGGGCACAGGCGCACCAGTTCTTCGATGGTGCGGTTGATGACCGCGGCGGCGGCGGCCGGATCGTCCGGCAACATGCCGCCGTCCTCGACCACGCGCAGATGGCCGCGGTAGCCGGCGCCGCGCGGCAGCCGCTCGGCAAAGATGGCCACCACCGGCGCGCCGGTCAGTTGCTGCAGCCGGTGCACCAGCGCCATGGTGTAGGCGGGCTTGCCAAAGAACGGCGCCCAGTTGCCCTCGCCGCCGCTGGGCACCTGGTCGGGCAGTATGCCCACCGCCTGGCCGCGCTTGAGCGCTTTCACCAGCATGCGCACGCCGCGCGGCGTGGCCGGCGCCATATGCATGTTGGGCCGGGTGCGCATCTTCTCGATCCAGTCACGCAGCCACGGCTGGTGCGGCGGCTTGAACAGCGCCGTTACCGGGCGATGCAGGGCGTGCGATTGCGGCAGCACCTCGAAGCAGCCCAGGTGCGGCGTCAGGATGATGATGCCCTTGCCGCGCGCCTGCAGGGTAGCCAGCTCAGGCCACAGATGGTCGTCGAAGCCGTACAGCTTCGCGCCGATCCTGCGGCGGCTCCAGAAGTAGGGCATCTCGATGATCATGCGCCCGGCCGAGCGGGCGGCCTCGTCGATCATCGCCTCGGTGGCGTCGGGGAAGGCGAGCCGGAAGTTTTCCCGCAGGCGCTGGCCATAGCGGCCCGGCAGCCGTGCGATCAGCAGGCCCAGCGCGCCGCCCGCGGCCTGCAGCAGCCGCAGCGGAAAACGGGAGATCAGCCAGAATAAAAAAGTCATCAGGCGTGGAAAACGGGTCCAGGCAGGTCCGCCGCCGGGTCTGTGCCGGGATCAGACGGGCAGGCAGGCGTTGGTCCGGCATGCCGGCAAGGTGTTGTACCGCACCCCTGTGGCGCTGCAACGACGCCTGCAGGCGCGTATAATAGCGTGTATCGCCGAGTTAACTGACAACTTGCGGGGCGATGCGGCTCTAACCGGGCTGCCTGAAATACCGCTAAAGCGTCGCCGCCATGAACCGAACAGGCTGGCACGCAATAGCCAACCTGGAGAATAAGTTCGTGGCAAACGACTTCCTTTTTACTTCGGAATCCGTCTCCGAAGGCCATCCCGACAAGGTCGCCGACCAGATTTCCGACGCCGTCCTGGACGCTATCCTGGCGCAGGACAAGTATGCGCGTGTGGCAGCTGAGACGCTTTGCAACACCGGTCTGGTGGTGCTGGCCGGGGAAATCACCACGACCGCCAACGTCGATTACATCCAGATCGCGCGCGACACCATCAAGCGCATCGGGTACGACAACACCGACTACGGCATCGACTACAAGGGCTGCGCGGTGCTGGTCGCCTATGACAAGCAGTCGCCCGACATCGCCCAGGGCGTCGACCGCGCCTCGGACGATTACCTGAACCAGGGCGCCGGCGACCAGGGCCTGATGTTCGGCTACGCCTGCGACGAGACCCCGGAACTGATGCCGTTCCCGATCTACTACGCGCACCGCCTGGTCGAGCGCCAGTCGCTGCTGCGCCGGGACGGCCGCCTGCCCTGGCTGCGCCCGGACGCCAAGTCGCAGGTCACGGTGCGCTATGTCGACGGCAAGCCGCACAGCGTGGATACCGTGGTGCTGTCGACCCAGCATTCGCCCGACATCACCCAGGCGCAGATCCGCGAGGCCGTGATCGAGGAGATCATCAAGCCGGTGCTGCCGGCCGAGATGCTGAAGGAAACCAAGTACCTGGTGAATCCGACCGGGCGCTTCGTGATCGGTGGGCCGCAGGGCGACTGCGGCCTGACCGGGCGCAAGATCATCGTCGACACCTATGGCGGCGCCTCGCCGCACGGCGGCGGCGCGTTCTCGGGCAAGGACCCGTCCAAGGTCGACCGCTCGGCCGCCTACGCCGCGCGCTACGTGGCCAAGAACGTGGTGGCCGCGGGCCTGGCGCGGCAGTGCCAGGTGCAAGTCAGCTACGCCATCGGCGTGGCGCGGCCGATCAATGTGACGGTGTACACCGAAGGCACCGGCAAGATTCCGGACGCCAAGATCGCTGAGCTGGTGCAGGAGCATTTCGACCTGCGGCCGAAGGGCATCGTGCAGATGCTGGACCTGCTGCGGCCGATTTATGAGAAGACCGCTGCCTATGGGCACTTCGGGCGTGAAGAGCCGGAGTTCTCGTGGGAGGCTACGGATAAGGCGGCTGTGTTGCGGGCTGCAGCTGGGTTGTAAAGAGGTAGGGCCGGAGTCGCGGACTTTGGCGTGCCCCGCTGGCCTGGGAGGGTTGGTGGGGCTTTTTGTTTTTGGGGGTGGTTTATTGGTTGGTTGGGTGCTGTTGGTGACATGCTGTCGGCTGTTGGACTGCCTGGTTCCGCCCTGCTGGGCGGGTCACTTTTTGGCCGAGCGCCAAAAAGTAACCAAAAAGCGCGTTGACTGCCCTGCGGGCGGCATGTCTTATCGTAGTGTGCGCTGGGTTTTCGTGCGGGGCTTTGCTTCCTCACATAGCTGGACTGCCTGCCGCAGGGGGGCACCACCGTGGGTGGGGCGTTGGCATGGTGGTTGAACGAGCCCAGAGCGCGGAGTGGCCCCTGCTGCTGGCCGTGTCGTAGGAACGCCTTCGGCTGCTGCGCCGGCCCTATCGCGGGGCTTGGGCCTTGGCACGGTACGCGTCGCTGCGCTCGCTTGGCGCTGACGGGTCCCCGGCCTCCGTGACTGTCTGTGGAAGGCACGAATTCGTTGAGCCTCCTGTCCTCACCGCCGCGCCTCTCCCGCCAAGCGGGAAAACCAGCGGAAGTGGGCACGCTTGGATAGGTCTGTTTTCGAGGAGCGCAAAGCAAGCGCAGCGACGCGTACCGTGCCAGAGCCACGCCCCGCGATACTGACCGCGCAGCAGCCGAAGGCGTTCCTACGACAACGCCCGCAGCAGGGGCCACTCCGCGCTCTGGGCTCGTTCAACCATCATGCCAACGCCCCTGCCACCGTGGTGCACCCCTGCGGCAGGCAGTCCAGCTATGTGAGGAAGCCCAGCCCCGTACGAAAGCTCCCGGGCACACTACGATAAGACATGCCGCCCGCAGGGCAATCAACGCGCTTTTTGGTTACTTTTTGGCGCTCGGCCAAAAAGTGACCCGCCCAGCAGGGCGGAACCATGCGGTCCAACAGCCGACAGCATGTCACCAACACCACCCACCCCACGCACCCAGCAAGCCCCCAATAGCCCCAACCCCACAGTAGTAAAATCCCCCGACCACCCAAAAACCTCCTTCCCCGGGGCCCCCGCCCCAGAGGACTCCCATGCCCGCTGCAGCCGTTGCCACTGCCACCACGCCGACCCGCTCCGCATCCGGAGGCAACCTCGACCTGATCCGCCCGCAGCCCTACGCCGACTGGGCCCCGCAGGTCACTCCCGAGGAACGCGCCACGCTGCGCCGCGAACTGGAGCAAGGCGCGGTCCTCTACTTCCCCAACCTGAAGTTCCAGTTCCAGCCCGGCGAAGAGCGCTTCCTCGACAGCCGCTACTCCGACGGCAAGTCCAAGAACATCAACCTGCGCGCCAACGACACCGCGGTGCGCGGCGCCCAGGGCACCGAGCAGGACCTGGCCGACCTTTACACGCTGATCCGCCGCTACGCCGACAGCAGCGAGTCGCTGATCCGCACGCTGTTTCCGGAATACATCCCGCACATGACGCGCGCCGGCACCTCGCTGCGGCCCAGCGAGATCGCCGGGCGCCCGGTCAGCTGGCGCAAGGACGACACCCGCCTGCACGTCGATTCCTTCCCGTCCAACCCGATGCTGGGCAAGCGCCTGTTGCGCGTGTTCCACAATATCGACCCGGCGGCGCCGCGCGTGTGGCGGGTGGGCGAGCCGTTCGGCGATTTTGCGCAGAAGTTCGTGCCCAAGACCCACGGCATGTGGCCGGGGCAGGCGGCGCTGATGAAGTTGCTGCATATCACCAAGCGCCGCCGCTCGGAATACGACCACCGCATGCTGCAGCTGCATGACCTGGCCAAGGCCGACCTGGACTACCAGGCCAACGTGCCGCAGCAGGAATTCCACTTCCCGCCGGGTGCGACCTGGATCGTCTTCAGCGACCAGCTGCTGCACGCGGCCATGCGCGGGCGCGCGATGATGGAGCAGACCATCTACCTGGCGCCGCAGGCGATTTCGGACCACACCCATTCGCCCGAGGCGGTGCTGTCGCGCATGCTCGGGCGGCCGATGCTGGTGTCGTAAGCGCGGCCTGCGCCGGCCAAGGCTCAACGCAGCAGCAGGCGCAGCATGGTGTCGAAGGTCTTGCCGTAAGGCGGCTTGAGCAGGCCGGCGCCGTTCAGGCTGGCCTGGTGGAATACCGGCTTCACCTTCGAAAAGGTATCGAAGCCCGCCTGCCCGTGGTACGCGCCCATGCCGCTGGCGCCGACGCCGCCGAACGGCAGGCCGTCCTGGGCGATATGGAACAGGGTGTCGTTGACGGTGACACCGCCGGCGACGGTCTGCCGCATCACATGGGCGATGGCGCCGCGGTCGCGTTCGAACACGTACAGCGCCAGCGGGCGCGGGCGCGCGTTGATGTAGTCCACCGCCTCATCGAGGGTGCGGTAGGTCACCACCGGCAGCACCGGCCCGAAGATTTCCTCGCGCATCGCGGTCACGCCTGCGGGCACGTCCAGCAGCAGCACCGGCGGCAGGCGCCGCGCCTGCGCATCCGGCTGCGCCTCCGACAGCGGCACCACGGTCGCACCGTGCGCGGCAGCCTCGTCGACCAGCCCTGCCAGCCTTGCGAAGTGCCGCGGGCTGATGATGCTGGTGTAGTCCGGGTTGTTCGCCAGGTCGGGATAGAGCCGGCCCACGCAGCGGCGTGCCGCCTCCACCAGTCGACCGCGCAGGTCCTCCGGCACCAGCACGTAATCCGGCGCGATGCAGGTCTGGCCCGCATTCATCAGCTTGCCCACCAGGATGCGCTCCACCGCGCGCTCGAGGTCGGCCCCGGCGCCGACGATGGCCGGTGACTTGCCGCCCAGCTCCAGCGTCACCGGGGTCAGGTTGGCGGCCGCCGCGCGCATCACATGGTGGCCCACCGCGGTCGAGCCGGTGAACAGGAGGTGGTCGAACGGCAGCGCGGTGAAGGCGCTGGCCACTTCGGCATCGCCATTGATCACCACGATTTCGTCCGGCGCGAAGTGCCGCGGCACCAGCTGCGCGAACAGCGCCGCGAAGCGCGGCGTGTATTCCGACAGCTTGACCATGGCGCGATTGCCTGCCCCCAGCGCGCCCGCGAGCGGCCCGATGGCCAGGTACAGCGGGTAGTTCCAGGGCACCACGATGCCCACCACGCCGAGCGGCTGCGGCACCAGGCGCGAGCGTGCGGGACGAAACCAGAACCCGGTGGGCGCGCGCCGCACGCGCATCCAGCGCTTGCCGTGGCGCAGCGCATCGTCGATGCCGGCCAGGCTGGGGAACACCTCCAGCAGCGCGGTTTCCTGGCGTGGACGGTTGGTGAAATCCGCGTGGATGGCGGCGGCAATTTCGGCCTGGTTTTCGGTCACCAGGCGTCGCAGGCGCTGCAGGCGGTCGGCGCGCACGGTCCAGGCGGGCAGCTGGTCGCGCCGCGAGGCGGCATGCATCGCACCGAAGACGGACGACAGGTCGGGAACTTCTCGCATGGCTGCGCTCCAGGATTTCCGCGCACATTCGCGCACCATCGCGCAAGATAAGGCAGCGCGCCGGCCAAGACAATGGAAGCTTGCTACCAGCAACCCGATTCAAACGCCCGTCCGGCGCGCTCGCGCGCCTCTCCGTCAAGCCCGTGCCTTTGCTTGCCGCCGCCCGCTCCGGCCTTGAGCCAGCGCAGCCAGCGCCTACACTGAATCTCACGGCTTGCCATCCGCTGGACGGACAGGGCGCGCGCCGGCGCGGCCCGGCTCACGCACGCGCGCCGCCTGCGGACTCGCGGGGAGACAGATGGAAACCACCTATGACTACGTCATCGTCGGCGCGGGGTCGGCGGGCTGTGCGCTGGCGGGGCGCCTGGCCGACAGCGGCGACGACACCATTGCGCTGGTCGAGTCCGGGCACCACGACCACCATGTGCTGGTGCGCACACCTGCCGGGCTGGCCGCGATGTTGCCGCGCGCGGGGGCGCGCAACTATGGCTTCCACACCGTGCCGCAGCCGGGCCTGAACGGCCGCCGCGGCTACCAGCCGCGCGGGCGCGGGCTGGGCGGCTGCTCGTCGATCAACGCCATGATCTACACACGCGGCCGGCCCGCCGACTACGATGCCTGGGCCGACGCCGGCTGCGATGGCTGGTCCTGGGACGACGTGCTGCCGTACTTCCGCCGCGCCGAATGCAACGAGCGCCTGGCGGGCAGCGACGACGATCCGCTGCACGGCGGCAACGGCCCGCTGCACGTCAGCGACCTGCGCACGCCCAATCCGTTCGCCGAGCGCTTTATCGAGGCCGCGCAGCAGGCCGGCTATCCGCGCAACGACGATTTCAACGGCGAAGAGCAGGAGGGCATCGGCTGGTACCAGGTCACGCAGCATGCCGGCGAGCGCTGGAATGCCGCGCGCGCCTACCTGCACGGCGGCAACGCGCGCGACCGCGCCTGCAACGGCGGCCGGGCGCGGCTGCGCGTGCTGACCGACACGCAGGCCCTGCGCATCGTCTTCGAAGGCCGCCACGCCGCCGGAGTGCTGGTGCAGCGTGACGGCCGCCAGCAGCTGCTGCGCGCGCGTCGCGACGTGATCGTGTGCGCGGGCACGTTCGGCTCGCCGCAGCTGCTGATGGTCTCCGGGGTCGGGCCCGCCGCGCACCTGCGCGAGCACGGCATCGACGTGGTCCATGACTTGCCCGGCGTGGGCGCCAACCTGCAGGATCACCTCGACGTGGTGTTGCACAAGCGCACCGCCGTGCCCGAGCTGTTCGGCGTGTCGTTCGGCGGGCTGGCGCGGCTGCTGTCCGAAATGCTGCGCTACCGGCGCGAGCGCGCCGGCATGATGTCGAGCAACTTCGCCGAGGCCGGCGGCTTCGTGCGCAGCCACCCGGCGCTGCCCGAGCCCGACCTGCAGCTGCATTTCGTGGTCGGCCTGGCCGACGACCATATGCGCAAGCTGAATCGCGGCCATGGCTATTCCTGCCATGTCTGCCTGCTGCGCCCGCGCAGCCGCGGCGAGGTCCGGCTGGCCGCACCCGATATCCGGCGCGCGCCGCTGATCGATCCGAAGTACCTCAGCGACCCGCGCGACCTCGACGGCATGGTGGCCGGCGTGCGCATCGTGCGCAGCATCCTGTCGCAGCCGCAGCTGGCCTGCTTCGGCGGACGCGAGCTCTACACGGCCGGCCTGCGCGCCGATGGCAGCGACGATGCCGCCGTGCGCGAGCTGATCCGCGAGCGCGCCGACACCATCTACCACCCGGTCGGCACCTGCCGCATGGGCATGGATGCGATGGCGGTGGTCGACCCGCAGCTGCGCGTGCGCGGCGTGGAAGGCCTGCGCGTGGTCGATGCGTCGGTGATGCCCACGCTGATCGGCGGCAACACCAATGCGCCCGCGATCATGATCGGCGAGCGCGCGCACGACCTGATCCGCTATGCGCCGCGGGTGATGCTGCGGGTGCTGGAGTCGATGGAGGCCTAGCCCTCGAAGCCGCGCGACGCCACCCGCCCGAGCGCGCCGGCATCCGCGTCGAGCGTGCCGAACACGCGCCCATGCTGGCGCCCGAGCCGGCTGGCGACGAACAGCTCCGCGTGCGCGGGGTCGGCATGCGCCAGCATCAGCGCCGCCTGCGCGGTCAGGACCAGGCCCTGGGCGAAGCGGCGCGCACTGGCTTCGAGCTGGTCGGGGTTCTCGCGCAGCATGGCCTGCAGCGAGGCCAGTTCGGCGCGCACCGCGGGGTGGCCGCCGGCGCGGCGCGACAGGTCCTGCAACAGCCGCGCGCCGTCGTCCGGATTGCGCTGGAGCGCACGCAGCACGTCCAGGCACATGATATTGCCCGAGCCTTCCCAGATCGAATTGACCGGCGCCTCGCGGTACAGCCGCGCCATCGGCCCTTCTTCGACATAACCGTTGCCGCCCCAGACCTCCATCGCTTCACCGGTGGCCTCGAGCGTGCGCTTGCACACCCAGAACTTGGCCGCGGGCGTGACCACGCGTTTCCAGGCGGCGGCGAGCGGGTCGGGGTTGTCGCCCTCGGCCTGCGCGAAGGCGTGGCCCAGTTCCATCATCAGCAGTGTGGCGGCTTCGGATTCCAGTGCCAGGTCTGCCAGCACGTTGCGCATCAGCGGCTGGTCGCACAGCAGGCGGCCGAAGGCGCTGCGGTGGCGCGTGTGGTGCAGCGCCTGCACGTAGGCCGCCCGCAGGATCGCGGCGCTGCCGATGACGCAGTCCAGCCGCGTGCTGGTGGCCATCTCGATGATGGTCGGGATGCCGCGGCCTTCCTCGCCGATCAGGATGCCGATGGCGTCGCGGAACTCGACTTCGCTGCTGGCGTTGGAGCGGTTGCCGAGCTTGTCCTTGAGCCGCTGGATCTGCACCGCGTTGCGGCTGCCGTCGTCGCGAAAGCGCGGCACGAAGAAGCACGACAGCGGACCGTCTTCGGCGCCCATGCGCGCCAACACCAGGTGCGCATCGCACATCGGCGCGGAAAAGAACCACTTGTGCCCGGTCAGCGCGTATTCCGCGCCGCGGCCTTCGCCGCCTGCGCCGTTTAAGGGGCGCGCCACGGTGGTGTTGGCGCGCACGTCGGAACCGCCTTGCTTCTCGGTCATGCCCATGCCGATCATGATCGCGGTCTTGTCGCGCCATGGCAGGTCGCGCGCATCGTGTTCGGTCGCATAGAGCCGCGGTTCCAGCTCGGCAAACAGCGCGGCTTCCTTGCGCAGCACGGGGATGCTGGCAAAGGTCATGGTGGGCGGGCACAGCGAGCCCGATTCCACCTGCGCCTGCAGGAAGTAACCCGCGGTGCGCGCCGCCCAGGCGCCCGCGCGCGGCTGCGCGAAGGGCAGGGCCTGCAGCTGCTGGCTTCGCAGCAGCCCCAGCAAGGCGTGCCAGGCCGGATGGAACTCGACCGTGTCGATGCGCTCGCCGGTGCGGCTGTGGGTGTGCAGCTCGGGCGCATGGCGGTTGGCGTCGGCGGCCCATTGCTGCACTTCCGGTTCGCCCAGGCGCGCACCGAACTGCCGCAGCGCGTCGGCGTGCCAGCCGCCGCCCAGGCGTTCCAGCGCGGCCCGCACCGTGGGATCGGCGTCGAACAGGTTGTAGTGCGCGAGATCCGGCACCTGGTTGAAGACGCGATGGGTGGCGGCGTCGGTCATGATGTCTCCTCGAGCGGGGCTTGGCGTTTGCTTGCATGGTAGAGCACGCTGCGCGCGTATGAGTGCATGGTGGTTCGCTTATGGCCGGTTTTTGCGATGCAGCATGCGCGATTCGATACCTTTTTGCACGGCTGTGGCACCAGCCCCGGTGGCCAACTGGCACTGGCGCCCACCGGTGCTCTGTGCTTAAATTCACCCCGTTGGATGAAACAGGGGTGCCGTGCGGATGGGCCGTGCGGCTGAGAGAGTCCCTTCGAACCCGATCCGGTTAGTACCGGCGTGGGAAGTTTCAGCAAGACCAAGCCTCTTGTCCCTCCGGGACACGCCACCTCAGCCACAAGCCAGGCGGCGCTCACAGGGCTCCTGGTTTCGTCCACCCCGCAAGAGAGAGGACGACACCCATGGCCCGTACTGCCCCCGCTGCATCCTTCGAATCGCTCGAAAGCGATCTCGACCAGAAATTCGCCTATCCGGCTTCCAGCAAGACCTACCTGACCGGCAGCCGCCCGGACATCCGCGTGCCGCTGCGCACCATCCTGCAGACGTCCACGCGCACGGAGAAGGGCGAGATGCCCAACCCGCCGATCCCGGTGTACGACACCTCGGGCCCGTACAGCGACCCGGACGTGCATATCGACCTGAAGGCGGGCCTGCCGCCGGTGCGCGCCAAGTGGATCGAAGAGCGCGGCGACACCGAGGTGCTGCCCGGCCTGTCGTCGGAATACGGCCGCGACCGCGCCAACGATCCGGCCACCGCGCACCTGCGCTTCGCCCAGCTGACCAACCCGCGCCGCGCCAAGGCCGGCGCCAACGTGTCGCAGATGCACTATGCGCGCAAGGGCATCATCACGCCGGAAATGGAGTACGTGGCGCTGCGCGAATCGCTGAACCTGCAGGCGCTGTACGACAAGCCCGAATACAAGGCGCTGCTGCGCCAGCACCCGGGCAACGCGCTGGGCGCCGGCCTGCCGCTGCGTCCGGAAGACATCACGCCGGAATTCGTGCGCCAGGAGATCGCCTCGGGCCGCGCCATCATTCCCGCCAACATCAACCACACCGAACTGGAGCCGATGGCGATCGGGCGCAATTTCCGCGTCAAGATCAACGGCAACCTCGGCAACTCCGCCGTGACCTCGTCGCTGGCCGAGGAAGTGGAAAAGATGGTGTGGTCGATCCGCTGGGGCGCCGACACCATCATGGACCTGTCGACCGGCAAGCACATCCACGAAACCCGTGAATGGATCCTGCGCAATTCGCCGGTGCCGATCGGCACGGTGCCGATCTACCAGGCGCTGGACAAGACCGGCGGCATCGCCGAGGACCTGACCTGGGAGATGTTCCGTGACACGCTGATCGAGCAGGCCGAGCAGGGCGTGGACTACTTCACCATCCACGCCGGCGTGCTGCTGCGCTACGTGCCGCTGACCGCCGACCGCGTCACCGGCATCGTCTCGCGCGGCGGTTCGATCATGGCCAAGTGGTGCCTGGCGCACCACAAGGAAAACTTCCTGTACACGCACTTCGACGAGATCTGCGAGATCATGAAGGCCTACGACGTGTCGTTCAGCCTCGGCGACGGCCTGCGTCCGG
Organism: Cupriavidus neocaledonicus; assembly: GCF_000372525.1. Lineage (GTDB taxonomy): Bacteria > Pseudomonadota > Gammaproteobacteria > Burkholderiales > Burkholderiaceae > Cupriavidus > Cupriavidus neocaledonicus. The sequence continues at coordinate 53,227 of NZ_AQUR01000080.1, forward strand.
GCTGCATCGCCGACTCCAACGACGAGGCCCAGTTCGGCGAGCTGCGCACGCTGGGCGAGCTGACCGCCAAGGCGTGGAAGCACGACGTGCAGGTGATGATCGAAGGCCCGGGCCACGTGCCGCTGCAGCGCATCCAGGCCAACATGGACGAAGAACTCAAGCATTGCTACGAGGCGCCGTTCTACACCTTGGGACCGCTGGTGACCGACATCGCCCCGGGCTACGACCACATCACCAGCGGCATCGGCGCGGCCAATATCGGCTGGATGGGCACCGCCATGCTGTGCTACGTCACGCCCAAGGAGCACCTGGGCCTGCCGGACAAGGAAGACGTGCGCGAGGGCATCATCACCTACAAGATCGCTGCCCACGCCGCCGACCTGGCCAAGGGCTGGCCGGGCGCGCAGCTGCGCGACAACGCGCTGTCCAAGGCGCGCTTCGAGTTCCGCTGGGAAGACCAGTTCAACCTGGGCCTGGACCCGGAGCGCGCGCGTTCGTACCACGACGCCACGCTGCCGGCCGAAGGCGCCAAGATCGCCCACTTCTGCTCGATGTGCGGGCCGAAGTTCTGCTCGATGAAGATCACGCAGGAAGTGCGCGACTACGCCGCCTCGCTGCCCAAGGAAGCGCAGCAGGGCATGGAAGAGAAGTCGATCGAGTTCCTGAAGAAGGGCAGCAAGATCTACTCGTAAGTCAGTGGCAGCAAATCTGCCGAAGTCAAGGCAGGACGGGCATGGCCTCGCAAGCCATGCCCGCGCAAGATCCGCCGCCGCGCAGCGCCCCGCGCGGCGGCACCGATAACAAGGAGGCCGGACGCGGCCGCATGGCGCGCCCGGCACAACACCCTCATGACAGCAGTGCAGTCGTTTGACGTCGCCATCCTCGGGGCCGGCCTGGCCGGCCGCCTGGCCGCCTGGTTGCTGGTCCGCGGCGGCGCCCGCGTGGCGCTGGTGGAGCGGGCCGGGCCGGACGGCGCGGGTTCGGCCGCCTACGTAGCCGCGGCCATGCTGGCGCCGCTGGCCGAGTCGGCCATCGCCGAACGCCGCATCGTCGATCTCGGCATCGCCAGTGTCGACCTGTGGCGCGCCTGGCTGGCCGAGCTGGCCGAGCTGGCGGAGCCGGTGTTTTTCCAGGAGGACGGCACGCTGGTGGTCTGGCATGCGCGCGACCGCGCCGAGATGTCGCTGTTCACCAGCCGCGTGCGCGCGGTGGCGCCGCCGGAACTGGTGGCGCAGCGGCTGCGCGCGCTCGACGGCAAGGGCGTGGGCGAGGTCGAGCCGGCGCTGGCGGGCCGCTTTCCGCAAGGACTGCTGCTCGCCGGCGAAGGCCAGCTGGATAACCGCGGGGTGCTGCGCGCGCTGCTCTCGTGCGCGGTCAGCGAAGGCGTGCATTGCGTGTGGGAGGCGGGCGAGGTCGATGCCGGCTCGCTGCCGCAGCTTGGCATCCACGCCGACGTGGTGCTGGACTGCCGCGGCCTGGGCGCGCGCAGCGCCTGGCCGGCGCAGGCCGGCGGCAGCCAACCGGGGCTGCGCGGGCTGCGCGGCGAAGTGGTGCGCGTGCATGCGCCCGACGTCAGGCTGCACCGGCCGGTGCGCCTGCTGCACCCGCGCTATCCGATCTATATCGCGCCCAAGCCTAACGACCTGTATGTGATCGGCGCCACCGAGCTGGAAAGCGAGGACGATTCGCCGATGAGCGTGCGCTCCGCGCTGGAGCTGCTGTCGGCGGCGCATTCGCTGCATCCCGCCTTCGGCGAGGCACGCGTGCTGGAACTGAACGTGCAGCGCCGGCCCACGCGGCCGGACCACCTGCCGGCGATCCGCGTCGACCAGCGCGCGCGCGTGGTGCGCGTCAACGGCCTGTACCGCCACGGCTTCCTGATCGCCCCGGCGGTGACCGAGGCCGCGTGCGCGGTGGTGGGCGCGCTGCTCAACGGCGATCCCGCCGCGCATGCCGTGCCTGCCGCGCTGCGCTGGCCCGGTATGATCGAGGCGGTGACCGAAGCGCCGGCGCCCGTCGTCGGCGCGCGCTCCGGCACGCTGCATTAATGCAAGACTGACATGGATATCCTGCTCAACGGCCGACCGCTTGCCCTTGCCGAATCCGCCACGCTGGCGGACGCGGTGAGCGCGGCGCAGATCGCGCCCCCCTTTGCCGCGGCGGTCAACGGCCAGTTCGTGCCGCGCGCCGCGCACGCCAACACCCTTCTTGCGGCCGGCGACCGCATCGACCTCGTGCAACCCGTGACGGGAGGCTGACCCATGACCTTCGAACCTTCCGCAACCCTGCGCGACCCGTTCGTGCTGTACGGCGAGTCGTTCGGCTCGCGCCTGCTGCTCGGCACCGCGCGCTATCCGTCGCCGGCCACGCTGGCAGCGGCCGTGCAGGCGTCCACCCCGGCCATGATCACGGTCGCGCTGCGCCGCCAGGGCGCGGTGGGAGATGGCGAGGGCGGCCAGGCGTTCTGGCAGATGCTCAAGGCGCTGAACGTGCCGGTGCTGCCCAATACCGCCGGCTGCTTCACCGCGCAGGAAGTCATCACCACCGCGATGATGGCGCGCGAGGTGTTCGAGACGCCGTGGATCAAGCTCGAGCTGATCGGCGACGACTACACGCTGCAGCCCGATACGCTCAACCTTCCGGCCGTGGCGGATACCCTGATCAGGGAGGGCTTCAAGGTGCTGCCGTACTGCACCGAGGACCTGGTGCTGTGCCGCCGCCTGCTCGACGTCGGCTGCCAGGCGCTGATGCCGTGGGCCGCGCCGATCGGCACCGGCCGCGGCGCGGTCAACCCGCACGCGATGCGCGTGCTGCGCGAGCGCCTGCCGGATACCCCGCTGATCGTCGATGCCGGCCTGGGCCTGCCGTCGCATGCGGCGCAGGTGCTGGAGTGGGGCTACGACGGCGTGCTGCTCAACACCGCGGTGGCACAAGCCGCCTACCCGGTCGACATGGCGCGCGCCTTCGCCCAGGCCGTGGCCGCGGGCCGCACCGCCTACCTGGCCGGGCCGATGCCCGAGCGCGAAGTCGCGCAGGCCAGCACCCCGGTGGTCGGCATGCCGTTCTGGCACGCCGACACGGAGCAGCGCGCATGACCCGCCGCCCCGTGCACGCCCCCAGCGACGGCCCGCTGCGCCAGGCGGTGCTGGAACACTATGGCGACGCCTTCGGCGTCGACGACAAGCCGTGGCAGGCGTGGCGCCTGCAGGACGCGCCGGCGCAGCCCGGCGCCCACGACGTGCTGCTGTCCGACGGCGAAGCCGATGCCGACACCATCGCCCGCGTTGCCGCCGCCGGCGCCACGCTGGTCGAGACCGACCGCGAAGGCGGCCAGTGGATCGACACCGTGCGCTCGCCGATGGGCACCTGGGTGTTCTCGGTCGCCGCGGATACCGACCAGCCGCATTCGCCCGCCTTCGTCGCGGTGCTGCTGGCCTGCCTGTCGCTGCATTTCCCGGCCCACGATGCGCTGTGCCTGGCGCGCGCCTGGGCCCCCGGCTCGGCCGACTGGCCGTCCGACTTCGCGCGCTTCCCGCACGTGCGCCATGCCGCGCTGGTGGCGCCCGAGCACACCGTGGCGCCGTTCGCTTCGTGCCCCGCGCTGGGCCTGTACGTGGTGGTGCCGGATGCCGAGTGGATCGAGCGCCTGGCGCCGCTGAACGTGCCCACGCTGCAGCTGCGCTTCAAGTCCGGCGACGCCGCCGCGGTGCACGCGCAGATCGCGCGCGCGGCAACGGCCATGCAGGGCTCGTCGTCGCGCCTGTTTATCAACGACCACTGGCAGGCGGCGCTCGACTACCATGCCGCCCATGGCGCGCACAGCGGCATCTACGGCATCCACCTGGGCCAGGAAGACCTGGACGATGCCGACCTCGACGCGATCCGCGCCTCCGGGCTGCGGCTGGGCGTGTCCACGCACGGTTACGCCGAGATGCTGCGCGTGGCCGCGATCCGCCCCAGCTACCTGGCGCTGGGCGCGATCTTCCCGACCACTACCAAGGTGATGCCGACCCAGCCGCAGGGCATGGGCCGCTTCCGCGCCTACGTAAAGCTGATGCAGCCGGTGATTCCCTCGCTGGTCGGCATCGGCGGCGTCAATGCGTCGAATCTGCGCGAGGTGCTGGCGGTGGGCGTCGGCAGCGCCGCGGTGGTGCGCGCCGTCACCGAGGCCGACGACGTGCCGGCCGCGGTGGCCCGCCTCGTCAGCCTGTTCCCGGCCGGCTGAGCGCGCCGTGGCCGCCCCGCGCATTCGCCTGGCGGCCGTGGATGACCTGCCGCGGCTGCCGGACATCGAGCTGGCCGCCGCCGCGCTGTTCCCGGAAGTCGACCTGCCGGCGCTGCTGCGCCTGGTCAGCACGCCGGCGCTGGCACTGGCGGCGGCACAGCGCGAAGGGCGCCTGTGGGTGGCCGAGCATGGCGGCGAAGTCGCCGGCTTCGCGCTGGCCAGCCGCCATGGCGCCTGCGGCTATCTCGACGAGATGGACGTGCATCCCGACCACGGCCGGCGCGGCATCGGGCGCGCGCTGGTCGGCACCGTGCAGGACTGGGCGCGTGCCGGCGGACTGCGTTCGCTGGGCCTGACCACCTTTGCGCATTTGCGCTGGAATGCGCCGTTTTACGCGTCGATGGGGTTCCGGCAGCTGCAGGACAGCGAGCTTTGCCCGCTGCTGGCGCAGGCGCTGGCGAACCAGCGTGCGGCGGGGCTGCGGCAGCGCGTGGCGATGCGGCAAGTGTTCTGAAGCGGGGGGTTGCTCCCCTCTCCCGCCTGCGGGAGAGGGGCCGGGGGTGAGGGCAGGTGCTGGCAATCGCGACGGCATTACTCCGTCGACACGCCGGCCCTCACCCCCATCCCTCTCCCACTTCGCGGGAGAGGGGAGCCTGGTTCCCACGGCGTGAGCTACGGCGCTTTCCACGGGCAAGATTTGTGCGACATTCGCCCAGCCCCAGGAACCGATGCAAAACCCGCCGCTATGATGTCGGGCAGCATTCCCCGCCAACCACCCAGCCGCGCCAGCCATGTCGACCCAGCTCCCCGCCATCATCCCCGCCGCGCCCGGCACGCCTGAAAAGCCCTATTTCGGCATCGACGTGCCGCTGATGCGCTATTTCGGCCTGCAGCCGGAGCTGATCGAAGAGGGCTACTGCCGCACGCGCCTGCCGGCGCATCCGCAGCTGGTGAACAGCCGCGGCGACGTGCATGGCGGCACGCTGATGGCGACGCTCGACTTCACCCTGAGCGGCGCCGCGCGCTCGCATGCGCCGACCGAAACCGGCGTGATCACCATCGACATGTCCACCCACTTCCTGGCTGCCGCGCGCGGCGAGCTGACGCTGGAAGCGCGCTGCCTGCGCCGCGGCGCGCGCATCGCGTTCTGCGAAGGGGAAGTGAAGGATGCCGACGGCAACGTGGTGTGCGTGGCGCGCGCCGCGTTCAAGCTGGTGCCGTTGTCCAGCGGCGGCAACTGAGCGCTGCCTGAGCCGCCCGCCGCTCAGCCCAGCGCGCGCGGCGCGAAGGCGTGGTTCAGCGGGCCGTTGCCGCTGCCCAGCCGCAGTCCGGCGCCGGCCGCGATGGCCTGCGCCACGTAGTCCAGCGCGGTCCCGACAGCCGCTTCCAGCGCATCGCCGCGCGCCAGCTGCGACGCGATCGCCGCCGCCAGCGTGCAGCCGGTGCCGTGCAGGTTGCGGGTCTCGACACGCGGGTGCGTGAACACGCGCACGCTGCCGTCCCTGAGCATCAGCATGTCGTCCAGCCCGCCGGCGTGGCCGGCCGCGCCATCGTCCTCGAGATGGCCGCCCTTGAGCAGCACGGCCGGGCAGCCCAGCGCGATCAGCTCGGCGGCGGCCTGTTCCATGTCGGCGCGGCGCGCGATCCTGCGGCCCAGCAGGTACGAGGCCTCGGGCAGGTTGGGCGTGACCAGCAGCGCGCGCGGGAACAGCAGCCGCACCATGGCCTGCGTGGTGGCGTCGTCGGACAGCGTCGCGCCCGAGGTCGAGATCATCACCGGGTCCACCACCAGCTTGCGGATGCCGTGCCGGTCCGCCGCCGCGGCCACCGCCTCGACGATGGCGGCGGTGCCCAGCATGCCGGTCTTGGCCGCGTCCACGCCGATATCGCCGGCGACCGCGTCGATCTGCGCGGCCACCATCTCGGCCGGGATCGCATGCACCCCGGTCACGCCCAGCGTGTTCTGCGCGGTGATCGCGGTGATCGCGCTCATGCCGAAGCAGCCCAGCGCGGAAAAGGTCTTCAGGTCGGCCTGGATGCCGGCGCCGCCGCCGGAGTCGGAGCCGGCGATGGTCAGGGTGCGGGGTGGCGTTGGAATCATCTGAGCGGAAATCAAGGAGGGCCGGTGCGCAAGGCCTCCGGGCACGCTACAATACCGCCACTCCGAGGAGCGTTGCAACGGATGGAGGCCCGCGAAGGACATCGCGCGGCCGGCGGCACAGCCGCCCCAGCCATCCGCCAGGCTCGGACTGTCTTCAACGGCGCTCGCTGATCCGTGGTCCGCACGGAAGCGAGTCGACCTATTCGCGTGCTTTGCATGAGCCCGAGCGCCATGCACGCGCCAGATCCCCGTACTCGTCACCTGCGTGCCACTCTTCACCGGGAGTGAAACATGAACGCCGTGACCGACCTGAAGCAAGACTACCTCGTCGCCGACATCAACCTGGCCGGCTGGGGCCGCAAGGAAATCGCCATTGCCGAGACCGAGATGCCCGGCCTGATGGCGATCCGCGATGAGTTCGCCGCAGCGCAGCCGCTCAAGGGCGCGCGCATCGCCGGCTCGCTGCACATGACGATCCAGACCGCCGTGCTGATCGAGACCCTCAAGGCGCTGGGCGCCGACGTGCGCTGGGCCTCGTGCAATATCTTCTCGACCCAGGACCACGCCGCCGCCGCAATCGCCGCGGGCGGCACGCCGGTGTTTGCGTTCAAGGGCGAGTCGCTGAAGGAATACTGGGACTTCACGCACCGCATCTTCGACTGGGCCGACGGCGGCACGCCCAACATGATCCTCGACGACGGCGGCGACGCCACGCTGCTGCTGCACCTGGGCGCGCGCGCCGAGAAGGACGCTGCGGTCATCGCCAACCCCGGCAGCGAGGAAGAGACCTATCTGTTCGCCGCGATCAAGGAAAAGCTGGCCCGCGACCCGAGCTGGTACAGCCGCAACCTGGCAGCGATCCGCGGCGTGACCGAGGAAACCACCACCGGCGTGCACCGCCTGTACCAGATGGCGCAGAAGGGCGAGCTGCGCTTCCCGGCGATCAACGTCAACGACTCGGTCACCAAGAGCAAGTTCGACAACCTGTACGGCTGCCGCGAGTCGCTGGTCGACGGCATCAAGCGCGCCACCGACGTGATGATCGCCGGCAAGATCGCCGTGGTCGCCGGCTACGGCGACGTGGGCAAGGGCAGCGCGCAGGCGCTGCGCGCGCTGTCGGCACAGGTGTGGGTCACCGAGATCGACCCGATCTGCGCGCTGCAGGCCGCGATGGAAGGCTACCGGGTGGTCACCATGGACTACGCCGCCGAGCATGGCGATATCTTCGTCACCTGCACCGGCAACTACCACGTCATCACGCATGAGCACATGGCCAAGATGAAGGACCAGGCCATCGTCTGCAACATCGGCCACTTCGACAACGAGATCGACATCGCCTCGATCGAGAAGTACGAATGGGACGAGATCAAGCCGCAGGTCGACCACGTGAAGTTTCCGGACGGCAAGAAGCTGATCATCCTGGCCAAGGGCCGCCTGGTGAACCTGGGTTGCGCCACCGGCCACCCGTCGTACGTGATGAGCAGCTCGTTCGCCAACCAGACCATCGCCCAGATCGAGCTCTGGCAGGAACGCGACAGCGGCAAGTACCCGGTCGGCGTCTACACGCTGCCCAAGCACCTGGACGAGAAGGTCGCGCGCCTGCAGCTGCGCAAGCTGAACGCCCAGCTGACCGAGCTGACCGAGCAGCAGGCCGCTTATATCGGCGTGAAGAAGGAAGGCCCGTACAAGGCGGATCACTACCGCTATTGATGCGCGCAGCGAGGTAGCAACTCCCCTCTCCCGCTTGCGGGAGAGGGGGGCAAACACCAACAAGGAACCGTCATGAGACTACTGGTCGTCTGGATCATCAACGCCGTCGCGCTGTTCGTCTTGCCGTACATCATCCCGTCGATCCACATCAAGAGCTTCGGCTCGGCGATGCTGGCGGCGCTGGTGCTGGGCCTGGTCAATACGCTGATCCGTCCGATCCTGGTGATCCTGACGCTGCCGGTCACGCTGCTGACGCTGGGGCTGTTTATTTTCGTCATCAACGCGCTGCTGTTCCTGTTCGTCGGCAACCTGCTGTCGGGCTTCACCGTCGGCGGCTTCTGGGCGGCCTTGCTGGGCTCCGTCCTGTACAGCGTGATCTCGTGGCTGCTGGCCAGCGTGCTGCTGGGCAACCGCGACGACTGACCTTATTTCGCGCGCCGCGCCAACGCGGCGCGCCACCATCATGCAAGACCGCTACTTCAGCTTTGAATTCTTCCCGCCCAAGACGGCGGAGGGCACGGAGAAGCTGCGCAACACGCGCGCGCAGCTGGCCCCGCTCAAGCCCAAGTACATCTCGGTGACCTTCGGCGCCGGCGGCACCACGCAGCAGGGCACGCTCGACGCCGTGCTGGAAATCCAGCGCGAAGGCATCGAGGCCGCGCCGCACCTGTCGTGCGTGGGCTCGTCGCGCGAGAGCATCCGCGCGATCCTGCGGCAGTACCGCGACGGCGGCATCCGCCATATCGTCGCGCTGCGCGGCGACATGCCGTCGGGCATGGGCGAGATCGGCGAGTTCCGCTACGCCAACGAGCTGGTCGAGTTCATCCGCGCCGAGACCGGCGACTGGTTCAATATCGAAGTCGCGGCGTATCCCGAGTACCACCCGCAGGCGAAATCGCCGCGCCATGATCTCGACAATTTCGTGCGCAAGGTCAGGGCCGGTGCCGACTCGGCGATCACGCAGTACTTCTACAACGCCGACGCCTACTTCCGCTTTGTCGACGACGTGCGTGCGCAGGGCGTGGAAGTGCCGATCGTGCCGGGCATCATGCCGATCACCAACTACTCGCAGCTGATGCGCTTCTCCGAGATGTGCGGCGCCGAAGTGCCGCGCTGGGTGGCCAAGCGGCTGGAGAGCTTTGGCGACGACCGCGAGTCGATCCGCGCCTTCGGCCTGGACGTGGTCACCGCGCTGTGCGAGCGCCTGCTTGCCGCGGGCGTGCCGGGGCTGCATTTCTACACGCTCAACGCGGCCGGCGCGACCAAGGCGATCTGGCAGCGGCTGAAGCTGTAAGGAACGCCGCAGAAGAAGAGAGCGGTTTTGGGTGCTCCAAAGCGACTGGAGCTTGCCCAAGCAAGGTGTTCTCCCTCTTCCCTCATGGGGAGAGGGTTGGGGTGAGGGGTGGTTTGACTAGGTACCACATCAAGCAAGGCCAACGGTGTAAACCCACCGCCCTCGGCCATTGATCCGCCTAGCCCTCACCCCCACCCCTCTCCCGCAAGCGGGCGAGGGGAGCTTGCTGCGCGCGTAGGCAGCAAGCTTCAGGTTCCCGGCCACGCCTGCCACGATCGGTGCCATACTCGCCCCATGGTCACCGCCACCTTCCGCTTCTACGAGGAACTGAACGACTTCCTCGCGCCGGACCAGCGCCGGCGCGACCTGTCGTGCGTGTGCGCGCGCGCGGCCACGGTCAAGCACATGATCGAGGCACTGGGCGTGCCGCATACCGAGGTCGAGCTGATCCTGGTCAACGGCGAGTCGAGCGGATTCGAGCGGCAGCTGTGCGATGGCGACCGGGTCTCGGTCTATCCCAAGTTCGAGCGGATCGACGTGTCGCCGCTGCTGCGGGTACGCGAGCAGCCGCTGCGGGTGATGCGCTTCGTCGCCGATGCCCACCTGGGCGGGCTGGCGCACCTGCTGCGCATGACCGGCTTCGACACGCTCTACGACAACCATTTCGAAGACAGCGAGATCGAGCGCATCGCGGTCGACGAGGGCCGCATCGTGCTGACGCGCGACCGCGAGCTGCTCAAGCGGCGCGGCATCACGCACGGCTGCTATGTGCGCGCGCTCAAGTCGCGCCAGCAGGTGCGCGAGATTTTCGCGCGGCTGGACCTGGCGCGCAGTGCCCGGCCGTTTTCGCTGTGCCTGGACTGCAATGCGCCGCTGCGCGCGCTGGATCCGGCCGGCGCGGCCGGGCGCGTGCCGGACGGCGTGCTGGCGCGCCACCACAGCTTCGTCACCTGCGAGCGGTGCCGACGGGTGTTCTGGGAAGGCTCGCACTGGCGCTGCATGCGCGCGCTGGTCGACGAGCTGGTGCAGGGCGCCGGGCCCGCTGCGGGCTAGAACGCGCCCGACTCCGTCACGATCCAGTCCATGGCGATGTCGTGCGGCTGCGCCTGCAGCGCAATGCGGCACGCGTCGTAGCCGATGCCGATGGCGACCGGGCGCTGCGCCATGGCCGCCAGGGTGCGGTCGTAGAAGCCGCCGCCGTAGCCCAGGCGGAACTTGTCCGGGCTGAAACCGACACAGGGAATGAGCAGCGCATCGGGCATGGCGGCCTCGGTGCCGTCGGGCACAGGGATGCCGTAGTGGCCGGTGGCCATGGGCGCATCCGGCGTCCACAGATGGAAGTCCAGCGGCGCGCCGGGACGGCTGACCGACGGCAGCGCGGCATGGCGGCCGGGCACGGCGGCGAGCCACTGCGCCACCGCGGCGCGCGCGTCGAACTCCTGCTGGATCGGCCAGTAGAAGCCCAGGCAGCGCACCGCCAGGCCCGCCAGCAGTTCGGACAACGCGGCGCTGATGCGGGCATCGGCCGCGGTGCGCGCGGGCAGGTCGGCGCGGTGCGCGAGCAGTTGCGCGCGCAGCGCGCGGCGGTCGTCGGCAGGAAGGGAGCTAGTCGCAGGAATGGAAGACATGGCGTGGGATAATGCCCTCGTCCGAACCAACACGGACGGCGCAAGCCGCGGCTTTTGGCACAACGGTGCAGGCGCCGGCGCCGCCGTCCCCGACAAGGAAGAAGAATGCTGAAGGGAGTATATCTGCAGCGTGCAGGGCGGGCCGCCTGGATCGCGCTTGCATGTGCATTGCTTGTCACGCCCGTCCACGCGCAGAAGCGGCCGCAGGCGGTCTCGCGCGCGCCCTCGACGGTGATCCCCAGCGATCCCGACGAGGCCTTCATCGCGCTGCGCGAAGCCGCGCGCAAGAACGACGTGGAACGCGCCTACGCGATCTCGGCCACGCTGGTGGATTACCCGGTGCCGTCCTATGTCGAGTACTTCCGCATCAAGCCGCAGCTGTTCGACGCCAGCGGCCTGGCCCGCATCGATGCGCCGGACGACCAGGTGCGCGTGTTCCTGCAGCGCTACAAGGGCGACGCGATTGCCGACCGCATGCGCAATGACTGGCTGCTGGTGCTGGGCAAGAAGCGCGACTGGGCCAATTTCGACGCCGAATACCCGCAGTTCGCGCTCAAGGACGATACCCAGGTCGAGTGCTATGCGCTGCTGTCGCGCGCGCTCAAGGGCCAGAACGTCGCCGCCGACGCGCGCGCGGTGCTGAGCGATCCCAAGTACTACGGCGAGGGCTGCGTCGACCTGATCGGCTACCTGGCCCAGAGCCAGCAGATCCAGCGCAGCGACGTGGCCTTCCAGGCGCGCCTGGCGCTGGAGCAGAACTACGTCACGCTGGCCGGCAAGATCGCCGCGCTGGTCCCCGACGCGCGCGCGGATGGCGACACCCTGGCCACCATCGTCAAGATGGCGCGCTCCGACCCGTCGCAGGCGGCTGCCTACCTGGCCACGGCCCAGGGCGCGCTGTCGCGCGACGAGCAGGGCGCGGCCTGGGGCGTGATCGGCCAGTTCGCGGCCAAGAAGCTGCTGCCCGAGGCGGCCGGCTACTACCGCCGCCAGATGGACCTGGGCGGCAACCAGTGGCTGTCCGACGACACGCAGGAGTGGCGCGTGCGCGCCGCGCTGCGCCAGGGCGACTGGAAGCAGGTGCGCCAGGCGGTCGAGCTGATGCGCCCGGAGCTGCGCGCCAAGGACCCGGCCTGGATCTACTGGTACGGCCGCGCGCTCAAGGTCGACGGCCGCGACACCGAGGCCCAGCAGAACTTCCAGCAGATCGCCGGCCAGTTCAATTTCTACGGCCAGCTGGCCAGCGAGGAGCTCGGCAACCGCATCACGCTGCCGCCGCGCACCGCGGTCAGCGACGCCGAGGCCATGGCGATGCGCGCGCGCCCCGGTTTTCAGCGCGCGCAGAAGTTCTACGCCATGAACCTGCGCTTCGAGGGCAACCGCGAGTGGAACTGGGAACTGCGCAACATGAGCGACCGCGAGCTGCTGGCCGCCGCCGAATATGCGCGCCGCCTCGAATTGCTCGACCGCACCGTCAACTCGGCCGACCGCACCCGCAACGAGCATGACTTCGCGCTGCGCTTCCTGATGCCGTACCGCGACATCATGCAGCGCGCCACCGACGAGGTCGGCCTGGACATGGCGTGGGTGTACGGCCTGATCCGCCAGGAATCGCGCTTCATCATGAATGCGCGCTCGTCGGCGGGGGCGCATGGCCTGATGCAGGTGATGCCGGCGACGGCAAAATACGTGGCGCGCAAGATCGGCATGAGCGACTTTTCGCCGTCGATGATGGGCGATCCCACCATCAACATCCAGCTCGGCACCAACTACCTGAACATGGTGCTGACCGACCTGGACAGCTCGTGGACGCTGGCCTCGGCCGCTTACAACGCCGGCCCGGGCCGGCCCAAGGCCTGGCGCAGCACGCTGGCGCGGCCGGTGGAAGGCGCGATCTTTGCAGAGACCATCCCGTTCAATGAAACGCGCGGCTATGTGAAGAATGTGCTTTCCAACGCTACGTACTATGCTGCATTGATGAGTGGCCGGCCGCAGTCGCTGAAGTCGCGCCTGGGCACGGTCACGCCGTCGGCGGTGACCACCACCAGCCTGCCCTGAAGGGCGTCTCTCCTGGTCCGCCTGCCCTGTTACAGGGGGGGCACGACGGGCCTGCCGGCGTAGCGCCGGGGGCCCGGGCTGGCGGGGGTGCCGCGGCGTGCTTCTTTCCTGGCACGGAGGCAACATGCAGACCAGCAACGTCCTCGTCATCGGTGGCGCCGGCTTCATCGGCAGCCATCTCGTCTCGCGCCTGGCCGGCGCCGCCTCGGCCTCGGGCGCGCCGCTCGAACCCGGCGCCAATCCCGATTCCCCCATCGCCCCGGATCGCATCGTGGTCGGCACGCGCAATGTCGAGCATGCGCAGCACCTGCTGCTGCTGCCGCGGGTCGAGGTGGTGGAGCTGGGCCTGGCCGACAATGCCGCGCTCGACGACGCGATCGGCTCGCTCGGCGTCGACGGCATCGTCGTCAACCTGGTGGGCGTGCTGCACGGCGAGCGCGGCGATCCCTACGGCGAGGCCTTTGCCAGCGCGCATGTGGAACTGGTGCGGCAGATCGTGGCGTCGTGCCTGTCCACCGGCGTGCGCCGGCTGTTGCATATGAGCGCGCTCGGCGCCGACAGCAACGGGCCGTCGATGTACCTGCGCAGCAAGGGCGACGGCGAGCGCATCGTGCGCGCCAGCGGGCTCGACTGGACCATCTTCCGGCCCTCGGTGGTGTTCGGCCCCGACGACCATTTCCTCAACCTGTTCGCCCACATGCAGCAGCTGGCGCCGGTGGTGCCGCTGGCGTGCGCGCATGCGCGCTTCCAGCCGGTGTTCGTGCAGGACGTGGTGCAGGCCTACCTGAACGCCATGGTGAACCCGGCCACCATCGGCCACGGCTATGAGCTGGGCGGGCCGCAGGTCTACACGCTGGAGGAGCTGGTGCGCTTTGCCGGGCGCGCCTCGGGCCATCCGCGCCCGGTGATCGCGCTGCCCGATGCGCTGGCGCGGGTGCAGGCCGCGGTGATGGAACATATGCCGGGCGAACCGCTGCTGTCGCGCGACAACCTGGATTCGATGCAGCTCGACAATGTGCTGGAGCGCCCGCTCGCGCCGGAGCTGAACCTGCACCCGGTCCACCTGGAGTCGGTGATGACCGACGCGCTGTCCGGGCGCAACCGCGATGCCGCGCTGACCCACATGCGCGCCAGCGTGCACCGCTGAGGCGTCTCTCGGCGGCGCGGCCTATGTGACCGGATTTCATATCGGTTGCGAGCGCAATTCACTTTGATGCGGGCGGCCGCGCTGGCAAAATGACTGGTCCGGCGCGCGGCGGCCACGCCGTCCCGCGGGGCCGCGGGACGTGGAGCGCGGCCGCGTCCGTGCCGTCTCTCCCTCCGTTTCCTCCCCCAAGGACCTCACGATGAAGCTCGTCATCGGCAACAAGAACTATTCCTCCTGGTCGCTGCGCCCCTGGCTGCTGCTGCGCCAGGCCGGCATTGATTTCGAGGAAGTGCAGGTGCGCCTGTTCACCGGCAGCTTTGCCGCCGAGATTGCGCGCTATTCGCCGGCGGGCAAGGTGCCGGTACTGGTCGACGGCGACGTCACCGTGTGGGATTCGCTGGCGATCTCCGAATACGTGGCCGAGCGCTTCCCCGACAAGCACCTGTGGCCTGCCGACCCCGCCGCGCGCGCGGTGGCGCGCGCGATCTGCGCCGAGATGCATTCCGGCTTCGTCAACGTGCGCAACCAGTTGCCGATGAACGTGACCGCGGTGCTGCCCGGGCGCGGCTGGAACGTGGCGGTGCAGCGCGAGGTCGAGCGCATCGCCGCGATCTGGGACGGGTTGCGCAAGCAGCATGGCGCGCGCGGGCCGTTCCTGTTCGGCACCTTCACCGTCGCGGATGCGTTCTATGCGCCGGTGGTGAGCCGCTTCGCCACCTACGGCATTCACCTGCCGGACGACCGCGAAGACGCCAAGGCCTATGCCGATTTCATGCTGGCGCTGCCGTCGATGCAGCAATGGATTGCCGGCGCGCGCGAGGAACGCGACTTCCTGGCCGACGATGAACCGTACCGCCTGGCTCCGGACCGTGCCGATGCGATAATCGTCACCCACTAGCAATAGCGAATAGCGCCGGCGGCGGGCGGCTGCCCGTGCCGACGCACGAAAAGGCCACAACCATGCAGGTGTATGCCGTGGGCGGCGCGATCCGCGATGAACTGCTGGGCAAGCCCAGCCAGGACCGCGACTACGTGGTCGTCGGCGCGACCCCGGCCGAGATGGAAGCCGCCGGCTATCGCCCGGTCGGCAAGGATTTCCCGGTGTTCCTGCATCCGCGCACGCAGGAGGAGTACGCGCTGGCCCGCACCGAGCGCAAGACCGCGATGGGCTACAAGGGCTTTGCCTTCTACTGCGAGCCCGATGTCACGCTCGAGGACGACCTGGTCCGGCGCGACCTGACCATCAACGCGATGGCGCGCGCGGTCGATGCCGACGGCAACCTGAGCGGGCCCGTGATCGATCCGCACGGCGGCCAGCGCGACCTGGCCGCGCGCCTGTTCCGCCATGTCTCAGATGCCTTTGCCGAAGACCCGGTGCGCATCCTGCGGCTGGCGCGCTTTGCCGCGCGCTTCCACGACTTCAACGTCGCCGCGGAGACCATGCGGCTGATGCGCGAGATGGTCGCCGCCGGCGAGGTCGATGCGCTGGTGCCCGAGCGCGTGTGGCAGGAACTGGCGCGCGGGCTGATGGAGGCACGGCCGTCGCGCATGTTCGAGGTGCTGCGCGAATGCGGCGCGCTGGCGCGCCTGCTGCCCGAGCTGGAGCGGCTGTGGGGCGTGCCGCAGCGCGCCGACTTCCACCCCGAGGTCGATACCGGCGTGCACGTGATGATGGTGATCGACTGCGCCGCGGCACTGGGCGCGCCGCTGCCGGTGCGCTTTGCCGCGCTGGTGCATGACCTGGGCAAGGGCACCACGCCCGCGGACGTGCTGCCGCGCCATATCGGCCACGAGCTGCGCAGCGTCAGGCTGCTGGAAGAAGTCTGCGCGCGTCTGCGCGTGCCCAACGAATGCCGCGACCTGGCGCTGGTGGTGGCGCGCGAGCATGGCCATATCCACCGCTCGCTGGAGCTCGGCGCCGCCGCGGTGGTGCGGCTGCTGGAGCGCTGCGATGCGCTGCGCAAGCCCGCGCGCTTCGCCCAGGCGCTGCAGGCCTGCGAGGCCGACAGGCGCGGGCGCAAGGGCTTCGAGCACAGCGCATACCCGCAGGCCGAGCGCCTGCTGGCGGCGCGCGAGGCCGCGGCGTCGGTCGATGCGGGCGCCATCGCACGCGCCTGCGCCGACGACGTGGCGCAGATCAAGGATCGCGTCCATGCCGCGCGGGTGGCCGCGGTGGCGCTGCGGCTCGGGGCGCAGCCGGGCGCCTGAGCCCGTCCTGGCAGGCGGCCGCAGGCCCTACAGCAGCTTGCCGATCACCAGCGCGATCAGCGAGATCAGGATCGTCGACGCGAACGGCAGCACGAATTCGCGCCCGAATATGCGCAAGCGCACGTCGCCGGGCAGGCGGCCCAGCCCGACCTTCTGCAGCCACGGCAGCGCCGCGGACAGGATGATCACGCTCAGGAAGATGGTCAGGGTCCAGCGCAGCATGGCGGCTCCGGTGCCGTTACAGGGCGTGGCAGCGGTCGCCGCGGGCAAAGCCGGCCAGCGGCTCGCTGTCTTCCGGTCCGCGGTCGAGCCCGCGCGTGAGCGCGATCACCTTGAACAGTTCGCCCATCTCGGCTTCGGACAGCAGCTTCTGCACCGCATTGGCCTGCGGCAGGAAGGCGCGCGCGTCGGACGGGTCCAGCGCCATCAGCAGCTCGGTGATGCCGGCGTTCATCAGGAAGCGCGCCTGCGAGGCAAAGCCCGCCACGGTCAGCCCCGCTTCGACCGCGGCCTGGGCGATGCCGCTGAAGTTGACGTGCGCGGTGATGTCCTGCAGGCCGGGATACAGGAACGGGTCTGGATGCGCATGATGGCGGTAGTGGCACATCATCGTGCCGCCGGCGCGCTGCGGGTGGTAGTACTCGCTGCCGGGGAAGCCGTAGTCGATGAAGAAGGCCGCGCCGCGCGCCAGCATGGCGCCGACCGCGCGCGTGAAGCCCTCGGCCTCGGCATGGGTTTCGGTGACGAAGTCGTGGTCGCCGGGAATGGCGCGCAGCGCCGCCGGCACGTCGGCATCGGCCAGCGGGCGGTCCTCGAAGCGGAAGGCGGGCGCGCCGCCATCGGCCTGCGGCGCGGCGCGCGCCACGCCGCGCTCATGCCAGCCGCCGTCGCGGCGCGCATACAGCTGCACCGGCATCGCATCCAGCACTTCATTGCCGACGATCACGCCTTCGAAGGCGGCCGGCAGCGTATCGAGCCAGGTGACGCGCTCGGCCAGGTGCGGCGCGCGCCGGGCCAGCGTGTCCTGCTGGCGCGCGCGCAGTTCGCCCGACAGTTCGACGATGGCGTAGGTGTCGGGCAACTGGCCTTGCTGTTCCAGCCCCAGCAACAGGTCCGCCGCCAGCCGGCCGGTGCCGGCGCCGAATTCCAGCAGGCGCGGCATGCCCTGCGCCAGCAGCGGCGCGAACTGGCGCGCCAGCGTGCGGGCGAAGAACGGGCTCAGTTCCGGGGCGGTGATGAAGTCGCTGCCGTCGCGGGCATCGCGGCCGAACTTGGCCGAGCCACCGCTGTAGTAGCCCAGGCCGGGCGCGTACAGCGCCAGCGCCATGTAGCGGTCGAAGCCGATCCAGCCGCCGGCCGCATCGATCGATTCGCCAATGCGGGCCGCAAGGGTATCGGAAGCGGCCTGCGCGTCGGCGGGGGGAAAGGGTAAACTAGCGGCTTTCTGCATCCTGCGATTGTAGCAATGCCCGCATCCGATACTTCCGCCAGCCAGCCCGCCGGCGCCACGGCTCACCACACGGCTGGCCAGCCCGCCCCCCGCGGCGTGGCCCTCGTGACCGGCGGCGCGCGCCGCGTGGGCCGCGCCATCGCGCTGGAACTGGCGGCGCAGGGCTGGGACGTGGCCGTGCACTGCCATCGCTCGGTCGACGAGGCCGAAGCGCTGGCCACGCAGATCCGCGCGCTCGGCCGCCGCGCCGCGGTGTTGCGCGCCGACCTCGCCGACGAGGCCGCCACCAGCCGGCTGGTGGCCGACTGCACCGCCGCGCTGGGCGTGCCGACCTGCCTGGTCAACAATGCCTCGCTGTTCCAGTACGACGTCGCCACCAGCTTCTCGTATGCGTCGCTCGATACGCATATGCGCACCAACGTGGCCGCGCCGCTGCTGCTGGCGCGCG
This sequence comes from Cupriavidus neocaledonicus, assembly GCF_000372525.1. Classification (GTDB taxonomy): domain Bacteria; phylum Pseudomonadota; class Gammaproteobacteria; order Burkholderiales; family Burkholderiaceae; genus Cupriavidus; species Cupriavidus neocaledonicus. The sequence goes on from NZ_AQUR01000080.1 coordinate 71,496, forward strand.
AGCTGCACAAGGCGCTGGCCGCTGCCGCGGGCCCGGATGGCGCCGGGAAGGCCGCCGAGAAGGCCGCCGAGAAGGCCGCCGAGAAGGCCGCCGAGCCGCGCGGCGTGGTGATCAACCTGCTCGACCAGAAGCTCGACAACCTGAACCCGGACTTCCTCTCGTACACGCTCTCCAAGGCCGCGCTGCAGACCGCCACGGTGCAGCTGGCGCAGGCGCTGGCGCCGCGCCTGCGCGTGGTGGGCGTGGCCCCCGGCATCACGCTGGTGTCGGGCGAGCAGTCGGAGCAGAGCTTCCGCCGCGCGCATCGCGTGACGCCGCTGGGCCAGTCGTCCACGCCCGAGGACATCGCCCAGGCGGTGGCCTACCTGGCGCAGGCGCGTGCCGTGACCGGCACCACGCTGTACGTCGACGGCGGCCAGCACCTGATGCCGCTGGCGCGCGACGTGATGTTCCTGACCGAATGACCTGCATCATCGGCCGCGCCTGACTGGCGCGGCACCCCCGCCTTACACTTCCCCTTTTCGTTTCCCGCCATGACCATGCTCGCCGCCCTTTCCCACCCCAGCCTGCAGGACTGCCGACGCATGTTCCTGCGCAACTACGAAGTTCAGATCAATATCGGCGTGCACGAATTCGAGAAAAAGGGCGAGCAGCGCGTGCTGATCAATATCGACCTGTTCGTGCCGCTGGAGGAATGCACGCCGCAGGCCGACAAGCTCGACGAGGTGGTCGACTACGACTTCATGCGCAACACCGTCGCGGAGCGCATGGCGCAGGGCCACGTGCACCTGCAGGAAACGCTGTGCGACGACGTCGCGCGTGCCATGCTCAAGCATCCCAAGGTGCGCGCCGTGCGCGTGTCGACCGAGAAGCCCGACGTGTACCCGGATTGCGATTCGGTCGGGGTCGAGGTGTTCCATATCAAGCAGGCCTGAGCGGTCCTGCGGCGCCCGCTGCAGCTGACGGGCGCCTAAAGTAAAATGTTGCCCCTCGCGCCGCGCCGGCCATTCCATCCGGCGGGCGCCACGCAACAGGATGCTCCATGAGCCACTCGAACAATTTCTATCGCCTCGAGACGAGGCTGCAATCGCAAACCGGCAAGGCCATCGGCGACTTCGGCATGATCGAGGACGGCGACACCGTGCTGGTCTGCATGAGTGGCGGCAAGGACTCGTACACCATGCTGTCGGTCCTGATGGCGCTGCAGAAGCGCGCGCCCATCAAGTTCAAGCTGATCGCGATGAACCTGGACCAGAAGCAGCCCGGCTTCCCGGAACACATCCTGCCGGCATACCTGAAGTCGGTCGGGGTGGAGTATGTGATCGTCGAGGCGGACACCTACTCGATCGTCAAGGAGAAGGTGCCCGAGGGCAAGACCACCTGCTCGCTGTGCTCGCGCCTGCGCCGCGGCGTGATCTACCGCACCGCCAAGGAGCTGGGCGCCAACAAGATCGCACTGGGCCACCACCGCGACGACATCGTCAACACCTTCTTCCTGAACATGTTCTTCGGCGGCAAGATGAAGGCGATGCCGCCCAAGCTGGCCACCGACGACGGCGCGCATATCGTGATCCGCCCGCTGGCGTACTGCTCGGAGAAGGACATTGCGTCGTACGCGCGCGCCATGGAATTCCCGATCATCCCGTGCAACCTGTGCGGCTCGCAGGAAAACCTGCAGCGCAAGAAGGTCAGCGAGATGCTGCAGGAGTGGGAGCGGCACAATCCGGGCCGCATCGACAATATCTTCTCGGCGCTGCGCAACGTGGTGCCGTCGCACCTGGCGGATACCGAGCTGTTCCCGTTCACCGGGCTCGCGACCGGCCTGGCCAAGGTCGACGAGGCCTCGCTGTTCGGTGAAACCACGTTCCAGCAGCAGCCGCTGACGTTTGCCGGCAGCGCGGAGGCGAACCGCATGGAGTTCGTGCGCTTCGAGCGCACGCCCGCGGTGGCCCCGGCGGGGGAGCCGGCCGGCACGCAGTAAGCCGTTGCGGCGGCCGGATGACAGAACGCCCGCTCGCGCGGGCGTTGTTGTTCGTCGCGCCTGAACGCGGGTTCAGTTTGCCGCCGCCGACTGCACCGGCGGGTGCGCCTTCTCGCGCATCAAGGCATGCGTGTCGTCGATCCATTTCTGGAAGCGGTCCTGCGCGTGCGCCTTCTGCTGGGGCGTGGTCAGGTTGGCGATCGCCACGGTCAGCGCGATGCCGGCGTTGTTGCCGGCTTCGTGGCTGGCGGCGTGCCGGGCGGGCGGATTCTGCCAGTACTCGCGGAAGCGCCGCAGCAGGTCGATCACCTGCGACTTGGGCGGCTGCGTGGCCTGTACGAAGCGCACCATCTTGATCCATTCCTGCTGGCGCGCGACGCGCTCGGCATAGCGCGCCTCGGCATTCTGCACCACCGGGCCGACCTTGGCGCGAATCGCCTTTTCCTGCTCGGGAGAGAAGCCGCCGTAGACCAGGCGCGCGTACTCCATCACCTTGTCGAAGCGCGCCTCCTCGCGCTCGGCCGGGTCCGCGTTGAGGAATTTCTTGCGGTACTTGGCGTTGCCCTCGGCAAACTTCTTTTCCATGCGCGCGATCTGGTCGGGCGTCAGCGTCAGCAGGAAGTCGGCCATGTCGGGCATGGCCTGCTCGAAGGAGCGGCGCGCCAGTTGCTGCGAGGCGTCCTGGAAGTGGGCGACCATCGCCGGCGTGACCGGCTGGCGCACGTCGGCCTTGGCCTCCTGCAGCAGGCTGGCGATTTCCGGCAGCTGGGCCTTGCGGTGCCAGGCAAAGAAGCGCGCGATGGCCTCGCGCGTGAGCGGCTCCTGAGCCGAGGTGACGTCGACATAATTGTCGATCCACCAGTACGCCAGCCGGTCGCCCTGCTGGTAACCGAGCTTCATGGCGCTGCACGCGCACAGGGCCGCGGCGCCCAGAATCACCAAAATACGCCGGGCCCAGCAATTGTGAAATTCGGAAACCTCGGGCGGTTGCGCAGAATGCGCCATGTTAAAATCGCCGCGCATTGGAACCGGGCTTGCTCGCTGCCCGCCAGCCGAGTCCTGGCAAGGGTTTGCGGGAAGATGCGCAGGCCTGGCGGCAAGCTTTTGCCAGCCCTGGCGGCGCCCCTTGCCAAACACCGGGCCCAATATCCGGCCGGCGTTTTCCAGAATATTTTCGGACACACTCACTTAGGGGTCTCCTTGTGAATATCGTCATTCTCGCCGCGGGCATGGGCAAGCGGATGTATTCCGATTTGCCCAAGGTGCTGCACCCGGTCGCGGGGCGCCCCATGCTCGCGCACGTCCTGGATACGGCCCGGGCGCTGTCGCCGTCCCGGCTGGTGGTCGTGGTTGGCCACGGCGCCGCGCGCGTGCGCGAGGCGGTGGCCGCCGACGATGTCGCCTTCGCCGAGCAGGCCCAGCAACTGGGCACTGGCCATGCGGTGATGCAGGCACTTCCCTTGTTGGACGACAACCAGCCCACGTTGGTTCTCTACGGTGACGTCCCGCTCACCAGCGCGGCGACGCTGCAGGCACTGGTGGCCGAGGCCGGCGCGCAGCGCTTTGGCGTGCTCACCGTGGAAATGCCCGACCCGACCGGCTACGGCCGCATCGTCCGCGACGCGGCGGGCAGCATCGTCCGCATCGTCGAGCAAAAGGACGCGAGCGAAGCCGAGAAGGCCATCCGCGAAATCAACACCGGCATTATCGTGTGCCCGACCGGCCACCTGCGCAAGTGGCTGTCGACGCTGCGCAACGACAATGCCCAGGGCGAGTACTACCTGACCGACACCGTCGAGCGCGCCGTCGCCGATGGCGTCGAGACGGTTTCGGCGCAGCCCGCCGCGGTGTGGGAGACGCTGGGTGTCAACAGCAAGCTGCAGCTGGCCGAGGTCGAGCGCATCCACCAGGGCAACCAGGCCCGGCGCCTGCTCGAAGCCGGCGTGACCCTGCTGGACCCCGCCCGCATCGACGTGCGCGGCGAGCTCACCTGCGGGCGCGATGTCACCATCGATGTCGGCTGCGTGTTCGAGGGCCGCGTGCACCTGGAAGACGGCGTGCGCATCGGCGCCCATTGCGTGATCCGCAACAGCAACGTCGGCGCCGGGGCGCAGGTGCATCCGTTCTGCCATATCGACGAGGCCAAAATCGGGCCCGCCGGCCGCATCGGGCCGTACGCGCGCCTGCGCCCCGGCACCGAGCTGGGCGAGGACGTGCATATCGGCAACTTCGTCGAGGTCAAGAATGCACAGGTGGCGGCACACAGCAAGGCCAACCACCTGGCTTATGTGGGCGACGCCACGGTGGGGTCGCGCGTCAATATTGGCGCGGGTACCATCACCTGCAACTATGACGGGGTGAACAAGCACCGCACCGTGATCGAGGACGATGTCTTCATCGGCTCCGACACGCAGCTGGTGGCACCGGTGACGGTGCGTCGCGGCGCCACGCTGGGCGCCGGCACCACGCTCACCAAGGAGGCCCCGGCCGACAAGCTGACGCTGTCGCGGGCCAAGCAGCTGACCATCGACGCCTGGCAGCGTCCGGTCAAGCAGCCGAAGCAGTAAGCACCAGGGGCCGCCCGCACCGGGCGGCGCCACAGGATTGATACCGGCGCCAGTGGCCTCGCGGCAGGCGCCAGCAAACGGGGGTACAGCATGTGTGGCATCGTCGGCGCGGTTTCCACGCGCAACATCGTTCCGGTCCTGATCGAAGGGCTGCGCCGCCTGGAGTATCGCGGCTATGATTCGTGCGGCGTCGCGGTCGTGCGCGACGATGCGGTCGAGCGCGCGCGCACCGTGTCGCGCGTCGCCGACCTCGACGCGCAGACGCAGGCGTCCGGCCTGTCCGGTTTCACCGGCGTGGCGCATACGCGCTGGGCCACGCACGGCAAGCCCGACACCGTCAACGCCCACCCGCACCTGTCGGGCGAGACCATCGCGCTGGTGCACAACGGCATCATCGAGAACTACGAGCCGCTGCGCGAAGAGCTGCGCGCGGTCGGCTACGGCTTCGAGTCGCAGACCGATAGCGAAGTGGTCGCCCACCTGATCCACCAGGCCTACTGCTATCCCAGCAGCGCCACGCGCGGTGACCTGTTCGCCTCGGTGCGCGCGGTCACCAAGCGCCTGCACGGCGCCTACGCCATCGCGGTGTTCGCCAAGGACCAGCCCGGCCGCGTGGTCGGCGCGCGCGCCGGCTCGCCGCTGGTGGTGGCGCTGGGCGAGAACGAGTCCTTCCTGGCGTCCGACGCGCTGGCCGTGGCCGGTACCGCCAATCGCATCATCTACCTGGAAGAGGGCGATGTGGTCGAGATCACGCTGGACGGCGTGACCATCCATGACGCCAGCGACCACCCGGTCGAGCGCGAAGCGCGCGTGGTCGAAGCCCATGCCGCCTCGGTCGACCTGGGCCCGTACCGCCACTTCATGCAGAAGGAAATCTTCGAGCAGCCGCGCGCGCTGGGCGACACGCTCGAGGGCGTCGAAGGCCTGTCGCCGGACCTGTTCGGCGACAACGCCGCCGAGGTCTTCGCCGGCATCGACAGCGTGCTGATCCTGGCCTGCGGCACCAGCTACTATTCCGGCTGCACCGCCAAGTACTGGCTCGAAAGCATTGCCAAGATCCCGACCCAGGTCGAGGTCGCCAGCGAATACCGCTACCGCGACACCGTGCCCAACCCGCGCGCGCTGGTGGTGGTGATCTCGCAATCGGGCGAAACCGCCGACACCATGGCCGCGCTGCGCCATGCGCGCGCGCTCGGCCATGTCCATACGCTGGCGGTCTGCAACGTCGCCACCAGCGCCATGGTGCGCGAGACCGAGCTGCGCTTCCTGACCCGCGCCGGCACCGAGATCGGCGTGGCCTCGACCAAGGCCTTCACCACGCAGCTGGCCGCGCTCTACATGCTGACGCTGTCGCTGGCCAAGACCCGCGGCCTGCTGACCGAAGAGGCCGAGGCCAAGGCGCTGACCAACCTGCGCCACCTGCCCGCCGCGCTGCACGGCGTGCTGGCGCTGGAGCCGCAGATCATCGCCTGGTCCGAAGACTTCGCCCGCCGCGAGAACGCACTGTTCCTCGGCCGCGGCCTGCACTACCCGATCGCGCTGGAGGGTGCGCTCAAGCTCAAGGAAATCTCGTATATCCACGCCGAGGCCTACCCGGCCGGCGAGCTCAAGCACGGCCCGCTGGCGCTGGTCACCGAAGCCATGCCGGTGGTCACCGTCGCCCCCAACGACGCGCTGCTGGAGAAGCTCAAGTCCAACATCCAGGAAGTGCGCGCCCGCGGCGGCCGCCTGTACGTGTTCGCCGACAGCGATACGCAGATCCAGTCGTCCGACGGCATCCAGGTGATCCGCATGCCCGAGCACTACGGCGACCTCTCGCCGATCCTGCACGTGGTGCCGCTGCAGCTGCTGGCGTACCACACGGCGTGCGCACGCGGCACCGACGTGGACAAGCCGCGCAACCTGGCGAAGTCGGTGACGGTGGAATAAGAACGAGCCGACGCTGGCAAGGGCTGGCCGCGGACGCTGTGCCGCGCCGGACATGGCCATGCCGGAACAACAGGAAAGCGCCTTTCAGGCGCTTTTCTTTTGCCTGTCCGCTCCCGCCGGGGCCCGGCCGCGCCGTCGGCAAAAATCGTTTGACCCTGACGTAGCGGCAGGGTCGAGTATCCGTGCTTTCTCCACAACCGGAAGCCGACATGCTCGACCATGCCGATCCCGGCGGCACGCCGCCCAGCCGGTCCGCGCTGACCATGGCCCTGGCCCGCGCGGCACACCAGCTGCTCGATACCCCCACCTTGCTGGACGACCCGTTCGTCTTCGACGTGCTTGGCCGTGGCCTGGCCCGCCAGACCATTGCCGACCCCTTTCCGTACAACGCGCCCATGCTGCGCACGCTGCGTGCGGCGGTCGTCGCGCGCAGCCGCTTTGCGGAGGATCGCCTGAGGGCTGGCCTGAGCGCGGGCGTGCGCCAGGTGGTCATCCTGGGCGCGGGGCTGGACACCTTGTCGCTGCGGATTCCGAATGACGCGCAATGCGTGGAAATCGACCGCGCCGAAGCCCAGCGCTGGAAGCTGGAGCGGCTGCGCGAAAGCGGCATCGCGCTGCCGTCGCATGTCGCGTACATCGCGGCCGACCTGGCCGCTACCCACCTGCCCGAGCTGCTGGCATGCCACGGCATCCGCCCCGGCGCAGCGACCTTCTTCAGCTGCCTGGGGGTGTTGCCTTATCTGGACGCAGCCGTGGCCATGCGCGTCATCGAAGCGGTCGCGACGCATGCGCCGGGCAGTGAAATCGTGTTCGATGCGCGCGTACCGCGCGCTTCGCTGCCGCCCGTCGAACGGTGGATGGACGAGATCGCCGCGCAGTCGTTCGCCGCTTCGGGAGAACCATGGCTGAGCGATTTCGATCCCGACACGCTGCAAACGACGCTGTGTGAGCGCGGGTTTGGCGAAGTGGAATGCCTGTCCGCCGACGCGCTCAATGCCCGCTACTTTGCGCGCCGGCGGGACGGCCTGCAGACCGTGGGCGGCGGCTTGCGCCTGTACCGCGCTACGGTAGGATGACGCCCCGCATCGATTGATCTCTTCAGGACAGACCGTTGTGCGGCTAAAAGTTGGCGAACTGGCAAAGCGTGCGGGGCTCACCGTACGCACCTTGCACCACTACGACAAGCTCGGCCTGCTCAGGCCATCGGTTCGCTCGGAATCGGGATACCGGCTTTACAGCCAGCAGGATTTCCATCGCCTGCAGCAGATCCTGTCGCTCAGGCAGCTCGATATCCCGCTCGAAGAAATCCGACAGGTCCTGGATGCGGGAACATTGACCACGGCTTCCCTGCTTGCCGCGCAACTGGCCCGGGTCGATGCGGAGATCAGCCGGCAAGTGCAGCTGCGCGAAGCGCTGTTGCGCCTCCAGAATGCGCTGGCCGAGGAGGGCGAGCCGTCCGAAGCCGCATGCCTGCGCACGCTCGAAGCCATGTCGGTCTATCGGCGGTACCTGGGCGACGAGGCGCGGGCGCTGCCGTTGCTGGGCAGCGGCGGCAAGCTGGCCGCAAGCTGGCAGGTTCGTATCGATACCATGCGCGCGCTGTTCGAGCAGAACCAGCCCGCGCATGGCGCCAGGGCCCCGCGCCGCGGCGCGACACTGGTTCGCGCAGGTGGAAAAGGACACGCGCTCGCGCGCCGCGATGTTCGTACGCCTGGACCACCTGTTTGTGGAACAAGGCAGCGCATTGCCCCACACCGGCATCACGCCGGCGCTGGGCGAGTACATCCTGCAGGCGTTTGCCGAACACCGGCTGTCGATCTACCGGAAGTACCTCACACCCCCGGACTATCGGCACCTGCGTCGCCGCTACGCGCAGGTCATGCGCCGCTGGCCCGCGCTGCTCGGCGAACTCGAGTCGCATCTCGCCGCCGGCGATGCGCCCGGGCACAGTGCGGTACAAGGCCTGGCGCAAGCCTGGCTGTCGATGCGAAGGGAACTGGCGCGGAGCGATGCCGCGATGGCGGCAATGCGGCAGGCGCAAGACAACGAAGCCGAACTGCGTGTCGGTACCTGGCTCCATCCGCGTTTGCTCGCGTACCTGAAGCAGGCTGTCGCGGCAGCCCTGGTGCGAGGGGAATGATCGGCATCCGCAGTGCCGTTTCCGCTGATTACCTGCCCGCGCCGTCGCTACGCCACCGACAGCAGGAACACCCTTGCCATTTCCCGGTCCAGCCGCCGGTCCGACAGCGCGTAGATGCTTTCGCGGTTGATCAGCGCATACAGCAGCGTGCCGGCCAGCGCCTGGTGGGCGAAGCGGGTGCGCAACTCCAGCTCGGGGGACGGGGCCGCCGGATGCAGCCGCGCCAGACCCGACGCCAGGTCGACGATGTACTGGCGGTTGAGCTGGCGGATCACGAGCATGCGATCGTCGCCAACAAGCCATTCGTGCTGGTGCTGCGCGATTTCGGCAGCGACGCGCAACGCGCCACGCGCATCCCGGGCATGCTGGACGAGACCGTCAAGCTGAGCTTCGGCCTGACCGCGCCGGAACACGGTTCCGACGCCACCCACATGGCCACGTGCGCGCGGACGAGCACCCGTGGACCTTCATCGTGCCCACCGACCTATTCGCTCGGCCCGGCGATGCTGCCGGCCAGCCCGCGGTGGCTGGGCTGAACCCATGGCATCGCGCCGGACCGCTCCGGCCCAAACTAGGCGCCGGTCTGCGCCACCGCTTCATGCACCAGTGCTGCGAACACGCGCATGGCCGGCGACGGCGTGCGCCCGGCCAGCGTGACGATGCCGTACTGCGCCTTCAGCGCGGTGGGCGGGTGCATCGGCAGGGGCGCGGCCAGGCGCTGTGCGCACGCCTCGGCCATCATGGCCACCGGCACCAGCGCCACGGCATCGACCGCCAGCAGCAGCGCGCGCAGCGCATGCATGTCGTTGCAGGTGACGGTCATCAGCCCGGGCTCGTCCTCGGGCAGCGGGCCACTGCCGCCGCTGGCCTCGTGCAGGGCCTGGCGGAAGAAGCGCACGATATGCGGCGGCAGCCGGGTCCCGGCCACCGGGTAGGCGCGCAGGTCGGCCAGGGTGACCTTGCGCTGCCGTGTCAGCGGATGGCCGCTGCGCACGAAGAATGCCGTTTCCAGTGCCGGCAGCCGGTCGATCTGCAGGTGTGCCAGTTCCGCCAGGCTGCGGCTTTCGCCGACAAAGATGTCGAGCTGCTCGGCTTCGAGCGAACGCCGCATCGCGGACGTATCGGCGGTCTCGAGGTCGATGCGCAGCCGCGGGTAGCGGCGCACCAGCGCCTCGAGCACCGGGTCCAGCAGGAACGACGCCGCAAACGGCCCGAAGCCGGCGCGGATCGTGCCGACCTCCACGTCTTCGAGCAATTGCAGGTCGCGCCGCAGTTCGCGCTGCTCGCGCAGCATGCGGCGCGCGCGCGTCAGCGCCAGCATGCCGGCGGCGGTGGGGCGCACCTTGCCGTAGCCGCGGTCGATCAGCGTGCCCAGTTCGGATTCCAGCGCCTGGATGCTGCGCGTCAGTGCCGGCTGTGACAGGTGCAGCGCGGCCGCGGCACGCGCGAAGCTGCCTTGCTCGACCAGCGTGACGAAGTGATGCAGTTGCCTCAGGCCCATGAATTAATCATTTGCGCATCAAAAACTGAAAAATATTGCATTGGACGTAAGTTCTCAAGCCCACTAAGGTTGTCCTCCAAAACAAAACCGATCTGGAGACAACATGAACCGACGCGCATGGCTGACGCTGGCCACTGGCGGCCTGGTCGCCGGGCTTTCGCTCGGCGCGGCCCTGCCGGCCGCGGCCCAGGCCTATCCCGCCAAGCCGATCCGCATCGTCGTGCCCTATGTGGCCGGCGGCGGCACCGACACCATCGCCCGCGCCATGGGCGAAAAGCTGAGCAAGCGGCTGGGCCAGCCGGTGGTGGTCGACAACAAGGCCGGCGCCTCCGGCATCATCGGCACCGATGCCGTGGCCAAGGCGGCGCCGGATGGCTACACGCTGCTGATGACGCTGACGCAATCGGTGCTGACCAACCAGTTCCTGTTCCAGAAGCTGCCTTACGACCCGCGCAAGGACCTGAGCATGATCAGCGTGCTGGCCGACGCGCAGCTGGTGCTGGTGACCCACCCGTCTGTGCCGGCGCGCACGGTGCGCGAACTGGGCGATTACGCGCGCGGCCGGCCAGGCAAGCTCAGCTATGCCTCGTGGGGCGTGGGGTCGCTGTCGCACCTGAGCGGCGCCTACTACAGCAAGCTGGTCCACGGCCAGGCCACGCACGTGCCCTACAAGGGCGAGGCGCCGATGCTGCAGGACCTGCTCGGCGGGCAGGTGCAGTTTGGCTTTGCCAGCATCCTCACCGCCAGGCCCTATATCCAGAGCGGCAAGCTCAAGGCGCTGGCGGTGACCGGCACGCAGCGCAGCAGCGCGTTGCCCGACATGCCCACCTTTGCCGAGGCCGGCATGCAGGACAGCGCCTTCAAGACCGTCGGCTGGATCGGGCTCGTGGCGCCGGTGGGCGTGCCCGCACCGATCCTGGCCCGGCTGGAGAACGAGGTGCGCGCCATCCTGCAGACCACCGAGATGCAGGAGCGCATGGTCGCGCTGGGGCTGCGCACGGTGGGCAGTTCGCCGGCCGAGGCGCAGGCGCTCTACGCGCGCGACTGGCCGGTGCTGAAGACGCTGGTGGCGGACTCGGGCGCGAAGCTGGACTGAACTGCAACGATGGCAACGCCCACGGCGGGCGCCGCGGCCAATACCGCGGCGCCCGCTTTTTTATTTTCATGATGCCGTGCAGGGCGCTTATGAAAACCGAATAAAAACCATTGGCATTCGCATCCGCAAGCACGCCGGAAAATAAGAGACCCCGTGCGGCAAGAACGCCGCGGCGCGGGCCCGCATTGCTTGATGTCCGCATATGCGGGACTACCATGAAGTCACGGCGGCTGATTCGCCGTGGCGTTGCTGTGGTCGTGCCATCGCGACATTGCATGTCCCTGTCGCAGGGGCATTGGGGGCTGCCATGAAGACTGACAAGAAGGTAATCCAGTTGCTGAACACACAGCTGCGGCATGAGCTGACCGCCATCAACCAGTATTTCCTGCATGCCCGCATGTACCGGCACTGGGGGCTGCGCGCGCTGGGCAAGCATGAGTATGACGAATCGATCGAGGAAATGAAGCACGCCGACAAGCTGGTCGAGCGCATCCTGCTGCTCGACGGCTTGCCCAACCTGCAGGACCTCGACAAGCTGCTGGTGGGCGAGAACACCGAGGAGATGCTCGGCTGCGACCTGAAGCTGGAGCTGGTGTCGCAGGCCAGCTGCAAGGACGCGATCAAGTATTTCGAATCGGTCGGCGATTATGTCTCGCGCCAGCTGGTGGTCGATATCCTCGAAGACACCGAGGAACACATCGACTGGCTCGAGGCGCAGCTGGAGCTGGTGCGCAAGGTCGGCTTGCAGAACTACATCCAGTCCGCCATGGGCGAGATCGAGGGCTGAACCGTCGCGGCGCGCGCCGAGCGGTCTCCTGCAAAGATTTTCATTTCCCGCTACACTGCGGCCCGCAGCACGTCGCGCCGCTCCGGCGCGATGTCAGCGGCGGGGTGGCAGAGTGGTTATGCAACGGCCTGCAAAGCCGTGTACGACGGTTCGATTCCGGATCCCCGCCTCCAGATTCCCGGCCGGGCGCGTTGCGCCCGGCGCCCCTGCGCATGCGCGCGATCGTTCCGCTTTTCTTTTTTCACACGCCTGTCATCGGCCTGGGCCATGACTGCGGCGGGCTGTGCCGCGCGCGCCCTGACCGGTATGCGCCGACGGTTCCGGACACCCGTTTATCCCCAATGGATCAACGGCAGCGAATCGGGTAATGTTGCCCGACAGGCCCCCGGGCCTGCGTGCAACCCGTGCCGCCAGTCGGCGGCACCGCCATGTACGGGCTTCCATGGCGATTCCCTTCGCGAGGCAGTGTGAAAAACAGAGGCTCCAGATGATGAAAGACCTGCGCATCCGCGCGGCCGTGCCGAGCGACGCTCCCGCCGTGGGAGAAGTGCTGGAACGGTGCGGGCTGCCGCTGGACGGCGTGCCGCGGCTGCTCGAGCATTTCCACGTTGCCATCCTTGGCGCGCAGATCATCGGCTGCGCCGCCGGCGAACGTTGCGGCGATACCGTGGTGATCCGATCCGTGGCCGTGCTGCCCGAACATCGCGACCAGGGCGTGGCCACCCACGTGGTACGCGCCGCGCTGATGCGCGCCCGCGCCAACGGCGCGCGGCGCGCGGTGCTGCTCGCCTCCAGCTGTCCCAGCTATTTCGCGCGCTACGGCTTTACGCTGGTGCCGGCTGCGAAGCTGCCGCCCGAGGTCATGTCGTCGAGCGAATTCCACCGCGCCGCGGAAACGCCGCCGCTGTGCATGTGGTGCGAGCTGAGCTGATCCCCTGCAAGCCGATGGCGAGCCGCTGCGCTGGGCTCAGTGACCGCCTCGGTGATTGCCTCGGTGATCGCCGTCGCAGCGGCTGATTTCCACGGTCACGTGCACGAGTTCTTCGTGCACCGACAGCGCCTCGCGCACGCGCTGAGGCGTCAGCGCGGCATCATGCGTGACCAGGCAGACGATGCAGGCAAAATGCTGCCGTCCCACGCGCCATACATGCAGGTCAGACACGCGGGTGCTTTCGTCGCCGTGATCGAGGCTGGCCAGCACCTCGTGCACCTCGTCGACCACCGGGTGGTCCATCTCGCGGTCCAGCAGCACCGTGCCGCTCTGGCGCATCAGGCCGATGGCCCAGCGGCCGACCAGCACCGCGCCCACCAGCCCCATCACCGGGTCCAGCCAGTTCCAGCCCAGCCACCAGCCGCCGGCGAGCGCGACGATCGCCAGCACTGAGGTCGCGGCGTCGGCCAGCACGTGCACATAGGCAGCGCGCAGGTTGAGGTCATGGTGGTGATGGTGATGGTCGTGGCCGTGATGGTGACCATGGTCATGGCCGTGGTCGTGGCCATGCGCATGGCCGCCGAGGATCAGCGCGCAGCCGAGGTTGACCAGCAGCCCGAGCGCGGTCACGCCCATCGCTTCGCGATAGTGGATCGCCTGCGGCGCGAACAGCCGCTCCACCGAGCCCGCCGCCATCAGCGCGGCAATGCCGAGCAGGAACACCGCGCTGGCAAAGCCCGCCAGCACCTCGATCTTCCAGGTGCCGAAGGCAAAGCGCCGGTCGCCGGCGTAGCGCCGCGCGGCGGCATAGGCGAAGGCCGACAGGCCGATCGCCAGCGCGTGCGAGCTCATGTGCCAGCCATCGGCCAGCAGTGCCATCGAGTTGAACCAGAGCCCGGCGGCGATCTCCGCCACCATGGTGATGGCGGTGATCACCATGACCAGGCGCGTGCCGCGTTCGGCGGCGCGGTTGCCGGCGTCGAAGGCGTGGCTGTGGGTCCAGGCGGACAGGTCTTGGGTATGCATGGGAAATACGTGCGTTGCGCTTGAAATCGGTGAATCGTCTGGCACAGGGCCGGGCAGCCCAAGGGTAGCAGAGACCCGCGCGCGTGCCGCGGCATCCCCGACGCCATCAGGGGCGGGCGTGGGTTGCATCGGGGCATGGCGGGGCGGAAGTGCGCAGGTGTGCCTTATACACAACAAGATACCCGCGCTAGTGGTAAGGAATCTTTTCCCTGGCTTACATACATTCATGAATGGATGTATGATCCGGCAAAAAATTCACACCCCCGTCATATCTTTGTTGACCGTACCGAGATGAGCTATCGCTTTATTGCCTCCTGTCTTGCCGCCTGGGTAGGCGTTTGCGCCACCGCCGGCTGGCTGGTCGAGCGTCTCTGGAGCTGAGCGCCGGCCAGGCGCCTCGCTCCACCTAAGCCGCCTGCCGTGCCTGCGCCAGGGCGTCAAAGAACTGCCACAACTGCGGCGCGTCGCCGGTGGCCACGTTGAAGCGGATCCACGGCGAGTCGGTTTCGTCCGGCTCGAAATACGATCCGGGCGCCAGCCAGATGCCGTGCTCCAGCGCCATCGTGGCGAGCCGGTTGCCGAGCAGCGGGCCGCCGCGCCGGCTGGCCAGCCAGCGCGACTGCACCGCCTCGTTCAGGCGCGCCCATGCGAACATCCCGCCTTCCGGGCGCAGCAGCACCTCCAGCCCGTGGGCTTCCATCTTTTCGGTGACGCGGTCCTGCTGCGCGCGCAGCCGTTCCGACAATGCCGCCACATGGCGGGCGTAGTGGCCGCTGGTCAGCACCGAATACACCAGCCGCTCCGTCACCTCCGATGAGGTCAGGCCGACCGCCATCTTGGTGCGCGCAAAGGCCTTGGCCAGGTCCGGGCTCGCCGCCAGGTAGCCGACCCGCAGCGACGGCGTGATGGTCTTGGAGAAGCCGTTGACATAGACCACCTGCGACAGCCCGTCCATGGCCGCCAGCATCGGCGAGCCGGCCGGGGCCAGCTCGCGGTAGATATCGTCCTCGACCACCAGCAGCCGGTGCTGCTCGGCCAGCTGCAGCACGCGGAAGGCGTTCATGCTGGTCAGGCTGGCGCCGGTCGGGTTCTGCAGCACGGTGTTGATGAACAGCGCGCGCGGGGCGTGGGCGCGCAGCGCATCTTCCAGTGCATCCGTGTCCAGCCCCGCCGCCGTGCGCGGCACGCCGACCACGCGCAGCCCGGCCAGCCGCAGGATCTGCAGCAGGTTGCAGTAGCAGGGCGATTCCACCAGCACGGTATCGCCGGCGCGCAGCAGCGTGCGCACCACCAGGTCCAGCGCCTGCGTCGCGCCCTGGGTCAGCACCACCTGCTGCGCCTGCAGCGGGATGCCGTACTGGCCCAGGCCGGCTGCAATGTGCTCGCGCAGCGGCGCAAAGCCGTACGGATGGCCGTAGCCCGACAGCTGCGCCGCCGGCACCCGCGCCGACGCGCGCATGGCCTGGTGCAGGCCTTCCTCGTTGAGCCAGTCGCCCGGCAGCCAGCCGGCGCCGGCCTTGATCGGCACCGAATGGTCGGCAAACACGTCCGACAGCAGCCAGGCCGCGTTCAGTCCCGGCGCCTCCCATTGCGGCGCGCGCGCGTTGCCTGCCGGGGCATGGCGGTGCGCCACGGTGTAGCCCGAGCCGGGCCGCGCCGCCAGGTAGCCGAGCGCGGTCAGCCGCCCGTAGGCCTCGGCCACGGTGAAGGTGCTGACGTGGTGGTGCTGGGCAAAGCGCCGCACCGACGGCAGCGCCGCCCCGGCGCGCAGCGCGCGCTGCTCCACCAGCGCGGCGATGCCGGCGACGATCTGCTCGGTCAGGGTGTCGCCGTCGCGGCGGCTGCGGGTCAGGTTCAGGGTCAGCATCGGGCACTCGGGCGGCGTGGACCTGTACAGTTTAACGGCTGCCGGCCAAGGCGCGGAGCTTGCCCTTCCCGCACGCGGATCTTGCCGCAGTGCAGCGTGCGATGCCGTGCCACGGCAGGGCCGGCACGCGGCGGACTCGTCCGAAAGCGGCGCCGGTGGACCACTTGCCTGTACGGTTTGGCGTGTTCAAACTGTACGGTAAGGCGCGGTTGTCAGGACTGTATATTTTGTCGGCCAGCCGCCGCCGGTAGAGTGGCCTTCATCGCCGCCGCTGTCCCCAGCGCGGCGCCGCTCACCGACCCGATTTCCCCAGGAGAACCTATGGACGCCGCCAAGACCGTGATTCCCGATCTCGATGCGCTGTGGATGCCCTTCACCGCCAACCGCCAGTACAAGGCGGCGCCGCGCCTGCTGGCGTCGGCCAGCGGCATGTACTACACCACCCACGACGGCCGCCAGATCCTGGACGGTTGCGCCGGCCTGTGGTGCGTCGCGGCCGGCCACTGCCGCAAGGAGATCGCCGAGGCGGTGGCACGCCAGGCGGCCACGCTGGACTATGCGCCGCCGTTCCAGATGGGCCATCCGCTGTCGTTCGAGGCCGCCACCAAGGTGGCGGCGATCATGCCGCAGGGCCTGGACCGCATCTTCTTTACCAACTCGGGCTCGGAGTCGGTCGACACCGCGCTGAAGATCGCGCTGGCGTACCACCGCGCGCGCGGCGAAGGCCAGCGCACGCGCTTTATCGGCCGCGAGCGCGGCTACCACGGCGTCGGCTTCGGCGGCATGGCGGTGGGCGGCATCGGCCCGAACCGCAAGGCCTTCTCGGCCAACCTGATGCCGGGCACCGACCACCTGCCGGCCACCTTCAACCTGGCCGAAGCCGCGTTCTCCAGGGGCCAGCCGCAATGGGGCGCGCACCTGGCCGACGAGCTCGAGCGCATCCTGGCGCTGCATGACCCCGCCAACGTCGCCGCGGTCATCGTCGAACCGCTGGCGGGCTCCGCCGGCGTGCTGGTGCCGCCGGTCGGCTACCTGGAAAAGCTGCGCGAGATCACCAGCCGCCACGGCATCCTGCTGATCTTCGACGAGGTCATCACCGCCTTCGGCCGCCTCGGCGCGGCCACCGCGGCCGAGCGCTTCAAGGTGACGCCGGACCTGATCACCATGGCCAAGGCGATCAACAACGCGGCGGTGCCGATGGGCGCGGTCGCGGTGCGCCGCGAAGTGCATGACGCCGTGGTCAACTCGGCCGCGCCGGGAACGATCGAGCTGCTGCACGGCTATACCTATTCCGGCCACCCGCTTGCCGCCGCGGCGACCATCGCCACGCTGGACCTGTACCAGCGCGAAAACCTGTTCGGCCGTGCCGCCGAACTGGCGCCGGTATTCGAGGCCGCGGCGCACGGCGTGCGCGGCGCGCCGCACGTGAAGGACATTCGCAACTACGGGCTGGTGGCCGGCATCGAGCTGGAATCGCGTCCGGGCCAGCCCGGCGCACGCGCCTACGAGGCCTTCCTCAAGTGCCTGGAGCTGGGCGTGCTGGTGCGCTACACCGGCGACATCCTGGCGTTCTCGCCGCCGCTGATCATTTCGGAAGCGCAGATCGGCGAGATGTTCGATACGGTGAAGAAGGCGCTGCAGGACATCAAGTAAGGGACTTCAAGCCAGCGGCCCGCGCCGCTTCCCATCGCCGCCGGGTCCGCGGGCCCGGCCCCCCTGATCGCACGCCGGGGCGCGCCACGCGCGCGCCCCAGCCCTCGAAGGAAACCCCAAGTGAGCATCGCAGAAAACCGGCAACTGGCCGAAGTCCATCATTTCATCGGCGGCACCGTGCGTCGCGCCGGCGGCCAGCGCCAGGCCGAAGTCTTCAACCCCGCCACCGGCGAAGTGGCCGCGCGCGTCGCGCTCGGCACGGCGCAGGACGTGGCCGATGCCGTCGCCGCCGCCAGGGCCGCCTTCCCGGCATGGGCCGACACCCCGCCGCTGCGCCGCGCGCGCATCCTGTTCAAATTCAAGGAGCTGCTGGACCAGCACCACGACGACCTCGCCGCGCTGATCACGCGCGAGCACGGCAAGGTGTTCTCGGATGCGAAGGGCGAGGTCACGCGCGGCATCGAGGTGGTGGAGTTTGCCTGCGGCATCCCCAACCTGCTCAAGACCGATTTCACCGACAACATCGGCGGCGGCATCGACA
>NZ_AQUR01000081.1 GCF_000372525.1 Cupriavidus neocaledonicus
TGCCGCGCGAACTCCCGCCTATCGAGTACGGCAGCGATGACATCGTGCGGAAGGTGGGCGACGGTGGGCGCATCTGCTTCCGGGGAAAGACGTTCCGGGTCGGAAGAGCCCTGATCGGAACGCCCGTAGCGCTGCGCCCTCGCGTGGATCTGGACGGCACCTTTGACGTCTACTTCTGCCATCAAAAGGTGGCCACGATAGACCTACAGCAAGCCTATTAAACTGGAGACTGGACTGTTACCCATGTCCTGGCACATGTGTTACCCATGTCCCCGGTCCATACAGCAGGCGGGAGAGGGGAGAAAACATGCGGGAGGGGACAAGCAGGTGGGCTCGCATGCAACAACGCTGTGCGAGAGTAGCGATGCACTCCGTGCCCGAGCCCAAGACCTGGAGATAGGGCTTGCGCGCAGCGCAGCCGAAGGGTTGCCACCACCTACCTAACCAACCTCTCAAAACCCCAAACTAGCCAACAAATCATCCACCTGCGCCTGGTCCGACACCACATCCGGCTTCCCTTCCGGATTCACCTGCGGCCCATTCATCAGCGTCGACGGCGCCTGCACTTCCACGCGCCTTTCTGACGGTACGTTGTCGATCAGCACCTGCAGCAGTTCCTGCTCCAGTGTGCGGATCATGTCCATCATCTTCTTGATGACCTGGCCGGTCAGGTCCTGGAAGTCCTGCGCCATCATGATGTCGAGCAGGTGGCTGTTGGTGGCGCGGGCCTGGCCGGGCACCTCGGACAGGAAGGCGCGGGTGTCCAGTACCAGCGAGCGGGCGTCGGCCAGTTCCACCGGCTTTTCAAACCAGGCGGCCCAGCGCTTATCCAGCGTTTCGGCCTGCTGTTCGATGTCGGACTGGATCGGCTGCGCCAGTTCGACCGCGTTGAGCGTGCGTTCGGCGGCCTGCTCGGTCATCGCGGCGATGTAGTTCAGGCGGTCGCGCGCGTCGGGGATGGCTTGCGCGGCGCGCTCGATTTCCTTGTCCAGGCCGAGCTCGCGCATGTTGTCGCGCAGCATGCGCGTCAGGTTGCCGATGCGCAGGATCAGTTGTTCGGCGGAATCGTTGCTCAGGGTCGGGGTCATGACAAACGCGCCTCCGCCTCAGCCGCCGAGCTTTTCGAAGATCTTGGTGATCTTCTCGTCGAGCGTGGCGGCCGTGAACGGCTTGACCACGTAGCCGTTGGCGCCGGCCTGCGCCGCGGCGATGATGTTTTCCTTCTTCGCCTCGGCGGTGACCATCAGCACCGGGATCTTGCCGATGTTGGCGTCGGCGCGGATGGCCTGCAGCATTGACAGGCCGTCCATGTTGGGCATGTTCCAGTCCGAGATCACGAACTGGAAGCTGCCGTCCTTGGCCTTTTCCAGGCCGGCGGCGCCGTCTTCGGCTTCCTCGACGTTGACGAAACCCAGCTCCTTGAGCAGGTTGCGGATGATCCGGCGCATGGTCGGGAAATCGTCCACGACCAGGATCTTGATGTTCTTGTCCACTTTAAAGACTCCAGTAAATGCAGTGATGGCTGGTGGGTCCGGCTTTGTTGTTTCGGCTTGCCGGCTCGCTTAGACCCGTTGCGCGCGCGTGCCGTAGGTGGCCAGGCGCGCCATGACGCGCTGGGTCATCGCCGGCAAGGGCACGACTTCATGCACGCCGCCGGCGGCAATCGCCTCCTTCGGCATGCCAAACACGATGCAGCTTTGTTCGTCCTGCGCCAGGTTGTAGGCGCCGGCGTCGCGCATGCGCAGCATGCCGCGCGCGCCGTCCTTGCCCATGCCGGTCAGGATCACGCCGATCACGTTCTTGCCGCCGTGCTGCGCGGCCGAATCGAACAGCACATCCACCGACGGACGATGGCGGTTGACCGGCGCTTCCTGTGAAAGGTGCGCGACGTAGTTGGCGCCGCTGCGCGCCAGCAGCAGGTGCGAGTCGCCGGGCGCGATATACGCATGGCCCGGCAGCACGCGCTCGCCGTGCTCGGCTTCCTTCACGGTGATGCGGCACAAGCCGTCCAGCCGCTGCGCGAACGAGCGCGTGAAGCCGGCCGGCATATGCTGGACGATCATCACCGCGGGGCTGTCGGGCGGCAGCGGCATCAGGAATTCCTTGATGGCCTCGGTGCCGCCGGTGGAGGCGCCCAGGATGATCAGCTTCTCGGTCGACAGCAGCGGGCTGCGCAGCATCGGCACCGGTGCGGGTCCGCTGGCGGAGGGCGTGGCCGGTTGCGCGGCTGCACGTACCCGGGCGCGCGATGCGGCGCGCAGCTTGTCGGCAATGGTGTCGGTGTATTCGAGCAATACGTCGCGGATGCCCAGCTTGGGCTTGGTGACGAAGTCCACCGCGCCCAGCTCCAGCGCGCGCATGGTGATTTCGGAGCCGCGCTCGGTCAGCGACGACACCATCAGCACCGGCATCGGCCGCAGCCGCATCAGCCGCTCCAGAAAGTCCAGGCCGTCCATGCGCGGCATTTCGACGTCGAGCGTCAGTACGTCGGGGTTCAGGCGCTTGATCAGGTCGCGCGCGACCAGCGGGTCGGGCGCGGTGCCGACCACTTCCATGTCGGGCTGGCTGTTGATGATCTCCGTCATCAGGCTGCGGATCAGCGCGGAGTCATCCACGCACAGCACCTTGATCTTGGCGGCAGTCATGATTGGTCTTGCTTGTAGGGGTTCAGGGAAGCTGGCGCGATGGCACCTGCCGCGCAAACAGTTCCGGCGAGCGCGACGGTTCGCGCGCCGAAGTGGCAATGGCCCGCGCCAGCGCGCGTTCGTCGCGCGCCACCGAAACCTGGTCGTCCTGCCGCGTCAGCCGGCGCACCAGCGCCAGCCCGCCGATCGGGAAATAGCTGACGCGGCGCGCATGCGGGCCGCGCAGGTCCTGCGCCGCCACGCGCACCTCTTCGGCTTTCAGGTAGCGCAGCACGAAGTCGGCGTTGCGGTCGCCGATGTTCAGCGTGGTCATGTTGGCCAGCACCGCGCCGCCGCCGAAGACCTTGGCCTCCAGCCGCTCGCGGCGCGCGCCCATCTTGAGCAGTTCGTTGATCAGTACTTCCAGCGCATAGCTGCCATAGCGCATCGATGCCGACAGCATGCGGTCGGCGCTGCCGTCGTCGTCCGGCAGCATAAAGTGGTTCATGCCGCCGACGCCTGCCACCTCGTCGCGGATGCAGGCGGCCACGCAAGAGCCCAGCACGGTGGTCAGCACCACGTCTTCGCGCGTCACGTAGTACTCGTTGGGCAGCAGCTTGATGGCCTGCTTGCCGAACTCGCGGTCGAAGTAGGTGCGCGTGGCCAGCGCTTCGGGCAGGTGGGGCGTGCGCATTACGGCCTGCCCCGGCCGGCCGCGGACAGCGCGCCCGGTGCCAGTTCATAGACGGTCTGCCCGCGCAGCTGGAACGCGCGCGTGACGTAGGAGAAGTTCTCCGAATGGCCGGCGAACAGCAGCCCGTGCGGCTTGAGCAGCGGCACGAAGCGCTCCAGGATGCGGCCCTGGGTCGGCTTGTCGAAGTAGATCATCACGTTGCGGCAGAAGATGGCGTCGAACTGCTCGCGGATGCCCCAGTCGGGCGCGAGCAGGTTCAGCGGCTCGAACGCGATGGTGGCGGCCAGTTCCGGCTTGACCTTGACCGAGCCGGTGCGCGGACCGGTGCCCTTCAGGAAGAAGCGCTTGAGCCGTTCCGGCGACAGCCGCGCCACCTGCTCGGCCGAATAGACGCCGCTGCGGGCCTTGGCCAGTACCTGGGTGTCGATGTCGGTCGCCAGCACGGTGCCGGCGCGGTCGCCCAGCGCCTCGGCCAGGGTGATGGCGATCGAGTACGGCTCTTCGCCGGTGGACGCGGCCGAGCACCAGACGCTGTAGGGCCGGCCAACCTGCTTGGCGTGTTCGGCCAGCAGCGGGAAGTGGTGCGCCTCGCGGAAGAACGAGGTCAGGTTGGTGGTCAGCGCGTTGGTGAAGAACTCCCACTCCGGCGAGCGGTCGTCCGCTTCCAGCAGCGCCAGGTATGAGGCAAAGTCGGTCAGCTGCAGCGTGCGCAGCCGGCGCGCGAGCCGGCTGTAGACCATCTCGCGCTTGTGGCTGCCCAGCGAGATGCCGGCGCGCCGGTGGATCAGCGTGCGGATCTGCTCGAAATCCCGCTCGGTCAGCAGGAAGTCGCGCGCGTCGTCGCGCCGCAGCAGGGCGGCCGGCGCGGCGAGCGGGCCGGTGTGCGCGGGGGCGGCGTTGCGGAACGGCGTCATGGGCTGTTGCTTCGGTAATGCGGGATCAGGCGTACTCGGCTTCGACCAGTGCCATCTCGGGGCTGGTCATCAGCTTCTCGATGTCGATCAGCACCAGCATGCGGCCGTCGATGGTGCCCAGGCCGGTCAGGTGCTCGGTCGAGATCGACACGCCGAATTCCGGCGCGGGCTTGATCGCATCGCCGGTCAGCGTCAGCACGTCCGACACGCCATCGACCACGATGCCGACCACGCGGCCGGCCACGTTCAGGATGATGACCACGGTCTGGTTGTCGTAGCGCACGTTGCCGAGGCGGAACTTCAGGCGCAGGTCGACGATGGGCACGATCACGCCGCGCAGGTTGGTCACGCCCTTGATGAAGTCGGGCGCGCTGGAGATGCGCGTAACGGTCTCGTAGCTGCGGATCTCCTGCACCTTGAGGATGTCGATGCCGTATTCCTCCGACCCCAGCGTGAAGACCAGGAACTCCTGGCCCGAAGCGTCGCTTCCGGGGGTATCGATGTGTCCGATGCCGGCCATGATCTCTTGTTCTCCTGTGATGGGTCGATTACTGCTGCAGCGCCGGTTCCTGCCGGCGCACGCCGGTGCGCTGCAGCGCGCCGACATCGACGATCAGCGCCACGCTGCCGTCGCCAAGAATGGTTGCCGCGGAGATGCACGGCACCTTGCGGTAGTTGGTTTCCAGGTTCTTCAGCACCACCTGGTGCTGGCCGATCAGCTGGTCCACCAGCAGCGCGAAGCGCTTGCCTTCGGCCTGCAGGATCACGGCGATGCCTTGCGTCGGTTCCTGCAGCGCGTCGGCGACGTTGAACACGCGGTGCATTTCCAGCAGCGGCAGGTATTCGCCGCGCACGTGCATGACGCGGTCCGAGTTGGCTGCGGTATGCACGTCCTCGGCCTTGGGCTGCAGCGACTCCATCACGCAGTTCAGCGGCAGGATGAATGTCTCTTCGCCCACCTTGACCGACATGCCGTCCAGGATCGCCAGCGTCAGCGGCAGCACGATGCGGATGGTGGTGCCCAGGCCCGGGCGCGAGCTGATCTGCACATGCCCGCCCATCTCCTGGATGTTGCGCTTGACCACGTCCATGCCGACGCCGCGGCCGGAGACGTCGGTGACGACCTCGGCAGTGGAGAAGCCCGGTGCGAAGATCAGCTGCCAGACTTCCTCGTCGGTGATGGTGTCGGACACCGGCAGGCCGTTCTGGATGGCCTTGGCCAGGATGCGCTCGCGGTTCAGGCCGCCGCCGTCGTCGCTGACTTCGATGACGATATTGCCGCCATGGTGCTGCGCGGACAGGACCAGCTGGCCGGTCGGGTCTTTGCCGGCGGCGACGCGCTTGTCAGGGGTTTCGATGCCGTGGTCCAGGCTGTTGCGCACCAGGTGCGTCAGCGGATCGATGATGCGTTCGATCAGGCTCTTGTCCAGCTCGGTGGCCTTGCCGAACGTGACCAGGTCAATCTGCTTGCCGAGCTTGCTGGCCAGGTCGCGCACCAGCCGCGGGAAGCGCGAGAACACATAGTCCATCGGCATCATGCGGATCGACATCACCGCTTCCTGCAGGTCGCGCGCATTGCGCTCGAGCTGGCCCATGCCGGAGAACAGGCGGTCGAACAGCACCGGGTCCAGCGACGAGGCGGTCTGTGCCAGCATCGACTGCGTGATCACCAGTTCGCCCACCAGGTTGATGATCTGGTCGACCTTCTCGGTGGGCACGCGGATCGAGCCTTCGCCGTGCGCGGGCGCGGGGGCCGGGGCGGCCTTGGCCTTCTCGCGCGCGGCGGGGGCCGGCGCGGGCGCAGCAGCCACCGGCGCTGGCGCGGGAACGGCAACTTCTGCCGGGGCCGGCGCCGCCTGCGGCGCATCGGCCGCGGCTTCGATCACGATCTGGTCGATGTCGATCACGAAGCAGCACACCGCGATGATGTCGTCGGCGCTGCATTGGGTGTTGAGCCACACCACCAGTTCGCCATTGGTTTCCTGCTGGCCGGTGATCTCGCCCAGGTTGGCCAGTTCTTCGCGCAGCAGCGCCTGGTCGGACGCCGAGACCTTGATCAGGCGGATCTTCAGGCCACCGCCGGCGGCTGCGGGGGCGGCGGCCGCGACAGGCGCGGGCGCGGGCGCTGGCGCCAGCGCAGGTGCCGCGTCATGGCCGGCGGCTTCCTGCGCCAGCTGCTGCAGCACGGCGCAGATGCGCGCCAGCGTTTCCGGATCGGGTTCGGTGCCGTTGCGGTAGGCGTTGAGCTGGTCTTGCAACACGTCCTTGGTTTCCAGAAAGGTGTCGATGATGGTCCTGGTCAACGCCAGTTCCTGCCGGCGCGTGCGGTCCAGCAGGTTCTCGAAGATATGGGTGGTCTCGGTCAGCGCGGCGAAGCCGAAGGTGGCGGCACCGCCCTTGATCGAATGCGCGGCGCGGAAGATCGCGTTCAGGTGCTCGGCATCGGGCGCCTCGATGTCCAGGCCGAGCAGCAGCTGCTCCATTTCAACGAGCAGCTCTTCCGCTTCCTCGAAGAAGGTCTGGTAAAACTGAGTGATATCGATATCGACAGACATGGCGTCCTGAGTCACTTGGTTACGGCGCGGGGCACGCTGCGGCAGCGGTCCTGCGTCATGGTTTGCTGCCCGATGCCGGCGCTGGTGCTGGTGCTGGTGCCGATGCCGCGGCCGGTGCCGACGCTGCCGCCAGCCCTGCCTGCATCTCCTGCGCGGCCTTGCCGGCCTGCGCCGCCACCGTGACCTCGGCGGCGCTGGCGTTTTCGGCCTCGAAGCGGGCCTGCGCCTTCTGGTTCAGCACCACGATGCTGATGCGGCGGTTGATCGGCGCGAGCAGGTCGCTCTTGTCCAGCGGCATGGTCGCGGCCAGGCCCAGCACGCGCAGCACCTTGCCTTCCTGCATGCCGCCCGCGATCAGCTCGCGGCGCGAGGCGTTGGCGCGGTCGCCGGACAGCTCCCAGTTGCTGTAGGTGCGCTCGCCGTTGGAATAGTTGGCCGCGTCGGTATGGCCGGACAGGCTGACCTTGTTGGGCAGCTCGTTCAGCACCGGGCCGATCTCGCGCAGGATGGTGCGCATATAGGTTTCGACGGTGGCGCTGCCGGTGCGGAACATGGGCCGGTTCTGCGTATCCAGGATCTGGATGCGCAGGCCTTCGCTGGTGATGTCCAGCAGCAACTGCGGGCGGAACTGGCGCAGCACCGGGTTGTTCTCGATGATCTGTTCCAGGCGCTGCTTGAGCGCGCGCAGGCGCTGCGCTTCCTGCTGTTCGTTGCGGCGCTGTTCGTCGCTGGGGTCGTTGTCGTGCGCGCGCATGATCTCGCCGTCCTTGCGCATCACGTCCATGCCGCCGCCGGGAATCACGCTGGGCGACTGGCTGCTCTTCTCGCCGCCGACGATGGCGACCTTGAGCGGCATGCGGAAGTATTCGGCAATGCCTTCCAGCGTCTTCTTGTTGGCGCTGGACAGCAGCCACAGCACCAGGAACAGCGCCATCATCGCCGTCATGAAGTCGGCGTAGGCAATCTTCCAGCTGTGGTTGCCGTGCGGCCTGGCGTGCGACTTCGCCCGGCGGACGATGATCGGACGCATATCGTGTGCGCTGCTCATGTGGTGCCCCTTGCTGCGTGCGTTGCCGGCTGCCTTAGTTCAGGCTCTTGACTTCACGCACGTGGTCGTCGAGCTCGAGGAACGACGGACGCACCGTGGAGTACAGCACCTTGCGGCCGAACTCCACCGCCACCAGCGGCGCGTAGCCGTTCAGGGAAGCCAGCAGCACCACCTTGATGCACTCGTAGACCTTGACGTTCTCGGACACCTGCAGCTCGATGCGCGCGGCCAGCGGCGAGATAAAGCCGTAGGCCAGCAGGATGCCGAGGAAGGTGCCGACCATGGCGTGCGCGATCAGCGCGCCCAGCTCCGCCGGCGGCAGGTCGGCCGAACCCAGCGCATGCACCACGCCCATCACCGCGGCGACGATGCCGAACGCGGGCAGGCCATCGCCGACGCGCGACAGCGCATGGGCGGGAATCTCGGCTTCATGGCGGAAGGTCTCGATCTCGTGGTCCATCAGGGCCTCGATCTCGAACGCATTCATGTTGCCGTTGACCATCATGCGCAGGTAGTCGGTGAGGAATTCCATCACCACCGGATCCGACAGGATGCGCGGGTACTGGCTGAACACGCTGCTGGCGGCGGGATCGGCGATTTCCTTTTCCAGGAACAGGATACCCTCGCGCCGTGCCTTGGACAGCAGCACGTACAGCAGCGACATGACGTCCAGGTACAGCTCTTTCTTGTACTTGGAACTCTTGAACAGGCCCGGCAGCGCGCGCGCGGTGGCCTTGATGGCCTTGCCGGTATTGGTGGCGATGAAGGCGCCGATGGCGGCGCCCGCGATGATCACCACTTCGGCAGGTTGATACAGCGCGCCCATATGGCCGCCGGTCATGGCGTAACCGCCAAGCACCGCCGCTACCACGACGACATAGCCAAGAACTACTAGCACGATCGGATCCCCGTCTAAAAACGCGCGTCAGCCACGCTCATTGGCCCGCGGCACGGGCGCACGGAGAGAATCCGTCCGCCAGCGCAGCAAGCTTGCCAGCCGGCGGACCTTGACCAGGATCAGGCGTTGGTCTGCACGGCGGCGGCGTCTTTCGAGAGCTTCTTCACTTTCCCTGCGCGCGACGGCGGACGGCACAGGCTGCACACGAAGTTCGCGTGCGGCTCATACGCGTGCGTGACAAACTGCCCGCCGCAACACGTGCACCGGGACAGTTGCAGCATGTTGCTCTCGAAGAACCGTACTAACGTCCAGGCCCGCGTGAAACTTAAGACAATTTCACCGCCGAGCAGCGAAACATGCTCGAGGTACAGGCGGTAGGCGGCCACCACCGCGCGGATGCCCACGGTCTCGCCTTCCTGCACCATAAACTGGTAGGCAGAGAAGAACAAAGACGAGTGGATATTCGGCAGCCAGGTGGTGAACCAGTCGGTCGAGAACGGCAACATGCCCTTGGGGGGCGAGACGCCGCGCAGCTCCTTGTACAGGCGTATCAGCCGGTCACGCGACAGCGTGGTCTCGGCTTCAAGCACCTGCAGGCGCGCGCCCAGGCCGATCAGCTCGATCGCGAGCTGGGTCTGGTTGGCGTCCTGGAGCACGCTCTTGCGGCTGGGAACGGAGGTGGCCGTGTAGCTCCGGTTTGGCTCGGCCTGCAGGAGCGCGGTCAATTGAGCGACTCCACAGGCTGACGTGCGAGCAGGATCGCGGCGTGGATCTGCTGCATGTCATGGCTCTTGGCCGTATGGGTGAGAGTGGACAGAAGCGCGTGGTCGTCGAAGCGGAACCTGCACAGCACCATGTTGGATGCCGCCAGCTTGACGAGTTGCGCCGAGGTCAGCTTGGCAAGGATATCCGCGATTTCCTTGCTGACCCCAAGCCTGAACATGGCTTCGACCTGGTTTTCGCGCACAAGGCGTTGCGCGAGCAGCAGATAGGCGAGGTTAACCTCCCTGATCTCCTGGAGAACTTCACTGCTTTCCAATTTATCCCCGCTACCAAAAACCCACCGTGGCCGCTTGTCCGGCGCTTACCGTTGCCCTTCGGGGCCCGGCGACCAGATCGTTTGTATGCGGCTGGGCGGGTACAACGTACGACTAAGGAACTACGCCCAAGTCCAACTGTAATCAACTCCGTTACAAGTGTTACAGAGTGTAAGCAAGACCGTTACGTTTATATCGGCATTCGCCCCGCAATGCCAATCCCTACTTACGCGGGGGGGAAACCAATGTCGCATGAAAGATACATTGGCCCTGCGCATTTTGTAACAAGTCACACGTATGACTTTTGATTTCGCTCAAGACAGCACGAGCAAAAGCCCTCTGCCTCAAACGCGCCGGCACGCTATCGGTAGCCTGCTGGATTCCTCTATTGACGACGGCCGCGCGGAGTGTATCGCCGCGCACGGTGTTCGTAATACTGTCCAAAATCCGGCTTGCACGGGCGCCATGCGGCGGTGCCGACTTCAATGTCCGAACAATCGGCGCAGCCAGTTCGCGAGCCGCGTGAACACGTCGTCGGGCGCTTCGCGGAACAAGGCCGGGCGCACGCGTTGCACCTGTTCCAGCACGCGCGCGGCCTCGTCGGGCTGGATTGAGCCATACTCCAGCGCCAGCCCCAGCATGCCGCGCAACTCGCCCACGCGCGCGCGGCCGGCGGCTTCATTGTCTTCGGTCTGCAGCGCGTACATCAGGTCATAGGCGCGCTGGCGCAGGCTTTCGGCCAGGCGCCAGGCGGGTGTGCGCATGCGTTCTTCCAGCGCGCGCAGGTCTTCGGCCGACGCCGCCACCTGGGTCGCCATCGCTTCGGTATAGGCGCTGTCGGCACCGCACTCGGCCAGTACCTGCGCCGCCCATTCGCGCGCATGCGCCAGGCGCTGCTCGCCGCTCCAGCCCGGCTGCACCGCCAGGCCGAAGCCGAAGCGCTGGGCATCGCGCATCAGCGCCGCGAGCGCGTTGGGCAGCTGCTTGTCGAACACGCGGCGCGCCCAGCCGTATTCACCCCCGGACAGCAGCCGCGAGACCGCGCGCTCGGTCAGCGGGCCATCATGCTGCAGCAGCCGCGCGCGCAGGAAATCATGGAACTCGGGCGGCAGGAACTCGCGGTCGAGCCCGGTCGAGACCCCGATGAACTGGTCGAATTCCTTGCGCAGCCTGGCCGCATCCTCTTGCGGCAAGGCCAGGGTGATCTCGGTCGTCATGGCAACACTCAGAACGCGCTCCAGTCGCCGTTATCGGCCGCGGCGAGCGCGGGCCGCGGCGTCATCGCCGTTGCGCGCGGCGCCGGCCTGGCTGCGGGGTCGGCCGCGTCGCGCGGGGCTTCATCGGCGCCCGCGGCTTCCGCCTTGGCCATGGGCAGCTTGGCCACGCGCTTGCTTGCGGCGATGGCACGCGCCGCGCCCGCGGTGCGCTGGGCCTTGACGGGCACGGCCGGCATGACCTCGAAACGCTCCGCGCGCTCGTCCTCCGCGGCCAGGCGGAAGGTCGCCACCGCGGACTGCAGGCGGCTGGCCTGCTCTTCGAGCGCGCCAGCTGCGGCGGCGGCCTCCTCGACCAGTGCCGCGTTCTGCTGCGTGACCTCGTCCATCTGCGCCACCGCCTGGTTCACCTGCTCGATGCCCGAGCTCTGCTCGGCCGATGCCGCGCTGATCTCGCCCATGATGTCGGTCACGCGCTTGACCGCCTGCACGATCTCGTCCATGGTCTTGCCGGCCTGGCCCACCAGCGCCGAGCCGTTGTCGACGCGCGCCACCGTATCGCCGATCAGGCCCTTGATCTCCTTGGCCGCGTTGGCGCTGCGCTGCGCCAGGCTGCGCACCTCGCCCGCCACCACCGCGAAGCCGCGGCCCTGCTCGCCGGCGCGCGCGGCTTCCACCGCTGCGTTCAGCGCCAGGATGTTGGTCTGGAACGCAATGCCTTCGATCACGCCGATGATGTCGACGATCTTCTTCGAGGCATCGTTGATCTCATCCATGGTCTGCACCACCCGGCCCACTACTTCGCCGCCGCGCACTGCCGTGTCGGATGCATTGGCCGCCAGCCCGCTGGCCTGGCGCGCGTTGTCGGCGTTCTGGCGCACCGTGCTGGTCAGCTCTTCCATGCTCGACGCGGTCTGCTCCAGCGATGCCGCCTGCTGCTCGGTGCGCTGCGACAGGTCGTTGTTACCCGCTGCGATTTCGCGCGAGGCGCTGCCGATCGACTCGGCCGAGGCCTTGAAATCGCGCACCATGCGCGACAGCTGCGCCTGCATCTGCTGCATCGCGAACACCAGGCTGCTCTTGTCGCCGGCACGCGTGGCCACCGGCTGCGAGAAATCGCCCTCGGCAATGCGCGCGGCGATGGCCGCGGCATACGCCGGCTCGCCGCCCAGCTGGCGCGACAGCGCGCGTGCCAGCAGCACGCCCAGCAGCACCGACAGCGCCAGGCCGCCCAGCACCAGCCCCAGCATCCACAGGCGGGTGCTGTCGTAGACGCTGCGCGCTTCTTCCATGTTGCTGCGGGCGCGGTTGTCGCGGCGCTTGACCATCTCGAACATCACCGCTTCCAGCGCGTGGCTGTCCTTGAGCAGGTCGGCGCTTTCGGAGAACACCTGGCTCTCGAACTGCGAGGTATCGAGCGGCTGCTTGCTGACCAGCTCGACATACTTTTCCATGCGCGCGCGGAACGCCGGCGACAGGTCCTGGTACTGCTTGAGCAGCGCCTTGCCCTCGGGCCTCTCGAAGGCGCCGGCCACCTGGCGGATGCGTTCGTCCATCGCGGCCAGCGACTTGGCGATCTGCTCCTTCTCGAGCGAGCGCTCGCCCATGGTCGATGCCGAAAGCAGCGCGATCTGCGAGCGGCTGGCGTAGACCAGGTTGATGTTGGCGTCCTGCACCGCCTTGAGTGCGCGCAGGTCGTCGTTGTAGATCTTGCCGGTCCAGTCGGCCATGCGGCCCATGTTGACGACACCCAGCAGCCCCATCACGGCGCCGATCACGGCAACCACCAGGAATCCGGCAACCAGCCTGGTCGTGACGCGCAATTGATTGAACCAATGCATAGCAACTCCCCCTTGTAACTGAAGCCTCGGGCACGGCCTGCCGCACCCTCTGTACGCTGGCGGCGCGGCATGCCGCGCCCGCCTTTACTTCGATCCCGACCGTGCGGGTGCCGGGGCCTCAGGCCCGTGCCGGCATCGCATCGCCACGCGCAGAGGCGGGCTGGCGCTGCGGCCGCACCTCCGCCTGCATGCTGACGCGGAACGTCGCCACGGCATCGCGCAGCCGCAGCGCCTGCTCTTCGAGCGCGCCGGCCGCGGCGGCGGCTTCCTCGACCAGCGCCGCGTTCTGCTGCGTGCCCTCGTCCATCTGCGCCACCGCCTGGTTCACCTGCTCGATGCCCGAGCTCTGCTCGGCCGACGCCGCGCTGATCTCGCCCATGATGTCGGTGACGGACTTGACGGCCTGCACGATCTCTTCCATGGTCTGGCCGGCCTGGCCCACCAGCGCCGAGCCGTTGTCGACGCGCGCCACCGTATCGCCGATCAGCCCCTTGATCTCCTTGGCGGCGTTGGCGCTGCGCTGCGCCAGGCTGCGTACCTCGCCCGCCACCACCGCGAAGCCGCGGCCCTGTTCGCCGGCGCGCGCGGCTTCCACCGCGGCGTTCAGCGCCAGGATGTTGGTCTGGAAGGCGATGCCCTCGATCACGCCGATGATGTCGACGATCTTCTTCGACGCATCGTTGATCTCGTCCATGGTCTGCACCACCCGGCCCACTACTTCGCCGCCGCGCAGCGCCGTGTCCGATGCATTGGCCGCCAGCCCGCTGGCCTGGCGCGCGTTGTCGGCGTTCTGCCGCACGGTGCTGGTCAGTTCTTCCATGCTCGATGCGGTCTGCTCCAGCGATGCCGCCTGCTGCTCGGTGCGCTGCGACAGGTCGTTGTTGCCGGCGGCCACCTGGCGCGTCGCGGTCGAGATGCTGGCCATGCCTTCCTGGATCTCATGCACCACCGACAGCAGGCTGCGCTGCATGGTCTGCATCGCCTGCGCCAGCGCGCCGATCTCGTCGGCGCTGCGGTGCTCGAAGCGCGTGGTCAGGTCGCCCGCGCCCATGCGCAGCGCGAAGTCCAGCATGTCGCGCACCGGCCGGTTCACGCGCGCCAGCAGCATGGTGCCGGCGGCGAAGGACGACGCCAGCGCCAGCGCAAAGCCGCCCCACAGCCACGGGCGCAAGCTGGCCGCGGCGGCGCCGCCCAGCATTTCCACCGCGACCAGCGCGGCCAGGAACCACACCAGGCCGCCGGCCTGCGCCCACAGGATGCGGCGCTTCAGGTTCAGCCGCAGCAGTCCCTGCACCAGGCCGCGCAGGCCCGTGCGCACCACCGCGCCGTGGCGGATCGCCAGCCCGTCGGCACTTCCCGCGCGAAAGCGCGCATAGGCGGCGCCGGCGGCCTGCACCTGCTCGCGCGTCGCCATCGAGCGCACCGAGGTATAGCCGACCACGCGGCCGTCGACGCGCGTCGGCGTCACGGTCGCGCTGACCCAGTAGAAGTCGCCGTTCTTGCGGCGGTTCTTGACCACGCCCATCCACGTGCGCCCGGCCTGCAGGTCCTGCCACAGGTCGGCGAACGCCTCGGGCGGCATGTCGGGGTGGCGGACCAGGTTATGCGGCGCGCCCAGCAATTCTTCCGCCGTAAAGCCGCTGGCCTCGATAAAGGTGCGGTTGGCAAAGGTGATTCGGCCCTTGAGGTCGGTGCGCGAGATCAGGTAGTCGGACGGAGACAGCGGGTACTCGCGCTGCGTAACGGGTTGGTTGTTTCGCATCTAAGTCTGTACTGCGTGCCCGTGGCGCGGCGCATGGATCCATGCGGCCGCACCGCGGGTGGGTTCGGGCCGGCGCGCGGATGGCGCGTGCCGGACGGCGGAGGACGCTGCGGCAGGATCAGGACACCGCTTCCAGCGCGGCCAGTTCTTCGGTATTGAGCAGCTTCTCGATGTCGACCAGGATCAGCATGCGCTGCTCGACCGAGCCCAGGCCGCGGATGTAGTCGGTCGCCAGTTCCCCGGAGAAGTGCGGCGTGGGCTTGATCTGCGCGGCGCTCAGCGTCAGCACGTCGGAAACGCCGTCCACCACGATGCCGGTGGTGCGGTCGTTGAGGTCGACGATGATCACGACCGTGTACTGGTCGTAGCTGACATTGGGCTGGCGGAACTTGATGCGCAGGTCGATGATCGGCACGATGATGCCGCGCAGGTTGATCACGCCCTTGATGTAGTCGGGCGCATTCGCGATCTGGGTGACCGACTCGTAGCCGCGGATCTCCTGCACCTTCAGGATATCGACGCCGTATTCCTCGCGGCCCAGGGTAAAGGCCAGGAACTCCTCGCCCGCGCCGTCCGCCTTGTCGATGTGCTGCATCGTCTAGCCCCCCAAGATTGGCTCATGCTGGTGTCTGGCGCAGCAGTGGCCAGGGGCCGCTGGCTGCGCCGGGGCGTGACTTCGCCCACCAGTGTTTACGGCAGCATCGGGGGGTGACTGAAGGGCGACGCCGGGTCTTTCCTTACCCTTCCGACGTAGGGGATGCCGCGTCCAGCAGCGCGCCCACCGCCTGCATCAGCCCGTCCGGGTCGAACGGCTTGGGCAGGAAGCCCGATGCGCCGGCGGCGCGGGCCTGTTCGCGGATGCTGCCGTCCTGCTCGGTGGTCAGCATCAGGATCGGCATGCGCGCGTAGCGCGGCGTGGCGCGCAGGCTGCGGATCAGCGTCAGGCCGTCCATGCCCGGCATGACCTGGTCGGTGACCAGCATGCCGAAGCTGCCGGCGACGGCCAGCGCGTGCGCCTGGTCGCCGTCCGCGGCCTCGGTCACGTCGAACCCTCCGGCCCGCAGGCAGGCGCCGATCATGCGGCGTAGCGAGGGCGAATCGTCGACGACGAGGATGCTGGGCAATGACATGGGCGCCTCCGGAGGTGCAGGAACGGGGTGGGTCCGCCAGGAAGATCGATGGCATGGGCCGCGCGCCGGCGACGGACGGGCCGGCGCAGGGCTGGCCAATGCGGGCCAGCCTGCCAGACCGGTTATCGGCGGCGCGGCGGCCGGGCTTTAGGCGTCAGGCCGCCGACTGCGCGCGCAAGGCCTCGCCGAAGCCTGCGGCGTCCAGCGGCAGCGACAGCAGGTAGCCCTGCACTTCGTCGCAACCCATGTCGTTGAGGATGTCCAGCTGCGAGGCCGATTCCACCCCTTCGGCCACCACCTTCATGCGCAGCTCGTGCGCCAGTGCCACCATCGAGCCGACGATGGCGCGGCCCTGCGCATCGGTATCGAGCCCGCCGATCAGCGTGCGGTCGATCTTGAGCGTGCCCACGCGCAGCCGTTTGAGGTAGCCCAGGCTGGAATAGCCGCTGCCGAAGTCGTCCAGCGCCACCTGGATGCCAAGCGACTGCAGTTCGGCCAGCGTTTCCAGCGACTTGCCGATGTCCTTCATCGCCGCGGTCTCGGTAATCTCCAGCGTGATCGCCGACGGCGGGATGTCGTGCTGGTGGATCTGCTCGAGCAGGTATTGCGGGAAGTTGCGGCTGGCAAAGCGCAGCCCCGAGACATTGATCGCCACCGGCACGGTCGGCACGCCGGCGTCGCGCCACTGGCGCACCTGGCGGCACACGCTGGTCAGGACCCAGTCGTCGAGCTTGTCGATCTGGCCCGACTGCTCGGCCACGGCGATGAACTCGGCCGGGCTGACCTGGCCCAGCGCGGGATGGCGCCAGCGGCAGAGGGCCTCGGCGCCGACCACGGTGCGGCGGCGCGCGTCGTACTTGGGCTGGAACTGCAGCGACAGGGTATCGTCCTGGATCGCCACCCACAGGTCGCGCCGGATCACGCGGGTGCGGCGCGCGCGTTCGCCGGCGGCGCTGTTGAACAGGCGCACCTGGTTCGAGCCGCTCTGGCGGGCTTCGGCCAGGCTGACGCGGGCCGCCTGCATCAGCGTTTCGGAAGTCTGCGCGTCGCGCGGATAGATGGCGATGCCGATGTTCACGCCGATCTGCATCTGCAGCCCGCGCGCGGCGATGAACTCCGCCAGCGAGCCCAGCATGCGCGAGCCCAGTTCCTGCGCGCGGCCATGGTGGACCAGTTCCGGCACGCCCACGGCAAATTCGTCGCGCGCCAGCCGCGCCAGGAAGTCGTGCGGCTCCAGCACGGCCTGCGCCAGCGCGCCGGCGTCCTGGGCCAGGATATCGTCGGCGCGCACTTCGAAGACTTCGTCGACTTCGCGGTAATCGGCGATATGGATCAGCAGCACGGCGCAGCCGGTCTCGGCCAGCCGGGCCTGGCCGATGGCCTGGTCCAGCCAGCGGCCAAAGGCCACGCGGTCCGGCATCACCGTCGCCACGCTGTATTCGCCCACCGTGTCCTGGCCACGCGCGGCGGCACGTACGGTCAGCCGGCCCGGTCGCCCGGGGATGCGCGCGCCGCGCCGCGCCAGCCGCGGCTCGGCGCCGCGATGCAGCACCGGCAGGTCATCGGCAAGTTCGTCGGCCAGCATGGCTTCGGCGCGCGCCGGCGCCGGCAGCCAGCCGCGCGACTGCGCCCGGTGCACGGCGAACAGCAGCGCGCACAGCGCGGTCAGCCCGCCCGCCAGCCAGGCCGGATGCGGCAGGCCGGCGGCATCGATGCAGTCGCGCGCGGTCACGGTGCCGGCGCCGCACGAGCGGCCCAGGTGCGTGCCGGCGGCCGCCACCAGCCCGGCCCCGGCCAGCACCGCCATCAGCGCCGCGCCGCGCCACAGGCGCGCGCCCTGGCGCAGCCACTGCACCAGCAGCTTGACCGCCGTGGTGGCCGCCGCCGCGGCGGCAAAGCTGGCTGCCAGCTGCGCCGTGTCCTGCACGGCCGGCACGCTGCCCGACAGGCCCACCACCAGCACCGGCATGCCGATGCTCAATTGCGACAGCAGCGCCGCCGACCACGTCAGTACGCGCAGCGACCGGCTGCCGGCCGGCTGGTCCGCGCGCCCGGCGCGAATGCCGAGGGCGGCGGCGACGCCCAGCAGGGCAGCCAGCAGCAACAGGAC
Source organism: Cupriavidus neocaledonicus (assembly GCF_000372525.1). Classification (GTDB taxonomy): domain Bacteria; phylum Pseudomonadota; class Gammaproteobacteria; order Burkholderiales; family Burkholderiaceae; genus Cupriavidus; species Cupriavidus neocaledonicus. The sequence goes on from NZ_AQUR01000081.1 coordinate 17,828, forward strand.
GGAACTCAGGGCAATCATTGGGCTGCGCGATGATGATGAAGATGCGCGAAGACGGTCAGGACGCGGGGCAAACCCCGCATCATGTCATCTTGCAGTCGCCGTGTGAACAAGGCAATGACTCGAACGCAGGGATCAGAACGCGCTCCAGTCATCATCGCCGCCGGCCGCGGCCACTGCCGGACGCGCCGCGGGGCGCGCTGCAGGGAGGGCCGCCGCACTGCTGGCCGGCCTGGCCGCGGGCCGCGCGGTCGGGGCAAGCGCCACCTTACGCACCGTCGTGGTGCGCGGGGCCGGGCTGGCACTGGCGACGGCGGGCGTGACCGGCGCCGGGGATGCCGCCGTCCTTGCCGCGGCGTTTGCGCCGCCATTGGCCGCGATGGCCGGGGCCGCCGCGGGGTTGACCGTGAACACCGACACCACGTTCTTCAGCTTCTGCGCCTGCTCTTCCAGCGCGCCCGCCGCCGCCGCGGCCTCTTCGACCAGCGCGGCGTTCTGCTGCGTCACCTGGTCCATCTGGGTCACGGCCTGGCTGACCTGCTCGATACCGCTGGTCTGCTCCTGCGACGCCGCGCCGATCTCGTTCATGATGTCCGTCACGCGGCGCACCGCCTGCACGATCTCGCCCATGGTCTGGCCGGCTTCGGCCACCAGCCGGGTACCGCTCTCCACGCGCTGGCCCGACTCGCTGATCAGCGCCTCGATCTCCTTGGCGGCCGACGCCGAGCGCTGCGCCAGGTTGCGCACCTCGCCCGCCACCACGGCAAAGCCGCGGCCCTGCTCGCCGGCGCGGGCGGCTTCCACCGCGGCATTGAGCGCCAGGATATTGGTCTGGAAGGCGATGCCCTCGATCACGCTGATGATTTCCACCACCTTGCGCGAGGCGCCGTTGATCTCGTTCATGGTGTCGACCACGCGGCCCACCACTTCGCCGCCCTTGAGCGCGATCTGCGAGGCCTCGCCCGCCAGCACGCCGGCCTGGCGCGCATTGTCGGCGTTCTGGCGCACCACCGTGGTCAGCTCTTCCATGCTCGCGGCGGTCTCTTCCAGCGACGAGGCCTGCTCCTCGGTGCGCTGGGACAGGTCCAGGTTGCCGGTGGAGATCTGCTGCGTGGCCGACGCCATCGAATCGGCGCCACTGCGCACTTCGGCGACGATGCCCGACAGGCTCGACTGCATCGCGGCCAGCGCTTGCATCATGCGGCCGATCTCGTTCTTCGAGATGCTGGTGATGCGCGCGGTCAGGTCGCCGCGCGCGATGCGCTCGAACACCGCCAGCGCCTCCTGCACCGGCGCGACGATGGCGCGGTTGAGCGTGACCGTGCACAGCGCGGCCACGGCCAGGCCCAGCACGATCATCACGATCGACAGCATGCGGATGCGCGCAAAGCCGGCCTGCGCCGCGCCGAAATTGGCCTCGCCCGCCGCCATCTGGAACTTCTGCAGTTTTTCATGGGCGCTCGACATGCTGCGCTGCAGGTCGGGCAGTACCTTCTTTGCCAGCCGCACCGCCTCTTCCTGGTTGCCCCCGAGCGACGCCGCCTGCAGCGGCAGCACGCCCTGCTCCATGAAGGCCTGGCGCTGCTTGCCCAGCTCCTCGGCCAGGGCCTTTTCCTCGGCGTTCTGCGGCAGGCTCATATAGCGTTTCCAGGCCGCGTCCGACGCCTCCACGAATACGCGGGAACGATCCACGTTAACCTTGGGGTCGTCCTGCTCGCCCTGCATCACGTTGCGGTCCAGCGCCAGGCGCATGCGCGTGGTGGCCAGCATCGCATCGCTGAGCGCGATGGTGGAGCCAAGCTGGTTGGCATAGGTTTCCTTGAGCGCGTCGTTGCTCTGCGAGATGCCGTACAGGCCGGCCGCGCCGACCAGCAACAGCAGCAGCGACAGGATACCCATGGCGCCCCGTAGCAGGGTCTTGATCTGAATATTGTTGTGGAAGGACATGATGAAATAAGACACTGGCAATCCGCGGGACACACCCCTTGCCCCGGTCCGGCAGGATCGTTGCCGCTTTGATCCGCCCTGCCCGGATAACGGCGCGCCCCCCTCATCCTTGAGTCGCGGTCCGGCGCGCACGGTTATGGTGAAGCGGCGATAAACGCCATGTCGGATATCAGCCACGCCGGGAGCCTGGCTGGCGGGTATGGCCTGAAACCGCGTGGCGGGCTGTCCGTAAATGCCGGCGCGATTAATGTCATGGCCGGTATCCGCACACCACGACGACCGACCCGTGCGGTGGCGAAAACCGTCGGGATTTCGGCACGGCGCCCCACCGTCGCAGTACCGCCGGGCGCGGCAAAATCCGCGGCGACTCGCCCTGGCACTGAAAGTTCACACAATTATCAGCAGCAAGAATTTTCGCAAAAACCGTCCGGGATTACGCCACCAGGATTTGCAGCGGGCAGCCGGCCCGTTATAATTGATTTCAGCATTTTCCCCGCCCACCAGCGCACCCAGCGCAATTCAATCACCGGAAACCGAGGACGCAATGGCGACGTATCAGGAAATCGTTCAGAAAATCAGCGAACTGCAGAAGCAAGCCGAGGAAATCAAGGCGCGCGAACAATCCGCGGTGATCGCGGATATTCGCGAGAAAATCGAGCAATATGGCCTGACCGCGGAAGACCTGGGTTTTGGCGCGAAGGTCCCGGCCGGCAAGAAGGCGGCCAACCGCAAGGTGCCGGTGCGTTATCGCGACAACGCCGGCAATACCTGGACCGGCCGCGGCAAGCGCCCGGGCTGGCTGACCCAGGCCCTGGCCCAGGGCAAATCGGTCGAGGACTTCCTGATCCGCTGATACGCGCGATCCTGCAGACGGCAAAACGCCACGGAGACTTCCGTGGCGTTTTTGTTCGGCCTGGCCGAAAACTGGCCCGGCTCAGGCGTCGAAGCCGTGCGGGTTCATCGACTGCCAGCGCCACGAGTCCTGGCACATGCGGTCCAGGTCATGCTGGGCGCGCCAGCCCAGCAGTTCATGGGCCAGCGCCGGGTCGGCGTAGCAGGCGGCAATATCGCCGGGGCGCCGGTCCACGATCTGGTACGGCACCGGCTTGCCGCTGGCGCGCTGGTAGGCCTGCACCACCTCCAGCACGCTGTAGCCGCGCCCGGTGCCCAGGTTCACGGTCATGCCACGGCCCTGCCGGCCCAGATAATTGAGCGCCGCCAGGTGGCCGTCGGCGAGATCGCAGACATGGATATAGTCGCGCACCCCGGTGCCGTCCACGGTCGGGTAATCGCCGCCGAATACCATCAGCTGCTCGCGGCGCCCGGCCGCCACCTGCGCCACATAAGGCATCAGGTTGTTGGGAATGCCGCGCGGATCTTCGCCGATCAGCCCGCTTTCATGCGCGCCGACCGGATTGAAATAGCGCAGGTAGGCAATGCGCCAGGCCGGATCGGATTTTTCCAGGTCGCGCAGGATTTGCTCGCCCATCAGCTTGGTCTGGCCATAGGGGTTGGTCGCCGACAGCGGGAAATCCTCCAGGATCGGCACGGTGTGCGGATTGCCATAAACCGTGGCGGAGGAACTGAACACCAGTTGTTTTACCCCGGCCGCGCCCATGGCGGCACAGACCGTCAGCAGGCCATCGAGGTTGTTGCTGTAATAGGCCAGCGGCTGGCTGACCGATTCGCCCACCGCCTTGAGCGCGGCAAAATGAATCACGGCGCTGATGCGGTGCTCGGCAAAGAGCCGGTCCAGCAGCGCGCGGTCGCGCACGTCGCCCTGCACGAAATGCGGGGCCTGGCCGGTAATGGTGGCGAGCCGGTCGATCACGGCCGGGTTGCTGTTGCACAGATTATCCAGGCCGATCACGTGGTAGCCGGCATTGAGCAGGGCAACCCAGGTATGCGAGGCGATATAGCCGGTGGCACCGGTCAGCAGCAGGGTTTCAGGCATTGAGTATGGCGTCGATGGATACGGTTCAGCGTTGGCGGACGGCCGCCGGCACCCAATGTGCGCGATAAATAACCTGCACTACGGTGCCCGGCGCGGCAAAGTACGTATTATCCACGATGCGCCATGGCGCCCGGCAGGGACGTCGGGGCACGGCTTCATCCGGAAACCGCTGAAGCCGGCCGCACCAGCCCGGCCCGCGCCTGCCAGGCTTCGTAGGCCGCGCGCAGGCGCCAGCCCGATTCCAGGTCGCGCATGCCCAGGCACTGCGCCACCTCGGCGGGCGCCGTGCCGGCCTCGAAATGCATGGCCGCGCAGGTATTGCGCAAGGTCTGCGGCGACGCGCGCTCGCTGCGCCCGGCAAGAACGCCGGCTTCATCCAGCAGGATTTCCACGCGCCGGTAGATCGACGCCGCGTGCATCGGCCGCCCCGTCGGCATGGCCGGAAACACCAGGTTGCCGAGCGTGCCGGACGCCTCCCGCAGCGCGAGCCACGCGCGCAACGGCGCATGGGCCAGCGGGAACAGCGGCACGGTGTAGGCCCGGCCGTTGTCCGGGCGCACCATGCGCAGCGCCATGCGCCCGGGCCTGCTGTCGGCGAACACGTCGGCGATCACGTCGGTGCGCAGCGCGCGCGCCTCCGCCACCTTCAGGCCGCCGCCGAGCAGCACGGCCAGCAACGCCGCGTCGCGGGCGCGCTTCCATTGCGTCGGCGACGCCGCGCCGGCATCAGCGGCCGGCGCGCCGGCCGGGCCGAGGATGCGCGCCACCAGCAGATCGCGTTCTCCGGGCAGCAGGAAGGCCGTGGGGTCGTTCTCGCCCTCGGCCAGGTGGGCGCGCACCGCCTGGCTGCCGGGGTTGTGCATGCCCTCGCGCAAGCGCGACAGGTGGTGAAAGACCCGCTCGATCAGCCGCGCATAGCGGTAGCGGTGCGACTTGTGCAACTGCTGCGCGTCCAGGAACTCGCCGATCTGCTCGGCGGACCAGCTCAGCGGCGGCAGGCCGCGTTCGGCGGACCAGCGCAGCAGCTTGCCCCACATCGCGCGGTAGACCACGCTGGTGCCGGGGCGAAAACCGTGCTGCGCCAGCCAGCCGTCGAACGCGCGCTCGGGGTGGTCGCGCCAGGCGGCCAGGTCGGCATCGAACAAGGCCGCCTGCTCGAGTTGGGCGGCGCTGGGCTTGGTGGTCACGGACTCTCCTGCTCTGCCGCGCTGGCCGGCGGCCGGCGGACGATCCCGACTATTGTAGACAACCCGTCACTGCGCGCCGCCCGACGCGCGCCGAACTTGCAGCGGACCACGCGGCGTGCTACCTTTCGATCCACTATGCAACTGGTTGCATATGATACATAGAATCGGAACGCGTCCGCAGCAACTGCCGCGCCCCGCCAGGAGACCCCGTGACCACTGCCCTGCTCCCCGCCGCCCAGGCCTCGCTCGACGCCTGGCATCACATGATTGCCACCCATTCCATGGCCGGGCTCGATGCCATCGTCGCCGATGACGTGGTGTTCCGCTCGCCGGTGGCGCATACGCCGTATCCGGGCCGCGCTGCCATCGCGCTGGTACTGACCACGGTGAACCAGGTGTTCCAGGACTTCCGCTACCACCGCAGCTTTGTCAGCGACGACGGCCACAGCGTGGTGCTGGAATTCAGCGCCAGCGTGGACGGCAAGGCGCTCAAGGGCATCGACATGATCCGCTTCGACGACGCCGGCCGCATTGCCGAGTTCGAGGTCATGGTGCGCCCGCGCTCAGGCCTGGAGGCGCTGGCCGCCGCCATGGCCGCGCGCCTGGCGAGCCAGAAACACCTGCTGACCGGCGCCGCCTGACGCGCGCCAGCCGGCAGCGCCACCGCACCGCTTCACCGGACCCACCGGAATTACCCAGGAGACTTCCCCATGGCCCTTCCCGCCCAGCTGCAGAACCGGCTTTCGCTGCCGGTGGTCTGCTCGCCGCTGTTCATCATCTCCAACCCCGACCTGGTCATCGCCCAGTGCAAGGCCGGCGTGGTGGGATCGTTCCCCGCGCTGAACGCGCGCCCCGCGCCCAAGCTGGAGGAATGGCTGGACCGCATCACCACCGAACTGGCGGAACACGACGCGAAGCACCCCGAGCGCCCGTCGGCGCCGTTCGCGGTCAACCAGATCGTGCACAAGTCCAACGACCGGCTCGAGCATGACCTGGAACTGTGCGTGCGCTACAAGGTGCCGATCGTGATCACCTCGCTGGGCGCGCGCAAGGAAGTCAACGACGCGGTCCACTCGTACGGCGGCATCGTGCTGCACGACGTCATCAACAACGCCTTCGCTCGCAAGGCGATCGAAAAAGGCGCCGATGGCCTGGTGGCGGTGGCGGCCGGCGCCGGCGGCCATGCCGGCACGCTGTCGCCGTTCGCGCTGCTGCACGAGATCCGCGAATGGTTCGATGGCCCGCTGCTGCTGTCCGGCGCGATCTCCAGCGGCGACGCCATCCTGGCCGCGCAGGCCGCGGGCGCCGACCTGGCCTATATCGGTTCGGCCTTCATCGCCACGCATGAAGCCAACGCGCAGGACGGCTACAAGCAGATGATCGTCGACAGCACCGCCAACGACATCGTCTATTCCAACCTGTTCACCGGCGTGCACGGCAACTACCTGCGCGGCAGCATCGAGCGCGCCGGGCTGGACCCGAGCGCGCTGCCGGAATCGGACCCGTCGAAGATGAATTTCGGCTCGACCAGCGTGAAGGCGTGGAAGGACATCTGGGGCGCCGGCCAGGGCGTCGGCGCGATCAAGCGCGTGGTGCCGGCGGCCGAACTGGTGCGCCGCTTTGCCGAGGAGTACGCGCTGGCGCGCCGCCGCCTGGGACTGGGCGAAGCCAGCCCGGCCGGCGCGCGCGCGGTCGACCTGGCCTGAGCGCGCAGAGATCGGGTCCGCGCTGCCGCTACAGCAGCGGCAGCAGGGCCTCGCCCCACGCCACCCAGTCGGTCTCGAAGCGGATACCGCGCTGCAGCAGCGCATAGCGCAGTTGCTGCGCGCGGTCCATGTCCGGCGCCGAGAAATCGCGCCGCTCGATTGCCAGGTAGGTCTCGAGGCGGGCACGGTGCAGCGCGATCAGCCGCCGCATCTCGTCAGTCAGCCCGAGCGGGCCGATCACCGCATCGGCGCGCAGCTTGACCAGGATCTCCTCGCGCTGGTCCAGTCCCGCGCCCGGCGCCAGCACCCAGCGCGCCAGTTCGTCGCGGCCCGCGGGCAACACCCGGTAGACCTTTTTGCGGTTGCGCCGGTCGGCCGCGGCCTCGCCTTCGGCCGCGTCGCTTTCATCGGCGGCAATCCAGCCGCTGTCCGCCATGCGGCCCAGTTCGCGATAGATCTGCTGGTGCGTGGCATGCCAGAAATAACCGATGGAGCGGTCAAAGCGCCGCGCCAGGTCATAGCCGGACGAAGGCTTTTCGATCAGGGAGATCAACAAGGCGTGCTGGGTCGACATGCGTCTGCTGGGCGCGGGGATGATGGAGTGGATTCAGGCAGCACAGCGCGCCGACAGGCGCGCCGGTCACCGCACTTTCAAAAACTGGCGCTATGGTAGCGCAATGCCGGTCAGCGCCCGACGCACCCCGCCCGATATGACGGCGAGCGATATATTCGTCGATTTTGTCAGTTAAGAAATTTCCCGCCAGACAGAATTAAAAAATGCTGAATGGCATTTCCGGCCGCTGTGCCATACATTCCATACATTGAAGCTGTGCGAGCAAAAACGATCCGACCCCCGGCCGCACCATGCAGAACTTTGGAGTGTGTCCATGACCGGAAGAATCCTGCTTGCCGAAGACCGCGACGTGCCCTGGGAGGCCGACGCGCGTCCGCTCGGCCTGCTGGCGCCAGTGCACGACAAGGCGCCAGTTTATTACCGCCTGCCCGATACGCCTGACGGGCACCATATCAAGGAATATCCCAGCGGGCTGCGCCAGCTGGTGCGTTTTGTCGGCGTCGAGGAACAGGTCGTCAAATACAACCTGAGCTGATCGCGCGCCACCGTTTTCCCTGTGGTTGTCTCCTCCGAGCCCGATCCTGCGGGCAGGGACTTGAACCCGCGAGCTTCGCGGGTTTTTTCTTGCCGTGACGGTGCCAGGACGCGAGTCGCCTCAGAGCTGCGGCGCGCGGCAGGCCGCGCCGCCGGCATTGGCCGCCTCAGGCATGCCGAACACGGCCCGTGCCCCGCACTGCGACCCGAACATGCGCGCCTGGTCGTGGCCCACGCCCACCACTTCATACGCCTGGTGGCGCGTGACCAGGCCCGGGCCGGCGAGGTAGCGCTCGTAGCGCAGGTAGCCGCGCGCACGCTGCAGCCGCGTGGGGCCCTCCGCCTCGGCGCCGCACGCTTTGTCGAGCACGCGGTGGTTGGGATCGTTGTCCTCGGTGCCGGCCAGATAGGTCACCTCGCGCCCGGCATAGCGCCGGAACAGCGCCATGCCGTCGGCGCCTTTGGCATACGGCACCATGTCCTGCATGCCATAGCGGTATTTGTCGTAGTCCGGGCAACGGGCCAGGTCATACGGCGCGAACGACTTGCCGTCGGCGCCAGCCGGCCGCACCGGCGTGAAATACAGGTACGAAGACGGATTGGCCACGACGTAGCGCAGCTCGATGCCGCCCGCCCGGATGCGCTCGTCGACATTGTTGAGCACCGCGTAGCGGTGCACGATCTGCGCGCCGCCGGAGTGGCCGGCCACCGTCACCTTGCGCACCTGCGGCAGCCGCGCCTTGTCGGTGAAGCGTGCGAGCAGGTCGTCCAGCACCTGCAATGAGCTGACGCGCGCCGGGCCCTCGAGCGCGTCCTCGCCGCTGAGCCAGCCCTGCACCGACCAGTGCGGCATGCCGGTAAAGCCCTTGTTGCGGTCAGGCGTGCCGGGAAAATTCGGCGCCACCAGCAGCACCTCGTCCGGGTTGCGGCCGCTGGCCTTCAGCAGTGCCGCGCCGGCGGCAAAGTAGTCGTCGCCGTTGCGCTGCAGGCCATGCTGGACCAGCACGACTTCGCGGATACCCGACAGGTCTCCGTCGAGCCGATGGCTGGCGTAGACCGGGAAGTCATAACCGGCGCCCGCGCCGAGATGCACGCGCTGCCACTGCGGCGCGGCGGCCGTGGGAGTGGCGGGATTGCCCGCGGCGGGCGGCACTGCCGGGGAGCCGGCGCAGCCGGCCAGTACCGCGATGGTAGCGGCGGCAAGGGCGCGCGCCAGATGCGAACGGGCAGGTTGCGGCAGGCGGGCGGTCGACGGCGTCATGGCAGGTGGTCTCCGGTTGGCATGCCGGCGATGGTAGGCCAGTGGCACGCGGCATGGCAACGCCCGCCGCGCTGCCATGTTGCCCTACGCCAGCCGCCTGGCCAGCGCCGCCACGTCGGGCCACGTGACGCGCCGCACCATCACGCGCAGGGCGGGTCCGTGGAAATCGTCCTCGAACGGCTCGGAGGCCTCGCCGCCCAGCCGCTGGTAGAACTCGCGCGCCTGCGTATTGGCCTCCAGCACATAGAGGAACAGCGGCTGCCCCGGCCAGCCCTGCGCGACCCGTTGCGCGCAATGGGCCAGCAGCCGCTTGCCCAGCCCCTGGCCATGGAACGCCGGCAGGACATGCAGGTTGTCCAGGTAGATGCCGAAGCGCGGCTCGGCCCGCGGCAACAGGCAGGCAAAGCCGGCGGCCTCGCCGTCGACCAGCGCCAGCGTGACCTCGGCCGGGCCATCAGCGCCGTCGTGCATGCGCGCGCGCCAGGCGGCCAGTCGTTCGGGGTAGGCCTGATCGCGCAGGTAGGCGTCCGGCAGCATGCCGGCGTAGGTGTGCTGCCAGCTGACGGCGTGCATGGCGGCGAGCCGGTCGGCATCGGCGGCGGTGGCGGGTATCAGCGCAAGTTCGGGCATGGGACGAGACGGGAACGGCACAGCGGTGCAGGGCGCACGGCAAGCGCCCATTGTGCCCGCGACATGCCAAAGCTTGCAAAAGGCGGAGGAAGGGTTTGCAATCGTGGTCCCCGGCACACCCGGCCTTCCCGTGCGCGCCGCCGCGGCAGCGGGAACGAAGGTTGCAGCAGCCCTGGCACCCCCCGCGCAAGCAAAAGGAAGCCTTATATGTACATGGTCTACTGGTCCGAAGCCCTCGGCACCGGCTTGACGCCGCACGCGCAGTCGTTCCCCAGCGACGCGATGCGCGAGGCGCTGCGCTTTACCGAAGCGCTGCGCCAGCGCCAGCACGCGGGCGAGGCGGTCAGCTTTGTCACGCTGTGCTCGGAAAACCCCGACTCGGTCGGCCGCGCCGGCGCGGCCGACCCGCCGCCCGACTATGAGTGGAAGAAGCGGCGGCCTTGAACTGGCGGTCAGGCGCGCCCGGCCGTCGGCCGCAGCGCGGCGCGCACGACAAAGGCCATCAGCACCGCAAACAGCAGCATCGCCGCCAGGAAGTACAGCCCGGCCGCAAGGCTGCCGGTGGCGTCCTTGATCACGCCGATGCCATACGGCCCGAAATAGCCGCCAAGATTGGCCAGCGAGTTGATGGTGGCGATGCCCACCGCGGCGCTGGCGCCGGTCAGGAATTCGCCGGGCAGCGCCCACACCACGGCCTGGATCGAATAGATCGAGAACGCGGTCAGGCAGATAAACAGGAACTGCAGCACCGGCGACTGCACCCATGCGCTCAGCGTTATGGTAATCGCCGCCATGCCGGACACCACCACGATATGGCCGTAGCGCTCGCGCTTGCGGTCGGAATGGCGCGGCACCAGCCAGAGCCCGACCACGGCAAACAGGTAGGGCACGGCCGACAGCAGGCCGGTCATCGCATCGGTGACGCCGAACTGCTTGATGATGGTCGGCAGCCACAGTGACAGCCCGTAGATGCTGAGCGGAAACGGCAGGAACAGCAGCGACAGCAGCAGCACGCGCTTGTCCCTGAGCGCCCGCAGCGGGTTGCCGTGCGATTTCAGCGCATAGGCGGCCTGGTCCGCGGCCAGCTCGCGCTCGATCCAGGCGCGGTCCGCGGGCGCCAGCCACGCGGCGCTGGCCGGCGACTCGGGCAGCAGCCTCAGCGTCGGCAGGCACAGCAGCACCGCGGGCAGGCCGCTCAGCACGAACAGCGTCTGCCAGTTGCTCATGCCGAACAGCCCATGCGTGGACAGCACCAGCCCGGCAAGCGGACCGGTGATGATCAGCGCGATCGGCTGCGCCAGCACCAGCAGGCCGATGATGCGCGCGCGATGCCGCATCGGGAACCACTTGGTCAGGAAGTAGAGGATGCCCGGATACAGCCCCGCTTCGGCCGCGCCCAGCAGGAAGCGCAGCACGTAGAAGCTGTGCGCGCCCTGCGTGAACGCCATCGCCATGGTGATCACGCCCCAGGTGAACAGGATGCGCGCAAACCAGCGGCGCGCGCCAAAGCGCTCCAGCGCCAGGTTGCTCGGCACTTCGCACAGGAAGTAGCCGATAAAGAACAGGCCCGCGCCCAGGCCATAGGCCGCATCGCTGATGCCGATGGCCGCGTTCATGTGCAGCTTGGCGAAGCCGACCACCGAGCGGTCGATATACGCGACCACGTAGATCAGCGCCAGGAACGGGATCAGCCGCCGCACCAGCATGCCGACGATGCGGTGCTCCTCCGCGGCTTGTACAGTTTCACCCCGGGTCGGGGCGGCGCGCTCCAACGGCGCGGTCTGGGTGCCTTGCATGGCGGGTCTCCTTGTTTTGTCTTGTCGTGGCCGCCGCGTCTGGCGGTCGGCGCTGGGGTGCAGTGGCTCAGTGCGAGTGGCGCGGCACCTCGCGGCCGCGGCAGCCCACCAGGAAGTCCAGGTCGCAGCCCTGGTCGGCCTGCAGCACGTGGTTGACGTACAGCTTGCGATAGCCGCCGTCGGCCGGGGCCTGCAGCGGCTGCACGTCGGCCATGCGGCGTTCGAACTCGGCTTCGTCGATGTCCAGGTGCAGGCGTCCGGCCTCGCAGTCGAGCTCGATCCAGTCGCCGTCGCGCACGATCGCCAGCGGACCCCCGGCGGCCGCTTCCGGCGCCACGTGCAGCACCACCGTGCCGTAGGCGGTGCCGCTCATGCGCGCGTCGGAAATCCGCACCATGTCCTTGACGCCCTGGCGCAGCAGCTTGGGCGGCAAGCCCATGTTGCCGACCTCGGCCATGCCCGGGTAGCCGCGCGGCCCGCAGCGCTTGAGCACCAGCACCGAGTTCTCGTCGACCTCGAGCGACTCGTCGACGATGCGTTCCTTGTAATGCTCCAGGTTCTCGAACACCACCGCGCGGCCGCGGTGGCGCAGCAGCCTGGGCGTTGCCGCCGACGGCTTGAGCACCGCGCCGCGCGGCGACAGGTTGCCGCGCAGGATGCGGATGCTGCCGTCGCGGATCAGCGGCTTATCCAGCGGGCGGATGACTTCGTCGCTGGTGATCGGCGCATCCCGGACGTTGTCCCAGAGCGCCTTGCCGTTGACGGTGAGCGCGCCGGGATGCGGCAGCAGCCCGGCCTCGCCCAGGCGGCGCAGCACCGCGGGCAGGCCGCCGGCATAGTAGAACTCTTCCATCAGGAAGCGGCCCGACGGCATCAGGTCGACGATGGTCGGCGTGTCGCGTCCCACCGTGCTCCAGTCTTCCAGTTCCAGCGGCACGCCGATGCGGCCGGCGATCGCCTTCAGGTGGATCACGGCGTTGGTCGAGCCGCCGATCGCCGCATTGACCCGGATCGCGTTCTCGAACGCCTGGCGCGTCAGGATCTTGGACAGCGTCAGGTCTTCGCGCGCCATCTCGACGATGCGGATGCCGGACATGTGCGCCAGCACGTAGCGGCGCGCATCGACCGCGGGGATTGCCGCGTTGTGCGGCAGCGAGGTGCCCAGCGCCTCGGCCATGCATGCCATGGTCGAGGCCGTGCCCATGGTGTTGCAGGTGCCGGCCGAGCGCGACATGCCGGCCTCGGCCGACAGGAACTGGTGCAGGTTGATCTCGCCCGCCTTGAGCGATTCATGCAGCTGCCACACCGCGGTGCCCGAGCCGATGTCCTTGCCGTCGAGCTTGCCGTTGAGCATCGGCCCGCCGGTAACGACGATGGCCGGCACGTCGCAGCTGGCCGCGCCCATCAGCAGCGCGGGCGTGGTCTTGTCGCAGCCGGTCAGCAGCACCACGGCATCGATCGGGTTGCCGCGGATCGCTTCCTCGACGTCCATCGCGGCCAGGTTGCGCGTCAGCATCGCGGTCGGGCGCAGGTTGGATTCGCCGTTGGAGAACACCGGGAATTCGACCGGGAAGCCGCCCGCCTCATACACGCCGCGCTTGACGTGCTCGGCGAGCTTGCGGAAGTGCGCGTTGCAGGGCGTGAGTTCCGACCAGGTATTGCAGATGCCGATGACCGGGCGCCCGTCGAAGGCGTGGTCGGGAATGCCCTGGTTCTTCATCCAGCTGCGGTACATGAAGCCGTTCTTGTCGGCGGTGCCGAACCACGCGCTCGAGCGCAGCGGCTTGCGTTGCTTGTCGTTGGAATCCGACATGTTGTTCCTGGTGCGGGGCCGCCATCGCTGGCGGCGGGAATGGCAGGGACGACGGATCCAGCGGCACGCGCCTTTCGGCGGCGGGTGGACGCGGCGGGCGCGGCACCACGCTGTCTCCGGTCGTTATGTTTTGTGGGAGGCAGTGTATGCAGCTTGCCGATATGCTACTAATGAAGAGTTCGGCCTTTGCCATATCGATTTCGGCATCAGTACAAACCCTAGTCCATGCCAGCCAGCCCTGCCGCCCCCGCTTCCTCCGCGACTTCCCCGGCCCCCGAGGCCCTGCCGACGTGGCACAACCACACTCGTCTCAAGACCCGCCAGCTATTGCTGCTGCTGGCCGTGGCCGACGAAGGCAGCATCCACCGCGCGGCCGAGCGGCTGGCGATGACGCAGCCGGCCGCGTCCAAGCTGCTGCGCGAGCTGGAGGAACTGCTGTCGGTGCCGCTGTTCGAGCGCCTGCCGCGCGGCATGGCGCCGACCGACTACGGCCGCGCGATGATCCGGCACGCGCGCGCGGTGGTGGGCAGCCTGAACCAGGCGCGCGAAGAGGTATTGGCGCTGAAGGCCGGCCGCCTCGGCCATGTGGCGATCGGCGCGATCACCTCGCCGGGGGTGCGGCTGCTGCCCGCGGCGATCGCGCAGGTCAAGGCGCGCTATCCGGGGTTGCGGGTCTCGGTCGAGATCGACAACAGCAACGTGCTGCTCGACCGCCTGGGGCAGGAAAAGCTGGACATGGTGGTGGCGCGCCTGTTTCCCGAGCACGACAAGGGTCGGCTGCGCTACGAGCCGATGGCGCAGGAGCCGGTCTGTGCGGTGGTGCGGCCGGGCCATCCGATGCTGGCGGCGCGCGGCCTGTCGCTGGCCGACGCCGCCGACGCGGCCTGGCTGATCCCGCCCGCTGGCACCGTGCTGCGTCACCGCTTCGAGCTGATGTTCCAGCGCGCCAGCCTGGCGCCGCCGGTCAACGTGGTCGAGACCGCCGCGCTGCTGTTCCTGACGCGCATGGTGACGCAGTCGGACATGATCGCGGTGCTGACCGCCGATGTGGCGCAGTACTACGCCGCGTTCGGCATGGTGGAAATCCTGCCGATGGCAATGCCCTGCCATATGGACGACTTCGGCCTGATCACGCCGACCGACCGGCTGATGTCGCCCGGCGCGCTGCTGGTCGCCGAGGCGCTGCGCGAGGCCGCGCAGGCGATCTATGGCGGGCACGCGCCGGGGTGAGACGGCGCGTGCTTGCTGCCGGCGTCAGCCGAGGATGTCGAACTGGTCGAAATACGCTTGGTTCAGTTCCAGTCCCAGCCCCGGCAGGTTGTCGTCAAGCTGCAGGTAACCGTTGTCCGGCGCCGGATCGCCCTTGAAGATGTAGTAGAACAGCTCGTTGCCGACCTCGACGTCGTGCACCGGGAAGTACTCCGCCATCGGCGACGCGGTCGATGCCATGGTCAGGTGGTAGTTGTGCATCTGGCCGGCGTGCGGGATCACCGGCACCGACCAGGCCTCGGCCATGGCATTGATCTTCTGCGCCGCGGTGATGCCGCCGACGCGGTTGGTGTCGTACTGGATCACGTCGACCGCGCGGCGCTCCAGCAGATCCTTGAAGCCGTACGAAGTGAACTCGTGCTCGCCGCCGGAGATCGGGAACGGACTGGCCTTCTTCAGCTCGACATAGCCTTCGATATCGTCGGCAATCACCGGCTCTTCGAGCCAGCGCGGGTTGAACTCGGCCAGGCGCGGCAGCATGCGGCGCGCGTATTCGAGGGTCCAGCCCATGTAGCATTCCAGCATGATGTCGACGCCGTCGCCGACCAGCTCGCGCAGCAGCCGCACCTGCTCGAGGTTCTTCTGCATGCCGGCGGGGCCGTCCTTGGGGCCGTAGCCGAAGCGCATCTTCATCGCGGTAAAGCCCTGGTCGAGGTAGCGCTGCGCTTCGGCCAGGAAGGCATCGCGGTCGTCGTTGTTGTAGAGCTTGGACGCGTAGCACCAGATCTTTTCCTTGGTGCGCCCGCCCAGCAGCTTGAACACGGGCTTGCCGACGGCCTTGCCCATCAGGTCCCACAGCGCGATATCCACCGCCGAGATCGCCGCCATGCCGATGCCCTTGCGGCCCCAGGCGTGGGTGCGGCGGTACATCTTCTGCCACAGGTATTCGTTGTCGAACGGGTCCTGGCCGAGCACCACCGGTGCCAGGTACTGGTCGACGATCTGCTTGGCCACGCGCGGCGCCAGCGCGCAGTTGCCGATGCCGACCAGGCCGGTATCGGTCTCGATCTCGACCACCATCCAGCCGTGGAAGCGGAACGAGCCCATGGCGTCGCCGCGCTCGAACAGGATGTCGGTGGCGTTGGTGCAGAAATGCGCCTGCGGCGGCACGATCTTGCCCTTCCATTCGAAGACGCGGGCGCGGACGTTGGTGATCTTCATATTCAGCTCCTGATGGCAATGCGTTGGCGCGAACGCGCCCCGGCCGCGCCGGGGGCGGTCATGCTGGATTCCGGTAGGGACGGTCGGGTGGCTAGGCTTGGGCGGCGGCGCGCCGTTGCGCGCCCATGCGGCAGGCGATCTGGAACGCCTGCAGCGTGGCGCCGGGATCGGCGCGGCCCTGCTGCGTGATGTCGAACGCGGTGCCGTGCGCGGGCGTGGTGATCGGCACCGGCAGCCCGCCCTGCACCGTCACGCCGCGCGAGAAGCCCATCAGCTTGATGCCGATCTGGCCCTGGTCGTGGTACATGGTGACGATGGCGTCGAACTGCCGCTGCGACGGCCCGCCCTGCACTTTCAGGAAGATGGTGTCGGCCGGGAACGGGCCCTGCGCATCGACGCCTCGCTCGCAGGCCGCGGCGACAGCGGGTGCAATCACGTCGATCTCTTCGCGGCCGAAGGCGCCGTTGTCGCCGTTGTGCGGGTTCAGGCCGCAGACCGCGATGCGCGGGCTGGCCATGCCGGCGCGGCGCAGCGCCTGGTCGATCAGGTCGATCGCACCGCCGACGCGCTCCGGCGTGATCATGGCCGGCACGTCCTTGAGCGCGACGTGCGAGGTCACGCGCGAGGTCCACAGCCCGTCCAGCACGTTGAACTCGCAGAAGTCGCCGTGGTAGCCGAGCTGCTCGGCGAACCAGTGCAGTTCGTCGCTATGGGCCATGCCGGCGGCGTGCAGCGAACTCTTGTTCAGCGGCCCGAACAGGATCGCATCGGCCTGTCCGGCCTGTGCCAGCTCCAGCGCCAGCTTCAGCGTGCCCAGGCTGTAGCGCCCGCCTTCGGCGCTGGCCACGCCGCGCGCATAGGCCGGGCGGTCGGGCACCTGCCAGTGGTACAGGCGCGGCTGGCCATCGGCGGCGAAGGCGGGCACCTCGGTCTCGGCCAGTGCCAGCTCGACCCCCGCGACTTGCATGCCGTGGCGCCATTCGGCGCGGTCGGCGATCAGCAGGATCTCGGCCTGCGCGGCGGTGCCGGCATCGGCCAGCAGCCGGGCGATCAGTTCGGGACCGATGCCGGCGGGGTCGCCCAGCACCATGGCGATTCTTGGACGGGAATGCATGAGGCTTCCGTGGAGGTTATTGATCGAGCTTGACGCCGAGTTCCGCGATCAGCTTGCCATAGCGCACGTATTCGGCACGCGAGAACGCATCGAACTGCGCCGCGGTGAGCGCGCCGGGCACCGCGCCCACATCGGCCAGCCGGCGCACGGTGTCGGGATCCTTGATCACCGTGGCGAGCGCGCCGCCGAGCTTCTGCAGCGTCGCCGGCGGCGTGCCGGCCGGGGCATAGACCCCGTACCACGCGCTCATCTGGATGCCCGGCACGCCGGCTTCGGCCAGCGTGGGCACGTTGGGCAGCAGCGCCGAGCGCTGGTCGGCGGTCACCGCCAGCGCGCGCAGCTTGCCGGCCTTGATATGGCCGATGACCGAGGGCATGGTCTCGAAGCTCATGTCCACCTGCCCGCCCATCAGGTCCACCAGCGCGCTGCTGCTGCTCTTGTACGGCACGTGCAGCAGCTTGCCCTTGATCTGGCGCGCGAAGGCCGCGCCGGCCAGGTGCTGGGTGCTGCCCACCCCCGACGAGCTGTAGCGGAACTTGTCCGGATTCGCCTGGATCTGCGCCACCAGCGCCCTGACGTCGCGCGCCGTCACCTGGCTGTTGACCACCAGCACATTGGGCACGGTCGACACCAGCGCCACCGGCGCCAGGTCCTTGAGCGGATCGAACTGCAGCTTGAGCAGGTGCGGCGCGATCGCCTGCGAGGTGACCACGCCCATCAACAGCGTATTGCCGTCCGCCGGCGCCTTGGCGGTGATGTCCGCGGCGATGGTGTTGGATGCGCCGGGGCGGTTGTCCACCACCACCGGCTGCTTCAGTTGCGCGGCAAGCTTGTCGGAGACGATGCGCGCCATCACGTCGGTGCCGCCGCCCGGCGCGGCGCCCACCATCAGCCGCACCGGCCGCGTGTCCTGGGCCCATGCCGCGCCTGTTGTCGCGGCCGCCGCGGCCATCGTGGCGAGGCCGGCGAGTGTGCCGGCGATCCATGTCTTCATTGCTGTCTCCGTCGTGTGCTGTCCGGCTCTGCGGCGCGGATGGCCAGACTATAGGAGCATCAGTGATTCGCCACTACTGACGTTTTTTGAACTGGCGATTACCTGGCGTTATACCTCGGCCTCGGCCGCATCGGATCCGCGCCGGCGTGTTTTCAGGATAGCCACCAGCTGCCGCGCCGCCGCCGACAGGCCGCCGCCGCGCCGCGTGACGATGCCGAAGGTCTGCTGGCGCGACTGCAGCCGCACCGGCAGGATGCGCAGCATCTTCTGGCGCGCGAACATGGCGGCGACGCCCGCGGGCAGCAGCGATACCAGCCGGGGATCGCCCTGCAGCATCGCCACCGTGACGAACGCCGACGAGGTCGACACCGCATTGGCCGGGAAGCTCATGCCAGCCAGGTCCAGTTCGCGCTGCAGCAGCGCATGCATCGGCATATGGCCGGCATACGTGATCCAGCGATATCCCGCGAGGTCGGCAAACCCCATCGCGGCCGGGCGCGGCGCGGGATGCGAACGGCCAACCACCACCGCCACCTGCTCGTCGCCAAGCGGGTGGTAGTGGTAGCGCGCCGGCTCGTCGCTGACCAGCGAGCGGCCGATCACCAGGTCCAGGTGGCCGTCGTCGAGCAATTCCAGCAGGCGGCGGCTGGTGTCCTCGATCACTTCCAGCGCCAGCTCCGGGTGCGCCTGGCGCAACTGCGCCAGCGCCGGCACCAGCACCTCGGGCACCGCGCCCATGATGGTGCCGACGGCAACGCGCCCGCCGCTGCCGGCGCGGATGCCGGCCACCTCGTCGCACATCGCGCCCAGGTCCGCCACCAGCTGGCGCGCATGCCGGATCACGCAATGGCCGAAGGCGTTGGGCCGCATGCCGCGCCGGGAGCGCTCGAACAACGGTGCCTCCAGCATGCTTTCCAGCTCCTGCAGCGACTTGCTCGCGGCGGACTGGGTCATCGCCATGGCCGCGGCCGCCTGGTGCAGCGAGGCCTGCTCGTCCAGCGCGATCAGCAGTTGCAGCTGCTTCACGCGCAGGCGGCCCATGACGGTCTCGAGGGTGGATTTCATGACAGGTATCAGTGAGTCGCAAAAGCGATCACCAGATGGAAAGGTTTCAATATACAGCCCGCCGGACGGCTCGTATATTGGCCCGATCCTTTTACCGCCAGCCCGGAGACAGACCAATGACCCGCAGCCCAACCCCCACCGTCTACCGCGGCGTATTCCCGGTGGCGCCCACCATCTTCGACGCGCAAGGTGGGCTAGACCTGGACGGCCAGCGCCGCTGCATCGACTTCATGATCGATGCCGGCTCGCACGGCCTGTGCATCCTGGCCAATTTCTCCGAGCAGTTCGTGCTCAGCGACGACGAGCGCAACGTGCTGATGAAAACCGTGCTGGAGCACGTCGACGGCCGCGTGCCGGTGATCGTCACTACCACGCATTTCAGCTCGCGCCTGTGCGCCGAGCGCAGCCGCGCGGCGCAGGACGCGGGCGCGGCCATGGTGATGGTAATGCCGCCCTACCACGGCGCCACCATCCGCATGCCCGAGCGCAGCATCTATGAATTCTTCGCCACGGTCTCGGACGCCATCGACATCCCGATCATGATCCAGGACGCGCCGGTCAGCGGCACCACGCTGAGCGCGCCCTTCCTCGCGCGCATGGCGCGCGAGATCGGCAATGTGTCGTACTTCAAGATCGAGGTGCCGCAGGCCGCGGCCAAGCTGCGCGAGCTGATCGAGCTGGGCGGCGACGCCATCGTCGGCCCGTGGGACGGCGAAGAGGCCATCACGCTGATGGCCGACCTGGAAGCGGGCGCCACCGGCGCCATGACCGGCGCGGGCTTTCCCGACGGCATCCGCCAGATCCTCGATGCCTGGCAGGCCGGCGACGCGGAGCTGGCCGCGCAGCGCTACCAGCAATGGCTGCCGCTGATCAACTACGAAAACCGCCAGGGCTGGCTGGCCACCAGCAAGGTGCTGATGCAGGCAGGCGGCGTGATCGCGTCGGACGCGGTGCGCCACCCGCTGCAGCCGATGCACCCGGCCACGCGCGAAGGGCTGATGCGGATCGCGCGGCGGCTGGATCCGCTGGTGTTGCGGTGGGGGCGGTGAGGCTCTTGGCCTTGATGCGCTGGCGCCTCGCGTCGAGAAGCGCTGGCCCTCACCCCACTCCTCTCCCGCAAGCGGGAGAGGGAGCACCCAGCACGCATTTGCCACGCCCGCGGTTTGCTCCCCCTCTCCCGCCTTGCGGGAGAGGGGCGGGGGGTGAGGGCCGGCGCATCCACGAAGCGCTATCCCTGACGATGCCTCCGCCTGTCGCAGATACGAAGTCCGCTCCATCTTTCAAAAATCCCACCATGACCCTCACCGGCAACCTCCTGATTGGCCGCCAGTCCCCGCGCGGCACCCACGGCACCCTCCACGCCATCGACGCCGCCACCGGCACCCAACTGGAACCCGCCTTCGGCGGCGCCACGCCCCAGCAACTCGAGCACGCCTGCGCCCTCGCCTGGGAGGCGTTCGACACCTACCGCGAAACCGCCCCCGAGCGCCGCGCCGATTTCCTTGAAACCATCGCCGCCAACATCCTGGCGCTGGGCGATGCGCTGGTCGACCGCTGCGTCGCCGAATCCGGCCTGCCGCGCGCCCGCATCGAAGGCGAGCGCGGCCGCACCGTGGGCCAGCTGCGACTGTTCGCGAACATGCTGCGCCAGGGCGATTTCCTTGAGCTGCGCGTGGACCCGGCCCAGCCCGAGCGCAAGCCGCTGCCGCGCCCGGACCTGCGCCTGCGCCATATCCCGCTGGGACCGGTGGCGGTATTCGGCGCCAGCAATTTCCCGCTGGCCTTTTCGGTCGCGGGCGGCGACACGGCATCGGCACTGGCCGCCGGCTGCCCCGTCATCGTCAAGGCGCATCCGGCGCATCCCGGCACCTCGGAGCTGATCGGCCGCGCCATCCAGCAAGCCGTGGCCGCCATGGACCTGCCCGAAGGCACGTTCTCGCTGCTGTTCGACGCCGGCCTGGAAATCGGCCAGGGCCTGGTGCGCGATCCGCGCATCAAGGCGGTGGGCTTCACCGGCTCGCGCGCGGGCGGCATGGCGCTGATGGCGCTGGCCGCGGCACGCCCGCAGCCCATCCCGGTGTTTGCCGAGATGAGCAGCGTCAACCCGGTGCTGCTGTTCCCGCATGCGCTGGCCAGCCGCGCCGAAGCCATCGGCACCGCCTTCGCCGATTCGCTGACGCTGGGCGCCGGCCAGTTCTGCACCAATCCCGGCCTGGTGCTGGCGGTTGCAGGGCATGACCTGGATCGCTTCCTGCAGGCCGCTTCGGCGCGGCTTGCCACGCTGCCGGCGGCGACCATGCTGACGCCGGGCATCCATCGCGCCTATTGCGGCGGCGTCGCCTCGCTGGCCGGCCACGCGCAGGTACAGACCGTCGCGCGCGGCCCCGCAGGATCGGCCACGCAGGGACAGGCCGCCCTGTTCGCCACCGACGCCGCCGCCTTCCTCGCCGACCCGGCGCTGCGCCACGAAGTCTTCGGCGCCGCCGCGCTGGTGGTGCGCTGCCGCGAGCTGGCCGAGGTGCGCGGCATCATCGACACGCTCGAAGGCCAGCTGACCGTCGCGCTGCATCTCGACGACGCCGACCACGACGCCGCCCGCGCGTTGCTGCCCGCGCTGGAACGGCTGGCGGGACGCATCCTGGTCAATGGCTTCGGCACCGGCGTGGAAGTCGGCCATGCGATGGTGCATGGCGGTCCGTGGCCGGCGACCTCCGACGGCCGCAGCACCTCGGTGGGCAGCCTGGCGATCGCGCGCTTCGTGCGCCCGGTCAGCTACCAGGACATGCCGGCCGGGCTGCTGCCCGCTTCGTTGCGCCCGGACAGCCCGCAGCGGCACCACTGGCGCGTCGACGGCAAACTGCCCGGCCCCGCCGAATAAGCGCTCACCTGCTAGCGCGACCGCGCCCGCAACGCATCGATCAGCAGGCTCATCGACGCGGTCGGCGGGCGGCCGCGCCGCGTGACGATGCCATACGGCCCCAGCTTGCGCGGCAACGGCAGAGGCAACACCGACAGCGCGCCCAGGCGGCCATAGTAGGCCGCCACCGACTCCGGCAACACCGCGATCAGCTCGCTGTCCGCCAGCAACGAGGTGGTCATCAGCACCGCCGCGGTCTCGATGGTCGACGGCGGCGCCGGCACGCCGGCATCCTCGAACGAGCGGTCGATCAGCGCGCGCATCGGGCTCGGGCGCGGCTGCATGATCCAGGGGTAGCGCGTCAGCTCCGCGAACGACAGCTTGCGGCGCCGCGCCAGCGGATGCTGCGGCCCGACCACGATGGCCAGCCCCTCGTCGCCCAGCTGCTCGAACTCCAGCCCGCTGCTGTCCCAGCCGTCCGGCACCCGGCCCAGCACCAGGTCGAGCTGGTCGCGCTCGAGCTGCGGCATCAGCACGTCGCTGGTCTCGACGTGCACCGCCACCTCCAGCCGGGGATGATCGCGGTTCAGTTGCCGGATCACGTCGGCAAGCAGCCCCGGCGTCGGCGCCATCACCGCACCGACGCGCACACGCCCGATCTTGCCGGATTCCAGCGCCACCAGCTCGTCGCGCAAGCCGCCCATGTCCGCAAACACCAGCCGCGCGTAGCGCGTCGCCGCCAGCCCGAAGCGCGTCGGCCGCAGCCCGCGCGCATGGCGCTCGAACAGCGGCACGCCGAGCAGGTCTTCCATGTCCTGCAGCATCTTGCTGACCGCGGGCTGCGTCAGCGTCAGCGCTTCCGCGGCCTGCCGCAGCGAGCCGCGCTCTTCCACCGCGAGCAGCAGGCGCAGGTGCTGCATCTTGAGGCGGCCGTGGAGGGTGCTGACGGGTGGGATCATGGGAGCGGTGAAGGCGCGGATGCCAGGACAGGCTCGCGCCCGTGAGCGCAGATTCTTATCGCTTTGCCCAGGATGGTCAACCTGCCGGGATTGCGCTACGGGTCGCTGGCCCCGCTGCCACGCCCGCCCTATAGTGGAATGCGATGCGGCCGGTTGTCACCCACGGTGCTCCGGGGCCGCATCCGATACATCCAAGGGAGGCCCGCGCCATGCATGGCGGTGCAAACACCACCGAGGTGACGATCCCGGCCGCCGGCGTGATCCTGCAAGGCATCCTCGCGCTGCCCCCGGGCTGCGCGGCATTGGTGCTGTTCGCGCACGGCACGGGCAGCTCGCGCCATAGCCCGCGCAATCGCTACGTGGCAGCCGAACTCAATCGCTGCGGCATGGGAACCTTGCTGATGGACCTGCTGCTGCCCGACGAAGACCAGGTGCAGGCGATCCGCTTCGACGTCGCGCTTCTTGCCGAGCGGCTTGCCCATGCCACCCGCTGGCTCACCCAGCAGGCCGGCATGCCACGCCACCTGGGCTACTTCGGCGCCAGCATTGGTGCCGCCGCATCGATTCGCGCCGCCAGCATGTCGCCGGTCCCGATCGGTGCCATCGTCTCGCGCGGCGGCAGGGTCGACCTGGCGGGCGCCGACGCCCTTGCCAGCTTGGAGACACCGACCATGCTGATCGTCGGCGGGCTCGATGTCGGCGTGCTGGAACGGAACGAGTCCGCCTTCGCCGAGCTGTCCTGTCCGAAGAAGCTGGTGATCGTACCCGGCGCTTCCCATCTGTTCGAAGAGCCCGGCGCGCTGGAATCGGTGGCGCGCCTGGCGGCGCAATGGTTCGAGCGCTATCTGTGCAAGGCATCGTCCTGAGCAACGGGTCGCCTGCGCTCGATGGCTGCATGTCTTTCGCGACGATGGAATCATCTGGCCCGGTGCAACGTTCCGCTTGCCCTTGCATGCCCCGGACTGTTCCCTTCCTGACAAGGCGCAAGCGACGCCGCAGGTACAATGTCCCGGCCCGCGTTCTTGCCGAGCGGGCGCATCCACGCCAATTTCTCAAGGGACAGGTCACCACCGATGCGCGACACCAGCCGGGCATTCCTCCTTGGTCCGCTGCTCAAAGGCGTGTCGCGTTCGTTCTACCTGACGCTGCGCGTGCTGCCCGCGCGCATGCGAGATCCGGTCGGGCTGGCCTATCTGCTCGCGCGCGCCGCGGACACCATTGCGGATACCGCGCTGATCGCGCCGGAACGGCGGCTGGCATTGCTGTTGTCGCTGCGCGAGCAGGTCAACGGCGTCAATGCCGGGGCAGCGCCGACGCCAGACTTCGCGGCAGAAGTGGCAAGCCGCCAGGAACAGTCCGACGAACGCATCCTGCTCGCGTCGCTTGCACACGCGCTGGCGGCGCTGGCGCAACTGGAGCCGGCAGACCGCACCGCGGTGCGGCAGATCGTGTCGACACTGACCGAAGGGATGGAATTCGACCTGCGCACGTTCCCTGATGAACGCGCGGGGCGCATCGTCGCGCTGCGTGAAGTGCAAGCGCTGGACCGCTATACCTACCTGGTCGCCGGCTGCGTGGGCGAGTTCTGGACCCGCATGGCCGCCGCCCACATGCCCGGTGCGATCGGCGACACCGAGACCATGCTGCGCCGCGGGGTTCGCTTTGGCAAAGCCCTGCAGATGACCAATGTGCTGCGCGACTGCGGCAAGGATCTGCGCATCGGCCGCTGCTACCTGCCCGAGCCGATGCTGGCGCGGCACGGTCTGCATCCGCAGGACCTGCTGCGCCCGGACGCCTCCACGCTCGCGCGCCCGCTGATGTTCGAGCTGGTGCCCATCACGCTGGAACACTTCGAACAGGCGCTGGCCTATACGCTGGCTATCCCGGCGCGCTTCGTCAGGCTGCGGCTGGCCTGCCTGTGGCCGGTGCTGATCGGCATGGAGACGCTGAAGCGCCTGGTGCGCAATGATGACTGGCTCGATCCCGCCAGGGCATCGCGGCTGCCCCGCAGCGGGGTTTACCGGATCCTGGCGGGCTCGTTGCCGGCGGTGCTGTCGAACCGGCTGTTGCGCTTCTGGTTTGCACGCCAGAAGCGCGCTATCTCCGCCATCGTCCGCTGAGGCGGGCACCGCCGTTGCCGCCCCGGGCGGGACGACCTTAGTCGGACTGGTACTTCGGCGAGCGCGGCCCATACAGCAGGCCGCCGGGCTGGCCCGCCGCCAGCAGCCGGTAGCTGGTGCTGCCTGCCACGGTATAGCTGGCGTCCATGGTGTGGTTCATCGCCTGCGTGATGGCCGCACTGATCAGCATGCCGATCAGCCCGCCGCCGCTGCTGGAGCTGTCGGTGGCAGCCACCGCGGTGCCGGACCACAGGACGTCGCCGTTCCTCAGGTCGACCAGCTTGGCGTTGGCCGCCACCCGGGTCACGCTGCTGAGGATCTGGTACCGGGAGCCGTACTCGGTCACGGTGACGTACAGCGCCGCGTCGGCGCCGAAGATCTCGTGCAGCTTGGCCAGCGGCACGGCATGGATGTCGTCCGGCACCGTCAGGCCGTTCTGCCGGAAGGTTTCGTCGACCACGGCCACGGGCAGCACGTAGTAGCCCGATTCCGCCAGCGGGAAGGTGGCTTGCGACAGCATGGCATAGGTGGCCTTGATGTCGGGCGACGTATTCTGCGGCGGCAAGACCACGATCGAACGCGGCCGGCTGGCCTTGAAGGCGGAGTAATCCACCTGCTTGGTCGGCACGGCACAGCCGGCGAACAGCATGGCCATGGCCATGCCTGCCACACAGGTAAGGAGACGGCGCATCATTTGGAGCTCCTTGCGGTGGTGGCGGTGGTGGCGGTGGTGTTGGTGGTGGCGGTGCCGTTATCCTTGCCGGCGGCGGCGCCGGTCTTGATGTCGGTGCGGGTATCGCTCTTCACGTTCCTCAGCAGGAAATCCATATAAGGCGCCGATTCCGGAAACAGCGTCTTTTCGGTCTGGAATTCCTTGATCATCTGGTCGCCCTTGCCGATGTTCAGGTACAGCAGGCCAAGCTGGGCGTGATAGCCCGGCGGCACCGACCCGCTCTGCGCCTGGATCTTCTGCAGCCCGCTTTCCAGCGCCGTGATCTGCGCTTCTCTGGACTCGCCCTTGAAATATTCGTAGACCTGCGTCTGATAGCCCTCCCACTGGTACATGGGCTTGGGCGCCGCGCAGCCGGCAAGCAGGAGGCTGCCGGCGGCCGACAATAATGCTGCGCGATGCAGCATGACCGTGTTCATCATTGTTGTTCTCGTTGCGTTGGATTCAGCGCCGCGACCGGGCGCTTATTGCTGGGCCGGCTTCCAGGCGCCGGTTTCGATGGCGCTGACCAGGTTGTTCACGGCCTCGCGCATGGCCAGGTCCATGACCTTGCCGTTGAGCGTCGAGTCATAGCTGGCCGTGCCGCCAAACCCGATCACCTCGCGGTTCGACAGCTTGTATTCGCCCGCGCCTTGCGTGGCATACACGACTTCCGAGGTGTTGATGTTGACGATGTTGAGATTGACCTTGGCATACGCCACTTGCTCGCGGCCGCGGCCGAGGATGCCGAACAGCTGCACGTCGCCGACTTCCTTGCGCCCGAACTCGGTGATATCGCCGGTCACCACATAGTCGGCGCCCTTGAGGCGTTGCGCCTGGTTCTTGATCGCCGCCTCGCGCTTGATCTCTTCCAGGTTCTCGCGCTCCAGCACATTGAAGCGGTTGGTCTGCTGCAGATGGGTTACCAGGCTGGTCTTGGCCTGGCCACTGAGGCGGTCGATGCCGTCCGAGAACACGCCGCGCATGTAGTTGGAGCGGTTGTCGAACTTGCCGACGGCAATCGGCGTGCGCACGCCGTTATAGGGCCGGCTGGCGCTTTCCACCTTCTGCACCGGCAAGGCGGTCGAGGTCTCGGTGGCGCAGCCTGCCAGCAGCAGCGCGGCGGCGGCCGCGCCGAGCAGGCAGCACGATTTCATGGTTTTCACTTGGTTTTCTCCCTGTTGTGATTGAGCGGATGCCATGGCGCACGCGCGCCATGGCGGCCCGCAGCGCGCCATGCTACACCGCGACCTGCCAGGGAAAAACAATCTGGATCAACAGGCTGGCGCGGCGGACACACGGATCGCCGTCCTGTCTTTACGGCAGGCATTGGCAGATCCTTAGCCGCGCCCGCATAAACGCACCGAACGGAGCAAAAAAAAAACCGGCCCACCGGGCCGGTTCGATACGCTCCGCAGCAAGCGCTCGGTTGGATGCTCAATCCACCGTCGCCCCCGAAGCCTTCACCACCTTCGCCCACTTGGCCGTTTCCGACTTCATGAACGCGGCCAGCTGGGCCGGCTTTTCCGGGTTGGGCTCGGCGCCCTGGTCGGCCATCTGCTTCTTCACGTCCGGCATGGCGAGGATCTTCACCACTTCGGCGTTGAGGCGGTCGACGATGGCCTGCGGCGTGCCGGCGGTGGCGTACAGGGCGAACCACGAGGTGGCTTCATAGCCGGGTACGCCCGATTCGGCCACGGTCGGCACGTTGGGCAGCGCCGGCGAGCGCTTGGCCGAGGTCACCGCCAGCGCGCGCAGCTTGCCCGCCTTCACGTGCGGGTACGACGACGGCATGTTGTCGAACATCAGGCCGATCTGGTTGCCCAGCAGGTCGTTGACGGCCGGAGCGCTGCCCTTGTACGGGATGTGCTGGATATGCAGGCCGGTCATCGAGTTGAACAGCTCGCCCGACAGGTGCATCGACGAGCCGCTGCCCGACGAGCCGTACGACAGCTTGTCCGGGTTGGCCTTGACGTAGGCGATCAGTTCCTTGATGTTGTTGACCGGCACCTTGGGGTTGGCGACCACCAGGTTCGGCACCATCGCCACGCGGCTGATCGGCGCGAAGTCCTTGACCGGGTCGTACGGCAGCTTGGAGTACAGCGACTGGTTGATGGCGTGCGTGCCGATCGTGCCCATGAACAGCGTGTAGCCGTCGCCCGGGGCCTTGGCGGCCAGCGAGGCGCCGATGTTGCCGCCCGCGCCCGGACGGTTGTCGACCACCACCGGCTGGCCGAGCACCTTGCCCAGCTGCAGGCCGACGATGCGGGCCAGGATGTCGGTGGTGCCGCCGGCCGAGAACGGCACGATCAGCGTGATCGGCTTGGTCGGATAGCCGCCCTGCGCATGGGCGGCGCCGGCAAAGCCGGCGAAGGTGGTGGCCAGCGCCACGCCGGCGGCAAGCAGGCGGCGGCGCGTGGTGGAGGTCTGGGAATCTTGTCTCATCGGTAATGCTCCGGTGCTATGTCGTTCCGGCGGTGATCGGGTACCGCGGGAGGTTGTGCTGGATGGCGTGATTGCCGTTCCCGAACGGAGCGCGCGCACGCGCGCTCCCGGTGGGCGGCCCGCTGATGGGCCGCCATGCGTGACGCTTGGTTAACGTCTCTTCTTGTTGAATGCTTGAGTCGCGCAGGCCTGCCGGTGCTTACACCGGCGCAACGCCCAGCGTGGTGCCGCCGCACACGTACATCACCTGGCCGGTGACGAAGCCGTTGTCCGGCGACAGGAAGAACAGCGCGGCGCGCGCTACGTCTTCCGGGGTGCCCATGCGCTTGACGGTGATGCTGGCCAGGATGCGCCTGGTTTGCTCCGCGCCTTCGGGATTGCTCTTGCGGAACAGCTCGGTGGCGATCGGGCCCGGCGCCACGGCGTTGACGGTAATGCCATCGCCGCCCAGCTCCATCGCCAGCGTGCGGGTCATGCCGATCAGGCCGGCCTTGGTGGCCGAGTACACCACGCGCTCGGGCTTGCCCAGCGCGGCGCGCGAGGCCATGTTGACGATGCGGCCGAAGCCTGCGGCGCGCATCGCCGGCAGGCAGGCTTGCAGCAACAGCAGCGGGGCTTGCAGGTGCAGGCCGGTCACGTAGTCCAGGTCGGCAACGGTGGCGCTGTCGGCGGTGCCGGGGCGGGTGGCGCCGGCATTGTTCACCAGCCGCGTGACCGCGAAGCGCGAGGTGACCTGTTCCGCCACGGCGCGGGTGGCCTCGGCATCGGTCAGGTCGGCCTGGAAGAAGGTCAGGTTGGGATGCGACCACGCCGGCGCGGCGTAGTCGACATTGACCACCTGGGTCACGCCATCGGCCAGCAGCATTTCGCAGATGGCGCGGCCGATGCCGGAACTGCCGCCGGTGACGAGGGTGGCTACGGGGAGGGACATCTTTGACTCACTTTCAAAACGACTGCGGACTGCGGTCTTGCTCCCCTCTCCCGCATGCGGGAGAGGGGCCGGGGGTGAGGGCAGGACGTTGCCTACCAGCGCGACTGACTTAGTCGATGCGCCCGCCCTCACCCCAACCCTCTCCCGCAAGCGGGAGAGGGAGCAAACAAGCGGTAGAACTGACAGCCGCGCTTAAACGCGCTCGATCACCATCGCAATACCCTGCCCCACGCCAATGCACATCGTGCACAGCGCGAAGCGGCCGCCGGTGCGGTGCAGCTGGTACATCGCGGTGGTGACCAGGCGCGCGCCGCTCATGCCCAGCGGGTGGCCCAGCGCGATCGCGCCGCCGTTCGGGTTGACGCGCTGGTCGTCGTCGGCCACGCCCAGTTCGCGCAGCACGGCCAGGCCTTGCGCGGCGAACGCTTCGTTCAGCTCGATCACGTCGATCTGGTCCAGCGTCATGCCCAGCTGCTTGAGCAGCTTCTGCGTCGCCGGCGCCGGGCCAATGCCCATCACGCGCGGCGCGACGCCGGCGGTGGCCATGCCGACGATGCGCGCGCGCGGGGTCAGGCCGTGTTGCCTGATGCCGGCTTCGCTCGCCAGCAGCAGCGCGCAGGCGCCGTCGTTCACGCCCGAGGCGTTGCCGGCGGTGACGGTGCCGTCAGCACGGACTACGCCGCGCAGCTTGGCCAGCGCTTCCATGCTGGTGGCGCGCGGGTGTTCGTCGCGCTCGACCACGATGGCATCGCCCTTCTTCTGCGCAATCGTGACCGCGGTGATTTCCTGTGCCAGCGTGCCGTCGGCCTGCGCGCGCGAGGCCTTTTCCTGGCTGCGCAGCGCCATCAGGTCCTGGTCTTCGCGGCTGATCTTGTAGTCGGTGGCGACGTTCTCGGCGGTCTCGGGCATCGAGTCCACGCCGTAGGCGGCGCGCATCGCCGGGTTGATGAAGCGCCAGCCGATGGTGGTGTCGAAGATCTGCGCATCGCGCGAGAACGCGCTGGTGGCCTTGCCCATCACGAACGGGGCGCGGCTCATGCTTTCCACGCCGCCGGCGATCATCAGGTGGGCCTCGCCGGCCTTGATCGCGCGCGCGGCGGTGCCGGTGGCGTCCATGCCCGAGCCGCACAGGCGGTTGATGGTGGCGCCCGGCACGTCCTGCGGCAGGCCCGCCAGCAGCGACGACATGCGCGCCACGTTGCGGTTGTCCTCGCCGGCCTGGTTGGCGTTGCCGTAGATCACGTCGTCGATGGCCTTCCAGTCGACGTTGGCGTTGCGGGCCATCAGCGCCTTCAGCGGCACCGCGCCGAGGTCGTCCGCGCGCACCGCGGACAGGCTGCCGCCGTAGCGGCCGATGGGGGTGCGGATGGCGTCGCAGATAAAGGCTTCGGTCATGGTGCGTCTCTCTCTCGTTGTGATGGATATCGATGCGGGCGCTCAGGCCTGCTTCAGGGGCACGCCGGTCAGGCGCTGCAGCTCGTCAAAGCTCAGGCCCTCGACCAGGTCGCGCGCGACCAGGCCGTCGGCGGTGACGTCGAGCGTGGCCAGGTCAGTGTAGATGCGCGTCACGCAACCGATGCCGGTCAGCGGATAGGTGCACTTGGGCACGATCTTGCTCTCGCCCTGCTTGGTCAGGTGCTCCATCATGACGAACACCTGCTTGGCGCCGATCGCCAGGTCCATCGCGCCGCCCACGGCGGGGATGGCGCCCGGTGCGCCGGTGTGCCAGTTGGCCAGGTCGCCCTGCTGCGACACCTGGAACGCGCCCAGCACGCAGAAGTCGAGATGGCCGCCGCGCATCATCGCGAACGAATCGGCGTGGTGGAAGTACGAGCCGCCCGGCTTGATCGTCACCGGCTGCTTGCCGGCATTGATCAGGTCGCCGTCCTCTTCACCGGGCGCGGGCGCGGGGCCCATGCCGAGCAGGCCGTTCTCGCTGTGCAGCAGGATTTCCTTGTCGGCCGGCAGGTGGTTGCCGACCAGGGTGGGCAGGCCGATGCCGAGGTTGACCACGGCACCGTCGGGAATGTCTTTGGCCACGCGGGCGGCCATCTGATCGCGGGTCAGGCGTTGCATGCTGTTTCTCCTGTATTCGCGCTCAGGCGACCTTGACGACACGCTTGACGAACAGGCCCGGCGTGACGATGTGCTCGGGGTCCATCTCGCCCAGCTCGACCACATGGCTGACCTGCACGATCGCGCATTTGGCGGCCATCGCCATGATCGGGCCGAAGTTGCGCGCGGTCTTGCGGTAAGTCAGGTTGCCCCAGCGGTCGGCGGTGTCGGCCTTGATCAGTGCGAAGTCGGCGTGGATCGGGGTTTCGAACACATACTCTTGGCCGTCGATGATGCGGGTTTCCTTGCCCTCGGCCAGCGGCGTGCCGTAGGCGGTGCGGGTGAAGAAGCCGCCGATGCCGGCGCCGGCGGCGCGGATGCGCTCGGCCAGGTTGCCCTGCGGCACCAGCTCCAGCTCGATCTCGCCGGCGTGGTA
Organism: Cupriavidus neocaledonicus; assembly: GCF_000372525.1. Taxonomy (GTDB): domain Bacteria; phylum Pseudomonadota; class Gammaproteobacteria; order Burkholderiales; family Burkholderiaceae; genus Cupriavidus; species Cupriavidus neocaledonicus. The sequence continues at coordinate 49,342 of NZ_AQUR01000081.1, forward strand.
GAGCGAATCGAATACGTAGGAATCCGCCTGGCGCGGGAACGAGCAGATGATCTTGCGCACGCGCTTGGTCTTGAGCAGCGCGGCCAGCCCGGTGTCGCCGTTGCCGGCGTTGTTGTTGACGATGGTGAGGTCGCGCGCGCCTTGCTCGATCAGCGCGTCGATCAGTTCCGCGGGCATGCCTGCCAGGCCGAAGCCGCCGGTCAGGATGGTGGCGCCGTCGTGGATGCCGGCAACCGCCGCTTCCACCGAGTCGTATAGCTTATTGATCACTTGCGTTCCAGGTCGGAAGATCCGCCAGGCTACCGGAACGGGCCGCAAGCCGCGGCGCATGAAAGACGGTCTCCGGTAATCCTGCCGGAAGGATGTTCGTTGCGGCGGGCGGCATGGCCTGCCCGGTGAACGAGTCCAGCAGTCTGCGCGTGCTCTGCTTTGGTCGAGTAGACCAGGCACTCGTCGATCGAACCTTCGGATAAGCCCGGAAAAACCGGGACAAACCAAATTGTTCGATATACGAACTTGAATTCGCAGAATGAACAGGTTACACCTGGCCGTCGACGACGGTCAAGCCGACCGGGCGGCCGGCAAACCAGTTTGTGCGATCAGCGCGCAAGGTGATGCAGGGACCCCCTGTGTAGGACAGAGCCGACATCACAATCGGCTCGCACGGGATAGGGTGCGACGCCGGCCGGGCCTATCGTTGAATCAGAACAAGGCAGCGCCGCACAGCAGCCTCCGGACCACCCGGCTGAGCCGGCCTCGCCTGGCAACACACAAGAACGAGGAGCCCGTGATCATGGCCACCGCCAACGTCCCGTTTTCTTCCACGCCCCATGCAGCAGCGCTTGCGCGCATCCTGCATGTCACCCGCAGTGCCTGGGCATTGGATCTTCATCCGCTGCCTGCCCCGACGGCGCTTGCCGCAACCGGCGCCGCCATGCAATCTTCCACGCCTGCACTGTCGCGCCGCGCGCGCCTGACCCGTGCGGTCGCCCGCGCCTTCGAGGCGCAGGTGATGGCGATTCGCTGCCGCCAGGCCGTGGTCGCCTGACCCTGCCCTTCCTGCCTAGGCCGCCACCGGCACCCCGGTCAGCAGCACGCGGCTGCCATCCGTGCCGGGCCGCACTTCCAGCCGCACGTCGATACGCTCGCGCAGTTCCGTCACGTGCGAAATGATCCCGACCAGGCGCCCCGCCTGCTGGAGGTCCAGCAGCGTGCGCAAGGCAAAGTCGAGGCTTTCGGGATCGAGCGTGCCGAAGCCTTCGTCGACGAACAGGGTGTCCAGCTGGATGCCCCCCGCGCGCGACTGCACCACGTCGGCCAGGCCCAGCGCCAGCGACAGCGACGCGAGGAAGCCTTCGCCGCCTGACAGCGTATTGGCCGGGCGCGCCGCGCCGGTATCGTGGTCGAACACTTCGATATCGAGGCCGCCGGCGCTGCGCTGGTCGGCCTGCTCGCGCACGCGCTGCAGCACATAGCGGCCGCGGCTCATAGCCAGCAGGCGTGTGGACGCTGCCTCCAGCACCTCGTCGAGCAGCGTGGCCAGCACGAAGCGCTGGAACGTCATGCGGCGCGGATTGTTGCCGTTGGCCACTTCGGCCAGCCGGCCCAGCACGGCAAAGCGCGCCTCGATGTCGCGGCCTTCGCGGTCCAGTTGCTGCAGCCGCTGCTGGCATTGCCGCAGCGCGTCGCGGGAACGTCCGCGCTCGGCCTGCTGCCGCACCAGGTCCTCCACCGTCGCGGCGGAAGCCGCCAGCGCCGCGCGCAGCGCGTCTACGTCGGGCGCATCGAGCCCTTGCGCGGCAGCTTCCGCGCGTTCGCGCCGGTCGGCGGCGGCCGCCAGCTGGCGGTCGAACGCGCGCAGCGTGGCGTCGAGCGCTTGCATTGCGTCCTCGTCCAGGCGGGCGTCGGCGTGCACCCGGGCATCGGCAAAACCGTGCTGCGCGAGTGCCTGCGCCAATGCCGCGTCGGCGTTGGCCAGGCGTTCGGCGCTCTGCGCGCGTGACTGCCGTGCCGACACCAGCGCGGCCTGCGCCCCGGCATCCTGCGCTGCGGCCTGCCTGTCGGCCGCCTGCGCCGTGGCCAGCGCCTGTTCCAGTCCGGCCAGCGCGGCCTGCGCCTGGCGCAGTGCCTCGCCCAGCGCCACCGGATCGCGCGAGTCCTCGGGGACCAGCGCGCTCTCGGCCTGCCATTCGCCGCGGCAATGCGCCAGTGCCTGGGCGGCGGCATCGGCCGCAGCAACGGCAGCGGAGTGCGCGGCTTCGGCGCTGTCGCGCGCCGCGCGCGAAGTGGCGATCGCGGCTTCGCGCTGCGCCAGGCTTGCCGATGCCTGCCGCTGCTGCGCCAGCGCCGCTTGCCGCGATTCGAGGTCAGCGTTGATGTCGGCGGCTGCTGCCTCGGTGGCATCGCCCAGTGCCGCGGCCAGTTCTTCCAGCCGCTCGCGTGCCTGTGCGATCGCCAGTTGCGCGGCCTGGTGCTGGCCCGCACAGCGCACCGCTTCCGCCTCGGCTTGCAGCAAGGCATGGCGCGCGCCCTCCAGCGCCAGGTCAGACAGCGGCTGCGCCACGTGCCGTGCCGGCTCGGGATGCGCGGTACTGCCGCAGACCGGACAGGCATCGCCTGACGCCAGCGTCTGCGCCAGGCGCGCGGCCTGCCCGGCGCGCCACGCAGCTTCGGCTTCGGCCAGCGCGGTGCGGCAGCGGTCGCGCTGATGCAGCGCCTGCCGTTCGGCCTGCGCCTGGGCCGCGGCCTGCGTGTTCGCGGCGTCCAGCGAACGGGCCGCCTGACGGTACCGTTCGAATTGCCGCGCGCGCTCCTGCAGCGCGGCCAGCTGCAAGGCGGTCGCCTGTGCCTGCGCCGCGGCCAGCTGGGCCTGGCCCAAGGCCGATTCGGCGGCCACGGCGGCGGCGCGGCATGTCTCAACCTGCGCCATGGCGCGATCGCGTGCGGTGGCGGCGGTGGCCTGCCTGGCTTCGGCCTCGTGCAAGGCGCGCTGCAAAGCCCCCAGCCGCTGCGCGCGCGGCAGCATCGCTTCCAGTTGCGTCACACGGCGCTGTGCGTCCTGGCGGACGTCGGCCTGCTGCACCTGCGCCTGCAAGGCCGCGGCGGCCTGTGTGGCCCGTTGGCCAGCGTGCGCGGCGTATTCGGTCGCTTGCGCCAATGCCGCGGCGCCGGCGGCGTGATCGCGCTGCGCCGCCTGAGCGGCCTGCACCGCCGGCATCACGCGCGCGGCGCGCTGGGCCGCCTGCAAGCGGCCGCGCTGTTCATCGATGGCGGGCTGCCGCGCCAGCAGCGCGGCGTGGGACGCCTGCGCCTGCTGGCGCTCCTGCAAGCGCGCCGCCACCTGCTCGCCTGCTGCGAGCGCGGCCTGCGCGGCGGCTTGCGCGGCGCGTGCGCCTTGTTCCTGTCCTTGCAGCGCCTGCAACTCCCCCTGCATGGCCGCGATGCCGTCCGCCAACGCTTGCGCCGATTCCACGCCGGCCTGCCGCAACGCTTCCTCGCGCTGGATCGTGATGCGCTCGGCGTCGCGCCGGATGCCGGCGGCCTCGGCCTTCAGCAGCTCTTCCACGCGGCGGTACAGCTCGGTGCGGAACAGCCGCTCGAGGATGGCCTGCCGCGCCTGGGAGCTGGCGGTCAGCAGTTCGCGAAAGCGCCCCTGCGGCAGCACGATGACCTGGCGAAACTGCGCGCTGTCAAAGCCCAGCAGCTCGCGCACGGCATCGGTGACCTTGCCCGGCTGGCTGGCCTTGCTGACCCAGCCGTTGCCGTCGTGCAAGTCCAGTTGCGCCCTGGCCGGCTCGGTGACCCAGCCTTCGCCGCGCTGCTTGGGCCGCTCCTGCACGGGCGAGCGCACCACGCGCCAGTGCTGCGCGCCCAGGCTGAAGGCCAGCGTCACCTCGGTGCGCAAACCCGCTGCCGCATTGGCGCTGCGCATCGCTTGCGCGCTGCGCTCGCCGCCGGAGGTGTCGCCGTACAGGGCAAAGCAGATGGCATCGAGCAGCGTGGTCTTGCCCGCGCCGGTGGGCCCATGGATCAGCACGAAGGCCTGCTCGCCCAGCCGCGTGAAATCGATGGCCTCGGTCGCGGCAAAGGGCCCGAACGCCTGCAGCGTCAGATGCAGCGGTCTCATGCCGACTCCCGTTCCGCCGTGGCGATGCCGGCCAGCACCTGGTCGAGCGCGGCACGCTGGTCAGGGTCCAGCTCGGCATCGGCCACCTCCCGGAAGAAACTGGCGAACAGCTCGCCAGTGCCCAGCTGCCGCAGCTTGCGTCCCGCCTCCGACGCCATGCCGGTGCGCGCCAGCACGGTGCGCTCGATCGCCAGCGCGTTGGGATAGACCTGGCGCAGCCGCGCCATCGGGTCCAGCAACGCGCCTGTATCGGTCAGGCGCGCGTGGATGTAGTCGTCGCGCTTCGGATCGTCGGCACCGGCGGCCAGCAACTGTGCCAGTTCGCCCTCGAGCACGCGCACGTCGCGCAGCGGCTGCAGCGTCAGCGGCGTGATGGCGACGGCGCCGTCCGCATCCAGTTCGATGCGCGACACCGACTTCTGGTGCGCGCATTCCGACAGCGAGTATTTCAGCAGCGAGCCCGCATAGTGGATGCGTCCGCCGCCCAGCGTCTGCGGCCGGTGCAGGTGTCCCAGCGCGACCAGGTCGAAGCCGGCGAACAGCTCCGCGGCCACGGCGCCGCTGCCGCCCACCGACAGCGGCCGTTCCGATTCGCTGGCCGCGCCGCCGACCACGAAGGCATGGCCCACCACCACCGCGCGCACGCCCGGCGGATGCACCGCGCGGATGGCATCGAGCTGCGCGCGCAACGCGGCTTCGTGCGACGGCATTTCCGTGCCGACCGCATCGCGCACCACGGCGGGCTCGGCATATGGCAGCGCATAGATGCGGACTTCGCCATGCGCGTCGCGCAAGCTCACCCAACTGGCGTCGGCCAGCGTGCGGCCGGCCACGTGCAGCCCCTGCGCGCGCATCAGGCGCGCGCCGAATTCCAGCCGCTGCGCGCTGTCGTGGTTGCCCGCGATCATCACCACCGGCACGCCGGCATCGACCACGATGCGGGCCAGCACGTCGTCGAGCAGGGCCACCGCCTCGGGCGGCGGCACGGCGCGGTCATAGACGTCGCCGGCGATCAGCACCGCATCCGGGCGCTCGTTGCGGACCAGTTCGACAAACTGGTCGAGGAGATGGGCCTGGTCTTCCAGTAGGCTGCGCGCATGGAAGAGGCGGCCGAGATGCCAGTCGGCGGTGTGAAGGAAACGCAATCCGGGGTCCGTTGGAGAATCGGCGAAACCCGCATCATAATGCGTCGCAGCCCGTCTTCCTTGGCGTGGCGCGCGCAACAGCGGGCGATGCCGGGGCTACGTTGGCGCTGAGCGGCGCTCACACCGGCTCGGCCTCGCTGTCGGCGATCTGGTACTTGCGCATTTTTTCCCACAGCACCTTGCGGCTGATGCCCAGGCTGGCCGCCGTGTCCTGCCGCCGCCAGCCGTTGGCGTCGAGCGCGGCCAGGATGCGGCGGCGTTCTTCCATGTCGCCGCGCAGATCGGCGCGCTCACCGCCATCGAACGCGCCCGGATGCAGCGCGCGGAACAGCGGCCGGATGCGCTCCTCGTCCCAATGCCCGGTCTGCTGCACGGTGATGCCGACGCGCTCGGCCAGGTTGCGCAGCTCGCGCACGTTGCCGGTGAAGTAGGCGGTGCCGACCGCGCCCTTGAGCCAGTCCGGCATCGGCGGCAAGGCGTCGTAGCCGGACGCGCCCAGCATATGGCGCAGGAACGACTGCAGCAGCGCTACCTTGTCGGCCGGGCCGCGCTCTTCCAGGCTGGGAATGCGCATCTCGATCACCGCCAGGCGGAAGAACAGGTCGGCGCGAAAGCGCCCCTGCCGCACGGCGTCGCGCAGGTCCTTGTTGGTCGCGGCCACCAGACGGAAATCCAGCTTGACCGCCAGCGTCGAGCCCAGCCGGGTGATCACGTTCTCTTCCAGCACGCGCAGCAGCTTGACCTGCTGGAACAGCGGCAGGTCGCCGATCTCGTCGAGAAACAGCGTACCGCCGTTGGCCTGCTCGAAATACCCGCGATGCGCGAACGACGCTCCCGTGAACGCGCCCTTGGCATGGCCGAAGAACTGCGACTCGAACAGCCCGTCGGGAATCGCGCCGCAGTTGACCGCGACGAACGGGCCCTTGCCGTAGGTGCTGTTGCGCTCATGGAACAGGCGCGCGATGCGCTCCTTGCCCGCGCCGGTTTCGCCATACAGCATCACATTGCTGCCGAAGTCGGCAAAGGTCTCCACATGCTGCAGCAGCTGGCGCATCGCCGCGGAGCCGGCCACCAGGTCCGCCTCGCGCTCGCCGGTTGGCTCGGTGGCGAGCAACTGCGGCAGCAGCTTGCCGATCTGGCCGCGCAGGTCGGCGCCGGTAAAGTCATCGGCCAGGATATGCGCGTACTCCGGCGGAAAGCGTCCGGGATCGGTCTCGCGTCCCGGCCCCGCCACCCAGATCACCGGCATGCCGTGCGCGGCCTCCCAGTCCAGCGAGAAGCGCGCGGCGCCGATCACCGACACGCTGATCACCGCGATGCACGGCTTCAGGCGCGGCTCGGCCGGCAAGGCCTCGAGCGCGCCGGCGCGGATCACGTCAACGCCCAGCGGCGCCAGGAACCGCGTGACGCGGTCGGCAATCTCGTACTTGCCTTCCCACACGTAGACTTCAAGGTTTTCGTAGGCCCAGCGATCTGTCTTCATTCTGTTTCTGCCATCAGGCGGTTTGGCGCGATCATGGCTCAGTACACCAGTTCAGCGTTGTTGCAATCGATGCTGTGGACCCAGAGATCGCTGTTGCCAAGCTGGATGCCCAGGCTGTTGAGCAGCGGCGGCACCAGCGCGTCCAGCGTAGCCCCCAGCGGCGCCAGCGACGGGCCAACATCCAGGGGCAAGCTGAGGATCCCCACCAACTTGGTCCGTATCTTCAGCGACAGCACTTGCGAGAACAATCCGCCGAAGGGATCCGACATACCCACTTGCGTATGGCCGCCCGGTCCCAGAGTGACTTCCTGGGCGACGGTGTTGCCATGACGCGGCACGTCGGTGGCAACAACCTGGGCGACGTCTCCCAGCAGTCCCACCTTGACCTCGCCAAGCACCACCTCGCCCCCCGTGCAGCCCTCGGTCAGGCACGCCGTGGCCAGGCCACTCTTTACCTGCATCGTGGCCCGACGATCCGCGGGATTGGCCGCGCATTGCAGCCGGGTAAGGTCGGCCGTGGCGTTGGCGACATCAATAAAGAGCGGCACGTTCAGATCGGCGTCGATAACCGGCTTCAGGATGTCGGCCTTGATCTGGAGCGCCAGCGTCAGCCTTACCTGCGAGGAGGTGGCGCTGGTCTGCCACGTGTCCGGCTTGCCGGACAGCTGCCGCGCCGGACCGGCCGCCGTGACCGGCGGCTCGATCACGCGCAGGTTGGCGCTGATGCCGCCCAGGCCAAAAGGGAGTTTGGGTATGTTCAGCGGCAGCGCGACCGCGGTATCGCCGCGTGCGACTTGCGCGCCGGCGAGCAGCAACTGCGCGACATTCAGACCGACTTCCACCGCCGACGATGCCGCGGGTGCCATCAGGCCGAGGTCGAGCAGCCTTGCCAGCGACACCGTCGCGGCCGCTCCGCTCGCGCCCAGCGTGGTCGGCGGGCTGCCCAGCATGGTGGTAAGCAGCGTGTCGCGCCCGGCCGCGCCGAGCACCAGCGCATAGAAATCGCGCAGGTTCAGCGACGCATTCAGCAGTTGTTCCACGGTCCCGACGTCCGCCTCGAGCCGCAACTGGTCCAGCGTCACCGTGGTATTGACCAGTCCCTGCCAGTCCGCCAACGACAGGTTCACCGCATTGCCCAGCAGCACGCTCAGCATGCTGTTGGCGGTCGAGACGTCGAGCAACCCCGTGCCGAGCGAAAACGCCGCCACCGGCGGGCTGCCGCTCGCAATCGATTCCGCAAACAGCTGCCTGCCGCTGCCGCCATTGAACACGAACAGGATCGGCACCGTCTGCGTGGCCTGCACGCGCACGGCATTGGGCGAGACCGTGGCGGCGTTGTACACGGCGCTGAAATGCCGCGCGCCGGCGGTGGCAGGATCCCATACGCCGACACAGGCTGTCATTGCATCCGCGCCACCCCCGGCAGCCTCCGCACAGCCCATGGCGATGCCCGACGGATAGCCGTTCTTCGCGCCGATATTGCTGACCGTTCCGAGCACGGCGGCGTTCAGATTGGCCGCGCTGTCCGCCCGCTTGAGCTGCTGCGCCGCCGACATCGCCGCCAGGTCCACCATGTTCTGTAGCTGCCGCTGGCGCATGAACACATGGCCGACGTCGATCGACACCAGCGCGGCGATCGCCACGGTGGCGATCAGCAGCGCCGCCATCACGCTGACGGCGCCGCGTGAGGCGCGTCGGGTGCGGACCACCGGCGGCTGGCGCAGGCTCATTTTCCGCCCAGCATCTGTCCGGCCGAGCCGGCGCGCGTGGTACTGGCGTTGGCCTGGCCGGTGTAGAACTCGGGCAGCGCGAAGCGGAAGCTGTTGAGGTAGCGCTCATAGCCCAGCGCGGCCTGTTCGCCGTGCATCGGCAGCATCGGCCCGGCCTGCGTGCCTTCGCGCTGGATCGCCAGGAGCGCGCGCGTGTCGGCGCCGATTTCGCGCTGCGCGGACGGCGCCGGCGGCATGCCGGTGGCTTCGGTCGGCGCGGCATCGCCCTGCGCGTGCGCCAGTGGGGCCAGCGCCCACAGGCAGAGCGCCACGCATGCGGCGCGCTTTTGGATGGCAACGGGAAGATTGGCTGTCATGGGGTAGCGCCGGCTTGCGCGGCGATGGCGATTGGCTTGGCCACGACCGCCACGGCGGCGGGCGCGGATGTCGGCCTGGACTGGCCCTGGCGCGCCGCGGCGCGGGCGATGCGGTCGGCTTCCTTGCGGATCGCGCTGCGGGTGGGCTCGGGCAGCGCGGCCTTCTGCATCATGGCGTTGGCCTGGGCGCGCTTGCCATCGGCCATCAGCCACACCACCGCATTGCTGATCACGCGCGGATTGCGCGCGTCCAGCTCGAGCGCCTGCATCACCGGCACGCGTGCATCCTGCAGCGCGCCGGCGCGCATCAGCGCATAGCCCAGGTCGCTGGCGATGCGCGCGTTGACCGGGTCCAGCGCGCTGGCGGCGCGCAATGCCGTCACCGCACGCGCGAAGTCATCCTGGCGCCCGGCCAGCAGGCCCAGGCCGTGGTGCGCATGCGCGGCCTCCGCGCCTTTCGCGGTGGCGAGCAGCCTCTGGTACGCCTCGATGGCGGCCTGGTCCTGTCCGGTTTCGCGCAGCGCATCGGCGCGCATCACCTGGATCTCGGGGCCGGCGCCGAAGCGCTGCACATAGACCTCGATATGCGCGAGCGAGGCAAAGTAGAGCCCGTCCTGCTGCATCTTGCGGATCAGGCCCAGGTAGACCGCCTGCTCGCTGTACTCGGCGCGCGCGGCCTTGTCGCGCAACCTGGCCAGTTCCACCTGGGCCTCGGCCTGTTCGTGCATGGCCGAGGCGCCGTTGTTGCCGCCGGCGCAGCCGCACAGCGCGGCCAGCAGCAGGCACGCTGCCGACGTGCGCATCCGGCCCGTCGCCACAGCGGCAGAGCGCGCCATCCCCCCCCTCATCGCGTGCCTCCCATGTTTGCCAGCATACGGATCACCCCGAGAAAGCCTGGGCCCGCGGTCAGGATCAGCAGCACCGGCAACAGGCTGACCACCATCACCGCGGTCATCTTGACCGTGAGGCGGCCGATCTCATCCTTCATGCGCGACTTGCGCGCCTCCTGCATGCGTAGCCCGAACTGTCGCAGCGGCTCCTGCACCGCGCCGCCATGCTTGTCGACCTGCGTCAGCAGCGTGATCAGGCTCTTCAGGTCTTCGCTGTCGAACAGCCGGCCGATGCGCAGCAGGGTCTGCTCGCGCGAGCGGCCCGAGGCGAACTGCTGGTTGGCGCGCGCCAGTTCCGGCCCCAGCACGCGCAGCATGCCGCCGAATTCGGCCACGATCACCTGCAGGCTCTGGTCGATCGACAAACCCACCCCCTGCAGCAGCCGCAGCATGTCGATCAGCACCGGCAGTTCGTCGTCGACCATGCGCAGGCGCGCGGCGGCGCGCCGGCGCAGGTACCACTTGGGCGCCAGGTAGGCCACGGCGAAGGTGCCGAAGCCCCATGCCATCACCATGAAGGCACTGGCGCCGAGGTGCCACAGCATCGCCAGCACCGACAAGGCCAGCGGCAGGGCCAGCCGCAGTACGCCGAACAGCATGCGCGCCTGCAAGCCATACCAGCCGCATTGCTCCAGCAACTGCTGGTCTTCCGGCGTCACCACCGCGCGGCCCAGCCGCGATTCCAGCCAGTGGGCGTCGAAGCGCTCGCCCACGCGCGCGCCCAGCTGCGCGCCAAGGCCGGTGCCGGCGCCGGGCGTTGCCGCGGTGGTCGCAGCGTTGGCCGCGGTACGCGCGCCCGCAACCCCGGGTACGCCGGGCACGCCGGGCATGCCCGGCGCACGCGGCGTGGGAGCGGGCGCGGCCGCGGCGGCCGGCGCGACTGCCGTGGAGCGCTGCTGGCGCGCCAGCGCGGCGTCGATGGTGCGGGCCGAGAGCCGGCGCTGGCGCCAGTCGCGCAGCAACGGCAATGCCAGTACACCGACGCCGCAGGCGGCGACGAGCAGGCTCAGCGAGATCAGCGTCAGGCGGTCCATGGGGGCGATGTCATCGTTGCCTTCAGATCGACTTGGCCAGCCGGTACAGCATCAGCGCGCCGGCGACTTCCAGCGCCGCGGCCGACAGCAGCATGGTCTTGCCGGTGGGGTCTTTCCACATCATCAGGATGTAGCCGGCATTCAGCGTGAACAGGCCGCCGGCCACCACCAGCGGCAGCAGGCCCAGCACCCAGGCCGACAGCCTGGTCTCGGCCGACAGCGCCATCAGCTCGCGCTGCGCCTGCTCGCGGTCGCGCATGAAGGTGGCGGTGCGCTCCATCACCACGTCGGCGCGGCCGCCGTAGCGCACCGACAGGCGCAGCACCGAAGCCACCAGCACCAGTTCCTCGACCTTGTAGGCGCGGCCGACCTGCAGCACCGCCTGGTCCAGTTCCTTGCCGGCGCGCTGCAGGTGCACCGCCTGCACCAGGCACTGGCGCAGCGGCGCCTCGGTATTGGCGATGGAGTTCTGGAACGCCGCCGGCACGCTGCTGCCGATGGTCATCAGCCGCACCACGCCATCCAGGAAACCAGGCAGCTGCGACAGCAGCTTCTTGTGCAGCCGGCGCACGCGGTGCCAGGCCGCGCACGCGGTCACCGCCAGCGCGACGACCAGCGCGGATACGGCGCCCAGCCATTGCCCCGCGACGGCGCCGGCCAGCGTGCACAGCACCAGCGGAGACAGCCACACCAGCGCGGTACGGCGCGTCGGCGCCAGGTCGGCGCGGTGCAGGAAGTCGTCCCAGCGCCGGCGCAGGTCGCGCGCCGGCAGCTGCAGCGACGGATCGGGCGCCTGCGTGTAGCGCATCCGCACCTGCTCGGTCTGCGCCTGCAGGAACGCCTGCTGCTGTTCGCGGCGCGCACGAGCCTGCGCACTCGCGAGCAGCAGCAGCCCCAGGCCGGTGATGACCAGCGCGAGCGCGGCGAGCAGCAGCGTGGCGCTAGACATCGAAGCGGTCGTCCAGCATGAAGCCGGGCGCGCGCATGCGCGCCAGCTTGGGCGAGTGCGGCAGCAGGCCCAGCGACAGCCAGCGGTCGGTCTCGGTGCCGTCGGCGTTCACGAACGGCTCGTGCCGGTACAGCTCCTGGGTCGAGATGATGTTGTCGCCCAGGCCGGTGACCTCGGTGATCGAGACGATGCGGCGCTTGCCGTTGGACAGCCGCGCGATCTGCACGATGAAGTCGATGGCGTTGGCGATCTGGCGCCGCAGGCTCATCTCGCTGCCCTGGAAGCCGGCGAAGCCGGCCAGCATCTCCAGCCGGTACAGGCATTCGCGCGGGCTGCTGGCGTGGATGGTGCCCATCGAGCCGTCGTGGCCGGTGCTCATCGCCTGCAGCATCTCCAGCACCTCGCCGCCGCGCACTTCGCCGACGATGATGCGGTCCGGGCGCATGCGCAGGCTGTTGCGCAGCAGGTCGCGGATCGACACCACGCCGGTGCCCTCGAAGCCGCCCGGCCGGCTTTCCAGCCGCACTACATGCGGGTGGTTCAGCGCCAGCTCGGCCGTATCCTCGATGGTGATGACGCGCTCGGTGGGCGGCACGAAGGTGGCCAGCGCATTGAGCAGCGAGGTCTTGCCGGAACTGGTGCCGCCGCTCACCAGGATATTGCAGCGCGCCTGCACCGCGGCCTGCAGCAGGTCGCAGATCTCGGGACTCATGGTGCCCAGCGCCTGCAGGTCGGCGGGCGTCATCGGGTCCTTGCGGAACTTGCGGATCGACACCACCGGGCCCTCCAGCGCCAGCGGCGGGATCACCACGTTGATGCGGCCGCCATCGGGCAGGCGCGCGTCGACCATCGGGTTGGATTCGTCCAGGCGCCGGCCGATCGGCGCCAGGATGCGGCGCACGATGCGCAGCAGGTGGCCGCTGTCGGCAAAGCGCACCGGGATGCGCTCGAGCACGCCATGGCGTGACACATACACGTCGAGGTGGCCGTTGACCAGGATGTCTTCGACCGCCGGATCGTTGAGCAGGTCCTCGATCGGGCCAAAGCCGGCCAGCTCCTTGGTCAGCGCCTCGGCGATCTGGCGCAGCTCGGCCTCGTTGATGGGGATGCGCCGCAGCCGCGTAAAGCTCTCCAGCTCCAGGTCGACGAAGCGCTGGATCGCGGTGCGCGACCAGCGCCCGAACTCGGCGCCCAGCTCTTCGATGCGGGTCAGCAAGTGCTCGTGCGCGGCTTCCTTGATGTTGTGGAATTCCTGCGACACCGGGAACGGTGCCGGGGCGTGGTCGGAGAATTCGATCGCTTGGGTCATGTCAGCTTCCAGTGCGAGCCGTGCGCGCGCCGCGCGCTACCAGCGCTGCGCGCAGCGCCCCGGGCAGTTTGTCCTTGATCCGCGCCAGCAGCGTGGCGTCCCTGGCCGCGGCGGTGCGGTACCCCAGCCGCGCCAGCAGCTCGGCCAGCGCGCGCACATAGGGGCAGTGCGGGTCGTCGTCGGCCAGCACCGCGCCGCGGTTCATCGCCAGCACCAGCGCCTCGCGGCTGTCCGGCAGCGTCGCCACCGATTCCACCCCCACGCGCCGCGCGATCTGCGCGGCGTCGACGCCCAGGCGCGCATCGAAGCGCGACACCAGCAGGTGCAGGTCGTCGCGCTCCACTTCACGCGCGCGCAGTTCATGCACCAGCTCCGCCGCCGACACGATCGCACCGACGCTCTGGTCCGCCACCAGCACCACGCTGTCGGCGGCCTTGACGATCTGCGCAGTGAACTCGGCATTGCCGAAGCCGCCCAGGTCGACGATCTGCAGGTCGAAGAACGCGCGCAGGCGCTCGAGCAGGCCGATCGCATCGGCGTAAGAGATATCGCGCAGTTCGCTCAGTGCGGCCGGCAGCGGCAGCACGCACACGCCGTTGGCATGGCGCGTCAGCGCGGTCTGCACGAAGACCTGGTCGAAGCGGCGCAGGTTGCGCACCGCCTCGACGAAATGGAAGCCCGGGCTCAGGTTCAGGTAGAGCGCACCGTCGCGCGCGGGCAGCCCCAGGTCGGTCAGCAGCACTTCGGCGCGGGCATCGGTCTTGGCGTGGCGCGGCAGATGGCGGCGTGCCGCCGCGGCCAGGTTGACCGCCAGGCTGGTCACGCCGACGCCCGCGCGCGCGCCCAGCAGCGCCACGATCTTGCCCTGGCGCGCGGCCTCGGCCGGGCGCACCTGCTCGCTCGGCACGGCCAGGCGCTTGATCACGGCCTCGGCCTCGGCCGGCGCATCGCGCAGGTCGATGAAATCCTTTACGCCCGCGCGCAACGCGGCCAGCATCACGCCGGGCTCGCCGGCCTGGCCCACGGCCACCAGCGGCAGGCCGGGGAAGAGCCGCTGCAGCTGCTCGGCCAGGCGCGCCGACGGCGCCGCGAGCTCCGCCGAGAAATGCAGGAACACCAGGCCAGGGCGCAGTTCGGAGACGCGCTCGATAAAGCCTTCGTGGGCGCCGCCATCGGCCACCAGCGTGCCCAGCGCGCCGATGGCCCGGCCCAGCCAGTCCCTGACTTCGCCCTGCGTTGCGTGCAACAGAAAATAGTCCATCTTTCCGCCTCGAGGCTGTTGGCCATGCCAAGCCGGCATGGCCGGCGGCTATTTCGAGAAACCCGGCAAAGTCGGGTCCGCGTACTCACCCATCACATACCAGCCCCACACATTGGGATTGGCGCCGGTACGGCCATCGGCGCCGACGGCCTGCGCCGCCGGCGAGTTCTTCGCCATCGGCTTCACCAGGCGCGGCGTGACGACGATCATCAGCTCGCGGTCTTCCTGGTGGAAGTTCAGGTTCTTGAAAAACACGCCGATCACCGGCAGGTCGCCCAGCACCGGCACCTTGTTGACGTTGCTGACGGTGTTGCGACTGACCAGCCCGCCGATCACGAAGCTCTCGCCGTCGCCCAGCTCGACCGTGGTGTCGGCGCGCCGCGTGACGATGGCCGGCACCACCGCGCCGTTGATCGAGATGCCGCGCGACGGGTCGAGGTCGCTGGCCTCGGGCGCCACCTTCAGCGCGATGCGGTCGGCCGACAGCACCGTGGGCGAGACCGTCAGCCCGATGCCGAACGGCTTGAACTGGATCGTGGTGGTGCCCAGCGCCTGCGGCACCGGGATCGGGATCTCGCCGCCGGCCAGGAAGCTGGCGCTCTGGCCCGACAGCGCCACCAGGCTGGGCTCGGCCAGCACGCGTGCCAGGCCGTTGGCCTCGAGCAGGCTGATGTTGGCGAAGATGCCGTGCGTGAGCGACGCCGCCACCAGGTTGAAGGCATTGCTCATCGGCGACGCAATGTCGGCGCTGAAGCTGCCGGGCGCGCCGCCGCTGCCCGGCGTGAAGGTGAACTTGTTCAGCGTCGACGGCGAGAACGTGCCGAAGGCAAAGCCCGAGTTGTTGCGGAAGAAGTTGATGCCGACTTCCTTGAGCACGGTCTTGCTGATCTCCACTACCTTGACGTCGACCTGCACGGTGCCGCTCAGCGGCACGGTGGAGCGGTCCACCACCAGGCCCGGCTTGCCGTCGGTCTTGCCGGCGGTGGCCGCACGCGCCGCCGCCTGCGCGCGCGCGGCGCCATAGGCGTCGGGCGACTGGCCGGTGATGGTGGCGCCGGCTGCCGAGTAGCCCAGCTGCGCGCCGTTGGCATCGGGCGCGATGGCATCCACCTGCACGCTGTAGCTCTGCGGCTCGGCGCTGCCGCGCGTCCACACCATCACGTCGGTCACGCCGGGCTGCTTGGCCACCAGCAGCACGCTGGGCGCGCCGCGGGTGCGCAGGATCAGCGCATCGGCGACCGCGGGGTTGCCCACGGCGACGCGCTCGACCGGCTGCGCGCTGCGCAGCTCTTTTTGCGCGCCGGCCATCAGGCGCAACTGCCGCGCCGTGGCGATGTCCTGCGCTTGCGCCTGCGCGCGCGGCGCCAGCGCGCACCATGCGGTGGTGGCGACGATGGCGGCAAGCGCAAGCTGCATCAGCCGGCGGCGCGGCGTCACGTCATGGGCGGGTGTATTCTGGATTGGCATGCGATGGGCGCCCACGTTCTTATTCGATGTCGCGCTTGCCGGCGCGGATCACTTCCACGCCGGCGCGTTCCCTGACTTGCGCCGGCGCGGGCTGCGCGGCAACCTGCAGCGGCCGCGGCGCCGGCGCTGCCGCCGGTGCGCGCGCAGCCGGCCCGCCGCTGGTGGCAGCCAGCCCGGACAGCAGCACGCCGGCGGTGGCCTTGTCGGTGGCGGCGCGCGCTGCGTCGGCGGGAACGCCGGCGCGCGCGGCCAATGCGGGCGGCAGCTCGGCAAACATACCGTCGCTCGGCATGGCCGGGTCTTGCGGATTGCGCAGCGCCAGCATCAGGCGCCCGGAGTGCTGCGCCATCGCCAGCCGGCTGACCTGTTCCAGCGGTACCGACAGCACCGCGGTCTTGGCGCCTTCCTGGCGCGCCATCATCTGTTCCGGCTTGGCCGCCTGCGGCCGGTTGACCGAGGCCACGCCGTAGGCCAGCACACGCAGGCGCGACAGCAGCATGCGCGCCTGGCTGTCGGGGATTTCCTGCTGGTCGCGCCGCAGCACCAGGAATACATCGACATAGTCGCCCGGCTGCACTTGGTTGCCGACGCCGATGACTTCATCGACCGACACCGCCACCGCGCGCTCGCCTTCCGGCACCTGCGCGGCCAGGCCGGACAGCAGCTGGCTTTCCAGCACCGGCACGTTGGCGCCCAGCGCCACCAGCGGCACCTGCCCGGTCACGCGCGCCACGTCGCGGTAGGCGCCGGCGGGATCGATCGGCAGCATCTCCACCTTGAGCGCCTCGGCATCGAGCGGCTTGCCGGCTTCCGCCGGGCGCGTGGTGACCACCACCGGATGCAGCGGCCTGGCGCCGGCCGATGCCGCGGGCTGGGCCGGCTGGCGTCCCACCTGCCACGCCAGCATTGCCAGCAGCAAGGCCAGGCCAAGCAGCACCACGGCCAGTAATCGGATCTGCTTGCTGGTCATGCGGAAGTCCTTGTTTCGGGCATGGGGCGATTCGTCATGCGCATCAGATGTCGGGAGAGAGCTGGACCATGGCCGAGCCCGACAGCGATGCCGGCAGCGGCACCATCGGCACCGCGGGCATGATGCTGGTGGTGGACAGGGTCAGCGTGACCTGTACGCAGACGTCGGCCGAGCCGGTTGCGCATGGCACGGCCGCAGCCACGCCGGCGGCGGGAATCAGGTCGCGCAGCGAAGCGGGAAGGGTGCCGCGCGCCATCGCGGCCGCGGCGTTGACTCGTGCCTGCTGCGTGGCGGCGAGGCCGGTGCCGGCCACGCCTGCGGGATAGCGCAGCGCGGCGCGCGCGCCTTCCTCGGCGGCCAGCGTCAGCACCTGCTGCAGCGCCAGCATTACGCCGTAGTAGACGATGCCGATCACGATGGTGACCAGCACCGGCGCCACGATCGCAAATTCGATCGCGGCGCTGCCCGCACCGTGGCGGCGCCGGCTGATTGTCCTGTTGACCCTTGCGTACAACCACATCTGAAACCCCGGTCTCTTGGTGTTCCGCCGCGCCGACCGGCGGCGCGGCCTGCCGGCCTCAAGCCATTCCGGCTATTGGCCCGCAGCCATCCAGGCCAGCACTCCCACGGCCAGGTACGCCGCATACGGGATGCCGCGCGCCGGCGAAAACTGCGCCGTTGGAAGGGGTGGGTCCTGGGAATGCAAAGCGTGATCCGCGGCCGGCGTGCGGCGCGCCAGTGCCAGCGCCAGCAGCGCGTGCACCAGCCCGAGCAGGCTGCCGACGACCCATGCCACCACCAGCCCTTGCGGACCAGTGAACAACCCCGCCACCGTCAGGAACTTGACATCGCCCGCGGCCATGCGCCCGAGGGCGTAGACCGGCAAGGTGACGGCAAGACCCAGCCCCGCGCCGGTCAGGCGCGCGGCCAGCGGCGGTTCCGCGGCCTGTCCGGCGAGCAGCGCCAGCCCGAGGGCCATCACGGCGATCGCCAGCAGGAGGTTCGGAACCCGCCGGTAAGCGAAGTCTGTGTAGAGGGTCGCCGCGCAGAGGAGCGCGGCAATCACGGCGCCTTACGTGGTTGGCTTGCCAAGCATGGTCACTACCTTTTCACCAAGGCTCTTAAAGCCATCGCTGAGGTTAGTGCCAAGTTGGGTGGCGCCTGCGGCGACTGCGAGGGCAACGAGTCCCGCAATCAGCCCATATTCAATAGCGGTTGCCCCGCGCTCATCTTTGATAAAGCGTGCAATGAGTCGTTTCATAATTTGTTGACACTCCCGAGTGATCTGATGCCGCGATCACGCTTCCCCCGTTCGATTATCACGGTGCTCTGTGGCCCGCTCTTTTATCGACCATTCACGCTTGCTGCGCCTTTTTTATAAGACATGGTATGTCTCAACCATACCCCTCCCTCGGGTGATAGTAATGACCCGAAGGGGTTAAGGCACGCGTTTGAAACGCGCAGGCCGGCAGCCTGCAAATGAAGCCGGCGGGCCGGCGCAAACCGGCCCGCCCATTGGCCATGCAGGCATTTTCAGCCGCGCGGCCAGCAGGAATAAAAAGATGCGCTGCGACGGGGTGATGAGCGACAGCGCACCGTGAAAACACCTATGCGGGTTGAGACATTTCAGTGGAGCAGTCCGCCCAGGATCGGCAGCTGCGGCTTGCTGTCGCCTCCGCCTGCGCCGCCAACGCTGCCGCCGACACCGCTCTTGATGCCGCCGACCAGGCCCGTGACCGGCGCCAGCAGCGCACCGACCGGCCCCGGCGCGCCGCCGCTAACGGCACCGCCGTCGCCGCTACCCGGCTTGACCAGCGGCAGGCTGCCGAGCAGGCCGCCGAGCGCATTGCCATCGCCGCCCTGGCCGTTGCCGTTGACCAGCACGCCGACCGCGGCAACGGTCTTGCCGGCCTCTGTCACCACGCCGCCGAGCGGCGCGACCACCGGCGCCTGCGTTTGGCTGAGCATGCTGCCGCCGGTGGCCACCGTATTGCCGACCTTGTAGAGCAGACCGTCGGCCGGTCCGCCCAGGCGCGTGGTCGCGCCCAGCGTCTGCGTGCCATCCGTGACCTTGCTGGTCAGCGGCACGATGACCTTGCTGAGCGAATTGGTGACCTGCGCGACGGCGCCATCGGCCAGCACCGTCTGCAGCTTGTCGCCGCCACCCTGCACCACCGTGCCGACCTTTGCGACCAGGCCGCCCACCGGCGTGGTCAGCGGTGCCAGCGGCGCCAGCTTCTCGGTGCCGAGGCCCTGCACCAGCGCGCCGCCGTTGACCACGGCGTCGCCGACCTCGCGCACCACGTTGCCGGAGCTGGACACGGTCACGCCCAGCGGGTTGTCGACCGAGCCCATCTGCCCGAGCCCGTCGCGCACGCCGGCGCCGAGCGCGCCGACCGCTTCGCCCGCATTGACCACCACGCCACCCGCGCCCTTGCGTGCATCGGTGGGCAGCAGCGGCAGCGGTGCGTCCTGGATCGACTTGCCGATCTCGCTGACGGCGTTGCCGGCCGACACCACGGTGTTGCCCACGCCTTCGGTGGCCTTGGCGGTCGGCGTGGTCTGCGCGGCGGCCGGCGGCGGCGGCGTGACCGGCGTATCGGCGCCGCCGCCGCTGGGCTTCGGATTGGCGCCGCTGCCGCCGCCGCTCGAGGAGCAGCCCGCCATCAGCAGGGCCAGGGCGGCCATGCCGGCCGCGGCCAGCGAGGTCATGGAAAGCGGTGCCGGATGCTTGGTCTTCATTGTCCTTCTCCTGTCTGGTTGGCCACGGCGCTGCCGGGCCGTCTTTTCTTGTGAACCGCCGCATGGAATGCCGACGAGCGCTCGCTGTTGTCCCGCTTTGTTCGACCTGCCTGCCATCCCCATCTGTCATGGCGTCACGGTGGAACGCGAAATCGTGGGCGCGTCGGCAGAGCAAATGGCAAAGCGCGTGCCAGCGCGGCAAGGTGGGCTGGCGCGCAGACCCGCGGGCCGCCTGCATGCCTTGCGCGGCGCGGCTTGCAGGGTGACGCGCGTTAGCGGCGCAGCCTGCGTGCGCAGCATCGCGGCAGGGGCTTGACGTGTTACGTGCTACGTAACGTGTTCCGGGCATGCGGGAACACGCAGTGCCGGCGCGGCGGGCCCGCGATCGCAGGCTGAGCGCCGCCTTGCCCGCGCTGTTTTGTTCCCCGGGCACGACACACGTTACGTAACGCGTAACGCGCGCCTCCCTCTGCGCCAATGCGCCGCCAGGTCTCGCGGCGCCTTGCGCCGACACCGCGCAGGCCGCATGCCGCAAGGGCTGGCGGGTGCCATACCCGACTTCGGCGGGGTCTGTGCGGTAGCACGCCAAAGCGCTGGCATACCGATTGCGCCATCACCGTCACCGCCGCACGCAGCAGACAAACGCGTTGCGCGGCCGAGCGATTGAAACGACGGGAATGAAGGAACAGATCATGCGCAAACAACAACTCGCCGCAACGGCACTCCTCGCAACCCTGCTGGCCCTGGGTGGCTGCGCCAGCGGCAGCGGCTCGACCTCGATGGGCACCAGCGATACCGCGGGGACAAATGGCGGGACCAATGGCGGGACCAAGGGCGGCACGAATGGAGGCACTGGCGGCACCGGCGGAACCGGTGGCGGCACCGACCTGGCCGGTGGCGGTAACGGAGGCACGGGCGGCAGCGGCGGCGGCAGCGGCGGCACGGGCGGTGGCAATGGCGGCGACACTGGCGGCAATACCGGCGGTGGCGAGACCCCCACCGCGCTGACCCCGACCGCCACGGTGATCAACAACGCCGGCACGGTGCTGGGCAATACGGGCAGCACCGTCAGCGACCTCGGCAACCAGCTTGGCAACGCCACCCTGCCGCTGGTGCCGGGCCAGACCCAAAGCGGGCTGGGCGGCGTGGTCGCGGCGACCGGCGATGCCGTCGGCGCGCTGGCCACTGGCCTGCAATCCGGGCTGGGCAGCATGCCCAATTCAACCAACCCGGTCGGCACCACCGTCGCCAGCACCGGCAATGTCGTGACCGAACTGGGCAAGGCGGTGACCAGCGCCGGCACCGCGGTGAGCGGCCTGGGCACCGGCCAGCTGGCACCGCTGGCGCCGCTGACTTCGCCGCTGGGCGCGGTGGTCGGCACGCTTGGCAATACCGTGAGCAACACCGGCGGGACGCTGACCTCGGTGTTGTCGAGCGGTGCGGTCGAGCAGGTGACCATCACCACCAGCAAGCTGATCGTGCCGATCACCTCGCAACTGACCAGCACCACGCAGTCACTGGGCGCGGCCACCGGCCTGGGCGCCCCGGCCAGCAGCCTGCTGGCCACCGTGGGCGGCGCGCTGGCCACCGCAGGCGGCAAGCTGCAACAAACCAACACGCCGGGGGTCGCGGGCGTCGGCGGCGTGGTGAACGCCACCGGCACCACGGTGGCCTCGCTCGGCGGCGCGGTGAACGGCCCTGCCAGCGGCGGGGGGCTGGGCGCGCTGGGTCCGGTACTGGCACCGGTTACCACGCTGGCCGGGGGGCTGGCAGGCGGGGCAGGCGCTGGCGGCACGGGTTCGCCGCTGGCGCCTGTCACCGGCCTGGTCGGCAGCGTCACCGGAGGGCTGACCGCCGCCACCGCCAACACGCCGCTGGCTCCGGTCACGTCGCTGGTCAGTGGCGCGGTGGGCGGGCTGGGCAGCGCCACTGGCGGTACCGGTGGTTCGCCGCTGGCGCCCGTCACCGGCCTGGTCAGCACCGTCACCGGCGGCCTCGCCTCCGCCACGGCCAGCACGCCGCTGGCACCGGTCACCGGCGCGGTGAGCGGCGTAGTGAATGGCGTGGTCGGCAGCGTTGGCGGCGCAACCGCGGGCACCGGCGCCACCAGCCCGCTGGCACCGGTCACCAATGTCGTCTCCGCCGTGACCGGCGGCGCCACCACCACCGCGGGCAGCACTACCAAGGGCTCGACCACCGGGCCCGTCGGTGGCCTGGTCGGCGGCCTGCTCGGCGGCCTGACCGGCGGGCTCGGCCAGAAGTAATCCTGCCTTGGCCGCTGCCCGGCGATCGCGTGAGCGCGTGATCGCGGGCGGCGGTGCTCACCTGATTCAACGTAGCGGCCACGCGCTGGACCGGCAGTATCGGCCAGCAGGCGCCCGGGGGTAGCGGCAGCCCCCACGCCCGTGGCACGCGACGTCAATAGCCGCAGTGTTTCTTACAGGGGTTTTGCCATGCGTGCACGTCATCGCGTTGCCGCGCTGCTGGTCGGCGTCGGCGCGTTCCATCACGGCCTGGTCCAGGCCGATCCGCGCAGCCCGGTCCAGGGCGATCCGACCCAGACGCTTCCCAAGATTGCCCCGGCCCGGCCCGACAGCCGCGTGACCGTGCAGGTCGAGCGGCCGCAGCCCGCCATGCAGGACCTGCTCAACGCGCGCCTGACGCCGCGGCGCTTTCGCATCGAAGGCGCGAAGACGCTGCCGTTCGAGGAAGTGGCCGCGCAGTTCCAGCCGCTGGCCAATCGCGAGGTCACGGTGGCGCAGCTGCTCGAAGCCGCCAATGCGGTGACGCAGATGTACAAGGCGCGCGGCTACCCGCTGTCGTTCGCGTTCGTGCCGGCGCAGGACTTTGCCAATGGCGATGTGCTGATCACGGTGGTCGAAGGCTACGTCGCCAAGGTGACCGTGACCGGCAAGGCGGGCCCGGCCGAGCGCCGCCTGCGCGCCATCGCCGAGAAACTGCAGCAGGACCGCCCGCTGCGCCAGGACCGCTTCGAGCACTACGTCAACGCGCTGGCGCTGCAGCCCGGGCTGCAGGTGGCGGCCACGGTGCAGCCGCCCACCACCACCGACGGCGCCTGCGAGATGGTGCTCGAGGTCAAGCGCAAGCCCTTCACGTTCGGCACCGGCATCGAATACATGTCGCCGGGCCTGCGCGCCATCGCCACGGCCACCACCAACAGCCTGACGCCGCTGGGCGAGCAGGTCTCGGTGTCGGCGCTGTTTCCCAAGGGCCGCGACAGCGAGGAATACTACGCCGCCAGCTATGCGCAGCCGCTCGGCACCGAAGGCATGGTGGCGCGGCTCAACGCCTCGCACTACCGCGGCGTGCCGCAGAACGCGACGCTGGCGCCGATCGGCTTCAACCCGCGCTATGTCAACGACACCAGGCGCATCGGCGGCACCCTGAGCTATCCGCTGCTGCTGTCCAACGCGCATACGCTGACACTGACCGGCGGCGTCTACGGCGCCGACCAGTTCGAGCGCTATACCCACACCGCCACCGGCACGCGCGTCACGCTCGGCACCAACGTGCGCGTGGCCACGGCGGAGCTGACCTACCTGCAACGCGGCGAAGGCGTCAGCCGCAACGCCACGCTGGGCCTGTACAAGGGCTTCGATGCGCTGGGCGCGAGCCGCCAGAACAACAACAACGACCTGAGCTTCTTGCGCACGCGGCTGCTGCTGTCGCAATCGAAGGACCTGCCGGCGGGCTTTGGCCTGACCCTGGCCGCCGCCGGCCAGTACAGCGGCGACCGGCTCGCCTCGGGCGAGCAGATCAGCTTTGGCGGACGCTTCTTCGGCCTGGGCTACCCCGCCGGCGAAGTCGCGGGCGACAAGGGTTGGGGCGCGTCGGCGGAGATCAGCCGGCTGTTCCTGCCGGACCTGACCTATCTGCGCACGATCCAGCCCTATGTTTTGGCCGACGTGGCGCGCGTGTATTCGAACAGCGTGTCGCTGTCGCACCGCAGCCTGTCGTCGGTGGCGCTCGGCGCGCGCTTCTCGGACCGACGCTACTACACGCTGGACCTGTCGCTGGCGCAGCCGGTCGGGGACAAGCCGACCAATGCCAGCCGCCGCTCGCCCCGCATCAACATGATCTATTCCTACCAGTTCGACTGAGTCCTCGCCTTTCCAAGGTTCCCTGCACGGCCGGCGGCAAGTTCAGCGCCGGCCGATTTTTTTGCGACGACCGCAACATGCGGGCCGCGCTGGCGGTGGCGCCATTTCGCAACACTGTTGACGTTCAACAAGCAGGGTAACGCGGCTCAATCTTGACCAGTCAACCATCACTAAATGATAATACCTCTCATTACCATTTCTGTTCGCTAATAAAGAGGGCAAAGTGCAGCATTCGGCAGTCATAACGAGAAAGAGCCACGGCAGGCTGGGCGCCATGCCGCGCTTGACCGGCATGGTCGGCGCAGCGGTTGCCGCGGCACCGGTCGCCGCGCAAGAGGCGCCCAAGCCGGTCAACCTGCCGCAGGTAACGGTCACCGGCGACAGCGGTTTCAAGGCGGAAAGCTCGTCGTCGATCAAGAATCCCGAGCCGCTGCGCGATACGCCGCGCTCGATCACGGTGATTCCGCAGGAAGTGATCCAGAGCACTGGCTCGACCACGCTGACCGACGTGCTGCGCACGGTGCCGGGCATCGCGTTTGGCGCAGGCGAGGGCGGAAACCCGGTCGGCGACCGGCCGTTTATCCGCGGCTATGACGCGCAGGCCAGCACCTTCCTCGACGGGTTCCGCGATATCGGCGCGCAGTCGCGCGAGCTGTTCAACGTCGAGAACGTCGAAGTGACCAAGGGCCCGGCCGGCGCCTACGACGGCCGCGGCTCCGCCGGCGGCAGCATCAATATCACCAGCAAGGCGCCCAGGCTGGGCAACTTTGCCGAAGGCAATCTCGGCTTCGGCAACGCGCAGTACGTGCGCGGCACCGCCGACGGCAACTGGCAGTTCGCCGACCACGCGGCGTTCCGCCTCAATGCGATGTTCCACGACCAGGACGTCGCCGGGCGCGATGCCGTGCACCAGAAGCGCTGGGGCGTGGCGCCGTCGGTGGCGTTCGGCCTGGGCACCGACACGCGCCTGACGCTGTCGTACTACCACATGCAGACCGACGACATCCCCGACGTCGGCATCCCGTACAACAACCCGGCCTTCACCGCGCGCCGCGATGGCCGGCCGCGCACGCGCCAGGCCGGCGACGGCTCGCCGGTCAACGTGCCGCGCAGCACTTACTACGGCCTGCTCGACCGCGACTTCCGCAAGGACCAGGCCGACATGGGCACGATCCGCTTCGAGCACGATTTTTCGCCGGCGCTGAAGTTCCGCAACCAGACCCGCTTGTCGCGCACCAGCCAGGACTACATCTACACGCAGCCTGACGACAGCAAGGGCAACATCTACTACGACCTGCTCTGGCGGCGCGTGAACACGCGCTATTCCACCGCGCGCACGGTGGCCAACCAGACCGACCTGTCGGGCGAGTTCCTGACCGGCGCGATCAAGCACAAGTACGTGTTCGGCGTGGAGTTCTCGCAGGAAAAGAGCGAGAACGACAGCTACAACGTCGACACCGGCAACAGCAATTGCCCCAACGGCGCGGGCGCGGCCGGCGGCTACAACTGCACCACGCTGCTCAACCCCAATCCCAACGACCCGTGGGCCGGCAGCATCGCGCGCGCCAACAACCCCACCAACGCCAGGACCAATACGGCGTCGGTGTACCTGTTCGACTCGGTCGAGCTGACCAAGCAGTGGATCGTCAACGGCGGCGTGCGCTTCGACAGCTACCGTTCGCGCTTCACCGCGGCGCGCGCGGCCAATGGCTCGCGCGCGGAATACTCGCGCGACGACAACCTGTTCAACTACCAGCTGGGCGTGGTGTACAAGCCGGTGGAGAACGCCAGCTTCTACGTGTCGTACGGCACTTCGTCGACCCCCGCGGGCGCGTTCCTGGCGCAGGGCTCGGACCCCAACGGCCTGGCCCCGGACCGCAGCGGCAACCGCGGCGACCAGCTCGCGCCGGAAAAGAACCGCTCATTCGAACTGGGCACCAAGTGGGACGTGCTGAAGAACCGCCTGGCCCTGACCGCGGCAATCTTCCGCATCGAGACCACCAATGCGCGCATCGTGCAGCAGGACGGCACCGCGGCCATGGCCGGCAACAAGCGCGTGGACGGCTTCGAGCTGGGCTTCTCCGGCAACCTGACCGAGAAGTGGGCCATGTTCGGCGGCTACACCCATCTGAAGAGCGAGCTGCGCAACAACGGCGGCGCCGGCTCGGCCTTCGGCCAGACCAACGGCCAGGCGTTCCCGAATACGCCGGAAGACAGCTTCAGCCTGTGGACCACTTACCAGCTGCTGCCCAACCTGACCATCGGCGGCGGCGCTTACTACGTGTCGAAGATCTGGGGCAACCAGGGCACCAACAAGTGGGTGCCGCCGTACTGGCGCTTCGATGCGATGGCCGCCTACCGCATCAACAAATACGTGGCGCTGCAGCTGAACGTGCAGAACCTGACCGACAAGACCTACTACAGCCAGGCCTATACCTCGCACTATGCGACGGTGGCCTCGGGCCGCACCGCGGTGCTGAACCTGAACCTGCGCTACTGAGCGCCGTGGCCGCCCAGGCCACACCACGCGGCACGCGGCCGGCTCCGGCCGCGTGCCGCTTTGCCTTTCAACCGAAGCCCCTTGTATGGATACCCTGCCCTTTCGCGTCGCCACGCCGGTCGAACTGGAACAGCTCGGTCCCGCCGCGCTGCGCGACAAGCTGACCGGCCCGCCACAGCTGGCGCTGCCGTGGCTGGGCGGCGCCGCGGTGGCGGGCCACCTCGACGCGCAGATGGTGCTGGGCCAGTGGTTCCTGGCCGGCCATGGCGTCGCGCGCGACCCGGTGCGGGCCTTCGCCTGGTTCAAGCACGCCGCGCACGCCGGCCACGCGGGCGCGGTCAACCTGGCCGGCCGCTGCTACGAGAACGGCTGGGGCACCGCGCCGGACCACCGCGCCGCCGCGCACTGGTACACGCTGGCGGCCGAGCGCGGCTCGGACTGGGGCATGTACAACCTGGCCACGGCGCTGGTGCTGGGCCGCGGCATCGCCGCGGACCGGCGCGCCGCGCTCGGCTGGTACCAGCGCGCGGCGGCGCTGGGCCATGCCAAATCGCTCAATATCCTCGGCGGCTTCCATGAAGACGGCTGGGAAGTGGCACAGGACCCGGCGCGCGCAACCGTGTACTACCGCGACGCGGCCGAAGGCGGCGACTTCCGCGGCCAGTTCAACTACGCGCGCATGCTGGCGCTGGCGGGCCGCGAAGCGGAAGCGCGGCAATGGATAAGGCGGGTGCCGCAGACCGCCACCGGGCCCTTTATCGACAAGATGCTCGCGTTCCTGCGCGACGCGCCGCAGCCGGCGCTGCAGCGCCTGTACGCGCATGCCAGCGAGGCCGCGCAGCGGATACCGCCTGCTGCTGCCCCCGTCTGACCGCAGCGTGGACTCAGGTCACGCGGAAGCCCACCTTCAACGTGACCTGGTAGTGCGCGATCTTGCCGTTCTGGATATGGCCGCGCGTTTCCACCACTTCGAACCAGTCGATGTTCTTGATGGTCTCGCCAGCCTTGGCGATGGCGCTCTGGATGGCCTGGTCGCAGCCGTCGGGCGAGGAGCCGACGATCTCGACCAGCTTGTAGGTGTGGTTGGTCATTGCCTCTCCTTGGCGGCCGCCGCCGCAGGGGTTGCCTCCATCATAGGCGCCGGCCGCGGATAGTCCCAAGGCCGCCGCGGCACGCCGTAAGCGCCACAGATCCTGTTACACAATCCCGCTTTGCCAGTGGCGTATCCGGCTGCTACGCTGCGTTCCCGCCCCGGACAGGTGCGGCGCGCGGCGCGCGCACGCTGTCCTTCACCGACGCCAAGATCCGCCGTGACTTATCGCTTTATTCGCCGGGCCGTGCTGGGCCTGGGCCTGGCCACCGCCGTGTCGGCCTTCACTTCATTCAGTCCCTTCGCGCTGCTGGCGCACGCCCGTTCGGCATCGGCCTTCGACCAGGTGTCCGAGACCATCGCCAACAGCATCAGCGAGACCTTCAACGAGGCCGTCGCCAATCACTTCCCGTCCCGCACCGGCAAGCCCGCGCAACCGGCCCAGCCGCCCGACGCCCGGCCGATGCCGACCAAACCCTTTGCCGATGGCAGCGGCTACACGCTGTGCTTCGTGCCGGATGGCGCGAGTTGCCAGGCGCTGCTGATCAATGCCATTCGCAGCACGCGCCAGCGCCTGCTGATCCAGGCCTATTCGTTCACCAGCGCGCCGATTGCCGAGGCCGTGGCGCAGGCGCACCGGCGCGGCGTCGACGTGCGCGTGATCCTGGACAAGAGCCAGCAGAGCGAGCGCTATACCAGCGCCACCTTCCTCAAGCACGCCGGCGTGCCGGTGGTGATCGACAACAAGCCCGCGATCGCCCATAACAAGGTGATGGTGTTCGACGACCAGGCGGTGTTCACCGGCTCCTTCAACTTCACCAAGTCGGCGCAGGAACGCAATGCCGAGAACGGCATGCTCATCCGCGGCGACGCGGCGGTGGTCAAGGCCTATACCGACAACTGGCACACGCGCTACCGGCAGTCGCGCGCGTACTGAAGCAAGGCCCTGCTGCACGATGCGGCGCGCGGTGGCACACTGGCGGGCTGACATTGCGGCAACCCCTGCCAAGCCCTTTCCGGAGAACCCTTCGCCATGACAGCCATTCCCGACAGCCAATGGATCCGCGTCGACACCGCCGCGGGCAGTTTCGATGCCTACCTGAGCCTGCCGCCGGGGGGCGTGCAGCCCGGCGCGCCGGGCATCGTGCTGCTGCAGGAAATCTTCGGCGTGAACGAGCATATCCGCGCGGTGGCCGACCAGTACGCCGCCGACGGCTATGCCGTGCTGGCGCCGGACGTGTTCTGGCGCCAGGCCCCGCGCGTGCAGCTCGGCTACGAGGGCGACGACATGGCGCGCGCCATGGCCTTGCGCAAGGCCGTGGACATCGCCGCCACGCTCGACGATATCGCCGCCACGGTGCAGGTGCTGCGCCAGCACACCGGTGCCGGCAAGGTCGCCGCGGTGGGCTACTGCTTCGGCGGCCTGCTGTCGTACCTGAGCGCGGCGCGCGGGCTGGTGGATGCGGCCGTGCCCTACTACGGCGGCGGCATCCAGAACCAGCTGCAGGAAGCCGCGAACATCCGCGTGCCGGTGCAGTTCCACTACGGCGCGCTTGACCCGCATATCCCGCCCGACGCCGTACAGGCCGTACGCGAAGCGATGGATGGCAAACCCGCCACCGAGATCCACGTCTACCCGCAGGCCGACCACGGTTTCAACTGCTGGGCGCGCGGCTCCTACCACCAGCCCAGCGCCGCGCTGGCGCACGGGCGCGCGCTGGTGTTCCTGTCGGCATCGCTGTAGTCCGCCCCTGCCGCCGGCTTGTCATGGCAAGCCGGCACGCCTTGTCCTCGGCGCCTGGCTTCAAGACTTGCCGGACCGCAACCATAACAAACCGAGGAAGCGCTGAGCGCGCATGCGCGCCAGGACGCTGCACCGTTCAAGGTGCCCCAGCGCATCGTGTTCGTCGCGGACCTGCCGCGCAATACCGCGGGCAAACCGCTCAAGCGCCAGCCGCGCGAGGATTACGCGCAGCGGTCCGGCGCGGACTGACCGCTCAGTACGGCACGGCCACGCCGTTCTCGATCCGGACGCGGTCGCCGATGCGCATCTGGTAGGCGTTGGACTGGGTCAGCGTCAGGTAGGCGTTGTCGCTGGTGCGCACGCGCACGCGGTAGGCCGGCGCACTGGTGCCGGTGCGCTTCTCGACCTCGTTGCCTGCCACCGCACCCACCACGGCGCCGCCGATCGTTGCCACGGTATTGCCGCGCCCGCCGCCCACCTGGTGGCCCAGCAGCCCGCCGACGATGCCGCCCACCACGGCGCCCGCGCCGCTGGTCGATGGCGGCTGGCCCGGCATCACCTCGATACCCTCGACCCAGCCGTAGCGCACGCCGTAGGCCTGGTTGCCGTAGCCGTTGCCATAGCTGCCGTCCTGGTACGACGGCTGGGGATACGGCTGCTGCGGATACGACGACTGCGGGTAGTCCTGCTGCGGATAGCCTTGTTGCGGATAGCCCTGCTGCGGGTAACCGCTGATGGTGGTGCCGCTGCCGTAGCCGTTGCTGCCATAGCTGCTGTTGCCATAGCCGCCGCCGTAGCCCCCGCCATACCCCGCGCCATAGCCGTTGTCGTAGCCATACGGCGTGGCACACCCGGCCAGCGCACCGGCGCCAAGCACCGCAAGCACAACCGAACGAAAGGGGATGGACATGTCAGGACTCCTGCGCGCTGCGCGTGTTGGGGAATGCGCGCGAGTCTAGGGCCGCCGGCGGCCAGCGGGTGTCACCGGAGCTTGTGATTGGTAACCGCCTGTAACGGGTGGCGATGCCGGCTTGGCCGCGCTCAGCCGCGCTCAGCGCCGTCGTCGTTGAACTGCGTGATGCGGGCCACGCGGAATGCACCGCGCAGCGATTCCAGCTCGGTCCGGTGCAGCATCGCCAGCCGGTTCAGGTAGCGCTCGCCCTTGGCCGTCAGGTGCACCTGCACCACGCGGCGGTCTTCGGGGTTGAGCCGCCGCTTGACCAGCCCGGCGGCCTCGCAGCGATTGACCAGCGCCACCACGCCGTGCTGCTTGGCCTGCAGGCGCTCGGCCAGTTCGCCGATCGAGGCCCAGTCCTTGTCGGCGCAGCCGCGGATATGCAGCAGCAGCAGATACTGCTGCACCGTCAGTCCTTCCTCGCGCGCCGCGTCTTCCGAAAACCGCAGGAAGCGGCGCAGCTGGTAGCGGAAGTCGGACAGTGCCTCGAAGTCGGCCTTGGTAAGCGGGGCGGGTTGCGGCGACGGGGCAGACTTGCTGGGCATGGGCGGCAAAAAACGCGAAAGGGAAGGAAGGCGCGGCAATCCGCACGAGCCCCCGGGCGGGGCGCTCGCAATTATAGGGGCCGCGCGGCACCCCGGCGGCCGATCCCGGTTTGCGCCGGGCGCGCGCCCGGCTATGGCAGAATCTGTGCGGTTGCAGACACCTTCACCCGTCACCGGAAAACGCACCGATGTTCTCGGAAATCGCTCTCTTCCTGCTGGATACCGTCTTTACCCTGTTCGGCATGGCGCTGCTGCTGCGCGTCTGGATGCAGCTGACGCGGCTGCCCACGCGCAACCCGGTCTCGCAGGGCGTGTTCCAGATCACCGACTGGCTGGTGCGGCCGCTGCGCCGGATCATCCCGGGCGTGGGCGGCATCGACTGGGCCACGATCCTGGCCGCGTGGCTGACCGCGGTGGTGTTTCTGGCTTTGGTCGCGCTGATCAGCGGCATCGACCTGCCCGGCTTCGTGCCCGCGATGCTGCTGACCGCCGTGCTCTATGTGCTGAAGTGGTCCATCAGCCTGGTGATGTGGGTCACGCTGCTGATGGCGATCCTGTCGTGGGTCAACCCGCATTCGCCGATCACCCCGGCCATCGACCACCTGACCGCGCCGGTGCTGCGCCCGATCCAGCGCGTGGTGCCGCGCCTGGGCGGCTTCGATATCTCGCCGCTGGTGCTGTTCGTGATTGCGCAGATCCTGCTGATGGTCCTTGCCCGGCTGGGCGCGGGCATCATCGGCCTGCACTGACCGGAGCCGGAGCGCAGGACTGGCCCGACGCCTTCACCGGCTGCGCCCTCAACCCGCCGTGCGGGCCTCTCCCGGCGCCAGCCCGTCCGCGGCGGCATCCAGGCCGGCGTCCCGCGCCGTCTCCGCATCCCCTTCCGGCGGCAGTTCCGACACCATCATCGATTCGATCGCTTCCATGAAGGCGCGTACCTTGCGCGGCTGCAGGCGCCGGTCGGGCAGCAGCGCGAACACGCGCAGCGGCGGCAGCGGATAGTCGGGCAGAACCCGTACCAGCCGCCCCTGTGCGACCTCGGCCTCGCAATAGATGACCGACAGCCGCGCGATACCCAGCCCCGCCAGCGCGCCTTGCAGGCGCAGTTCGGCGTTGTGGGTCTGCATGCGCGGGCGGATCGGCACCGATACGGTCTGGTCGTCGCGGGTGAATTCCCAGACGGTGTCGCCAGGCGTGGTCAGCGTAGGCATATTGGCCAGGTCTTCCGGGCGCAGCTGCGCCGGCAGGCTGGCCGCCAGCGCCGGCGCGGCGAACAGGCCGCGTTCGACGTGGTAGATGCGGCGCGCCACCGTGCCGGAGTCAGGCAGGTCGGCGTCGACGATGACAAAGGCGACGTCGAAGCCGTCGCGGATCGGATCGACCAGGCCCTGGGTGATTTCCACCGCCACATCGAGCGCCGGGTGTGCCGCCAGCGTGCGGCAGATCACGCCGCCGAGTTGCTGCGCGCCGAATTCATAAGGCGTGGCGATGCGCAGCACGCCCTGCACGCGCTCTTCGCGCGCCAGCGTTTCCTGGCGGATCTCGCGCAGCCGCGCGAACAGCGGCGCGACATCGCGATAGACCGCCTTGCCCGCATCGGTCAGGCGCATGCGGCGCGTGGTGCGCTCCAGCAGCTTGGCGCCGATCGCGGTTTCCAGCCGCGCGACCGCGGCCGACACGCGCGACTTGGGACAGTCGAGCTGCTCCGCCGCGGCCGTGAACGTGCCCTGCTCGACCACGCAGCAGAACGCCTCCCAGTCATTCCATTGGATTGTTTCGTTCACCGGACAATGTTTCCCTGACAAGCTGTAGTTCTCGACGGTGGGCCTACATTATGCTTGAGCGATGCAACAAACGCCTGTCCAGGCTGGATCGGACGCGCTAGCCCCCGCCATTCCAGCCATCCCCGCCCCCGCCGCCGTCGGCACCGCGTCCCCCCAGCGCCCGCGCATGCAAATCGCCAGTCACCCCGAGATGGGTCACTGGCGTCTTTCATTGTTCGGTCTGACGCTGGGCCTGGTGACCGGCATCGACTTCTCGTCCACGCTGATGATGGGTGTGGCCAGCCAGCATATCCAGGGCGGCGTCGGTGCCGCGCCGGAAGACTACCTCTACGCGATCTCGGCCTACGCCGCCACCGCGGTGCTGATGAACATGGTGCTGGACCAGCTCGCGCGCCGCATCACGTACAAGCGCTTCACCATGGTGTCGCTGCTGGTGTTTATCGCCGGCTCGCTGATCTGCGCGGAGTTTGCCAGCCCGGCCGGGCTGATCACCGGCAAGGCGGTGCAGGGGCTGGGCGCGGGCGGCCTGTTCGCAGCCTCGCGCATCCTGGTCCAGCTGGTGTCGACGCCGGCCGAGCGCGCCCCGCTGATGCTGCGCTTCGGCGGCGGCGCGTTTTCGATGCTGGCGATCACGCCCTGGCTGACCAGCATCTTCCTGGACGATATCGGCTGGCGCGCGGTATTCCTGTTCCAGGCCGGCATTGCGCTGCCGGTGCTGCTGTCGGTCGCGCTGACCTACCCCACGCGAGCGCCGCGCGATCCGCACCCGCCGGTGTCGACGCTGGACTGGCCGGCCGCCATTGCCGCCGCGCTGGGCGCGCTGGTGTTCCTGCATACGCTGCAGGAAATGCGCTACACGCGCTTCTTCAGCTCGCCGGAGATGCCGCTGGCCGCGCTGTGCGGCGTGGCGCTGTTTGCCTTCAGCGGCTGGCGGCTGTATCGGCATCCGGACCCGTGGATCGACTTCTCGCGCCTGGCCGGGCGCCAGTACCTGTACGGGCTGGGCTTCTACACGCTGTACTACCTGCTGTCGTCGGCGTGGTCTTTCCTGCTGCCGACGCTGACGCAGACCGGGCTCGGGCTGACCTTCCGCACCACCTGCATGCTGTTGTCGACCAGCGGCACAGTGTCGGCCATCGGCGCCATCGTGATCACGCTGGGCATGGCGGTGGTGTTCCGCAAGCGGCGCGTGATCGCGGCCGGCTTTGTCGTCTACGCGTGCGCGGCGATGCTGCTGTCGACCCAGCTGATGCCGGGCGCGCCGGACTACGCGCTGGTGCCGGTGGTGCTGCTCGAGGGGCTGACGCCCGTGCTGCTGATGGTGCAGGTGGCGTCGATGACCTACCTGGAAGTGCCGGTCCGGGATTTCTCGCACGCCTACCAGTTCAAGAACGTGTGCAAGCAGATTGCCTCGGCAATGGGCACCGGGCTCGCCAGCGTCTTCATGCAGGACGGCCTGGCGCAGCACCGCACGCACCTGGTCGACCACATCACCCGCTTCAACCCGGTGCTGCAGATGCCCGACGCGCTGTCCGCGGCGGGGCTGGCCAGGCTGTCGCAGGAAGTCGACCGGCAGGCGACGCTGCTCGCCGGCATGGACCTGCTGCATGGCTTTGCCGCGCTGTGCGTGGCGGGGGCGGTGTTCGTGCTGGTGCAGCGCAGCTTCCGCTAAAGGCCAGGGTACCGGCGTGGGGGGCGGTCCGGGCCCGGCACTGGCGCAATCCCGGCATTTCCTCTACCCTTTCGGCCTTTCCGTGCCAATCCGGCGAACCGCGCCGGGCTACGCAGATGGCCAGTCCCACCGATCCCCGCCAGACCCCGCCGCCAGCATCGCCGACCGCCGACAGCGCCGCCGCGCCCGAAAAGCCGAGCGACAGCTATGTGCAGTCCTTTGCACGCGGGCTGTCGGTGATCCGCGCCTTCAACGCGCAGCACCCGGCCCAGACCCTGACCGAAATCGCCCAGGCCAGCGGCCTGACGCGCGCGGGCGCGCGCCGCATCCTGCTGACGCTGGTGGGACTGGGCTATGTGCAGGCCGACGGGCGCCTGTTCCGGCTCACGCCCAAGATCCTCGACCTGGGCTTCGCCTACCTGACCTCGATGCCGTTCTGGAACCTGGCCGAGCCGATCATGGAGGCGCTGTCGCAGCAGGTCCATGAAAGCTGCTCGATCTCGGTGCTGGACGGCACCGAGATCGTCTACGTGCTGCGCGTGCCGGCGCGCAAGATCATGACCATCAACCTGTCGATCGGCAGCCGCCTGCCGGCATATTGCTCGTCGATGGGGCGGGTGCTGCTGGCCGGGCTGAGCGAGCCCGAGCTCGACAGCGTGCTGCGCGCCACCGAGCTGCGCGCGCGCACCGGGCGCACTGTGACCGACGTTGACACGCTCAAGGCCATCGTCGCCGATATCCGCCAGCGCGGCTGGGCCCTGAACGACCAGGAGCTGGAGGAAGGGCTGGTGTCGCTTGCCGCGCCGATCCGCAACCGCGCGGGCCACACCATCGCCGCCATCAACATCAGTGGCCAGGCCAACCGCACCAGCGCGCAGGAGATGCTGGAGCGTTTCCTGCCGCCGCTGCTCGAAGCCTCCGAGAAGATCTCCGGGCTGGTCGGGCTGCGCACCTGAGCGCAGCGGCGCCGGCTCAGACCGCGGGCAACTCCACGCTGCCGAACTCGGCCGAGCGCGTGCCGTCCAGCGGCCGGTTGCTGGCGCCGAAATACGCGAACGCCACCGACAGCTTGACCGCGTTGGACGCATTGCGGCCGGCCGCATGGAACAGCCGGCTGTCGAAGCACAGCACGTCGCCGCGGTGCAGCGCCAGCGGCTGCGCGGCATCCAGCAGCGGCTGGCTGGCCGGGTGCGCTTCGATCAGGAATTCGGCCGGGTCCAGCTGGCCGGGCTCGAGCCGGGCCTGGTGCGAACCCGGGATGACGCGCAGCACGCCATTGCGCTCGTCCTCGTCGCCCAGCGCCAGCCACACCGTCACCAGTTCCGGCCGCGCAAACGACCAGTAGCGGGTATCGCGGTGCCAGCCGGTCTGGCTGCCGTAGTGCGGATGCTTGGTCATCACGCAGTTGTGATGCGCCAGCGTGATGCGGGCGGGCTCGCCCAGCAGGGCCTGCACCACCGCCACCAGCTTGGGATCGCTGGCCCAGCGGCGGAACACCGCATCGCGCCCGTAGGCCTGGCGCAGGCGCCTGACCGTGCCGCCGCCGGCGGCGTCGCGCGTGGCCGGGGCGCCCGGATAGCCGAGGTCGGCCTCGAACTCCACCGGCGGCACCGCCGCGGCGAGATGCTGGCGCGTCACCGCCTCCAGCGCCGCGCACGCCGGCTCGTCGGCAAAGCCGCGCAGGATCACGAAACCGTTGGCATGGAAGGCCTGCGCCAGGCGCGGCAACGCGCCGGCATCGGCGGACAAGGTGGAAGCGGGCACGTCGGCGCAGGGGTCCAGCGAGGTCATTGCAGCAGGTGCGGCGCAGGGCCGCGCAAAGGGGCGGAAACAGGAACAGGGCCGCGGTGGCCCGACAGGCTCATGATGCCAGAACCAGCGCCATCTGGCGCAGGCGCCGCATCCGCAGCCTGCACTCGGCGCCGGGCCGGCGGCCGCGTGCGTACGGCAACAGACGGTCGCGCCTGCGGTGGGCGCCGCTACAATGCGCTGGTCTTTGCCCGATAATTCCTGCATCCACCGCGATTTTTTCAGGCTCTGCGCCGAGGTCCCACGTGACTGCACGCCCCCGCATCGTCGCTTCGCTGGCCGAGGCCCAGGCCCAGCTGGGCCGCATTGTCCTTGGCAAGCCACAACAGGTGCGGCTGGCGCTGGCCTGCATGCTGGCACGCGGCCACTTGCTGCTGGAAGACGTGCCGGGCGTGGGCAAGACCACGCTGGCGCATGCGCTGGCGCGCACGCTCGGGCTGCACTACCAGCGCGTGCAGTTCACCAGCGACCTGTTGCCGGCCGACCTGATCGGGGTTTCGGTCTTTGTCCGCGACGCCGGCGAATTCCGCTTTCACCGCGGCCCCGTGTTCGCGCAGGTGGTGCTGGCCGACGAGATCAACCGCGCGCCGCCCAAGACCCAGAGCGCGCTGCTCGAGGCGATGGCCGAGCGGCAGGTGACCCATGACGGCGCCACGCACGCGCTGCCGTCGCCGTTTTTCGTCATCGCCACGCAGAACCCGCTGGAGCAGATCGGCACCCACGCGTTGCCCGAATCCCAGCTGGACCGCTTTACCATGCGGCTGTCGCTGGGCTACCCGGACCCCTCCTTCGAGCGCGTGCTGTACCTGGGTGGCGCCAGCGCGGCGGAGCTGCCGCCGGTGATGGATGGCAGCCAGGTACTGGCGCTGCAGGACGCGGCCGCGCAGGTGCACGCCAGCCCGGCGCTGGTCGACTACGTGCTGGCGCTGGTGCAGGCCACGCGCAGCCACGGCGGCCTTGCCGCGGGGCTGTCGCCGCGCGCCGGGCTGGCGCTGCTGGCCTGCGCGCGCGCCTGGGCCCTGCTGGCCCAGCGCGACCTGGTGCTGCCCGAAGACGTGCAGGCGGTGTTCACGGCCGTGGCCGCGCACCGCCTGTTGCCGGCCGGCGCCGGCGGCCACGCCGCCGTCGATGGCCACCTGGCCGCGCTGCTGGCCGGCGTGGCGATTCCCTGAGCGCCATGGCGGCGCGCAAGGGCGTGCTCGGCGGCACGCCACGCCTCGCCCGGCGCCGCGCCGCCAGCCGGCGCCCTGCTGGCGGCGCGGGCGGCGTGGTACTGCTGGACCGCCGCCATCTCTATATCCTGCCCACGCGCGGCGGGGTCGGCTTTGCGGTGGTGCTGGCGGCAATGCTGATGACCTCGCTGAACTACAACATCAGCCTGGGCTTTGCGCTGACCTTCATGCTCGCCGGCATCGGCATGTCATGCATGTGGCTGGCCTACCGCAACCTGCTGGATCTCGCCGTCGCCGCGGGGCCGGTGGCGGCAGTCCATGCCGGGCAGGACGCGATCTTCCACGTACGCGTCGACAGCCGTGGCGGCGACGCGCGCATCGGCATCGAGGCGCGCGTGCCGGCCATGCCGGAAGTCGCTGCCGCGGCGCTGACGCTCGAAGCCAATGCCAGCGGCATGCTGGCGCTGCACGTGCCGGCGCCACGGCGCGGCCGCCTGGCGCTGCCGCGCGTGACGATCGCCAGCCGCTTTCCGTTCGGCCTGTTCCATGTCTGGAGCCATGCGGACCTGGAGCTGTCGACGCTGGTCTACCCCGCACCGGAAGCCGGCGCCCCACCGCCACCGCCCGCGCACCGCCCCGACGATGGCGACGACGCGCGCGCTGCCGCCAGCACGACCCACAGCGAAGACGGCATCGACCAGCTGCGCCGCTACCGCAGCGGCGATTCGCTGCACCGCATCGCCTGGAAGCACAGCGCGCGCACCGGCCGCTGGCTCAGCCGCGCCGGCGATCCGCCGCGGCAGCCGGCGCGCTGGCTGGACTGGCACGCGCTGCCCGCCGGCATGGAGGCTGAGGCGCGCTTGTCGCGCCTGTGCGCATGGTTGCTCTCGGCCGGCGACGAAATCGAGATCGGCCTGCGCCTGCCCGGCATCGAGTTGCCGCCCGCGCGCGGCGCCAGCCACCGGCGCGCGTGCCTCGAAGCGCTGGCCTTGTGGCCCCATCGTCCTGGCACAATCCGCGCCGCGGAACCCGCATGAAACCCGCGCCCCGGCCGCTGCGGCATGAAGACCACGGCCTGCTGCTCGGCCAGCTGGCGCTGGTACTGGCGCCGCAGGCGCGCACGCTGCCGGTGGCGGTGAGCCTGCTGCTGGTGCTGCTGCTGGCGTGGCGCTGGCTGCTGTGGCGGCGGCGCGCGCCATTGCCGTCGCGCTGGATGCTCGGCACCACCGCGCTGCTGGTGCTGCTGGTGGCGTGCGCGCTGGTGTGGCAGGACGGCGGCGGCATCGGACGCGAGCTGGCCGTGGCGCTGCTGGGCGCCTTTGTCATCCTCAAGCTGCTGGAATGCCGCGCGCTGTCGGACGCGACCCTGGTCACGCAGCTGTCGTTCTACCTGCTGCTGACGCTGTACCTGTCCGACCAGCCGTTCTGGCTGGCGCTGTACAGCCTGGCCATTGGCGCCTGGGTGCTGCGCAACTGGCTGCTGCTGCATCACCCCGAGGCACGCAGCCGGCTGGCGATCTGGCCGCTGCTGGGTCGCATGGCGCTGCTTGGCTTGCCGTGGGCGCTGGCGCTGTTCGTGCTGTTCCCGCGCCTGGAGCACCCGCTGTGGCAGCTGCCCCAGTCCGCGCAGAGCGGCACCACCGGCATCAGCGACACCATGCGCCCGGGCAGCGTGGGGCAACTGATCCGTTCGCCCGAGATCGCCCTGCGTGCCGAAATCGCCGGCCCGCCGTTGCCCGCGGCCGCGCTGTACTGGCGCGCGCTGGTGCTGTGGGAATACGACGGCACCACCTGGCACCCCTCGCGGCTGCGGCGGCAGCAACTGGCCCCGGCGGCCGGCGTCGCCGGCAGCACGGCAGGCATCGACATCAGCATCACGCTGGAACCCAGCC
Organism: Cupriavidus neocaledonicus; assembly: GCF_000372525.1. GTDB lineage: Bacteria > Pseudomonadota > Gammaproteobacteria > Burkholderiales > Burkholderiaceae > Cupriavidus > Cupriavidus neocaledonicus. The sequence continues at coordinate 88,088 of NZ_AQUR01000081.1, forward strand.
GACAGCGCTGGCTGTTCGTGCTCGACCGCGGCCAGGCGCTGTCCGCCGGCGCGGAGGCCGCCATCACGGCCGACGGCGAGTTCATGGCGCGCCGGCCGGTGGAGCAGCGCATCCGCTATCGCACGCGTTCCACGCTGACGCCGCCGGCGCAAGCGCTGCCGCCGGCCACGCTGCGGCTGGCGCTGAGCCTGCCGCCGGGCAACCCGCGCGCCCGCGCACTGGCCGCGCAATGGGCACAGCGCCATGCCGATCCCGCGGCGCGCGTGCAGGCCGCGCTGCGGCTGTTCGCGGCAGCGCCTTTCGCCTATACGCTCGCCCCGCCGCCGCTGGGAGCCGAACAGATCGACAGCTTTGTGTTCGATACGCGGCGCGGCTTCTGCGAGCACTACGCCAGCAGCTTCGTCTTCCTGATGCGCGCCGCCGGCGTGCCGGCGCGCGTGGTCACGGGCTACCAGGGCGGCGAATACAACCCCATGGCCAACCACTACGTGGTGCGCCAGTCCGATGCGCACGCATGGGCCGAAGTGTGGCTCGATGGCCGCGGCTGGATACGCGTGGACCCGACCAGCGCAGTCGCGCCCAGCCGCATCGAGCAGGGGCTGGATGCGGTGGTCGGCAGCGAAGCGGCCGACTGGCGTCCGTCGCGACAGCCGGGCTGGCTCAAGGATTTGCGCTGGGCCTATGAGGGCATGGTCTACACCTGGCAGCGCTGGGTGCTGCAGTACGACCACGCGCGGCAGCAGCGGCTGCTGCAGGCGCTCGGCACCAGCGTCGGGGCCGGACCGTTGCTGGCTGCCGTGCTTGGCATGCTGTGCCTGCTGGCGCTGGTGCCACTGTGGCGGCGGCGGGCGCCGGCGGACCCGGTCGGCGCGGCCTATGCCCGCTTCTGCGCCGCGCTCGCCCGCCACGGCTGCACGCGAGCGCCGGCCGAAGGCCCGCAGGAATTTGCCGCGCGGGCCAGCGCCCGGCTGCCGGCTGCCGGCGAGGCGATCGCCGCCGTCAGCGCCGCCTATATCAGCCTGCGCTACGGCGACCTGCCGGCCGACCGGCATGCGCAAGCACTGGCTTCGATGCGGGCCGGCATCCGCCGGGCCTCGGCGGCCTTGCGTCGCTAGCCGGACGAGGGACCGGCGTGGTTGGCTACAACTGATATAATTACGTTTGTAACTATATCAGTTGTTATCAATTTCTCGCCCCGCCATGTCATTCGAGCAACGCATCGACCGTTTTTGCGCCAGCCACCCTGAAGCCCCACGCGACCTGATCCTGGCCTCGCGGCTGCTGCTGCGCACCGCGCGCCTGCTGCGCGGCCATATCGACCACGCCCTGGCGCCCTTTGAACTGGAGATGAGCCAGTACCTGGTGCTGAGCATGCTGGCCGCCGACGAGGGCGAGCCCAGCATGCCGTCCGAACTGGGCACCACGCTCGATGCCACCCGCACCCAAATGACACGGCTGCTGGATGGCCTGGAAACACGCGGGCTGCTGCGCCGGCGTGCGTCGGCCAGCGACCGGCGCAGCCTGGAGCTGACCCTGACCCCGGCCGGTCGACGCCTGCTCGAGCGCGCCGCCCCGGCGGTCCATGCCGCGTATGGCGCGGCCTGGGCGCCTCTCGGCGCAAGCGGCCTGGCCGGCGCGACCCGCACGCTGAGCGTGCTGCACCAGACCCTGGAGACGCTGCTGCCATGAGTCCGGGATCGGCCTGGCGGCCGCTGTGGCGATTGCGCGCGGGCATGCGCTGGCTGCGCTGGCTGAGCCGCCCGCAACGGCAGACCGTGCTGATGCTGCTGCTGGCGCTGGCCACGGGCGTGGAGTTCCTCGAGAACATCATGTTCGTGTTTGCCTCCAGCCATATCGTCGGCGGCCTTGACGCCGATCCGCGCAGCTTTGCGCTGGTGCAGGCCGCCTACGCCGTCGGCAGCATGCTGATGATCCTGAAGCAGCAATGGCTGTCGCGCCGGTTCGGCTACCGCCATTACCTGACCGGGGCGCTGCTGCTGTTCATGGCCGGCACGGTGGTGGCCGCGACCAGCCATGCGCTGCCGCAGATGGTAGTGGCGCGCTTCATCCAGGGCCTCGGCGGCGGTGCCTTGTTCACCAGTTGCCGCATCCTGGTCAACGTGCTGTTCGGGCCGGCGGAGCGGCCGCGCGCCACGCGCATCTTCATGATCGGCATTTTCACGGCGTCGGCGCTGGCGCCCGCCTTCGCCGCCGAACTGATCGAGCACGGCGTCTGGCAGGACGTGTTCTACGGCGTGCTGCCGTTCGCCGCGCTGGCAACGCTGGGCGCCTGGCTGCTGCTGCCGGATGCCGAACCACGCGCCGGCGCCGACGGCCCCGCGCTCGGACCGCTGCTGCTGTTCGGTGCCGCCATCGTGACGTTGCAGGCGGCACTGACCGAAGCGCGCTTCGACGTGTTCTCGCACCCACTGCGCCTTGCGCTCGTGGCCGCGGCGGGGCTGGCGCTGCTGGCGCTGTTCCTGTGGCACCAGTGGCACCACCGGGCGCCGGTGCTGCACCTGCGCGCGCTGCGCCAGCCGGTGTACCTGGCCGGCCTGGCGATGTACTTCGTGTACTACATGGTGAGCAACCTGAGCGGCTACCTGTTCCCGATCTATGCCGAGCAGGCCCTGAAGATCCCGCTGGCCACCACTGGCTGGCTCAACACCTTTGCCGCGCTGGTCAGCCTGGCCGGCATCTTCGTCTACCTGCGGGCCGCGCCGCGCCTCACGCGCAAGAAGCCGCTGATGATAGCCGGCCTGGTGCTGATGGCCGCCACGGCATGGTGGTTTTCGCGAATGCCGCCCGACGCCGGGCCAGCGGCGCTGGCGTGGGGACTCGTCGGCAAGGGCCTGTTCGGCGTGCTGGTGATCATTCCCATCGCCGGGCTGACGTTCCGCGCGCTCAGCCCGGATGCATTTGCCCATGGCTACCGCAGCAAGAACCTGATGCGGCAGATCGCCAGCTCCTTTGCCTCGGCGCTGGGCGCGGTGCTTCTGCAGAATCGCCAGTTCGCGGTGCACGACAGCCTGCTGCACGCGCTCGGCCAGCGCCCGGCCGAAGCGGAACAATGGATGGCCGGGATGCAGTCGGCGCTGGCCGCGCGCGGCTTCGACGCGGCACAGGCACACCAGGGCGCGCTGGCGCAGTTGAGTGCGCTGATTACGCAGCAGGCCACACTGGTCGCTTGCGAGGATATCTATCGACTGATTGCCGCCATGGCGCTTGGCGCGGCGGCGTACATGCTGTGGCAGCGGCGGCTTGCGTAGGCGCTGCGCGCATCGCGACGCCAGCTGGCGAGGATTGCGCCGGCTGTGGGCTACGCTGGGACTGCAGGTACGGCTGGGAAGATCAGGGGAGAAGCGAAGGCACCGCGCGCAAAGGGTGGGCGCGGACGGGTCGCAGTGCCGGCGGGCGCGGCACCGGCGAAGATCCTGCTCAGAACAGCGACAGCTGGCGCATGCCGAAACCGATGGTCTCTTCCACGCGCGCACGGGCGTGGGCCAGCGAGCCTTCCGCGCCGGAGTAATTGCCGGCGGCCCAGTGGTAGACCACCGGAAGCTCACCGCGTTCGGACAGGCGCACTTCGCCAAGCTTGTCGCCGCGCTCGTTGCGGTAGAAGTGCGAACGGTAGCCACGCTCCCAGTGCGGGGCGACCTCTTTCTTGCGCCGCCGGGGCTTCGGCGCCGAGCCGGTGGCTGACGTCGTGGACGTCAGTCGCCGCGCTCTATCGGTACCCGGCATCGGGGCACGGGTGAAATCCAACTGCATAGACTTCCTCTTTGTCGATTCAGCAGAACCAGGGCCGGCGGGGGCTGCCGCCGCATGCTTCGTGCATCGCAGTCGAGATGATACCTGCTGGCGCGCTTTCTGTAAGCAGTTGATTGCGCTGAATCCCGCCTCCGGTAAGGCTTAGCGGGCCGTATACCTGCCCGTATACCTACTCGTAAACGTGTCGGTATACGGCCGGTATACGGCCCGCGATGACGTCAAAGCCTTGCTGGTTAACGGCTTGCGGGCATGCAGCGGTGCCCGCCGGGATCAACCCAGATCGAGCGGAATGAAGATGCGCGCATCATCGCGCTGCACCAGCAGCGCCACCTGCTTGCCCGATTTGCCCACCAGCGTCCGCAGCTGATCGACCGATGCGATCGGCGTACCGTTGAGCGACAGGATCACATCGCCGGGCTGGATGCCCACGCGCGCGGCGGGACCGGTCACGTCCTCGACCACCAGGCCGCCATCGATGCCGCTTTCGCGCTTCTCCGCCGGCGACAGCGGGCGCACTGCCAGTCCCAGCCGGCCATTGGCTTCCTTGCCGCCCGCCTTCTGCGCGACCGCCTGATCGCGCGCGGTGCCAACCGTCACCGACAACGTCATCGGCTGCCCCTTGCGGATGATCTTCAGCGAGGTCTGCGTGCCCGGCTTGATGTCGGCCACGTGCTCCGGCAGGTCGCCCGAATGGTCGATCACGTCGTTGTCCAGTTGCACGATGACGTCGCCCGGCTTCAGTCCCGCGCGCGCGGCGGGACTGTCCGGCTCGACCGAGTTGACCAGCGCCCCGGTCGGCTTGGGCAGGCCGAACGACTGCGCCAGCGCCTGGTTGACCTCCTGCACGCTGATGCCGAGGCGCCCGCGCGTGACCTTGCCGTGCGCCACCAGTTGCTGCTGCACCTTGGTCGCCACGTCGATCGGGATCGCGAACGAAAGGCCCTGGTAGCCGCCGGTCTGGCTGTAGATCTGCGAGTTGATGCCAACCACCTCGCCGCGCTGGTTGAACAGCGGACCGCCCGAGTTGCCGGGATTGACCGCCACGTCGGTCTGGATGAACGGCACATAGGTGTCGTCAGGCAGCGAGCGTGACTTCGCGCTGACGATGCCCGCAGTCACGGTGTTCTCGAAGCCGTAAGGCGAGCCGATCGCCAGCACCGGCTCGCCCACGCGCACCTGCGACGGATCGCCCAGGCGCACGGTCGGCAGGTCCCTGGCATCGATGCGGATCACCGCCACGTCGGTCTGCGGATCGGTCCCTAGCACCTTGGCCTTGAACTCGCGGCGGTCGGTGAGCTTGACGGTCACTTCCTGCGCGCCGTCGACGACGTGCGCATTGGTGAGGATCAGCCCGTCGGGGCTGACGATAAAGCCCGAGCCCTGCCCGCGCACCAGCTGCTGGGGACCACCCTGCGGCCCCTGGAACTGCGGCCCGAAGCGCTTGAAGAACTGGAACAGCGGATCGCCCGGATCGATGCCGGGCGGCATCTGGACCGCGGTGCGCTGGGCGCGCGCGGTCACGCTGATATTGACCACCGCGGGTCCGTACTGGGCGACGATGCCGGAGAAGTCCATCGGCCTGGCAACGGCAGCGGCCGGCTGGGCGGCAGCCACCACGGGCGCGGGCGCCGCGTAGCCCGGGGTGATGACTTCTCGCTGCAGATAGGCGTAGCCGCCGCCGAGCGCGGCCAGGGCTGCGATACCAACGGCGGTGCGAGCAATGGTCTGGCGCATCATAGGTGTTCCCTTCCTTTTAGCATCTGGCGTCGGCACGATGCGACGCAACACCGTCATGCTAGCGACCAAGACTTAAAACAGACTTAAGGTCGGATCCCAACGTCTAGCCGCGCCTGTAGCTGCGCGCGCACATTAAAATTTATCTTGCGCACAATCTAATTGCGTCTAATATATCGACATGGAACGCGACAACGAACCCGTCACCGACTGGCTTTTGCTGGATCACCAACTATGCTTTGCGCTGTATTCGAGCTCGTTGGCGATGACCAAGCTGTACAAGCCACTGCTAAGTGAGCTTGGGCTTACTTATCCGCAGTATCTCGTGATGCTGGTCTTGTGGGAGGCCGAAACGCTGTCGATCTCGGAACTCGGCAATCGCCTGGCGCTGGACACGGGCACGCTGACACCCCTGCTGAAACGGCTCGCCGCGACGGGTCTGGTCACCCGCACACGGGATGCGACTGACGAACGCAGGGTCCTGGTCAGCCTGACTGACGCCGGGCGCGCGCTGCGTCAGCGCGCCGTGGGGATTCCTGAACAGATGTTATGCGCCACGCAATGCCCGGTCGAAGAGATCCAGGCCCTGACGCGGCGCTTGCATGCACTGCGGTCGACGCTCGAACAAGCGCGGACCGATTCCGGCCTGCCGGACTGACGGCAGGCATTAATGATGGCGCCCCTGCGGGCAACCAAACCGGAGCCTTAGATGAAACTAGAGAAAGTCGTATATACCGCCCATGCCACCGCCACCGGCGGCCGCGATGGCCGTGCCACCACGTCCGACGGCCAGCTCGACGCCAAGCTGGCGGTGCCCAAGGAAATGGGTGGCGCCGGCAATGGCCTGAATCCGGAGCAGCTGTTTGCCGCAGGCTATTCGGCCTGCTTCCTGGGTGCGATGCGCTATGTCGCCAGCCAGCAGAAGATCAACGTGCCCGCCGATGCATCGATCCAGGGCGCAGTCGGCATCGGCCCCATTCCGCAGGGTTTCGGCATCCAGGTCGAGCTGAAGATCTCGCTGCCGGGCTTCGAACGCGAAGCTGCCGAGAAGCTGGTCGAGCAGGCGCACCAGGTGTGCCCGTACTCGAACGCGACGCGCGGCAATATCGATGTCACGCTGACCGTGGTCTGAGGCTTCAAGCCAGAAAAACGGCCCGCATCGCGCTTGCGATGCGGGCCGTTTTTTTTGAATCAGGCTGCCTGCTGTTCTGATGGCGCAAGCGGCAGAGCCGCGCAAAACGAGCGCTTCTGCGCCGAACTCATCCGTTTGATCTCGATTTCCGCCTTCAGCGCTTCCGACTTGGTGGCGAAGCGCACCTGCCCCAGCACGCGAATGGGCTTGCGCGAGCGGGTATATTTGGCGCCTTTTCCGGATTGGTGTTCGGCAAACCGACGCGCCACATCCGTGGTGATTCCGGTGTAAATCGAATCGCCGGTGCATTCGAGCAGATAGAGATACCAGGCGCAGTCAGCGGACATGATGGAAATGGAGGACTGCGGTAATGGTATTACGGCTTCGCGACGACGGCGAGCGCAGCGTTTAGGCCCGCGCCAAAGACAAAACCCCTCGCAGCACACGCTGTCGAGGGGTTTTGCAGTATAAGAGCCTGGCGATGACCTACTTTCACACGGGTAATCCGCACTATCATCGGCGCGGAGTCGTTTCACGGACCTGTTCGGGATGGGAAGGGGTGGTTCCAACTCGCTATGGTCACCAGGCATGAGGGGTTGTGGCGCTGTCGGGTGGGACAGCGTCACGAATCGGGATGTAGTCTTGGTTGTGCGTATCGTGGCACAAGGCGACGATCAACCAGGTGAAACACA
>NZ_AQUR01000082.1 GCF_000372525.1 Cupriavidus neocaledonicus
TGGCGCTCTTGCCATTGCGCTGGTTGGCCGTGCCGGCCGGGCGCTCGGCGCCAGCCGGGTAGCCCAGATGATGGCCGAGCTCGGCCCCCAGGGCGCGCTCGATCAGGGCCTTCTTGAACGCCATCGAGGCGTCCTGCACCGCCTCGGCGGTCATCGGACCCTTAACGAAATGGGCAATCAGGTCCTCGGGAATGGTCGGCAGCTCACGGTCGGCGGCCTGGCTGGTCTTGGTTTTGCGTGGCATACATGCTCCTTGGCGACATGTTATGCCCTAAACACAAAATTTCTGACAGGTCCGGCGCTGCTGTATCGCGGGCGAATCCAAAGGATTTAGCCTCCCGCTGGTTTTCTCCCCTCTCCCGCTTGCGGGAGAGGGGCGGGGGAGAGGGCAGGAGCATCGACGAAGTCGGGCGTCCAAATCCGGGCAGGTCTTTCAACGTTTGCTGTCCGGATTTTTGTGTGCAAGGCGTTTGAATTCCAAGCACCGCACCCCCTCCATGCCAATGCCAACAAGTGAGAACGGCCAGCCTCAGGAAACCGGCAACTCTTCTTCCAACACCCGTTCCGACTGCGCCTTCACCAACCCCAAAAAGCAAAACGCCCCAAAAGCCTGCTCCCACCATTCACTCTGCTGCTCTAGCAGAGCAAGCACGCCATCCATTCCCGCTGCCACTGCCAAGAGACTGTACCGGGCCGTTGATAGATCGATTTCCGCCATCGGACCCTCCAATCTTTACCTGAAGGTCCGCCGCGCGACGCTAGCGGAGGGCGGCGGGCCTGACGACGAGGGTGGAAGATTGATGCAAACACCAAGCCGGCCAGCCTTGCGGCTGCCTCGTGTCGGCCCGCCATGGATGACAAGCGCGTATGCGTGGAGACAGGCGGCGTCGAAGACGCCGACCTGTGGTGCTTGCAGTTCGGGCTTACACGCCCGGCCACCGTTGTTTGCGATGACCGTGTCAGTCTCCCGCATTAGGGTCAGGAACTCGATAAGACAGTTCCCATTCCTGAGCGGACGCAGCATCGTGCCGTCGCTGCGCCCTTTCGCAAATAGCCGATCTCCGAAACGATTCCTCAAGGCATGCCTTGGCTGGTGAGGTGGCAGATTTGCAGTCCTGACTTCGTGGATGCTTCTGCCCTTTCCCCCGCCTATCTCCCGCAAGCGGGAGGGTCGGCTCGTCGGGCTGCCGCAGAGCATGACCCGTCCCTCAGGCAACCCCCTTCCGGCCCCGCATCCTCAAATCACTGACCACCGGCCACACCAGTACGAACACCGCCAGCCCCATGATCGTCCCCACCAGCCCGTTCGACCAGAACACATCCAACGCCCCGGACGACACCAGCATCGTTTGCCGGAACGCGTCCTCGGCCCGGTCGCCCAGCACCAGCGCCAGCACCATCGGCGCCAACGGGTAATCCAGCTTCTTCAACACATAGCCCACCACGCCGAAGCCCAGCATCAGCCAGACGTCGAACAACGCGCCGTTGACGGTGTACGCGCCGATCGCGCAGATCACCAGGATCAGCGGCGCGATGATCGAGAACGGGATGCGCAGGATCGCCGCGAACAGCGGCACGGTCGACAGCACCACGATCAGTCCGACGATATTGCCCAGGTACATGCTGGCGATCAGGCCCCATACGAACGGCCCCTGCTCGGCGAACAGCAGCGGCCCCGGCTGCAGGCCCCAGATCATCAGGCCGCCCAGCAGCACCGCCGCGGTGGCGGAGCCGGGAATGCCCAGGGCCAGCATTGGCAGCAGCGCGCTGGTGCCGGCAGCGTGTGCTGCGGTCTCGGGCGCGACCACGCCTTCGACATTGCCCTGCCCGAACGAATCGGGATCCTTCGCCATGCGCTTGGCCACGCCATAGCCCATGAACGACGCCGCGGTGGCGCCGCCCGGGGTGATGCCCAGCCAGCAGCCGATCACCGACGAGCGCAGCACGGTCAGCCAGTAGCGCGGCAGTTCGGCCCAGGTCTTCAGCACCACCTTCAGGTCGATGCGGGCCTGCTTGCCGCGGAAGGCGACGCCCTCTTCCATCGTCATCAGGATCTCGCTGATGCCGAACAGGCCGATCACCGCTACCAGGAAGTCGAAGCCGCGCAGCAGCTCGGTCGAGCCGAAGGTCATGCGCAGCGTGCCCGAGACCGTGTCCATGCCGACCGCGGCCAGCACGAAGCCCAGGCACATCGCGATCAGGATCTTGGGCTTGGATTCCTTGCCCATGCCGACAAAGCTGCAGAAGGTCAGCAGGTACACCGCGAAGAACTCGGGCGGGCCGAAGCGCAGCGCGAACTTTGCCACCATCGGCGCGAGGAAGGTGATCAGCAGCACGCCGGCCAGCGCCCCCAGGCACGAGCCGGTGAAGGCCGAGGTCAGCGCCTTGCCGGCCTCGCCGCGCTGCGCCATCGGATAGCCGTCGAAGGTGGTGGCCACCGACCAGGCTTCGCCCGGAATATTGAACAGGATCGAGGTGATCGCGCCGCCGAACAATGCGCCCCAGTAGATGCAGGACAGCATGATGATGGCAGACACCGGGTCCATCGAGAACGTCAGCGGCAGCAGGATCGCCACGCCGTTGGGCCCGCCCAGGCCCGGCAGCACGCCCACCACGATGCCAAGCAGGATGCCGACGAACATCAGCCCGACGTTCTGCCAAGACAGCGCCACGGCGAAGCCGCCCATCAATGCATTGAGTTCATCCATGATCCGCCCCTCCCTAGTAGCCCAGCGCCGCTTCCAGCGGGCCCTTGGGCAGCGGCACACGGAACTGGATCTCGAAGATCCAGAACAGCAGCGCATTGATGCCGACGCCGATCAGCGCAGCCTTCCACCACGCCGCCTTGCCCACCCACACCATGAAGCCGGCGATGAAGAGCGCAGATGCCACGTAGATGCCGAGCAGCCCGATCAGCCCGACATACACGGTCAGCGGCACCAGGATCACGCCCACCTGCCGCAGCTGCTGCCACGTCGCAAACACGGCGCCGCGGTCGGCGCGCAGCGCCTGCACACCCACCAGCACGCTGCAGACCAGGATGATGAGCCCGACCCGCATCGGGAAATACCCCGCTTCCGGCCCGTCCGGCGCCCAGCCGGCGCCGATGGCGTAGTTGCTCCAGATCACCACCAGCGCGCCGGCCAGCAGGCACAGCGCCACCGCCAGTTCCACCGCCTTGACCGAGATGCCGGCGCCCGCATGCGCCGCTTCCTGTTGTGAATCCATGTTGTCCCCCGCCTTGCTTCAGGCCAACGGCTGCGCCGCGCGGCGCAGCCTCTTTTTGCTCCGCGCCAGCGTCAGCGCGCGGCGACGAAGCCCGCCTCCTTGATGATGTCGCGATGCGCGGCTTCGTCGCGCGCCAGGAAGTCGGTCAGTGCCTTGCCGGTGAGGAACTCGTTCTTCAGTGCGTTCTTCTCCAGGTATTCCTTCCACTCCGGCGTGGCCACGATCTTCTGCATCAGGTCCACGTAGTACTTCTGCTGCTCGGGGGTCACGCCGCCCGGCATCATGAACACGCGCAACATCTGGTATTGCACGTCGAGGCCCTGCTCCTTGCAGGTCGGCACGTCGTGCCAGCTCTGGGTCTGCGTGACCTTGCCGTTGTAGGCCATGCGCTCCGGCGCGAACACGCACAGCGCGCGATGCTCGCCGGCGCGCCACTGGCCGATCGATTCGGACGGGTTGTTGACGTTGGCGTCGATATGCTGGCCCGACAGCTGCGTGGCGGCCTCGCCGCCGCCCTTGTACGGCACATAGATGAAGCGGGTGCCGGTCTTCTTCTGCACCAGCGCGCTGATGATCTGGTCCTCGCGCTTGGAGCTGGTGCCGCCGACCTTGATCTTGCCGGCGCTGGCCCTGGACGCGTCGATGAACTGCGCGACGGTCTTGTACGGGGCCGCGGCATTGGTCCACAGCACGAATTCGTCCTGGGCGATCATCGCCACCGGGGTCAGGTCGCGCCAGCTGAACGGCAGGTGGCTCACCATCGGCACCGTGTACAGCGCCGACGAGGCCACCAGCAGCTTGTGCGGATTGCCCTGCGAGGCCTTGGTATCCATCAGCCCTTCGGCACCGCTGGCGCCCGCCTTGTTCAGCACGATTACCGGCTGGCTCATCAACTTGTGCCTGGCGATGATGCCCTGGATCGACCGTGCCATCTGGTCCGAGGCGCCACCGGCCCCGAACGGCACCACGATCTCGACCGGCTTGGCCGGCTCCCATGCCCATGCGCTCAGGCAGGCCGTGGCACCCACCACGGCCGCCAGGGTCTTCCTGACTGTGTTGCGTTGCATCGTTGGTCTCCTTTGGCTTTGACTACCCGCTGCCGCTGGTTGCGGCTCTTGTCTCTTTTTTCCTGCGCTGCCACGCGGTATCAGCGGCTCAGGCCGCGCGCCGCGATGTCCCACAGCCCGGCCACATGCCCGTCGCGGCAGCAAACGTATTGCGCGTGCAGGTTCGCGGTGGGATCGCAATGGCCAGGCACCAGCCAGAGCTTGCTGCCCAGCAGGGCCTGGGCGTCGGCGTCCAGCACCTGCAGCACGCCATGCTCATCGTTGGCCGCGACATAGCGCAGCGACTCGCTGCCCGGGCCGGACCATACGCGCGGCAGGCCGGAATCCACCGCGAGCGACTTCAGGCCCGCATCGCACACCGCCACGCCGGCGCGCGCGGTGCTCATCACCGTGGTCGACAGGAACAGGCCGTGCCGGGGCTGGAAGCGCCCGGGCCATTCGCTGGCGCCATAGTGGGCGTCGAGGAAAACGTAGCTGCCGGGCTGGATCTCGGTATAGACGCCGCTCTCGCAATCGAACTCCGCGGTGCCGCTGCCGCCGCCGGTGATGACCGGGCAGGCGATGCCACGGGCACGCAGGTGCGCCACATAGGCACCCGCCTGTTCGGCAGCACGCCGGGCCACGTCGCGGCGCCGGGTCCAGTGCGGCAGGTGCTGCGCGCCGCCGTGGTACGCCTGCAGCCCGCCGAAACGCAGCGACGGCGCCGCGCCGATGGCATCGGCCAGCCGGCCCAGCGCTGCGGGGCTGTCGACGCCGCAACGCCCCTGCCCGACATCGGCTTCCGCCAGCACGGTGATGCGCACCCCGCCGGCCGCCGCGGCGGCGGCCAGCGCGGCCACCTGGCGCACGTCGTCCACACAGACGCTCAGGTCCACATGCCGGGCCAGCTCTACCGCCATCGCCAGCTTGTCGGCGCCGACGAATTCGTTGCTGATGTGGATGCTGGCGATGCCGGCGGCGGCAAACGGATAGGCCTCGCTGAGCTTCTGGCAGCAGATCCCCACCGCGCCGGCGGCCATCTGCCGCTGCGCGATCGCGACCGACTTGTGCGCCTTGGCATGCGGGCGCAGCGCCACGCCGCCGGCATCGGCCAGCGCCTGCATCCGCGCCACGTTCTGCTCGAAGGCGTCGAGGTCGACCAGCAGCGCCGGCGTGCCTACGTCCTCGACGCGATCGCCAATCCTTGCCGGTGCCGGCGGCTGCAGGCGGGTGCGGTCCCGGACCGGCTCGTGCAACGGCTCAGTCATGGCGGCCACCCTCGAGCGACATCGCCAGTACTCTTGCCACATGCATGGCCTCGGCCTGCGCGCCGTCGCGGATCTGGTGGCGGCAGCTGGTGCCGTCCGCGACCACGATGGCATCGCCGGCGCGCCGGCGCACCGCCGGCAGCAACGACAGCTCGGCCATCGCCTGCGATGCTTCGAAATGCTCGGCCTCATAGCCGAAGCTGCCGGCCATGCCGCAGCACGACGACTCCACCGGCGCCACCTTAAGGTCCGGAATCCAGCCCAGCACGGTCTGCACCGGCGTGAAGGCATCGAACGCCTTCTGGTGGCAGTGCCCGTGCACGATGGCCTCGGAGACCTGCAGCGGCTGCAGCGCAAGCGCCAGCCGGCCCGCCTGGCGCTCGCGCACCAGGAACTCCTCGAACAGGAACGCCAGGCCGGCGAGCTGGCGCGCCTCGTCGCCATAGCCATAGCCCAGGAACTCATCGCGCAGCGACAGCAGGCATGACGGCTCCAGGCCGACCACCGGCACGCCGCGCGCGACGAAGGGGCGCAGCGTATCGAGCAGGCGCCGCGCCTCGGCCTTCGCCTGCTCGACCAGGCCCGCGGCGAGGAAGGTCCGGCCGCAGCACAGCGGACGTTCGCCTGCGCGGGTGTTGAAGTGCACGGTATAGCCCGCCGCTTCCAGCACGGCCTGCGCGGCGCGCGCATTGTCCGGCTCCATGTAGTTGCTGAAGGTATCGACGAAGAGCAGCACCTCGCGGCCATCGGCCTGGTTGCCCGCAGCTTTGGCCGCGCCGCGGCCGCGCGCCAGGAACGGCGCGGTGAAGCGCGGCAGCGAACGCTGCGGGGCAAACCCCAGCGCGCCTTTGATCCAGCCGGACACCCCGGGCAGGCTGTCGGCCAGCGCCAGCAGGCCCGGCACGCGGCTGGCCACGGGCGCATAGCGCGGCAGGAATGCGACCAAGCGCTCGCGCAGGCTGATGCCGTGCCGGCTGGTCCAGGCATGGCGCGCCTCGATCTTGAACTTCGCCATGTCGACGCCGGTCGGGCAGTCGCGCTTGCAGCCCTTGCACGAGACGCACAGGTCCAGCGCCTCCTTCACTTCCCTGCTGGCCAGTCCGTCGCTGCCGAGCTGGCCGGTCAGCGCCAGCCGCAGCGTGTTGGCGCGCCCGCGCGTGACGTGCTGCTCGTCCTTGGTCACGCGATAGCTGGGGCACATGGTGCCGGCGTCGAACTTGCGGCAATGGCCGTTGTTGTTGCACATCTCGACGGCCGACGCCAGGCCATGGGTGGCGGTATCGTTCCCCGTGCCCGGCGCGGTCTCGGCGCCCGTCATCGGGTCGCGCCGCACGTTCCACGCCGACCAGTCCAGCGCCGGGCTCAGCGGCAGCGCGGCGTAGCCGGGCGCGAAGCGGAAGTTTTCGCGCGCATCCATGCGCGGCGGGCGCACGATCTTGTCGGGGTTGAAGCGGTTGTCCGGATCGAACAGCGCCTTGATCTCGCTGAACGCGGCGTTGATGCGCGGGCCGTATTGCCAGGCCACCCACTCGCCGCGGCACAGGCCGTCGCCGTGCTCGCCGGAATAGGCGCCCTTGTATTCGCGCACCAGTTCGGCGGCCTCTTGCGCGATCTCGCGCATGCGCAGCGCGCCGTCGCGGCGCATGTCCAGGATCGGCCGCACGTGCAGCGTGCCGACGCTGGCATGGGCGTACCAGGTGCCCTCGGTCTCGTGCTTGTGGAAGACCTCGGTCAGGCGGCGGGTGTATTCGGCCAGGTGCTCGAGCGGCACTGCGCAGTCCTCGATGAACGAGACCGGCTTGCCGTCGCCCTTCATGCTCATCATGATGTTCAGGCCGGCCTTGCGCACATCCCACAGCGCCTTCTGCGCCTTCTCTTCCGGCATCTTCACCACCGAGCCGGGCAGGCCCAGGTCGGCCATCAGCTCGGCCAGCCGGTCCAGTTGCGCCAGCAGCGCCTGGCGGTCGTCGCCGGCGAACTCCACCAGCAGGATGGCCTGCGGATCGCCGGCCAGCGCACGCTCGACCACCGGGCGGAACGCGGGGTTTTCCATCGACAGGTCGATCATGGTGCGGTCGACCAGTTCCACCGCCACCGGGCGCAGCGTGACGATATGCTGGGTCAGGTCCATCGCCTGGTAGAACGTGGGGAAGTTGACCACGCCCAGCACCTTGTGCGCCGGCAGCGGCGCCAGCTTCAGCGTGAGCTGGCGGCTGCAGGCCAGCGTGCCCTCGGAACCGACCAGGATATGCGCGAGGTTGGCGTGGCCATCGTCGGTATAGGCGCGCGGATTCTGGCAGTCGAACAGGTCGATGTTGTAGCCGGCCACGCGGCGCAGCACCTTGGGCATGCGCTCGGCGATTTCGCCGCGCTCGCGCGTGGCGATGCGCTGCAACCCCTGCAGGATGCCCTCGGCGCGCCCTGGCGCCACCGGTTGCGCCAGCGAACCGAAGTGGCAGTCGCTGCCGTCCGCCAGCACCGCATCGATGGCCAGCACGTTATGCACCATGTTGCCGTAGGCGATCGAACGCGAGCCGCACGAGTTGTTGCCGGCCATGCCGCCGATGGTGCATTGCGCGCCGGTGGAGACGTCCACCGGGAACCACAGCCCGTGCGGCCTGAGCCAGGCGTTCAGGTGGTCCAGCACGATGCCGGGCTCCACCGTCACCGTGCGCGCGCCGGCATCGAAGGCGACCACGTTGTTGAGCCACTTGCTGGTGTCGATGACCAGCGCCTCGCCCACAGTCTGGCCGCACTGGCTGGTGCCGGCGCCGCGGGCCAGCACCGGCACGCGCTGGTCGCGCGCGATGTCGAGTGCGCGCACCAGGTCGGCCTGGTCGCGCGGCACCACCACGCCGACCGGCATGATCTGGTAGATGGAAGCATCGGTGGCATAGCGGCCGCGGGCGGCGCGGTCGAACAGCACGTCGCCGCGCAACTCCTTGCGCAGCAGTGCCGACAGCGGCGAGAGCGGCGAGGAGGCCCGGCGCTGCGCGGGCACCAGGTGGATCGGCTTGACCAGCAGGGAAGACGAAGTCATGTTCATGGCATGCAAGAAACAAGGGCTGCGCGCCCACGGCGATGCATGCGGCCGCCTGCGGTGGGCGCATGTCGTGGTGATGCTGCGGCAGGTAAGGCAGGCAGGTGGCGGACCGTGCCGCGCCCGCCCTGCCCCGCACCGCTCGGTCGGCCGCGCTCGGTCGGCTCCGCTCAGGCGGCAGCCTTGAGCACGGGCTTGTCGGCGTGCTCGGCGAGCGACGCCATGGCCGCGGCCACGCCGCTGCCGGCAAGCGGCACGCCGGCCAGCTTCAGCCCCATCTCGCAACCGGCGAGCGTGGCCATCAGGGTCAGGTCATTGCAATCGCCAAGATGGCCGATGCGGAACATGCGGCCGCGCATCTTGCCCAGCGCCTGCCCCAGCGACATGTCGAAGCGCTCGTAGATCAGCTTGCGCACCGCATCCGCGTCGACGCCGTCGGGCATCATCACGCCGGTCAGCACCGGGCTGTACACCGCGGGATCCGCGCACTGGATCTCCAGGCCCCAGGCGCGCACGGCACGGCGCGTCGCCTCCGCCAGGCGCTGGTGGCGGGCAAAGACCTGTTCCAGGCCCTCGCCCAGGATCATGTCGAGCGCTTCGGACAGGCCGTACAGCAGGTTGGTGTTGGGCGTGTACGGCCAGTAGCCGTTCTTGTTGGCCTCGATGATCTCGTCCCAGCCCCAGAACGCGCGCGGCAGCCTGGCGTTCTGGCTGGCGGCGATCGCCCTGGGCGAGAGCGCGTTGAAACTGATGCCCGGCGGCAGCATCAGGCCCTTCTGCGAGCCCGACACGGTCACATCCACGCCCCACTCGTCATGGCGATAGTCGGCCGAACCCAGGCCGGAGATCGTGTCCACCAGCAGCAGCGCCGGGTGCCCGGCGGCGTCGATGGCCCGGCGCACTGCGGCGATGTCCGAAGTCACGCCGGTCGAGGTCTCGTTGTGCACCACGCAGACCGCGCGGATCACATGGCCGCTGTCCTCGCGCAGGCGCGCCTCGATCATGTCCGCCTGCACCCCGCGGCGCCAGCCCTCGATGCCTGGCAGGCCCAGGAATTCCGGCCGCAGGCCCAGGGCCTCGGCCATTTTCTTCCACAGCGTGGCGAAGTGGCCGGTCTCGAACATCAGCACCCGGTCGCCCGGGCTGAGCGTGTTGGTCAGCGCCGCTTCCCAGGCACCGGTACCCGACGCGGGATAGATGATCACCGGCTGCCGGGTCTTGAAGATCTCCTTGATGCCGGCGAGTACCTTGCGGCCGAGCGCGCCGAATTCCGGGCCACGGTGGTCGATGGTCGGGTAGCTCATCGCGCGCAGGATGCGGTCGGGCACCGGGCTCGGGCCGGGGATCTGCAGGAAGTGGCGGCCAGAGGGATGGAAATCGAGGTGAACCATGAGAACGCGCCTCCTTGTTGGATTATGAATTTTGAATGCAATCGACTATAGCAGAGCGATCCGTGGGGCCCAAGGCGGAATTTGCGGCTTTTTGTCGTGGTTAACCCGCGCTTTGAAACCATGAAGCGCGATGCAGGTAGAATTCTCACCAAGCAGTTAGAGGACATTGAATGCAAAAATCAAATCATGAGGAGGCGACGGAAGGGGTTGCGGGGCATGCTGCGCCCCGCTCCCTGCCGCGCCTGGCACGCCCGCGCCTGCACGACACCGTGGTCGAGCACCTGCGCCAGTTCATCGTCGAAGGCGTGTTCGCGCCGGGCACCAAACTCAATGAACGCGAGTTGTGCGAGACGCTGGGGATCTCGCGCACGCCGCTGCGCGAGGCGCTCAAGGTGCTGGCCGCCGAGGGCCTGATCGATTTGCTGCCCAACCGCGGCGCCAGCATCTCGCGCATGAGCGAGGCCGAAGTCAGGGAGAGCTTCGAGCTGATGAGCGGCCTGGAGGCGTTTTCCGGCGAACTTGCCTGCGAGCGCATCACCGCGGCGGAGCTTGCGCAGATCAAGGCGCTGCACTTCGCGATGCTGGCCTGCCGTGCACGGAACGACCTGCCCGGGTACTACAGCCGCAACCAGGAGATCCACGACCGCATCAATGAGGCCGCGCGCAACGGGGCGCTGCGCCAGACCTACCAGTCGATCAACCGCCGCCTGCAGGCCTTGCGCTTTCGCTCCAACCAGCAGAGCGGCAAGTGGGACGAGGCGGTCCAGGATCATGAAGAGATGATCCAGGCGCTGGAAGCCCGCGACGGCAAGCGGCTGGCGGCGGTACTGAAGCGCCACTTGCTGGAGAAGCGCGAGGCGGTACTGCCACTGGTGTCGGGCGACGGCACCGGCACCAAGAATCTTGTGAAATCGACGGACGCGTAACCGCAGCGCAGCCTTTTACCGGGCCGGGGCCGGATTTTTCTTGCCTCCACGCGGATACTGTATATATTTACAGTACCTGTATGGATGAACAGTGGAGCCCCGGCATGGAACATTTGATCCGCGTGCAAAACGACTACGACCGCCAGGTGCTGGCCTGGCTGCGCCGCCGCATCGGCGACGCCGCGCTGCAGAGCGCGGTGGACCGGCTGGCGGACCCACGCAAGCCTTATCTGTCCACGATCTGCCGCAGCCTGGGCATCCGTCCGCCCAGCCGTCGCCAGTTCGCCGCCGAGACGGCGCGCATCCACCGCACTGTGGGCGACAGCTACCTCGCCCGCATCAGGGAAATCCTGGCAAAAGCCGCCGCACACGAACCCCCACGCCGGTAGGCATTTGCCGATCACCGGCCACGCGCCAATCATCGGGCGCGCGCCGGACGTATCATGAAAGCCCCGTTGCCGTCACACGGCACGGGGCTTCTTGTTTCTCAGCGTATTCATCCCTCCAAAGGCCGACATGAGCGAACTCCGCATTCCCACCCGCGCCCTGCAACAGTGGGTGACCGATCTCTGGCTTGCCGCCGGCAGCGGCATCCAGGAAGCGCAACTGACGGCAGATCACCTGGTCGGCGCCAACCTGAGCGGGCATGACTCCCACGGCGTCGGCATGATCCCGCGCTATGTGCTGGCGTGGCAGGCCGGCGAGCTGCAATTGAACCGGCAGGTCAGCGTGCTGCAGGACGCCGGCAGCCTGCTCAGCCTGGACGGCAACCGCGGCATGGGGCAGGCGGTGACGGCGCAGGCCATGGACATGGCCATCGCCCGGGCGCGCGAGCACGGCGTCTGCGTGATGGGGCTGCGCCAGTCGCACCACCTCGGGCGGGTCGGCCACTGGGCCGAGCAGGCCACCGCCGCGGGCATGATCTCGATCCACTTCGTCAACGTGCTGTCCAAGCCGATCGTAGCGCCGCACGGCGGCTATGACGCGCGCTACGGCACCAATCCGTTCACCATCGGCGTGCCGATGGCGGGCGAGCCGCCGCTGGTGCTGGACTTCGCCACCAGCGCCATCGCGCTGGGCAAGGTGCGCGTGGCCCATAACAAGGGCGTGCCGGTCGGGGCCGGCTGCCTGCTCGATGCGCACGGCGAGCCCACCACCGATGCCGCCGTGATGTACCCGCCCGCCGGCACGCCGCAGGGCGCACTGCGGCCCTTCGGCGAGCACAAGGGCCACGTGCTGGCGGTGATGTGCGAGCTGCTCGGGGCCGCGGTCACGGGCGGCCATACCATCCGCCCGGAAACGCTGCGGCACCAGCATGCGGTCTGGAACAACATGCTGGCGATCGTGTTCGATCCCGCGCGGCTGGGCACCAGCACCTCGTTCGGCCACGAAGTCGCGGCCTTCGCCGACTGGATGAAGAGCGCGCGGCTGCAGCCCGGCCAGACCGGCATCCAGCTGCCCGGCGAACCGGAGCGCGCGTTCCGCGCGGCCCGGGCGCAACAGATCCCCATCGATGCCGGCACGCTGGCGCAGCTGGACGACGCCGCCGCGAGCGTGGCAGTGGCGCGCACCAGCCGGCATCCCGCGCCCGGTCCACTGTCAGCGCTCGCGCGCGGCTGAACCGGGGCGCGGCGCAAGGCGCGCCACCGTGCTGGCGCGTACCGCTGCCCCCCATTGCAGCGCATCCAACCGGCTCGTCCGACAGCGGGGCCACTGCCGCCCACGCCGATGCAAATCTGCATCGGACCACCGCAAAAGCGCCGCACCGATAACGTCGACGCCGCTTCTATACTTGCCGCAAGTGCTGTACCGGACGCCTTGCCAGGCTTCCGCCACGATGCGCCCTGTCGTTTTCCCTTTCCCGATGCCACGACGCAGCGGTTGCCGCAACGCCATGCTCGTCGTCGCCGACGCCCTGACCCACTCCATGCCGACGCCACCCATGAAGATGCTTCGCACCTCGCTGTCCCACTTCGCCGCCTCGCTTGTCATGGGGATGGCGGCGCTGGCCCCCGGCCTGCCATCGGACGCCATTGCCGCCGCGCCGCTGGTGCAAAAGCAAGGCCCTGGCATTTACCGGGTCATGGTTGGCAACTTCGAAGTCACGGCGCTCCTCGACGGCACGCATGCCTTCCCGATCGACACGGTGGTGCAGGGCATGCCCGCCACGGCGATCGCCGACACCCTGGACCAGGACTTCCTAAAGCCGCCCGTGCAGGGTTCCATCAATGCATATCTGGTCAATACCGGCAGCAAGCTGGTGCTGATCGACGCCGGCGCGGGCGCGCTCTATGGACCCTGCTGCGGCCGCCTGGTGGATAACATCCGTGCCGCGGGCTACCAGCCCGAGCAGGTCGACCAGGTCCTGCTGACGCACCTGCATATGGACCACATCGGCGGCATCGCGGCCAACGGCAAGATGCTGTTCCCAAACGCCACCGTGCGTGCCAGCAAGGCCGAAGCCGACTACTGGCTCGATGCCGCCAACAAGCCCGGCGCGCCGCAGCTGCTTGTACGCTTCTTCGACGATGCCAGCGCGGCCGCGGCACCGTACCTGGCGGCGCATCGGTTCCAGCCTTTCGAAGGCGACGGGGAACTCGTGCCCGGCATTACGGCGATGCAGACGCCCGGCCATACGCCGGGACACGTGTCGTACGTCATCAGGAGCCAGGGACAAACGCTGGTGGTCTGGGGCGACATCGTCCATGTTGCCGCGCTTCAGCTGCGCCACCCCGAGACCACCGTCAGGTACGACAGCCATGCCGGCAGCGCCACGCGCTCGCGACGGAAAATATTCGACGAAGTCGTGCGCGAGCGCGCCCTGGTTGCCGCGGCGCATATCTCCTTCCCTGGCCTCGGCCATCTGCGCAAGCACGGCAGCCGGTACGAGTGGGTGCCGGTGAACTACGAAGCCGAGCCCGGCACAGGCGCCGGCCACTGAACCGGCCGGCACATCACGGCAATCTCCATCACGCAAAGTCACCATGGCAGACATCCATACCAAGGACGGAACACGCATTTTCTACAAGGACTGGGGCGCGGGCCGCCCGGTGGTCCTGTCGCACGGCTGGCCGGTCAATGCCGACGCCTGGGACGCCCAGGCGCTGGCGCTGGTGCAAAACGGCTATCGTGTCATCGCGCATGACCGCCGCGGCCACGGCAGGTCGGACCAGCCCGCGCACGGCAACGATATCGACACTTACGCCGACGACCTGGCCGCGCTGCTCGACACGCTGGACCTGAACGATGCCGTGCTGGTCGGCCATTCCATCGGTGCCGGCGAGGTGGCGCGCTACATCCGGCGCCATGGCACCGCGCGCGTGGCGAAGGTGGTGCTGATCGGCGCACCGGCCCCGGCCATGGCCAGGACCGAGGCCAATCCGGACGGTGTCCCGATGGAGATCTTCGACGGCATCCGGCGGGCCGTCGCGCAGGACCGGTCGCAGTTCTTCCGCGATCTGGCGGTACCGTTCCACGGCTACAACCGCGCCGATGCCAGGGTGTCGCAAGGCGTGGTCGATGCCTTCTGGGCGCAAGCCATGACCGGGGGCATGCTCGGCCAGCATGCTTGCGTGCGCGAGTTTTCGGAGGTCGACTTCACCGACGACCTGCGCGCGCTCACCGTGCCCACGCTGTTCCTGCACGGCGACGATGACCAGAACGTACCGCTCGAGATGTCCGCGCGCCTCGCCGTAAAGCTCGTGCCGGATGCCCGGCTGAAGGTCTACCCCGGCGGTTCGCATGGCCTCATCGCCACCAGTGCCGACGCGGTCAATGCCGACCTGCTGGACTTCGTGAAGACGTAAATGCCCCGCGGCGGCGCTGTTGGCGGGCCGCTGCAGAATTGCATGGCACCAAAGGAAAAGTCCTTGCAATTTCCGCGAAACCGCCAACCTATACTGGGCTTCCCTTACCGGCTTGCGCGCCCTCCCTCTGCGCGGGCCACTCCAGGAGTCCTAGTGAAAGCCATCACCCTCCCGTCCTTCGGCGATGCCGATGTCCTGCAACTGGCCGAGGTCCCCGATCCCGCGTTGCGTCCCCATGACCTGCTGGTGCGCAACCACGCCGCCGGCGTGAACCGCGCCGACGTCAACCAGCGGCGGGGCGCCTATGGCCGCGCCGACTTTGGCGACTCCGCGCTCATGGGCCTCGAGATTGCCGGCGAGGTCCTGGCCGTTGGCGACGCGGTGCAGGGCTTCGCAGCGGGCGACCGCGTCATGGGCATCGTCGGCGGTGGCGGCTATGCGGAACTGGCGCGGATCGACTATCGCATGGCCATGCCGGTTCCCGCGGGCCTGAAATACGTGGAGGCCGCGGCCATTCCGGAAGCCTTCGTCACCGCGCACGAGGCCCTGCTCCACCTTGGCCAGCTTCGCGCCGGCGAGCGCGTGCTGATCCACGCAGCGGCAAGCGGGGTGGGCTCCGCCGCCGTCCAGATGGCGGCAGCGTGCGGGGCGCAGGTCTTTGCGACGGCCAGCGGCCACAAGCTGGATCAGCTGGATGCACTTGGCGCAAGCGTGCTGATCGATTACCAGCGCGAGGACTTCCGGACCGTCATCGAGCAAACCACCGCGGGCCGGGGCGTCGATGTCATCGTCGATTTTATCGGCGCCCCGTATTTCGAGCGCAATATCCTGTCGCTCGCCAATGGCGGCCGGCTGGTCCAGGTCGGCATCCTCGGCGGCGGCAGCGGCGCCAGCGTGCCGCTGGAACGCATCCTGTACGGCCACCTCAAGATCCTTGGCACGGTGATGAAGTCACGCACGCAAGCCGAGAAGCACGCCATGGTCAGCCGCTTCAGCACGCACTGGCTGGCGGACTTCCCGGCCAGCGGACTGAAGCCGGTGGTCGACAGCGTAGTGCCGCTGGAACGTGCTGCCGAGGCCCACCGGCGCATGGAGTCCAACCAGAGCATCGGCAAGATCGTGCTCGCCGTGAGCCATCACGGCGCGGCGTAGGCGCGAGGGCCGGCAGGCGTCAGGTGCCGCCGGCCCCACCGGGTCACCGCTGCGCGGCGTGCGCGCGTGCCAGCCACAGTTCCGGGATCGCGAGATCCGAAGCGAGCGCGATCACCAGCGCCCCCAGGGCAATGCCGAACAGCGGCCGATGATTGCCCCCGTTGGCGGCGAACACCGCCGAGTACGCATACCCCGCCAGGGCCTGGCACGCCGCGAAGCTGATCGTCGCGCGGCTCCATGCGCGGCTCTGCGAGACATGGTCATGCAGGCGTTCGTGGAGGCGCGCCAGCGCCAGCGGCACGATTCCCGGCGGAAAGGTGCCGACCGCCATGGTCGCCGCCGCGAGGCAGAGCATGCTGCCCGACAGCCAGAACACCCCCACGGCAATGGCCTGCACGGCCAGCGTCAGGCGCAGGGCCCGCCGCGCGCCGAGGCGATCGGCGAGCCAGCCATACAGCGGCGGCCCGGCGATCGCGCCAACGCCATACACCACCCAGAACTGCGCACCGGCATGCGCGCCCGCGCCGAGGCCGCGTGCGACGAAGTCAACCAGGAACACCATGGCGGGCACCAGCGCCACGGCCATGAGGCCGTATTGCAGGAACAACAGCACAACGCCGCGGTCCAGGCGCTGGCCGTGCTCACCGGCGCGCACGGCGGCCCCGGCGGACGCGATCGCCGCGCTGTCGTGCCGATGCGGCCACGCGAACCAGGTCGCGGCCGTCAATACGGCGGAAAGGGCCGCCAACCCGATCCAGGTCGAACGTAGTCCAGACCCCAGCAACATCGGCACGACCGTGCCCGAGCCCGCAATGCCCACGCCGATGCCAAGGAAGATGGCGCCGCTCGCCAGGCCGCGACGCTCGCGCGGCACGTGGGGCAGGATGGTCGCGGCGGCCAGCACCATGATGGTGCCTCCCGCAACGCCCGAAGCCAGGCGCCAGATGAAGAACCACGTCACCGACACCGGCCACGCGCAGGCAACGAAGGCCACCGTCACCAGCACCATCATCGCGCGCAGCGTCGCCACGCTCGAGCTGCGCCGCGCCAGCGGATGCGCGACCAGCGCGCCGACCAGATAGCCGGCCAGGTTGGCCGCGCCCAGGAACACCACGTTCGAAGCAGAGAACCAGTGCGCGTCGATCAGCGGCGGCACCAGCGGCGCATAGGCGAAGCGCGCCAGCCCGATGCTGACGAGACTGGCCGAGAAGCCGGCAAGGATGTATTGCCACACGCGCGCTGGCGCCGTGGCATGGGATGCGTAGGAGGAGGGATTGGAAGACATGGCTGCAGGCATTGAGGGAGACCGCCGACGCGGTCCGGTGCCTGCGAGTATAGGTAGCCCCCTTGCCACTGCCGCGTGGCAGTTTGCCCGCGCTGGCATGCAGATCTGCAGCACCTTGCCTGAGGCCGCCGCTAGCTCCCGCGCGGCTGGAAAGCGTCGACGACGCTGTCGATCATCGCCCTGACCCGCGCGGTATGCCGCAGGTCCTGGTGCGTGACCAGCCAGACCTCGTAGCGGCCGGCACGCTCGCGCTCGGGCCAGATCCGCACCAGCCCGTCGCGCTCGGCCAGCGGCACCGGCACCTCGCCGATGGCCATGCCGGTGCGGATCATGGTACGCAGCATCAGGCTGGAATTGACCGCCGCCACCAGCCTGCCCGTGTGGATCGGCTCGCCGACGAGGGTCGGCGCGGCACTGCCGTGCAGGTACGGCTGGTACATCACCAGGTCATGGCCCGCAAAGGCTTCGGCCTGCGCGGGCGTGCCGCGCCGGCCGAGGTATTCAGGTGACGCGAACAGGCCCACCGGCCAATGCGCGAGCCGGCGCGCCACCAGGTCCGGATTCTCCGGCTTCATGTTGCGTATCGCGATGTCCGCCTCGCGGCGCGCCAGGTTCAGCATCTGCGTCGAGGTATTCAGCATGACGCGCACATCCGGATGCTCGGCATGCACGCGTGCTATCGCCGGGATCACGAACTCGAGGGCAAGCGAATCGGTGGTCGTCACCTTGACCTCGCCGGCCAGGCGGCTGTCGGCGCCCTGGGCCTGCCTGACCAGGTCATGGGCGAACTTCTCCATCTTCTCGGCCGAGCGCAGCGCATTCTCGCCCGCGGGCGTCAGCACATAGCCTTCGGAAGTGCGCAGGAACAGCGTGGCCCCCAGGGCATGCTCCAGTGCCGCCAGCCGGCGCCCTACCGTCGCCTGGTCAACGCCGGCCACACGGGCAGCCTGGCGCAGCGTGCGCTCGCGCTGGAGCGCCAGAAAAATTCGAGTATCGTCCCAGTTCACTTCGGTGCGGCGCCTGGCGCCTGTTCTGATTCATCCCGATGCGCCAGGGCCGGACTTCCGCGGCGGAATCCGCTAGTCCTGCCCCCGCCCTTATGCCCGCGCTTCCTGTG
The DNA here is from genome assembly GCF_000372525.1 of Cupriavidus neocaledonicus. Taxonomy (GTDB): domain Bacteria; phylum Pseudomonadota; class Gammaproteobacteria; order Burkholderiales; family Burkholderiaceae; genus Cupriavidus; species Cupriavidus neocaledonicus. Next base: position 18,260 of record NZ_AQUR01000082.1, read on the forward strand.
CGGGCGCCCTGCTCCCGGCCTTGCGCGCCGGCGCGCGCCGGGGGCCCTCCGGCAACGCTGCGGCCGGGTCGCGCCGTCCGCTCTCGCGCGCCGGCACCATCGCCAGTTGCCAGCTCGGCGGCGAGCCGATGCCATGGGCCAGGTGGGCGTAGAACGCCTTGACCTTCGCCGTGGCGCGCGGGGCGGCGCGCAGCAGGTAGATGTTGCTTTGCGGCTGCGGCAAGGTGCCTTCCAGCAACAGTTCCTCGAGGCGCCCGGCGCCGATGTCCTCGCCCACGGACCAGTCCGGCATCAGCGCGATGCCCAGTCCCTGCAGCACCGACAGGCGCCGCGCATCGCAATCGTCGCACTCGACCGCGAATGCCGCGCGCGCGGCATGAACCGGCGTCAGCAGCTCGCGCCAGCCGCGCATGCTGGTGCTGTGCGCGCGGTCGATCAGGCGATGCCGGACCAGGTCATCGACATGGGTGGGACGCCCGTGCGTGCGCAGATAGTCCGGCGTCGCGCAAACGACATAGCGCTGCGTGGCAATCGCGCGCGCAATCAGGTTGCTGTCGGCCTGCTGCCCCACGCGGATCACCAGGTCAAAGCGCTCGAGCACCGGGTCGACCACGCGCTCGGTCAGCTCCAGCTCGACCGACAGGCCGGGATACTGCGCGTAGAGGCTGCCCAGGTGAGGCACCACATGGCGGCGCGCGAACGCCGGCAGGCAGGCCACCCGCAGCCGCCCGGCAACGCCCTGCTCCAGCGCCGCCACCGCATCGCGGGTTTCGCTCAGGTCCTGCAGGATGCGCGCGGCGCGCTCGTACAGCAGGTCGCCTGCGTCGGTGCGCGCCAGCGCCCGGGTCGAGCGCGTGAACAGCGCCACGCCCATTTCGCGTTCGAGCGCGTCGATCTGGCGCGCCACCGACGACGCCACCTGTCCGCGCTGGCGCGCCACGGCGGAAAAGCTGCCGGTACGCGCGACGTCGACAAAGGTGGCCAGGTTTTCGGCAAAGCGAACAAATTCCATTTGTGCTTCCTTCGCAAAGGCATTGCGCAGCCGCGACGGCTTCCCGCAGCCATCACGCTGCCCGTAGTATCGGTGTCATTGAGGCCTGCGACAAGTCTTTGCACGATATGCAAAGCGCCAGGGCCGGTTCCGTTATCCGAGCGAGTCTTGCAATGCATCCCTTTTCCTACCAGACCTTGCCCCAGCGGGTCGTGTTCGGCCATGGCAGCCTGGCACGGTTGCCCGATGAAGCCGACGCACTCGGCGCCGGCCGCGTGCTGGTGCTGTGCACCCCCGGCCAGCGCGCGCTTGCCGAGCGTGCCGCCGCGCTGCTTGGCCCGCGCAGCGCCGGCATCTTCGATGGCGCGGTCATGCATGTCCCGATCGAACAGGCACGCCGCGCGCGCGAGGCCGCGGCGCGCAGCGGCGCCAGCGCCGTGGTTGCCATCGGCGGCGGCTCGACCGTCGGCCTGGGCAAGGCCATCGCGCTGGAGTCGAACCTGCCGGTGATTGCGGTGCCATCGACCTACGCGGGATCCGAAATGACGCCCATCTACGGCCTGACCGATGCCGGCCTGAAGCGCACCGGCCGCGATGCCCGCGTGCTGCCGCGCACGGTCATCTATGACCCTGAGTTGTCGCAGGCGCTGCCTGCCGCGATCAGCGTGACCAGCGGCATCAATGCGATCGCGCACGCGGCCGAGGGTCTCTATGCCGCGGACCGCAACCCGGTCAGCGAGTGGATGTCGCGCGAAGGCATTGCGGCGTTGAGCCGCGCCTTGCCGCTCATTGCCGACGCCGCGTCGCCGGCGCAGGCCCTGCGTGCGGCGCGCGGCGATGCGCTGTATGGCGCCTGGCTGTGCGGCGCCGTGCTCGGCAGCGTCACGGTGGGGTTGCATCACAAGCTGTGCCACACGCTGGGCGGCACGCTGAACCTGCCGCACGCCGAAGTGCACACGGTGGTGCTGCCGCATGCGCTGGCCTACAACGCCGCTGCCGCGCCGCAAGCCATGCAGGCCATCGCGCAGGCCATGGGCGCTGAGCACGCTTGCGGCGCGCGCGCGGTCTTCGACCTGGCCCTGCGGCTGGGCGCGCCGACCTCGCTGCGTGAGCTGGGCATGGCGGCGGCCGATCTCGACCGGGTCTGCGCGCTGGCGCTGCGCGACCAGTATCCGAACCCGCGCCCGCTCGAACCCGAAGGCATCCGGCAACTGCTCGAGGATGCCTTCGCAGGCCGGCCGCCGCGCGGCTGACACGCGGCCAGGACGCGGGACGCCCGCCGCCTCAGCGGCGGAAGTGCGGCGCAATCTGCGCGTCGACATTCACCCACACCGAGCGCGCCTCGGTGTAGTCGCGCATGGCCTCGAAGCCCATCTCGCGGCCGTAGCCCGACTGGCCCACGCCGCCAAACGGGCTGGCGGGGCTGACGCGCTTGTAGCAGTTGATCCAGCACATGCCCGCCTGCATCGCCCCGGCAAGCTGGTGCGCCCGCGACAGGTCGCGGGTCCACAGGCCGCTGCCGAGCCCGTAGGGCGTGCCGTTGGCAATGGCCAGCGCCTGCTCGTCGCTGCCAAAGCGCAGCACGGTGACGAACGGGCCGAACACCTCTTCCTGCGCCACGCGGTCATCGGGCCGCGCCTGCACGATGGTCGGCTCGACGTAGTAGCCTTGCGCCAGCGCGGCGTCTGCGGGCGCCTTGCCCCCCGCCAGCACCTGCCCGCCCTGGTCGCGCGCAATCTCCACGTACGACAGCACCCGGTCACGATGCTGTGCCGAAGTGAGAGGCCCCATCTCCGTCTCCGGGTCCAGCGGGTCGCCGATCCGGATCGAAGCCGCCAGCGCACTGAACCGGTCCAGGAACGCATCGGCAATGCGCTCGTGCAGCACAAGGCGCGATCCGGCGATGCAGGCCTGGCCCTGGTTATGGAAGATGGCCCAGGCCGCGCCGTTGATCGCGGCATCCAGATCGGCATCGTCAAAGACGATGTTGGCGCCTTTGCCGCCAAGCTCCAGCTGCACGCGTTTCAGGTTGCCCTGCGAGGCCTCGACGATCCTGCGCCCCGTGGCGGTCGAGCCCGTAAAGGCAATCTTGCCGACGCGCGGATGCTCGGCAAGGCGCTGGCCCGCCGTATGCCCGTAGCCGGGCACCACGTTGACCACGCCGTCCGGAAAGCCGACCTCGGCCATCAGCTCCGCCACGCGCAGCGACGACAGCGGCGTCAGCTCGGACGGCTTGATCACCACCGTATTGCCCGCGGCCAGCGCCGGGCCCATCTTCCAGCTGGTGAACATCAGCGGGAAGTTCCACGGCACGATCTGCCCGACCACGCCGATCGGCGCCCGCTGCACGTAATTGAGGAAGCCCGGCTCCACCGGCACCACCGTGCCTTCGAGCTTGTCGGCCATGCCGCCGAAGTAACGGAAGCAGGCGGCCGTGCGCGGCACATCGAGGGCGCGCGAATCGCGAATCGGATGGCCGGTGTCCAGCGATTCGAGCCGTGCGAGTTCTTCGGCGTTGGCTTCGATGGCATCCGCCAGCTTGAGCAGCAGGCGCCCGCGCTGCGCCGCGGCCATGCGGGACCACGCCGGGAAAGCGCGCTCGGCGGCTGCCACCGCCTCGTCGACATCGGCCGCCTGCGCGGCCGCGATGTGGGTGATGACACTGCCGTCGTGCGGGTTCAATACTTCGATGGTGGCGCCGCTCAGTGCGTCGACGAAGCGCCCGTTGATAAAGAGCTTGTTCTGCATGCTGGATGGTTGACAGGTTAAGGCCGACGAACTAGTCGGCAACGATATTGCGGGACTTGATCAGCCGGCCCCAGCGCGCCGATTCCTGCTGGACCAGCTGGTTGGCCTGGGTGCCGTCGCCGGCCACGATATCGAAGCCGCCATCGGTCAGCTGTTTCGCCACGGCGGGATCGCGCAGCGTTGCCGTCACCGCGGTGGCAAGTCTGGCAACGACCGCGGGCGGCGTCTTCGCCGGCGCGATCATGGCGACCCACGAGTACGCCTCGAAGCCCTTGTAAAGCTCCGCCACTGCCGGCACGCCGGGCAGGCGGGCGTCGCGTTGCGTCGACGTGATCGCCAGCGCGCGCAGCTTGCCGGCCTGCACATACGGCAGGCACAGCGCCAGGCTGGCGATCATCGAATCGACGTGGCCGCCGAGCAGGTCGTTGATGGCCGGGCCGCCGCCCTTGTACGGAGTATGGATGCCGCTGGTGCGCGCCGCTTCGTGGAAGGCTTCGGCCACCAGCTGGTTGGAGCTGCCGGACCCGACCGAAGCGTACGACACCTTGCCCGGCGTTCGCGCCGCCGCCACGTACTCCTGCACAGTCTTGTAGGGTGAAGCGGCGGGCACGACCAGGACCATCGGCGCCCGTACCATGTACGAGACGCCGGTCAGGTCCTTGTGCGCGTCGTACGGCAGCTTCGGATAGAAGTGGCGCTCGGTGGCAAAGCTGTCGAACACCATGCCGATGGTGTACCCGTCCGGCTGGCTGCGCGCAATCTGGCCGGTGCCGATGGTGCCGCTGGCGCCGGGGCGGTTGTCGATGATCACCGACTGGTCCAGGCGCTTGCGCAGTCCCTCCTGCGTCTGGCGCGCGACCTTGTCGACCACGCCGCCGGCGGGGAACGGCACGATCAGCGTGACCGGCCTGGTCGGCCAGGTCTCGGCCGCGCCCGCGGCCGCAGGCAGCGCCAGCGCCAGGGCAGCCAGCGCCGGAGCCAGCCACCCGATGCGCGGCCCTGGCGGGGCCGACCGGGGGACCATGAAACGTTGCTTGCGTACAGATGCGGTCTCCATTTGCTTCACCTCGGTTTGCATTGCTTTGTTTTGCGGTGGGCACATCTCACCTATTGCTTTCTGAGCAAAGATGCGTTGCCGCATTTTGCCGATCCAATAATATGGGCCGCTGCGGCGGGCGATAAGACCTTCGCACCGCCTAATGCCTTTGCGGCCAAAGCAAAGATATTGGCACTGGGCCTACCCTGGCCGCGCGCTCGCCCCCAGCGCGGCGTGATCGCATGGGGGATGCCCGGGATGCGGTCTATCATCTGGATAGGCGCCGGCACCGGCACGGCGCAACACCTACCGGACACTGACATGAGCAAGATCGGCTTTATCGGGCTTGGCGTGATGGGCAAGCCCATGGTGCGGCACCTGCTCGACGGCGGGCATGCCGTGTTCGCCCACAGCCGCAGCGGCGTGCCGCAAGACCTGCAGGATGCCGGCGTGACCGCCTGCGCCAGCGCCGAGGACGTGGCCAGGCAGTCGGAGACCATCATCCTGATGCTGCCCGACACCCCCGACGTGGAAAAGGTGCTGTTCGGCGAGCGCGGCGTCGCCGATGGCCTGGCCGATACCGCGGACGGCGTCACGGTGATCGACATGAGCTCGATCTCGCCGATCGCCACGCGCGAGTTCGCGCGCTGCATCGAGGCGATCGGCGCGGACTATATCGACGCGCCGGTGTCGGGCGGTGAAGTCGGCGCCAGGGCCGGCACCTTGTCGATCATGGCCGGCGGCAAACAGGAGGTGTTCGACCGCGTGCTGCCCATCCTGCAGCTGATGGGCAAGAACATCACGCGCGTGGGCGCGGCCGGCGACGGCCAGGTGGCCAAGGTGGCCAACCAGGTGATCGTGGCGCTGACCATCGAGGCGGTCAGCGAGGCGCTGGTGCTGGCGGCGCGCGCCGGCGCCGACCCGGCGCGCGTGCGCGAGGCGCTGATGGGCGGCTTCGCCAGTTCGCGCATCCTGGAAGTCCATGGCGAACGGATGATCCGCCGCACCTTCGACCCCGGCTTTCGCATTGCGCTGCACCAGAAGGACCTGGAGCTGGCGCTGTCGACCGCGCGCGAGCTTGGCGTGGGACTGCCCAATACGGCGTCGTGCCAGCAGCTGTTCAATGTCTGCAGCGGACTGGGCGGCGCGGCCTGGGACCATTCCGGGCTGGTCCGGGCGATCGAGCATTTGTCTTCGTTCGCCCTCGGCGACTCCGGCGAGACCGGCGAGGGCGGTGACGCAAGACCCGCCGGCTAAACGCAAGGCCCGGTCCGCATGCCGCATGCAAGCACCGCGCTGCTGACCGCGCTGGCGATGCTGGCGTTCGCCGGCAATTCGCTGCTGTGCCGGCTGGCGCTGAAAGGCACCACCATCGACGCCGGCAGCTTCACGCTGGCGCGCGTCGCCGCGGCGGCGGCGGTGTTGTGGCTGATCGTGATGGCGCGGCGACAGGCCGGGCGCCACGGCGCGGGCGCCATGACGGTGGGCGGCAACTGGGTCTCGGCGCTGGCGCTGTTCTGCTATGCCGCGGCATTCTCGTTCGCGTATGAGCGCCTGAGCGCGGGCACCGGCGCGCTGCTGCTGTTCGCCGCGGTGCAGGCCACCATGACCGGCTACGGGCTCTACACCGGCGAGCCGCTGCGCGCGCAGCAGTGGATCGGCCTGGCGCTGGCGCTGACCGGCCTGGTCTGGCTGATGCTGCCAAGCCTGGCGACGCCGCCGCTGGTCTCATCGCTGCTGATGATTGCGGCGGGCATCGCCTGGGGCGTTTATTCGCTGCGAGGCAAGCGGGCCGCGGATCCGGTCGAGACCACCGCGGGCAACTTCGTGCGCGCCGTGCCCATGGCGCTGGCCCTCGGCGCGGCGATCCAGGCGCAGCGCTCGCTGGATGCCTCGGGGCTCGCCTATGCGGTGGTGTCCGGCGCGATCACCTCGGGGCTCGGCTATGTGATCTGGTACGCCGCGGTGCCGCGCCTGCGCGCCGCGACCGCGGCCACCGTGCAGCTGAGCGTGCCGGTCATCGCCGCGGTGGGCGGCAGTGCGTGGCTCGGCGAGGCCCTGACCTTGCGGCTGGCGCTGAGCGCGGCCGCGGTGCTGGGCGGGATCGCGCTGGTGATCCTGGGCAAGCGCGCCGAGCGCGCCTAACCGGCGCAGGGTTCGCGCGCGTCGGCAAAGCCGCCGCCATGGAACACCAGCGGCGTGCCCGGCGCCGCGCCATAGGCCACCACTTCCACGACGAACAGCACGTGGTCCCCCACCGTGCGCACCGAGCGGTGCCGGCAGATAAAGTAGGCCAGCGTGCCGTCGATCAGCACCGTGCCGCACGGGCCGGGGCGATGGGCGATGCCGGCGAAGCGATCGCCGGCGCGCGACGCAAAGCGACGGCACACCTCAAGCTGGCCGCTGCCGAGCACGTTGATGGCGTGGCAGGGCGCCGCGCGCAACACCGGCAGGCTGCCGGAGCTTCGCGCCAGGCACCACAGCAGCAACGGCGGCGCGAGCGACACCGAAGCGAACGCATTGATGGTCACGCCGACCGGGCGGCCATCGGCGCCGGCGGCCGTGACCACGGTCACGCCGGTGGCAAACTGCCCCAGCGCATCGCGCAAGGCGCGGCGTGCCGCGCCATCGTGGCCGATGGCGCAGGCGTCGTCGCCCTGGCCGCTGTCATTGCAGGCCTCGGTGCCGTAGGAAAGCTGGGCCAGGGCGGACATCATCGCGCTGCCGTGCGCACCTCGCCGGTCGGCGCATCGATATCCAGCCCCAGCGCGATGCGACCGGCGTATTCCTGCTGGGCCCCGGCCTGCAGCGGGTGGAAGCGCGCGCCCTGCGCATCGCGGAAGCGCCGCTCCAGCCCGGCATCGCGATAGAAGCCGGCGCCACCGGCCAGGTCCATCGCCGCTTCCACGGTCGCCAGCACCGCGCGCGCCGCCAGCGTGCGGGCGCTCATGATGCGGTTGGTGGTGATCGCGCCGGGTGCCTGCCCGGCCGCGGCGGCGAACATCGCATCGAGCCCCAGCTGCGCCGCATCCGCTTCATTGCACAGGCGCCCCGCGGCCTCGACCGCATGCGCGTTCAGGCGCCGCTGGCGGGCCAGCTGCAGCGCGATCTCGCGCGCGGCCTCGGCGATGCCGACGTAGACGGCATAGATCAGCGGCAACGCGATCATCGCCACGGTATGCATCATCGGATGCCACACGCCTTGCGGGCGGCGCGCGGCAACGGCGGTGTCGGGCACCAGCACGCCTTCGAGCATGACATCGTGCGAGCCGGTGCCGCGCATGCCCAGCGTGTGCCAGTTCGACAGCACGCGCACGCCCGGCGTCTTCATCGGCAAGGCGAAATGCAGCACGGTGGGGCCTGCCTCCGGGTCGTCATAGACCGCGCAGGTCATGAACAGGTCCGCCACCGGCGCGCCGCTGGCGAAGATCTTGCGCCCGTCGACGCGATAGCCGCCATCCACGCGCGTGGCCGTGCCGCTGCCCTGCAGCCAGTCGGAGCCGCCGCTGCCCAGCAACACCAGCTGCTCGGCGCCGACCCGCTTGAGCAGGCCCTCCACCGGCGCTTGCTGATTGCGCCAGCGCCATGCGGCCGTCGCCACCGGGTGGGTATGCATGGCAAAGGCCAGCGCGGTCGAGCCGCAGTACTTGCCCAGTTCGCGCAGCACCGCGCCAAGCTCCTGGTGCGACAGCCCGGCGCCGCCCAGCTCCTGCGGCACCGCCGCGGCAAAGAAGCGGTGCGCGCGCAGGTCGTCATAGTTGGCGCTGACGAACTGCTCGCTCGCGTCGATCTCGGGCGCGCGGCCATCGAAGGTGCGGCCCAGCGTGGCGGCAAGGCCGATCCAGTCGGCCTGCGCGCCGGCGCTGGCATCCGCTGCGGAAAGGGTTTCCATGGTGTTGTCTCCGTCCGGTCAGGTGGCGTGTATTGGCGTGTGCCGCGCCGTTGTACGGCCACGGGCACGGTGCTAGTATCGGAGCCCGGTCCCCTCGCCCGTATGATCGGGCGTCCGGCTTTCTTGCGCGAAACCCCGGATCTGGAGGAATGTGGCCATGGATGCCTTGTCCGACCTCTTGCGCGCCGTGCAACTGAGCGGTGCCGTGTTCCTGAACGGCGAGTTCAAATCACCGTGGTGCCTGATCAGTGAAGCCGATGCTGAATTGCGCGCCGCGTTCCTGCCGCGCGCCGACCGCGTGGTCTCGTATCACCTGATCACCGAAGGCATCTGCTGGGCGCGCCTGGTCGACGACACCGGCCCCGGGGTGCGGGTGGAAGCCGGCGAGCTGCTGGTGGTGCCGCAGGGCGAGCCGCATGTGCTCGGCAGCGACCTCCATCTGCAGCCCTTGCCTTCCGCGCCGCTGGTGTATGACCTGCTGCGCAACAGCCCCGGCGAAGTCATGCGGGTTTCATACGGCGGCGGCGGCGAACACACGCGCATGGTCTGCGGCTTTCTCGGCTTCGACGACACCATGGGCAATCCGCTGCTGACGTCGCTGCCGCGGCTGTTCAAGGTGGGGCTGGGCAGCGGGCTGGAATCCGCATGGCTGGCTTCGGCGCTGGCCTTCGCCACCTCGGAGGCGGCGGAGCCGCGCGCCGGCAGCGCCACCGTGCTGGCCAAGCTGTCGGAGCTGCTCTTCGTGCAGGCGGTGCGACGCTGCATCGACACCCTGCCGGCCAATGAAAGCGGCTGGCTCGCCGCGCTGCGCGACCGCTACGTGGCGCGTGCGCTGTCGCGCATGCATGCGCGGCCGGCCTATCCGTGGACCGTCGACGAACTGGCCGGAAACGTGGGGCTGTCGCGCTCGGCGTTGGCGCAGCGCTTCACCGACCTGCTCGGCCAGCCGCCGATGCAGTACCTCGCGCACTGGCGCCTGCGCACTGCCGCGGCCGAGCTGCGCAGCGGCAACCGCTCGATCAGCGAAGTCGCCGGCGCGGTCGGCTATGACTCCGAGGCCGCCTTCAGCCGGGCCTTCAAGCGCGAATTCGGATTGCCGCCGGCCAGCTGGCGCCGCAACTGCACCGAAGCGGCGCACGCATGAATGAAAACGGCCCGCGCCTGGGGCACGGGCCGTCGACTGGCCACTGGTGGCCGCCAGTGGCTTACATCTTCTGCTTGGTGCTTTCCGCCGCGCCCTGCACCTTCTCGCCGCCGCGCTCGATATCCTTGCCGGCGCCGGCCATGGTGTTGCAACCCGTGACCAGCAGCATGCCGGCGAGGGCAAACAGTGCGTATAGCTTTCTCATGATGATCTCCTTGCTTCGTGTGGATGCGGCATGCGCCGCCAGGATGGAAGAGCTCGGAATAGCTTGACCGGGCAGCCTGTTGCCCAACCGGCAATTGGATCGTAGCAATCCGTGGCGGTACGAAAAGTCGGGATTCGTCCTACCGCGATGTCAGCAGAACGCGCGACATGCCACGCCGGCATCCGCACTACGGCGGTGCCGACCCCCCGGCCTGCCGGCTGGTCCCGAATATGCTTGTAGGACTGCGACCGATAGCCCGCGGCCGCGGGATCCCTTAAAAACCCAATGTCACTGCCAGCCATCACGGAGAACACCATGACGTCACGCAGCATCCATGTGCTTCCCGCCACGACCGGCGAATCCGGGTACGCCAGCGACGGGGAATGGGCGCTTACCATCGAGGGCCTGGAAAGCGGCCCCGACGACGCGGCACTGCACTTCCCGACGCAGGAAGCCGCCATTGCCGCCGGCTGGATGCGTGCCCGCGAGGACGGCGTGTCGCTGTGCATCCATGGCCGCGACGGCCTGGTGCGCGAACGCAAGATCTACTGCCGCGACGGTCGCGGCAATTCCGGCCTCGGCCGCTAGCGCCATCCCGGCTGGCCGGCCCGCCGCGGCGCCGCTGCCTCGCCGTCATTGCCTTGCGTGCCCGCTGACACAGCGGGCCGCAACCGATCATTGCGCCGGATGCATTGAGTCGCATCAAAATACCGCGCATCTTCTGCTGAAAACACCGGGTCCACCGCCAATACTGGAGTCAGGCCACAGGCCGACGACCAGGACAACCGAGACCCGTCATGCGTTTTCTGCTCCGATACCGTCCGCTGGACATCTATCCCGACCCGCTCGACGCCAGGGTGGCGGAACTGCACGAGCTTGCCGAAGACATCCAGGATCGCCACGCCCGCAAGTGGCGCCGGCATGGCTCCATGCTGACCCGGCATGACGGCGCGCCGCCCGGGTTTCCCACCGGCGACCCGAAAACGCGGCACTGATGCGCCAAGGCGCGGACCTCGCCGCCATTGCAGGAATGTGAACAAGTGTCATATCGGGTTGGCAAGACCATGACCCCTGCTGAAGAATGGTTATACGCAGGCAAGCGACCCGATCGGCGGGTTCGCTGCCGCACCATTTTTCTGACGCAGCGACATGAATCGAACCACCCGGGAATGCGTGATGGCGTTGATTGCCAGCCTCCGTGCCAACGGGCCCATGCCCCGGCACCGGCTCGCCACCGCCAGCCGTCTGAGCGCCGCCGAGCTGACCCGCGCGCTCAAATCCGCCCGCCAGATGGGCGTCGTGGCCTATGAAGGCGAGCCCGAGTTGCCGCCCGAGGCCGATACCCTGCTCTTGCTAACCGGCCGGCCCCTGCCGCCACCGCGGCGCGTCACCCCCGCACCGCGCGAGAACATCCCGCGTTTCGAGCCGCTGCTGGACGTCTGGGGCATCTCCCGCCCCGCCACGCTGCGGCGCGGCCACGCTTCCTGACCACGCTCCGGCGCCCGCGGCACGCCGGCGCGGCCGCGTGCCGTTCTTACAAAGGCCGGTAAGGCGCACACGCAAAAGCCGCGCCCGGCGCGGCGCCAGCGGGCGCTTGCGCAGGGTACGGAACTTGCGCGCGACGCTTCAGGCTATGGCTTTCGCTTCCCCTGAGCGTACGCAATGAGGCAATACAACGCGCCCGGCACCACGGCGTCCCCAGCGGCCCCGCCGGCGCCACCACCGCATGATTCCACCTCGCCGCCCGGCTTCCAGCTCGAGCCCGGGCGCAACTGCTGGCGCGTCGAGCGTTGCCGGCGCTTTGCCATGCTGGTCGACGCCGACGCCTATTTCCGCGCGCTGCGCGAGGCGCTGCCGCGGGCCGAGCACACCATCTTCATCCTGGGCTGGGACATCGACAGCCGCATGGAACTGGTCCCCGCGGGCGCGCAGGATGGCCTGCCGCCCGGGCTGCGCGACTTTCTGTGCGCGCTGGCCGACCGTCGCCCCAACCTGCGCATCTACATCCTGAGCTGGGACTACGCCATGGTGATGGCGATGGAGCGCGAATGGCTGCCCTCGGCCAGCGCGCACTGGCAGGCGCACCGGCATCTGTCGTTCCTGCTGGACGGCAATCATCCGCCCGGCGCATCGCATCACCAGAAGGTGGTGGTGCTCGACAACAAGGTCGCTTTCGTCGGCGGGCTGGACCTGACGCTGCGCCGCTGGGACGACAACCAGCACGCGCCCGGCGCGCCGCTGCGCATGGCCGAGGGCCGGCCCTACCCGCCCTTCCATGACGTGCAGTGCGCGCTCGACGGCGACGCGGCCGCGGCGCTCGGCAAGCTGTGCGCGCAGCGCTGGCTGCGCGCGAGCGGCAGCCAGCCGCGGCCGGTGGCGGCAACCTCGTCGGATCCGTGGCCGCCGAGCCTGGCGCCCGAGCTGACCGATGTGCGCGTGGGCATCGCCCGCACCATGCCGATGTACGAGGACGAACCCGGCGTCAGCGAAATCCGCATGCTGCTGCGCGATGCCATCGCCTCGGCCCGGCACAGCATCTACATGGAGAACCAGTACTTCAGCTCCGGCGAGATCGCCAAGGCGCTGGCCGCGCGGCTGGGGCACGAGGACGGCCCGGACATCGTGCTGGTGTCGCGCCGCAACGAGAGCGGCTGGCTCGAGGCGCACAGCATGGGCGTGCTGCGCGCACGCCTGTACCGGCAGCTGCGCGCGGCCGACCGCTTCGATCGCTTCCGCCTGTACTGCCCGACCATTCCCGGCCTGATGCCCGACTGCGTCAATGTCCACAGCAAGGTCACGGTGATCGACGACGACTTCCTCACCATCGGTTCCTCCAACCTCAGCAACCGCTCGCTCGGGCTGGACACCGAGTGCAATATCGTGGTGGTCTCCGGCGGCGAGCCGCGCATCCAGGCTGCCATCGCAGCGATGCGCGCGCGGCTGCTGGGCGAACACCTGGCGGTGTCGCCCGAAGCGTTACAGGCCGAGGTGGCGGCCACGCGCAGCGTGCTTGGCGCGATCCGGAACCTGCAGCGCAGCGACGGCCGCTCGCTGGAAGACTATGTGCCGCCGCTGCCCGACGATGTCGATGCCGCCTCGCCGGCCGCCAACCTGCTGGACCCGATCGAGCCGATCGACAGCGACCAGGTGCTGGCCGAGTTCGTCAGCCACGAGGCGCGCCCGCGCGTGCTCGGGCGCGTCGGGGCGATGGTGGTGCTGGCGCTGTTGATGGCGGGACTGGCCTTTGCATGGCGCTATACCCCGCTGCGCGAATGGGCGGATTTCCGCGCGCTGCTGGGCGCGATCGAGCGCGTCGACCGGATGCCGCTGGCGCCGCTGGCGATGATGGGGGTCTATCTGGCCGGCGCGGTAATGATGCTGCCGGTGACGCTGCTGATCCTGGTCACGGTGGTGGTGTTCGGCCCGCTCTACGGCGCGGTGCTGGCCCTGTGCGGCACGGTGCTGAGCACCGGCGCGGGCTACCTGGCCGGGCGGCTGCTGGGGCGCAACGCGGTGCGACGCTTCGGCGGCCGGCGGCTCAACCGCGTCAGCCACCAGTTAGGCAAGCACGGCATCGTCGCCATGGTGGTGCTGCGGCTGGTGCCGCTCGCACCGTTCTCGCTGGTCAACCTGGTGGTGGGTGCCTCGCGCATCAGCCTGCGCGATTGCCTGATCGGCACCGCGCTGGGGATGTTGCCGGGCATCGTGGTCAGCGCCCTGCTGGTGGACCGGGTCGCCGCGGCGGCGCGCGCCCCTGGGCTGTTTACCTTTTTGCTGCTGGCCCTGGTGCTGCTGGTGCCCGCCTCGCTGCTGCTGGTGCTGCGTCGGCGCCGGCGCAATGCGGCGCGGCCGCGCCGCGGCCGCCACGTCGCTCCGCCTGGCGCCGGCTCGCGTTTGTCGCGGCTGGCTAGGATGGCCGGAGAGCGTCCTGAAGCTCAGGGCTGGCGGCGGTAGGTGGCCTTCACGATCTGCGTCCACTCGCCGTTTTCGCCCTGCATGTACGAAGTCAGTTCGCGATGGTCGTCGTCGCGGAACGTGATCACGTCGCGGTACTGCACCATGCGGCCGTTGCCGGAGCAGTCCGGCCCTTCGGCGCGCAGCGTCAGCTGCTGCCCGCCCGCGTCGAGGTCGCCTTCATATACCCACAGGTGGGTCATCATCGAGCCGATAAAGGTGCCGACAAAGTGCTTGCGCGCCGGGTCATAACCCAGCGTCATGACGGTCGAGGCCGGGCCGCAGCCGGGCATGTCGCCCTGGGCCACGCACTGCACCCAGATGTCGCCGATGGCGCTTACCCGTTCCGGGATTTCCCACTTCTGCACCGGCTGGTCCGGCCCCATCACGGCCTCGCCCTGGGCGATCCAGTTGCCGATCAGACGTTGCAGCCAGCGATGCTCCTTGTGTGCTTCGATTTGCATTTTCGGTCTCCGGTGCGTGGGTACGGCCGCGGGTCCGGCCCGACCAGGGCCGCGTGCGACGATTGCGGCGAGCATTTGTGGATGCTGTACACATAGACTAGCAAACGAAATGTACAGTGTCCACATTAAATTGCAACAGCCGGCACAGAGGGAAGCCAGGCCTGGCTACCGCGGCAGCCGCAGCTTGGGCACGGCAAAGCGGTTGCCCTGCGCGCGGCGAACGTCGCACTGGACCTTGGCTTCGCGCACGGCGCCGTCCTGGGCCAGGTATTCGACATCGGCCACCACGCTGTAGTTGTCCTTGTCGATCTGGCGCGCGGTGGCGGCCACCCACTTGAAGCTGCCGGGGTTGGGCAACGCCGCCTTGACCGCGTGCTTGCAGGCGGCCTCGGGCGCGCCCTCCTTGCCGGGCGGCCGCGATGCATCCTGCCGGGCGGCGGCCAGCGCGGCCGGCACGCCCGCCGACAGCGCTACCGTCAGCGCGGTGGAGAGCAAACGTGGGGAAAGCGGCGAGAACATCCTGGACTCCTGCAACGGGGCGGCGCCAGACCGCACCTTCAGGCGCCGGCGCCGATGCAGTTCAGGCCGCGACGCGCGGGCAAAAGTTCCCTTGCCGCCACAGCCAGCGGCCCTAACGCCGCACGCAGGCCTTGTAGGTGAACTTGTCGCCGCGGAACATGAATTCCGAAAACGCCAGCGGCCGGTCGTCGATATCGTGGGGCGTGAAGCGGATACGCAGCAGCGGCTCGCCCGGCTCGACCTTGAGCCGGCGCGCGGCTTCCGCGGTGGCGGGGATCGCCGCGCTTTCCGTGTGCAGGTACTTGAGGCGATAGCCCAGCCGGGCCTCCACGATCATCAGCGCGTCATTGTTTTCCAGGTCGTGCTCGAGGATGGCGCGCATCAGCGCTTCGGGCGCCATGGTCACGCCGACCGCCACCGGCGTGCCGGCCACGGACTTGAGCGTGGTCACGCTCAGCAGCTTGCTGCCGGGCGGTACGCGCAGCGCATCGGCGGCGATAGCCGGCGCGGTGATCAGCCGCGTCGACAGCAGCCTGCCGTGCGCTTCGTGGCCACGGGCGCGCATGTAGTCATAGAAGCCGGTCAGCGGTCCCAGGTCTGCCTGCCCCGCCGGGCGGCTGACGAAGCTGCCCTTGCCGTGGACCGTTTCGATCAGCCCCTCCGCCAGCAGCGACGCCAACGACTGGCGCACGGTGATGCGGCTGACGCCGAACTCCGCCATCAGTTCGGCCTCCGACGGCAGCTTGATGCCCGGTGTCCATTCGTTGTTGACGATGCGCTGGCGCAGCGCGCCTTCGATCTGCTTGAAGCGGGGCAATGAGCTGGTTGTCACGAGATTCGGCGGATTCATGGGGACGGCCCATGCGGGCATCTACTTATCATAACAACGTTGACTCATCATAACATGTTATGACAACATCGGCCGGCATCATCCATGACAAGACCAGCGGCGCCGGCCCGGCCCTTACGTGACGGCGCACGCATACGGAGACAACCGATGCCAGACCTGAGCGCACTGCTGCAACCGCGCACCATCGCCGTGATCGGCGCTTCCACCCAGCCCGACAAGGTAGGCGGCATGCCGGTGCGGCTGCTGAGCGAGCTGGGCTACGCCGGCCGCATCGTCCCGGTCCACGCCACCGCCAGCGAAGTGCAGGGGCTGGCAGCGGTGCCGACGATGGACGCGCTGGATGCGCCGGCCGACCTCGCCATCGTCGCGCTGCCGGTCGGTGCCAGCCTCGACGCAATGCGACAGCTGGCGCGCAACGGCACGCGCGCCGCGGTGTTCTTCACCTCTGGCTTTGCCGAGACCGGCGGCGATGGCATCGCTCTGCAGGCCGAACTGGCGGCGCTGGCGCAGGCCCACGGCATCACGCTGCTGGGACCGAACTGCCTGGGCGCGATGAGCCTGCGCGAACGCGTGTTCGCCACCTTCTCGCCGATTCCGCTCGGCGGGCTGCCGCCGCTCGGCGAGGTCGGGCTGGTCAGCCAGAGCGGCGCCTTCGGGGCCTATGCCTTCGCGCTGGCGCGCGAGGCCCAGCTGGGCCTGAGCCACTGGGTCACCACCGGCAACGAAGCCGGCCTGCATGTGGCGGACGTGATCGAATGGCTGGCCCGCGACGACGCCACGCGCGTGATCCTGGCCTACCTGGAAGGCTGCCGCGACGGCGCTCGCCTGCGCCGCGCGCTGGCGGCCGCGCGTGCGGCAGGCAAGCCGGTGGTGGTGACCAAGGTGGGCACCACCGCGGCCGGCGCGCGCTCCGCGCAATCGCATACCGCCAGCCTGGCGGGCGAAGACGCGGTCTACCAGGCGGTGTTCGACGAATACGGCGTGTTCCGCGCCGATACGCTGGAGGACTTCTTCCGGCTCGGCTACGTGCTGTCGCGCGGGCGCCGGCCCACGCGCTGGCAGCCTGCGGCGAAGGAGCCGTCCAATGCCGTCACCCCGGTCGCGCTGGTCACTGTCTCCGGCGGCGTCGGCATCATGATGGCCGACCAGGCCGAGGCGCTGGAGCTGCCGCTGCCGCCAATGCCCGCAGCCCCGGCCGCGGCGCTGCGCAACGCGATTCCGTTCGCCAGCACCGCCAACCCCATCGACGTCACCGGACAGGTGGTGGCGCAGCCCGAAGTATTGCTGGACGCCATTGCCGCCGCGGCACAAAGCCCGGACTACGGCAGCGTGGTGGCCTTCCTGGCCGGCGGCGTGGGCTCGCCGCGGATCTGGCCCGGGCTGCAGGAAACCGTCGAGGCCCTGTACCGCGGCGGCAATGCGGCGCCGCTGCTGTTCAGCGGCCTCGCCGATGACGACAAGCGCCGCTGGCTGGAAGCGCGCGGCGCGCTGGTGTTCCGCGAACCGGCGCACGCGGTGCAGGCCGTGGCCGTGCTGGCGCGGGCCGCGGCGCAAGCTGCGGCAGCACAGACGCCCGCCTCAGCATGCGTCGCCGCGGCAGTCGGCCTGCCGGTTCCCGATGTGCCGCCCGGCACCACCGCCTTGTCCGAGTTCGAAGCCATGCAGTGGCTGGCCGCGTGCGGCATCCCCACCGCGCCGCACGGCCTGGCGCGCGATGCGGACGAGGCCGTGCGCATCGCCGGCGGCATGGGCTATCCGGTCGCGATCAAGCTGTGCTCGCCCGACATCCTGCACAAGAGCGACGTCGGCGGCGTGGTGCTGAACGTGGCCGACGCGCAGGCGGCACGCGCGGCGTTTGCACAAGTGCGGGCGGCTGCCACCAGCCACGGCAGGCCGGCGCGCTTCGACGGCGCGCTGGTCGCCGGCATGGTGCGCGGCTGGGGCGAACTGATGGTGGGCGTGCGGTGCGATCCGGTGTTCGGCCTGGTGGCGCTGGCCGGCATCGGCGGCACCGCGGTGGAGATCTTCCGCCAGACCGCGTTCGGCCTGGCGCCGCTGAGCCATGCCCGCGCCCGCACCATGCTGCGCGCGAGCCGTGCCGAGGCACTGCTGTCGGGCCACCGCGGCCATCCCGCGCTCGACGCCGGGGCCGTGGCCGAGGTGCTGGTGCGCGTGTCGCAGGCCGCCGCGGCGCTGGGGCCGCGGTTGGACACACTCGAAATCAATCCGCTGATCGTCACCGCGCGCGGCGTGGTCGCCGCCGATGCCGTGGTGACCCTGCAGGCGGCGGCCTCCGACCGCCACACGAACCGACCCACCGAGGAGACCACCCGATGAACCAACCCGCTGCGCCCTTCCTTGCCGGCGCTCCCATCGACACCCCGCAGGAAGCGCTGACCGCCGCGGCGGCACTGCCGCTGGTGCTGGCGACGTATCCGCTGTTTGAAAGCCTGCGCACGTGCCGGCTGCAGACCTCGGTGGCGCAGGCCACCGGCTACGGGCGTGCGCCGGTCAACATGCTGTCGGCCAGCCCCCAGCCGTGGACCCACCACGACCGCGACATCGTCACGCCGGCCAATGACCTGCTCTACTTCTGCGCCTGGATCAACCTGGCCGACGGGCCGGTCACGCTGCACGTGCCCGCGCTGCCGGACGCGCGCCGCTACTACGTGGTGGAACTGCTCGACGCCTGGACCAACAACTTCGAGAACCTTGGCCCGCGCAACGTGCCCGCCGCGGGCGCCGACATCGTGCTGGCCGGCCCGGGCCAGCACGCCGACGGCGCGCACGTGGTGCATTGCCCCACGTCGCTGGTCTGGCTGCTGGGCCGCGTGCTGGTGACCGGCACCGACGACCTGCCCGCCGCCAGCGCCTTCGAGCAGGGTTTCCGCCTGTCCGGCGGCAGCGCGCGGCAACCCGCCTGCGTGCGCGACTGGCAGGACAGCGGGGAGCCGGCGCTCGACTTCTTCGCCAACGTCTTCAACGCGCTGCGCGAATATCCGGCCGAGCCTTCCGCCGCGGGGCTGCTGTCGCTGCTGCGCAAATGCGGCATCCGTGCGGGCGAGCCGCTCGACGTGGGCGCGCTGCGGCCCGCGGTGCAGCAGGGCCTGATGCGTGCCTGGCGCGAAGGGATCGCGCTGATCGAAGCCAATACCCGCAGCCATGCGCGCAAGAGCTGGACCTACAGCCTGCTGCTGGGCCGCTATGGCGACGACTGGATGCAGCGCGCCGTGACCGCGATGAAGGGCCTGGGCGCACTGCGCGCCGACGAAGCCGTCTACGCCGCCGCCGACTACGATGCCGACGGCGAGCTGCTGCACGGCCGCCACACCTATGCGCTGCACTTCCCGCCCGGACACCTGCCGCCGGCGCAGGCGTTCTGGTCGGTCTCGCTCTACGGCGCCGACCGCTTCTTCACCGACAACGCCATCGGCCGCTATGCGCTGGGCGACCGCAGTCCGGGGCTGCAGTACGACGCCGACGGCGGGCTCACGCTGACGATCTCGCACCAGCGCCCCGGGCAGGCTGAGGACAACTGGCTGCCGGCACCCGACGCCCCGTTCTACCTGATCCTGCGCCTGTACCACCCCACCGACGGCTTCATCGCCGGCGACTACGTGATCCCGCCGCTGCGGCGCATCGCCTGAAGGAGACGGCCCATGGCAACCCAGGACATCTCCCCAGAAGCGCTCGCCCGCGACGCGGTGCGCTACACGCTGCCGCTGTACGAAATGGCGCGCATGCGCGCCGCCACCTGCCCGCGCCGCGACAGCGCCGGCGTCTTTGCCGGCGACGGCCCGGAGTCGACGCTGCGCTGGATCAACACCGTCACGCACGTGCGCACGCTGCTCGGCCCGCAACACCGGCAGGTGGTCACGCCGAACAACGACACGCTCTACACCAACGCCTGGCTCGACCTGTCGCGCGGCCCGCTACTGCTGGACGTTCCGGACTGCCACGGCCGCTACTACGTGCTGGGGCTGCTCGACGCCTATACCAACCCGTTCGGCTACATCGGCACCCGCACCACCGGCAGCCAGGGCGGCACCTGGCTGCTGCACGGGCCGGCCTGGCGCGGCGAAGTGCCGGCCGGCGCCACACCGCTGCCCTGCCCCACCGATGCGGTCTGGATCATCGGCCGCATCCTGGCCGACGGCGAAGCCGACCTGGCGGGCGCGCACGCCTTGCAGGACGGCATCCGCCTGCGCCGGCCCGACGGCACCGCCGCCGCGAGCGTGATCGACGCCGGCATGCACGCCGGCGAGCGGCCGGCCGATCCCGACCGCTACGCCGCCATCGTCCGGCGCATGCTGGCCGAAAACCCGCCACCTGCCGCCGAGGCGGACCTGGTGCGCAGCTTCGCCGCCGCCGGCATCGGCAGCGCGACGCCGCTGACGCCGACGCAACGCACTGCGCTGGCAGCCGCGCTGGCGCACGTCGATGCCGAACTGGCCGCGCCCAAGGCTTCCGCGCTGGGCGGCGGCTGGTCCCTGCCGGTGGAGATCCGCACCTCGTTCGGCGCGCACTACGCGCTGCGCGCCGAGGTGGCGCGCAACTACATCGGCGCGCTGGGCATCGAGGAAGCCATGTACCTGATGGCCGATTGCGATGCCGACGGCCTGCCGCTGGACGGTACGCACCAGTACGAGCTGGTGTTCCCCGCGCAGGGGCTGCCACAGGTGGGCGCGTTCTGGTCGCTGACCATGTATCGCAAGACGGACTGCATGCTGGCGGAAAACCCGCTGCAGCGCTATTCGCTGGGCGACCGCTCGCCCGGCCTGCGCGCGGCGCCGGATGGGAGCCTGCGCATCGTGCTGGGCGCACGCGCACCGGCGGAGGCCACCAGTACCGGCAACTGGCTACCCGCGCCGCCCGAACCGTTCTACGTTGCGTTGCGCCTGTACGTCCCCGGCAGCGCGCACCTGGAACGCACCTTCCGCTACCCCGCCATCCGCCGCATGAAGGAAGCATCATGAACCGAACCGTTGTCTTCGCCCGGGCCGTGCTCACGACCAGCGTGGCGCTGCTGTGCCTGGGCGGCCAGGCGAAGGCGCAAACCTATCCGTCGCGGCCGGTCAAGCTGGTGTCGCCCTACGGCGCCGGCGGCTCCAACGACATCTCGGCGCGCATCCTCGCCGATGCGCTGGGCGGCAAGCTCGGCCAGCAGGTGGTGGTCGAGAACAAGCCCGGCGCCGGCACGCGCCTGGCCACGGAGCAGGTGGCGCATGCCGCGCCGGACGGCTATACGCTGCTGTGGGCGGCCGCGCCCTTTGCCATCAATACCGCCGCGGGCATCGCGCAGCGGTACGACGTGCACAAGGACTTCGTCGCGGTGGGGCCGCGCGTGCTGGGGCCGATCTTCCTGATCGTCAATGCCAGCTCGCCGGCGCGCACCGTGGCGGACTTCGTGCGCATGGCCCGGGAGAAGCCCGACGGCGTGACGGTGGCTTCGCCGGGCGCCGGCTCGGGCCCGCACCTGACCGCCGAGCTGTTCGGGCAGGTCGGCAAGTTCAGGCTGCTGAACGTCCACTACCGCGGCGACGCCACCGCCTACACCGAGCTGCTGGCCGGCCGCGCCGACGCCACGCTGACCGCCATCACCTCGGCGCTGCCCTTTATTAAGGCCGGCAAGCTGCGCGTGCTGGCGGTGGCGTCTGAACAGCGCACGCCGGTCTATCCCGATGCGCCCACCTTCGCCGAACAGGGCTATCCGGGCATGGTCGGCTATGGCTGGTTCGGGCTGGTCGCGCCGGCCGGCACGCCGCCCGCCGTCACCGAGCGGCTCAACCGCGAGGCGTCGGCCGTGCTGGCCGATGCGCAAACCCGCAACAAGCTGCTTGGCCTGGGCCTGGAGCCGCATCCCGAGCGCGGCAGCGAGTTCTCGGCCTTCATCGACCACGAGATCGGCAAATGGGGCAAGCTGATCCAGGCGCGCGGCATCAAGCTGGACTAGCGTGCGGGCGCACGCCGTCCGCGCAAGGCAAACCGTGACATCGCATAAACAGGAGACCACGCCATCATGAAGACCGTTGCCCCTTTTTCGCCGTGGGTGCAAGGCAAGCTGCTGCAGGTCGCGCTGCCCTGGCTCGGCATCGCGGCGCTCGCCGTAGCCCCCGTCGCCGCGCCCGCGCAGGGCGCCTATCCGGCCAAGCCCATCCACCTGATCGTCGCCTATCCGCCGGGCGGCCTCACCGACACGCTGGCGCGCGCCGTCGGCGACGGCCTGTCGCGCCAACTGGGCAAGACCGTGGTGGTCGAGAACAAGGGCGGCGCCGGCGGCATCATCGGCACCGACTATGTCGCCAAGGCGGCGCCGGACGGTTACACGCTGCTGATGACCATTCCCGGACCGATCACGTCCAACCTGGCGCTGTACAAGAAGCTGCCCTACGATCCCCGCACCGACCTGCGCCCGGTCTCCGACATTGCCACCGCGCGCACCGTGCTGGCGGTCAACAGCAGCGTGCCGGCCAGGACCGTCGCCGAGCTGCTGGCCTATGCCAAGGCCTCGCCCGGCAAGCTGCGCATGGGCTCATGGGGCCCGGGCACGCAGCCGCATACCATCCAGACCTATTTCGCCAGGCAATACCAGGCTGACATGCTGCACGTGCCCTACCGCGGCGAAGGGCCGATGGTGACCGACCTGCTGGCCGGCCAGGTCAACGTGACGGTGGGCTCGGTGACCGCGCTCAAGCAACATTTCGCCACCGGCAAGCTGCGTCCGCTCGCGGTCACCGGCACGCGGCGCGCGCAGGCGCTGCCGGACGTGCCAACCTTCACCGAAGCCGGCTACGCCGACGAGCCGTTCCGGCTGACCGGCCCCATCACGCTGATGGCGCCCGCCAGGACGCCGCAGGACATCATCGACCGCCTCGGCCGCGAGACCGCCGGCCTGGTCGCCAGCGCCGACATGCAGCGGCGCATCGTGGACATGGGCGCGGAGCCGCTCGGCACCACCCCGGCGCAGGCCGAGGCGGCCTACAAGGCCTACCTGCCGGTGGTGCTGAAGCTGACGGCGGATACGGGGGTGACGCTGGACTGAGGGACGCCGGGACTGTGCAACCAGCGCCATCGCCTGGCGGGGGCGTTGCCGACGCCGCCCGCGGCAAAGCCGATGTCGCCGGGCGGGCCCTGAGTGACCGGTGCGCGACCCGGCGAAGCTGCCGTGATACAGTCGACAGCGTGCGTCAGACGGACGCACCAGTCCCCCGCACGCATGAAAACGCTGCTGATCGTCTACCACACCATGACCGGCGGCACGCGCCAGATGGCCGAGGCGGCCGCCGACGCAGCGCGCCGGCAGCCCGGCGTCACGGTCGTGCTCAAGACCGCCGCCGCGGCCGGCCCCGACGATGTGCTGGCCGCTGACGGCTACCTGTTCGCCACCCCGGAGAACCTGGCCGCGATCGCGGGCATGATGAAGGACTTCTTCGACCGCTGCTATTACCCCGCGCTGGACCGCATCAACGGCCGGCCCTACGCCGCCATGATCTGCGCCGGCAGCGATGGCCAGAACGCGCTGCGCCAGCTCGAGCGCATTGCCACCGGCTGGCGCCTGAACCGCGTCGCGCCCGGGCTGATCGTCTGCACGCATGCGCAGACGCCGGAGCGCATCCTCGCCCCCAAGCAGATCGAAGCCGCCGACCTGGCGCGGTGCGCGGAGCTTGGCGAGGGCCTGGCCGCGGGGCTGGGCCTGGGGGTGTTCTAAGGCCCTTCCGGCCATCGCACAGCCACGGCGCGGACCGGGAACAGGTCTTGCACGTCCCACGCATTCCCTGTACGGCCCCTTGCCATGGACGACCCCGAAATTACCGCTTCAGAAGCCCGGCGCGATCCGCTTGCCGGCACGGCGCGCGGCGTGATGCGCCTGGTCGACGCGCTGACGCAGACCGCGCTGGTGGTCGCCACCGCCACCCTGGCCTGGGTGCTGTGGCGCCGTTCCGATGCCTATGCGTGGTTTGGCGGACTCGGCCCCGGCACCGCGGTGACGCTGGCGGTGCTGGTCACGCTGGTGGCGCTGCTCGGTGTCTGGATGGGCGTGCGCACCTGGCGGCGGGTGGGCTGAAGCGTCGCTAATCCTTACAACGCCACAGTAAAAACCGGCCACCCACCCAGAGGAGCTTCGGTGCCTGACACTTCGCTTCGCCGTACCGGCCTGCTTGCCGTCGTCACCGGGGCATCCTCCGGCATCGGCTACGAACTGGCGCGCTGCTGCGCGCGGCACGGCTATGACCTGGTGGTTGCCGCGGACGAACCGCAGATCGAGATCGCGGCCAGGCAACTGCGCGACGAAGGCGCCGAGGTGACGGCGCTGCTGGCTGACCTGTCCACGCCCGAGGGTGTCGAGCAGGTCTGCTCGGCGCTGGGCAGCCGCCGTGTCGACGTGCTGTGCGCCAATGCCGGCCGCGGCCTGGGCCACGCCTTCCTGGACCAGGACTTCGCGGCCATCCAGCGCGTGGTGGAGACCAACGTGACCGGCACCTTGCACCTGCTGCACCGGGTCGGCCAGCGCATGCGTGCCCAGCACGAGGGACGCATCCTGATCACGGGATCGATCGCCGGCTTCGTGCCGGGCACCTGCCAGGCCGTCTACAACGCAACCAAGGCGTTCCTGGATTCCTTCTCCTATGCGCTGCGGCACGAGCTGCAGCACACCGGCGTGTCCGTCACCTGCCTGATGCCGGGTGCCACCGAAACCGATTTCTTCGAACGCGCGGATCTGCTCGACACCCGCCTCGGCCAGCAGAAAAAGGCCGATCCCGCCGAGGTGGCGCGGATCGGCTTCGATGCCATGATGCGCGGCGAGGGCGAGGTGGTGCCGGGCTGGCACAACAAGCTGCGCGCCGCCATCGCCATGGTGACGCCCGCCGACGTGCTGGCCGAGCAGCATCGCCGCATGGCCGAGCCGCTGGAGGCGCCGGCGGACAAGCCGCCGGCCACCTAGGGCTGCGCGGGCAAGATCAACCCATGCGCGTGGTGCCGCCAGTGCTGTCGCGCCCCTGGCCGGGACCGCCGCTGCCGGTTTCCATGCCGCCGCCATAGCTGCTGGCGCTGGAACCGGTGGCGCTGCCGGAACTGCTGACGCCGCTGACATGGCCCTGGGCAGGGCTGCCGGATGTCGCACCGGACTGCGCCCCTTCGGTAATGCCCGATACGCCGAATGCGCCCGGCGCGCCGAGTCGTACCGCGTTATGGATCTCCTGCACGCCGAAGACATCGTCGACGATGTCCTCGATGCAGTACTTCTGGCGCCGGTCGCGCACGTTGCCGGTCAGGCGCACCACGCCGCCCTGCACTTCGACTTCGACGTCGCGCACATCGACATGGCGCGCGTGCGCGAGCCGTTCGCAGATGTCTTCGCGGATGCGCTCGTCGCTGCGCTGGTAGCCCTTTGGGCCGACGCGGTCGCGCCCGCGCGGCATCTCGCGCGGCGCATTGCTGCGGCTGTCGCCACCGCTGTCACCCCACTCGTCGCGCACCTCGCTGCCACGGCGCCAGGCTTCGTCCTCTTCCCATGGCGCGCGCCGCGGAGAAGATTCCCAGACCCGCTGCGCCGGGCTGGAGCGGCCGCCGTAGTAGCCGGACTCGCGCACGTCGCTGTCGTGCCGCTGGCGGCCTTCATAGCGGCCTTCGCCGTAGTCGCGCGCGGGACCGCCGCGCTGGCCATAGCGCCCCTCGCCGTAGCCGCCCGCGTCGTCGCCGCGAATGCGGCGCGCTTCATCGGCGTCGCGGTCCCCGCGCCACCAGGAGCCGCCGCCTTGATTTCGGAATGGATGCATCGCTGTCTCCAAGGGTTGAGCTTCCGGCGCGGCCGGCGGGCCGCGCCGCCAGTCAACGGGGCGCAAATTCCATACCATTTCGCGGGCATGGAGGACGGCACGCATGCCGCGCGCCCCGCACCAAAGCAAAGGCGGGCGCCACCGGGAAAGGGCGCCCGCCGTTATCACGCAACCGGGTTGCAGCGTCAGGCGGCCAGGGGAGCGAGGCCGTGCGGGGCATCGTCCTCGTCTTCGTGCACGATCAGCACCACACCGCGCCGCTTGGCGGCGGCCATGCCGATGTTGACAGCGACGTCGCGGTCGTCGCAGTGGACCAGGCCCTTGCGCGCGCTTTCGACCGTCAGTTCCCAGCCCTGCGCGGTCTGCCTGATCAGGAAGTTTGCAGCCATGGGTTGCTCCCTGTCGTTGGTGTTCTTGCAGCGTAGCCCATGGGCGGAACCGTTAAATCGGCGTCTGTCCGATAGCGTGTGGGCGCTTCTCCTACAGTCGTGCCGATGGCGCCCCTGATTGGCGCCACGGATGGCACCCCTGATGCGCCCGGGCCACCGACAAATTGCGCCAACAAGCGGGCCATTCAAATTGATGCCGTCGATCGTGGAATTGCGATTGTTGACAAGAATCACGGATATAAGCGGACTGCGATCGAAAAATCGTCCTCCATCACGCAAAGCCGGACCCGCGGAACGCAGCAGGCGGACAGCGCCGCACTGTGACACACCCCGGGCAGGAGGAGACCATGGACACACACCCTGCCGCCACCAGCGGCCCCGCTGCGGCAACGTCCCGCCCGTTGCCCGCACCGGCGCGCAAGAGCGTGCTGCACGACCTGGAGCAAACCCGGCTGGCGATCGAGATGATCGGCCTGGGCGCGCGCCTGCAGGTGCTGGAAGCGGAAGTGTCGCTGCCGCGCGAGCGGCTGACTCGCCTGTACAAGGAGCTTCGCGGGGCGTCTCCGCCCAAGGGGATGCTGCCGTTCTCGACCGACTGGTTCCTGGCCTGGCGCCCCAACGCCCATGCCTCGATGCTGCTCGGCGCCTACCGCTTCATGATCCGTGCCGGCCACCTGGACGGCATCCGTGCCACCCTGGCCGCCTTCCGCATGTATCGCGAGCATCTGTGCGTCACCGGCGAGGTCGCCCAGCTGAGTTTTACCCGTGCCTGGATGCTGGTCCGCTTCTATGAGCGCGGCATGCTGCAGCTGGCGCGCTGCCAGTGCTGCCGCGGCGAGTTCGTGGTGTGCGCCCACGCTGCGCGCCAGCGCTACATCTGCGGCTTGTGCCTGCCGCCGGCGCGCGCGGGCAAGTGCCGCAGGCCCGGACCGGCCGGCGCATGAACGCCCGTGCCGCCCCGGCGCCATTGTCTGCTGGCGCACAGTCCGCCCACCCGCACCCTTCCATGATGGATGCACCAGACCATGCCGCCCGCGGCGCACCCGGAGCCTCGCCCATGTTCAAGATCCCCATGCTCGGCAAGATGCTGGGCACCCCCGCGCCCGAGGCCGGCGGCAAGGCCCGCGCCGAGCCACCGCCGGCGCCGTCTGGCTCTGCGGCGGGCACGCCGCGCCAGGGCATGCCGGAACAGCTTGCGCAGAACCTCAAGACCCAGGGCGATGCCATGATCCAGTACGGCGCCCGGCTGCTGGTGATGCGCGAAATGCTGTGCGCCATGGCCGCGGCGCTGCCGCCCGATGCGCGCGCCAGCGCGCAGCGGCAGTTCCGGCAACGCATCGACCAGTTGCTGTCGCTGACCGACGACCACGTGCTGCCGGCCGAATTCCACACGGCGCTGCTGGCCGAGGTCAACTACTACCTCGGCGAGCTCAGGCAACGCTGACGGCACAGCGGCTGGCACGGCCCGGGAGGCGATTTCCCGAGCGCCCGGCGCGCCCGCTGACGCCGGCTGGCGCCCTATCCTGCACTACTCCTGAGTATGCCGCGCCAGGGCGTTGCACAGGCGGCCCTTGTGTCCGGTTTGATACCGGTCGTAACTGCCATTCCGGGGCCCCGGCCATCGTGCTACAGTGCGCCCTCAGCACAAAGCTGCAAAGCGGCGTATAGCACACCTCCCGGCCTGACCGGGCAGCAGGTGGCCCTGGCGTTCCGCCCCGGCTTTGTCACCCCGAAGCGCACACGGTGCGCGCCCAGGCGCCGGCACGTGCCGGGAGCCGGCCCTTGCTCTTCGTGCCTTGCCGCGCGCTTGCCGCTCGCCACAGTTGTGGCGCCGAACCATTGCCGCGCAGCCGCCTGTCCCGGGGTCCGCCCCGACCGCCGCTGCCGTCCCCAGGATCTTCATGACGCACCAGTTCCAGGCTGCGCTCACCATTGCAGCCTTCAAGCTCTTTGCCGCCCTGCCCTACGGCGTGACCGCCCGCCTTGGCGACGCCCTCGGCAGGCTGCTGTACCGCATTCCCAGCCGCCGCCGCCGCATCGTGCATACCAACCTGGCACTGTGCTTCCCCGACATGGATCCCCGCAAGCGCGAGCAGCTGGCGCGCGACCACTTCGGCCATGTGCTGCGCAGCTACCTGGAGCGCGGCGTGCAGTGGTTCGGCAACGCCGAGCGCCTGGGCAAGCTGGTCGAGCTGGATTCGCGCATCGACCTGGCCTCGTGCGCGGAGCATCCGACCATCTTCATGGGCTTTCATTTCGTCGGCATCGAGGCCGGCTGCATGTTCTATTCGATGCGCCACCCGGTGGCATCGCTGTACACGCGCATGTCGAGCCCGCTGCTGGAGCAGATCTCGCGCACCCAGCGCGGGCGCTTCGGCGCCGAGATGATCCCGCGCAACGGCAGCGGCAAGCAGGTGGTGCGCACGCTGCGCGCCGGCTGCCCGGTGATGCTGGCGGCGGACATGGACTTCGGCATCAACGATTCGGTGTTCGTGCCGTTCTTCGGCGTGCCGGCGTGCACCCTGACCTCGGCCTCGCGCCTGGCCAGCCTGACCGGCGCGCGCGTGGTGCCGTTCACCACCGAAGTGCTGCCCGACTACCGCGGCTACCGGCTGCGCGTGTTCGACCCGCTCGAAGGCTTTCCCTCCGGCAGCGTCGAAGAGGACTCGCGCCGCATGAACGCCTTCCTCGAAACCCAGATCGCCACCATGCCGGAGCAGTATTACTGGATCCACCGGCGCTTCAAGAACCGGCCGGAAGGCATGCCGTCGGTGTACTGACGCCGCTCGCCGGCACTGGTCCTGTCGTCGCCGGCCGAGATGGGGCAGTACCGGAAGGACGAGATCGAGCGCTGCAAGCGGCTCGCGGTGGCCAGGGTGCCGCTGCAGTCAGCGCGCCCCGCTACCCGCTGTGCTCGCGCAGCAGCACCGTCAGGCGCTGCGCCAGCGGCGACAGGTAGGCGCCTGCGCGCGTGACCACGCCGATGCGCCGGCGCAGGTCCAACTCTTCCACGCCCAGCGCCAGCACGCGCAGGCCGCGCTGCATGGCCTCGCCGCCGGCATTGGCGATGCTCAGCATCTGCGTGCCCTGCATCAGCGCGAACAGCGAGCTGCTGCCGAAGTCGATCTCGATGCGCGGCTGCGGCTCCTGCAGGCCGCGCTGGCGGAACGCCGCGTCGACCTGCTGGCGCAGCGTGATATGCCGTTCCGGCAGCAGCCATTCCTGGTCGGCGAGGTCGGCCAGCCGCAGCTTGCGCCGCCGCAGCAGCGCGTGGCCCTGGTCGGCCACCACCACCAGCCGGTCGTCGAACAGCGGCTGCACCGCGAAGGTCGCCGCCAGCGCGCCGGACGGGGTCGGCGCCACCGCCATGTCCAGCTCTCCGGCCGCAAGCAGGTCCAGCAGGTCGCGCGCGAGCCGGCGCCGCAGCCGCAGCCGCGCCACCGGGCGCTCGCGCACCAGCTGCTGGCACGCGCCGAGCACCACATCGCCGGGGATCGACGGTGAATAGCCCACGCGCACGATGCCCTGCTCGCCGGTGCGGATGCCCAGCATTTCCTTGATGCCGTCCTGGTACTCCAGCTGGATGCGCCGCGCGCGCTCGAGGAAGCGGGTGCCGGCATAGGTGGCGGCCATGCCGTTGGCGGTACGTTCGAACAGCGGCAGCCCCGCCTGCGTTTCCACCCGCTGCACTGCCTTGGTCAGCGCTGGCTGGCTGATCCCCAGCGCCTCGGCGGCGCGGCCGATGCCGCCGTGCGCCGCCACGGCGAGGATGTATTCGATATCCCGCGTCTCCATTGCCTCACATTCCCGACGGTTATGGCTTTATAGCCATCGCGTCATTGTGGTGATGACCGCCATCTTACAGACTACAGCGCACGAGCACACCACCGAGCGTGCAGCGACATCACTAAGCCTTCACCGGAGACAGCATGGGTTTCGCGTATTTCCTGCGCCGCGCCGCGCGTTACTGGGGCGACCAGCCCGCCATCCTCTACCAGGACCAGGTGGTGACCTATCGCCAGCTGGACGAACGCTCGTCGCGGCTGGCCAATGCGCTGCTGGCGCTGGGCCTGCGCCCTGGCGACCGCGTCGCGGTGCAGTCGCGCAACCGGCCCGAGCTGGTCGAACTGGAATGCGCGCTGTACAAGGCCGGCCTGGTCAAGGCCGCGCTCAACCCGCGCTTTACCGCGGCCGAGGCCAGCGACGTGGTCGAAAACTGCACCCCGCGCGTACTGATCGCCGGCCCGGGCTATACCGGCTACGACCGCGCCACGGCCGGCTTCGGCAGCATCGAGACCTTTATCGCCATCGGCGCGGCGCCCGCCGGCTATGTCGAATACGAGGCGCTGCTGGCCAATGCCGGCACCACCCCGCCCGACATCACCCCCGCGGCCGACGACCTGGCCGTGCTGCACTTTTCGTCGGGCTCCACCGGCAAGATCAAGGCCGCCATGCAGAGCTACGGCAACCGCATGGCGGCGCTGCGCAAGGTGGTGTCCGGCATGGACCGCCCCGCCCGCCCCGGTGACCGGCTGGCGCTGATCGGCCCGGTCACGCACGCTTCCGGCATGCTGATGCAGCCCTACCTGTATGTGGGCGCGACGCTGGTGCTGTTCGAAAAATTCGAGCCCGCGCACTTCCTGGCTGAAGTCGCGCGCCTGCGCATCACCCATGTGTTCATGGTCCCGGCCATGATCAACATGCTGCTGGCCGAGCCGACGCTGGCGCAGGCCGACCTGTCGAGCCTGAAGACGCTGGCCTACGGCGCCGCGCCGATGGCGCCGGCCCGCATCCGCGAGGCCTGGGAGCGCATCGGCCCGATCCTGTCGCAGGGCTATGGCGCCAGCGAATCGACCTCCGGCGTCACGCGGCTGTCGACCAGCGACCATGCCGACGCCATCGCCAGCCATCCCGAGCGCCTGGCCTCGTGCGGCCGCGCGCTGGGCGAGACCGAAGTGCGCGTGGTCGACGAGCACGGCAGGGAAGTGGCCGTGGGCGAGATCGGCGAGCTGGTGATCCGCGGCGACGACGTGTTCCACGGCTACTGGAACGAGCCCGCGCTGACGCGCGAGACCCTGGTCGACGGCTGGCTGCATACCGGCGACATGGCGCGCGTGGACGAGGCCGGCTACCTGTACCTGGTCGACCGCAAGAAGGACATGATCATCTCCGGCGGCTTCAACGTCTACCCGACCGAGGTCGAGGCCACGCTGTACCAGCATCCCGACGTGCTCGAGGCCTGCGTCATCAGCGTCCCGGACGACACCTGGGGCGAAAGCGTCAAGGCCGTGGTCACGCTGCGCCCCGGGCGCGAGGCCACCGCGCAGCAGCTGATCGCGCATTGCCGCGAGCGCATCGCCGACTACAAGTCGCCGCGCTCGGTTGACTTTGTCGCCGAGCTGCCCAAGAACGCCAGCGGCAAGCTGGCCCGCAAGGTCGTGCGCGAACGCTACTGGCAAGGCGTCGGACGCCGCGTCAACTGAACCCGCAAGCGCACCGAGGAAACCGCCATGTTCGATCACCTGACCAACCCCGTCCTGCTGGAAACCCGCGCCGGCATCCGCCGCTTCATCGATGCGGAGTTGCGCCCGCTCGAACAGGAGCTCGGCCTGGGTTCCGAGGACCCGTGGCCGCGCGAGACCCTGCGCCAGGTCTGGCGCCGCTCCAGCGAGCTGGGCTTCTACGCCGCCTGCCTGCCCGCCGCGCTCGGCGGCAAGGGCCTGAACATCCAGGAGCAATGCGCGCTCAAGGCCGACCTGGCCGCGAGCGGCTCGACCCTGGCCGCGCACGTGCTGGGCGACCTGGGCGGCCCGCCGCGCGTGGGCAACATGCTGAAGTACGCCACGCCCGAGCAGCTCGAGCGGTATTTCAAGCCGGTGATCCGCGGCGAGAAATCGACCTGCTTCGCGCTGACGGAAACGCATTCCGGCTCCGATGCGCAGAGCATCAAGACCTCGGCAGTGGCCGACGGCGATGCGCTGGTCATCAACGGCGGCAAGCACTACATCAGCGGCGCGCCGTTTGCCGACTTCGCCATCGTCATGTGCGTGACCGACGCCACCGCGACGCCGCCGGCCATCACCGCGGTGCTGGTCGACCTTGACCTGCCCGGCGTGACGGTGACCAACGAGTACGTGCCGATGTCCGGCCAGCATATCGACGGCGACATCCGCTTCGACAACGTGCGCGTGCCGCGCGCCAACATCTTCGGCGGCGAGGGCAACGGCTTCAAGCTGGGCATGTCGCGCATCAACGTGAACCGCCTGCTGCACTGCCCCAGCATGCTGGGTCTGGCCATGCGGGCCTACGAGTCGTCGGTGGAGTATGCCGGCCAGCGCCGCCAGTTCGGCGGCCCGATCGCGCGCTTCCAGGCGATCCAGCACATGCTGGCCGACATGGCCGCGGCGCTGTGGGCCTGCGAAAGCATGATCGCGCACACTGCCGCGCTGGCCGACGCCGGTGCCGACCTGCGCATGAAGGCCGCGGCGTGCAAGCTGTTCGTCTCGGAGCGCTGCTTCGAGGTGGCCGACAAGGCCGTGCAGATCCACGGCAATGTCGGCGTCACGCGCGGCCATCCGGTCGAGCAGACCTTCCGCAAGCTGCGCATGTTCCGCATCTTCACCGGCACCAGCGAGATCCAGCGCAACACCATCGCGCGGGCTATCCTGGAACCGCTGCAACAGAAAGCCTGACCGTGCCGGCGGCGCGGTCGCCGCCGGCATCCGGATCCCGGCCACAGCACACTACGACAAGACCACGGAGACCAAGCATGAACCGCCGAAACTGGCTTGCCAGCGCCGGTGCCGCCGCGCTGGGCAGCCTGCTGCTGCCGGCCCGCGCCGCCACCGCCACATCCCCCTACCCCGGCCGCCCGATCCGGCTCATCGTGCCGTTTATCGCCGGCAGCACGCCGGACAACGTGGCGCGCACGCTGTCGGCGGAGCTGGGCAAGAAGCTCGGCCAGCCGCTGGTGGTCGAGAACATGCCCGGCGCCGGCGGCATCATCGGTGCCAGCGCGCTGCGCCGCGCCGCGCCCGATGGCTACACGCTGGGCATCCTGGCCAACTCGCACGTCATCAACGTGCACATGTACCGCAAGATGCCGTACGATCCAACCCAAGACTTCACGCCGATCACGGCGTTGTCGGGCGGGCCGTCGGCGCTGGTGGTGCCGGTGTCCGCGCCCTACAAGACCGCCGCCGAACTGGTCGCGGCGATGAAGAAGGAACCGGGCAAGTTCAACTACGGCTCCGGCGGCAAGGGCAGCATCGCCCATCTGGCGGTGGAGGCCATGCTGCACCAGACCGGCTGCGACGCCGTGCATATTCCCTACAAGGGCGCGCCGGAAATCCTCACCTCGATGCTGACCGGGCAGACCCAGTTCGGCATGCCGGTGCTGGGCACGGCGACGCAGTACGTGCGCAACCACCAGGTCAGGGTGCTGGCGGTCACCGCCGCCGCGCGCTCGCCGTACTTCCCCGACGTGCCGACCATGGCCGAAGCGCTGCCGCCCGGCTTTGTCATCGACAACTGGAGCGGCCTGTTCGCCCCGGCCAATTTCCCGGCCGACCTGGCGCAGAAGCTGCACGCCGCGGTGCGCGCGTTGCAGAGCGCCGGCGTGTTCGACGCCCAGCTCAAGGCCAATGCCGGCGAGCTGCGCCGCAGCGCGTCGCCGGCGCAATTCGGCACCATGGTGGCGAGCGACAACGCGCGCTACGGCGACCTGATGAAATCGATCGGCATGACCGGCGACCTGGGCTGATACGGCTGCTGCCTTTGCTCCACCCGTCCTGTGCCGCACGCCGTCGCGCATGCGGCGCTGGTGTCTTCTCCCTCCTGCCAGAGGCTAAGCATGAAGCCAGCATGGTCTTGCCTGAACGACGTCACCATCATCGACGTCAGCCAGTTGCTGCCCGGCCCGCACGCCTGCAGCCTGCTGCGCCAGCTTGGCGCGCAGGTGATCAAGGTCGAGCAGCCCGGCAGCGGCGACACCGCGCGCCAGCTGGGCGCGCATGTGTACGCGCAGTTCAACCGCGGCAAGCGCTCGGTGGCGCTGGACCTGAAGACCGATGCCGGCCGCGGCGCCTTCCTGGACCTGGTGCGCGATGCCGACGCCGTGGTCGAAGGCTTCCGCCCGGGCGTGATGGCGCGCCTGGGACTGGACTATGACGCGCTGGCGGCGGTGAATCCGGCCATCGTGCTGTGTTCGGTCTCAGGCTTCGGCCAGACCGGGCCGTACGCCAGCCACGCCGGACACGACCTGAACTACCTGGCGCTGGCGGGTTACTGGGCCACGCCGGTGCAGGTGCACGATGTGGTCTCGCGCCCGCGCGTGCGGGTGTCGGACTACGCCGCTTCGGGCTACGCGGCGTTGTCGCTGGCCGTGGCGATCATGAGCGCGCGCCAGCACGGACAGGGACAGCATCTCGATGTCTCGATCCACGATGCCGTGCTGTCGTGGACCGCGCATGGCGCGTGGACCGCGCGCGCCCACGAGGATACACCCCGGGCATCGTCCAGCGTGATGCCGGAAAACGATCTGTTCGAAACCCGCGACGGGCGGCACCTGGCAATGGGCATCCTGGAAAACAAGTTCTGGGACAACCTGTGCGCGGCGCTGGGCGACGCGTTCCCGGCCCTGCGCGATCCGCGCTTCGCCACGCGCGCCGGGCGTAGCGGTCACAAGGTGGAAGTCAATGACCTGATGGCGGCGGTGTTTCGCACGCGGGATCTGGCGGAATGGGAGGACTTCTTCGCGCCGTTCGATATTCCGTTCTCGCCGGTGCTGGGGGCTGGTGAACTGTTCGAGGATCCGCATGTGCGGGCGCGCGAGGTGGTGCGGCGGGTTGACGGTGGGATTGCGGTGAATTTTCCGGTGAAGTTCTCGTTGGGGTTGCCGGAGGGGGAGGATTTTGTGGCCGGGGTGGGAGAACATGATCGGCGGTAGCAGCATTGTCTGCGCTGCGCGTGCTCCCGAACCCGGGTCTACTGCTCTGGCGCGGAGTGCGTCGCCGCGCTAGCACGCGCTGTCGCGGTCGAATTCTCTGGCTTTCGTGTCCGCCTGCTTTCTGCCCTCTTCCGCTTGCGGAAGATGGGCGGAGGTGCGACGGACCTTCCGTGGCCCCGGGGTGTCATGGCTTGACCTCGGTCCACCCGGGGCCGGGGTCGAAGGACCGGATCGCACCGGCCCTTGCCGCGCTGTCCGGACCCAGGTCGCGCTCGTAGACGCGGCCGTCGTGGCTCACCATGAAGCTCTTGATGCCGGTATCCCCGTACCGCAGCGGCCACGCGATCACGGCAAACCCGCCAAAGAGCTTGCCGTCGACGACGTAGTCATACTGGCCGCCGGGCGCGTGCGGACCCTGCGACGTCAGCAGCCGGTAGCGATAGCCCTGGTAGCCAGCGCCCGGCGCGCTGCGATGCTCGGCTCTCATGAAGGCGGGACCAAGCGGGCTTTCCGGTTCGCCCGGCCCGGTTGGCCAGTACAGGCCATCCTTCTTGCCGGGCGAGCTGACCAGCTTCGACGCATAGGCGGTCACGCCGCGGTCCTGGCGCATCCGTTGCGCATACTCGTACTGCGCGTCGCGCACGGCGAGCAGGGTCTGCATCACCGCCAGTTCATTGCGGCCGATGCGGCGCAGGCGCATTTCCTCGACGCCGGCACGCGTATCGAAATGCCAGCCTTTCGCGGTCTTGACCAGCGGAACCGGCATGGTCCAGCCGTCATTGCCCGCGGCAATGCGGGCGCGGTCCGGGCCGTCGGCGCGAATCGCGTGCGACTGGTGCCACGCTTCCAGGAACCTGTAACGGATCTCGGCACCGACCGGCGGGATCAGGTCGGTATAGCGGGCGCCCAGCAGCGCCTTCATGGCGTCGTCGTCGCTGGTGGCAACCGCTTCGCCGAACGCGTTCATTGCGGCCTCGGGCGTAGCGAAATTCTTCTGCGCGAAAGCCGGCGCCGCCGCCAGGGCGAGCAGCATCCCCGCCAGGGACAACGCCTGGCGGCAGGGCCATGCCAGGCCCGATCGTTGCGTGCGCTGCATATCGCTGTCCCCTGGTCAACGCCGTCCGCCACCACGGCCACCACCGCCGCGGCCACCGCCGAAGCCCCCGCCGCCACGGCCGCCACCGCCGCTGAAGCCACCGCCACCGTGGCCGCCGCCACTGAAGCCGCCGCCACGCTGACCGCCACCGTCGCGGAAGGAGGCCGACTGCGTGCTGGCACGGCCCCGGTCGAAATCGCGCTGCGCATTCGCACCGCCGCCTACGCCCTGAAATGCGTTATCGCGGCCACCGCCGGCGGACCGGTCCGACACGCCGGCACGATCGCCCGGCCCGCCGCGGTCGCCAACCCCGCCGCGGTCGCCAACCCCGCCACGGTCGCCAACTCCGCCGCGGTCACCAA
Source organism: Cupriavidus neocaledonicus (assembly GCF_000372525.1). Classification (GTDB taxonomy): domain Bacteria; phylum Pseudomonadota; class Gammaproteobacteria; order Burkholderiales; family Burkholderiaceae; genus Cupriavidus; species Cupriavidus neocaledonicus. Next base: position 54,636 of record NZ_AQUR01000082.1, read on the forward strand.
CCCCTCCACGGTCACCAACCCCGCCGCGGTCGCCAACCCCACCGCGGTCGCCAACCCCACCGCGGTCGCCAATCCCGCCACGGTCGCCAACCCCGCCACGGTCGCCTCGATTCCCGCCGGCCATGCGGTCGGACACGCCGCCCTCGCGGCCGCGGAATTCGTTGCGGCGGTTGGCGGCAGCCGCATCACGCCCGCCAAACCGCTCGCTCGTCGCGTTGTCCCGGTACGAAACCCCTTTGCGGTGCGAAGCATCGTGCTGCCATTTCCCGCCGCCCTGCACCTTGGTGCGGTCGAAATTGCGGTCGATATTGGCGGCCTTGTTGACGTTGATGTTGACGTCGCCTCCGCCCCAGTTGCAGTTGCCAAAAATGGCGCCCGCAGCCGCCAGTCCGACGCCCCAGGCAAAGCCGGTCATCAGCGCGGCGCCGGGATAGTAAGCGGGATAAGGCGGCCAGTAATACGGCGGATAGGAAGGATAGCTCCAGGCGCCATACACCACTGTCGGGTTGTAGGCAGGGACGTAGATGACTTCGGGGTTGGCCGGCTCGATCCGCACGATGGTCTGCGTCGGCGCCGGCGCCGTCGACTGCGCCGACTGTACCGGCGGCGCGGGCGCGGGTTCGACGATGACCTTCTGCTGCTCGTTCGACTTGAGATTGCCGGATTGCTGCGCGCGCGCCCGCAGCCGCTGCACGGCGTCGAGCACTTCCTTCTCCTGGCCGATGAAGGCGTCGCCCAGCTTCTGCGTCCAGTCGAGCTTGTCGCTCATGGGCTCAAGCACCTGCGGGAAAGCCACCAGCGACTTGACGCTGACATCCCAGGGCTGGCTCTCGACCGCCTTCAGCGCAGCATCGCCCTTCACCTTGGGATTCGCCTTGACCCAGCGTGCCGCCTGCACGATCTCGAGCGGATACGTGGACGCCATCAGCACCTGGGACAGCACCGAGTCGGGATAGAGCGCGATGGGCGCAACCAGCGCCTCCAGTTCTTCCGGCTTGAACGGTGCCGCCTCGGCTGGCGCGTTCTGCGCATGGACATTGAGCGCCAGCCATGCCAGGCCCGCGCACAGGCAGGCGCCGATCCGGCGCCACAGACGCATTCCCCGCCCCTCCATGGCCGTCTCCCTTGCCCCGTCGCCGGGCGCCTTTACGGGGGCTCGACTTCCGGCCTGCCGTCCGCGCGGTATCCGCGCCAGGCCGGAAAAAGGTTCAGCAATCACAATGCCTTGCCCCGACAAACTATAGATTCCGGCGACGGCTGCAGAGTTGAAAAGTTTGTGCAAGTGAATTAGGAAAAACTATCGTCGCTGTCGGGGGCGGCGACGGCTGCGAGAGGAGGCCCCGCCCTGCGGCGAAATCCGGGCGGGGCCGGGTGAGATTTACTCGGAGAAAGACCTTTGGGGGGACAGGCGCGCCCGGTGGCCCGTGCCACGCTGCCGCAGCGCGGCGTGTCGCGCACCGGTGCGGGACAGAGGCTATTGCTGGACTGACCAGGATGACTGCCTGCGCAAATCCTCCTGTCCCGGCTGGCGCGGCGGCTTGCCCAGGTCGTCATCGTGCCGGGGCGGAAGCTGCTCTTCGCTTTCTCGCGAAGGATTGGCCGGCGGCACCTCGGGTACGTTCGGCCCTTCCTCCGGCCGTGGGATCTGATGTGCCATGATGCCCTCCTTGCCAAGTACGACACCCTTGACGACGCAACCGCCATGCCAAGCCGCGCAGCGGCGTTTTGTGCGCGCCGGAGATCTTTTGCGCCGCCCCGCTGTGCACGCGCACGGCCAACCGCGCAATCTCGGCGCGCAAATCTGGCTGACTTTTGTAATGCGGCACGCGGCCGCGGCTGTAATGGGCTGCGGCGGTGCCGCGTCGCGGCATGGCGCGGAGGCGGTCGCGCCAACCGCCATCGCCGGGCACGAAAGGTGCACCGCCCTCCGGTGGCGCGCGGGGGCAGCCCTGTGCGCCCGGATACTTCAACGCGGAGGCGCACCATGGAACAGACGGAAACGACAAGCACGCCCACCAGCACATCAGGCATGCGCCAGCAGGAGACCCGCATGCCCTCGGCATCGGGTTCGAATATGAGCAGCAGCGCGCCATGGAGCAGCACGTCGGCACGATCGTCGGGATCGCAGGACCTGGCGCGCGAACTCGACCGGCTGATCGAACGCCTGCCCACGCTGTCCGGCGAGAACCTCGAACAGGCCAAGGCTGAGTTCGTCGAACTTGCCGCCAGGTCGGGCAGCGCGGCGACCGAACTCGCGGCGAAGTCCGCGGACGTGGCGCGGCGCGTGAAAGGACGCGTCCAGAGCGAGTGGGAAACCGGCCTCGAGCGCACGGAAACGTTCGTCCACGCCAACCCTGTGCGGGCGCTGGGGATTGCGCTTGGCGTCGGCGTGGTGTTGGGCGCGCGCTTGTTCGGCGGCTCGCGCCGGCACGACAGCCTCTAGACACCCTGCTGCCAATGCGGCACGCCGGGCGGCAGCCAACCAACCGCCCCGGCGTGCGCCGTTGCAAGTCCGTGCCCCCTTGCGCTTACGTGCGTCAACCAACCGACGCGAGGCTTGCCGTCATGGACGAGCACACATCCCTGCCTGTACTCTGCCGATATCAATGCGGGTGACCGGCGTCACCATGCCTCGGGGAGGGAGGGATGAACGGCTTTGACAGCAGCATCATTCACTTCCTGAACCAGTTCTCTTTCCGCTGGCCCATCTTCGACCGCGGGGTGCTGGCCTTTACGCAGTTCTACATGCTGCGGGGCCTGCCCATGGTGGCGCTGTTGTGGTGGATCTGGTTCCGCGACGGCACGGACAAGCAACGCGATCGGGAAATCGTGACCGCGACCGTGGTGTCGGGCTTCTGCGCGCTGCTGCTGGGCCGCATGCTGGCCAACTGGCTGCCGTTTCGCCTGCGGCCCATGGCCAATGCGGAGGTCGGCCTGCAATTTCTGCTGGCCTCGGACGATGGCATGCGCACTTGGAGTTCGTTCCCCAGCGACCACGCGATGCTCTGGTGTGCGGTGGCTGCCGGCGTGATGGTGGCGTCCCGGTGGCTTGGCATGCTGGCGCTGGCGTATGCCGTGCTGCTGATCTCCCTGCCCCGCGTCCTGGTCGGACTGCATTACCCGACCGACGTGATCGCCGGCGCGCTGCTCGGCGTGCTCACCACCCTTGTGCTGACCCGGCCGCCCTTGCGCGCACGGATTGCGGCGCCCTTCCTGTTCGTGTTCGACCGATACCGGGGCTTGTTCCATGTCGGCATGTTCCTGCTCAGCTTCGGGCTGATCACCAATTTCGACGAGATCCGCACCGTTGCCTCGTCGCTGATGAAGGTTACCTGAGCCCGTTACGCGGCACCGCTGTTCCGAACTGCTTGCGGTAGGCCGATGGCGACACCGCCAGCGCCTGGGTGAAGTGCTGGCGCAGCGAAACCGCCGACCCGAACCCGACCAGCTCGGCCACCAGGTCGATGCCCTTGTCGGTCGTCTCCAGCAAGCGGCGCGCGGCGGTCAGCCGGTGGTTCAGCAGCCACTGCGTCACGGTGGTCCCGGTCTTCTCCTTGAAGCGGCGCGTGAAATTGCGCCGGCTCATGCCTGCTTTCTCGGCCAGCGTGTCCAGTGTCAGCGGCTCGGACAAGTGCGCGATGGCCCAGTCCAGCGTCATGCCGAGCCGGTCGGCTCCATCCGCCTGCGGCAGCGGGTGCTCGATGTATTGCGCCTGGCCGCCGTGCCGGTGCGGGGCCACCACCATGCGCCGTGCGACGCGGTTGGCCACCTCGGCGCCATGGTCGCGCCGCACCAGGTGCAGGCAGCAATCCAGCGCGGCCGCGGTGCCGGCCGAGGTCAGGATGGCGCCATCGTCGATATAGAGCGAATCGCGGTCGAGCCGCACCCGCGGGTAGCGCTGCGCGAAGTCGTCGGCCCAGGCCCAGTGCGTGGCGGCGGTGCGGCCGTCGAGCAGGCCGGCCTCGGCCACCACGAAGGTGCCCAGGCACAAGCCGGCAATGCGCGCGCCGCGCGCGCTCGCGCACCGGAGCGCATCGAGCAGCGCTGGCGGGGCGGGCTCGGCCGGATCCCGCCACGCCGGCATGATCACGGTATCGGCCTGCGCCAGCACCGACAGGTCGTGTTCCACCTCGATGCGGAAGCCCGACATGGTGGCAATCAAGCCCGGCTTCTCGCCGCAGATCAGCAGCCGGTAGCGTGGCACGCCCAGGCGGTCGAGGTCGTCGCCAAAGACGATGCAGGGCACGGAAAGGTGGAAGGGACTGATCCCTTCGAAGGCAATCACTGCGACGGTGTGCATCGGCATCTCGCTGGGTCGGGGGCGCTGGGTCGGGGGCGCTGGGTCTGGGCGGATCGGAAGCGGGAACGGCATGGCCACGTCGGGCACCGTTTGGCCCGATTCTATCGGATGTTGTCCATCGGGCCACTTCCGGTGCCGGCGGCAGCACCGGAAACTACGCTCCATGCCGCGCCTGCGGCCAGCCGGCGGCCGCCAGCGGCGCCGCCCACTTCCTTCCCTGTCGACGAGGACCACCATGCACCATCCGACCCTACGCAAGATCGCCGGCGCGCCGGCCCGCAGCGCCATCGAAGCCGCCAGCACCGCCGTGCTGGTCATCGATTTCCAGAACGAGTATTTCAGCGGCAAGCTGCCGATTCCCGACGGCCCGGCCGCCCTTGGCAACGCGCGGCGCCTGGTCGACCACGCCGATGCCGCGGGCATGCCCGTGTTCCACATCCAGCACGTCACCCCGGCGGGCAGCCAGGTCTTCGCCGAACACGGCGCCACCGTGGCTTTCCACGGCGACCTGCAGCCGGCGCCGCACCACACCGTCGTGCAAAAGACCTCGGTCAGCGTCTTCCCGACCACCGACCTGGACCAGCGCCTCAAGGCGGCAGGCATCAAGACCCTGATCATCACCGGCCTGATGACCCACGCCTGCGTCACCGGCGCGGCGCGCGACGCGGTGCCGCTCGGCTACGGCGTGATCGTCGCGGCGGACGCCTGCGCCACGCGCGACCTCGATACCGCCGCCGGCACGGTGTCGCACCAGGACCTGCACCGCGCCGCGCTGGCCGCGCTCGACGACGCCTTCGGCGATATCCTGACCACCGAGCAGGTGCTGAAGCTGCCGCTGGCCTGAGAACGGCGGCCGCCCCCGGCCAGCGTTGCTGGTGAACCGGGTGCCCGGAGGAAATGGCCGGGTATCCGGGCGTGGCTCAGCGGCTGGCCGCGCGCAGCAAGGCATGCGCCGCCGCCACCATGGCTTCGGAGGATTCCAGCGCGCGCGCCGGATCGTCGCGCTTGCGCACGGCGGCGGCGCTGGTCGCGCGCGCCGCGCCGTCGGGGCTGGCCGAGAACTTCACCACGGTCAGCTCGCGCGCGGGGTTGATGTAGAGCTTCTGGCCGAAGCGGCCGCTGGCCTCGATGCTGCCGTCGCCGTCGTTGCGCTGGAACCAGTAGTTGCGGTAGCCGTAGCCCTCGCGCCCCGCGGTGGTATTGCCGCGCGCGAAGCGGGCCTGGTTGCTGGCCGGCTGCAGCGCAATCCGCACCGCCTGCGGCGAAATGCCGAGCGTGGCGTCGCCGCCCGCGGCGCGCCGCACGGTCTCGGCAAAGCGGGCGGCATCGCGCAGCGTCGAGTTCATGCCGCCGCTGGCCATTTCGGTGCCCTCGCGGTCTACCTGGGTGTAGGCGTCGTCCTCGGCAAAGCGCGACCACAACCGCTCGGTGACTAGTTCCGCCCAGCGCTTGCCGGTGATGCGGCGCAGCGCCCACGCCACCGCTTCCGGCGAGCCGTTCTGGTAATACCAGACCCCGCCGTGCGGGCCCTCGCCCGCGCTGCCGGTGGCGTGCACGACCTTGAGGAAGTCATAGATGGTGTCGGGCGCATCGGCCTTGCGCGGCACGATCCCCACCGCGCCGAACAGCCCCAGGTCAGGCGGCAGTGCCTGCGGATAGCCGACCGGCACCTCCATGTCCAGGTTCTGCTGCACGGTGGCTTCGCCGAACGGATTGCCCGCCAGTTCCGGCACGTATTGCGCCAGCCGCGCGTGCGGATCGAGCTTGCCCTCTTCGACCAGCATCGCCGCCAGCAGCCCGGTCACGGACTTGGTCATCGAGGCCCAGATATGCGGCTGGTGCGGGTCGAAGCCGGCAAGGTAGCGCTCGTACACGATGCGGCCCTGGTGCAGCACGATAAAGCCGTCGGTGTGCGTGTCGCGCAGGTAATCCGCCACCCGCACCGCCTGGCCCGCGACGGTAAAGCTCACCGCATCCAGCGCCGGCGCCGACTGGCCCGGCAGCGGCAGCGGCTGGCTCGCATGGCGGATGCCGACGGTGGGCGAGATCTCGCGCGCATGCCGGAACGCCCAGCGCATGTAGGGCGGGCGCAGGCCGGTGCCGCGACTGACCTGCCGCTCCGGCGGCGGCGGAAAGCCCTGCATGACCTCGCTTTCGCTCACCACCGCGGGCTGGCCCGCGGCCTGCGCCAGCGCCGCGCCGGCAGATGCCGCCATCGATGCCACCAGCGGCACCACCACCGTCCACCACGCCCGATTGCGTCGGAACTCCGTCCCGTGCGACTTCGCTTGCGCCTGCATGCTGTCTCCATGGCTGTCGAGGCGGCTGCACGCGCGGTGCGCCGCCTTCCGTGATCGGATGCGGGCCTGCCGGGGCAGGCCCGCGGGCGCCATGTTGCATGGCCTGCGGCCATGGCCACAATCCTCCGTTCGGAATAGCGCCATAACCGCTGGGAATGTCGGCGCAGGCGCAGCCTCAGACGGCCAGTCGCGGTTGCGGCCGCTCCCGCCTGACCACGCCCAGCGAGAACATCGACAGCCCGGCAATCAGTGCCGGCACGCCGATCCACGCGAACAGCGCGGGCATGCCCAGCCCCATCGACAGCATGGTGGCGCCGCCGACCGACCCCACCACCGAGCCCATCCGGCCTACGCCGTTGGCCCAGCTGACACCGGTGGCGCGGCAGTCGGTCGGGTAGAAGCTGGCCGACAGGGCATTGGCGCCCACCTGCGAGCCCGAGATGCAGAAGCCCGCGACAAAGACCGCCACGCCCGCGGCCACCGGCTCGGCGGCAACGCTGCCCACCGCGGCGATACCCAGCGCCGCCAGCGCATAGCTGGTGGCCAGCACATGGTGCGGGTTGAACCGGTCCATCAACCATCCCAGCGCGATCGCGCCGACCGTGCCGCCCACCTGGAACATGGTCGTCACCAGCGCCGCGGTGCGCAGCGAATGGCCGGTGCCGCGCAGCAGCGTCGGCAGCCAGCTCGACAGCAGGTAGATCACCAGCAGGCTCATGAAGAACGTCAGCCAGAACAGCAGCGTGCCGCGCAGCAGCTCGGGGCGGAACAGGTGCCACACCGGCGAGGTCGTGGCGCGCTGTTCGCTGACCGCGAAGGTGGCGCCGCGCAAGTCTTCGTGCGGGGCGATCTTCCGCAGCGTGGCGACGATGCTCTCGCGCGACTTGCCGGTCATCACCAGGTAGCGCACCGATTCCGGCAGCAGCCACACCAGCGCCAGCACCAGCCCCAGCGGCAGCACGCCGCCTGCCACCAGCACCGAGCGCCAGCCAAAGGCGTCGATCAGCCCGGCCGAGGCCAGCCCGCCCAGCGCCGAGCCCAGCGTGAAGCCGCAGAACATGGTCGTGACCAGGAACGAACGCCGCTTCTCCGGACAGAACTCCGAGGTCAGCGTGATGGCGTTGGGCATGGCCCCGCCCAGCCCCAGGCCGGTGACGAAGCGCAGCAGCACCAGCGTCCACAGGTCCGGCGACCACGCCGAGGCCAGGCTGGCCGCGCCGAAGCACAGCACCGACAGCACCAGCACGGCCTTGCGGCCAAAGCGGTCGGCCAGCGGACCGAACAGGAAGGCCCCGGCCATCAGCCCGCCCAGTCCGGCGCCGAACAGCGGCGCAAGCTGCGCCGGCGTCAGCTGCCATTCCGCGCGGATGGCGGGCGCGATAAAGCCGATCGCGGCGGTGTCGAAGCCGTCGACCGCGACGATCAGGAAGCACAGTACGACGATGGTCACCTGGAACGCCGACAGCGGCTGGCGGTCGATGAACGCGGTGACGTTGAGGGGTGGGCTGGCAGGCATGGTGTCTCCTCCTTGTTGCCAGATTCAGGGCGAGGGCGGGCCGGCGGCTGCGTTGGCCGCCCGGCTCGCTATCGGGTTTATCAATGCAAGCGTTTTCAGCGCGGAAAGCAGGCCGCGGTCAGCGCCCTACAGCCAGGGCGTGGGGCTCAGGCACTTGTCGGCGCGCCAGCCGTGCAGCCATTGCAGCGCGTCGTAGAACTGCGCTTGCGTACGGCCGGTCCACAGGCTGTTGCGCACCAGCCGGTCGACGCCCCTGGCGTGGTAGACGCGGCCCATGTCGCGCGCGGCATAGAGCACGCGCGCGGTGCGCGGGATGCGGGCCTGCTCGTACAACCTGAAGGCTGCGGCGTAGTCGCCGTCGGCGGCCTGCACCGCCGCGCCCAGCGTGACCGCGTCTTCCAGCGCCTGGCAGGCGCCCTGCGCCACGTACTGGGTCATCGGATGCGCGGCATCGCCGAGGATGGTGGCGCGGCCGAAGCTCCAGCGCTCGACCGGGTCGCGGTCGGCGGTGGCCCAGCGCTTCCATGAGGTCGGGCGGTCGAGCATCTGGTGCGGCAGCGGGTGGATGCCCTCGAAGTACGACAGCACCTCTGCCTTGCTGCCCTCGCGCACGCCCCAGGTTTCCTGCTCGCGGCTGTGGAAGGTCACCACCAGGTTGTACTGCTGGCCGCCGCGCAGCGGGTAGTGCACCAGGTGGCAGTGCGGGCCGGCCCACACCACGGGTGCGTTGACCCGCAGGTCCCGCGGCATGTCGGCCACGTCGACCACGGCGCGGTAGACCACGTGCCCGGTCACGCGAGCTTCATCGCCGATCAGCGCCTGGCGGATCGCGGACTTTACGCCGTCGCAGCCGATCACCGCATCGCCGCGGTAGTGCTCGCCATGCTGGTCGACCACAGTCACGCCGTGCTGGTCCTGCAGCAACTGCTCCACGCGGGTGCTGGTGCGCATCGTGATCAGCGGATGGTCTTGCACGGCCTCAAGGATGGACAGGTGGATATCGACGCGGTGGATCACGCCATAGGGATTGCCGAAGCGCTCGCGATACGCCTGCCCGACATCGACTTGCGCGATCACGCTGGTGTCGACGGCATCGCGCAGGCTGAGGAAGTCGGTAAAGACCGTGCGGCCGCGCGCGGCCTCGCCCACGCCCAGCGCGTCGAGCGCGGCAAAGGCATTGGCGGCCAGCTGGATGCCGGCGCCGATCTCGCCGATCTGCTCGGCCTGCTCCAGCAGCTCGACGCGGATGCCCTGGCGTGCCAGCGCCAGCGCCGCGGCCAGGCCGCCGATGCCGCCGCCGATGATGAGGACCTTGCCGGTCGTGTTGTGGGTATTACTCATTGCTGTCTCCTGGCCTGCGCCGCTGGCGTCAGGCGATGTAGTCCGGCTGGCGCGCGGGCGCGGCCTGGGCGAAGGCGGGATGGGCGCTGGCGTGGGCAAAGACGGCCATCGCCCGCTCGTAGCGATCCAGCTCGCAACCCATGCGCAGCGCATTGGCCACCTGCGGCACCAGCGCCACATCGGCCAGCGTCGGCGCATTGCCGAAGCACCACTTGCCATGGCCATGGCGCGCCAGCAGCCGTTCGACGCCGGCCATGCCTTCGTCGATCCAGTGGCGGTACCAGGCGTCCTTCTGCTCGGGCGTGACCTTCAGCGTGTCCTGCAGGTAGCGCAGCACGCGCAGGTTGTTGACCGGGTGGATGTCGCAGCCGACCAGCATCGACAGCTCCAGCACGCGCGCGCGCTGCCCGGGGTCGTGCGGCAGCAGGCGCGGCTCGGGATGGCGCGCGTCCAGGTAGTCGATGATCGCGAACGACTGCCCCAGCGTGAAATCGCCATCGACCAGCGCGGGCACGGAGGCGGACGGGTTGATGCCATCGACATACTCGGCGTGGCGATGCTGGCCGGTGCGGATATTGACGCCGAGGTAGTCGTACGGCAAACCCTTGAGGGCCAGCGCGATGCGCACGCGGTACGAGGTGGAGCTGTTGAAGAAACTGTAGAGCTGCATGGTTCGGCCTGCCTGTTTCAGACCACGCGCACGGTCAGTTCGCCCAGGCCGTCGACGCCGGTGACCATGGTGTCGCCGGCCTTGACCGCGCCCACGCCCTCGGGCGTGCCGGTGAAGATCACGTCGCCCGGTTCCAGGCGGAAGAACTGCGACAGGTACGCCACGGTCTCGGCCACCGACCAGATCAGGTGCGACACGTCGCTGCGCTGCCTGGTTTCGCCATTGACCGTCAGCCAGATGCTGGCCTGCTGCGGGTGGCCGATAGCGCTGGCGCGGTGGATCGGGCCGACCGGCGCAGAGGCGTCGAAGGCCTTGCCGATTTCCCACGGGCGGCCCATCTCGCGCATCTTCATCTGCAGGTCGCGGCGCGTCATGTCGAGGCCGACGGCGTAGCCCCACACGTGCTCGAGGGCCTGCGCGACGGGAATATCCGAGCCACGCTTGCCGATCACGGCGACCAGCTCGGCCTCGTAGTGATAGTTCTGCGTTTGCGCGGGGTACGGCAGCTCGAGCGTGGTGCCGGCCTGCACCGGGACGATGGCGTCGGCGGGCTTGCAGAAGAAGAACGGCGGTTCGCGCTCGGGATCGAAGCCCATTTCGCGGGCGTGAGCGGCGTAGTTGCGGCCGACGCAGTAGACGCGACGCACGGCGAACTGGTCATCGCTGCCGGCAACGGGAATGGCGACGGTGGCGGGAGGCGTGAAGACGTAGGACATGGTGAGGCTTCCAGTGATGTGGCAGGTCAGCGCCGGCCCGGCAGTGCCGGATGGCACCGGCGGGCAGCGGCGGGCAGCGGCTCGGTCGGGATTGCCGGCTCAGGTGCGCGCTTCGCGCAGCAGGTTCAGCGCGGACAGCACCGGCCGGTCGGAATAGCTGAACAGCACGGCGTCTTCCAGCGCGCCGAGCTGCACCGGCGCCCACGATGGCGCCACGAACACGTCGCGCGGCTCGAACTGGAACTGCGCATCGCCGATGCGCACCGTGCCGCGCCCTTCCACCACGCTGTACACGGTGGCGTCGGTGCTGCGGTAGGTCTTGCCCTGGAACCCCGCCGGCAGGTACTGCATGAAGGTGGCGATGGTCGGCATCGGCCAGCCGCCGGTGGCCGGGTTGACGTAGCGCAGCTTGACGCCGTCCCACGGATCGAGCTCGCCGTTGCGGTAGAGCTGGTCCAGCGCCTCGCGCGAGCGCGCGTACGGGTAGCTGAACACCGGCGAGGTGGGATCGGTCACGCGGTGCCGTACCGGCACCATGTTGTGGCCGAAGCGGGCAAAGCTGTCGCCCTCGGCGCGGGTCACGGGCTGCTGCGCTTCGGGGTAGTTCTCGGCAAAGCCGGCGTCGAACTGCTGCACCATGGGGATGTCGAGGCCGTCCAGCCACACCACCGGCTCGCCGCCCTCCTCGACCGACGGGTTGCCATGGTCATGCCAGGTCCACGAGGGCGTGATGATGAAATCGCCGGGATGCATGGTGGCACGCTCGCCGTTGACGGCGGTCCAGGCGCCCTTGCCTTCGACGATAAAGCGCAGCGCCGACTGCGTATGGCGGTGGCTGGGCGCGATCTCGCCCGGCAGGATCAGCTGCAGGCCGGCGTACAGCGTCGAGGTGATGCTGGACTTGCCGGGGATGCCGGGGTTCTCCAGCACCAGCACGCGGCGCACCGCTTCCTCGGCGCTGATGACGCCGCCGGCCCGCATCACCAGCGGGCGGATCTGCGCGTACTTCCAGATCGCGGGGACGATCCGCGGCCGCGGCTGCGGCGGCACCAGGGCGTGCAGCGACTCCCACAGCGGGGTCATGTGGCTGCGGCCGATGTCTTCGTAGTAGGCCCGGCGGGCCGGGTCTGGGGTGTGCTCGGACATGCTGTCTCCATAACTTTGTACAAGGCGTTCGGGAGCGCTTGAATGGGTGCCTGCGTCACTGCGCACGGTCTGGTTGTCGTTATACGCTCCGCCCTATAAGATCTGAAATGAAGTTTTCATCTTATCGATACGATTTACCGTATAGGTCACGCCCCATGGATTGGACCCAGAGACTGCGCCTGCGCAACCTGCAGATGCTGCTGAGCCTGGCCGAGACCGGCAACATGAGCCAGTCCGCCGCCATGCTGAACACCACCCAGCCCGGGCTTTCCAAGTGGCTGAAGGACCTCGAGGACGATATCGGCCTGCCGCTGTTCGAGCGCCAGGCGCGCGGCCTGCGGCCCACCCCCTACGGCGAGTCGCTGATCGAGCACGCGCGCCGGATCGAGGCGCAGCTCGATACCGCCCGCGACGACCTGCAGGCCATGCGCGACGGCGGCAGCGGCATCGTGGTGGTGGGCACCTCGGGGGCCTCGGCGGCGGACACCGTGCCGCTGGCCGCGCTGCAGCTGATGCAGCGCATGCCGCGCGCCAGCGTGCGGCTGCTGGAAACCACCATGGACCGGCTCATGACCCAGCTGGCGCGCAGCGAGCTGGATATCGTGGTGGGCCGCTCGGCACCGGAGCTGCAGGATGGGCAGATGCGCACCGAATCGCTCTATATGGAGCCGATCCACTTCGTCGCGCGGCCCCGGCACCCCCTGCTGCAGGGCGGCAAGGTGGCGTGGGACGACCTGTACCGCCACCGCTGGGTGGTATGGCCGCGCGGCACGCCGATCCGCAATGCGCTGGAGGGCGCGCTCGCCAGCGCCGGGCGCGCGCTGCCGGCGGACTGCGTAGAGAGCAATTCCACCGTGCTCAACCTGACCCTGTTCAACAACAGCGACATGGTCGGGCTGGCCTCGCACCGGACCGCGCGCCGGCTGGAAGAGCTGGGCGCGCTGCGCATCGTGCCGTTGCGGCTGGCCGGGTTCGGCTCGGTGTCGATGTACTGGCGCGCGGATGGCGAATCCCGCGCGGCGGTGGCGGCGATGCTGGCATGCCTGAGGCTGGCGGCCGGCGTGGCCCAGGCACCCGCTGCCACCCCGGCCTAGCGCACCGCATAATGTCGTCAACCGCCACTTCCGGTGCCTGACATGCACCTTACCGACACCCGCGTCAGCGGCCTGCTGCGCCATCCGCTGCGCTTTGCCTGGCATACGATGCGGCAGTTCCGCGCCAACCAGGGCCTGCTGTTGGCCGGCGCGGTGGCCTACTACGCGCTGCTGTCGATCGTGCCGCTGCTGATCCTGATGGTGATTGCGCTGTCGCACGTGATCGAGCCCGCGTTGCTGCTGTCGACGCTGGCGCGCTATCTCGAATGGATCGTGCCCGGCCAGTCGCGCGCCCTGGTCACCGAGCTGGCCGGTTTCCTGCGCAACCGTGGCACCATCGGCTGGGTGCTGCTGGGCACCATGCTGTTCTTCAGCTCGCTCGCGTTTACCGTGCTCGAGAACGCCATGTCGGTCATCTTCGAGCACCGCGTAGCGATCCGGCGCCGCCATTTCCTGGTTTCGGCGCTGCTGCCCTACTGCTATATCGCCGTGCTCAGCATCGGCCTGCTGCTGGTCACCGTGGTATCCGGCGCGCTGCTGGCGATCGGCGAACGGCACGTCGAGGTGCTGGGCCGCGACTGGTCGCTGGACCGCCTCTCCACCGGCCTGCTCTACCTGCTCGGCTTTGTCGGCGAGGTGCTGATGCTGACCTCGATCTACCTGGTGATGCCGGTCGGCCGGCTGTCGCTGCGCCACGCGCTCAGCGGCGCGGTGATCGCCGCGGTGCTGTGGGAAATCTCGCGCCACGTGCTGGTGTGGTACTTCACCACGCTGTCGCAGGTGGGCCGCGTCTACGGCTCGCTGACCACGGCGATCGTGGTGCTGCTCAGCCTGGAAATCGCCGCGACGCTGCTGCTGCTCGGTGCGCAGGTGATTGCGGAATTCGAGCGGGGGGCCTGGCACCGGCTGCCGGAGCGCGGTGGCCGGGCGGAGGAATTTCATACCTGAGGGCCGCAGCCGCTGCGGTATGCTCCGCCTGATCCATCGCCGCGCCATCGCCTTTTGCCCGCATGACCGAAGCCACGCCCGACCGCCCCCGCCGCATCACCATCCACGACGTTGCCCGCGCCGCCGGGGTCTCGCTGACCACGGTGTCGCATGCGCTGAACGACCGCGGCGTGCTGGACCCGGCCACGCGCGCGCGCGTCAAGCGCGTTGCCGCGGAGCTGGGCTACCGGCCCAGCGTGCGGGCGCAGCGGCTGCAGTCGGGCCGCGCCAACTGCATCGCGCTGCTGTCATCGATGCCGTTCGCGGTGGCGGGCGGCACGTCGCGGCTGGGCTTCATGATGGAGGTGGCGGCAATCGCCGCCGAGGCGGCGATGGGGCGCGGCCTGGGCGTGGTGCTGGTGCCGCCGCTGGAAGGCGCCGGCGGGCTGCTCGATACGCTCGATATCGACGGTGCCATCGTGATCGAGCCGATTGCCGGCGACCCGCATATCGCGCGGCTGCGCGAGCGGGGCGTCAGCATCGTCTCGATCGGGCGCGAGCCGCTGACCGAGACCCCGGTGCCCTGCGTCGACCTGCAGTCGGCCGAGACCGCGCGGCTGCTGCTGGCGCACCTGCACGGCCACGGGCGCCGCCAGATCGGCCTGATGATCGGCGCGGCGCCGCGGCAGTCGTATGTGGAAACGGAACGCGCCTACCGCGAGTTCACGCAGGCGCTGGGCCTGCCCTGCCATGTCGTCAAGGCGGCCGAGGAACATGGCGAAGCCGCGGGCGCGGACGCCTGCGCGCAACTGCTGGCGCGGATGCCGGGACTGGATGCGCTGTGCGCGCCGGTGGATGCCTTCGCGGTCGGCGCCATGGCGCACCTGCAAGGGCTGGGCAAGCGCGTACCCGAGGATGTGCTGGTGGTGACCCGCTACGACGGCATCCGCGCGCGCAGCGCGCAGCCGCCGCTGACCGCGGTCAACCTGCACCTGGAGCGGGTCGCGTCGCTGGCGGTGGAACTGCTGTTCGCGCACCTGTCGGGCGAGCGCGGCCACACCGTGATTGCCGGCCCCGCGCCCGAACTGGTGGTGCGGGCCTCGTCCACGCCGAAAGACTAGCCGCGCAACAGCACCACCGCGCCGGACACCAGCGCGAACACCAGCACGCCGATGCGCAGCATGCGCTGGTTGATGCGCTTGTGCACCAGGTGGCTGGCGACCATGCCGACGCCGAGCACCGGCAGCAGGGCCGCGGCGTAGAACACCTGCTCCATGCCGAGCCGGCCGCCCAGCGCCAGCACCACCAGCGAGATCACCTCGCCCACCAGGAAGCACAGCGCCACGGTGGCGCGCAGCGTCGCCACCGGTGCGTGCTGGTAGGCCAGCGCCAGCGGCGGGCCGCCGACGCCGGTGGCGGTCTCGGTGACGCCGGTGATCAGGCCGGTGGAGGCAAAGGTCAGCCGCCCCGGCGTGAACGCCGGCGCCAGCAATGACACCACCGCCGCGGCGATGGTGCTGCCGCCGACCAGCGCGTTGAGCCACGCCATCGGCATCGCCACCAGCACCCACAGGCCGCCGAAGGTGCCGGCCACCCGGCCGGCGCTGATCCAGCCGGCCCCGCGCATGTCGATGGCGTGGCGCTCGCGCCAGGCCACGTAGGCGTTGAGCGGCAGCATCGCCAGCAGCAGCGCGCCGGGCAGCATCGCCGGCGCGGCCAGCGCCAGCACCGGCACCACGATCAGCGCAAAGCCCATGCCGGTGGCGCCCTGGATCAGCGCGCCGGTAAACACCGCCACGCCCACGCTGAACAGGGTCAGGTCCATGCTCATGCCGCCTCCGTGCCGGCGTGGCGGGCGCGGTGCACGTCGGCGGCGTCATGCAGCTTGCGGATCGGCGCGCCGGCGACGGTGTGCGCTGCCATGGCATGGATGTCGCGCATCAGCGCGCGCGCGTCCCAGTCGGTGGGCCAGCCCTGCCACAGGCGCAGGCTGCCGTCGACAAAGACCGCGCGGATCTGGTCGCGGTTGGCCAGCCGCACCAGTTCCCAGGTCAGGTCCCACGACGGCGTCAGTTCCGGCACGTCGAGGTCGACCAGCAGGAAGTCGGCGCGCTTGCCGGCGGCGATCTCGCCGGTGAGCGCGCCCAGCCCGGCCACGTCGGCCGCGTCGTGCGTGGCCATGTCGACCCAGCGCCAGCCCGCGCCGCAGGACGAATCGCCCACGCCGATGCCGAAGGCGAAGCGCTGCGCGGCCTCGGCATAGTCGAGCAGGCGGAAGCCGTCGCTGCGGGTGCCGTCGGTGCCCAGGCCCAGGCGCACGCCGAAGGTGGCCATGGTCTCGGCCGGCGCCACCGCGTTGCCCTTCCAGGCGCTGGCGACGGGGTTGTAGGCCACGGCGGCGCCGCTGTCGGCCAGCAGCCGGATTTCCTGCGGCGTCACCAGCGTGGCATGCGCCAGCAAGGCGGCCGGGCCGAGCGCGCCGATCGCGGCGAGATGCTCGATCGGCCGGCGCCCGCACGCGTTGAGCGAGCGCTCCACCGCCACCAGGTGTTCGTTGGCATGGGTCTGGAAAATGCGGCCGGACTCGGCGCACAGCTGGTAGACGTGATGCAGCATCGCGTCCGAAGCCACCTCGGGGATCGAGATCGCCAGCGACGGCGCCACCAGCGCATCGCCGGCGTAGCGGTCCAGGTGGGCGGCAGCGCGGCGCAGGATGGGCGCGGCGTCGAGCGTTTCGGCGCCGGGCTTGTCGTTGCAGATCAGGCCCAGCACGCAGCGCACGCCGGCATCGCTGACCGCGCGCGCGACCGCGTCCAGCCCGGCGTCGCTGCGCGTGCCGGCATCGACCACGGTGGTAAAGCCGCCGCGCAGCGCTTCCAGCGCCGCCAGCTTGGACGACAGGTACAGGTGCTCCGCCTTCAGGCTGCCCTCCAGCGGCACCCACACGCGCCGGAAGATTTCCGACGGCTCGCCGAACACCAGCGACTTGCCGAACGACTGGGTCAGGTGGTGATGCGTGTCGATCATGCCGGGCATCAGCAGCATGCGCGGCAGCGGCAGGGTCTCCAGCTGCGGGAAGCGCGCGGCGACGTCTTCGGCGGGGCCGACCGCGGTGAAGCGGCCGCCTTCCACCACCACCGCGTGGCCGCGTACCGCGCCCTGGCGCAGCAGGGTCCATTCCGGCAACAGGATGCGCGGGCGCTGGAAGCTGTCCGGCGCCAGCGCCGGGTTGAGGTCGCCGGGCCAGGCCGGCGTCGAGGCATAAGCTTGAGTCATGGCAATGCAGTAAGCCGGGTCAGTGCGTGGCGGCGGCATCGTCGCGCGCGATCGCGCCCGTGTCAGCCGTCGCGGTGCGCAGACCCGTATGGAAAAACAGGAAGTTGAGCAGCGCCGCGGTGAGGGCGCCCATCGCCACGCCATTGCCCACCAGGATGCGCAGGTTGGCCGGCAGGCCGCCATAGATGCCCGGCACCAGGATCGGCAGCAGGCCCACGGCCAGCGCCACCGCCACCACGTACATGTTGGCGTGGTCGCGCAGGTCCACCTTGCGCAGCATGTCGATGCCCATGGTGCCGACGATGCAGAACACCACCAGCCCGGTGCCGCCGACCACGGCCTCGGGGATCGCGCTGATCAGCGACGACACCGGCACCAGCAGCCCGAACGCCACCAGGATCGCGCCCGACATCGCCGTGACAAAGCGCGAGCGCACGCCGGTGGCACGCACGATGCCGATGTTCTCGCCGCTGGTGATGATCAGCGAGGTGCCGAACATCCCGCCCAGCAGCGAGGTCAGCGCGTCGGCGCGGATGGTGCGCGGCACGTCGCGCTGCTGGTCCACCGGCCGGCCCACGGCATCGCTGATCGCCAGGGTCTGGCCGGTGGCCTCCACCATCGAGATCACGGCGAACACCATCAGCGGGATCGCGGCCACCACGTCGAAGGTGGGCCAGCCGAATGGGAACGGCGTGGGCAACGCCAGCACCGGCGACATCGACACCTGGCCGAAGTGAAACGCACCGGCCAGCCACGCCACCAGGGCCCCGCCCAGCAGACCCAGCAGGATCGCCAGCTGCGCCAGCATGCCGCTGAGCCAGCGCGACGCCGCCACGGTGCAGGCGATGGTGGCGAAGGCCAGCAGCAGGTTGAGCGGATCGACCGCGCTGCCCGCGCCCGGGTGGCCGGCGACCAGCTTGCCCGATACCTGCGCCAGGTTGATCGCCACCAGCAGCAGCATGGTGCCAACCACCACCGGCGGGAAGTAGCGCAGGCAGCGCCGGAACACCGGCAGCACCAGGAAGTAGAACACGCCGGTCAGGATCACCGCGCCGGCGGCGGTCTGCACGTCGGTCTGCTGCGCGATCAGGATGAACAGCACGATCGGCGCGCCGCCGGGCAGCATGACGAACGGCAGGCGCGCGCCGATGCCGCGCTTGCCCAGCGACTGCAGCAGCGTACCCACGCCGCAGATTACGAAGGTGGCGCTGAGCAGCTGCACCGCCAGCGCGGGCGGGAAGTTCAGCGCCTTGCTCATCAGGAAGACCGACGCGATCGGCGACGCGGCCATGACCAGTACGTGCTGAAGGCCGAAGACAAACAGGCGCTGCCATGGCAGCCGTTCATCCACCGGCGCGGGGGCGGGGTAGGACATTGCTTTGCTCCTCGTTTGGTGTGTCGGGCGTTGTGCCGGTGGCGCTTTGGCCACTGGCTGCGTCTGTGCGCAGTTCGCTGCAGATATTATCGATTTCCGCTAACAAAAACGTTTTTGTAAGTGTAGGGAAACCCAATTTGCGATGCAAGCGGTTTTGTCGGCAAGGCAGCCGTGGTCTTCCCCTATATCGAGTAAATCGATAACGACTAGCAGCAAAACCCGTTTCACAAGTTGATGAGGCGGCGTCAAAGTACCCGCCACAGCGCCTTGCGCGCCACAACACGCCCCCGAAGGAGACGCCCCATGCGAGACAAGAACCGTCCGGCGCAATCTGCCGATCACGACCGGCCGCTATCCAGGCGACGCCGTTTGGTACAGGGTGCCGGCCTGCTGGCGCTGGGCGCGTCGCCGCTGGGCGCACTGGCCGCGCAGGCGGCGCGCGCGTCCGATGGCGTGACGCTGGCCGACGGCCCGCGCCCGCTGGTGCGCTATCCGGGCAAGCGCCCGCTGGTACGCGTCAGCACCCGGCCGCCACACCTGGAGACGCCCTTCTCCGCCTTCAATGAGGGGCCGATCACAGCCAACGACGCCTTCTTCGTGCGCTACCACCTGGCCAACCTGCCGCTGTCGGTGGATCTGGCCACCTATCGGCTGCGCGTTGGCGGCCACGTCGGCAAGCCGCTGCAACTGTCGCTCGATGAACTGAAGCGGTTGGCGGAGCCGGTCGATGTCGTCGCCGTGAACCAGTGCTCGGGCAACAGCCGCGGCTTCTCCGAGCCGCGCGTGTTCGGTGCGCAGCTGGCCAACGGCGCGATGGGCAATGCGCGCTGGACCGGCGTGCCGCTGCGCAAGGTGCTGGAGCACGCGGGCGTCAAGGCCGGGGCCAGGGTGGTGACCTTCAACGGCATGGATACGCCCGTGCTGCCGAGCACGCCGGACTTCCGCAAGTCGCTCGATATCGCCCACGCGATGAACGGCGAGCCGCTGCTGGCGTGGGGCATGAATGGCGAAGACCTGCCGCTGCTCAACGGCTACCCGCTCAAGCTGGTGGTGCCAGGCTACTTCGGCACTTACTGGATCAAGCACCTGCACGAGATCGAGGTGCTGGACCACCCGTTCGAGGGCCACGACGCGTTTTTCATGACCAAGGGCTATCGCGTGCCGGACAACGATTGCCAGTGCGTGGCCCCCGGCACGCCGGCGGCCAGGACGCGGCCGATCTCGACGCTGGCCGTGCGCAGCTTCATCACCAGCGTCGAAAGCGGCGGCAGGCTGCCGGCCGGCCGCGCCGTCGAGCTGAAGGGCATTGCCTTCGACGGCGGCTCGGGCATCCGCACGGTCGAGGTTTCCGTCGACGGCGGGCAGAACTGGCAGGCCGCCAGGCTTGGCGAAGACCTGGGCCGGTTCTCGTTCCGCGCGTGGCACTTGCCGGTCAGGTTCGCGCATAAGGGCCCGGCGGTGCTGATGGTGCGCGCCACCAGCAACAACGGCGAGACCCAGCCGGCAAAGGCCAGCTGGAACCCGGCGGGCTACCGCCGCAATGTCATCGAAGCCACGCCGGTCACCATCGCCTGAGGAACGCGCCATGAAAGCAACCATCGCTCCCGCGCTGCTGGCGCTTGCCCTGCTGGGTGCCGGCCATGCCGGCGCCGCGCCGCAGGACATCAAGCTGCCGGCGGAGAACGTCAAGCTCAGGCCGGCCAGACTCCCCGGCTATGGCATCGCCACGCAGAAATGCGCGATCTGCCATTCGGCCGACTACGTCTCCTACCAGCCGCCCGGGCTGAGCCTGGCGCAGTGGACCGCCGAGATGAAGAAGATGCAGCAGGCCTATGGCGCGCCGATCGACGATGCCGAGGTCGAGCAGCTCGGCGCCTACCTGGCGGTGGCCTATGGCTCTGCCAAGGCGAAGGATCCCGAGATCGTGGCGATCGCGCGGAAGGCGGACAAGCCCGCTGCCGCCGCGCCTGCGCCTTCGGCCGCGGCCGGCGTCGACGTGCAGGGACTGCTGGCGAAGAACGCCTGCCTGAGCTGCCACGGCGCGACGCAGAAGATCGTCGGCCCGGCCTATCACGAGGTGGCGGTCCGCTACAAGGGCGACCCGCAAGCGCAAGCCAGGCTGGAAGCCAGCATCCGCGGCGGCAGCAGCGGCAAGTGGGGCGCGGTGCCGATGCCGCCGTTCGCCGGCCTGAAGCCGGAGGAAGTGAAGGCGCTGGCGGCCTACGTTCGCCAGCAATAGGCGCAACCCCTGCCCTGACTGCAAGGCGCCCCGGCTGGTCCGGGGCGCCTTGCATGTTGGGCTTGCAAGTTCCGGCTGGCCCCTTATACTTAGCCGTATGGCTAACCATTGTGCCGAGTTTGCAGACGTGTCCCAGGCTGTCGATCTTTCCCCGCTGTCCGGCGTGTTCTACGCACTGGCGGACCCGACCCGCCGCGCCATCGTCAGCACGCTCGGGCGCGGGCCGGAAACGGTTTCGGCACTGGCGGCACCGTTCGCGATGGCGCTGCCCTCGTTCATGAAGCACCTGCAGGTGCTGGAGCGCAGCGGCCTGATCCGCTCGCGCAAGACGGGGCGCGTGCGCACCTGCGAACTGGTGCCGCAACCGCTGTCCGACGCACAGCAATGGCTGGCCGATCAGCGCGCCCTGTGGGAGGCCCGTACCGACCGCCTGGCGGCTTTTGTCGAAGCCCTTCACCAAGAGGAACAGTCCCATGACGAATGAAAACGCCGCCGGCCCGGAAAGCCAGGACCTGATCATCTCGCGCCTGCTCAAGGCCCCGCGCGCCAAGGTCTGGCGCGCCTGGAGCGATCCGCAGCTGCTCAAGCAATGGTGGTGCCCCAAGCCCTGGACCACCGAGGTCCGCGCCTTCGACATGCGCCCCGGCGGCGCCTTCCATACCTTCATGCAAGGCCCGGATGGCGGCACCAGCGACAACCCCGGCTGCTTCCTCGAGATCGTGCCGATGGAGAAGATCGTCTCCACCTCGGCGCTGGTCGCCGGCTATCGGCCCGGCACGCCGTGGCTGTCGATGACCGCGGTCATCACCATGGCCGACGAGGGCGACGGCACCCGCTACATCGCGCGCGTGATGCATCCCGACGAGGCCACGCGCAAGCAGCATGAGGAGATGGGGTTTTATGAGGGCTGGGGGACGTGCATTACGCAGCTGGAGGCGTTTGCGCAGCAGTTGAAGTGAGGAGGGTTATGCCGATGCTGTCGGCATCGCTGCGGGTGTGCTCCCCTCTCCCGCTTGCGGGAGAGCGGCGGGGGTGAGGGGTGGCGCTGGCAATAGCGACGGCCGTCGCTTCGTCGATACCTCTCCCCCTCACCCCAACCCTTTCCCGCAAGCGGGAGAGGGAGTACACAAGCGGGAGTTGGAAAGCTCGAGGCCGCGATGTCGCTGCGGGTTTTTCTGGTGCCTGCCTTTCAAAACCGGTGCCGCAACCCCACGCTCACCGACTTCGCATCATCCCCGCTGCCCGGATCGATCACGATGCTGTTGTTGCTGACGCTGCCGCCGGCGCTGTTGTGCACCAGCACCGCGCGCACGTAGGCCGTGGTGCGCTTGCTCAGATCGTGGTCCCAGCCCAGCGTGACTGCCAGCGGGCGCTGGCCGCCGCCGAGGATCTGGCGCTTGAGCGCGGCGGCCTTGAAGGTGTCGCGCGGGGTCACGGCCCAGCTGAAGGTCACGCCGTAGTGGCGGGCCGAGCGGGTCTCGGGCCGGTCGCTGCTGGCCGCGCTGAACAGCAGGCCGATCTCCACCGGCCTGAAGCGGTACGAGCCGCCGACGAAATGGTTCGACGTCAGCGTCGGCTCGACCGGCACATTGGCGCCCGAATACATCCCCTGGTAGCTGTAGAACGCATAGGCGTTGCCAGCCTCCCAGGTCGCGTTCATGCCGAAGTTAAGCCCGGAGCGCGCCGACCCCGGCACCTCGCCCGGCGCCACCGCCGCGCCGAAGCCGAAGCCGCCCCACTTGGGCGAGAAGTACTGCACCGCGTTGTCGAAGCGCGCGCCGTAGGCCACATGTCCGGTGCCTTGCGATGCGGTCGCGCTCAGCAGGTTGAACGGCGACACCGCGCCGTTCAGCAGGAACGGGTCCAGCCGCAGCAGCGCATAGAACGATGGCGTGTACTGCCGCCCCAGCCGCAGCTCGCCCCAGCCGCCTGACAGCCCCAGGTAGGCCTGCCGCCCGAACAGCCGGCTGTTGCCGAAGAACTCGGTGCCGGTGTCGATGTTGAAGCCCGACTCGACCAGGAAGTTGGCCTTGAGCCCGTCGCCGAGGTCTTCGATGCCGCGGATGCCCCAGCGCGACGCGGCCTGCTGGCCTTCGCGCATGCGCACCACGCTGTCCGAGCCCCTGGCGTATTCGATCGACGCATCGACCACGCCGAACAACTGCATGGTGCCG
The DNA here is from genome assembly GCF_000372525.1 of Cupriavidus neocaledonicus. Classification (GTDB taxonomy): domain Bacteria; phylum Pseudomonadota; class Gammaproteobacteria; order Burkholderiales; family Burkholderiaceae; genus Cupriavidus; species Cupriavidus neocaledonicus. The sequence goes on from NZ_AQUR01000082.1 coordinate 77,710, forward strand.
GCCGCGGCATTGCCCGCGGCCAGGGCCACGCCCATCGCCATCCACTGTGCTGCCTTCACGCTCTCTGTCTCCCGTCCTTGTTGTTGTGTGTCTGCCCTACTTCGCCTGCAGCCCCGCCACCTTCACCACTTCGCCCCATGCGGCCAGGTCGGCGCTGAGCAGCTTGCCGAGGTCGGCCGGGCTCGACGGCGCGGCCGGCTGCAGGTTCATCGCGGCGAATTTGGCGCGGTCGGCGGGGGTCTGCAAAATGCGGTTGACCTCGGCATTGAGCCGCTCGACGATCGGCGCGGGCACGCCCCTGGGCCCGAAGATGGCGACCCAGCTGGCCTGCTGGAACGGCACGCCCTGCTGCGACATGGTCGGCACGTCCGGCGCGGTCAGCAGGCGCTCCGGGCCGGACACCGCGATGCCGCGGATGCGGCCGGACTTCAGGTGCGGCACCGACGAGATGGCATCGGTAATGCCGATGGTGACGTGGCCCGCGGCCAGGTCGTTGCTGCACTGGGTGGCGGTCTTGTACGGGATGTGGCGCAGGCGGATGCCGACCCTGGCCTTCAGGTATTCCATCGCCAGGTGGCCGCCGGAGCCGACGCCCCACGAGCAATAGGCCAGCTCCGTCTTGCTGGCCCTGGCATAGGCGATCAGTTCCTGCAGGCTGCGCACCGGCACATCGGCGCTGACCGCCAGCAGGTTGCCGCCGGGCTGGCTGGGCCGCGCGATCGGCGTGAAGTCCCTGACCGGGTCGTACGGCAGCGACGGCGTGGTCCACGGGTTCACCGTCATGGTCGCGGCATAGGTGAACAGCAGCGTGTAGCCGTCGGGCGCGGCGCGCGCCACGGTCTCGCTGGCGATGATGCCGTTGGCGCCGGGGCGGTTGTCGACCACCACCGGCTGCTTCAGCCCCGCGCTCAGGCGCTCGGCAACCAGCCGCGCGGTCTGGTCGGTCACGGTGCCCGCGCCCGACGGCAGCACCATGCGGATCGGCTTGCTGGGGTAGGTGGCCTCGGCGTGCGCGCTGGCGGCGCCCGCCAGGATCAGCGCCGCGGCCAGGGCCGCGCGCGTGGCGCGCGCCCTGAGGGCGCCATTGTGCTGGCTGCTCATGTTGCTGTCTCCGTTGCGGCGCATGGGCCGCGCATGCCGGTACGTTGCCGGCGTGTCGTCAGCGGGCGCGCCGGCTGGCCCGGGCGCCCGCGCTGAACCGGCTCAGGCCTGCGCCTGCGCCGCGTGATCGAGTGCCGCCAGCCGCTCGTAGTGCCAGTCGGCATCGCCGAACAGGTTGGCGTGCGCCGCCAGGCGCTTGTAGCAGTGGCCGACTTCCACCTCGTCGGTCATGCCGACGGCGCCGTGCAGCTGCACCGCGTCCTCGCCCAGCGCGCGCCCGGCCTCCGAGACAAAGGCCTTGGCGTGGGAGACCGCGCGCATGCGCGCCACCGCATCGCCCTGCAGCGCGTCGGCCGCGGCTTCGGTGATCGCGCGCGCCTGCTCGACGCTGACATAGAGATCCACCAGCCGGTGCCGGATCACCTGGCTGGCGGTCAGCGGCCGGCCGAACTGCTCGCGCGTCGCCAGGTGGTCGCGCGTCAGCTCGAACGCGCGCGACATGGCGCCGACGGCTTCGGCACAGGCCATCACGGTGGCGCGGTCGATGGCCGCCTCCACCAGCGGCCAGGCACCGTCGCGCGCGCCGATGCGCGCGCTGTCCGGCACCACGGCGCGACGCAGCGTCACGCTGGCGGTCTGGCGGCCGTCGTAGGTCGGCAGCGCCTCGACGCTGACGCCGCGCGTATCGGCCGGCACCGCGAACAGGGTCAGGCCATGGCGCTCGCGGCGCTGGCCGCCGGTGCGCGCCAGCACCAGCAGCAGGCTGGCGCTGCCGCCGCCCAGCACCAGCGTCTTGCGGCCCTCCAGCGTCCATTGCCCCGGGGCGTGGGCGTGCGCGGTGGTGCTGATATCGAAGGCGTCATAGCGCCCCCGCGTTTCCCACGCGGCCAGCGCCAGCATGGCGCCGCCTTCGGCCATCGCCGCGGCGGCGGCCGCGTGCGCGGGATCGCCGCAGGCGGCCAGCAGCGGCGCGCACAGCGCGGCATTGGCCAGCCACGGCTCGGCGGGCTGCGCGCGGCCCAGTTCCTCGGCCAGCAGCGCCTGGTCGGTGGCGTCGCCGAAGCCGCCGCAGGCTTCGGGCAAACCCAGCGCGAGCCAGCCCATCTCGGCAAAGGCACGCCAGTGCGTGCGCGAGAAGCCATCGGGCCCGGCCAGCGCGGCGCGGCGCTGCTCGAAGCCGTAGCCGCGTTCGACATAGCGCCGCACGCTGTCGCGCAGCATGCGGCGATCGTCCGTTGCATCGCTCATCTGTTGGTGTCCTTATGCGGAGGTTGCAGCCACCGTGGCCGCGCTACAGGCCCAGCACCTGCTTGGCCAGCAGCTCATGCTGGATCTCGCTGGAGCCGCCGGCGATGGTGTAGCCGCGCGTGACGAAGCGGCGCGCCGACGCCGCGGCGGCGTAGGCGGAGCGCCCCGGTTCCGGCGCGGCGGGCTCGAAATGCGCGGCGCGGTCGTAGGCCAGCGTGTCCGGCCCCAGCGCGTCGACCGCCAGGTTCTCGATGTCCTGGATCAGCCGGCTGCCCAGCAGCTTGAGCATGCCGGTCTCCGGCCCCAGCGCCTGGCCCGCGCGCGCCTGCCGGCGAAAGCGCAGCACCGTGGCCGCCAGCGCCTCGAGCCGCACCTCCAGCGCGCGCAGGCGGCGCGCGAACCACGGCCGCTGCAGCAGCGGCTGGCCGCCCTCTTCCAGCTCCGCGCCGATGGCGCGCACCTTGGCCAGCCGGCGTCGGTTCTCGGCCACGCGCGCCAGGTTCAGCCGCTCGTGCTCGAGCAGCGACTTGGCGATGGCCCAGCCGGCGTTCTCGTCGCCGACGCGGTTTGCCACCGGCACCTCCACCTCGTCGAAGAACACCTGGTTGAACAGGTGCCAGCCATGGATGCCGACCAGCGGCCGCACGCTCACGCCGGGGCTGCGCATGTCGATCAGCAGGAAGCTGATGCCCTGCTGGGCGCGCGCCCCGGTATCGGTGCGCACCAGGCAGAAGATCCAGTCGGCGTACTGCGCGTACGAGGTCCAGATCTTGCTGCCGCTGACCACGTAGACCTCGCTGCCGTCGGCCCGGGTCCGGCGCACCGCGCGCGTCTTCAGCGAAGCCAGGTCCGAGCCGGCGTTGGGCTCGGAATAGCCCTGGCACCACCAGTGCTCCTGGTTCAGGATGCGCGGCAGGAAATACTGCTGCTGCGCCGGCGTGCCATAGCGGATCAGGATCGGCCCGATCATCTCGAGGCTGATGCCGCCGCTCTCGGGCGCGTGCGCGAGCACCAGTTCCTCCTGGAACACCGCGCGGCGCTCGGCGCTCCAGTCGCAGCCCTGCCAGGCCGCCGGCCAGTGCGGCACCAGCCAGCCGCGCTCGGCCAGGCGGTGCTGCCAGTCGACCAGCTCCTGCTTGCTGACTTCCAGCCCGAGCCTGACCTTCTCGCGCACGGCATGCGGCAGCGCACGCGCGACAAACGCGCGCACCTCGCCGCGGAAGGCCCGCAGCGAGGCCTCGTCATCGTTGATAAGGGAATTGGTCATGGTGTCTGTCTTCAAGCGTTGCCGGCGCGCGCAACGGATGCCGCGCGCATGCCGCCCTTGATCGCGGCCACGCCCTCGGCCGGGAAACCGCCGATGGTGGCGGCCAGCACGCGCGCGCGGTCCAGCACCTGGGCGTCGTCGACCATCTCGGTGGCGATGCCCAGGCGCAGCAGCTCGGGCGCCGGCACGCGGTCGCCCAGCAGGCACAGGCGCGCGGCCACGGCTTCGGCATGGCGCAGCGCCAGCCACTCGGCATTGCGCGGTGCGGCCATGCCCAGGCGGATCTCGCCGATCTGCAGGAAGGCGCCGGCGCCGCACACCAGCAGGTCGCCGGCCAGCGCCAGCGCCGCGCCGCCGTTGATGGCATGGCGCTCGAGCGCCACCACCCAGGCCTTGCGGCTGTGCCGCAGGCCCCGGTGCACGCGCTCCCACACCGGCGCGAACGCTGCCAGCCCGCCGGCTTCGGCCTGCAGCGCCTGCAGGTCCAGTCCGGAACAGAAGCCGCCGTCGGCGCCGCGCAGCAGCACCGCGCGCACGCTGTCGTCGGCAGCGAGGGTCGCAATCGCGTCGCCGAGCGCGCGCGCCAGCGCCATGTCGATGGCATTGCGGCGCGCGGGGCGGTTCAGCACCAGCTCGGCCCAGCCGGCGTGGCGCTGCAGCAGGACGGGAGGATGCGGCGCGCTCATGCCGCCTCTTGCTCGATGTGTTCCATGCCGACGTGGCCGGCACGCGCCATGGCGTCGACCTCCGCGGCGCCGTAGCCCAGTTCCGCCAGCACCTCGGCGGTATGCTGGCCAAGCCGCGGCACCGCGGGCAGGCCGCCGACGGGCAGGCCGGCCATGGTAAAGGGCAGCCCGGGCAGCTCCAGGCGGCCACCCTCGCCGTCGTCCACCGGCCGCAGGATGCCGCTGGCATGGACGTCGGCGCTGGCCTTGACCTGGTGATAGTCGCGCACCACGCCCACCACCACCTGGTGCCGTTCCAGCAGCGCGCGCGCGGCATCGCCGCTCAGGTGGCACAGGGCGTCGTGCAGGATGGCGAGCAGCGCGGCACGGTGCCGCACCCGCAAGGCGTTGGTGGCAAAGCGCGGATCGTGCGCCAGCGCGGGCTGGCCGATGGCCTGGCATAGCCGCGCCCAGTGTTCGTCCAGATAGGCCGACAGCACGATATGGCCGTCGGCCACCGCGATCACGTCGGCCGCCGGCGCGGCCTTGGGCTGGCTGTTGCCGCTGCGCACCGGCAGCGCGCCGGAGCACTGGTACTCGGCCCACAGCTGGGCCTGCAGCTGCACGCCCACCGACAGCAGCGAGGTCTCGATGGTCGCGCCGGCGCCGGTGCGCTCGCGCCGGAACAGCGCGGCCAGGATGGCGTTGCCGGCTGCCAGCGCGGTGGCCGCGTCGATCAGCGCGAAGCCGGCCTTGAGCGGCTGCCCGCCGGCCTCGCCGGTGACCGACATCATGCCGCTCTCCGCCTGCGCGGCAATGTCCAGCCCGGGACGCGTGCGCGACGGCCCGCGCGTGCCGAAGCCGCTGATCGAGGCATGGATCAGGCCGGGACGCGCGGCGCGCAGCGTGGCGGCGTCCAGCCCCAGCGCTTCCATCACGCCGGCGCGAGTGTTGTGCAGCACCACGTCGCTGGCCAGCGCCAGCCGCCGCGCCGCGTCCAGCCCCCCGGGCGTGCGCAGGTCCAGCGCGATGCCGCGCTTGCCGCGGTTGTAGGCCAGGAACATCGGGCTTTGCGGGCTGGTGCCGTCAAAGCGCCGCGCACTGTCGCCGCGCAGCGCCTCCACCTTGACCACGTCCGCGCCCAGGTCGGCCAGCATCATGGCCGCGCCCGGCGCCGCGATGAACTGCCCGAACTCCGCCACGCGTATGCCTGCCAGCGGCAGGTCTTGCCGGTTTGCCATGCGGTTCCACTCCCGAAGAAGCCGGCGCGGCCGGCGGTTGGCGTCGATGTGGAGCGATCATGCGTCAGCACCGCGCACAACGGCAGATGCCAAAACGGCTGCGGTGCAAACCACGGGTTAGCACCCCGGGTTATCCCGAACCTCGCGGATTGCCGCTATGCTGGGCGCCCTGGCCATCGCCTGAACGGGACCCTCCATGCGCCTGAACCAACTGCAGGACTTCATCGCCGTGGCCGAGCACGGCAGCATCCGCGCCGGCGCACGCGCCCGCGACGTGTCGGCGCCAGCACTCACCAAGAGCATCCGCCAGCTCGAGGAAGAGCTGCACGTGCCGCTGCTGACCCGTACCACCCGCGGCGTGGTGCTGTCGCGCTATGGCGAGGCCTTCCTGCGGCGCGCGCGCCTGATCGCCACCGAGGCGCGCAAGGCCAGCGACGAGATGCGCCAGATGCTGGGCGTGCGCAACGGCGTGGTGCGCGTGGGCGCCACCGGCGGTCCGGCGCACCTGCTGCTGCCGGCGGTGCTGACACGCTTCCGCGCCCAGCATCCGGACGTGCTGGTCTGCATCGACAGCGGCGTCTACCCGATGCACCTGGACGACCTGCGCGCGGGCGTGATGGACATGGCGGTCAGCCCGGTGCCGGACGAGGGCATCGAGCGCGAGTTCACGTGCGAGCCGCTCTACAACAACGATTCAGTGGTGGTGGCGCACCGCGAGCACCCGCTGCGGCATGCGCGCCGCCTGCACGAGCTGGTGGGCTCGGACTGGGTGCTGACCGGCCAGCGCATGCAGGGCCCGGGCGCCGCCATCCTCGATGCCTTTCGCGAGCACAACCTGCCGCTGCCGCGCGTGGCGGTGCGCTGCGACACCATCGGCATGATCCAGTCGCTGCTGCAGGACCGCCACCTGCTGTGCATGCTGCCGCGCCAGCTGGTGCCGGGCCAGCTTGCCGCCGCCGGGCTGGTGCCGCTGCCGATCGAAGACCGCCTGCCCAGCCACCGCGTCAGCCTGATCTATCGCGCCGATTCGCCGATGACGCCGGTCGCCGCCCAATTTGCCACGCAGCTCCGGCGCGAAGTCCACTACCTGACTCACCTGCCCGACAGCCCGCTGCGCCGCCCCACGTAGCGCTCCCGGCTGGCGCGCGTTAGCGCAGCGCGTGGCGCGCGGGAACTGCCAGCAGCGACACGGTGCTAACCAGCGGTTTACACCCGAAATTCCCGAACCGCCGCCGGGCCGCGCCGGCGCTGGCTTTGCGGCAGCCACGCCGCGGCGCGGCGGGATTTTCCCCAATCCCTGCGCGGCGCCTTCTTGCCTGACAGTGGCACCGGATATCAACCGGATAGCAGGGAGGCAAGCATGCAGGACATCGAAGACCGGCCGTCGGCACTGGTCACGGGCACGGGGATCGACAGCGCCGGCGACGGCGTCTGGCTGCTGCACGGGCAGGGCCAGAGCTTCGTTGCCGATATCGGCGACGGCCTGCTGGTGGTCGACAGCGGCCCCGGCGGGCGCGTCACGCGCGGCATGATCGAGGCGCTGCGCACCCGGACCAGCCTGCCGGTGCTGGCGATCTGCTACAGCCACGGCCACCTGGGCTACAACGCCGGCCTGCAGCAATGGCTGGACCACGCCGCCGCGCGCGGCGAGCCCGCGCCGCGCGTGCTGGCCCACGTCAACGTCCTGGCGCGCCAGGCGCGCTACCGCGAGACCGAGCGCATGCAGCAGCGCATGGCCGAGATCCAGTTCCGCCAGCCGGCCGGCGCGCTGGCGGGCAAGCTGGCCCAGGCGGCGCCCACCGAAACCTTTGCCGATGGCGTGACGCTGGGCCACGGCGAGCGCCGTGCCGAAATCCTGTGGGCGCCGTCCGAGACCGACGACGCCGTGGCGGTCTGGCTGCCCGGCCGGCGCCTGCTCTACGGCGGCCCGGCGGTGATCGACTCGATCCCCAACATCGGCACGCCATTCCGCACCATGCGCGACACCGTGCGCTGGGCCGACACGCTCGAACGCCTGGCGGCGCTGCAACCGCGGGCAGTCGTGCGCGAGTTCGGCGCCACCGTGCAGGGCGAAGCCGAATGCCAGCGCGTGCTGGGCGAAACCGCACGCGCCCTGCGCTGGCTGCGCGCCGAGGTGGTGCGGCTGATGAACGCGGGCTGCAACGAGCGCCAGATGCTGGCCGCGCTGCGCCCCCCCGCGGCGCTGTTCGACCAGCCCTGGATGCGGCCCACCTATGGCGACCCCAGCTACATCGCGCGCGACATCTACCGCTCGGAGAACGGCTGGTGGGACCGCAACGCGACCACGCTGCACCCGGCGCCGCCGCAGCAGGCCGCAGCGGAGATCGCCGCCGCCGTGGCCGACCATGGCGCGCTGCTGCGCCACGCGCAGGCGCTGGCCGAGCGCGGCGATACGCAGCTGGCCCTGCACGTGATCGACGTGCTGGCGCTGGCGCCGGATCAAACCCCGAGCGTGCGCGAGGCGCGCCGGCTCAAGGCGGCGTGGCTGCGCCAGCGCGCCACGCAGGTTCGCAGCTATGTGTCGCGCAGCCTGTACGGCGCGGCCGCCGACGCGCTGGAGAGCGAGGCGGCGGACAACTTCGGCCTGCACTAGCAAGCCTTCTGCACCCGGGAGACACCATGGAAGATGCCGTGCGAATCAGCACCCTTGCAGCGGCGGCAGCCACACCACTGACGGACCCACGCCGGCGCACGCTGCTGCGCGGGCTCATCGCACTTGGCATGGGCGCCGCGGCCAGCCCGCTGTACGCCGGCAACGGCTGGTCGGCGCGCCCGATCCGGCTGGTGGTGCCGACCCCGCCGGGCGGCGGCACCGACCTGTTCGCGCGCACGCTGGCGGCAGCGCTGGGCCGGGCACTGGACCAGACCATCGTGGTCGACAACAAGCCGGGCGCGAACGGCATCATCGGCAATGATGCCGTGGCCAAGGCCAGCCCCGACGGCCACACGCTGCTGTTCACCTATGCCGCCGCGGTGGTGATCAACCAGACCTTGCAGCCGAAGCTGCCGTATGACGGGCTGCGCGACCTGCTGCCGGTGGCGCAGGTCGGCGCGGGCGGCAATTTCCTGGTGGTGACGCCGGACTTCCCGGCGCGCACGCTGAAGGCATTCGTCGAGCAGGTGCGCAAGCGACCGGATGCCTATGACTACGGCTCATGGGGCATCGGCTCGGGCGGGCACCTGACCATGGCGGCGCTCGCCATGCAAACCGGCCTCCGGCTGCGCCACGTGCCGTACAAGGGCGTGGCGCCGATCCTGGCCGACCTGCAGGGCGGCGTGATCAAGGCGGCCTTCGTCGATACCTCGTCGTCGCTGCCGCTGATCCGCGCCGGCAAGCTGCGCGCACTGGCGGTCAGCGGCACGCGTCGCGCCCCGGCCACGCCCGAGGTGCCGACCATGACCGAGCAGGGCTATCCGTTCGACACCGACAGCTGGTATGGCCTGTTCGCGCCCGCCGGCACCAGCGCCGCGATCGTGCAGCGGCTCAATGCCGAGGTGAACCGCCTGCTGGCGGACGCGGCCATGCGCGAGCGCTTCCTGCAGCTGAATATGGGCATGGCGCCGCCAAAGACCGCGGAGCAGTTCGCGCAGACGGTGCGCGCGGATGTGGCGGTGTGGGGCAAGGTGATACGGGCAAACAACATCAGCGTCGATTGATGCCGCAGCAAGCGCGAAGGACTGCGCGCTGTAAAGGCGCTGCCTATGGGCCGCGCCCTCGCCATGGCCGTAGGCCTTCGCGGCGTGATGGTCCGACCGCGGCGGGCTGCTGCATGCGCCGTGGCTGGGCAGCGCCCTGGTCGTGCTGGCTTTCGGCCGGGCGCTCGCCGCCGTCGGTGGCCGCCGCTGGCGCGCCGCGCTGCCATGAGGCGGCGGCGCCGCCGGGCAGTCGACTTCTTCCTATATCGATGTCGGAGCCTCACCGACAGCGGCCGCCCGACCCAGCCACTAGTATCGATTCATAAAAACAGCACGCCCCACCAAGACCCGGTGCCGCAAGCGGCATCCGGGCACGGCTGCGCGCTGCATGGACTGACAGCAACAACAGGAGGAGCGCCATGGACCGCCGCCAGTTTCTCAAGTGGGGGAGTTTCCTGACCGTTACCGTTGCCACCGGCGGGCTCAGCGCCTGCGGCGGCGGCGATGACCCGGCGCCGGAACCCGATACGGGCAATCCCGAGAACTTCAATTTCCTGCACGGCGTGGCATCGGGCGATCCGCGCCCCGACAGCGTGATCGTGTGGACGCGCGTGGAAGGCAACAACGGCAAGCGGCCGGTGGTGGTGCGGCTGCAGGTGTCGACGCAGCAGGATTTCGCGCCGCCCACGCTGCTGGTCAACCAGCCGCTGATGGCCCTGCCGGACTGGGACTACACCATCCGCAACAAGGTCACGGGACTGAGCCCGGGTACGCGCTACTTCTACCGCTTCCTGCTGGGCAACCGCCCCAGCACCACGGGCCGCACGCGCACCGCCGCCGCGCCGGGCACCCCGCTGGCACAGCTGCGCTTCGCCTTTGTCAGCTGCCAGGACTGGAATGCCAATCACTGGGCCGGCATGGAAGAGCTGGTGCAGCAGGATCTGGACTTCATCGTCCATGTCGGCGACTACATCTACGAAGCCGTGCCGGGCGGCTCGCGCGCGGGCAACGTCGAGGACCGCCACACCGTGCTGCAGCTGCCCAACGGCACCGCCCTGCCGGATGGCAGCGTCTACGCCACCACGCTGGACGACTACCGCTACCTGTACCGCAACTACCGCAGCGACGCGCGCCTGCAGGCGCTGCATGCCGCGTTCCCGATGATCGCGATCTGGGACGACCACGAGTTCTCGGACAACTGCTGGCAGGATCGCCAGACCTACAACATCACCGACGACCAGACCCCGCGCACCGCGCGCCGGCGCGCCGCCAACCAGGCCTGGTTCGAGTTCATGCCGGCCGACGTGACCCTGGACCCGGACAACCCGTCGTTCCAGAACATACAGATCTACCGCGCCTTCACCTTCGGCAATCTGGCCACGCTGCTGATGACCGACGAGCGCCTGTACCGCGCCGACCACATCATTCCCGAGGCCTCGGTCGGCCGCTCGATCGGCAGCCTGTACTTCGTGCCGACGGCAACGCTGGCCGCGGCCGAGGCGCAGAAGATCGCGGCCGCCGGCAATACGCTGACACCGGTGTCGATGCTGGGCGACACCCAGCGCGCCTGGTGGCAGGACCGCATCGGCGCCGACGCCACCACCTGGAAGCTGTGGGGCAACCAGCTGTCGCTGCTGCGCATGCAGGTCGACGTGCCGCTGGCGGTGGCGCGGCTGATCGCGCGCGCGCTGGTGCTGGCCAGCAACGCGCTGGCCTCGCTCGAGACCGCAATCGCCAACGCGCTGGCCGATGACCTGCGCGCGGCGCGCATCACCGGCACCTATGCCAACCTGGCCTATACCGCGCTGCGCAACGTGCTCGCGCAGGCCGGCATCGACAGCGCCGCGTTCGACGCCAGCATCAAGCCCCTGATCGAAGCGCGGCTGCCGGCGGTGACGCTGCTCGAGCGCTTTATCCTCAATGCCGACCAGTGGGACGGCTTCAACGCCGAGCGCAAGAACCTGATGGCGTTCCTCAAGACCAACGGCATCCGCAACGTGGTGGCGCTGAGCGGCGATATCCATGCTTTCTTCGGCGGCCAGGTGATGGACGACTACGATGCCGCGGCGCCGGCGCCAGTGATGGTGGACCTGGTCACGGCCGGGCTGTCGAGCAACACGCTGCTCAGTTCCTTCCGCACCGTGGTCGACACCGACCCGGCCTTTGCCGCGCTGCGCGAACTGGTCTACAGCAACGTCGGCGGCACCCTCGTCAATACCTTCGATGCCACGCTGCGCGCCTTCAACCCATGGCTGCGGCACGCCGACACCAATGCCGAGGGCTATGCGCTGGTCACGCTGACGCCGCAGAAGCTGAGCTGCACCTTCCACACCATGAAGCCGCTTGCCGGCGGCACGGCGCCGGCGCTGCCGGCCACCGCCAGCACGCGCTTGCTGGAAGTGGCGGCGGGCACGGCCGATGTGACCGTAACCTAGTGACCGTGACCTAGTATCCGGCTTGCCGGTCCACCAGGTTCAGCAGCGCGCGCCCGTCGCGCGCGCGCCGCAGGTTGTCCAGGCATTGCCGCGCCACCAGCGGGTACGACGGGTCGGCCGCGATATGCGGCGTGGCCTCGATGCGCGGATGGTTCCAGACCGGGTCGTCCGCTGCCGGCGGTTCCTTGGCGAACACGTCCAGGGCGGCGCCGGCCAGGTGGCCGTCGTCGATCAGCGCTACCAGGTCCGGCTCGACCACATGTTCGCCGCGGCCGACATTGATCAGGTAGGCGCCCCGGGGCAGGCGCGACAAGCTGCGCCGGTCGAGCAGCCCCTCGGTGCGCGGCGTCAGCGGCAGCGTGCAGACCAGGATGTCGGTCTGCGCCAGCATGGCGTCCAGGCCGTCATCGCCGGTGAAATCCGTCACGCCCGGCAAGTGCTTGGCGGCGCGGCTCCAGCCGCTGACCGGGTAGCCGATGGCGACGAACATGCGCGCCACCTCGCTGCCGATTTCTCCCAGCCCCAGCACGCCCACGCGGCACTGCGCGGCATCGCGCCCCGCGTGGCGCTTCCATTCGCCGCGGCGCTGCTGCTCGGCGTAGAGTCCCAGCGCGCGGGTATGGCGCAGCGCCATCGCCAGCACGAAGCGGGCGATGCCGGCCTGCTGGCCGGGATCGACGATGCGCGTCACCGGGATGTGCACGGGCAGGTCGGGCGCGGCCAGCAGCTTGTCGACGCCGGCGGTGGCGGCACACACCAGTCGCAGGTTGGGATAGGCCGGCGCCACGCCGGGCTTCAGGCCCCACGCGATGATGGCCTCGACCTGTTCCGCGACGGCGGCCTCGCGGCCGTTCCACACGGTGATGTCGGGCGCTGCCTCGCGCAGCAGCGCGGTAATGGGAACCGCCATGAACGACGGCAGGTGGACGAGGATGGCCATGGTCAGTTGCGGTAATCTGGGTTGATGCGGTCGAGGCGGCGCAGCAGGCCGGGCCAGGCCAGGTTGGAGCCCTTGCCCTTGGTGGCCTGGCGCGCCTGCTGGCCCATGTTGGCGCTGGCGGCCTGCGGCACCCGCGTCAGCGGCGTGCCGCCGCTCTGCGCCAGGATCTGGATGCGGCACGCCGATTCCAGCGTGTACATGGTCAGGAATGCATCTGCCACCGTGCGCCCGCAGGTGAGCAGCCCGTGGTTGCGCATGATCATCTGCTTGCAGCGGCCCAGGTCGGCCACCAGCCGCGTCTTCTCGTCCTCGCGCAGCGCCACGCCCTCGTAGTCGTGATAGGCCAGCCCGCTCAGCGCGAACATTGCCTGCTGCGAGATCGGCAACAGCCCGTCCTGCTGCGCGGCGACGGCGACGCCGTGCGCGGTATGCGTGTGCATCACGCAGCCGACTTCGGGGCGTGCCTCGTGCACGGCGCTGTGGATGATGAAGCCGGCCGGGTTGACGTCATACGGCGTTTCCAGCACGGGCTCGCCGTGGTGGTCCACCTTGACCAGGCTCGACGCCGTGATCTCGTCGAACATCATGCCGTAGGGATTGATCAGGAACTGGTCCGGCGCATCCGGCACGCGCGCCGAGATATGCGTGAAGATCAGGTCGTCCCAGCCGAAGTGCGCCACCAGCCGGTACGCGGCCGCCAGGTCCACGCGCATCTGCCATTCGGCGTCGGAGACGCGGTCTTTTACGCGGTCTTGCGAGGTTTCGACGAGCTGGACTTGCGCCATGTGCGGCCTCCCGGGGGCGTGTGAGTGAGTCATTGAACCGCTGCATTGTCCCGGCACCCCGGACCAAAGTCTGTTAAGTGTTAGACAATCTCGGCTCCGGCAAGGAGGGTGATGTGGGACGTCAGATGAAGGCCAAGGTGGAGCATGCGTCGAAAGCGGACGAACCCGTGCGCGCGCTGCCGCGCAGCGTGCTCGCCAGCGGCTGGCTGCGCAACGCGCCGCCGCGCGTGCTGGAAGCCGTGGCGCAGGCCGCACGCCGCCAGCGCTTCGGCGACGGCGCGATGATCTTCGCGCGCGGCGATCCGCCCACGTACTTCTGCATGGTGGTGTCCGGGCGCGTGCGCATGAGCCGGGTGAGCAGCGGCGGGCGCGAGTCGGTGTACTCGGTGATCGGGCGCGGGCGCTGGTTCGGCGAGATCTCGCTGCTCGACGGCAAGCCGCGCACGCATGACGCCTTCGCCGTCGGCAACACCGAGCTGCTGGTGCTGGACCAGCGCGAGTTCCACCGCATCCTGGCCACGCACCCGGAAGGCATGCAGCTGATCGTGCAGCAGATCTGCGCGCGCCTGCGGGTGGCCTTCGACCATGCGCAAAGCGCGGCGCAGGCCCCGGTCGACGCGCGCATGGCGGCGCGCCTGCTGGAGCTGGCCGACCGCACCGACCACGTCGTGCGCATCAGCGCGGAAGAGCTGGGCGACATGGTCAGCCGCTCGCGCCAGACCGTCGCCAAGACGCTGCAGGCATGGCAGGACGCCGGTCTGATCCGCCGCGCCTACCGCCAGATCGAACTGCTGGACCCGGCCGCGCTGAAGCGCCTTGCCAGGCGATGAGATGGCGCACGGCCAGCCCCCGCGTGCGCAAATAACCTGCCTTGGCCGCGATGGCAAGACCGGTTAACGACCGTTGCAAAAACAAACAGAATGTCAGGTGCCCCGGCGCTACAGTGGTCATTCCCTGCCTGTAGGCGTCTCTAGGAGGTACACGAATGAAGCAACATCTGGCGAAATCCCTGGTCATGGCCGGCGCAATGATCGCGTCCTATCCGCTGTTCGCGCAGCAGGCCCAGCCGCTGCAGCCAAGCCAGCCGATGCCGATGACCCAGCCGATGCAGCCGATGCCGTCCACCCCGCCGACGCAATCCGCGCAGGCACTGCCCGCGGCTCCGTCCGCCCCGTCGGCCCAGATGGCGCCGGTGGGCCAGCCTGCCCCGGCCGCCGCCGGCAGCTATGCGCAAGCCCCCGTGCCGCCGGCCCAGCCCGGCATGGCGCCGGTGCCCGCCGATCCGTCGCTGGCAGGCGGCACGATGTCGGCAGCGGACCCAGCCAGCATGAGCCTGGCCCCCGATGCGCTCGGCACGCGCCTGGGCCAGCGCAGCACCTTCCTCGACGGCGCCTGAGCACCGTCCGGCGTGGGCCCGCAGCGCGCGAAAGCCCGTCGCTATTGCCAGCGCCGGCCCTCACCCCCGCCCCTCTCCCGCAAGCGGGAGAGGGGAGACAACCCACAGCGTTATCAACAGCCTCAAGCTCTCCAACCCCCGCTTGTGTACGCCCTCTCCCGCTCGCGGAAGAGGTTTGGGGTGAGGGCAGGAGCGCATCACGAAGTGACGGCCATCGCTATTGCCATCGCCCGTCCACACCCCGCCTCACCCTTCCCCTGCCGCCGCGCCCTGCTGCTGCAGCCATTCCAGGAAGGTGCGCAGGTGCAGCGGCTTGTCGGCATCACGCGGCACCAGCGCATGGTAGGTGTTGCCCGGAGCGCGGATCGCGCCGAACGGGGTGGCGATGCGCCCGCCGGCGCGGTCCGCCTCCAGCGTGGGAAAGGTGCCGATGGCAAAGCCCAGGCTGTCCGCCACCGCCTGCAGCGTGACAAAGAAATGGTCGAAGCGCAGCGTGCGCACCGGCAGCAGGGACGCATGCCCTGCCTGCTGCAGCCATGACTCCCAGCTCCCCGGCCGCGTTTCCGTATAGAGGAACACCCCCTCTACCAGGTCTTCCACCCCTTGCAACGGCACTTGCTGCAGCAGCGCCGGGCTGGCGATCACGGTCTGGTACTCGGCAAACACCGGCGCCGACTCGTACTGCTCGCCGCGCTCCAGCGTGCGCCGTATCGCCACGTCGAAGGTGCCGTTGAAGCCGGCTTCGTTGCTGAAGGCGGTCGAAACCCGCACGTCGACCTCTGGCTGCAGGCGCCGGAAATCATCCAGCCGCGGAATCAGCCAGCGCATGGCAAAGGTGGCAGGCGCGTTCACGCGCACCACCTTGCGCGTGGCGATGCGGCCATAGCGCTCGGACGCGGCGCCGATCTGGTCGAACGCCGTGCTGATCTCGCGCGCGAACGCCTGCGCGTGCACGGTCGGCACCATGCGCTGGCCCTGGCGGATAAACAGCGGCTGCCCCAGCCACTGCTCCAGGATCTCGATCTGCCGGCTGACCGCGCCATGGGTCAGGTGCAATTCGCGCGCCGCGGCCGAATAGCTGCCGGCGCGGGCGGCTACCTCGAAGATGCGCAGGGCGTTGAGCGGGGGCAGCTTGTGCGGCATTGTGAGATTTCCTGACAGGACCTGGAAAATAAACTCGATTGTGAGAGTTTATCGCCTAACTTAGCATCGGTCTCAGGCAAATCCTTTCCCCAATTCCGCCCAAAGAGACCCCATGAGCACCCAGATCCAGGCCAACGGCCATACCTACCAGTTGCCCGCCCGTCCCACCGTCATTGTCTGCATCGACGGCTGCGAGCAGGAGTACATCAACCTCGCGGTGCAGGCCGGCGCCGCGCCGTTCTTCGCCAGCCTGGCGAAACGCGGCACCGTCCTGACCGGCGATTGCGTGGTGCCGTCGTTCACCAACCCCAACAACCTGTCGATCGTGACCGGCGTGCCGCCGTCGGTGCATGGCATCTGCGGCAACTTCTTCTACGACACCGAAGCCGGTGCCGAGGTGCTGATGAACGATGCGCGCTACCTGCGCGCGCCTACCGTGCTGGCCGCTGCGGCACGAGCCGGGGCCAAGGTCGCCGTGGTCACCGCCAAGGACAAGCTGCGCGCGCTGCTGGGCCACGGCCTCCAGGGCATCTGCTTTTCCGCCGAGAAAGCCGACCAGGCCACGCTGGAGGAAAACGGCATCGACGACGTCCTGCGCAAGGTCGGCATGCCGCTGCCGTCGGTCTACAGCGCTGACCTGTCCGAATTCGTGTTTGCCGCCGGCGTGGCGTTGCTCGAAACCGAGCGGCCGGACCTGATGTACCTGTCCACCACCGACTACATCCAGCACAAGCACGCCCCGGGCACGGACGGCGCCAATGCCTTCTACGCGATGATGGACCGCTACCTGCAGCGCCTCGACGCGCTGGGGGCGGTCATCGGCGTGACCGCCGACCATGGCATGAACGCCAAGACCGATTCGCTCGGCAAGGCCAACATCCTGTTCCTGCAGCAGGTGCTGGATGAGCGCTTCGGCACCGATGCCACCCGCGTGCTGCTGCCGATCACCGACCCCTATGTCGCCCACCACGGCGCACTGGGTTCCTACGCCACCGTGTACCTGCCCGCCGGCACCGACCAGCGCGCCGTGCATGAGGCCATCGCCGCACTGCCCGGCATCGAACTGGTGCTGGACAAGCGCGCCGCCAGCGAACGCTTCGAGCTGCCGCCCGACCGCATCGGCGACCTGGTGGTGGTCAGCGAGCGCCTGACCGTGCTCGGCACCACGCCGGCGCGCCACGACCTGAGCGGCCTCGATGCGCCGCTGCGCTCGCACGGCGGCTTGTCCGAGCAGAAGGTGCCGCTGCTGTTCAACCGCAAGGTCAGCGTGCCGGCCGGCCAGCGCCTGCGCAACTTCGACATCCTGCGACTGGCGCTGAACCACGCCGACTGAAGCGGGTGCGTGCCGGCAAGGCCGGCATGCTTCATCAGCAAGGGGTGATGGCCGCCAAGACGGTCACCACCAGGGGGCGGCGCCATGCAAATCCTGCTTTCCCTGATGTCCGGGGTTGCACTGCTGATCTGGGGCGCGCATGTGACGCGCCACGGCATGCTGGAGGTATTGGGGCCGCGCTTGCGGCTGGTGCTGGCCGCGGGCACGGCCAGCCCGGCGCGCGGCTTCCTGGCGGGGCTGGGCGTGACCGCGCTGATCCAGAGCAGCAGCGCCACGGCCTTGATGACCAGCACCTTTGTGGCGGGAGGCCTGGTGTCGTTGCCGGCGGCACTGCCGATCGTGCTGGGTGCCGACGTCGGCACCAGCCTGATGGCGCGCTTGCTGTCGGTCGACATCTCCTGGCTCTCGCCGCTGCTGCTGGTCATCGGCATTGCCCTGCGTCTGTCCGGCAAGGACAGCCTGCGCGGACAGGCTGGCGACGTCATGGTGGGGCTGGGGCTGATCACGCTGGCCTTGCAACTGATCCGCCTCTACGCCGCACCGCTGCTGCAGGCTCAGATCGTGCACGCGATCTTCATTTCCCTTGGCAACGACGCCCTGCTGGCACTGGTGATCGGCGCCCTGCTGGCCCTGCTCGCATACTCCAGCCTGGCTGCGGTACTGCTGACCGCAACGCTGGCCATGGGCGGCGTCATCGGCCCGGCAACCGCCTTGCCGCTGGTGCTTGGCGCCAACCTGGGCAGCGGCCTGATTGCCTGCCTCGCCAATTCCGGCGCTGCACCGGCCGCACGGCGGGTATCACTCGCCAACCTGATGTTCCGGGTGGTGGGGATACTGGCATTCCTGCCGTTGCTGGACGCCATGCCCTGGCTGTTGGACCGCCTGGGCAGCAGCGCCGCGACCATGGCCATCGACTTTCAC
Source organism: Cupriavidus neocaledonicus (assembly GCF_000372525.1). Taxonomy (GTDB): domain Bacteria; phylum Pseudomonadota; class Gammaproteobacteria; order Burkholderiales; family Burkholderiaceae; genus Cupriavidus; species Cupriavidus neocaledonicus. The sequence continues at coordinate 95,842 of NZ_AQUR01000082.1, forward strand.
ATGGCCTTCAACCTGGCCCTGGCGGCAACGCTGATCTGGTTTGTCAAGCCGGTGGCGTCGCTATGCAACCGATGGCTGCCCGATGCGCACGACCACGCAGCGCCCGGCGGCGCACGCTACCTGAGCCAGGGCGACCTGCGGCACCCGTGCGTCGCGTTGGGCAATGCCACGCGCGAAGTCATGCGCATCGGCGACGTGATCGAGGAAATGCTCGGTGGCATGAAGCTCTCGGTGGCGGGCAACGACCGCGCCATGAACGCCCGCTGCCGCGCGCTGGACGACCGTATCGACGACCTCTATTCGTCCGTCAAGATGTACCTGACCGGCGTCGACACCGACAGCCTCGACGACGACGATACCGCGCGCTGGGACGAAATCATGCTGGTCAATATCAACCTGGAATATGCCGGCGATATCGTCGAGCGTATCCTGGCCGACCTGGACCAGCGCAAGCTGAGCCGCAACTACCGGTTTTCGGACGAGGGCAGCGCGGAACTGCTTGCGTTGTGCGACATGCTGGTGGCCAACCTGCGTACCCGGCTGTCGCTGTTCGTCGCTGGCGACCGTACCGCTCCGGCCGTGCTGCACGAATGTGCCGCCGGATTCCAGGCCCGTGCCGAGCGCTTCACCGCGCGCCACATTGCGCGTGTGGCGCAGCGTCGCACGGCAAGCGTGGAGACCAGTGGCTTGCACCTGGATATCCTGCGCGAGCTTTCGCAGATGAACTCGCTACTGTGCGCTGCGCCCGCAGGCATGCCCGGCGCCCAGCGCAGTGCCCTCGCCGAGGACCCTCCGTTCCTGCCTGCCGAACACCCCGGCGCGCTGCATGCACCGGAACGCCTGCTTAATCCGTGACGCCGCGAGCAGCGAGACGGCTGACAGTGCCAGACTCGGGCTGCGCGCGCCGCCTCTTCAGCGTGCCTGGCCAAGCTGCGCCAGGATGGCCGGATTCTCCAGCGTCGAGGTGTCCTGCGTAATCTCTTCGCCCTTGGCCAGCGACCGCAGCAGGCGGCGCATGATCTTGCCCGAGCGCGTCTTGGGCAGGTTGTCGCCAAAGCGGATGTCCTTGGGCTTGGCGATCGGGCCGATCTCCTTGCCGACCCAGTTGCGCAGCTCGGTGGCAAGCTTGACGGCTTCGTCGCCGCTCGGGCGCGCGCGCTTGAGCACGACGAAGGCGCAGATCGCTTCGCCGGTCATGTCGTCCGGGCGGCCCACCACCGCGGCCTCCGCCACCAGCGGATTGGCCACCAGCGCCGACTCGATCTCCATCGTGCCCATGCGGTG
>NZ_AQUR01000083.1 GCF_000372525.1 Cupriavidus neocaledonicus
AAATGGCAAAGGAAAAGTTCGAGCGGACCAAGCCGCACGTGAACGTTGGTACGATTGGTCACGTTGACCATGGCAAGACCACGCTGACCGCAGCGATCGCCACGGTGCTGGCAGCGAAGTTCGGTGGTGCGGCCAAGAAGTACGACGAAATCGACGCAGCGCCGGAAGAGAAGGCCCGCGGTATTACCATCAATACCGCCCACGTCGAATACGAGACGGCCAACCGCCACTACGCGCACGTTGACTGCCCGGGCCACGCCGACTACGTGAAGAACATGATTACCGGTGCCGCCCAGATGGACGGCGCGATCCTGGTGTGCTCGGCCGCTGACGGCCCGATGCCGCAGACCCGCGAGCACATCCTGCTGGCCCGTCAGGTCGGCGTGCCGTACATCATCGTGTTCCTGAACAAGTGCGACATGGTGGACGACGCCGAACTGCTCGAGCTGGTCGAGATGGAAGTGCGCGAGCTGCTGTCGAAGTACGAATTCCCCGGCGACGACACCCCGATCATCAAGGGTTCGGCCAAGCTGGCGCTGGAAGGCGACAAGGGCGACCTGGGCGAAGAAGCCATCATGCGCCTGGCCGACGCGCTGGACACCTACATCCCGACGCCGGAGCGTGCCGTTGACGGTACCTTCCTGATGCCGGTGGAAGACGTGTTCTCGATCTCGGGTCGCGGCACCGTGGTGACCGGCCGTATCGAGCGCGGCGTGATCAAGGTCGGCGAGGAAATCGAAATCGTCGGTATCAAGCCGACCGTGAAGACCACCTGCACCGGCGTGGAAATGTTCCGCAAGCTGCTGGACCAGGGCCAGGCTGGCGACAACGTCGGTCTGCTGCTGCGCGGCACCAAGCGTGAAGACGTCGAGCGCGGCCAGGTGCTGTGCAAGCCGGGTTCGATCAAGCCGCACACCCACTTCACCGGCGAGGTGTACATCCTGTCGAAGGACGAAGGCGGCCGTCACACCCCGTTCTTCAACAACTACCGCCCGCAGTTCTACTTCCGTACCACCGACGTGACCGGCTCGATCGAGCTGCCGAAGGACAAGGAAATGGTCATGCCGGGTGACAACGTGTCGATCACCGTCAAGCTGATCGCCCCGATCGCCATGGAAGAAGGCCTGCGCTTCGCTATCCGCGAAGGTGGCCGTACCGTCGGCGCCGGCGTCGTGGCAAAGATCCTCGACTAAGCACTTCCTGGGACATGCCCGCGGGCATGTCCCCATTCAACGGGCAGCTTGCCCAATCGCTCTTTTAAGGAAATATCATGCAGAACCAGAAGATCCGTATCCGCCTGAAGGCTTTCGACTATCGCCTGATCGACCAGTCGGCCGCCGAAATCGTGGATACCGCCAAGCGTACCGGCGCGATCGTCAAGGGCCCGGTGCCCCTGCCGACCCGCATCCAGCGCTTCGACATCCTGCGTTCGCCGCACGTCAACAAGACCAGCCGCGATCAGTTCGAGATCCGCACCCACCAGCGCCTGATGGACATCGTCGACCCGACCGACAAGACCGTTGACGCGCTGATGAAGCTCGACCTGCCGGCAGGCGTGGACGTCGAGATCAAGGTGTAATCATGTTTCGGGCCGCGCGCGCGGCTTGATGCAGCAAAACGGCGAACCTCGGTTCGCCGTTTTTGTTTGGTGGCGCGCGGCATGGGCGCCCGCCTGGCACTTACACGCTGCCGCGCCGGCGCAGCGTCTCGGCCGGGCACTCGCCGAACGCGCGCCGGTATTCGGCGCTGAAGCGGCCCAGGTGGGTAAAGCCCCAGCGCATCGCGGCGCCGCTCACCGACGACAGCGCCGCATCGTTGAGCAGATCGTGCCGTACCCGGTCCAGCCGGACCGTGCGCAGGTAGGCCATCGGGCTCAGCCCGCGATGCTCGCGGAACCCTGCATACAGGCTGCGCAGGCTGACACCCGCGATCTCCGCCAGCAGCGCCGGCGTCAGCGCGGCGCCGGCATGGGCGTGGATATACTCCTCGACGACTTTCACATGGCGCGGCGCCAGCGGCTTGCCGTGCCGCTGCAGCGCCTCGGACAGGCTGTGCGGCTGCAGCGTCAGCAGCGCGCCGATCACCAGTTGCTCGAGCTGGCATGCCGTGAGCGGATGGCGCGCCGCTTCCGGCGCCACCGACAGCATCTGCGCCAGATACTCCATCAATGCATACCAGCCGGCGCTGCGCCAGGCCATGCCGAGCTGGAAGCGCAGCGGCGGGTCCGGGCGATGTCCGAGATAGGCGGCACACACGCGCTCCAGCGCGCTGCGCTCGACGCGCACGATGAGCTGGTCGTTGTCCGCGCTCCAGCGCATCAGCAGCGGATCGCTGGGCGTCAGCACCGAAGCGCAGTCCGGCGTCGACACGATCTGCTGCGCGCCGCAACGGATCTCGGCCTGGCCGCTGAGCGGCATCTGCACCAGCAGGAAGTCTCCGAGCGCGCCCGGGTCGATGGTGACATCGGCGCCGTAGGCGAGCCGGTTCAGCGACACCGCGCCCAGCGGGGCGTGATGCATGCGGGCCGACAGGCTGGTCCCGCGGATATCGAGCCGGTGTGGCTTGAAGACCTTGCCGACCGCCGCGCGCGTCTGCCCTAGGTCGTTCGAGGCGAACACCTGCCGCCCGGCATCGTGTAGCAGGGCATGCGCCAGTGGCACCGGCGCGCGGGCAGTCGGGGGCAGCTGCAACATGGTCTCGCTCCTCTGGCGTGGCCGCGGCGCTGGCTGGCGCCACGGCGGCGGGCCGGGGCGCCATGCGCGCAGCATGGTCCACGCAACCACTATAGCGGATCGACCCGCGCGAGCCCGGCGTTGCGTTGACCGAAGCCGAACTTTCCTGCACTAATCGGATAGCCGCTGCAGCCAGCGGCTAGTTTGCTGCAGTGCGGAGCCACCATCATGGGTCCAGCACGGCAGCACAACCCTCCACCAGCTGTCAGCCAACAGAGAACGACAAGGAGCGCAGGCCATGGGCCAGACCATCCAGATCCAGACCCCCGAAGGCAGTTTCAGCGGCTATCTGGCCACACCGGCGACGGGCAAGGGCCCGGGCATCGTGCTGTGCCAGGAGATCTTCGGCGTCAATGCCACCATGCGCCAGGTGGCCGATTACTACGCCGAAGAAGGCTATACGGTGCTGGTGCCCGACCTGTTCTGGCGCATCGCACCGGGCATCGAGCTGACTGACCGCGGCGACGACTTCCAGCGCGCGCTCGGCCTCTACCAGCAGTTCGACGAAGCCAAGGGCGTGCAGGATGTGGGTGCGGCGCTGGAGACGTTGCGCGCGCGGCCCGAATGTGTCGGCCAGACCGGCGTGCTGGGCTTCTGCCTGGGCGGCAAGCTGGCGTACCTGGCAGCCTGCCGGTTGCCCGACGTGGCCTGCGCGGTGGCGTACTACGGCGTCGGCATCGAGCACGCGCTGGACGAGGCCGCCAACGTGCGGGGCCGCCTGGTGCTGCATATCGCGGAGAAGGACGGCTTCTGCCCGCCGCAGGCGCAGGCGGCGATCCGCGAGGCGCTCGCCGGCCGGGAGCACATCGAGATGTACGTCTATGCCGGCGTCGACCATGCCTTTGCGCGATCCGGCGGCGAGCATTTCGACAAGCCGTCGGCGCTGATGGCGCACCAGCGCTCGATCGCCGCGCTGCGGCGCGAGATGGGGCCGCACTACGACTTCTCGGCGCTGTGGGACAAGCACTGCGAGTACGAATTCGCCACCCGCGATGTCGATGCCACCATGGCGACGATGGTGGCGCAGCCCTATGTGAACCATATCCCGACCATGACCGGCGGCGTCGGCCATGCGCAGTTGCGCCGCTTCTACCAGAACCATTTCGTCCACAGCAATCCGCCCGACACCACGCTGATCCCGCTGTCGCGCACGGTCGGCGCCACGCAGATCGTTGACGAACTGCTGTTCTGCTTCACCCACACCTGCGAGATCGACTGGATGCTGCCGGGCGTGCCGCCGACCGGCAAGCGGGTGGAGATCCCGCTGATCGCCATCGTCAAGTTCCGCGGCGACAAGCTGTACCACGAGCACATCTACTGGGACCAGGCCAGCGTGCTGGTGCAGATCGGCAAGCTGGACCCGGCGGGTTTGCCGGTGGCGGGCGTGGAAACCGCGCGCAAGCTGCTGGACGAGACCTTGCCGTCGAACACGCTGATGGCGCGCTGGCAGCAGAGCGAAGGCAAGTAAGCCAGGCGGCAAGGAACGGGAGCAGGCCCGCAGAGGCCTGCCCCGTACCGGACACCGGTGAGCAACCAGGAGATAACCATGAAAGGACTGCAGGACAAGGTAGCCATCGTCACCGGCGGCGCCACGCTGATCGGCGCGGCGGTGGTGCAGGCTTTCGTCGAGGCCGGGGCGCGCGTGGCGATCTTCGATATCGACGCGGCCAATGGCGAGCGCGTCGCCACGGAACTGGGCCAGGACGCGCTGTTCATCGCGGCGGACATCACGCGGGACGAGCAGGTCCGCGATGCGGTGAGCCAGGTAGCGCAGCGTTTTGGCGGCGTCGATTTCCTGGTCAACCTGGCCTGCACCTATCTCGACGACGGCTTCCGCTCGAACCGCGCCGACTGGCTGGCGGCGCTCGATGTCAATGTGGTTTCCGGGGTGATGCTGGCGCAGGCGGTGCATCCGCATATGCGCGCGCGCGGCGGCGGCGCCATCGTCAACTTCACCAGCATCTCCGCCAACGTGGCGCAGACCGGTCGCTGGCTCTATCCCGTGTCGAAAGCCGCGATCGCGCAGCTGACGCGCAGCATGGCGATGGACCTGGCGCCAGACCGGATCCGCGTGAACTCGGTCTCGCCGGGCTGGACCTGGTGCCGGCTGATGGACGAGGTCAGCGGCGGCAACCGCGCCCGCACCGATGCGGTGGCCGCGCCGTTCCACCTGCTCGGCCGCGTCGGCGAGCCCGACGAGGTGGCGCAGGTGGTGCTCTTCCTCTGCTCCGACCACGCCGGCTTCGTCACCGGCGCGGACTATGCCGTCGACGGTGGCTACTCCGCCATGGGTCCGGAGCAGAACGTGCCTGCCATCGGCAAGCTGGCCGGCTGAACAAACGCCCCACAACGATCCTTCAGGAGACCATGTCATGCGCCAACGCATCGCCATCGTCGGAGCGGGCCAGTCGGGCCTGCAAATGGCCCTCGGGCTGCAAGCCCGCGGCTACCGCGTCACGTTGCTGTCCAACCGCACGCCGGAGCAGGTTCGCGCCGGCAAGGTCATGTCCAGCCAGTGCATGTTCGACCGCGCGCTGCAGACCGAGCGCGAGCTCGGCCTGAACTGGTGGGACGATGCCTGCCCGCCGGTGCAGGGCATCGGCCTGGCCGTGCCCCATCCCGAGCTGCCCGGTGCCAAGGTCATCGACTGGGCCGCACCGCTGGACCGTCCGGCGCAGGCGGTCGACCAGCGCCTGAAGATGCCGGCGTGGATGGAGGCCTTTGTGACGCGCGGCGGCGACCTGCGCATCGTCGATGTCGGTGTCGACGAGCTGGAGGACCTGACCCGTGAACATGACCTGGTGCTGCTGGCCGCGGGCAAGGGCGAGATCGTCAGCCGCTTCGAGCGCGATGCGTCGCGCAGCCCTTTCGACCGGCCCCAGCGCGCGCTGGCGCTGACCTATGTGACCGGCATGCTGCCGCGCGAGCCGTTCTCGCGGGTTTGCTTCAACCTGATCCCCGGGGTCGGCGAGTACTTCGTCTTTCCCGCACTGACGCTGTCGGGGCCGTGCGAAATCATGGTGTTCGAGGGCATCCCGGGCGGTCCGATGGACCGCTGGGCCGAGGCCCGTACCCCCGAACAGCACCTCGCCGAAAGCCTGCGCATCCTGCGCACTTATGCGCCGTGGGAGGCCGAGCGCTGCGAGCGCGTGGCGCTGACCGACGACAACGGCATCCTGTCGGGCCGCTTCGCACCGACGGTGCGCAAGCCGGTGCTGACGCTGCCGTCGGGCCGGCTGGTGTTCGGCATGGCCGATGCCGTGGTGGTCAACGACCCGATCACCGGCCAGGGCTCGAACAATGCCGCCAAGTGCTGCAAGGTCTATCTCGATGCCATCGTTGACCATGGCGAGCGGCCGTACGACCGCGACTGGATGGAGCAGACCTTCACCCGCTACTGGCAATACGCCGGCGATGTGGTGGCCTGGACCAACTCGCTGCTGACCCCGCCGCCGCCGCACATCCTGGCGCTGCTGGGCGCCGCGGGGCAAGCGCCGGCGCTGGCGGCGCGCATCGCCAACGGCTTCGACAATCCGCCGGACTACTTCCCCTGGTGGATGGATCCGCAGGCCTGCCACCAGCTGATCGACCACCACCTGCCGCAGGCCGCCTGAGATGGACACCACCAGCCATGCCGCGCCCTCGCTCGATCCGCGCGAATTACGCCGGGTTTGCGGCCGCTACGCGACCGGCGTGGCGGTCATCGGTGCCTGTACGCCGCAGCAGCGGCCGGTCGGCATCACCATCAACTCGTTCGCGTCGCTGTCGCTGGCGCCGCCATTGATCCTGTGGAGCCTCGCCACGCATTCGCCCAATGCGGGCCTGTTCGCGCCGGGCACGCCTTTCGGCGTCAGCATCCTGCGCGCGGGTCACGGTGAACTGGCGCGTCGCTTTGCCACGCCGTCGCCGGACAAGTTTGCCGGCGTTGGCCATCGACGCTGCCCGCACGGCGTGCCCTACCTCGACGAGGCGCTGGCGACGCTGTCGTGCCGGGTCGAGCGCGCCGACCCGGTGGGCGACCACTTGCTGATCGTCGGTGCCGTCGAAGCGTTCACGGCGGGGGAGGGCGAGCCGCTGGTTTTCTACGGCGGCGACTTCGTCCGCGTCGCCGCCTGAGGGGCCTTTGCTGTGCCTGATGGGCCGCTTCGCCAGCGGCCCGTCGCCCCGACACCACAACCAGGCAGCGCAAGCGTCACTGCCGCGGCATCCCTGCCTACAACATTGCAGGGAAAGCCGCAATTCATATTGCCCTTTCCAAACTGCTGCGATATAGTGTAAGGCTACCCGTTTCCTCGGGTAGTGGGCTGGCCACTTTGGCCGCGCGCAGTCTTGTTTAGCGCAAGTCCATCCGCGCACAAGCGCAAGCACAGTTTTCGTGTATCAATCAGCCCCGGCCAATCGCAGCTGGGAATGGAGCAAACCATGAGCCTTGGCCTTGTAGGTCGCAAGGTTGGCATGACCCGTATTTTCACGGACGACGGTGAAGCGATTCCCGTGACCGTGGTCGAGGTCGGCGACAACCGCGTGACGCAAATCAAGACGGACGAGACCGACGGTTACACCGCGGTTCAAGTCACCTTCGGCGCACGACGCGCAAGCCGCGTCACCAAGCCGCTGGCGGGTCACCTCGCCAAAGCCGGCGTGGAAGCCGGCGAAATCATCCGCGAATTCCGTATCGACGCAGCCAAGGCTGCCGAACTGCAAGCTGGCGGTTCGCTGTCGGTCGACCTGTTCGAAGTCGGTCAGAAGATCGACGTGCAGGGCGTGACCATCGGTAAGGGCTACGCCGGTACCATCAAGCGCTACCACTTCGCCTCCGGCCGTGCCACCCACGGTAACTCGCGCTCGCACAACGTGCCGGGCTCGATCGGTATGGCGCAGGATCCGGGCCGCGTGTTCCCGGGCAAGCGCATGACCGGTCACCTGGGCGATGTCACCCGCACCGTGCAGAACCTGGAGATCGCCAAGATCGACGCAGAGCGCAAGCTGCTGCTGGTCAAGGGCGCCATTCCCGGCTCCAAGAACGGCAAGGTCATCGTTACCCCGGCCGTCAAGGCCAAAGCCAAAGCTTAAGGAGCGCATGTAATGGAACTCAAGCTCCTCCAGGACAATGGCCAGATCGGCGCCGGCGTTGACGCGTCGCCCGAAGTGTTCGGCCGTGACTACAACGAAGCCCTCGTTCACCAGATCGTCGTCGCTTACAAGGCCAACGCGCGCAGCGGTAACCGCAAGCAGAAGGATCGTGAAGAGGTCAAGCACACGACCAAGAAGCCGTGGCGCCAGAAGGGTACGGGCCGTGCTCGTGCCGGTATGTCTTCCTCGCCGCTGTGGCGCGGGGGCGGCCGTATCTTCCCGAATTCGCCGGAAGAGAACTTCAGCCAGAAGGTCAACAAGAAGATGTTCCGTGCCGGCATGCGCTCGATTTACTCGCAGCTCGCACGTGAAGGTCGTATCAACGTGGTGGACGGTTTCACCGTCGACGCGCCCAAGACCAAGCTCTTGGCCGACAAGTTCAAGGCCATGGGCCTGGACTCGGTGCTGATCATCACCGACAGCCTCGACGAAAACCTCTACCTGGCTTCGCGCAACCTGCCGCACGTGGCAGTCGTGGAGCCGCGCCAGGCTGACCCGCTGTCGCTCGTGCACTACAAGAAGGTGCTGGTGACCAAGGCTGCCGTCGCGCAGATCGAGGAGTTGCTGAAATGACGCAAGTAGCCAAGAACGATCATCGTTTGATGCAGGTGCTGCTCGCGCCGGTGGTTTCCGAAAAGGCAACCCTGGTCGCCGACAAGAATGAACAAGTCGTGTTCGAAGTGGCTCGCGATGCCAACAAGGCAGAAGTGAAGGCCGCCGTCGAACTGCTGTTCAAGGTCGAGGTGCAGTCCGTTCAGATCCTGAACCAGAAGGGCAAGCAGAAGCGCTTCGGCCGTTTCATGGGCCGTCGCAACCACGTGAAGAAAGCTTACGTGTCGCTGAAGCCGGGTCAGGAAATCAATTTTGAAGCGGAGGCCAAGTAATCATGGCACTCGTCAAGACCAAGCCGACTTCCCCGGGTCGTCGCTCGATGGTGAAGGTGGTCAACAAGGACCTTCACAAGGGCACCCCGTACGCGCCGCTGCTGGAAAAGCAATTCCAGAAGTCGGGCCGTAACAACAATGGTCATATCACCACCCGCCACAAGGGCGGTGGTCATAAGCACCACTACCGCGTGGTCGACTTCAAGCGCAACGACAAGGACGGCATCCCCGCCAAGGTCGAGCGCCTGGAATACGATCCGAATCGCAGCGCCAACATCGCGCTGGTCGTGTTCGCCGACGGCGAGCGCCGCTACATCATCGCCACCAAGGGCATGGTTGCCGGCCAGCAGCTGCTGAACGGCTCGGAAGCGCCGATCAAGGCCGGTAACAACCTGCCGATCCGCAACATTCCGGTCGGTACCACGATCAACAACGTGGAAATGCTGCCGGGCAAGGGCGCCCAGATCGCCCGCGCTGCAGGCGGCTCCGCCGTGCTGCTGGCCCGCGAAGGCCTGTACGCCCAGGTTCGCCTGCGCTCCGGCGAAGTGCGCCGCGTGCACATCGAGTGCCGCGCCACCGTCGGTGAAGTGGGCAACGAAGAGCACAGCCTGCGCGTCATCGGCAAGGCCGGTGCGACCCGCTGGCGCGGTATCCGCCCGACGGTCCGCGGCGTCGTGATGAACCCGGTCGACCACCCGCACGGTGGTGGCGAGGGCAAGACCGCTGCTGGTCGCGATCCGGTGTCGCCGTGGGGTACCCCGACCAAGGGCTACCGCACCCGCAGCAACAAGCGCACGGACAGCATGATCGTCCAGAAGCGCCACAAGCGTTAATCGGTAGGTAGGAGCTAAAGATATGACTCGTTCCGCTAAAAAGGGTCCGTTCTGCGACGCCCACCTGCTGAAGAAGGTGGAAGTTGCAACGAGCGGCAAGGACAAGAAGCCCATCAAGACGTGGTCGCGCCGCTCGACCATTCTGCCGGAGTTCATCGGCCTGACGATCGCCGTCCACAACGGCCGTCAACACGTGCCGGTGTACGTTACGGAAAACATGGTTGGCCACAAGCTCGGCGAATTTGCGATTACCCGCACGTTCAAGGGCCACGCGGCTGACAAGAAAGCGAAGAGGTAAGGTGCCATCATGGAAGTGAAAGCGATTCATCGCGGTGCCCGCATCTCCGCCCAGAAGACGCGCCTGGTCGCTGACCAGATCCGTGGTCTGCCGATCGAGCGCGCGCTCAACGTCCTGACGTTCAGCCCGAAAAAGGCTGCCGGGATCGTGAAGAAGGTGGTCGAATCGGCCATCGCCAACGCCGAGCACAACGAAGGCGCCGACATCGACGAACTCAAGGTCAAATCGATCTACGTCGACAAGGCAACCTCGCTCAAGCGCTTCACGGCACGGGCAAAGGGCCGCGGCAACCGCATCGAGAAACAAACCTGTCACATCACTGTGACGCTCGGCAACTAAGGAGTCACGATGGGACAGAAGATTCATCCGACTGGCTTCCGTCTGGCTGTCAGCCGTAACTGGGCTTCGCGCTGGTACGCCAGCAACACGAAGTTCGCCGGCATGCTGAAGGAAGACATCGAAGTTCGCGACTTCCTGAAGAAGAAGCTCAAGAACGCATCGGTTGGCCGCGTCGTGATCGAGCGCCCCGCCCGCAATGCCCGCATCACCATTTACAGCTCGCGTCCGGGCGTGGTGATCGGCAAGAAGGGTGAGGACATCGAACTGCTGAAGGCCGAACTGCAGCGTCGCATGGGCGTGCCCGTGCACGTGAACATCGAGGAAATCCGCAAGCCGGAAACCGATGCTCAGCTGATCGCCGATTCGATCACCCAGCAGCTCGAGCGCCGCATCATGTTCCGCCGCGCCATGAAGCGCGCCATGCAGAACGCGATGCGCCTGGGCGCCCAGGGTATCAAGATCATGAGCGCCGGCCGTCTGAACGGTATCGAAATCGCCCGTACCGAGTGGTACCGCGAAGGCCGTGTGCCCCTGCACACCCTGCGCGCCGACATCGACTACGGCTTCTCCGAAGCAGAAACCACCTACGGCATCATCGGTGTCAAGGTGTGGGTCTACAAGGGGGATCACCTCGGCCGCAATGACGCGCCGGTGGTGGAAGAGCCGCAGGACGACCGTCGTCGTCGCCCGGGTCGTCCGGAAGGCCGCCGCCGTGAAGGCGAAGGCCGTCCGGGTGGCAACCGCCGCGGCGGTGCCGGTGCCGGTCGCCGCGCTGCGCCTGGCGCAGATGCGAAGAGTGGAGAATAACGATGCTGCAACCTAAGCGCAGAAAATACCGCAAGGAGCAGAAAGGCCGCAACACGGGTAAGGCTACCCGTGGTAACGCCGTGTCTTTCGGCGAATTCGGCCTGAAGGCCATGGGCCGTGGCCGCCTGACGGCTCGTCAGATCGAGTCGGCACGTCGTGCGATGACCCGCCACATCAAGCGTGGCGGCCGCATCTGGATCCGGATTTTCCCGGACAAGCCGATCTCGAAGAAGCCCGCCGAAGTCCGTATGGGTAACGGCAAGGGCAATCCGGAGTACTACGTGGCTGAAATCCAGCCGGGCAAGATGCTGTACGAAATGGATGGCGTGAGCGAAGACCTGGCACGTGAGGCGTTCCGCCTCGCCGCGGCCAAGCTGCCGATCGCCACCAATTTCGTGGTGCGCCAGGTCGGGACGTAAGGAGAGCAGGGATGAAAGCATCCGAACTTCGCGGCAAGGACGCCGCAGGCCTGAACCAGGAGCTCTCCGAGCTGCTGAAGGCCCAATTTAGCCTGCGCATGCAAAAGGCAACCCAACAGCTGCAGAACACCAGCCAGCTGAAGAAGGTTCGCAAGGACATCGCGCGCGTGCAAACCGTGCTGACTGAAAAGGCGAACGCGAAATGACTGAAGCTGCACAAACGGAAAAGTCGCTTCGCCGTACCCTGGTCGGCCGTGTCGTGAGCGACAAGATGGACAAGACCGTTACGGTCTTGGTGGAAAACCGCGTCAAGCATCCCCTGTACGGCAAGTACGTGCTGCGTTCCAAGAAGTACCACGCACACGACGAAGCCAACCAGTACAAGGAAGGCGACAAGGTCGAAATCCAGGAAGGCCGTCCGCTGTCGCGGACCAAGTCCTGGGTGGTTTCCCGGCTGGTAGAGGCTGCACGCGTCATCTAAGAACAACACGTTCTTAGCTTGACTTGCAAGTCCAGGATTATGTAGCTATAATCCTGGACTTCCGCTTTATTGCGTTCGCCTTAGCTGTACCACCCGGGCGGGCCTGTTGAGCGAGCCAGGGCCAGGCGGCTCCGATGTATTTCAGTCGGGAATTGCCGGGCTCCTACCGACTTCAAAGTTGATCAACCCATACGGTGCTGGCGCAAGGCCGGAACCGACGGGACCAAGACTGACCGACGGGCGCTATCGCACCTGGCGGATTAAGTTGGGAAGACAAACACCATGATTCAGACAGAAAGCCGGCTCGAAGTGGCCGATAACACTGGTGCGCGCGAAGTGCTGTGCATCAAGGTGCTGGGTGGCTCCAAGCGCCGCTACGCAAGCGTTGGCGACATCATCAAGGTGACCGTCAAGGACGCAGCGCCGCGCGGTCGCGTCAAGAAGGGCGACATCTACAACGCCGTCGTCGTGCGTACCGCCAAGGGCGTGCGCCGCGCTGACGGTTCGCTGATCAAGTTCGACGGCAACGCCGCCGTCCTGCTGAACAACAAGCTCGAGCCGATCGGCACCCGTATCTTCGGGCCGGTGACTCGTGAACTCCGTACCGAGCGCTTCATGAAGATCGTGTCGCTCGCTCCGGAAGTGCTGTAAGGAGCCGCCATGAACAAGATTCGCAAAGGCGACGAAGTCATCGTGCTGACCGGCAAGGACAAGGGCAAGCGCGGTACCGTGCAAGCCGTCCTCGGCGACAAGGTTGCGGTGCAAGGCGTGAACATCGCCAAGAAGCATGCCCGCCCGAACCCGATGCTGGGCACTACCGGTGGTGTGGTCGACAAGGTCATGCCGCTGCATATTTCCAACGTTGCGCTCGTGGATGCCAATGGCAAGCCGTCGCGCGTCGGCATCAAGGTGGAAGACGGCAAGCGCGTGCGCGTGCTGAAGACCACCGGCGCCGTCGTGGCAGCTTGATTCTGGGCACGTTTAGGAGTTGAGCATGGCAGCACGTCTGCAAGAGTTTTACAAAGAACAGGTTGTGCCGAAGCTGATCGAGCAGTTCGGCTACAAGTCGGTCATGGAAGTGCCGCGCATCACCAAGATCACCCTGAACATGGGCCTTGGCGAAGCCATCAATGACAAGAAGATCATTGAAAACGCCGTCGGCGACCTGACCAAGATCGCCGGTCAGAAGCCGGTCGTGACGAAGGCCAAGAAGGCCATCGCCGGCTTCAAGATCCGCCAGGGCTACCCCATCGGTGCGATGGTGACCCTGCGCGGCGAGCGCATGTTCGAATTCCTCGATCGTTTCGTCACCGTGGCCCTGCCGCGCGTGCGTGACTTCCGTGGTGTGTCGGGCCGTTCGTTCGACGGTCGTGGCAACTACAACATCGGTGTGAAAGAGCAGATCATTTTCCCCGAAATCGAGTACGACAAGATCGACGCACTGCGTGGTCTGAACATCAGCATCACGACGACGGCAAAGAACGACGAGGAAGCCAAGGCCCTCCTCGGCGCGTTCAAGTTCCCGTTCCGCAATTAAGGGGTAACCGTGGCTAAACTGGCTCTGATTGAACGTGAGAAGAAGCGCGCCAAGCTGGTGGCAAAGTATGCCGCCAAGCGCGCCAACCTCAAGGCCATTATCGACGACCAAGAGAAGTCGGAAGAAGAGCGTTACAGCGCGCGTCTCGAGCTGCAACAGCTCCCGCGCAACGCGAACCCGACCCGCCAGCGCAATCGCTGCGCGATCACCGGTCGTCCCCGCGGTACCTTCCGCAAGTTTGGCCTGGCGCGTAACAAGATCCGCGAAATCGCCTTCAAGGGCGAAATCCCGGGTCTGACGAAAGCCAGCTGGTAATTACGCACAGGCTACAGGAGAAACAGTATGAGCATGAGCGATCCTATCGCCGATATGCTGACGCGCATCCGCAACGCCCAGGGCGTGCAGAAAGCGTCGGTTGTCATGCCGTCGTCGAAGCTGAAAGTGGCAATCGCCAAGGTCCTGAAGGACGAAGGCTACATCGACGACTACGCCGTCCAGGAAGATGGCGGCAAGGCACAACTGAGCATCGGTCTCAAGTACTACGCCGGCCGTCCGGTGATCGAGCGCATCGAGCGCGTCTCGAAGCCCGGCCTGCGCGTGTACAAGGGCCGCAGCGACATTCCGCAAGTGATGAACGGCCTGGGTGTGGCGATCATCTCGACCCCGCAGGGTCTGATGACCGACCGCAAGGCTCGCGCCACCGGCGTGGGCGGCGAAGTTCTCTGCTACGTCGCTTAAGGAGAGAACCATGTCCCGTGTAGGTAAGGCTCCCATCGCGCTCCCCAAGGGCGCGGAAGTGAACGTGGCAGCTGGCGTGCTCTCCGTGAAGGGCCCGCTGGGTACGCTGTCCCAGCCGATTCACAGCCTGGTCAAGGTCAATGTCGAGAACGACACGCTGACCTTCGCGCCGGCTGACGAGTCGCGTGAAGCAAACGCCCTGCAAGGCACCATGCGCGCCCTTGCGGCGAACATGGTCAAGGGCGTGACCACCGGTTTCGAGCGCAAGCTGAACCTCGTTGGCGTGGGCTATCGTGCCCAGCTGCAAGGCACTGCGCTGAAGCTCCAGCTTGGTTTCTCGCACGACGTGATCCATGAGATGCCGGAAGGCGTGAAGGCCGAAACGCCGACGCAGACCGAAATCCTGATCAAGGGTGCGGACAAGCAGAAAGTCGGTCAGGTTGCCGCCGAAGTGCGCGCGTACCGTCCGCCCGAGCCCTACAAGGGCAAGGGTGTGCGTTACAGCGACGAGCGCGTCATCCTGAAGGAAACCAAGAAGAAGTAAGGGGTGCAATGATGAACAAGAAAGACGCTCGTTTGCGCCGTGCACGTCAGACCCGCGCCAAGATCGCGGAGATGAAAGTCAATCGTCTGACCGTGTTCCGTACGAATTCGAACATTTACGCCCAGGTCTTCTCCGAGTGCGGCACCAAGGTGCTGGCTTCGGCTTCGACCGTCGAGGCAGAAGTGCGCAAGGAACTGGAAGGCAAGGGCGCTACCGCCGCTGCCGCTACGATCGTGGGCAAGCGCATCGCCGAGAAGGCGAAGGCTGCCGGCGTGGAAACCGTCGCGTTCGATCGCGCCGGCTTCCGTTTCCATGGCCGCGTGAAGGCCCTGGCAGACGCCGCCCGCGAAGCCGGCCTGAAGTTCTAAGCGCATAGAGAGAGATACGTCATGGCAAAGATGCAAGCAAAAGTCCAACAGGACGAACGCGACGACGGCCTCCGCGAGAAGATGATCTCGGTCAACCGTGTCACCAAGGTGGTGAAGGGTGGCCGGATTCTCGGTTTCGCTGCGCTGACCGTGGTCGGTGACGGCGATGGCCGCATCGGCATGGGCAAGGGCAAGGCCAAGGAAGTGCCGGTCGCGGTTCAGAAGGCAATGGACGAAGCCCGTCGCAAGATGGTCAAGGTCTCGCTGAAGAACGGCACGCTGCAACACGAAGTCGTTGGCAAGCACGGCGCCGCCAAGGTGCTGATGATGCCCGCCAAGGAAGGTACCGGCGTGATCGCCGGCGGCCCGATGCGCGCGATCTTCGAAGTGATGGGCGTCACCAACGTGGTGACCAAGTCGCACGGCTCCACCAACCCGTACAACATGGTTCGCGCCACGCTGGACGGCCTTCAGAAGATGAGCACGCCGGGCGAAATCGCCGCCAAGCGTGGCAAGTCGGTCGAAGACATCCTGGGTTAAGGTGAACGCAATGTCGCAGAAAACCGTAAAAGTGCAACTCGTGCGCAGCCTGATCGGCACGCGCGAGGATCATCGCGCCACCGTTCGTGGCCTGGGCCTGCGCCGCATCAACTCGGTGTCGGAGCTGCAGGACACGCCCGCCGTGCGCGGCATGATCAACAAGGTCTCGTACCTGGTCAAGGTTCTGGCCTGATCGGGACTTGGAGAGCAAGATGCAACTGAACAACCTGAAACCGGCTGCCGGTTCGAAGCACGCCAAGCGTCGCGTCGGCCGCGGTATCGGCTCCGGCCTGGGCAAGACCGCCGGTCGCGGTCACAAGGGTCAGAAGTCGCGTTCGGGCGGCTTCCACAAGGTGGGTTTCGAAGGCGGCCAGATGCCGCTGTATCGTCGCCTGCCGAAGCGCGGCTTCACCTCGCTGACCAAGGCGTTCACCGCCGAAGTCACGCTGCGTGACATCGAGCGCCTGGAAGCGGCCGAAGTCGACCTGCTGGTCCTGAAGCAGGCTGGCCTGGTCGGCGACCTGGTCAAGAGCGCCAAGGTCATCAAGGCCGGCGAGCTGACCCGCAAGGTGACGATCAAGGGTCTGGGCGCCACCGCTGGCGCCAAGGCCGCGATCGAAGCCGCCGGCGGCCAGATCGCAGCCTGATACGGCAGCATTCATCGCAGCATAGGCAGTCATAGTCGGAGCATCGTTTGGCCACGGCGAAACCCAATGCAAGCGCGCAAGCCAGGAACACGGCGAAGTACGGCGACCTCAAGCGCCGGCTGATGTTCCTGGTGCTGGCCCTGATCGTGTACCGCATCGGCGCTCATATTCCGGTGCCCGGTATCGATCCGGAGCAGCTTGCGAAGCTTTTCCAGAGTCAGTCGGGTGGCATCCTCGGGATGTTCAACCTGTTCTCGGGCGGGGCGCTGTCGCGCTTTACCGTCTTCGCGCTCGGCATCATGCCGTACATCTCGGCGTCGATCATCATGCAGTTGCTGACGATCGTGCTGCCGCAGCTGGAGTCGCTGAAGAAGGAAGGGCAGGCAGGGCAGCGCAAGATCACGCAGTACACGCGCTACGGCACCGTGGTTCTGGCCACGTTCCAGGCGCTGTCGATCGCGGTCGCGCTGGAGTCGCAGCCCGGGCTGGTGCTGGATCCGGGCCTGATGTTCCGGGCCACGGCGGTGATCACGCTGGTGACCGGCACGATGTTCCTGATGTGGCTGGGTGAGCAGATCACCGAGCGCGGTCTGGGCAACGGCATCTCGATCATCATCTTCGGCGGTATCGCGGCGGGCCTGCCCAACGCGATCGGCGGACTGTTCGAACTGGTCCGCACGGGTTCCATGAGCATCATCGCGGCGATCTTCATCGTGGCGATCGTGATCGGTGTGACCTTCGCCGTGGTGTTCGTCGAGCGGGGCCAGCGCAAGATCCTGGTGAACTATGCCAAGCGTCAGGTCGGCAACAAGGTGTACGGCGGCCAGTCGTCGCACCTGCCGCTGAAGCTGAACATGGCAGGGGTGATTCCGCCGATCTTCGCATCGTCGATCATCCTGTTCCCGGCGACGATCGCGGGCTGGTTCACGTCTGACTCGACCGGTGCGGTCGGCCGGTTCATCAAGGACCTGGCTGCCACGCTGTCGCCGGGCCAGCCGGTCTACATCCTGCTGTACGCTGCTGCGATTGTATTTTTCTGCTTCTTCTACACGGCCCTGGTGTACAACAGCCGTGAAGTGGCAGACAACCTGAAGAAAAGCGGTGCCTTCATTCCGGGCATTCGTCCGGGCGAGCAGACGACGCGCTATATCGACAAGATCCTGGTGCGTCTGACGCTGGCTGGTGCGATCTACATCACACTGGTCTGCCTGTTGCCGGAATTCCTGGTGCTGCGCTGGAACGTTCCGTTCTATTTCGGCGGAACCTCCCTGCTGATCATCGTGGTCGTCACGATGGACTTCATGGCCCAGGTTCAGTCCTATGTCATGTCGCAGCAGTATGAGTCGCTGCTGAAGAAGGCGAATTTCAAGGGCAATCTGACCTTGCGCTGACTTCGGATCGGTACAGGCTAGGTATGGCTAAAGACGACGTCATCCAGATGCAGGGCGAGGTCCTGGAAAACCTGCCCAATGCGACGTTCCGAGTCAAGCTGGAGAATGGCCACGTAGTGCTGGGCCATATCTCCGGCAAGATGAGAATGAACTACATCCGGATTCTTCCGGGTGACAAGGTGACGGTCGAGCTGACCCCATATGATCTGTCGCGCGCACGAATCGTCTTCCGGACGAAGTGAGCGAACAGGAATTGAAGGAAGAGGAAAATTATGAAAGTGCTGGCTTCTGTTAAGCGCATTTGCCGCAACTGCAAAATCATCAAGCGCAACGGTGTCGTGCGCGTGATCTGCTCGTCGGATCCCCGCCACAAGCAACGCCAAGGCTAATCGGAAAGAGGATTGACGAATGGCACGTATCGCAGGGGTTAACATCCCGAACCACAAGCATACCGAAATCGGCCTGACGGCTATTTACGGTATCGGCCGCTCGCGCGCCCGCAAGATTTGCGAGGCCACCGGTGTACCGTTTGACAAGAAGGTCAAGGATCTGACCGACGCCGACCTGGAAAAGCTTCGTGACGAAGTGGGCAAGGTCACGGTCGAGGGTGACCTGCGTCGTGAAACCACGATGAACATCAAGCGTCTGATGGACCTTGGTTGCTATCGTGGCATGCGTCACCGCAAGGGCCTGCCGATGCGCGGCCAGCGTACGCGCACCAACGCCCGTACCCGCAAGGGTCCGCGCAAGGCCGGCGTGGCTCTGAAGAAGTAAAGCCGAAGGCAGAGGAAGAAACTAATGGCAAAAGGTCCGAATAACGCCGCTCGCGCGCGTAAAAAGGTCAAGAAGAACGTTGCCGACGGCATTGCGCACGTCCACGCTTCGTTCAACAACACCATCATCACGATCACCGATCGCCAGGGCAACGCCCTGTCGTGGGCGACCGCCGGTGGCCAGGGCTTCAAGGGTTCGCGCAAGTCGACCCCGTTCGCTGCCCAGGTTGCTGCCGAGAACGCCGGCCGCGTGGCGCAAGACCAGGGCATCAAGAACCTGGAAGTGCGTATCAAGGGCCCCGGCCCGGGTCGTGAATCGGCTGTCCGCGCGCTGAACGCGCTGGGCATCAAGATCGCGATCATCGAAGACGTTACGCCGATTCCGCACAACGGCTGCCGTCCGCCGAAGCGCCGCCGCATCTGATGCGTTGGCGTGTCCGGACCCGGTGGGTTTACCTGCCGGTTTCGGATGTGGTAGTATCGCGCGTTGACCTGCTGCATTTTTATGCGGCAGGTTTTCGTTTTGCGCCGGAGTAGTGTCTTAAGGGGCACATTATAATGCCGGCGTATTGGTAAATTGCTTGCAGCGACGCCTCCCGCAACGGAGCGCGCTTAATAAGCCCACCGTCCGTCACGGTCTGGCGTGTGCCATGTTGCACCGCGCCGGCACTGCGTTGGCGGACTCACGGCGCGTCCTGAAGGCGTCGTGATCGATCAAAGGAAGACAACGTGGCACGTTATACCGGCCCGAAGGCCAAACTTTCCCGCCGTGAAGGCACCGACCTGTTCCTGAAGAGCTCGCGCCGCTCGCTGGCCGACAAGTGCAAGCTGGACAGCAAGCCGGGCCAGCATGGCCGCACCTCGGGTGCCCGCACCTCCGACTACGGCAACCAGCTGCGCGAAAAGCAGAAGGTCAAGCGCATCTACGGCGTGCTCGAGCGCCAGTTCCGCCGCTATTTCGCCGAAGCCGACCGCCGCAAGGGCAACACCGGCGAAAACCTGCTGCAACTGCTGGAATCGCGCCTGGACAACGTGGTGTACCGCATGGGCTTCGGCTCGACCCGCGCTGAAGCGCGCCAGCTGGTGTCGCACAAGGCGATCCTGGTGAACGGCCAGACCCTGAACGTGCCGTCGGCCCAGATCAAGTCGGGCGACGTCATCACCATCCGCGAGCAGTCGAAGAAGCAGGTCCGTATCGCCGAAGCGCTGTCGCTGGCCGAGCAGTCGGGCTTCCCGACCTGGGTCGCCGTGGATGCCAAGAAGTTCGAAGGCACCTTCAAGCAAGTCCCGGATCGTGCCGATATCTCGGGCGACATCAACGAAAGCCTGATCGTCGAACTGTACTCGCGTTAATCCGCGAGCACCCGGCCCAGAGCTTGCGTTCGTCGCAAAGCTTCTCCTTCAGCCCGACGCGCTTCGCGCGCGTCGGGCTTCGCCCATCGTTACGATGGGATTTCCAGGTTCCAAACGTCAGCCTTATCGGTGTAACGAGCCGAGGGTATTGAAAAGGACAACCTAATGCAAACAGCACTCCTCAAGCCAAAAATCATCGCCGTCGAGCCTCTGGGCGACCATCACGCCAAAGTCGTGATGGAGCCGTTCGAGCGCGGCTACGGCCATACGCTCGGTAACGCCCTGCGTCGCGTGCTGCTGTCGTCGATGGTCGGTTATGCCCCGACCGAAGTCACGATCGCTGGGGTGGTCCACGAGTATTCCACCATCGACGGCGTGCAGGAAGACGTCGTCAACCTGCTGCTCAACCTGAAGGGCGTGGTGTTCAAGCTGCACAACCGCGACGAAGTCACGGTGTCGCTGCGCAAGGATGGCGAAGGCGTGGTCACGGCCGCCGATATCGAGCTGCCGCACGACGTCGAGATCATCAACCCGAACCACGTGATCGCCCATCTGTCGGCCGGCGGCAAGCTGGACATGCAGATCAAGGTCGAGCAGGGCCGCGGCTATGTGCCGGGCAACGTGCGCAAGTTCGGCGACGAATCCGGCAAGGTCATCGGCCGCATCGTGCTGGACGCCTCGTTCTCGCCGGTGCGCCGCGTGTCGTACGCGGTGGAATCCGCCCGTGTCGAGCAGCGTACCGACCTGGACAAGCTGGTGATGAACATCGAAACCGACGGCGTGATCTCGCCCGAGGAAGCGATCCGCCAGTCGGCCCGCATCCTGGTCGACCAGCTGTCCGTGTTCGCCGCGCTGGAAGGCACCGAGTCGGCCGCCGAGGCCGCTTCGAGCCGCACGCCGCAGATCGACCCGATCCTGCTGCGCCCGGTCGACGACCTGGAGCTGACGGTGCGTTCGGCCAACTGCCTGAAGGCCGAAAACATCTACTACATCGGCGACCTGATCCAGCGTACCGAGAACGAACTGCTCAAGACCCCGAACCTGGGTCGCAAGTCGCTCAACGAGATCAAGGAAGTCCTCGCCTCGCGCGGCCTGACCCTCGGCATGAAGCTCGAGAACTGGCCGCCCGCAGGTCTGGAGAAGTAATCGTGGCGCGGGGCCACCGTCCCGCACCGCAGCAACCGCCCCGGCCCCGGCCGGGGCATGTATGACTACCGGCCCGCGTCCAGCCGCATCGGACGATAGAAGAGCTGGTCAAACACTTAACTGAAAGGAATCATCATGCGTCACCGTCATGGTCTGCGGAAACTGAACCGCACCTCGTCGCACCGTCTCGCGATGCTTCGCAACATGTCCAACTCGCTGTTCCAGCACGAGCTGATCAAGACCACCGTGCCCAAGGCCAAGGAACTGCGCAAGGTTGTCGAGCCCCTGATCACGCTGGCCAAGAAGGACACCGTTGCCAACCGCCGCCTGGCCTTCGCCCGCCTGCGCGACCGCGACATGGTCACCAAGCTGTTCACCGAACTGGGCCCGCGCTACGCCACCCGTCCGGGCGGCTACACCCGCATCCTGAAGTTCGGCTTCCGTCAGGGCGACAACGCGCCGATGGCGCTGGTCGAGCTGGTGGATCGTCCGGAAATCACCGAAGCCCCGGCCGAAGAAGCCGCGGAATAAGTGCGTTTCCTGCGCGCTGCCGTCGCACGACGGTTGCGGGCACACCGCTTACAATCGAGCCAGGCAATCGCCTGGCTCTTTTGTTTTGTGCGGCTCGGCCTGGCCAGCCGCGGGAGAGTGTCGATGCAAAGCCATACTGACCAGGGTGCGGGTCCGGACGAGGTGCTCGTCGTCGTCACCAACGCCCCCGATGCGGAAACCGCGGCGCGCTTGTCGCGGGCCGTGCTGCAGGCGCGCGCCGCTGCCTGCGTGAACCGTCTGGCGCCGGTCGAATCCGAGTACTGGTGGCAGGGCAGGCTCGAGCAGGCGCAGGAATGGCCGCTGCTGATCAAGACCACGCGCGCGCGCTACGCTGCGCTCGAGGCGGTGATCCGGCAACATCACCCCTATGACGTGCCGGAGCTGCTTGCGTGGCCAGTGTCAGCCGGCTACGGGCCTTACCTGGAGTGGGTGCGCAGCGAGACCGCGGGCGTGCCGGCGCAGCCAGCAACGGCGGCACCGGCTGGCGATGCCCGCCACGCAGCACCAGGTACGGCGGCATCCCGGGATCAAGACCAACAGGAATCGGCTTCATGAACATCGGTTTGGCACGGCGGGCGGGCACGCCCGGGCAGATGTGGGCGCGGCATATTGCCGCAGCGCTGCTGACGGCGCTGGCCTGGCTGTGCCTGGCGGGCAGCCTCCACGCCGCCACCGAGGACGACTTCCTGCCGCCCGAGCAAGCCTTCCGCTTTGCCGCCAGCCAGCCTGACGACAAGACCGTCGAAGTGCGTTTCGAGGTCGCGCCGGGCTACTACATGTATCGCGAGCGCTTTGCGTTTGCGGCGCAGCCGGCCGTCGTGAAGCTGGGCGCGCCGGCCTATCCGCCGGGCAAGGTCAAGTTCGACGAGACCTTCGGCAAGGAGATGGAGACCTACCGCGACACCGTGATCATCCGCGTGCCGGTCGAGGCCGCGCCCGCCGACGGCAAATGGACGCTGACCGTGACCTCGCAGGGCTGCGCCGACAAGGGCCTCTGTTATCCGCCGATGGAAAGCGTCTACAAGGTAGGCGCCAGCGCGCTGGCCGACCTGTTCGGCAAGCGCGGCCGCAGCGAGGCGCCGACGGCCGAGCCGGCTCCGGCGCCCGCCGCACCCGCCGTACCGGGCGTGGCGGCGACGCTGCGCGCCGACGACAGCGACCGCATCGCCGGCGCGCTGGCCAGCCGCAACCTGGGCCTGATCGGGGCGCTGTTCTTCGGCCTGGGGCTGCTGCTGACCTTTACGCCATGCGTGCTGCCGATGGTGCCGATCCTGTCGTCGATCGTGGTGGGCGAGCACGTCACGCGCGGCCGCGCGCTGCTGGTGTCGCTGGCCTATGTGCTGGGCATGGCGGTGGTGTACACCGCGGTCGGGGTGGCCGCCGGGCTGCTGGGCGAGGGCCTGTCGGCCGCCTTGCAGACGCCCTGGGTGCTGGGCGCCTTCGCCGCGCTGATGGTGGCGCTGGCGCTGTCGATGTTCGGTTTGTACGAGCTGCAACTGCCGCAGCGCTGGCAGACCCGGCTGACGGAATCATCCAACTGCCGCCAGGGCGGGCAGGTGGCCGGGGCCGCGGCGATGGGGGCGATTTCCGCGCTGATCGTCGGGCCGTGCGTGACGGCGCCGCTGGCGGGCGCGCTGGCCTATATCGCACAGAGCCGCGACGCCGTGACCGGCGGTGCCGCGCTGTTCGCGATGGCGCTGGGCATGGGCGTGCCGCTGGTGCTGGTGGGCGTGGGCGCGGGCAACCTGCTGCCGCGCGCCGGCCGCTGGATGGAGGTCACCAAGCGCTTCTTCGGCTTCCTGCTGCTTGGCGTGGCACTGTGGATGCTGGGGCCGGTGCTGCCGGCGTGGACCACGATGCTGCTGCTGGCGGCGCTGCTGCTGGTGGCGGCGGTGTTCCTCGGTGCCTTCGACGGGCTGGGGCCCGACCCGCGCAATCTGGTGCGAGTGGGCAAGGGCGTGGGCGTGCTGTTCGCCATCGCCGCCGCGATCGTGCTGATCGGCGTGGCTTCGGGCGGACGCGATCCGCTGCAGCCCCTGTCGCACCTGAGCGTGGCACGCAGTGGCGGCGAAAACGCCGGCGCTGCGCAGGCGGTGCGTTTCGAGCGCGTGCGCAGCGTCGCCGAGCTCGACGCCCGCGTGGCGCAGGCTGCCGCCGCGGGCAAGCCGGTGCTGCTGGATTTCTATGCCGACTGGTGCGTCAGCTGCAAGGAGATGGAGCGCATGACCTTCGTCGATCCGCGCGTGCGCGCGCGGCTGTCGGAGATCGTGCTGCTGCAGGCGGACGTGACCGCCAACAATGCCGACGACAAGGCCTTGCTCAAGCGCTTCGGCCTGTTCGGGCCGCCCGGCATCATCCTGTTCGGCCCGGACGGTCGCGAGCGCCCGGTGCGCGTGATCGGCTACCAGTCGGCCAACCGCTTCCTGGAAAGCCTGGAGCGCGCTTTCGGCACACCCACGCGCACCTGAACCGTCCCCGGGGCGTACCCAGGCCTGCGGCTAGCGCTCCAGCTGCCGCGCCAGTCCCCACAGCGCTGCCAGTACCACCGCCACGGCACCCATCAGGCCGATCGACCACCAGAAGCCCTGCGGCTCCTGCAGCCAGGGCATGCGCTCGAAGTTCATGCCGAACACGCCGGTGATCAGCGTCAGCGGCATGAACAGCGCCGTAATAAGCGTCAGCGCGCGCATGGTGCGGTTGGTCCGGTGCGCCACCGCCGAGAAGTGGATCTGCACCGCCGATTCGATCGAATCCTCCAGCCGGCGCGCATGCGCCAGCACCCGCTGGATATGCTCCATCACGTCGTTGATGCGCACCAGCAGCACCTCGTCGCGCCCCGGCGCATCGACGGCGCCGCCGGGCTGGTCGCTGCTGTAGCGGTTGTCGAGCAGGCTGTCGCGGAATTCCTGCAGCGCGTCGCGCTGCTCCTCGCTCAGGTGCTCCAGCTTGCGCAGCTGGATGCGCGCATCGAGCAGGCCCTCCCAGCTGGAGAAACTGCGGCGCGAGTTCAGCAGCGCGCGCTGCCAGCGGTCGAGCTGGCGCGTCAGCGGCGCGCGCAGTTCCAGGTAGCGGTCGACCATGGCGTTGAGCAGCCGCAGCATCAGGTCCTCGGGCCGGCTCGGCGGACGGATGCCGTGCAGCAGCGACTGGCCGTTGCCACGCGCGGGCGCGGCTTGCGGACGCGGGGCCTGGCACAGCTCCAGCAAACGCTGGCGCACCTGGTCGACGGTGCGCGACGGCCCGGAGCGTACCGTTACCAGCACGGTGTCGAACATGAAGAACGTGACTGGCTGGGTGTCGATCTTGGCCAGTGCCGGCAGGAATCCCGGCGCATGGCGCTTCTGGCGGGCGGCTGCCTCGGCCGCGGCCGGCTTGGCGGTGATGGCGGCGTCCTGCGGCTCGGCCTCGGCAATGGCGCGGCTGGTTTCAAAGGTGAGCTTGCGGAAGATCACCATGTCGTACGCATGGGTCGTATCGAAGTACGACGGATGCGCGGCGTTGGTGGCGTCGGCCAGGTGCAGGTCGAGGATGGGCGCGCCGGCCAGCTGGCGCACCTGCTCGCGCCAGTCATCGGGCGCCGCGGTGACCTCTTCAGTGGAAAAATCCGCCCACACGAACAGAACAGCGACGCGGCATTGCCCGACAGAAAGCTGCCCGCCTCGGTGAGCGAGGCCAGCGGGTGTACCTGGCTCGCTGAGAAACCTAGCAACTCCATGCGCGGTCCGTCGGCCGTCAGGCCTGCAGCAGCCGCGCGGCATCGCGCGCAAAGTAAGTCAGGATGCCGTCGGCGCCGGCGCGGCGGAAGGCCAGCAGCGATTCCATCATGACCTTGTCGTGGTCCAGCCAGCCGTTCTGCGCGGCGGCCTTGAGCATCGCGTACTCGCCGCTGACCTGGTACACGTAGGTCGGGAAGCGGTATTCGTCCTTGACCCGACGCACGATGTCCAGGTACGGCATGCCGGGCTTGACCATCACCATGTCGGCGCCTTCCAGGATGTCCTGCGCCACTTCGCGCAGGGCCTCGTCGGTGTTGGCCGGGTCCATCTGGTAGGTCATCTTGTTGCCCTTGCCCAGGTTGGCGGCCGAGCCCACCGCGTCGCGGAACGGGCCGTAGAATGCCGACGCGTACTTGGCCGAGTACGCCATGATGCGGGTATGGATGTGGCCGTTGTCTTCCAGCGCGGTGCGCACCGCGCCGATGCGGCCGTCCATCATGTCGGACGGGGCGACGATGTCGACCCCCGCCTCGGCCTGCGCCAGCGCCTGGCGCACCAGGATCTCCACCGTCGCATCGTTGATCACGTAGCCGTTGTCGTCGAGCACGCCATCCTGGCCGTGGCTGGTGTACGGGTCGAGCGCCACGTCGCACAGCACGCCGAGTTCGGGGAAGCGGTCCGTCAACGCGCGCACCGCGCGCGGCACCAGTCCGTCCGGATTGGTGGCCTCGATGCCGTCGGGCGTCTTCAGCGACGGGTCGATCACCGGGAACAGCGCCAGCACTGGGATGCCCAGCTTGACGCAGTCTTCGGCCACGGGCATTAGCAGGTCGACCGAGACGCGTTCCACGCCCGGCATCGACGCCACGGCCTGGCGCTGGTTCTGGCCATCGAGGATAAAGACCGGGTAGATCAGGTTGTCCGGGGACAGGCGATGCTCGCGCATCATGCGACGGGAGAAATCATCGCGGCGCATGCGGCGCGGGCGGAATTCGGGGAAGGTGGACATGGCGGCTTCTTGGCGGAAGAGGACGGAATGCAGGCCCGGCAAGCGCGGCGCGCGCAGCGTCGTGCGGCTGGCCGAAGAAAAACTAAACTTTTGTGCGTGCCCGCCATCATACTCGCGGACACTTTGCGTTGCGCGCTGCGTGGCGCGGTGTCCCCCGCTACTCCTCCCTGAGCGGGTACCCGCCTCACCGGCGGGAAAGTTTGTCCCCGTTGCTTGCGACGGGGCTTTTTTTTGCGCGCTCGCTACCAGGATCACGCGGCCGGATCGGACGCGGGCGGCACTGCGTCGGCGGCGGCGGGCGCGCGCTCGGGCTTCTGTGCTTCCGGCAGGTTCAGCCAGCCGGCGATCACGCCCTGCGCCTCCTCGATGCCGCGGCGCTTGAGGCTGGAGAACAGCTGGGCCGTCATCGGCACCGGCGTCTCCAGCTGCTCGGCGTAGCCTTGCAGCATCTTGCGCGTTTCGCGCAGGGCCTTGGCGTTTTCGCTGTTGGTGAGCTTGTCGGCCTTGGTCAGCAGCACGTGGATCGGCCGCCCGGTGGGCAGGAACCACTCGACCATCTGGCAATCGAGCTCCGTAAAAGGCCGGCGCGCGTCCATCATCAGGATCAGGCCGGCGAGCTGCTGGCGGGTCTGCACGTAATCGCTCAGCAGGCCCTGCCAGTGGTACTTGGCCGAGCCCGAGACCTCGGCATAGCCGTAGCCGGGCAGGTCGACCAGGAAGGCCAGCGGGTCGGGCGCCTTGACCGGCGCCACCGAGAAATAGTTGATGTGCTGGGTGCGTCCGGGCGTGCGCGACGAGAACGCCAGCCGCTTCTGGTTGCACAGGATGTTGATCGCCGTGGACTTGCCGGCGTTGGAACGGCCGGCGAACGCTACCTCGGGCACGGCCGTGGCGGGCAGGTCGCGCAGGTGGTTCACGGTGATGAAGAAGCGGGCCTGGTGAAGAAGGGACATGCGCTAGAGCGGTGGGGCGGGCCGCGGAGGCCGCGCAAGCGCGTGCCGGGGCCGGGGTCTCGCCAGGGTGGGATGGCTGCGGCCTGGGCCGCCCGCCGGGCTTGATCTGGCGCAGCCCGAAGCGGGCACGACAAGGCGCAAGGCATCAATCCGGCACATAACTTATTGTACAATACGCCGGTTTACGGTCTCCTGAGCGGGTGACGCGTGGCATCCATGCCGCGTGCCTCGGCTGCCGTCGTCCGGGCGGGAAGCCTAGTGTGTCGTTCCATCGTGGGCAAGGCCTTGTCCCCATTGCGCGTTGCACCGGACGGTGCGGCGGCGGCGGGCGCGGGCTGGCGGGGTCTGCCGCCACGGCCAGCGTTGCGCGGATCGGTCAGCCGCTCGCGGGTCGCCACGTTCCCAGCCTTTTGCACCGGCGCGTCCTCACCGCCGGCAAAGCGCCGGAGCGGCACGCATCACGGTATCCAAAACAATTCAGAGAAGGTGTGCGAATGAACCGCATTGCGAAGATTCTGGGTGTCCTGGCTCTGGCCGTTCCTGCCGCCGCCCTTTCCGGTCTGGCATCTGCCGCAGAGCAGGCCGCCGCGAAGGCGGACCCCGCCAAGGGTGAAACGCTGTACACGCAAGGCGCCCCCGATCGCAATGTGCCCGCCTGCCTGAGCTGCCACGGTGCCGCCGGCAACAGCGCGGCCGCCGCCAATCCCAAGCTGGCCGCGCAGCATCCCGAGTACGTCCACAAGCAACTGGCCGACTTCAAGGCCAAGACCCGCAACAACGCGATCATGGTGCCGATGGCGTCGGTGCTGACCGACGAGGAAATGCGCAACGTGGGCGCCTACCTGGCCAAGCAGTCGCTCAAGCCGGCCACCGCCAAGAACAAGGACAGCATCGAAGCCGGCCAGAAGATCTATCGTGCCGGCATCGCCGCCAAGGGCGTGCCGGCCTGTGCCGCCTGCCATGGTCCCGCCGGCGCAGGCATTCCGGCGCAGTATCCGCGCATCGGCGGCCAGTGGGCCGACTATACCGAGGCACAACTGGTGGCATTCCGCCAGGGCACCCGCAAGAACAACCCGGTCATGACGACCATCGCCGCCAAGATGTCGGATGCCGAGATCAAGGCGGTGGCGGACTACGTCGCCGGGGTTCGCTGACGATCCGGGATTCCGCGACGCTGGCGCCCGCGCGCGCCGGCGCATCGGTTGAGCGGCCGCCGCCGGCTGGCGCGGCAACATGCAACCGAACGCGCTTGTCACAATCGAAAAGGGTGGCCTGCTTGCCAAAGCATGTCCACCCTTTATTCATTTCCAGGCCGTACGCTGTTTTAGGTTTCACTGCACATGTCGACCGCTTCCACTTCAGGGCTGCACCTGAAGACCTCTCACCGCGTGCTGCGCGACGCGGTCGAATTGTTGTCCTCGATGCGCTTTGCGATCGCGCTGCTGACGGTGATCTCCATCGCCAGCGTGATCGGCACCGTGCTCAAGCAGAACGAGCCGTATCCCAACTACGTCAACCAGTTCGGGCCCTTCTGGGCCGAGGTGTTCCACACGCTGTCGCTGCAGAAGGTTTACGGGTCGTGGTGGTTCCTGCTGATCCTGGCGTTCCTGGTGGTGTCCACCAGCCTGTGCCTGGTGCGCAACGCGCCCAAGATGATCGCCGACATGCGCTCGTGGAAGGACCACGTGCGCGAGCGCAGCCTGCGCGCCTTCCACCATCGCGGCGAGTTCGACGGCGCGCGGGCGCGCCCCGAGGCCGTCGGGCGGCTGACGGCGTTGCTGCGCAACCGCGGCTACCGCGTCAAGGCGGTCGAGCATGACGGCGCCACGCTGCTGGCGGCCAAGGCCGGCGCCGCCAACAAGGCCGGCTATATCTTGGCGCACACCGCCATCGTGGTGATCTGCATCGGCGGCCTGCTCGACGGCGACCTGCTGATCCGCGCGCAGATGTGGCTGGGCGACAAGACCCCGATCCGCGGCAACGCGGTGATCAGCGAGATCCCGCCGCAGCACCGGCTGTCGGTGAACAACCCGGGCTTTCGCGGCAACGCCTACGTGCCCGAGGGCTCGACCGTCTCCACCGCCATCCTCAACATTGCCGACGGTGCGCTGGTGCAGGACCTGCCGTTTGCGATCACGCTCAAGAAGTTCAAGGTCGACTTCTACGAGACCGGCATGCCCAAGCTGTTTGCCTCGGACGTGGTCGTGACTGACCGAGCCACCGGCAAGCGCACCGAGGCCACCATCAAGGTCAACGAGCCGCTGATCGTCGACGGCATCGCCATCTACCAGTCCAGCTTCGAGGACGGCGGCTCGCGCCTGAAGTTCGTCGGCTACCCGATGCAGGGCAGCGGCCACGCCACCTTCACCATCGACGGCGCGGTGGGCGGCAACAAGCCGCTGGCCGGCACCGGCACCAGCGCGGACAGCGACGGCCTGACGGTGGAGTTCAGCGACTTCCGGCTGATGAATATCGAGAACGTCACCGATGCCTCGGGCAAGCCCGATGCGCGCGGCGTGGCGCGCAAGTCCTTCAACGAAACGCTGGACAAGCATCTCGGCGCCGCCGCCAGCACCGACCGCGCCAAGACCCTGCGCAATGTCGGCCCGTCGGTGCAGTACAAGCTGCGCGACCGCACCGGGCAGGCGCGCGAGTACAACAACTACATGGTGCCGGTGCAGATGGACGGCCAGTCGGTGTTCCTCGCCGGCATGCGCCAGTCGCCCAGCGAGCCGTTCCGCTACCTGCGCATTCCCGCCGATGACCAGGGCAGCGTGGCCGACTGGATGCGCCTGCGCGCCGCGCTGCAGGACCGCGCGCTGCGCGGCGAAGCCGCGCGCCGCTTTGCGCTGGCGTCGATGCCTGGCGACGACAAGGCCGAGCTGCGCCGGCAGCTGGCCGAAAGCGCGCTGCGCGCGCTCGACCTGTTCGCGGGGGCGACGCGCCCCACGCCGGATTCGCCGCCGGGCGGCTTCACCGCCATCGCCGCCTTCCTGGAAAAGTCCGTGCCGCCGGCCGAGCAGCAGAAGGCCGCCGACGTGTTGCTGAAGATCCTGAACGGGTCGATGTGGGAGCTGTGGCAGCTTGCGCGCGCGCAGGACCGGCTGCCGGTGGTGGCCAACAGTGCCCAGAGCGGCGCCTTCCTGCAGCAGGCGATCAATGCGCTGTCGGATAGTTTCTTCTACGGCGCACCGGTGTTCCTGCAGCTCGACGACTTCCAGGAAATCAAGGCCAGCGTGTTCCAGCTGACCCGTGCGCCGGGCAAGAACATCGTGTATCTTGGCTGTCTGCTGCTGGTGCTGGGCGTATTCGCGATGTTCTACATCCGCGAGCGTCGGGTCTGGATCTGGGTGAAAGACAAGCCCGCCGACGCGTCCGCCACGGGCCACACCGGCGACGGCGATGCCGGCAGCCATGTGCTGATGGCGATGTCGACCCAGCGCCGCACCATGGATTTCGAGAAGGAATTCACGGCGCTGCGCGAGGACATCGGCCGCGCGGCAGGGGGGCGAAGCGCCGCCCAGGCGCCCGCCGGCACTCCCCACTGAATCGAGCAGGTACGCTATGTCTTCTGATGTGAACCAGGCCGGCCCCGCCATGCGCGGCGTCACGCGCGCCGAATCCGGTGCCGACGAGGCCTACCTCGAACCTTCCTTCCTGCGCCGCCTGAGCTGGGTGGACTGGCTGTTCGCGCTCGCGCTTGCCGCCGGCGCCGGCGTGGCGCTGGCGCAATACGGACAGTGGATGGACGGCTACGACAAGGCCGTGCTGATCGGCGCCGTGCCCACTTTCGCGCTGCTGGGCTGGCACTGGAAGCCGGTGCGGCTGCTGATGGTGGCACTGGCAGTGCTGTCGCTGTTTGCGATCCAGCTCTACCAGGGCCAGCTCGCGCGCGCCGACCAGGCCTTCTTCCTCAAGTATTTCCTGTCGAGCCAGTCGGCCATCCTGTGGATGAGCGCACTGGTGTTCCTGTCGACGCTGTTCTACTGGGTCGGGCTGGCCACGCGCTCGGGCACCGGCTACAGCCTCGGCAGCAAGCTGTGCTGGGGCGCGGTGGTGCTGGGCTTCACCGGCATGCTGGTGCGCTGGTACGAGTCCTACCTGCTCGGCACCGACATCGGCCACATCCCGATCTCGAACCTGTACGAAGTCTTCGTGCTGTTCACGCTGATCACCTCGCTGTTCTACCTGTACTACGAAGGCCGTTACGCCACGCGCGCGCTGGGCCCGTTCGTCATGCTGGTGGTTTCGGCCGCGGTGGGCTTCCTGCTGTGGTACACGGTCAGCCGCAATGCGCAGGAGATCCAGCCGCTGGTGCCCGCGCTGCAAAGCTGGTGGATGAAGATCCACGTGCCGGCCAACTTTATCGGCTACGGCACCTTTGCGCTGGCGGCGATGGTCGCGGTGGCCTACCTGCTCAAGCAGCGCGGCATCCTGGCCGAGCGCCTGCCGTCGCTGGAGCTGCTCGACGACGTGATGTACAAGGCGATCGCGGTCGGTTTCGCCTTCTTCACCATCGCCACCATCCTCGGCGCGCTGTGGGCGGCCGAGGCCTGGGGCGGCTACTGGAGCTGGGACCCGAAGGAAACCTGGGCGCTGATCGTGTGGCTGAACTATGCAGCGTGGCTGCATATGCGGCTGATGAAGGGGCTGCGCGGCACGGTGGCGGCCTGGTGGGCGCTGGTGGGCCTGCTGGTGACGACCTTTGCCTTCCTCGGCGTGAACATGTTCCTGTCAGGGCTGCACAGCTACGGCGAACTCTGACGCGCATGCTGCAATGCAAAAGACCTGCCTTCGGGCAGGTTTTTTTTCGACTTTTTTCAATTTTTTTGGCCGCTGCGGGAATAAAGAGATCACATCCAGTGTTTACTGGAGGGACGGTGCCGGCTGGCGGCACCGAATTGCATGGAGAACAAGATCATGGCAAGTCTGCGTCGTAACGCTGCTGCATCCCTGGTTCGTCCCGGCGCGCTCGCGCTCGGCTGCGCGGCTGTCCTGCTCGCCGGTTGTGCCGGCATGGGCATGGGCGGCGGCAGCGCCGGCAATCTGCCGCCCACGGTGAAAGTGACCAATGGCGTGCTGACCGATCCGCAGGGCCTGACGCTGTACACCTTTGACCGCGACACCGCCGGCAGCGGCAAGAGCGCCTGCAACGGCCCCTGCGCCACCAACTGGCCGCCGCTGATGGCGGCCCCGGGCACCAGCGGTTCCGGCCAGTACACCATCATCACGCGCGATGACGGCAGCAAGCAGTGGGCCTACCGCGGCCAGCCGCTGTACCGCTTCGCCAAGGACGCCAAGCCGGGCGACCGCACCGGCGACAACGTCAACAACGTCTGGCACGTGGCCAAGCCCTGACGCGGCGGCAGCCACCCCAAGGCACAACAGCCACGACAGCCACAACAGCCACAACAGCATGGATGGGTTTGACGGCCAGCTCGTTGCGCTGGCGCCGCGACTGCGGCGCCATGCGCGCGGCCTCACCGGCGATGCGGCGCTGGCCGACGACCTGGTGCAGGACACGCTCGAGCGCGCGCTGCGCTACCGCTGGCGCTTCCGCCTGCGCCCCGGCGCCTGGTGGGGCGACGGCGCCGATGGCCTGCTGCCGTGGCTGCTGACACTGATGCACCGCCTGCGCCTGAACGCCTTGCGCCGCAAGGACCTGGTGGTGGCCACCGATACCCTGCCCGAGGTCAGCGGCCCCGCCGAAGACCCGGGACTGCGGCGTGACCTGTCGCAGGCACTGGCGCAACTGCCCGAGCCGCAGCGCGCCGTGCTGCTGCTGGTCAGCCTGGAACAACTGACCTACGCCGAGGCCGCGCGCGTGCTCGACATCCCGCCAGGCACGGTGATGTCGCGGCTGGCGCGGGCGCGCGAACAGATGCGGCGGCTGCTTGACGGCGCGGCGCCGAATCGAACTGCCACGGCCGCCAATGCGCTGCAACGGGTGAAATGATGCCGGGCATCCAGGAAGCCGATCTCCACGCCTATGCCGACGGCCAGCTGGCCGGCGCGCGCCGCGCCGCCGTCGAAGCCTACCTGGCGCAGCATCCCGACGCGGCGGCACAAGTGGCCGCCTGGCGCCGGCAGGCCGAGGCGCTGCACGGCGCGCTCGACCCCGTACTCAATGAACCGGTGCCCCTGGCGGCCCTGCCGCCGGGTTTGCACGGCGACCGGGGCCGCAACCGCGGCCGCGATGGCAGGCGTGATGGCGCCCGCCCGTGGCCGCGCTGGGCCATGGGCGTGGCGGCCACGTGCGCGTCGGTCGCGCTGCTGGCCGTGGGCGGTACGCTGGGCTGGCTGGCGCACGGCCGTCTTGGCGGCGGCACGCTGGTGCTCGCGCCCGGCGAGCGCTTTGCGCGCGAGGCGCTCGCCACCCACGCGGTCTACGCCCCGGAGATGCGCCACCCGGTGGAAGTCGCCGCGACCGAAGAGGCCCACCTGGTCGCCTGGCTGTCCCGG
Source organism: Cupriavidus neocaledonicus (assembly GCF_000372525.1). GTDB lineage: Bacteria > Pseudomonadota > Gammaproteobacteria > Burkholderiales > Burkholderiaceae > Cupriavidus > Cupriavidus neocaledonicus. Next base: position 33,656 of record NZ_AQUR01000083.1, read on the forward strand.
CGCCTGGGCACCGCGCTGCAGGTGCCCGACCTGCGTGCGCAGGGCTTCCACCTGATCGGCGGCCGGCTGGGCGTGGCCGAGGGCGGCCCGTCGGCGATCCTGATGTATGAAGCCGACGACGGCACGCGCCTGTCGCTGCAGTTGCGGCGCATGGCGCAGGGCACGCCCGATACCGGCTTCCGCGTCGAGCGCATGACGGGCGAGGGCGCGCGCCGGCGCGCGCCGGGTCGCGACCCGATGATGGCGTTCTACTGGATCGACCGCGACCTGGGCTTTGCGCTGGCGGGGCCGCTGGAACGCGCCCGGCTGCTGACGCTGGCGCAGGTGGTGTATCAGCAATACCAGGGCGGATAACGACCCCGCGCCGCACTTGCGGCACATGGCAGGCGCAGGCGCCTGCAGGCTCGCTTTCGACGTCATTGCAAAAAATCTGTCAGGACTGGCCCGCACTCCACGACCAAGCCCGGAGTCCAATCCTGCAAGCACGCGGCGCCGCCGGCGCCGGCACGACCAGGCAATCGAGGAAAACCATGCTGATTCCTTCCCCCAAATGGCTGCGCGGCGGCGACATTGCCGCCAGCGAGATCACGCCGCGCCATGTCTTCGCAGCGCGCCGCCGCATGCTGGCGCTCGCTGCCGCCGGTGCCGCCGGCGGCACGCTGGCGCCGTGGTTCACGCGCCAGGCCTTCGCCCAGGGTCAGCATGGCGCCCGGCTGCCCGCCGCGCCCAACAACGCCTACGTCATCACCGAGAAGCGCACGCCGTACGAAGAGGTGACCACCTACAACAACTTCTACGAGTTCGGCACTGACAAGTCCGACCCGGCGCGCCATGCCGGCACGCTGCGTCCGCGTCCGTGGCAGGTGGCGGTCGAAGGGCTGGTGAAGAAGCCGAAGGTCTATGACCTGGACGAGCTGACCAGGCTGGCGCCGATGGAGGAGCGCGTCTACCGGCTGCGCTGCGTCGAGGGCTGGTCGATGGTGATCCCCTGGATCGGCTATCCGCTGGCCGAGCTGATCCGCCGCGTCGAGCCGCAGCCGGGCGCGAAGTATGTGCAGTTCATCACGCTGGCCGACAGGAAGCAGATGCCCGGCCTCAGCAGCGGCGTGCTCGACTGGCCGTACAGCGAGGGCCTGCGCATGGACGAGGCCATGCATCCGCTGGCGCTGCTGACCTTCGGCCTGTACGGCGAGGTGCTGCCCAACCAGAACGGCGCGCCGGTGCGCATGGTGGTGCCGTGGAAATACGGCTTCAAGAGCGCCAAGTCGATCGTGAAGATCCGCTTCGTCGACAAGCAGCCGCCGACCAGCTGGAACCTGGCCGCGCCGCAGGAATACGGCTTCTACTCGAACGTGAACCCGGATGTCGACCATCCGCGCTGGAGCCAGGCCACCGAGCGCCGCATCGGCGAAGAGCGTGGCAGCGGTTTCGGCGCGCTGTTCGCGCCCAAGCGCAAGACGCTGCCGTTCAACGGTTATGCCCAGCAGGTGGCGGCGCTGTACCAGGGCATGGACCTGAAGAAATTCTTCTGATGCAAGGCGAGCGCATGGCTACCTCTTCTCCCGCGGCCACGGCGGCGGCCCGCAAGCCGGCCGGCCTGGCCACGCTGTCGCCGCAACGGGTGCGCGCGCTCAAGCTGGCGATCTGGGTGTTGGCGCTGCTGCCGTTCGTGCGCCTGCTGTACCTGGGCGCCACCGGGCAGTTCGGCGCCAACCCGCTTGAATTCGTGACACGCTCGACCGGCACCTGGACCCTGGTGATGCTGTGCCTGACGCTGGCGATCACGCCGCTGCGCCGCCTCACCGGCTGGAACTGGCTGATCCGGATGCGGCGCATGCTGGGCCTGTTCGCGTTCTTCTATGGCCTGCAGCACTTCCTGCTGTGGATCGGCGTGGACCGCGGCTTCGACTTCGCCTACATGATCAAGGACGTGTACAAGCGGCCCTTCATCACGGTCGGTTTTACCGCGTTCATGCTGATGGTGCCGCTGGCGCTGACCTCGACCAACGGCATGGTGCGGCGCCTGGGCGGCAAGCGCTGGCAGGCGCTGCATCGGCTGGTCTATGCCATCGCGGTGCTGGCCATCCTGCACTACTGGTGGCACAAGGCAGGCAAGAACGACTTCGGCGAAGTCTCGATCTACGCCGCGGTGGTGTTCGTGCTGCTGGGGATGCGGGTGTGGTGGCGGCTGCGCAAGCCGGCCGCGGTGACGCGCCAGCCCGCCGCATAAGACGCGGCGGGCCGGGTTTGCGGGGACTCAGTCCTGCAGCAGGCGCTCGTCGCGGAACAGGTCTTCGACCAGTTCGCGCTCGCGCACCAGGTGCACCTTGCTGCCGTCGACCATCACTTCGGCGGCGCGCGGGCGCGTGTTGTAGTTGGAACTCATGGTGAAGCCGTAGGCGCCGGCCGACATCACCGCCAGCAGGTCACCGGGCTGCACCGCCAGCGCGCGGTCGCGGCCCAGCCAGTCACCGGATTCGCACACCGGGCCGACGATGTCGTAGGTCACGGCCGCGCCGTCGCGCTGCGCCACCGGCTCGATGCGGTGATAGGCCTCGTACATGGCCGGGCGCGCCAGGTCGTTCATGGCGGCGTCGACGATGCAGAAGTTCTTGGCCGCTCCCGGCTTGAGGAATTCCACCTGCGTCAGCAGCACGCCGGCGTTGCCCACCAGCGAGCGGCCCGGCTCGAACAGCACCTCGCGGTGGCCGTGGCCGCGCGCGGCGACGCGCTCCAGCAGCGTGGTGGCGAAGCCGGTGATGTCCGGCGGGGTCTCGTCGGTGTAGGTAATGCCCAGGCCGCCGCCCACGTCGATGTGTTCCAGGCTGATGCCTTCGCGCTCGAGCGCCTCGACCACGTCCAGCACCTTGTCCAGCGCTTCCAGGTAGGGCTCGACCTCGGTGATCTGCGAACCGATATGGCAGTCGATGCCGGTCACCGCCAGGTGCGGCAGCGCGGCGGCGGCGCGGTAGGTCGGCAGCACGTCTTCGAAGGCGATGCCGAACTTGTTGCCCTTCAGGCCGGTGGAGATATAGGGATGGGTCCTGGCGTCGACGTCGGGGTTGATGCGCAGCGACACGCGCGCGCGCTTGCCGACGCGGCCGGCCACTTCGTTGAGGCGGTCCAGTTCGGGGATCGACTCGACGTTGAAGCAGCGCACGTCCTGCGCCAGCGCCAGTTCCATTTCGGCCGCGCTCTTGCCCACGCCCGAGAACACCACCTTGCGCGGATCGCCGCCGGCGGCCAGCACGCGCTTGAGCTCGCCGCCCGAGACGATGTCGAAGCCCGCGCCCAGGCGGGCGAACACCTGCAGCACCGCCAGGTTGGAGTTGGCCTTCATCGCGTACTGCACCTGCGCCTTGCGGCCCGCGCACGCGGCGGCGTAGGCCTGGTACGCGGCGGTCAGCGCCGCGCGCGAATAGACGTAGGTGGGCGTGCCGAACTCGGCGGCGATGCGCGCCAGCGGCACTTGCTCGACGGCAAGCGCGCCGTCCTGGCGGTGAAAGAATGCGGTCATGGTTATCGGGTGGTGGGGGCGGCGGGGGACGATGCCGGTGCCGGCGTGGCGGGTGCGGGCGGCACGGCATCGGCACGGCCCAGGCCCGGATCCGGCACGGTCGGCGGGGTCGGCTCGGGCGGCACCTTGGGCAGGGTCAGCGGCCCGCGGATACCGCATCCGCCCAGCAGGGGCATCGCAAGGGCGGCGGCAAACGCCGATACAATCGCAACACGACGCAGCATCGGGTCGTCCTTTTGGCTTGTTGGCAAGGCGTTGGATGGCCCGGCGCGCTGGCCGGCCATCCGGAGGATTCTTAACAAAAAAAGCCGTTCGCGCCACGTACGCCCGGTTCGGGCAGCGGCGGCAACGGCGGTCTCGGAGTTTAGCATGCCCCCCTTGAGCGAAAGCGAGTTCCTGGCCCTGGCCACGCGCGAGCTGGACCGCATCGAAGCCGCGGTCGAGGCGGCCGCCGACGCGGCCGACGCCGACATTGAAATCAGCCGCACCGGCAACGTGATGGAACTGGAATTCGAGAACGGTTCCAAGATCATCATCAACAGCCAGGCGCCGATGCAGGAACTGTGGGTGGCCGCGCGCGCGGGCGGTTTCCACTTCCGCCGCGAGGGCGAGCGCTGGGTCGATACGCGCAACGGCGGCGAGCTGTACATGGCGCTGTCGGGTTATGTCAGCGAGCAGGCGGGCGCCAGCCTCAGCCTGCACTGACGCCAGGCCCCCAAAGCCCAAAAAGAAAAGCCGGCCTGGCGGCCGGCTTTCTGCTGTCTGGCGAGCGCGCTCAGGCGCCGCCGAACATCTCCAGGATCTTGCGTTTCTCGGACTCGGTATCGACCGACGGGGTCGTGGATTCTTCCGGCTTGCCCGGCCACGGATCGCCCAGGCCCACCGACGCCACGCCGGCGCCGCCGGCATTCTCTTCGAAGGTCCAGTCGCCGCCCACCATCAGCACGCCTTCGGGCGCGGGCCGTTCCGGAGACTCCGGCACGCCCTTGAGCGCCTTGCTCATGTAGCCGACCCAGATCGGCAGCGCCAGTCCGCCGCCGGTTTCGCGCACGCCCAGGCTCTTGGGCTGGTCATAGCCCATCCAGGCGATCGCCACCAGGTTGGGGGTGTAGCCGGCGAACCAGGCGTCGACCGCGTCGTTGGTGGTGCCGGTCTTGCCGGCCAGGTCGTTGCGGCCCAGGCGCTGCTTGGCGCTGTTGGCGGTGCCGTAGCGCACCACGTCGCGCAGCATGGTGTCGGCGATAAAGGCCGTGCGGGCGTCGAGCACGCGCACGGCGTCGCTGCCGGCGCGCTGCGGATGGGTTTCGGAGATCACGTTGCCGCGCGCGTCGACCACCTTCTGGATCAGGTAGGGGTTGACGCGGTAGCCGCCGTTGGCGAACACCGAGTAGGCGCCGGCCATCTGCAGCGGCGTCACCGCGCCGGAGCCCAGCGCCATCGGCAGGTAGGCGGGGTGCTTGTCGGCCTCGAAGCCGAAGCGGGTGATGTAGTCCTGGGCGTACTGCGTGCCGATCGCGCGCAGGATCCGCACCGAGACCAGGTTCTTGGACTTGGCCAGCGCGCGGCGCATGGTCATCGGGCCCTCGAAGCGGCCGTCGTAGTTCTTCGGTTCCCACACCTGGCCGCCGGTATCGGGACCGATCGTCAGCGGCGCATCGTTGATCACGGTGGCCGGCGAGAAGCCCTTTTCCAGCGCCGCCGAGTAGATGAACGGCTTGAAGCTGGAGCCGGGCTGGCGCCAGGCCTGGGTCACGTGGTTGAACTTGTTGCGGTTGAAGTCGAAGCCGCCCACCATCGAGCGGATCTCGCCATCCTGCGGATTGATCGACACGAACGCCGCGGCCACTTCCGGCAGCTGCGTCACCGCCCAGTTGTTCTTCTCGTCCTGCGTCACGCGGATCACCGCGCCCGGGCGCATCTTCATCTTGGGCTGCGCGTTGGCCGACAAGGACGGCGAGATAAAGCGCAGCGCCGCGCCTTCGATGGTCGCGACTTCGCCGGACAGCAGCGTCGCCTTGACTTGCTTGGGCGACACGCTGGTGACCACCGCCGAGCGCAGGTCGCCGCTGCCCGGGTGCTCGACCAGCGCATCGTCGATGGCCTGCTCGCGTTCGGCAGGGTCCGACGGCAGGTCGATGAAGGCTTCGGGACCGCGGTAGCCGTGCTTGCGCTCGTAGTTCATGATGCCGGTGCGCACGGCTTCATAGGCGGCGTCCTGGTCGGTCTTGGTCAGCGTGGTGTAGACCGTCAGGCCGCGCGTGTAGGTTTCCTCGCGGTATTGCGCGTACATCAGCTGGCGCACGATCTCGGCCACGTATTCGGCGTGCGTGGAAAATTCGTTGCCCTCGGTGCGCACCTTCAGCTGGGCCTGCACGGCCTCGTCGTACTGTTCGGGCGTGATGTAGCGCAGGTCGCGCATGCGCTGCAGGATGTATTCCTGGCGCACCTTGGCCCGGCGCGGGTTGACCACCGGGTTGTACGCCGACGGTGCCTTCGGCAGCCCGGCCAGCATCGCCGCCTCGGCCGGCGTCACATCGCGCACCGACTTGCCGAAGTACACGCGCGCGGCGCTGTCGAAGCCGTAGGCGCGCTGGCCCAGGTAGATCTGGTTCATGTACAGCTCGAGGATCTGGTCCTTGCTCAGGTTGGCCTCGATCTTGTACGCCAGCAGCATCTCGTAGATCTTGCGGGTGTAGGTCTTTTCGCTGGACAGGAAGAAGTTGCGCGCCACCTGCATGGTGATGGTGGAGGCGCCCTGCGACAGCCCGCCGCGCAGGTTGGCCAGGCCGGCACGCATCACGCCGACGAAGTCGACGCCGCCATGCTCGTAGAAGCGATCGTCCTCGATCGCCAGCACGGCCTTTTTCATCACGTCCGGGATTTCGGCGATGGGCACGAAGTTGCGCCGCTCTTCGCCGAATTCACCGATCAGCACATTGTCCGCGGTGTAGATCCGCAGCGGAATCTTGGGCCGGTAGTCGGTGATGGTGTCCAGCGATGGCAGGTTGGGGGCGGCCACCAGCAGCGCGTATCCCAGCAGCAGCGCAATCACGACGGCACCGGCGACAACCAGTCCCACCGCCCAGAACATGAGCCGCGTCCAGATCGAACGGCGGGCAGGGTGGGGCGGCTTGTGTTGTGCTGTGGCCATAAGGGAAATACCTAGTCAGGGGTGCTCGCGATTATATCTTCCGGCATCGGCCCGCCCGGGCGCACAGTGGCGGGGGCGCCGCTATCGCGCTGTTACAAGATGTAAGACCGCGGATGCCGGCGTGCAGGGCGACGTTGGCCGTGACTACGGGGGGAAGCGCGCGGCACAGGCAGGCATGGAAGGGAACCCGACGACCGTGGGGTTTTGGCAACGGATTGGTGAGGGCCTTCTCAAAAACAAGTTTGGCCCAGTTCGGCACGTTGCCACCGATGCCGGATTTTGTGAGAATCGGCCAACATAAAAAGCACACGTTTCATTCAAGAAACTAGGCTCGCCCGATTAGAGCGTTCAAGCCAGGGGCGAGTTCAAAAGTCAGGGGGTCACCTTGCGTCGGGGCATTCTGTCGGGGCTTCTGCGCCGGACTACGGTCGGCGTGGATATCGGGTCATCCAGTGTCAAGGTAGTCGAGCTCTCCGTCGGGGGCAGCAGGCAAGACTACCGGCTGGAAAAATGCGCCAGCGAACTGCTGGACCGCAATGCCGTTGCCGATGGCAACGTCATCAATATCGAGGCAGTCGGGATCGCGCTCAGGCGCGCGCTCGGCAAGGCCGGCATCCGCTCCAGGGAGGTGGTGCTGGGCGTGCCCTCGATGCTGACCGAATCGCAGACGGTCAGCCTGCCGGACAACCTGTCCGAAGACGAACTCTATTCCCAGGTCGAATCCGAGGCGCACCGGCTCTATCCGCCGTCGCAGGCGGTCAACTTCGACTTTGCCGTGATTGGCCCCAGCGAGACCGAGGGCGGCATCGGCGTGCGCGTCACCGCCGCCAACAGCGATCGCGTGCAGGAGCGCGTGACCGCGGCCGAAATGGCCGGCCTCAAGCCGCAGGTGATGGATGTCGAGGAATACGCGGTGCAGCGCTCGATCGTGCAGATGCTGGGCGTGCCGCAGGAGATGTCCGAAGCCGACGCGCGCGCGCTGCCGGTGGTGGCGGTGGTCCACCTGGGCGGCAGCCGCTCCAAGGCTATCTTCTACCAGGGCTGGAAAGAACTCTACGAACAGCCGCTGAACAGCTACGGCGACCAGCTCACGCAAAGCGCGGCGCGCATGTTCACGCTTGACGCGCTCAAGGCCGAGATCAAGAAGCGCAAGAACACGCTGCCCGAAGCCTGGCGCGCGCAGCTGCTCAAGCCCTCGCTCGATGCCCTGGCCATGGAAGTGCAGTCCGCCATCGGCAACTTCATCGCCAGTTCCAGCCTGGGACGGGTCGACGAGATCCTGCTGTCCGGCGGGCATGCATCGTTGTTCGGCGTGCAGGCAGCGATCCAGCACCAGACCAAAATCACCACCACGCTGGCGAATCCGTTCGCCAACATGGCGACCAACGCCAAGGTCAATGAGCGCTACCTGCAGCGCGACCTGCCGGCCTATATCGTCAGTGTCGGGCTGGCCCTGCGCGGCCTGCAATAACGCACCGGAGGCACGAGATGTCAACCAACACACTGCCTTCGGTCAACCTGCTGCCCTACCATGAAGCCCGCAAGGCGGCGCGGCGCAAGAAGGTCTACACCATGCTGGGCGCAGCGGCAGCCGCCGGCGCGGCCGTGGTGCTGCTGGGTGGCGTCTATATCGACGGTCGCATCGCGTCCGTGGTGGCGCTGAACCAGGTGCTGAGCGCGGAAAACGCCAGGCTCGACGGGCAGATCCGCGAAGTCAACACGCTGAAGAAAGACATCGACGCGCTGCTGCAGCGCCAGAAGGCGGTCGAAAGCCTGCAGACCGAGCGCAACCGCCCGGTGCAGCTGCTCGAAGAACTGGTGCGGCAGGTGCCCGAAGGCGTCTACCTGACCAGCCTGAAGCAGGCCGGCGAGGCCTTCACCATCGCCGGCGTGGCGCAGTCCAACGAACGCATTTCCGAGCTGCTGCGCAACCTGGGCGAGGTGCCCTGGCTCGACAAGGCCGAGCTGGTCGAGTCCAAGGCGGTCACCATGACTAACAACCTGCGCGAGCAGCGCCGGCTGTTCGATTTTTCGATGCGCTTCGCGTACCGCGCGCCGGAGGCCCCGGCCGACGGCAAGAAGGCCGCCGCGGGCGCTTCGGCGCCAGCCGCCGCACCTGCAACCGCACCTGCAGCCGCACCTGCAGCCGCACCCGCCCCCGCGGCCGGAAAGGCCTGACCATGGCGCTCAATACCGAAATCAACCTGGCTGACCTGACCAGCCAGTTCCGCGGGCTCAACCTGAACGAGCCGGAGACCTGGCCGGCCGCGCCACGCGTTCTGTTCGCGATCCTGGCCGCGGCGGTGGTGCTGCTGCTGGGCTGGCAGTTCTACTGGAGCGCAAAGTTCGACGAGCTCGAGCGCCAGCGTCAGGAGCAGGAAAGCCTGAAGCAGGCGTTCCAGTCCAAGGTGGCGCAGGTAGCCAACCTCGACGCGCTGCGCGCGCAGAAAAAGCAGGTCGAGCAGCGCGTGGCGCTGCTGGAGCGACAGTTGCCGAACAAGACGGAAATGGACGCGCTGCTGGCCGATGTCAACCATGCCGGCGTCGCGCGTGGGTTGCAGTTCGAGCTGTTCAAGCCGCAGGCGGCGGTGATCAAGCCCTACTTTGCCGAGATCCCGGTGAACCTGCGCGTGACCGGGCGCTATCACGAGGTGGCGCAGTTCAACGCCGATGTCGCGGCGCTGTCGCGGATCGTGTCGATGCAGAACCTGCAGCTGGCCAATACCAAGGATGGCGGGCTGTCGATGGAGGCGGTGGCGATGGCCTACCGCGCGCTCGACGCCGAAGAACAGGCGGCGCAACGCAAGGCCGCCGCGGCCGCGGCCGCGGCCAAGGCAGGAGGCGCGAAATGAGCCGCACCGTTCGAACCCGCGCCCTGGCATGGACCGCGTCGCGGCGCACGCTGGCGGCGGCGCTGGCGCTCGGCCTGCTGGGCGCCTGCGGCGCCAGCGATGAGGACGCGCTGCGCCAGTGGATGGACGCCACCCGCAGCGCGCGTGCCAAGCCGCCCGAGCCGGTGCCCGACGCCCGGCCCTACGTGCCGCGCGAATATGCCGCGGCCAGTGCGCCCGAGCCGTTCGCGCAGGCCAAGATCGGCGAACTGAACAAGACCCTGGCCGATTCGCCCGAAGCCGGCCGGCGCCGCGAGCCGCTGGAGGACTATCCGCTCGAAAACTTCAAAATGCTCGGGATGATGAAGAAGCAGGGGGAAACCTTCGGCATCGTCCGTGTTGATAACAAGGTCCACCATGTGAAGGTGGGTCAGTATCTCGGCCAGAGCTATGGCCGGGTGGTCCGCATCACCGATCAGGAGATCGTGCTGCGCGAATTGGTCCGGGAGGGGGTATCCGAGTGGAAAGAGAAAATGACCAGCCTGAAGCTGGACGCGGCGGCATGACCCCCGCGCGCTGGTATCGTGCGCGTGCGGGCGCCGTGATGAGGACCATGGCCACGGCGCTGGCGCTATGGCTTGCGCTCGCCGCACCGCAGGCGCTGGCTCAGGGCAACCGCATCAAGTCGGTGGACGTCAGCACGACCGGAGAGCAGACCGTGCTGGTGGTCGAGCTGGAACGGCCGCTGGCGCAGAAGCCGGCCGATTTCACCACGCAGAACCCGGCGCGGCTCGCGATCGATTTCTTCGATACCGGCTTTGCCGAGCGGCGCGCGCAATATGAATACGGCGGCAAGCTGGTCAAGGCCGCCAATGTGATGCAGATCGGCGACCGCACGCGCGTGATCCTCGACCTGACGCGCAGCGCCACCTATCGCACCGACCAGCGCGGCAATGTCTTCGTGGTGTCGCTGGATAACGTGGCGCCGGCGGCCAAGAACGCCGCGCCGACCTTCGCCCCGGCCGCGACCGCGCCTGGCGCCGCGGCGGGGCGGCCGTCGGTGCGCGGTATCGACTTCCGCCGGGGCGCCGATGGCGCCGGGCGCGTGGTGGTCGACCTGTCCTCGCGCGAGTCGGGCATCAATATCGCGCAACAGGGCAAGAACGTGGTGGTCGATTTCCTCGGCACCACGCTGCCTGAGAACCTGCGGCGGCACTACGACGTCAGCGACTATGGCTCGCCGGTGCAGGGCATGCGCGCCTCCGACGCCAACGGCAACGCGCGCCTGACCATCGAGCCGCGCGGCAACTGGGAATACAGCTCGTACCAGACCGACACCCAGTTCGTGGTCGAGGTCCGGCCGGTCAAGGAGGATCCGACCAAGCTGATCAGCGGCCCCGGCTACCGCGGCGAACGCCTGTCGCTGAACTTCCAGAACATCGACATCCGCTCGCTGCTGCAGGTGTTCGCCGACTTCACCAACCTGAACATAATCACCAGCGAAAGCGTGCAGGGCAACATCACGCTGCGGCTCAAGGACGTGCCGTGGGACCAGGCGCTGCAGATCGTGATGGATGCCAAGGGGCTGGCGTCGCGCCGCAACGGCAATGTGCTGTGGGTTGCGCCCAAGGCGGAGCTGCAGACCAAGGAGAAGCTGGAGCTCGAGTCGCAGCAGCAGATCAATGACCTCGAGCCGATTCGCAGCCAGGTGTTCCAGCTCAATTACCAGCGCGCCGAGGACGTGCGCCGGATGCTGCTGGGCATGGGCGCCGGCGGCGGCGCGGCCGCCCCCATCGGCGGCGCCGGGGCGGCGGGCGCCAGCACGCGCATGCTGTCCAGGCGCGGCTCGCTGACCGCCGATGCGCGCACCAACCAGCTCTTTGTGTCGGACATCGCCTCCAAGCTGGAAGAGGTGCAGAGCTTTATCGGCAAGATCGACATCCCGGTGCGCCAGGTCATCATCGAGGCGCGCATCGTCGAGGCCACCGATACCTTCAGCCGCAACCTGGGCGTGAAGCTGGGCTTTGCCGGGCAGTACAACAATGCCCGCGTCGGCAACACCTACAACAACGTGCTGCCGGGAGCGACCTCCGACAACGGCCCGTTCCTGAGCCTGCCGGCCGGTTCCATCAACGGCACCAACCCGGCCAATATCGCGGTGAGCCTGTTCAACAGCGCCGCCACGCGCTTCCTGGCGCTGGAACTGTCGGCGCTGGAGGCGGACGGCAAGGGCAAGATCATCTCCAGTCCGCGCGTGGTCACGGCCAACAACATCAAGGCGCTGATCGAGCAGGGCACCGAACTGCCTTACCAGGCCGCCACTTCGAGCGGCGCCACCTCGGTGCAGTTCCGCAAGGCCAACCTGAAGCTCGAGGTGACACCGCAGATCACGCCCGAAGGCAATGTGCTGCTCGACGTCGACGTGAACAAGGACAGCGTCGGCATCCAGACCACCTCGGGCTTTGCCATCGACACCAAGCACGTGCAGACCCAGGTGCTGGTCGAGAACGGCGGCACCGTGGTGATCGGCGGCATCTACACCCAGACCGAGTCCACCGATGTCGACAAGGTGCCGCTGCTGGGCGATATCCCGGTGCTGGGCTACCTGTTCAAGAACAACGCCAAGGTCCGCAACCGGACCGAACTGCTGGTGTTCCTGACCCCGCGCATCCTGAACGAAAGCGTGTCGCTCAGGTAGGGCCGGGGCGCCGGATACAGTAGACTGGCAGGCCGCATCGACCGATGCGGCCTTTTTTTGCGCCGTGCGCCACAGCCGCCGGGCGCGCCGGCATGCACGCGCAGCGGCGAGAAATGCGGTCTATGCCGCATTCGGCACTTGCCGGCCGCGCCACAACATAAGAAGATGATGCAGTTCCCAACCGGGGAGGACGGCCCGCATGCCGCGCTCCCGAACCACAGTCCCGTGACAGCCTCAGCGACAGGGCCGGCGGCGCAGCGCCAGGCGCCGGATCGGCGCGAAGCCGAACGATCCGGCGCCGAGCGCCCCGAATCCGATCGACCCAACCTCTTTTTCGTCGGCCTGATGGGCGCCGGCAAGACCACCGTGGGCCGCACGGTGGCGCGGCGCCTGCACTATCCGTTTTTCGATTCCGACCACGAGCTGGAGGCGCACTGCGGGGTGCGCATCCCGGTGATCTTCGAACTCGAGGGCGAGGCTGGCTTCCGCGACCGCGAGACCGCGATGATCCGCGAACTGGCGCAGCGCCAGGGCATCGTGCTCGCCACCGGCGGCGGCGCGGTGCTGCGCGCCGAGAACCGCGAGGTGCTGAAGGCGCGCGGCACGGTCGTCTACCTGCGCGCCAGCCCGCACGACCTGTGGCTGCGCACCCGGCACGACCGCAACCGGCCGTTGCTGCAGACCGAGGATCCCAAGGGCAAGCTCGAGGCGCTGTACGCCGAGCGCGATCCGCTCTACCGCGAAGTCGCCGATTTCATCATCGAAACCGGCAAGCCCTCGGTGGCGCAGCTTGCTAATATGGTGTTGATGCAACTTGAAATGGCCGGTTTCCGGATCGATCCCCCGCAGCCGGCGTCGGCGCCCGCGGGCGATGCCGGGCCACCGGCGCAGGACCCCAATCCATGATTACCCTTGAAGTCGACCTGGGCGAGCGCAGCTACCCCATCCACATCGGCACCGGCCTGCTCGACAACGCCGAGCTGCTGCGCCCGCACGTGCGCGGCCAGCACGCCGTCATCGTCACCAACGAAACCGTCGGGCCGCTCTATGCGGCGCGGGTCGAGGCCGCGCTGGCGTCGCTGGGCAAGACCGTGCGCACCGTCACGCTGCCGGACGGCGAGGCCTTCAAGCACTGGGAAACGCTGAACCGCATCTTCGATGCCCTGCTGCAGGCCGGCGCCGACCGCAAGACCACGCTGGTGGCGCTGGGCGGCGGCGTGGTCGGCGACATGACCGGGTTTGCCGCCGCCTGCTACATGCGCGGCGTGCCGTTCGTGCAGATGCCGACCACGCTGCTGGCGCAGGTCGATTCGTCGGTGGGCGGCAAGACCGGCATCAACCACCCCCTCGGCAAGAACATGATCGGCGCGTTCCACCAGCCCAACGCGGTGATTGCCGACATCGACACGCTGCGCACGCTGCCGCCGCGCGAACTGGCGGCGGGCATGGCCGAGGTGATCAAGCACGGCGCCATTGCCGACGCCGAGTACTTTGCCTGGATCGAGCGCAACATCCAGGCACTGAATGCCTGCGACCCGGAGCTGATGGCCGTTGCCGTGCAGCGCTCGTGCGAGATCAAGGCGGGCGTGGTGGCACAGGACGAGCGCGAGGGCGGGCTGCGTGCCATCCTCAATTTCGGCCATACCTTCGGCCACGCGATCGAGGCCGGCATGGGCTACGGCGCCTGGCTGCACGGCGAAGCGGTGGGATGCGGCATGGTGATGGCAGCGGACCTGTCGCACCGGCTCGGCTTCATCGATATCGAGACGCTGGCGCGCGTGCGCACGCTGACGCAGGCGGCGATGCTGCCGGTGGTGGCGCCGGAACTGGGCGCCGACCGCTATATCGAACTGATGAAGGTCGACAAGAAGGCCGAGGCCGGCAGCATCAAGTTCATCCTGCTGAAGAAGCTCGGCGAGGCGTTCATCACCAGCGTGCCGGACGCGGATTTGCGCGCGACGCTGGCCCACGCCGTCCTGAAACCTCCCACCGAGGCACCGGTCGCCTGACCGATCGGTTATGCCTCGCCACCCCGACCCAGCCACCGGACGCGCCGCATGACCGACTTTGAAAGCCACCTCGCCCCGTACGCCGCCCGCTCCGCGCAGACGCGCGGGCGCGTGCACGCCGAACCCGCGTCGCTGTCGCGCAGCGAATTCCAGCGCGACCGCGACCGCGTGATCCACAGCACGGCGTTCCGGCGGCTCGAGTACAAGACCCAGGTCTTCGTCAACCATGAGGGCGACCTGTTCCGCACGCGGCTGACGCACAGCCTGGAGGTGGCGCAGATCGCCCGTTCGATCGCGCGCAACCTGCGCCTGAACGAGGACCTGGTCGAGGCGATCTCGCTGGCGCACGACCTGGGCCACACGCCCTTCGGCCACGCCGGGCAGGACGCGCTGAACCAGTGCATGAAGAACCACGGCGGCTTCGAGCACAACCTGCAGAGCCTGCTGGTGGTCGACGAACTGGAAGAGCGCTACGGCGGCTTCAACGGCCTGAACCTGACCTTCGAGACGCGCGAGGGTATCCTCAAGCATTGCTCGCGCGTCAATGCCTCGGCGCTGGGCGAACTGGGCCGGCGCTTCCTGGAAGGCACGCAGCCGTCGCTGGAAGCCCAGCTGGCCAACCTCGCCGACGAGATCGCCTACAACAACCACGATATCGACGACGGCCTGCGGTCCGGGCTGCTGACGCTGGAGCAGCTCGACGAGGTGCCGATGTGGGGCCGCCACCGGGCCGAGGTGGCCGAAGCGTTCCCCGGCATCAATGGCCGCCGCGCCATCAACGAGACGGTCCGGCGCATGATCAACACGCTGATCGTCGACCTGATCGAAACCACCAGCCGCAATATCGCCGACGCCAACCCGCGCAATATCGACGCGGTGCGGGCCGCCGGCCCGCTGGTCGGCTTCAGTGCGCAGATCCACGAGGAAGCCGCCGCGCTCAAGCGCTTTCTGTTCCGCCACCTGTACCGGCACTATCTGGTGATGCGGATGTCCGCCAAGGCCCAGCGCATCGTCGGCGACCTGTTCCAGGCCTTCATGTCCGATCCGCGCCTGCTGCCGCCGCAGTACCAGGCCAGCCATGGCGGCGACCAGTCGCGCCTGATCGCGCATTACATTGCCGGCATGACCGACCGCTACGCCATTCGCGAGCATCGACGCATCTTCGCGGTCAGCGAGGGCACCGCGCCCTGAAAATTAGGGACGGATCAGGCTATGATGCGGGGATCGCAGCCCGCACGACACTGTCATGGCCCGCCTTCCCCGTTTTTCCCCCACCGGATTGCCCGCGCTGGTGTTGCAGCGCGGCAACAATCGCCAGGCCGTCTTCCTCGGTCCCGACGACTACCTGCATTACCTCGATTGCCTGCGCATGGCCGCGCGCGAACACGACCTCGCGGTCCACGCCTACGCGCTGCGACCCAATCATGTTCACCTGGTGGCAACGCCAAAAAGTGAGGACGCGCTTAGCCTGACCATGCAGGCGGTCGGGCGTCGCTATGCGCGCTACTTCAACCGCGCGGCGGGCCGCACCGGCACCTTGTGGGAAGGGCGTTTCCGCTCCGCCGTGTTCGACCCGGCCCAGTGGATGCTGCCGGCCATGCTCTACGTCGAGGGCAACGCGGTGCGCGCCGGGGAGCTCAACACGCCGGAGGCCGACCGCTGGAGCAGTTACCGCCATCACGCCGGCATCGAGGCCAGTCCTTTTGTCAGCGACCACGCCGCCTACTGGGAACTCGGCAATACCCCGTTCGAACGCCAGTCGAACTACCGCATGCTCAGCGCCGAAGGCCTGTCCGGCAAGACTTTGGACACCTTGCGCGCCCATGCGCATAGCGGCTGGCCGCTGGGTGACGAAGCGTTCCTGGCGCAGCTGGAGAGACACGGAACACGACGTGTTCAGCCATTGCCGAAGGGGCGCCCCAAAAAGGTGCGGAACACCACCGGAAATGCGGCGAAAGCATCATAAACTACATGTGTCCCCATTTAAATGATTCACCGAAACGGTGCGTTATTTAATGTGCTCCGACCCCATTTAATTTTTTTGCGAGCCGCAGGGGATTCCCATATAGTTGCTCCACCCACAGTCATTGTGCGGCGCGTCACGCTCGTGTACGCCGCTGCGGCCCGCTGACAGCTTCGTCCCCATTTCCCTTCCCGCCGGTCCACCGGAGTGGGTGGATTGAAAAGAAAGCGCGCGGTCTCCGTTCCGGTAGTCCAGCCGTTCGCGCAGCCTTCACCGGAATTCAGCCCGTGGACCAAATGAAGAACCTTTCGGCCCAAGCGCAGACCAGCGAGCAAATCAGCGAGTCTTCCTCCGCCCCCGACCTGCGTCCGCAGGCGCAAGGCATGTACGACCCCAGCAACGAGCATGACGCCTGCGGCGTCGGCATGGTCGCGCATATCAAGGGCAGGAAGTCGCACGAAATCATTTCCCAGGGCCTGAAGATCCTGGAGAACCTGGACCACCGCGGCGCGGTCGGCGCCGACCCGCTGATGGGCGACGGTGCCGGCATCCTGATCCAGATTCCGGATCAGTTCTATCGCGAAGAAATGGCGGCGCAGGGTGTGAGCCTGCCGCCGGCCGGCGAATACGGCGTCGGCATGATCTTCCTGCCGAAGGAACACGCCTCGCGCCTGGCCTGCGAGCAGGAGCTGGAGCGCACGGTGCGCCTGGAAGGCCAGGTCGTGCTGGGCTGGCGCGACGTGCCGGTCGACGCTGCCATGCCGATGTCCCCGACGGTGCGCAAGACCGAGCCGGTGATCCGCCAGATCTTCATCGGTCGCGGCCGCGACATCATGACCACGGACGCGCTGGAACGTAAGCTCTACGTCATCCGCAAGACCGCCAGCCACGCCATCCAGGCGCTCAAGCTCAAGCACGGCAAGGAATACTTCGTGCCGTCGATGTCGGCCCGTACCGTGGTGTACAAGGGCCTGCTGCTGGCCAACCAGGTCGGCGAGTACTACCTGGACCTGCAGGACCAGCGTGCCGTGTCGGCGCTGGCCCTGGTGCACCAGCGCTTCTCGACCAACACCTTCCCGGCCTGGGAACTGGCCCACCCGTACCGCATGGTCGCCCACAACGGCGAAATCAACACGGTCAAGGGCAACGTCAACTGGATCAACGCACGTACCGGCGCGATCTCTTCGCCGGTGCTGGGCGACGACCTGCCCAAGCTGTGGCCGCTGATCTATCCGGGCCAGTCCGATACGGCATCGTTCGACAACTGCCTCGAACTGCTGACGATGGCCGGCTACCCGCTCGTCCACGCGATGATGATGATGATCCCGGAAGCCTGGGAACAGCACACGCTGATGGACGACAACCGTCGCGCCTTCTACGAGTACCACGCCGCCATGATGGAGCCGTGGGACGGCCCGGCCGCGATCTGCTTCACCGATGGCCGCCAGATCGGCGCCACGCTGGACCGCAACGGCCTGCGCCCGGCACGTTTCTACGTGACCGAGGACGACGTCGTGGTGCTGGCCTCGGAAGCCGGCGTGCTGCCGTTCCCCGAGTCGCGCATCGTTGAAAAGTGGCGCCTGCAGCCGGGCAAGATGTTCCTGATCGACATGGAGCAGGGCCGCATCATCGACGACAAGGAACTGAAGGACAACCTGGCCAACGCCAAGCCGTACAAGAGCTGGATCGACGCCGTCCGCATCAAGCTGGACGAGATCGACGCCAAGCCGGAAGACGTCGCCGCCGAGAAGAAGCCCGTGGCCAAGCTGCTGGACCGCCAGCAGGCGTTCGGCTACACCCAGGAAGACGTCAAGTTCCTGATGGCGCCGATGGCGCTGGCCGGCGAAGAGGCCACCGGCTCGATGGGCAACGACTCGCCGCTGGCGATCCTGTCGTCCAAGAACAAGACGCTGTACCACTACTTCAAGCAGCTGTTCGCCCAGGTCACCAACCCGCCGATCGACCCGATCCGCGAGAACATGGTGATGTCGCTGGTGTCGTTCATCGGCCCTAAGCCGAACCTGCTCGAGCTGAACAATATCAACCCGCCGATGCGCCTCGAAGTGTCCCAGCCGGTGCTGGACTTCAAGGACATCGCCAAGATCCGCAACATCGAGCACTACACCGGGGGCAAGTTCCGTTCGTATGAACTGAACATCTGCTACCCGACCGCGTGGGGCAAGGAAGGCATCGAAGCGCGCCTGGCCTCGCTGTGCGCCGAGGCCGTGGATGCGGTGCGTTCGGGCTACAACATCCTGATCGTGACCGACCGCCCGGTCGATGCCGACCATGTCGCCATCCCCGCGCTGCTGGCCACCTCCGCGATCCACCACCACCTGGTGGAGAAGGGCCTGCGCACGTCGACCGGCCTGGTGGTCGAGACCGGCACCGCGCGTGAAGTCCACCACTTCGCGCTGCTGGCCGGCTACGGCGCCGAAGCCGTGCACCCGTACCTGGCGATGGAAACCCTGGCCGACATGGCCAGCGGCCTGTCGGGCGACCTGTCGCCCGAGAAGGCGGTCAAGAACTTCGTCAAGGCGATCGGCAAGGGCCTGTTCAAGGTGATGTCCAAGATGGGCATCTCCACCTACATGTCGTACACCGGCGCACAAATCTTCGAAGCCATCGGCCTGTCGCGCGAACTGGTGCAGAAGTACTTCCACGGCACGCCGTCGAACGTCGAGGGCATCGGCATCTTCGAAGTCGCCGAGGAAGCGCTGCGCCTGCACAAGGACGCCTTCGGCAACAGCCCGGTGCTGGAGAACATGCTCGACGCCGGCGGCGAGTACGCCTTCCGCATCCGTGGCGAAGAGCACATGTGGACCCCGGACTCGATTGCCAAGCTGCAGCACTCGGTGCGCGCCGACGACGGCAAGGGTGCCTATCAGACGTACAAGGAATACGCCAACATCATCAACGACCAGAGCAAGCGCCACATGACGCTGCGCGGCCTGTTCGAGTTCAAGGTCGATCCGGCCAAGGCGATTCCGCTGGAAGAGGTCGAGCCCGCCAAGGAGATCGTCAAGCGCTTCGCCACCGGCGCGATGTCGCTCGGCTCGATCTCGACCGAGGCCCACACCACGCTGGCGCTGGCGATGAACCGCATCGGCGGCAAGTCCAACACCGGCGAAGGCGGCGAGGACGAGAAGCGCTACCGCAACGAACTGCGCGGCATCCCCATCAAGCAGGGCGATACCCTCAAGGGCGTGCTCGGCGACGGCGTGATCGAGAAGGACCTGGAACTGCAGGCCGGCGACTCGCTGCGCTCGAAGATCAAGCAGGTGGCGTCGGGCCGTTTCGGCGTGACCGCCGAATACCTGGCCTCGGCCGACCAGATCCAGATCAAGATGGCGCAGGGCGCCAAGCCCGGCGAAGGCGGCCAGCTGCCGGGCCACAAGGTCTCGGACTACATCGGCAAGCTGCGTTACTCGGTGCCGGGCGTGGGCCTGATCTCGCCGCCGCCGCACCACGACATCTACTCGATCGAGGATCTGGCGCAGCTGATCCATGACCTGAAGAACGTCAACCCGTCGTCGGATATCTCGGTCAAGCTGGTGTCCGAAGTGGGCGTCGGCACGGTGGCCGCGGGCGTGTCCAAGGCCAAGGCCGACCACGTCGTGATCGCCGGCCATGACGGCGGCACCGGCGCCTCGCCGTGGTCGTCGATCAAGCACGCCGGCACGCCGTGGGAGCTGGGCCTGGCCGAGACGCAGCAGACGCTGCTGCTCAACGGCCTGCGCAACCGCATCCGCGTGCAGGCCGACGGCCAGATGAAGACCGGCCGCGACGTCGTCATCGGCGCGCTGCTGGGCGCCGACGAGTTCGGCTTCGCCACGGCGCCGCTGGTTGCCGAGGGCTGCATCATGATGCGCAAGTGCCACCTGAACACCTGCCCGGTGGGCGTGGCCACGCAGGATCCGCAGCTGCGCAAGAAGTTCCAGGGCAAGCCGGAGCACGTGGTCAACTTCTTCTTCTTCGTTGCCGAGGAAGCCCGCGAGATCATGGCCCAGCTGGGCATCCGCACCTTCGACGAGCTGATCGGCCGCGCCGACCTGCTCGACACCAGGGCCGGCATCGAGCACTGGAAGGCGCGCGGCCTGGACTTCAGCCGTATCTTCCACCAGGTGCAACTGGGCGCGGACGTGCCGCTGTACCACACCGACGTGCAGGACCACGGCCTGTCGGCCGAAGCCGGCAAGGCGCTGGACCACGTGCTGATCGCCAAGGCGCGTCCGGCGATCGAGAAGGGCGAGCGCGTCTCGTTCATCCAGCCGGTCAAGAACGTCAACCGCACCGTGGGCGCGATGCTGTCCGGCGTGGTGGCCAAGCAGTACGGCCACGAAGGCCTGCCCGACGACACCATCCACATCCAGCTGCAAGGCACCGCCGGCCAGTCGTTCGGCGCGTTCCTGGCACACGGCATCACGCTGGACCTGGTCGGCGACGGCAACGACTACGTCGGCAAGGGCCTGTCGGGCGGCCGCGTGATCGTGCGCGCTCCGCACGAGTTCCGCGGCGATCCGACCCGCAACATCATCGTCGGCAATACCGTGCTGTACGGTGCCATCGCCGGTGAAGCGTTCTTCAACGGCGTCGCCGGCGAGCGCTTCGCGGTACGCAACTCGGGCGCCGTGGCAGTGGTGGAAGGCACCGGCGACCATGGTTGCGAGTACATGACCGGCGGTACGGTAGTGGTGCTGGGCGGCACCGGCCGCAACTTCGCGGCCGGCATGTCGGGCGGCGTGGCCTACGTCTATGACGAGGACGGCCTGTTCGACAAGCGCTGCAACACCTCGATGGTGGCACTGGAAGCGGTGCTGGCCTCGGCCGACCAGGAGAAGGGCCAGCCCCAGTCTTCCTGGCACAAGGTCGACGGCAAGCGCGTGCTGGATGAAGTCATCCTGCGCAACCTGATCGAGCAGCACTTCCGCTACACCGGCTCCGAGCGCGCCAAGGCGCTGCTGGCCGACTGGACCACGGCACGCCGCAAGTTCGTCAAGGTCTTCCCGACCGAGTACAAGCGCGCGCTGGGCGAGATGTACGCCAAGGAACAGGCCGCCCGCGACAGCGACCGCGAAGCCATCGCGGCCTGAGCGCGGCAGGCGAGCGCAGCAAACCAACGTAGCGAAGGGCCGCGGCAAGCCGCCGCGGCCCCGACAAGATACTGACCCCACCGCGGGGCCGGCGACGCCGCCGGTCCCGCGCAGCATGACCAAGGACGCAACATGGGTAAGGCGACTGGCTTTCTCGAATTTCCGCGCCAGAATGAGGGCTACGAACCGGTAGTCAAGCGCGTGAAGCACTACAAGGAATTCGTGTTCGCGCTGTCCGACAGCGAAGCGAAGCTCCAGGGTGCGCGCTGCATGGACTGCGGCATCCCGTTCTGCAACAACGGCTGCCCGGTCAACAACATCATCCCCGACTTCAACGACCTGGTGTATCGCCAGGACTGGAAGTCGGCGATCGAGGTGCTGCACCAGACCAACAACTTCCCCGAGTTTACCGGCCGCATCTGTCCGGCACCGTGCGAGGCCGCCTGCACGCTGGGCATCAACGAGCTGCCCGTGGGCATCAAGTCGCTCGAGCACGCCATCATCGACAAGGCCTGGGAAGAGGGCTGGGTCAAGCCGCAGCTGCCGCGCCACAAGACCGGCAAGACCGTCGCCGTGGTCGGCTCCGGCCCCGCCGGCATGGCCGCCGCGCAGCAGCTGGCACGCGCCGGCCATGACGTGACCGTGTTCGAGAAGAACGACCGCATCGGCGGCCTGCTGCGCTACGGCATCCCCGACTTCAAGATGGAGAAGTCGCTGATCGACCGCCGCATGGAACAGATGCAGGCTGAAGGCGTGACCTTCCGCCCCGGCGTGATGGTGACCGACGGCGAACTGCCGGCCGGCATCAAGAACTATGCGCGCGAGACCATCTCGGCGCAGGCCCTGATGGAACAGTTCGACGCCGTGGTGCTGGCGGGCGGCTCGGAAGTGCCGCGCGACCTGCCGGTGCCGGGCCGCGACCTGGCCGGCATCCACTTCGCGCTGGAATTCCTGATTCCGCAGAACAAGGAAGTGGCCGGCGACGGCGCCAACGAGATCCGCGCCGAAGGCAAGAACGTGATCGTGATCGGCGGCGGCGATACCGGCTCCGACTGCGTCGGCACGTCCAATCGCCACGGTGCCACTTCGGTGACGCAGTTCGAGCTGCTGCCGCAGCCGCCGGAAGAAGAGAACAAGCCGCTGGTGTGGCCGTACTGGCCGATCAAGCTGCGCACCTCGTCGTCGCACGACGAAGGCTGCGAGCGCGACTGGTCGGTCGCCACCAAGGAATTCATCGGCGAGAACGGCAAGGTCACCGCGCTGAAGGCGTGCCGCGTCGAATGGAAGGACGGCCGCATGCAGGAAGTGGAAGGCAGCGAGTTCATCCTGCCGGCCGACCTGGTGCTGCTGGCGATGGGCTTCACCAACCCGGTGGGCTCGATGCTGGAAGCCTTCGGCGTCGACACCGACGCGCGCAAGAACGCCAAGGCCGCCACCGAAGGCGAGCGCGCCTACCACACCAACGTGCCCAAGGTGTTCGCCGCCGGCGACGTGCGGCGCGGCCAGTCGCTGGTGGTATGGGCGATCCGCGAAGGCCGCCAGGCCGCGCGCTCGGTCGATGCGTTCCTGATGGGGCATAGCGACTTGCCGCGCTGATCCGGCGCCATCGTCCCAACAAAAAGCCCGCCTGGCGCAAGCCGGCGGGCTTTTCTTGTCTGCGCGCCGGCGGCGTTCAGCCGGCCAGCGGCCGCGCCAGCGTTCGCTCCATCAGCACCGCGCTGGCGCCGTATGCCGCCAGTTTGCCGGCATGCCGCGCCGCCATTTGCGCCGGCACCGGGGCGTACCCGAGCCTGCGCCACCACGGCGCCGCCGATTGCACCGCGACCAGCCGCGAGCGCCGCAGACCGGCGGCGTGCGCCGCCGCCTGCGCCGCCGCGTACAGGCGCTGCGCCAGCCCGGCGCCGCGGCCGGCCGGGGCCACGGCCATGTCGTGCACGAACCAGGTCAGGCTGTCGGGGGCGGCATGCTGGCGCCAGCCATCGTCGAGCACACCGTCCAGCGGCGGCAGGCTGTGTTCGGGCCAGGCATGGGTGAACAGGTAGGCGGCAAGGGTGCCGCGCTGCGCCGGGTCTTCCGCGACCCAGCAGCTGGCCGGCGACAGCGCCAGCCGGCTGGCCAGCGCCGTCTCGCCTTCCAGCAGTCCCTCGGTATAGCAGCTGGCCTGCACCGCCAGCACGGACGGCAGGTCGGTCAAGACCATGGGCCGCACGGTGAATTTCGTCATCGGCGGATTATAGCTGCGCCCCCCTGCCGCGCCCCAGCACGGGCGCATTTGGCAAGGCGCAGCAAGGCCTTCAGGGTTCTCCCGGCTATGGTTTACGTGCCTGTGGCGGCCCGGGCATTGTCCTTACAATTTTCTAAAACAACTAACGGAAACTGCCTCGCCAATCCTTTTTCCCCAGAACCAGTTTGCCGCCTCCTCAGGAGACGGGCCGGAGGAAAACGATGTCCGAAGTGCGCAAATTGTCGCGACTTTGGCGAGGTAAAGCGAAACTCGCGCCGCGCCTGCCGGCGGCCGCTGCCGCCCGGCGCTGGCTTCCGCGCGTGCTGTGCCTGGTCGCCCTGGGAGGCGCCACGCTGGCGTTCGCCGTGCCAGCCAGGCCCGCGCATGCCGGCCCCCAGCCGCTTGCGCGCGGCATGTCGTTCCCGGACCGCCCGATGCGTCTGATCGTGCCGTTCCCGGCCGGCGGCGTTGCCGACGCCGTGGCGCGGCTGCTGGCCGAGCGCCTGTCGGCCAGGCTCGGCGTGCCGGTCGAGGTCGACAACCGTCCGGGCAGCGCCGGCACCATCGCCGGCGATGTCGTCGCCAAGGCCAGTTCCGACGGCCATACGCTGCTGTTCCACCAGGCCAACATGCTGATCCAGCCGGGGCTGGAGCCAGTGCCCTACGACGTCGTGCGCGATTTCACGCCGGTGGCGCGCGTCGCCACCACGCCGCTGTTCCTGGTGATCGACGCCCGGCTGCCGATGCGCACGCCCGAGCAATGGATGACCGCGGTCAGGTCGAGTCCCGGCTCCTACAGCTACGGCTACGGCCATCCCGGCAGCCCTTCGCACCTGTACGCCGAGTACGCGGTACGCGGCCTGCGCGGCGGCGTGCCGCTGGTCACCGGCAAGGGCGAGGCCGCGGTGGTGCAAGAGATGCTGGCCGGCCGGATCAGCGCCTGCTTTTGTTCGTTCGCGGCGGTCCAGAGCCAAGTCAAGAGCGGCGGGCTGCGGCTGGTCGGCGTGACCGGCGTGGCGCGTTCCCCGCTGGCACCGCTGGTGCCGACGCTGCAGGAGTCCGGGCAGGACGGCTACGCCGCGGCGGCCTGGTTTGGCGTGATGGCGCCGGCCAAGACGCCGCGCGCGATCGTGGCGCGGCTGGCGGGCGAGCTCGACGGGGTGATGTCCGAGCGCGAGGTGCGTTCGCGCCTGCAGGCCGCCGGGCTGACGCCGCTGCGCGACTCGCCGGAGGCGTTCGCCACCGCGATCCGCTCGGAATCGATCCAATGGCAGGTCATCCTGAAGGACGTGCCGAGCGCGCAGGAGCCCTGAGCAGCACTGGGCGGTGGCGGGCGGGAAGCCGGTTGCCGGCGGAAACCGGCTTGATTGCCGCGCGCCCAGGAGACTTCCGAGGCGCCACAGGCGCCCCTTCATGTGGCGCGGGACACACGGGTACCAGCAGGGCTAGGTAGTACACCTTATAATGCGCCCCTGTCCCGACCGGTGCCAACGTGACCGATTCTGCTCAAAACCTTGTCGAACTGACTGCGGTGGATTTCGCCTATGCGGACCACGGCAAGCCGATCCTGTCCGGCCTGACCATGCAATTCCCGCGTGGCAAGGTGATTGCGGTGATGGGCGGCTCGGGCTGCGGCAAGACCACGGTGCTGCGGCTGATCGGCGGCCAGGTGCGGCCTCAGGCGGGCACGGTGCGCTTTGCCGGCACCGACATCCACCAGCTCGACACCGCCGGCCTGTACGCGGTGCGCCGCCAGATGGGCATGCTGTTCCAGTTCGGCGCGCTGTTTACCGACCTGTCGGTGTTCGACAACGTCGCCTTCCCGCTGCGCGAGCATACCGACCTGCCCGAGTCGATGATCCGCGACCTCGTGCTGATGAAGCTCAACGCGGTCGGGCTGCGCGGTGCGCGCGAACTGATGCCGTCGCAGATCTCCGGCGGCATGGCGCGGCGCGTGGCGCTGGCGCGCGCGATCGCGCTGGATCCGGCGCTGCTGATGTATGACGAGCCCTTCGCCGGCCTGGATCCGATCTCGCTGGGGCTGACCGCGCGGCTGATCCGCAGCCTCAACGACGCGCTCGGCGCCACCACCATCATCGTCTCGCACGACGTGCACGAGACCTTCCAGATCGCCGACTACGTCTATTTCATTGCCGACGGACGCATCGCCGCAGAAGGCACGCCCGAGGCCCTGCGCGCGTCCACCGATCCGTTCGTGCACCAGTTTGTCCACGCCGAGGCCGACGGCCCGGTGCCGTTCCACTATGCCGGACCGTCGCTGGTCGAGGATTTCGTCGGAGGGGCGCGATGACCGGCTTCCTGACGGGCTTCTTCAGCGCCATCGGCGCGGCAGTGCGCCGCAGCATTTCCGGGCTGGGCCACGCCACGCGCATGTTCCTGGCCGTGCTGGCACTGTCGCCGGCGCTGCTGCGCCGGTTCCGGCTGGTGACCGACCAGGTCTTCTTTGTCGGCAACCTGTCGCTGGTGATCATCGCGGTGTCGGGCCTGTTCGTCGGCTTCGTGCTCGGGCTGCAGGGCTATTACACGCTCAACCGCTACGGCTCCGAGCAGGCGCTGGGGCTGCTGGTGGCGCTGTCGCTGGTGCGGGAACTGGGCCCGGTGGTGACCGCGCTGCTGTTCGCCGGCCGCGCCGGCACGTCGCTGACCGCCGAGATCGGGTTGATGAAGGCGGGCGAGCAGCTTACCGCCATGGAAATGATGGCGGTGAATCCGCTGCAGCGCGTGGTCGCGCCGCGCTTCTGGGCGGGCGTGATCGCCATGCCGGTGCTGGCCGCGATCTTCAGCGCGGTGGGCATCCTCGGCGGCTACGTGGTCGGGGTGCAACTGATCGGCGTCGACGCGGGTGCGTTCTGGTCGCAGATGCAGGGCGGCGTGGACGTGCGCGCCGACGTGCTCAACGGCGTGATCAAGAGCTTCATCTTTGGCATCGCGGTGACGTTCATTGCGCTGTACCAGGGGTTCGAGGCCAAGCCCACGCCGGAAGGCGTCTCGCGCGCCACCACCCGCACCGTGGTGATCGCGTCGCTGGCGGTGCTGGGGCTGGATTTCCTGCTCACCGCGCTGATGTTCAGCAACTGAGGCGGGCGGCGACAACCATGCGCGAAGTACGATGACAAGGCAGCGACAACAAGGCAGCGACACCACACTACGGGGTTGAAGAAAGAGATTCCAATGAGAAAGAACACACTCGATTTCTGGGTGGGGCTGTTTGTGGCGGCAGGGTTCGTCGCCTTGCTCTTCCTTGCCCTCAAGGCGGGAAACATGAGCGCCTTCAGCTTCCAGGACACCTATACCGTGCAGGCCCGCTTCGACAACATCGGCGGGCTCAAGCCGCGCGCGCCGGTCAAGAGCGCGGGCGTGGTGGTCGGCCGGGTCGCGGCGATCCGCTTCGACGACAAGACCTACCAGGCCACCGTCGAAATGAGCCTGGAGACGCGCTACCAGTTTCCGAAGGACACCTCGGCCAAGATCCTGACCTCGGGCCTGCTGGGCGAGCAGTACATCGGCCTGGAAGCCGGCGGCGACACCGCCATGCTGGCCAACGGCGCGCGCATCACCATGACGCAGTCCGCGGTGGTGCTCGAAAACCTGATCGGGCAGTTCCTGTACAACAAGGCCGCCGATGCCGGCGGCGGCTCGTCCTCCGGTGCCAGTGCGCCGGCCCCGGCTGGAGATCTCAAGTGAACGCCGCCCGTCCCATACGCAACCTGCTGGCCACGGCCGCCGCCGCCGCGGCGCTTGCCGGTTGCGCCACCGGCCCCACCGCCAACCCGAAAGACCCGCTGGAGCCGTTCAACCGCGAAGTCTCGAAGATCAACGAAGACTTCGACAAGGGCATCCTGCGCCCGGTGGCCGAGCTCTATGCCGACTACATGCCGACGCCGGTGCAGCGCGCGGTGGAGAATTTCTTCTCCAATGTCAGCGACGTCTATTCGGCGGTGAACAACCTGCTGCAGGGCAAGCCGACGCGCGCGGCCGAAGACACCATGCGCGTGGCGATGAACACCGTGCTGGGCATCGGCGGCCTGATCGACATCGCGACCCCCGCGGGCCTGCCCAAGTACAAGGAAGACTTCGGCCAGACGCTGGGTGTGTGGGGCGTGCCGGCCGGCCCGTACCTGGTGCTGCCGCTGTTCGGGCCGAGCACCTTCCGCGACACCGCCGGCATGCTGGTCGACCGCCAGGCCGATCCGTCCGCGTACTTCTACCCGGTTTCGCTGCGCAATTCGCTGGTCGGCGTGCGCATCGTCGCCGGCCGCGCCCAGCTGCTCGGGGCCAGCAACCTGCTGGAACAGGCGGCACTGGACAAGTACACGTTCCTGCGTGACTCCTACATGCAGCGGCGCCAGTACCTGATCTACGACGGCAATCCGCCGGGCAGAGACGACGAAGCCGAGGCCGAAGGCGCGGCGCCGACGCCCGCCACGGACGCCAGTGCCGCACCGGCAGCGGCACCGGCTCCGGCTCCGGCTCCGGCTCCGGCTCCGGCTCCGGCTCCGGCTCCGGCGGCGGATGGCGCTTCGGCCCCGGCCGCGGAGCCGCCCAAGCCCGGCGCCGCGGGCGAAACCCAGCCGGAAGGCCAGAGCATGCCGGTGCCGCCGGTGCTGCCTGGCGTGCCGGGTGTGCGCTTCCGCTGAGGCGGCGCAGGCGTCACTGGCGCTGTGAATGCGCTGTGACCGCTGAAACAAATTGTTTGCAGGTGGCGTGTGGTG
This sequence comes from Cupriavidus neocaledonicus, assembly GCF_000372525.1. Taxonomy (GTDB): domain Bacteria; phylum Pseudomonadota; class Gammaproteobacteria; order Burkholderiales; family Burkholderiaceae; genus Cupriavidus; species Cupriavidus neocaledonicus. Next base: position 61,875 of record NZ_AQUR01000083.1, read on the forward strand.
CGCTTTCGATGGCAACGCACGCGATGCCGCTATGTTCCAATCTCCAGGAAACCCGTGGCCTCCGAGGCGCGTATCGAGGTGCTGGTGCACGGGTCACGACCTCTTTGATAAAGAAGGAAATCTCACATGCTCAAGCGACTGTTGCTCCCCCTCCTGACGGCGGTTGCCTTCGCGGGGACCGCGCAGGCCCAGGTTTCGGCTCAGGACGCGGCCACCCCGGACGGGCTGGTCAAGGCCGTGGTCAATGACGTGATGTCGACCGTGAAGGCCGACAAGGACATGCAGGCCGGCAATATCGGCAAGATCACGGCGCTGGTCGAACAGAAGATCATTCCCAACGCCAACTTCCAGAAGACCACGCAGATCGCCATGGGCCGCAACTGGTCCAAGGCCACGCCCGAGCAGCAGAAGCAGATCACCGAGGAGTTCAAGACCCTGCTGATCCGCACCTACGCCGGCGCAATCGCGCAGATCCGCGACCAGACCGTGCAATACCGTCCGTACCGCGGCACCACCGACGATACCGACGCCACCATCCGTACCCAGGTGATCAACAAGGGCGAGCCGATCCAGATGGACTACCGCCTGGAAAAGACCGCCCAGGGCTGGAAGGTCTATGACATCAACGTGCTGGGAGCATGGCTGACGGAGGCCTACAAGGGCAGCTTCAACACCATCGTCGGCCAGCAGGGCGTCGAGGGCGTGATCAAGACGCTGCAGGACCGCAACCGCCAGCTCGCCAACGCCAAGAGCTGACCGGCACCCGGTTGCGTCGTTGCGATGCAGCACGGCGCGCCGAAGTGCACTACAATGGCCGTTCGCACACCGGCTCCCGCCTCGCGCGGGAGTCGTCATTTCAGATCCCCAGTTCTTCTTTTCGCATCCAGGCCACTGACGCCATGCTTTCGCCGGGTAACTCGCTGACCAACCAGAACGCCGCCGCGGTGCTGCGCGACGGGCTGGCGCGCGTGGCGCAGGGCGAGGTCGAGGTGGACTGCACCGGCCTGGCGCAGGTGGATTCTTCTGCCGTTGCCGTGCTGCTGGCATGGCACCGGGCCGCCGTGGCGCGCGGCCAGGCACTGGTGCTGCGCGGCGTGCCGGCGCAGCTGGCGCAACTGGCCAGCCTGTACGGCGTCGACGGCCTGCTTGGTCTGGCGCGCGCAGCGGCACCCGCCCCCATCTCGCCCGCACACCATCACCGACATTGATCCGGCATCGCCGGTCGCCAGCATGGCGGCCGCACGCGATGCCGCGGCGACCGCTGGCGCGGTCGCCGAGCCGCCGGGGCGAAACCGGCGGGGATCAAGCGGGACCGACCCCGCATCCCCTATAATTCCGGGTTGTTCGCCCACCCCCCGCCCGTTGCCGGCCCAATCCATGCCGGACCGGGATATCCGGGCACGCTTTGCTCCCCATATCCTGGCGGCCGGCCCCCGAAAGAGCCGGACCCGCCACAAACAATCGGCCATGAAAGCCATTGAAATCCACGACGTTCGCAAGCGCTACCGCAACCTGCAGGCGCTCAAGGGCGTCAGCTTCACCGTCGAACGCGGCGAATTCTTCGGCTTGCTCGGGCCCAACGGCGCCGGCAAGACCACGCTGATCTCGATCCTCGCCGGCCTGAACCGGGCCGATTCCGGCCGCGTCAGTGTGCTGGGGCACGATGTCGTCGCCGATTACCGCATGGCGCGGCGTATGCTGGGCGTGGTGCCGCAGGAGCTGGTGTTCGATCCGTTCTTCACGGTGCGCGAGACGCTGCGGCTGCAGTCCGGCTATTTCGGCCTGACCCGCAACGACGACTGGATCGACGAAATCATGGCCAACCTGGACCTGACCGGGAAAGCCGATGCCAATATGCGCCAGCTGTCCGGCGGCATGAAGCGGCGCGTGCTGGTGGCGCAGGCGCTGGTGCACCGCCCGCCGGTGATCGTGCTCGACGAGCCCACCGCCGGCGTCGACGTCGAGTTGCGGCAAACGCTGTGGAAGTTCATCTCGCGCCTGAACCGCGAAGGGCACACCATCATCCTGACCACGCATTACCTCGAAGAGGCCGAGGCGCTGTGCGACCGCATCGCCATGCTCAAGTTCGGCGAAGTGGTGGCGCTGGACCGCACCAGCAACCTGCTGACGCAGTTTGCCGGGCTGCAGCTGGTGCTGACCTTCGCGCGCGGCGGCTTGCCGGCCGCGCTGGAGCCGCTGCGCATGCCGGCCAACCCCGGCGAGCGCGCGGTGCGGCTGCGGCTGTCGGGCTACCAGGCGGTGGAACCGATCCTGGCCGCCTGCCGCGAAGCGGGCTGTGACATCGAAGACATGGAAATCAACAAGGCCGACCTCGAGGACGTATTCGTGCAGATCATGCGCCGCGAGGGGCATATGCCCGGGGCGCTGCCCCACGCGACGATGGAGGCCGCGGCATGAAGCAGCCCGGCGACATCGAAATCCTGGACGACACCCGCCTCGGGCCGATGGCCGTCGGCGGCCTGGTTGGCTTCCGCACGCTGCTGTACAAGGAAGTGCTGCGCTTCTGGAAGGTAAGCTTCCAGACCGTGGCCGCGCCGGTGCTGACCGCGGTGCTGTACCTGCTGATCTTCGGCCATGTGCTGGAAGACCGGGTCAAGGTCTATGACCAGATCAGCTACACCGCCTTCCTGGTGCCCGGGCTGGTGATGATGAGCGTGTTGCAGAACGCCTTCGCCAACAGTTCCTCGTCGCTGATCCAGTCGAAGATCACCGGCAACCTGGTGTTCGTGCTGCTGCCGCCGCTGTCGCACTGGGAGATGTTCGGCGCCTACGTGGTGGCCTCGGTGATCCGCGGGCTGACCGTCGGCCTGGGCGTGCTGCTGGTGACGGCGTGGTTCGCCAACCTGCATTTCGCCAGCGTCGGCTGGATCCTGGTATTCGCGCTGCTGGGCGCGGGCATCCTCGGCACGCTCGGCGTGATCGCCGGCATCTGGGCCGAGAAGTTCGACCAGCTGGCCGCGTTCCAGAACTTCCTGATCATGCCGGCGACCTTCCTGTCCGGCGTGTTCTATTCGATCCATTCGCTGCCGGCCTTCTGGCAGGCGGTGTCCCATGCCAATCCGTTCTTCTACATGATCGACGGCTTCCGCTATGGCTTCTTCGGCGTCTCGGACGTGTCGCCGCTGTTCAGCCTGGCGGTGGTCGGATCGGCGTTCGTGGTGCTGGCCGCGCTGGCGCTGCGACTGTTGAAGTCCGGATACAAGCTGCGCCACTGAGCGGCGGCCGGCCCTGTTGAATCAAGCTGAATCACGCTGAAGAGAACCCCATGCTGCCTACACCGGAACAAGTCAGGGACTACATTGCCCAAGGACTGCCCTGCGAACATCTGCAAGTCGAGGGCGATGGCCAGCATTTCTTTGCCACCATCGTCAGCAACGAATTCGAAGGCAAGCGGCTGATCCAGCGCCACCAGCGTGTCTACGCGGCGCTGGGCGACCGCATGCGCGCCGAGATCCATGCGCTGTCGATGAAGACCCTGACCCCCGCGGAGTGGCAGGCGGACGCGGGCAAGTAGAGCACCAACAACGCACCATGCGCCGCGCCCGCGCGGCTCCAGAACAATGATGCCGGGCGCGTGCCCGGCCCAGACCATAGAACATGGACAAATTCCAGATTCACGGCAACGGCCCGCTCAAGGGTGAAATCCGCGTCTCGGGCGCCAAGAACGCCGCCCTGCCGATCCTGTGCGCGGGCCTGCTGACGGCCGACACCGTCGCGCTGGACAACGTGCCCAACCTGCAGGACGTGCGCACCACGCTCAAGCTGCTGCGCCTGATGGGGATGCAGGCAGAGTTCGACGGCGCGCGCGTGACCCTGAACGGCGCCGACGTCAATGTGCTCGAGGCCCCGTACGAGCTGGTCAAGACCATGCGCGCCTCGATCCTGGTGCTGGGCCCGCTGGTGGCGCGCTTCGGCGAGGCCCGGGTGTCGCTGCCGGGCGGCTGCGGCATCGGCGCGCGCCCGGTCGACCAGCACATCAAGGGCCTGCAGGCGATGGGCGCCGAGATCACCATCGAGCACGGCTTTATCCATGCCCGCGCCAGGCGCCTGAAGGGCGCGCGCGTGGTCACCGACATGATCACCGTGACCGGCACCGAGAACCTGCTGATGGCGGCGACGCTGGCCGAAGGCGAGACCGTGCTGGAAAACGCCGCGCGCGAGCCCGAGGTGACCGACCTGGCCCAGCTGCTGGTCAAGATGGGCGCGAAGATCGACGGCATTGGCACCGACCGCCTGGTGGTGCACGGCGTCGAGCGCCTGCATGGCGCCAGCCACAGCGTGATCGCCGACCGCATCGAGGCCGGCACCTTCCTGTGCGCGGCCGCCGCGACGCTGGGCGACCTGGTGCTGCGCGGCGTGCAGCCCGAGATCCTCGACACCGTGCTCGACAAGCTGCGCGAAGCCGGCGCCAGCATCGAGACCGGCGCCGACTGGATCCGCCTGGCAATGCCGCACCGCGCCCGCGCGGTGAGCTTCCGCACTTCCGAATACCCGGCCTTCCCGACCGACATGCAGGCCCAGTTCATGGCCCTCAACGCGGTCGCCGAAGGCACCGCGCGCGTGACCGAGACCATTTTCGAAAACCGCTTCATGCACGTGCAGGAACTGAACCGCCTCGGCGCCGACATCACCGTCGAAGGCAACACCGCGGTGGTCAACGGCGTGCCGCGCCTGTCGGGCGCCAACGTGATGGCGACCGACCTGCGTGCGTCGGCGAGCCTGGTGATCGCCGGCCTGGTGGCCGACGGCGAAACCGTGATCGACCGCATCTATCACCTGGACCGCGGCTACGACCGCATGGAAGACAAGCTGTCGGCAGTGGGCGCGAAGATCCGCCGCATTGCCTGAGCACCAAGGACCGAAGCCCGATGAGCCCCGCTTTCAACGCATCGCCCAACCAGCTGACGCTGGCGCTGTCCAAGGGCCGCATCTTCACCGAGACGCTGCCGCTGCTGGAAGCGGCCGGGATCCGCGTCACCGAGGATCCCGAGACCTCGCGCAAGCTGATCCTGCCGACTTCCGATCCGGCGGTGCGCGTGGTGATCGTGCGCGCCTCGGACGTGCCGACCTACGTGCAGTACGGCGCGGCCGATTTCGGCGTGGCCGGCAAGGACGTGCTGATGGAAAGCGGCATGGCCGGGCTGTACGCGCCGATCGACCTCAACATCGCGCGCTGCCGCCTGTCGGTGGCGGTGCCGGCCGGCTTTGACTACGCCACTGCCGTGCGCCAGGGCGCGCGCCTGGCCGTGGCCACCAAGTACGTGCAGACCGCGCGCGAGCATTTTGCGAAAAAGGGCGTTCACGTCGACCTGATCAAGCTGTACGGTTCGATGGAGCTGGGCCCGCTGGTGGGCCTGTCCGACGCCATCGTCGACCTGGTCAGCACCGGCAGCACGCTGCGCGCCAACAATCTGGTGGAAGTGGAAGAGATCGTGCAGATCTCGTCGCGGCTGGTGGTGAACCAGGCCGCGCTCAAACTCAAGCGCGAGCGGCTGGCACCGATCCTCGACGCCTTCGAACGCGCTTCAGCGGCGCTGGCCTGAGGCCGGGTCGCCGCCTGACAGGAACAGAAGTCATGAACCCAACCGATATGGAAAGCCTGCCGATCCGCCGGCTCGATTCCAGCGAGCCGGGCTTTGCCGAGGCACTGCGCCAGGTGCTGGCCTTCGAGGCCGGCGAGGACGAGGCCATCGATCGCGCCGCCGCGCAGATCCTGGCCGACGTGAAAGCGCGCGGCGATGCCGCGGTGCTCGAGTACACCCGTCGCTTCGACCGCGTCGAGGCGGCGTCGATGGGCGCGCTCGAGGTATCGCAGCAGCAGCTCGAAGCCGCGCTCGAAGATCTCGAGCCTAAGCGCCGCGCGGCGCTGGAGGCGGCGGCCGCGCGCGTGCGCGCCTATCACGAGAAGCAGAAGATCGAATGCGGCAGCCACAGCTGGGAATACACCGAGGCCGACGGCACCATGCTGGGCCAGAAGGTGACGCCGCTGGACCGCGTCGGCATCTACGTGCCGGGCGGCAAGGCCGCCTACCCGTCGTCGGTGCTGATGAACGCGATCCCGGCGCGCGTGGCGGGCGTCAAGGAAATCATCATGGTCGTGCCCACGCCCGGCGGCGTGCGTAACGAACTGGTGCTGGCCGCGGCGCAGATCGCCGGCGTCGACCGCGTGTTCACCATCGGCGGCGCGCAGGCGGTCGGCGCGCTCGCCTACGGCACCGCGACGCTGCCGCAGGTCGACAAGATCGTCGGCCCGGGCAACGCCTACGTCGCGGCGGCCAAGCGGCGCGTGTTCGGCACCGTCGGCATCGACATGATCGCCGGCCCGTCCGAGATCCTGGTGATCTGCGACGGCACCACCGATCCCGACTGGGTGGCGATGGACCTGTTCTCGCAGGCCGAGCACGACGAACTGGCGCAGTCGATCCTGCTGTGCCCGGACGCGGACTACATCGCCCGCGTCGAAGCCAGCCTCCAGCGCCAGCTTGGCACCATGCCGCGCCGCGACGTGATCGCCGCCTCCATCTCCGGCCGGGGCGCGCTGGTCAAGGTGCGCGACATGGAAGAGGCTTGCGAGATCGCCAACGCGATCGCGCCGGAACACCTCGAGATCTCGGCCGAGAACCCGCGCCAGTGGAGCGAGAAGATCCGCCACGCCGGCGCCATCTTCCTGGGCCGCTATACCAGCGAGTCGCTGGGCGATTACTGCGCCGGCCCCAACCACGTGCTGCCGACCTCGCGCACCGCGCGCTTCTCGTCGCCGCTGGGCGTCTATGACTTCCAGAAACGCTCGAGCCTGATCGAGGTGAGCGAGGGCGGCGCGCAGATGCTGGGCCAGATCGCTGCCGAACTGGCCTATGGCGAAGGCCTGCAGGCCCACGCCCGCAGCGCGGAATACCGTTTCAAGCGTAGCTGAACCCCTGACCCAACCCACACTGGAGCTTCCATGTCAGCCGTAGAGCCCTCCCTGATCGAACGCATCATCCGTGACGACGTGCGCGCCATGGGCGCCTACCACGTGCCGGATTCGCACGGTCTGGTCAAGCTCGACGCGATGGAGAACCCATACCGCCTGCCGCCCGCGCTGCGCCAGCAGCTGGCCGAGCGCCTCGGCGAGGTCGCGTTGAACCGCTACCCGGTGCCGAGCAGCGAAGCACTGCGCGCCGCGCTCAGGCGCGTGATGCAGGTGCCGGCCGGCATGGACGTGCTGCTCGGCAACGGCTCCGACGAGCTCATCAGCATGCTGGCGCTGGCCGCGGCCAGGCCGGGCGCGAAGGTGATGGCGCCGGTGCCGGGCTTTGTCATGTACGCGATGTCCGCGCAGTTTGCCGGCCTGCAGTTCGTCGGCGTGCCGCTGCGCGCCGACTTCACGCTCGACCGCGCCGCGATGCTGGCGGCGATGGCCGCGCAGCAGCCCGCCATCATCTACCTGGCCTACCCGAACAACCCCACCGGCAACCTGTTCGACGCTGAAGACATGGAGGCCATCATCCGCGCCGCGCAGGGCGAGGTCTGCAACAGCCTGGTGGTGGTCGACGAAGCCTACCAGCCGTTCGCCCAGCACAGCTGGATGCCGCGCCTGACTGACTTCGGCAACCTGCTGGTGATGCGCACCGTATCGAAGCTCGGCCTGGCCGGCATCCGCCTGGGCTACCTGGCCGGCGCGCCGGAATGGCTGTCGCAACTGGACAAGGTGCGCCCGCCCTACAACGTCAACGTGCTGACCGAGGCCGCCGCGCTGTTCGCGCTCGAGCATGTGGCGGTGCTGGACGAACAGGCCGCGCAACTGCGTGCCGAACGCACGCGCGTGGCCGACGGCATGGCGGCGCAGCCCGGGGTCACGGTGTTCCCGAGCGCCGCCAACTTCCTGCTGGTGCGCGTGCCGGATGCCGCACAGACCTTCGAGCGCCTGCTGGCGCGCAAGGTATTGATCAAGAACGTGAGTAAAATGCACCCGTTGCTGGCCAATTGTCTGCGCGTCACGGTCAGCACGCCCGAAGAAAACGCGCAGTTCCTTGAGGCATTCGCAGCGTCGCTGCAGGATTAACACCATGCGTGTTGCAGAGGTCACCCGCAATACTTCGGAAACGCAGATTCGCGTTTCCCTGAATCTCGACGGCAGCGGCCGCCAGAAGCTGGCGTCGGGCGTGCCGTTCCTCGACCACATGCTGGACCAGATCGCCCGGCATGGCATGTTCGACCTGGAGGTCGAAGCCACCGGCGACACGCATATCGACGACCACCATACGGTGGAAGACGTGGGCATCACGCTCGGGCAGGCGGTGGCCAGGGCCATTGGCGACAAGAAGGGCATCACCCGCTACGGCCACAGCTACGTGCCGCTGGACGAATGCCTGTCGCGCGTGGTGATCGATTTCTCCGGCCGCCCGGGCCTGGAGTTCCATGTTCCGTTCACGCGTGCGCGCGTGGGCAGCTTCGACGTCGACCTGACCATCGAGTTCTTCCGCGGCTTCGTCAACCATGCCGGCGTCACCCTGCATATCGACAACCTGCGCGGCATCAACGCTCATCACCAGTGCGAAACCGTGTTCAAGGCCTTCGGCCGGGCCTTGCGCATGGCGGTGGAGCTGGATCCGCGCGCGGCCAACACGATCCCGTCGACCAAGGGTACGCTCTGAGCATCCTGAACCCGTAGGCGTGCCGGCTGGTTGCGGCGCCCGCCCAACTCTCTAGCCAATACGGCCAGCGATGCTGGCAACCGCAACCGATGGATACGCTCAAGTCGTTTATCTCGCTGTTGGCGCTGATCAATCCGATCGGGGCGATCCCGTTCTTCATCAGCCTGACCAGCCAGCAGACCGAAGCGGAAAAGCTGCGTACCATCAAGATCGCGTCGATCTCGGTGGCGATCGTAGTGGCGGTGTCCGCGCTGCTGGGCCAGCAGATCATCGAGTTCTTCAATATCTCGGTGGCATCGCTGCAGGTGGGCGGCGGGCTCATCATGATCATGATGGCCATGAACATGCTGAATGCGCAAACCAGCCGCACCAAGGCCACGCCCGAGGAAGAGGACGAGGCCGAGGTAAAGTCCAGCATTGCGGTGGTGCCGCTGGCGCTGCCGTTGCTGACCGGACCGGGTTCGATCAGCACGGTGATCGTCTATGCCGGCAAGACCCAGCACTGGTACCAGCTGCTGATCCTGGTCGGCATCGGTGCGCTGCTGGGTTCGGTGGTGTACCTGGTGTTCCGCGCGGCGGACCCGATCGCCCGGGTGATCGGGCGCACCGGCATCAATATCGGCACGCGCCTGATGGGCCTGATCCTGTCGGCGCTGGCCGTGGAATTCATTGTGGACGGGCTGAAGACATTGTTGCCTGTTTTGAAATCATGACTACCATAGCAATTGTGGATTACGGCATGGGCAACCTGCGCTCGGTGGCGCAGGCGCTGCGCGCCGCGGCACCGGAAGCCGATGTCCGGGTGGTGGATGCGCCCGAAGGCATCCGCTCGGCGGACCGCGTGGTGCTGCCGGGGCAGGGCGCGATGCCCGACTGCATGTCGGCGCTGGGCGCGTCCGGGCTGCAGCAAGCGGTGGTCGAGGCCGCCGCGAGCAAGCCGATGCTGGGCGTCTGCGTGGGCGAACAGATGCTGTTCGAGTTCAGCACCGAAAGCCGGGCCGGCACGGATCGCACCCCGGCGCTGGCGCTGATGCCCGGGCAGGTCGTACGGTTCGCGCTGGATGGCATGACGCAGCCCGACGGCTCGCGTTTCAAGGTGCCGCAGATGGGTTGGAACCGGGTGCGCCAGGCCAGGCCGCACCCGCTGTGGGACGGTATCCCGGACGACAGCTGGTTCTATTTCGTCCACAGCTACTATGTGCAGGCGCAGGATCCGGCCCATATTGCCGGCGAAACGGAATACGGAGTCGTGTTTACCAGCGCGGTAGCGCGCGATAATATTTTCGCGACGCAGTTCCACCCCGAGAAAAGCGCGGCCATGGGCCTGCAGCTGTACCGGAACTTCGTCCACTGGAATCCCTGAAGCGCAGCTTGCCGATTCGCGATTCGCTTGTGTTCGCTTGTTGACCCGATGCTCGACCGCTGACCGACCCGGCACCTGACCCGTTTCCGATCGACTATCGACCCGACCTGACCGGCATGCGCCGGTCTCGCTCAATCTCACTCACTCAACCACGCTCGTCACGCATATGTTGCTCATTCCGGCCATCGACCTGAAGGACGGTCAGTGTGTACGCCTCAAACAAGGCGACATGGACCAGGCCACCGTCTTTTCCGAAGATCCCGCCGCCATGGCACGCCACTGGGTGGAGCAGGGCGCCCGCCGCCTGCACCTGGTGGACCTGAACGGCGCGTTCGTGGGCAAGCCCCGCAACGAGGCCGCCATCAAGTCCATCATCGCCGAGGTCGGCGACGAGATCCCGGTGCAGCTGGGCGGCGGCATCCGCGACCTCAACACCATCGAGCGCTGGCTGGACGATGGGCTCTCGTACGTCATCATCGGCACCGCGGCGGTGAAGAACCCAGGGTTCCTGAAGGACGCGTGCTCGGCCTTCGGCGGCCATATCATCGTCGGGCTCGATGCCAAGGACGGCAAGGTCGCCACCGACGGCTGGAGCAAGCTGACCGGCCACGAGGTGGCGGACCTGGCGCGCAAGTACGAAGACTACGGCGTCGAGGCCATCATCTACACCGACATCGGCCGCGACGGCATGCTGCAGGGGATCAATATCGATGCCACCGTCAAGCTGGCGCAGTCGATGTCGATCCCGGTGATCGCCAGCGGCGGGCTGTCCAACCTGGCCGATATCGACAACCTGTGCGCGGTCGAAGGCGAGGGCGTGGAAGGGGTCATCTGCGGCCGCGCGATCTACTCCGGCGACCTCAACTTTGCCGACGCGCAAGCGCGCGCCGACAAGCTGCGCGACGGGCAATAAGGCAACGGCGCCGCGGGGCGCGGCCGCCTGGCCGCTGCCGGCACGGCAGCGGTGGCGGACAAGGAATCTCATGCTAGCCAAACGTATCATCCCCTGCCTGGACGTGACCAACGGGCGGGTGGTCAAGGGCGTCAACTTTGTCGAGCTGCGCGACGCGGGCGATCCCGTGGAAATCGCGCGCCGCTATGACGAGCAGGGCGCCGACGAAATCACATTCCTGGACATCACCGCGACCAGCGACGGGCGCGACCTGATGCTGCATATCATCGAGGACGTCGCCGCGCAGGTGTTTATCCCGCTGACGGTGGGCGGCGGCGTGCGCACCGTCGAAGACGTGCGCCGGCTGCTCAATGCCGGGGCGGACAAGATCAGCGTCAACTCGTCGGCGATCGCCAACCCGCAGCTGGTGTCGGATGCCACCGCGCGCTATGGTTCGCAGTGCATCGTGGTGGCGATCGACGCCAAGCGCAGCTCCGCCCCCGGCGAAGCGCCGCGGTGGGAGGTCTTTACCCACGGCGGGCGCAAGGCCACGGGGCTGGACGCGGTGCAATGGGCACGTGAAATGGCCACGCGCGGTGCCGGCGAAATCCTGCTCACCAGCATGGACCGCGATGGCACCAAGAGCGGCTTCGACCTCGAGCTGACCCGCGCGGTCAGCGACGCGGTGCCGGTGCCGGTGATCGCCTCGGGCGGCGTCGGCGGCCTGCAGGACCTGGCCGACGGCATAACAAAGGGCCGCGCCGACGCGGTGCTGGCCGCCAGTATCTTCCACTACGGCCAGCACACCGTGGGCGAAGCCAAGGCATTCATGGCCCGCGAGGGCATTCCCGTGCGGATCTGATCATGCCGAAGAAGTGGCTCAACAAGGTGAAATGGGACGACAACGGCCTGGTGCCGGTGATCGTGCAGGAAGTCGGCTCGAACGACGTGCTGATGTTTGCGTTCATGAACCGCGAGGCGCTGCTGCGCACCGTGGAGCTGGGCGAGGCCGTGTTCTGGTCGCGCTCGCGCAAGCGCCTGTGGCACAAGGGCGAAGAATCGGGCCATGTGCAGAAGGTGCACGAGATCCGTCTGGACTGCGATGAAGATGTGGTGCTGCTGAAGGTGACGCAAGTCGACAGCATCGCGTGCCATACCGGGCGCCATTCCTGCTTCTTCCAGAAATTCGAGGGCGATGCGGACGCCGGCGACTGGCAGACGGTCGAGCCGGTGCTGAAGGACCCTGCCCAGATCTACACCAAGCCATGAGCGACGACGCACTCAGCAGCAACGATGTCCTGGCGCGCCTGGCCGAGGTGCTGGAATCGCGCAAGCCCGCCAACGGCGGTGACCCCGACAAATCCTACGTGGCGCGCCTGTTCAGCAAGGGCGACGACGCCATCCTGAAGAAGATCGGCGAGGAAGCCACCGAGACCGTGATGGCCGCCAAGGACGCGCGCGCCGCCGGCGAGATCGGCGCCGCGGCCGGCAAGGTGGTCTATGAAGTGGCCGACCTGTGGTTCCACAGCATGGTGCTGCTGGCAAACTTCGGCCTGACGCCGGCTGACGTGGTCAACGAGCTGGCGCGGCGCGAAGGGCTGTCCGGCCTGGAAGAAAAGGCCCGGCGCAAGGACTAGCCGGCGCGGATGCCGGCCGGTTTCCCGCCTGCCGCAAGGCAGGCTTCCAACCGAGGGCGATGATGGCGAACGACTACACCGGGCAGGTCACCACCCCCAGCGGCGAACAGCTGGGCAGCCTGCGCAAGCTGCTGCACATTCTTTACGCGCTGTATGCGATCTTCTGGCTCACCGGCGGCATCACCGCGCTGATCGCCATCGTGATTGACTATGTCAAGCGCGATGACGCCCGCGGATCGCTGTATGCCTCGCACTTCGCCTGGCAGATCCGCTCGTTCTGGTGGTCGGTGGCCTGGGGCGTGCTGGGCGGGGTGCTGTTCGCGACAGTCGTGCTGATGCCGCTGGCCTTTGCCGTGTGGGGCGTGCTGTCGCTGTGGATGCTGTATCGTATCGTCAAGGGCTGGCTGTATCTGAACGACAGCAAGCCGATGTACCCGGACCAGCAGTTCTGAGGTCGGGCACACGATGCATGTGTTGGTCACTGGTGCCGCGGCTGTCGCAATGAAATTTTCATGAACGCTCAGGATAATTGCATCTTCTGCAAGATCGTGGCCGGCCAGCTGCCGTCGAACAAAGTCTATGAAGACGACGACATGCTGGCTTTCCACGATATCCATCCCAAGGCCCCGGTACACTTGCTGGTCATTCCCAAGGCACATGTCGACTCGCTGGCCGATTGCGGCGCCGGTGAAGGGGAGGTGCTTGCTAGAATGATGCTGAAGGTGCCTGAACTGGCGCGCGCGGCCGGCTGTTCCAACGGCTTCCGGACGGTGATCAATACCGGCCCGGACGGCGGACAGGAGGTCTACCACCTGCACCTGCATGTGCTGGGTGGACCGCGCCACGCCTGGAAGGGACCGCTGCCCTGACCGGGCAGCCTTGGCAGGGGAGGGTCCGCGGCGGCAACGCCCCGGGCAGAAGCTGTGCCGGCAACCGTCGCCCGGCGCGGCCATCACGGGACGGAACAACGGGTCCGGGCAACAATGATTGCGCCCGCGGCTGCATCAGGAGCAAGAGATGGGTTCGTTTAGCATTTGGCACTGGCTGATCGTGCTGGTGATCGTCATGCTGGTGTTCGGTACCAAGAAGCTGCGCAATATCGGCCAGGACCTGGGCGGCGCGGTCAAGGGCTTCAAGGACGGCATGAAGGACGGCGAAGACAAGGGCGCCCAGCCGGGCGCGTCCAAGGAACTGCGCGATTCCACCACCATCGACGTCGACGCCAAGGAAAAGTCCCGCCAGCAATAAGCCGGCGGTGTGCCCCCTGCCACGCAAATCTCGCTGCGCGTGTCGTTGCGCGCCCGCGCTATCCCGCATGTTGTCCGCATGATGTGTCTGCATGATTGATCTCGGCATTTCCAAGCTGGCGCTGATTGGCGCCGTGGCACTGATCGTGATCGGTCCCGAACGGCTGCCCAAGGTCGCGCGCACGGTCGGTGCGCTGGTCGGCCGTGCACAGCGCTACATCAACGACGTCAAGGCCGAGGTCAGCCGCGAGGTCGAACTGGAAGAACTGCGCAAGATGCGCACGGAATTCGAGGACGCCGCACGCGACGTCGAGCGCACCATCCACAAGGAAGTCAGCGAGCAGAGCCAGGCGCTCAACGACGCCCTCGGCGGCGTCGAAACCAGCGCAGCCACCGGCGCGGGGAGCGGCAGCGATGCTAGCGGCGGCTTCGTGCCCAGCTGGGACGCGGCGCACAAGGCGCACAACGGGCGCAAGAGCTGGCGCGTCAAGCAGGGCGCGCGTCCGCTGTGGTTCAAGCGCCAGCACAATGTCCGCGTCTGGGTGCAGTCGGGCGCGGCGCGCGTCAAGCGGCACCGGCCGGTGAGCCGGCCCTCCCGCTCCTTCTTCGAATAAGCATGGCGCGCGGCGAATTCCTGCCGGCCGCCGTGGCCGCTGTCGTTGTGTCCGCCTCCCCCCGCCGCAACGTTGCGGTTTCATCGATCCACTTGCCGGCCCTCGCGGCTGAGCGGTTCACGCCATGAGCGACACCCGGTCCTCCGATCCCCACGACCCGCAAGACGAGTCGCAGCAGGAAACCTTCATCTCCCACCTGATCGAGTTGCGCCAGCGACTGGTCAAGGCGGTGGCCGGCATCATCCTGGTGTTCGTCTCGCTGGTCTACTGGGCGCCGGTCATCTTCAACCTGTTCTCCGCGCCGCTGATGGAATCGCTGCCCAAGGGGGGCAAGATGATCGTCACGGACGTGACCGGCTCGTTCTTCGTGCCGATGAAGGTGACCTTGCTGGTGGCATTCCTGATCGCGCTGCCATGGGTGCTGTACCAGGTCTGGCAGTTTGTCGCGCCCGGCCTGTACCAGCATGAGAAGCGCCTGATCCTGCCGCTGGTATCGAGCAGTTATTTCCTGTTCCTGTGCGGCGTGGCCTTTGCATATTTTCTGGTGTTCCCCACGGTGTTCCATTTCATGGCGCACTACAACGCGCCGCTGGGGGCGGAGATGTCCACCGACATCGATAAATACCTCAGCTTCGCCATGACCACGTTCCTGGCCTTCGGCATTACCTTCGAAGTGCCGGTGGTGGTGATCGTGCTGGTGCGGTTTGGCGTGGTGGAACTGGAAAAACTCAAGCAGATCCGCCCCTATGTGATCGTCGGGGCTTTCATCATTGCGGCCATCGTCACGCCGCCGGACGTGCTGTCGCAACTGCTGCTCGCGGTCCCTCTGGTGGCCCTCTATGAACTTGGCCTGATCCTGGCCCGTTTTGTCGGACGCCCGGCAGGCGAAGAGGCCACTTCCGCAGAAACACAGCCGGACGAATCGCACTGAGGCGGGCTTTTTCGCCAGCCACAGTGCCGGTTTGCACCAAGTTGGGGATTTTTGCCCGCATTCCTGTTGCTCCCGGACAACAAAAACCGCCAGTAAGCATGGTTTACGCCGAAAAAGCCTTCTGACGGCCGGGGGGGCTGGCACATAATACGCAGCAGACGTGAATGTAAATGCGTCGCCCAAGCACTTGGGCAACCAAGATTTCCCAATCAGTTGACAAGGAAAGTGTCGATATGAAGATGAAACTGTTTGCTGCTGCCGTCGCCGCTCTGGCCGCTGGTGGCGCTTATGCCCAATCGAGCGTGACCCTGTACGGCGTGGCTGACGTCGGCCTCGAATACGTCAGCAAGGCCAACGCTGCCGGCGACGATCTGTTCCGCATGTCGTCGGGTAACCAGTCCGGTTCGCGCTGGGGCCTGCGTGGCGTGGAAGACCTGGGTGGCGGTCTGAAGGGCGTGTTCGTCCTGGAAAGCGGTTTCGACCTGGATGATGGTCGCTCGGCTCAAGGCGGTCGTCTGTTCGGTCGTCAAGCCTACGTCGGTCTGCAAAGCAACTTCGGTTCGCTGCTGCTGGGCCGTCAACAGACCGCCTTCTACGACTTCGGCCTGATCTATGACCCGATGGCCATCTCGTCGCGCTACGGTATCCTGGCTCAGGACGCCGCCTTCGCTTCGCGCGCCGACAACACCGTCAAGTACATCGGCAAGTTCGGTGGCCTGACCGCTTCGGCCTTCTACAGCTTCAACAACAACGGCCAGGAAGTCGCCGGCGCCTTCCGCCGCGGCCAAGAGTATGGCGCCATGCTGAACTACGCAGCTGGCCCGTTCTCGGTTGGTGCTGCTTATGACGAAGTGCACGGCCAGACCACCGGCACCGCCGCTGCTCCGGTCGACGCAAGCGGTCAGCGTATCCGCCGCGCCACCGTGGGTGCCAACTACGCCTTCGGCCCGGCCAAGGTCTACGCTGGCTACCGTTGGGCCAAGGCTGCCGACGGCGCCGCTCTGCCGGGCCAAGTGGCGACTGCCGCCAACCCGCTGGGCATCAACGGTACCTCCAACCTGTACTGGCTGGGTCTGGGTTACCAGCTGACCCCGGCGTTCTCGCTGTCGGGCGCTGCTTACTACCAAGACTTCCGCAAGACCGACGCCGATCCGTGGCAATTCGTCGTGACCGCCGACTACGCGCTGTCGAAGCGTACCGACGTGTACACCTCGCTGTCGTACGCTCTGAACGACAACGGCTCGCTGCTGGGCGTGAACGGCTTCAACACCGTCCAGTCCGGCAAGGACCAGTTCGGTGCTGTGGTCGGCCTGCGCCACAAGTTCTAATCTGACGCGGGCATCCGCCCGCTGAAGGTTGACTTGAAGAACGCCGGCATCCGCAAGGATGCCGGCGTTTTCTTTTGTGCAATCCAAGGTGAGGCAATCGCTAGCAAGGGTTGGCGCTTTGCGCTGCGTCCGAGTTGCCGTCAGACCGTGCGAGTTTCCATTGGGACAGGACCGGTCCGCATTTGCCCATTCAAACCACTCGGATCGTGGCGGCCAGGCATGGCACGCTGGCAGACCCATCCGGACGGGCTGTCACCGTCAGGGCAACTGGCGTTGTAAGGCAGGATGCGGCTCTGCCGAAATCGATCGCAGGCCGACCCGTCTGGCTGCTACTGCCCAGTCCCGGAATCGATGCGGGCACAAAAAAACCCGCCATCGCTGGCGGGTTTGCTTGCTCGGGTACCGGCACGGTCCGGCCTATTCTTCCTCTTCGAAGGGCAGCGAGCGGCGCGGCGGCGGGGGGCGCTTGCCGATGGTCACCGTCAGGTCCGTCGGCTTGCCGCGGCGGATCACCGTCATCTTGATGTCCACGCCGGGCTTGAGCTGCGCAATGGCATTCAGAAGCGCCGTGGTGTCCGTGATCGACAAGCCATCCACCTTGGTCAGCACATCGCCTGGCCGCACCCCGGCCTTGTCGGCCGGGCCGCCCTGGACCACGGCGGCGATCAGTGCGCCTTCCTTGGCATCGAGTCCGAACGACTCGGCAATCTCCGGCGTCATGTCCTGCGGCTCGACGCCGATCCATCCGCGCGTCACGCTGCCGGTCGAGATGATCGACTCCATCACCTGCTTGGCCGTCGATACGGGGATGGCGAAACCGATACCCAGCGAGCCGCCCGAGCGCGAATAGATCGCCGTATTGATACCCAGCAGGTTGCCCTGCGCGTCCACCAGCGCGCCGCCCGAGTTGCCGGGGTTGATCGCTGCATCGGTCTGGATGAAGTTCTCGAAGGTGTTGATGCCCAGGTGGCTGCGGCCCAGCGCCGACACGATGCCCATCGTCACGGTCTGGCCGACGCCGAACGGGTTGCCGATGGCCAGCACCACGTCGCCGACCTTCACGTTCTCGAGCCGGCCCAGCGTGATCGCCGGCAGGTCCTTGAGCGTCACCTTCAGCACGGCCAGGTCGGTTTCCGGGTCGGAGCCGACCACCTTGGCATTGGCCTTGCGGCCATCGGTCAGCGCGATCTCGATCTCGTCGGCGCCGTCGACCACGTGGTGGTTGGTTAGAATGTAACCCTCGGCGCTGACAATGACGCCGGACCCCAGGCTGGAGACCGGCTCCTGCCGCTCGGGCAGGCGGTCGCCGAAGAAAAAGCGGAACCACGGATCCTCGGCCTGCGGATTGGGCGAGCGCTTGTTGCCGTTCTTGCTGGTAAAGATATTGACCACCGCCGGCATGGCCAGCTGGGCGGCTTCGCTATATGACCCTTCGGCCGCAGGACCGGACACGTTGGGCACGACCTCCTTGAGCGCCACGATGGGCGAGCCGGATTGGACCGCGACGCGCCCCCTCTGCAGCCATTCAGGCTTGAGCGTTGCCACGACGAACCAGACCGCCAGCACGACGGTGACAGCCTGGGCAAAGAACAGCCAAAAGCGCCGCAACATATTGGAGTTTTGAGCAGAAAATGAAAACAAAAGAGCTTGAATTGTACTTGAACGACCTGTTGGAAGTTTCCCGCTACAAGGACTATTGTCCCAATGGGCTGCAAGTGCAAGGTCGCTCGGAGATCACACATGTGGTGACTGGGGTGACGGCAAGCCTGGCGCTGGTCGAGGCCGCGGTCGAGGCGGGCGCCGACGCCATTCTCGTGCATCACGGCTATTTCTGGAAAAACGAGGATGCGCGCGTGGTCGGGCAGAAGCATGCGCGCCTGAAGTGCTTGCTCGGGGCGGATATCAATCTGTTCGCCTACCACCTGCCGCTGGATAATCACCCGGAATTCGGCAATAACGCGCAACTGGGCCTGCATCTCGGCTTCACTCCCACCGGCCGCTTCAGCGATGACCAGCTGGGCTGGACGGGGACGCTGCCTGCGCCGATGCCGCTGTCTGCGCTGGCGGCGCATGTCGGCGGCGTGCTCGGGCGCGAGCCGCTCGCGATCGGCGAGCCTGGCCAGATGATCCGCACCGTCGGCTGGTGCACGGGTGGGGCGCAAGGCTATTTCGATGCCGCGGTCGCCGCGGGCGTCGATGCCTATCTGAGCGGCGAAGTCTCGGAGCAGACCACGCACCTGGCGCGCGAGAGCGGCGTGGCCTATCTGGCAGCCGGCCATCATGCGACCGAACGCTATGGCATTCGCTCGCTGGGCGAGCATGTGGCCCAACGCTTCGGCCTGCGCCATACCTTTATTGATATTCCGAATCCGGTCTGATCTGACCAAAAACAAAACGGCCCCAGCGGGGCCGTTTTATCGTTCGGGATTCGAAATCAGCGGGCCTTCAGGCTGTCACGGATTTCACGCAGCAGTGCCACTTCCTCGGGCGGGGCGGCGGGCGGCGGCGCCGGTTCTTCGGCGCGCATCCGGTTGAAGGCACGCACCATCAGAAAGATGATGAAGGCCAGGATGATGAAGTTGACGACGATGGTCAGGAAGTTGCCGTAGGCAAACACCGGTACGCCGGCCTTCTTCAGTGCATCGAGCGTCAGCGGTGTCCCGGGAGGGGGATCCGCCAGAACAATAAACATACTGGAGAAATCCAGCTTGCCCACCACACGGCCCACCAACGGCATGATCAGGTCGTTGACCACCGAATCCACGATCTTGCCGAACGCCGCGCCAATGATCACACCGACAGCCAGGTCAATGACGTTGCCGCGTACGGCGAAGGTTCTGAATTCCGAGATCATGCCCATGGGGGGTTCTCCTTCTTGTGGCGATGGGTGAACGCTTTCAAGCTGGAAGCCTGCCGCATCACTCACCGGAAATCAAGCGTGGAGCCGGATTTCCGGGATGCATGTCCGATAATCGCGCGAGGCCGTGGCATTTTCTGCCTATCTAGTGCGCAGGTGTCTAAGGTACACTTTATGGTTGACGCAAAATCTAAATTGACTTCCCCTGGGGTTTGGAATGAGTGACCAGCAAGACGTGAAGAGCGTGGATAAAGGTCGCCGCAATTGGTTGATCGCGACATCCGTCGCTGGCGGCGTCGGAGGCGTGGCGGTAGCGGTTCCTTTCGTCAGTACCTTTGCACCATCGGAGAAGGCCAAGGCCGCGGGTGCCCCAGTCGAGGCGGATATCGGCGCCCTGAAGCCGGGCGAGATGATGACCGTCGAGTGGCGCGGCAAACCGGTCTGGATCATGCGGCGCACGGAGGAGCAACTGGCGTCGCTGAAAAAGACGGATGGCGAAGTGGCCGATCCCAATTCCGACATTCCGTTCACCATGCAGACGCCCGAGTACTGCAAGAACGAAACCCGTTCGCGTCCGGAACACAAGGACGTGCTGGTGGTAGTGGGCATCTGTTCCCATCTCGGCTGTTCCCCCTCGGGCCCCTTCGCCCCCGGTGCCAATCCTCAGCTCGGCACTGATCCCGGTTTCCTCTGCCCCTGCCATGGATCGACCTTCGATCTGGCCGGGCGCGTCTTCAAGAACAAGCCGGCTCCGCAGAATCTCGATGTTCCCCCCTACCAGTTCCTGTCCGAAAGCAAGATCGTGATCGGCAAGGACGAGAAAGGAGAAGCCTGATCATGGCGGCCGAAAAACAAGTCAAGACGACCGGCCTGCTGGGCTGGATCGACGCCCGCTTTCCTGCGACGCAGCTGTGGGAAGACCACCTGTCCCGCTACTACGCGCCGAAGAATTTCAATTTCTGGTACTTCTTCGGTTCGCTGGCGCTGCTGGTGCTGGTGATCCAGATCGTTACCGGCATCTTCCTGGTGATGAACTACAAGCCGGACGGCACGCTGAACGCCGCCGGCATTCCCGTGGCCTTTGCCAGCGTGGAATACATCATGCGCGAGGTCCCGTGGGGCTGGCTGGTGCGCTACATGCATTCGACCGGCGCCTCGGCCTTCTTCGTCGTGGTCTACCTGCATATGTTCCGGGGCCTGCTGTACGGTTCGTACCGCAAGCCGCGCGAACTGGTCTGGATCTTCGGCTGCCTGATCTTCCTGTGCCTGATGGCCGAAGCCTTCATGGGCTACCTGCTGCCGTGGGGCCAGATGTCGTACTGGGGCGCCCAGGTGATCGTGAACCTGTTCTCGGCCATCCCGGTGATCGGCCAGGACCTGTCGCTGTTTATCCGCGGTGATTACGTGGTCAGCGACGCGACCCTGAACCGCTTCTTCTCGTTCCACGTCATCGCCGTGCCGCTGGTGCTGCTGGGCCTGGTGATCGCGCACATCATTGCGCTGCACGAAGTGGGCTCGAACAACCCGGACGGCGTCGAGATCAAGGCCAAGAAGGACGAAAACGGTATCCCGCTGGACGGCATCCCGTTCCACCCGTACTACTCGGTGCATGACCTGCTCGGCGTGGGCGGCTTCCTGATCCTGTTCTCGGCCGTGATCTTCTTCTTCCCCGAAGTGGGCGGCTATTTCCTGGAAGCCAACAACTTCTTCCCGGCCGATCCGCTGAAGACCCCGCCGCATATTGCGCCGGTCTGGTACTTCACGCCGTTCTACTCGATGCTGCGCGCCACCACGTCGAACTTCCTGCCGATCCTGTGGGTGTTCTTCGCGCTGCTGCTCGGCATGGTGTTCCTGCGCAGCAAGGATGCGCGCGTGAAGATCGGTGCCATCGCCATCGCGGTGGTCCTGGCCGTGGGCTTCTATTTCATCGACGCCAAGTTCTGGGGCGTGCTGGTGATGGGCGGCTCGGTGGTGATCCTGTTCTTCCTGCCGTGGCTCGACTGCTCGCCGGTCAAGTCCATCCGCTATCGTCCCGCTTTCCACAAGACCATCCTGATCGTCTTCGTGGTGGTGTTCCTGGTGCTCGGCTATCTCGGCGTGCAACCGCCGTCGCCGGTTGGTGAAAAGGTGTCTCAGCTGGGTACGCTGCTGTACTTCGCCTTCTTCCTGACCATGCCGCTGTGGAGCCGTGTCGGCGAGTTCAAGCCGGTCCCGGAGCGTGTCACGTTCCACCCGCACTGAGCGAAGCGAACCCCGACAAGAGCACAAGGACACAAGATGAAAAAGCTGCTTTCGATCCTCGCGCTGGCCGGCGCCTGCATTGCCGGCGCGCCCGCCATGGCATCGGAGGGGGGCTTCCCCCTCGAGCCGGCGCCGGTGAACACCGCCGACTTGTCGTCGCTGCAGCGCGGCGCCAAGGTGTTCGTCAACTACTGCCTGAACTGCCACGGCGCGTCGATGATGCGCTACAACCGGCTCAAGGACATCGGCCTGACCGACGACCAGATCCGCGAGAACCTGCTGTTTACCGCGGACAAGGTGGGCGAAACGATGAACATCGCCATGCAGCCGAAGGAAGCCAAGGCCTTCTTCGGCGCGCAGCCGCCGGACCTGTCGGTGATCGCGCGCGCCCGTGGCGACGACTGGCTGTACACCTACCTGCGCACCTTCTATCGCGACGACAGCCGCGCCACCGGCTGGAACAACCTGGTGTTCCCGAGCGTCGGCATGCCGCACGTGCTGTGGGAACTGCAGGGCCAGCGCGCCGCCAAGTTCACCGAAGTGGAAGAGCATGGCGAGAAGGTGCACAAGTTTGCCGGTTTCGAGCAACTGAGCCAGGGCAAGCTGAGCAAGGTCGAGTACGACCAGATGACCGCCGACCTCGTCAGCTTCCTCGACTGGATGGCCGAGCCCGCGCAGAACCACCGCAAGCGCCTGGGCGTCTGGGTGCTGCTGTTCCTGGGCGTGTTCACCGTGTTCGCCTGGCGCCTGAACGCGGCGTACTGGAAAGATGTGAAGTAAGCCGTGACATGACAGGGCCTGATCGGGCCCTGACGACCAGGGGCGGTCGCTGCGAAAAAACGCAGCGCCGCCCCTGATGCTTTTTACGGGTGATAACCCAAAAAGAGTCGCATATGCCACTTATTTGCTTTTCGGTGGCCGACTTTGGCAGAATGGCAGACCTTACTGTCCGACCCAGCTCCGGCTAAGCCCAAGGAATCCAACCATGATGGTGTTGTATTCGGGTACGACTTGCCCGTTTTCCCAACGTTGCCGCCTTGTCCTGTTCGAAAAGGGCATGGATTTTGAAATCCGCGACGTCGACCTGTTCAACAAGCCCGAAGATATTTCGGTGATGAACCCGTACGGCCAGGTGCCCATCCTGGTCGAGCGCGACCTCATCCTGTATGAGTCGAACATCATCAACGAATACATCGACGAGCGCTTCCCGCACCCGCAGCTGATGCCAGCCGACCCGGTGCAGCGCGCCCGCGCCCGCCTGTTCCTGTTCAATTTCGAAAAGGAACTGTTCACCCACGTCTACACGCTGGAGAACGAAAAGGGCAAGGCCGCGGAAAAGAACCACGAACGCGCCCGCGCCGCGATCCGCGACCGCCTGACGCAACTGGCGCCGATCTTCGTCAAGAACAAGTACATGCTGGGCGAAGAGTTCTCGATGCTCGACGTCGCCATCGCGCCGCTGCTGTGGCGCCTGGACCACTACGGCATCGAGCTGTCGAAGAACGCCGCGCCGCTGCTGAAGTATGCTGAACGCATTTTCAGCCGTCCCGCGTACATCGAAGCGCTGACCCCGTCCGAAAAGGTGATGCGCCGCTAACCGGCACCGGCCCGACGGCAACCGCCCTCGGGCCATCGCGGCGCCATTGGAAGCACAATGCCTGAAACCTCCACCAAGCCCTACCTGATCCGCGCCATCTACGAATGGTGCACGGACAACGGCTTCACGCCGTACATCGCCGTCTTCGTCGACGCCAACACCAACGTGCCGCGCGAGTTCGTCAAGAACAACGAGATCGTGCTGAACGTCAGCTTCGACGCCACCAGCGGCCTTGACATGGGCAACGAGTGGATCACCTTCAGCGCACGCTTCGGCGGTGTCTCGCGCAAGATCGACGTGCCCGTCGAGAACGTGCTGGCGATCTACGCCCGCGAGAACGGGCAAGGCATGGCCTTCCCGGTCGAACGCAGCCTGCCGGAAACCCAGGCCGCCACCGAGCGTGAAAACAACCCGCCGCCCAAGCTTGCCCCGGTCGAAGCCGAGACCCCCGCAACGACCAGCGACACCGGCCCCGGCGACGACGACACGCCGCCCCCGGTGCCCCGCATCGGCGGCAAGAAGCCTGCACTGAAAGTGGTGAAGTAAGCCATCCCAAAGCCGACCGCAATGCAGTAGAATCGCGGTCTGCATCCATATGCCGGCTTAGCTCATCAGGTAGAGCAGTTGATTTGTAATCATCAGGTGGCGGGTTCGAGTCCTGCAGCCGGCACCAGAATTGAAGAACGGGCTACGCATTGCGTAGCCCGTTTTGTTTTGGCGGGGCCCGAGGCATTTACATCGGGGCAGTCGTGCCAGGGCATCGCAGAGCCTCGCCAAAAGCCGTGACATGGCGCCATGCGCGGCCACCAATTTCCGGCAACATCAGACATCCGCGCCTGTTTTCCGTCGATTCACACCGCCAGCCTGTCGATTTGCGGCACCGTCATGTCACCACGCTCAAGCCAGTGGTAACCTGCGCCCAATCGCCGCCCCAGCCACCGCCCGTGCCGTTCCCCCACTCCCGCCTCTGGCGCGCCGCCCCCGAGCAGCGTGCCTACGAAGAAGCCCGCCACCGCGTGCGTGCACTGCGCTTTTTCTACCTGCACGCCATGGTCTACGTGGTGGTGAACGCGATGCTGATCGGCTTCCATCTGATGGGCTCGTCGCATCGGCCGTGGGCCGGTGGTCCGCTGATGGGTTGGGGGATCGGCCTGGCGGTGCACGGCATCATGACCTGGGGCCGTGTGGGCCTGCTTGGGCGGCGGTGGGAAGAGCGCAAGATTGCCGAATATATGGCGCAGGAACAGGTGCGCACGCTGTCGACGGAAAAGCAGTTGGTCGAGGCGCGCATGAAGCTGCTGCAGGCGCAGATCGAGCCGCACTTCCTGTTCAATACGCTGGCCAACGTGGTCAGCCTGATCGAGCCCGCGCCGCAGAAGGCCACGATGATGCTGGAGCATTTCATTGCCTATCTGCGCGCGTCGCTCGCAGCCAGCCGCGCGACGCAAGGTACGGTGGCGCAGGAGGCGAAGCTGCTGCGCGACTATCTGGCGCTGATCCGCATCCGCATGGGCGAGCGGCTGCATTACACGGTCGATGTCGATGCGGAGCTCGAAACGGTGCCGCTGGCGCCGATGCTGCTGCAGCCCGTGGTCGAGAATGCGATCAAGCATGGCCTTGAGCCGAAGATCGAAGGCGGGCGCTTGCTGGTCCGGCTGGAGCGGCGCGGCGCGCGCATGCTGGCGATGATCGAGGACGATGGCATGGGCTTTCGGCCGTCGGCGGGAGCCGGGGTCGGCCTGTCGAATCTGCGTGAACGGCTGGGGGTGCTGTATGACGGCGATGCCCACGTCAGGATCGAAGAGCGCTCGCCGGGCACCGCCGTACTGATCGATCTGCCGCTGCCGCCAGCATCCCGAACCGGAGACGCCCGATGACGCCCATGACGCCGACTGCCCTGATTGCCGATGACGAAGAGCACCTGCGTGCGTACCTGCGCGGCAAGCTGCAGCGCCTGTGGCCGGAGTTGGAGATCGTTGCCGAGGCGACCAACGGCATCGAGGCCGCCGAGGCTATTGCGCGGTGGTCGCCGAGCGTCGCCTTTCTCGATATCAAGATGCCGGGGCTGTCCGGGCTGGAGGTGGCGCAGGGCATCGAAACCGAGACGCGGCTGGTGTTCGTCACGGCCTACGACGAATTTGCGCTCGATGCCTTCGAGCGTGCGGCGGTGGACTACCTGGTCAAGCCGGTCAGCGAGGAACGGCTCGGCCGCACCATCGAGCGGTTGCGCAAGGCACTGCAGGAAGCGGCGCCCTTGCCCGAACTGGCGCAGCTGCTGAGCCAGCTCACCCGCGCCCAGCCGCGCGCGGAAGGCGGCGGCCAGTTGCGGTGGGTCCGCGCCAGCCGCGGCAATACCACCAGCCACGTGCCGATCCAGGAGGTGATGTACTTCCAGAGCGATGACAAGTACGTGGTGGTCCATACCCGGGATGGCGAGCACCTGATCCGCACGCCGCTGGCGGAATTGATGGCCGGCCTGGACCCGCAGGTGTTCTGGCAGATCCACCGCTCGTCCATCGTCAATATGGAATACGTGGCCGGCACGCGGCGCGACGAATCGGGGCGGCTCTTTGTCAGGATGCGCGGCAGCGATGCCGAGCTGCCCGTGTCGCGCGCCTACATGCATCGGTTCCGGCAGATGTAAGCCGGCCGCCGGGGGCGCCGGCGTCCAGGGATCCGGTCAGTGCCGATCCATGAATTCCTGGATCTTGCGCTGCTCCCAGTCACGTCCGCGGCGCGACAGCCGCGTCCAGACCAGCAATCCGTGCAGGGCCAGTCCCAGGCCCCAGGCCAGCGTGGTGGTCAGCGGCCACGGCCAGCCCGTGGTGGCGTAGTGCGACCATGGCGGCGATGGGAAGTAGAAGAAGCGGAACCATAGCCACGCATTGACCACGGCGTAGACCAGCAGGTGGATATACCAGCCGCGCAGGGCGCGCACCATGCGGCGCGCGCGCCAGTAGGCCATGGCGTTGGGGTCGTTGGGCGGGAAAGCGTGGTGCATGGGATACCTCGTCATCAGGAAGGTTGGCATGCGACAGGTATAGGCCACCACCAGGCGTCGTTCCAGGCCCATGGGCTGAATCGACGGATTCCGTTCGCCATTGGACATGCGCACCGCGTGAATGTCGGCCGCTTGAACCCTCACCGTGGCCTGATCTCCTGCGCTCGGGCCAAGCGCGCCTGCCTGGTCCCGGGAATACCCGCATAGGAAAAGCCATCTCATCCACCATAATCATGATAATTATGATCATAAATAGCCAGCCATGGAATCGAAGCCTGCGCCGCAGATAGAGGGCAGCAAACGCGTGAAGCGTTCGGACCAGGTCGTCAGCGATATCAAGCGCTGGATCGTGCAGACGCACCAGAAGGTCGGAAACAAGCTGCCGCAGGAAGCGGCCCTGATCGAACAGATGGGCGTGGCGCGCGGCACGGTGCGCGAGGCGCTTGCCTCGTTGCAGGCGCAGGGGCTGGTCAAGGTCAGTACGGGGCCGAACGGCGGCGCAACGCTGACCCAGCCGCCATATGAGCGATGCCTGGAGGCGGTCTCCAACTTCCTGTACTTCCAGTCGGTCGACATTGTCACGCTGTACGCGCTGCGCCGCGCGGTGGAACCGGAACTGGCTGCCAACGCCGCCTTGCGCCTGACCGATGCCGACATCGACGACCTCGAAGCCCTGGTCGGATTGAGCCACCCGCAACATGGCGGCAGCGCGGACTGGAACGAGCGGCGCGAGGCCGACCTGCTGTTTCACGATCGCCTCGCCGACGCCTGCAGCAGTCCGATGCTGGCGCTGTTCTGCCGCCTGCTCAATGACATCATCCGCCGTGTCATCGTGGTACGAAACGCGCAAGACGATTTCGGTGACTTCGATGAAGAGATCTTCCACAGCCACAGCACGCTGATCGAAGCCTTCCGGTCGCGCGACCCGGAACGTGCGCGTGCCCTGATGCAAGAACACATGGCGCATGCGGAAGCGCTGGCCCTGGAAGCCGAATCCAGGGTGGATCGCGGAAGCTTGCTGATGAGTCCGGGCGACTGAGTTCCTGACGCGCCAGCGTCCCCCCTTTTTCTGCACACCCAACCGCCAGCGTCGTAGCCGACACGGCGGCTGGGATTCCTATTGCCTGAATCCTGGGAGCCCCGACGTGAAACCTGTTGAATCGCTTTGGCGCTGGAGCGCTGTCGATATTGCCGATGCCGTGCGGCGGCGCGAGATTTCCTGCCGCGAGGTGATGTCCAGCGTGCTGGAGCGCATCGAAGCCCTTAACCCAAGACTCAACGCACTGCCGGAGGTGCTGGCGGAAGAGGCACTGGACAGTGCCGATGCCGCCGACCGAAAAGTCGCCGAGGGCGCCGAGCTGGGGCCGCTCCATGGCGTGCCAGTCACGATCAAGATCAATGTCGACCAGGCCGGCCATGCCACCACCAATGGCGTGATTCCGCTGAAGCACAACATCGCGCGCGAAGACGCGCCGGTGGTGGCGCACTGGCGCAGTGCCGGTGCCATCATCGTCGGGCGCAGCAATACGGCCACCTATTCATCGCGGTGGTTTACGGAAAACGGCCTGCATGGGCGCACGCTGAATCCGTGGAATGCGGATATCACCCCCGGTGGCTCCAGCGGCGGGGCCGCATCAGCCGTCGCTGCGGGCATGGGGGCGCTGGCGCATGGCAATGACATCGGCGGCTCGATTCGCTATCCGGCCTATGCCTGCGGCGTGCTCGGTCTGCGGCCAACGGCAGGGCGGGTGCCGGCGTACAACCCGTCGGCCACCGCCGAGCGCAGCATCACGCCACAACTCATGTCCGTGCAGGGCCCGCTTGCACGCAGCATTGCCGACCTGCGGCTTGGCTACTACGCCATGGCCCGATACGACGGGCGCGATCCCGCCTGGGTGCCGGTGCCGCTGGAATTGCCGCTGCCACCGGGCCCGATCCGCGTGGCGTTGTTCAGCCGCTGTCCGGGCATTCCGGTCGATCCCGCGGTCAGCGCAGCGCTGGACCGTGCCGCGCGCTGGCTGCAGCAGGCGGGCTACGCCGTCGAGGAAGCGAGCCTGCCCGACTTCCTGGAAGCGGCGGCGCTGTGGCGCACGCTTACGGTGGACGACAGCCGCCGCAACATCATCGCAGGCGTGGACCAGCATGGCGACGAGGCCATGCGGCAAAGCCAGCGCAACATGCTGGACGGGATGCAGGAAACCGATCGCGATGGCTTTCTCGATGCGCTGGCAAGGCGCCAGGCAATCGCACGGAACTGGTCGCTGTTCATGCAAACGTATCCGCTGGTGCTGCTGCCGGTGTCGTGGCAGCGCCCCAGCGTGCAGGACGCCGATATCCGCACGCCTGAAGAAAACCGGGCCTTGCTCGACGCCCAGAGCCCGCTGCTGGCAACGGCCATGCTGGGCATGCCGGGATTGTCCGTGCCGACAGGCATGGCCGGTGGCGTGCCCGTCGGCGTGCAGCTGATGGCATGGCGCTACCGGGAGGACCTGTTGCTGCGCGCCGGCGAGGCCATTGAAGACGCGGCGCGCTTTATCCCTTTCACCGACGTGCAACCCGGCATCTAGACCCAGGAGCTTGCCATGAACGATCGCAATCGTGCTTACGCCCCACAGCTTTCGCGCCGTGCCATGCTCGCGGGCACCACCGCAGTACTTTGCACCGGTGGCTTGTTCTCCGGGGCCGCATGGGGCCAGACCGTATCGCGCATCATCGTGCCGTTTCCGCCGGGCGGGCCGGCCGACTACATGGGCCGCCTGCTGTCCGAAAAGCTGAAGGACGCCATGGGCCGTACCGTCATTGTCGACAACCGCCCCGGTGCCGGCACGCGCGTGGCCGCAGAATTCCTGAAGAACGCGCCCGCCGACGGTAACACCGTGCTGCTCGCACCGGTCGATCCGATGTTCATCGGGCCGCTGATCTACAGCAATATGCGTTTCAATCCCGCCACCGATTTCACGGCGATCACGGATGTGACCGGCGTCCAGTTCGGCATAGCGGTCAGCGCCAACTCACCGATCCGGACCCTGGCGGACTTCGTCAAGGCCGCCAGGGCCAAACCGGCCGAGTATGCGATCGGCATCAGCACGGTTGGCACGCTGCTGCACTTCCTGGCCGTGGAGTTTGTCAGCCAGTCCCGCACCGGCAGCACGCTGGTGCCATATCGCGGTGGCGCGGCGATGGCGACGGAAATGATGGGCAACCAGATCGCGGCAGGCATGGACGCCATCACCACCTTTACCGAGCTGCATCGTGGCGGCAAGCTGCGCGTGCTGGCCGTGGCAGGTGAAAAGCGTGCCGATGCCTTGCCCGATGTGCCGACCTTTGCGGAATCCGGCTTTCCCAACCTCGTGACCTCGTCGCGCTACCTGCTCTATGTCCGCGCCGGCACGCCGCCCGAGGTGGCGACACAGTGGTACCAGGCAGTGCGCAAGGTCCTGGCCATGCCGGACGTGCGTGAAAAATTGGCGCGCGCCGGCTATGACATCCTGCCCGGCAGCACCACGGAAGACGTCGCCAGATATGCAGGCGCGCTCTCCGCACGCTGGACACCCGTGATCAAGGCGTCGGGTTTCAGGGGGGATTGATCGGCATGCCGGCCTCTGCCGGCGGCCGACGGCACGGCGCAGCTGCTCAGGACGGCGGGCCGCTTGCACGATCACGCCCGGTCAGCGCATTCCAGACCGCCTGCACCCCCGGCAGCGGTGCCACCGCGCCCTGGCCTGTGGTGGCCAGCGCGGCTGCGACCGCCGCCCATCGCGCCGCGGACACAGCGTCATCCCCGGCTACCAGCCGCGCAAGATAAGTGCCGTCGAAGCAGTCGCCTGCGCCGGTCGCGTCGACCGCGTCGACGGGGAAGGGCGCCACGGCGGTCAGCTGTCCGCCGGCGGATACCAGGCAACCCTGGCTACCCAGCTTCAAGACCACGTGCGGTGCGCCCATCCTGTGGCACCAGTCGACGATGCCTTCGGGATCGTCGATGCCGGCAAGCTGACGCACGTCGTCAAGGCTGGGCAGGAACAGGTCGCACAGGGCAAGGGTAGCGAGGATGACCCCGCGGGCGCGCTCCAGGGGCCAGAGCTTGAGGCGCAGGTTGGGATCGTAGGACACTTTGGTGCCGGCCTGGCGGGCGACGCGGATGGCCTCGCGCACGGTCCGCGCGGCAGACGCGCTGATGGCCTGGCTGATGCCGGAGACGTGGAGCCATGTGGCCCGTTCCAGCAATGCGACCGGCAGGTCGGCCGGCTGCATCCGGCTCGCGGCGGAACCCGTGCGCCGATAGGCGAAGGCGTGTCCCGCCGGGCCGTGATGGACGAAGTAGAGCCCCGTAGGTGCCGATGGGTCGATGACCACTCCGCTGGTGTCGACGCGCTCGGTGCGCAACAGGTACAGGCACATGCGGCCGAACTCGTCGTCGCCCAGCCTGGTCAGGTAGGCGCACCGCGCACCCTGGCGAGCCGCGGCGATGATGGCGTTGGAGGTGTCGCCGCCAAAGCCCTGCATATAGGTGCGCGAATCGCGCGGGCCGGCGTGGTTGAACTCGACCATGGCCTCGCCGAGCGCGACGATGTCGAATGTCGCGCGCATGTCAGGCGTCCTCGCCCAGGTCGAGCAGCACCTTGCAACAGGCGCGCGGGTGGCTTTCGGCGAGATCGAACGCGCCGGCCACGTCGCGGAAGTGGATCTGGTGCGTAACGATACGGCCCGGGTCCACCAGCCCGCGCGTGATCCAGTCGATCACCGTGGGAAACATCGCGCAATTCAGGCGCGAGGCATACAAGGTCAGTTCTTTGCTGGTCAGCGCCTGCTGCGGCACAGCCGATGGCGTGCCGGAAAACCCGAGTACGCCGATGCGGCCTGCCGGCGCGGCCAGGGCCACGGCTTCTTCGAGGATGGCCGGATGGCAGACCGCGTCGTAGATCAGCGTCGGCCCGCCCGCGACGCCGCGCCTTTGGAGCGCGCGGGCAAGCGGCTCGCGCGCGGTGTTGATGATCTCGTCTGCCTCCGCGCCGCAGCCGCGCGCCAGCGCCAGCCGTTCGTCGACATGGTCGGTGATGAAGGTGCGTACGCCATACACGCGCTTTAACACCTGCAGCAGGTTAAGGCCGACCGGCCCGGCACCGTAGATCAGCGCCACGTCGGAGGGCAGCACGCCGGTGCGGTGGGTGGCGTTGGCCGACACGGCAAACGGCTCGATCACCGCGGCACTGGCGGTCGGCATGCCGTCGGGCACCGTGTAGGCGTTACGTGCCGGCACGCACGCGAATTGGCTGAAGCCGCCATCGCGGTGCACGCCGATCACCTGGAGCCGCTGGCAGACATTGTGCCGGCCGATGCGGCAGGCATGGCACTGGCCGCAACTGACCACCGGATCCACCACCACGCGCTCACCGATGCGGTCAGCGCTGATGCCAACGCCGACCGCATCGATATGGCCGACGAACTCATGACCGATCACGCGCGGATATGTCGCGAACGGATTCTTGCCGTGGAAAATGTGCAGGTCAGAACCGCAGATTCCGGCTAGGCGCACGCGCACGCGCACCTCGCCTGCGGCAGGGGACGGGTCGGGCCGCTCGCGCACGGCCATGCAGTGCGGTTGCTCGACGACGATGCTAAGCATGCTTGCTCCTTGTTCCGGTCAACTGGCGCTGGCCGCTACCAGTTCCACATCGCGCCATCGCGCAGTCGCGCCACCGGCAGGTAGGCACGCTCGTACGGATACCGGGCTGCCAGCGCCTCGTCGATATCGACGCCAAGGCCGGGGACGTCGTCCATTACCAGGTGGCCGTCCTCCAGCCGATAGTTGTGCGGAAACACCTCGTCGATCAGTGGGCCATGCGGCATCAGTTCCTGGATCCCGAAGTTCGGCGCCCACAGACCGAAGTTGACCGCCGCCGCCATGCATACCGGCGACAAATCGGTGGCGCCGTGAAAGCCGGTTCGGACCTGGTGAATCGCGGCGAAGTCCGCGATGCGGCGCACATGCGTGATGCCGCCGGCGTGGACAATGGTGGTCCGGATGTAGTCGATCAGTTGATCACCGATCAGGTCCTTGCAGTCCCACAGGGAATTGAAGACTTCACCGACCGCAAGCGGGGTGGTGGTGTGCTGGCGGATCAGGCGGAAGGCCTCCTGGCTTTCGGCCGGCGTTGCGTCTTCCAGCCAGAACAGGCTGAAGGGCTCCAGCGCCTTGCCCAGGGCAGCCGCTTCGATCGGCGTCAGCCGGTGGTGCGCATCGTGGAGCAGGTGGGGGCCGAAGCCGACGGCCTCGCGCACCTTGCGGAACAGTTCCGGCGTATGGCGCAGATACAGCGACGTGTCCCACGGCTCTTCCGGCGGCATGCCCTTCTGCGCCGGTTCATAGTGACCCGGTTGCGTGCTTACGCCATACACCTTGGACAGGCCCGGCACGCCCGACTGTACCCGGATCGCCTTGTAGCCCTGCTCGATATGGCGGTGCACCGCGTCGATGGCTTCTGCATGGTCGCGGCCATTGGCGTGACCGTACACCATCAGGCCGTGGCGGCTGCGCCCGCCCAGCAACTGGACCACCGGCATGCCGGCCAGCTTGCCGAGGATGTCCCACAGCGCCATGTCGATGGCGGCGATGGCGGTCATCGTGACCGGCCCGCGCCGCCAGTAGGCACCGCGGTAGAGGTATTGCCAGACGTCCTCGATCCTGCGCGGATCGCGGCCGATCAGGCACGGGATCACATGCTCGTCCAGGTAGGCACGCACCGCCAGCTCGCGGCCATTGAGCGTGGCGTCGCCCAGCCCGTACACGCCTGCATCGGTGACCACCTTGACCGTCACGAAGTTGCGCCCGGGACAGGTGACGATGGTTTTTATCTGTTCGATCTTCAATGGGTGTCTCCGGCCGGATCGTCGTGGTCGTAGCCCGATGGCGCCGGCTGGTTGCGCAACGCCTGCATCGGTGTGGATGCGGCCAGAGTACTGCGGGCCGAATGCGGCGGAGTACGGCCGATTCCGCAATCAATTGCAGCGTTTGCCGTAGTGAATCGCGAAAGCGCCGCACGTTGGACACCACGGCTGCGTGCACACTTCATCGCATCGAAGACAACGCCGGATGCACGCACGATGCTGCTGCCAACAGACCTGCCGAGGTACCGCCCATGAGGCTGTCGCAACGCACTTGTTGCCGCGCCAGGGCTGAGGTGCGCCAGCCCGGCTACGATCGCAGCCGCTTGTCGCGCGGCGTGGTGCATCTGGGCCTGGGCGCTTTCCACCGCGCCCACCAGGCGCTGTACACCGAGGCAGCATTACAGGATGGAGACCGGCGCTGGGGCATCGTCGGCGTCAGCTTGCGCGATCCGCGCATGGCGCGCGCGCTGGCCGCGCAGGATTGCCTCTACGCGGTCATCGAGCGCCAGGGGAGCGAGGCAGCGGCGCGCATCGTCGGCGCCCTGGTGCAGGCCCTCTATGCACCGCATGTACTGGAACAGGTGACCGGCGCCATTGCCGATCCCGCGGCATCGATCGTGACCTGCACTGTCACGGAAAAGGGCTACTGCCGGCATCCATCGACGTCCGACCTCGATCTCCAGCATCCTGACATACAGCACGATCTGGCCTACCCCGAGGCGCCGCGCAGCACACTGGGGGTGCTGGCGGCCGGGATACGCCGCCGGCCGCCCGGCGCGCCGCTGAGCATTGTCTGCTGCGACAACATGGCGGACAACGGCGACACATTGCGCAGGCTGCTGATGCAGTTTGCGTCGCAGCTGGATCCGGCGCTGGCGCGGCGTATCCGCGACGAGGTCGCACTGCCCAACACCATGGTCGACCGCATCGTTCCCGCCGCCACGCCGGCGTCGCTGACCTTTGCGCAGCAGCGCCTGGGCTTGCGCGACGAGGCCGCCATTGTCTGCGAGCCGTTCACGCAGTGGGTGATCGAAGACCGCTTCGCCGGACCGCGGCCCGCCTGGGAAGCCGGCGGCGCGTTGCTGACGGGCGATGTCCGGCCGTTCCAGGCCATGAAGCTGCGCATGCTGAACGGCACCCATTCGGCAATCGCCTATGCCGCACAGTTGCGCGGCATCGACACCGTGGCCGCGGCGATGGCCGATACGGTCCTTGGCACGTTCGCGCGCGGGGTGATGGCGGACCTGCACGCCACCCTTGCGGCCCCGCCGGGGTATGACACCGCCAGCTACGGCAATGCGTTGCTGTGCCGCCTGCGCAATGGCGCGATCGCGCATCACACCGCGCAGATCGCAACGGACGGCACGCAGAAGGTGCCGGTGCGCTGGCTGCCGGCCTTGCGCGAAAGCCTCGCCACTGGCGTCGAGCGGCCATGCCTGGAGCGCGCGCTGGCGCTGTGGCTCCACTATTTGCGGTGCGACACCAACGAGCACGGCAGGCCGCTGGCCGCCTGCGATCCCGGTGCTGCGCGGCTTGCCGCGGCGTTGCGCGGCGCGCGCGGCGATACGGACGCCATACGCCAGGCGTTGGCGCATGGTGCCGTCTTTGGCGACGCACCGTGGCCGAAGCCGTTCCAGCTCCGGCTGGCCGCACACCTGACGGTGCTGCGCGAGCGCGGCGCCGCGGCACTGATGTCCTTCACGGCGACAACTTGAAAAACAGGAGACAAGCACATCATGGTTAATCGGCTGACTCGCCGGCAGTTCGGCGCACTCGCCGCCGGCGCACTGGCGCTGGCCCTGCCCGGGCGCAAAGCGTTCGCCCAGAACGCCACGATCAAGCTCAGATATGGCACGGCATTCCCCGCGGACCATCCGGGCACGCTGCGCATCACGCAGGCCGCCGAGGCCATTCGCCGGGACACCGGGGGCAAGGTGGATCTGCAGGTCTACCCCAACAGCCAGCTCGGCAGCGAGCCGGACATGGTGTCCCAGGTCCTCGCCGGCGCCATCGACTTCATGTCTACCGCCAGCACCAATTTGCAGACACGCGTGCCGGCCGCCAGCATCAACGGCGTGGCCTTTGCCTTCAAGGACTACACCACGGTGTGGGCCGCGATGGACGGCGGACTGGGGGCATACGTGCGCGACGCGCTGGGCAAGGTGAACCTGCACGTGTTCGAGAAATGCCTGGACAACGGCTATCGCAATATCACCTCCGCTACCCGGCCGGTGAATACGCCGGCGGACCTGAAGGGGTTCAAGATCCGCGTGCCGGCGATCCCGTTGTGGGTGTCGATGTTCAGGATGCTGGGCGCGGCGCCGACGGTGATTCCGTTCGCCGATCTCTATTCGGCGCTGCAGACGCGCGTGGTGGATGGCCAGGAGACGCCCCTGTCGCTGATCCGCAGCGGCAAGTTGTATGAAGTGCAGAAGTTCTGCTCGATGACGGCGCATACCTGGGACGGCCACTTCATCTTCGGCAATGCCCGGAAATTCCAGGCACTGCCGCGCGAGGTGCAGGCTTCGCTGACGACGCGCTTCGCCACCGCGGCGCTGAAGCAGCGCGAGGACATCGCGCGGCTCGACGTTGAAGCGCAGGCGGAGATGACCCGGCTTGGCATCGCCTTCAACCGCCCGGATCCGGCGCCGTTCCGCAAGCTGCTGCGGGATGCGGGCTTCTACGCCGAGTGGCGCCGGAAGTTCGGCGACGAGGCCTGGGAGATGCTGGAAAAATACACCGGACCGCTGGTCTGAGGTCGGGCGCCGTCAAGCCGATATGCAAGAGGAGGAGATCATGATCGAGCACGCCGCCGAGCCCCTGGCATCGCCAGCCCATGCCGCCCGCACCGCCCGCACCGCCGGCACGCCACCGCCCGCCAGCGCGCGCTGGGGACGCATCCTGGCCTGCCTGGTCGAACTGCCGGCCGCGCTGATCGTCGTCGCGGAGACGCTGATCCTGGGGGGCGGCGCCTTCGCGCGCTATGCCCTGCATGCGCCGCTGCCGTGGACCGAGGAGCTTGCCGGCATCCTGTTCCTGTGGCTGGCGATGCTCGGTGCCATCATCGCCCTGCAGCGCAGCGCGCATATGCAGCTCACGACCTTCATCAGCAGGCTGACGCCGCAGCGGCGCGCGTGGGTGGATGCCTGCGGCATGTGGATGGTGGTGGCCTTTCTGTTGCTGCTGGTGCAGCCGGCGTGGCAACACCTGGTCGAACACGTGGAGGTCCTGACGCCGACGCTGGAGGTCAGCGAAGCATGGCGCGCAGCCGCGGTGCTCACCGGTACCGTGCTGATGCTCGTCACCGCCCTGATCCGCCTGTTCGAGCGCGCGAGCCGCACGCAGGCGGCCCTCAGCGGCGTGCTGGTCGGGCTCGGTGCCGGCGCGTTATGGCTGCTCTCGACGGGGCTGATGGAACTAGGCAATGCCAACCTGGTGATCTTCTTCCTGCTGATGCTGGTGGGCTGTGTCGCCATCGGCGTGCCCATTGCCTTTGCCTTCGGACTGTCCACGCTCTGCTATCTGGCGTTGTCCACGGCTACGCCGCTGTCCATCATCCCGAATCGGATGCAGGAGGGCATGTCGCACCTGGTACTGCTCGCGGTGCCCCTGTTCATCTTCCTGGGCGGCCTGATCGAAATGACGGGCCTGGCGCGCGCGATGATCCAGTTCCTGGCCGCGCTGCTCGGCCATCTGCGCGGCGGACTGCAGTACGTGCTGCTTGGCGCGATGTATATCGTCTCGGGCATCTCCGGATCGAAGGCGGCCGATATGGCCGCGGTCGCGCCGGCGCTGTTCCCGGAGATGAAGCAGCGTGGCGCCAAGGATGGCGAACTGATCGGCCTGCTGTCGGCGTCCGGCGCGATGTCGGAGACGATTCCGCCTAGCATCGTGCTGATCACGGTCGGGTCCGTCACGGGCGTGTCGATCACCTCGCTGTTCATCGGCGGACTGATGCCGGCGCTGGTCGGGCTGGCGATGATGGCGCTGGTGGTCTGGTGGCAGACGCGCAAGGAAGACATGCGAGACGTGCCGCGCCCCTCGGGCCGCGCGTTGCTGAAATTGCTGGTGGTGGCGCTGCCGGCGCTGGCACTGCCGGTCATTATCCGTACCGCCGTGGTGGAGGGCGTGGCCACCGCCACGGAGGTATCGACCATCGGCATCTTCTACGCGCTGCTGGCCGGCGTGCTGATGTACCGTCAGTTCGACCTCCGGCGCATTTATCCGATCCTGGTCGATACCGCGGTGCTGTCCGGCGCGATCCTGCTGATCGTAGGGTGTGCCACCACCATGGCGTGGGCGCTGACGCAGTCCGGGTTTGCGCAGGATCTGGTCAGCATCATGTCCGCCGTGCCGGGCGGGAAGACCGGTTTCCTGCTGGTGTCGGCGCTGGCTTTTGTGATCCTGGGCAGCTTGCTGGAAGGCATCCCCGCCATCGTGCTGTTCGGCCCGTTGCTGTTCCCGATTGCCAGGATGGTGGGCGTGCACGAGGTGCACTATGCCATGGTCGTGATCTTCGCCATGGGGCTGGGCTTGTTCGCGCCGCCGTTCGGCGTGGGGTTCTATGCCGCCTGCGCCATCGGGCGCGTGTCGCCGGACGTGGCGATGCCACGGGTGTGGCCGCATATGGCGGC
Source organism: Cupriavidus neocaledonicus (assembly GCF_000372525.1). Taxonomy (GTDB): domain Bacteria; phylum Pseudomonadota; class Gammaproteobacteria; order Burkholderiales; family Burkholderiaceae; genus Cupriavidus; species Cupriavidus neocaledonicus. The sequence continues at coordinate 99,759 of NZ_AQUR01000083.1, forward strand.
GTTGTTCGTGGCGCTGGTGCTGTTGACGTTGGTGCCGTGGTTTTCGATCGGGTTTTTGTGAGGGGATTTTGCGTTGGCTGGCGCATGCTTGCGTCCCTCTGAGAGGAGGGCGGCGGGCCTGACGACGAGGGTGGAAACCGGTGCTTACCCCAATCCCGGTCAGCCTGACGGCTGCCTCGCCCGGCCCGCCATAAAAGTGGGCTGCGCGCGCGTATGCGGATGCGGGCAATCGCAAGAGCGATTGCCGCAGGGGTAGGCGTTCGAGTTTCCACACTCGGTCACCGTTGTTTGATCACAGCCCCAGTCTCCCGCGCCACGGCACGCGGCGCGATAAGACAGTTCGCATTCCTATACGGACGCCGCATCCTGCCGGAGTCTCGCACGTCAGCAAATAGCCGAAATCCTAAGAGCGCATTCGAGGCGAAACCACGTCTCGTTGAAGGGACAAAAGCGCTGGGATATTTGATCGAGATGAATATTGCACGTCGAATCCGGATCGCTTCGTTGATTTCCTTTAGATGCAGGGGCACAAATAGCTGAGTGGTATGCGCCGAGGTCGCAATGGCGCGTTCGAACGACAAGGCGGTTTGACGCATCGGTAAATGGACCCTGCAAGCCTCTACCAACAACTCCTTTCTTCTACCCATCGTCTCTTTGCGCTAGACGGTGACCGCCCGCTCGACGAGTTGGCGGTCGAAGCCTGGATCGGCCGCGATGCCATCTCGGCGCTGTTCGAATGGCGCATCGTGGCGGTCAGCGCCAATGCCGATATCGCACTGGACAGTTTGATGGGCCAGCGCGTCACGCTGCTGACCACGCTCGCCGGCGGTGGCCAGTCACGCCGCACCGGCCTGATCCGGCAGGCCGAGAAGCTCGGCGCCGACGGCAGCCTGGCGCGATACCGGCTGACCGTGGTGCCGTGGCTCTGGCTGACCACGCAGCAGCGTCACAGCCAGGTGTTCCAGAACCGAACGCTCGACAGCATCATCGAAACCGTTCTGCAGGATTACGCGCCGTATGCGCACTGGCGCTATGCGGCTGGAGCCGAAGCCCGCATCGCCGCGTTCGGTGAACGTGACCACATCGCGCAGTTCCGCGAGACCGACTACCAATTTCTGTCGCGCCTGCTGGCCGAAGCCGGCCTCGGATATACCGTGGTGGAAGACGACGAAGCGCCCTTCGGCCATGCCGTGGTGATCTTTGCCGACAGCGCGCAACTACCCGAAGACCCCGAATCTGCGGCCCGCGGCGGTATCCGCTACCACCGCGCGCATAGCCAGGAATCGGCCGACGCCATCCAGCAGTTGATCTGCGAGACGCGTGCCGCGGTCGGCGGCGTGGCAGTGAGCGCCTGGGACCCCGAAGCCAAGCGCGCGATCCGTGGTCACGCGCCCGCGCGCTTCGGCGTATTTGCAGGCCGTGCTGTCAGTCCCGACCCCTACTTGTCGGTCAGCCTGTCGCTGGCGCCGGACACGGCCAGCGCGCAGCGCGTCGCCGAACAGGTGATGGAAGCGATCGA
>NZ_AQUR01000084.1 GCF_000372525.1 Cupriavidus neocaledonicus
GTGGACGCCGAGTTCGGTCGTCCAGATCCTCTCGATTCAACCACTTATAACCGGTCTTCCGACTGATGCAGAAGCGGCGGCAAAGCTCCGCAATGTTGGCGTCCGCCTGGCGTGCCAGGCGGACGAACTCTTCTCTTTGCTGCTTCACGGTGGTTTGGCTCCAGGGCAACGTTATCCTCCCGCTGACTAAGCGGGAAAAGTGTTACCCATGTCCTGGCACACCTGTTACCTATGTCCCCGGTCTATACAGCACGCGGGAGAGGGGAGCTACACCGTCAGATTGTGAAAGGCCTCAGCTCGCGAACGGCCTCAGCCATCGTCCACCTCACCTCCGCGCCTATACCGCAACCATGTCGAAATCCGCTTTCGCCATGCCGCAGTCCGGGCAGCTCCATTCCGCCGGGACCGCGCCCCACGGTGTGCCGGGCGCGATGCCGTGCTCGGGCATGCCGAGCGCTTCTTCATAGACGAATCCACAGATGCGGCACTGCCAGATGGTCATGCCGTCCCCCGCAGCGAAGGTGCGCGGGTGGAGACGCCGGCGGCGCGCGCGGTGTCTTCGATCTCCCGCACCAGCGGATCGATGCGAGCCAGCTCGGCACGGTTGTCGTCATCCCACGGATGGAAGCCGGGACGGAAGTAGCTGAGCCACTCCGGAATCATGCGCGGCAGCGCGCCGGGCGATGCCCACAAAAAGCGCAGCGCGGTGCCAAACCCGCTCAGCTTGTTGCGGCAGCCCTTGTCGCCCATCACCAGCGCGATATGGAACACGAACACCATGGCCCAGAACGTCACCGTGGTGGTCAGCATGGTGAAGGTGCGCACGAAATAGCGATAGGGGCCCGGCTTCATCACGGTGTTCCAGACGTCGTAGGCCACCGCCTTGTGCTCGGTTTCCTCCAGCGCGTGCCAGGTCCACACCTGCCGGTAGCCGTCCTGCGAGTCCGCGCCCAGGTGGCGCACGTCCTTCAGCACGCCGCCGGCCAGCATCGCGGTGTAGTGCTCCAGCGCGATGGTGTGCGCCAGCTGCCATGACTTGGGCAGGATCTTGCGCAGCACGTCCAGCAGCTTCCACACCGCGCGGTCCAGCGCCGCGGCGGGCAGGCCGGCGTCTTCCATCAGCCGGTTGTAGAGGATGTGCTCGCGCGTGTGCATCGCTTCCTGGCCGATAAAGCCGGCGATGGCGCGGCTCAGCTCGGGGTCCTTCACCTGGTCGCGGTAGTTGCGCACGCTGTCCATGAAGAAGCGCTCGCCGGCGGGGAAGAAGATCGACAGCGTGTTGAGGAAATGGGTAACGTGGCGGCCCCGCTCGTGCCAGTCGCTGATGCGCTCCGGCGGCAGGTGGGGATGCACGTCGCGGCGGACTGGCATCATGGCGGTCTCCTTGGATGGCAAGCTCATTGCGCTAAAAAGGGCAGCAGGTCTGCGGCCACGCGTTGCGGGTCTTCTTCCATCGGCACGTGGCCCAGCCCCGCGTAGCGGCGCAGCTGCGCGCCGGGGATGCGCCCGGCGAAGGCCTGCGCGTGCGCGGGCGGGATCCAGCGGTCGCGCTCGCCCCACAGCACCAGCGTGGGCGCCCGCACGCTGCCGAGCAGGTGGGTGTCGAGCTGGGCGAAGTCGAGCTTCGGCACCATCTTGCCGACGGCCTCGCGGCTGCCTTCGGCATAGAAGAAGTCCACGTAGCGGCGGAAGGTGGCTTCGGGCACGCGCGAGGCGTCGCCGTAGACGTCGCGCGTGGCGGCGCGGATGATGCACTCGGGCAGCAGCCACGGCGCCGACCAGCGCACCGGCGCATGGCGGAACAGGTCGATATAGACCGGCAGCTTCATCGGGAAGCCGGCGGCGTCGATCAGCACCAGCTTGTCGACCGCGCCCGGCCGGCGCACCGCGAGGTCCCACGCGATCAGCCCGCCCAGCGAGTTGCCGATGACGCTGGCGCGGCGCACGTCCACCGCGGCGAGGAAGGCATCGATGAAGTCGCGGTAGCGGTGCACGTCCATGGTCTCGATGCGCCCGCGCGCATCGCGCAGCGGTCCGGTCAGTCCGAACGGGGCCAGGTCCAGCCGCAGCACGCGATAGCGTTGCGCCAGCGCCGGCACCAGCCCCTGCCACGTATGCAGCGACGCGCCGAAGCCGTGGATCAGCACCACGGTCTCTCCGTCGGCGGGTCCTTCGTCGGTGTAGTGCACCATCGCGTCGCGCACGCGCACCCAGCGCGAGGCCGGCAGCGCATGGCGCTGAGCCAGCGTCGCGCGCGACAGGCTGAACAGCCCCACGCGGCCCTGCCCGAACCAGCGCGTCAGCGTGCCCGGCGGCGCCAGCAGCGCGGCGTCCGCTTCCATCGCGAGGCGGCTCACGGGCGCTCTCCCTGGCCCACCGGGGCGGGCGTGGCCACGTTGCCGAGATCGCGCTTGCGGCGCGTCTCGCGCACCACCAGCGCCTGGTAGGCGGCGGGCAGCAGCCGCGCCATGGCGTCGGCGGCGTAGGCATCGGGCCCGATCAGCACGCGCCGGCGGTTGCGCCGCACGCCTTCCAGGATCACGCGCGCGGCCTTGTCGGGCGAGGTGATGAAGAATTTCTCGAACTCGTCCTTGCCGTGCTGTGCGTCGCGCACCAGGAAGCCGTTGACGCTGGCCGAGACCCGGCTGGCCTGCGCGATATTGGTCTTGATGCCGCCGGGGTGCACGGTGGTGGCCGACACGCCGCAGTCCATCAGGTCCAGCTCCTGCCGCAGCGATTCGGTGAAGCCGCGCACCGCGTACTTGCTGGCGTTGTAGGCGCCCATGCCGGGCTGGGCGAAGATGCCGAAGATGCTCGAGGTATTGACCACGTGGCCCTCGCCGCTGGCCTTCAGGTACGGCAGGAAGGCCTTGGTGCCGTACACCACGCCCCAGAAGTTGATGCCGATGATCCATTCCAGGTCGTCGTAGCTCATGCCCTCGACCGTGCTCGACAGCGCCACGCCGGCGTTGTTGAAGATCAGGTTGACGCGGCCGTGCGCGTCGGCGGCGGCCGCGGCCCACGCGTAGACCGCGGCGCGGTCGGCAACGTCGACGGTGTGCTCGGTGATGCGGGCATACGGTGCCGCGGCCATGGCCTGCGCCACGGTCTGCGCCAGCCCGGCCTCGTTGCGGTCCGACAGCGCCAGCTGGCAGCCCTCGCGCGCCAGCGCCAGCGCCAGCGCGCGGCCGATGCCAGAGCCGGCGCCGGTGATCGCGGCAACCTTGTTGCGGAAGTCCTTCATGTCCGGTCTCCTTCCGGTGTGTGTCGTTGTTCTGGGTGTAAGCAGGGGAAAGGCGCCGGGCCTCATGCACCGGCGGCGCTGGCGAGGTCCGCTTGCCGCGCGGCCTCGTCCGGCACGGCGCGGCGCACCGGGTACAGGTCGTAGTCGGTCATGCGGAAGCTGGCGGTGGCGCGGCGGAACTGCCAGGTGAAACCTGGCCACAGCGTGGTGTTGCGGCCGCTGCGCGGGTCGATGTACCAGCTGGCGCAGCCACCGGCCGACCAGATCGCATGGCCCAGCCGCGCCTGCAGCCGTTCGTTGAAGCGGCGCTGCACCGGCTCGCGCACGTCCACCGCCTGCGCGCCGTCGCGGCGCATCTGGCGCAGCGCGTCGGCGATATAGGCGACCTGCGACTCGATCATGAACACCATCGAGCTGTGGCCCAGGCCGGTGTTGGGGCCGACCACGAAGAAAAGGTTCGGAAACCCCGACACCGTGGTGCCAAGGTAGGCCTGCGCACCGTCGCGCCAGGCATCGACCAGGTCGACGCCGCCGATGCCGGCGATCACGCCGCGCGGCAGCGGGTCGGTGGCATGGAAGCCGGTGCCGAGGATGATGCAGTCCGCCGGCCGGCGCGTGCCGTCGCGCAGCACCACTGCGTCATGCTCGACCCGAGCGATGCCGGTGGTGACCACGTCGACGTTGTCGCGCGTCAGCGCCGGGTAGTAGTCGTTGGAGATCAGCACGCGCTTGCAGCCGATGGTGTAGTCCGGCGTCAGCGTCGCGCGCAGCGCAGGGTCGCGCACCTGCCGCGCCAGGTGGCGGCGCGCGACGCGCTCGACCACCTTCATGATCTTCGGATGCAGCACGAAGCCCAGCACGCGCGACTCCAGCATCCAGTAGATGCCGGTGCGCACCAGCGTCTGCGTGAACGGCAGGCGGCGGAACAGCCAGCGCTCGGCGGCGCTGACCTCGCGGTCGGGCTTGGGCATGATCCACGGCGGGGTGCGCTGGTACAGGTCCAGCTGCGCCACCTGCGGCGCGATCTGCGGCACGAACTGGATCGCGCTGGCGCCGGTGCCGATCACGGCGACGCGCTTGCCGCCCAGCGCATAGGCGTGGTTCCAGTGCTGCGAGTGGAAGCATTCGCCTTCGAATGTGTCCAGCCCCGGGATGTCGGGATACGACGGCCGGCTCAGCCCGCCCATGCCCGACACCAGCACGCGTGCCCGCACCACCTTGCCGTCGGCCATCTGCAGCCGCCACAGCTGCGCGGACTCGTCCCAGGCCGCGTGGCGCAGCTCATGGTGCAGCCGCAGGTGCGGACGCAGGCCGAAGCGGTCGGTGCAGTCCTCCAGGTAGGCGCGGATTTCCGGCTGGGTCGAGAACATGCGCGACCAGTCCGGGTTCGGCGCGAAGGAAAAGGAATACAGGTGCGACTGCACATCGCAGGCGCAGCCGGGGTAATGGTTGTCGCGCCAGGTGCCGCCGACCGAGCCGGCCTTCTCGAACACCAGGAAATCGTGCTCGCCGCGCTCGCGCAGCCGGATCGCCATGCCCAGGCCGGCAAAGCCGCTGCCGATGATGGCAATGTCGGTGTGCTCGGGGGCAGGCGGTGCCTGTGGTGGCCACTGCGGCGACAACGCCGGCGGCAACTCCGCGGGTGCATTCATGCGCGCTCCTCACCTTTACGACAGTGTTTATTGTGACATTGATGGATGTCATCGTAGGAAGCGCGGCGGGGGTGGTCAATGCCGTGAATCGAAGGATGGTTCTAATTTTTGTGGTTTGCCAGCGGCGCCCGGCGCACATCAAACGGCGACAGCGGGCGCCATCGCCCCTCGCAAGGGCAATGGCTACGTGCGTTTGAAACCACAGGATTTTTTTTGGGCTTCGCCGATGACGAAGGCGCCCCCGCCACAGACAGGTCGGGCTAGGAAGTCCGGCCCTTGCGCCAGCCCTGCGGCGTTTCACCGGTCCAGCGCTTGAACGCGTGCGTGAAGGCGCTCTGTTCGGAATAGCCCAGCCGCATCGCGCACTGCGCCAGGCTCAGGTTGGGTTCGGTCAGGTATTGCCGGGCCAGCGCCTGCCGCACGTTATCCACAAGCTGTGAATAACTGATGCCCTGCGCCTGCAGCCGCCGCTGCAGCGTGCGCACCGGCAGGCCCAGGTGCGCGGCGACGTCGGCGATCGGCACGTCGCCCTGCGGCAGCCGCGCGCGGATGCAGGCACGCGCCTGCGCCAGCGCGTCGGCGCCCGCGGGCACGATCCGCTGCAGCTGCGAATCAGCGATGCGCGTCATCTGCGCCTGCATGCCGGCATCGGCCTGCAGCGACGGCAGGTCCAGCAGGGCACGGTCGATATGCATGGCATGGCGCGCGGCGTTGAAGACCACGGGACAGCCGAACACCTCGGCATGCAAACGGGTATCGGCGGGCGCGGCGTGCGGGAATTCGACCTGCGTCGCCACATGCTGGCTGCCGATCAGCCAGCGCGCGAACACCACCCAGGTGGCCATATGCAGCTCATGCGCATGGCGCGACAGCGGCCCATGCCGCGCTTGCCACGTCATGCACGCGGCCTGCGGCGTTTCGATCAGGCGGGTGCCGCCGATGTCGTTGGCCAGCACTTCATAGCGGATGCCCTGCAGGATGGCATCGCGCACGGTGGGCGTGGTCAGCACCACGTAGCCCATCTCGGCATAGTGGCGCGGCGCAAAGGCGGCGCCGGCGCGCAGGCCGACATCGGCATCGCCGGTGGCCTGCTCTAGCCAGTCCAGCAGCGCGAGATAGGCCGCACCGGGAATGCGCGTGGCGGTTTGCGCCTGCGCCCCTGCGTCCAGCAACGCCGGCGGCACGCCGACGGCGCGCAGCTGCTCGGCCGGGGCAATGCCCTGGCGCTCGCCGTGGTCGAGCACGGCGCGAAGGTAGGCGAGCGAGACGGTGCCGGATGTGGTGTCAGACCCGGTGCCGGCCTGTGTACCACCGGCACTGGCACCGCCATCGGGCGGAGTGGCGCGTGGCATCAAATCACCTGTCATGCGGGATCAAGACCGGGCACCGATCTTTATCCAAACTCCGGACAGCGTCAATGCGGGCCTGCCCGCCCGCACAGCGAAGACAAGAGACTGACGCAAGGAGACCCGATGCGCCCCAACCCTCACCACCGCCGCCACGCGGCCGATGCCGATGCGCTGCACGCGCTGACGCGGCGCGGCTTCCTCAAGGTGGGCCTTGGCTTCTCGGCCGCGCTGGCGTGTTCCGCGCTGGTACCGTCGCTGGCCGGCTGCTCGTTCACCGATCCCGCCCCGCAGGCGGGCATGTCGTTCCTGCGCCCGGACGACGTGGCGATGTTCCGCGCGCTGCTGCCGGCCATCGTCACCGAACTGGCCGAAGCGCCGCCGCCGCGCCAGGCCGCGCTGGCGCAAGACGCGCTGCGCAATATCGACGCCACTTGCGCGGCGATGGGCGCGGGCGCGCAGGCCGAGCTGCGCAAGCTGTTCGGCCTGCTCGCCAGCACGCCGCTGCGCTGGGCGCTGGCCGGCATCCGCCAGGACTGGAGCGCCGCCACGCCGGCGCAGGTGCAGGCCTTCCTGGCGCGCTGGCGCGCCAGCCGCCTGGCCACGCTCAATGCCGGCGCGGTGGTGCTGGTCAAGCTCGCCAGCGTGGGCTACTACGCGCTGCCGGCCGCCTGGGCCGGCTGCGGCTATCCCGGCCCAGAAGCGGCCATCTACCGGGCGCTGCACGCCTGACCCCGACATGGCCATCGACAATCTCTACGATGCCGGCATCGCCGCCGGCTGGAAGGTACTGGACGCCTCCACCTTCACCACCACGCGCACGCTCGATGCCGACGTCGTCATCGTCGGCAGCGGCGCGGGCGGCGGCATCAGCGCCGAAGCCCTCAGCCGCGCCGGCCTGCGCGTGGTGCTGCTCGAAGAAGGCGCGCTGCGCACCTCGGACAGCTTCCGCGACATGGACGAGAACCGCGCCTACCGCGAGCTGTACCAGGAAGCCGCGGCGCGCACCACCGCCGACGGCGCCATCGCCATCCTGCAGGGCCGCGCGGTCGGCGGCAGCACCACGGTCAACTGGTCGTCCAGCTTCCGCACGCCGCCGCAGACGCTGGCGCACTGGGCCACGCACCACGCCGTCACCGGCCACGGCGAGGCCGAGATGGCGCCGTGGTTCCGGCAGGTGGAGGCGCGCCTTGGCATCGCGCCGTGGGCGCTGGCGCCCAATCCCAACAACGACGTGCTGCGGCGCGGCTGCGAGACGCTGGGCTGGGAATGGCATGTGATCCCGCGCAACGTGAAGGGCTGCTGGAATTCGGGCTATTGCGGCTTCGGCTGCCCGGTCAACGCCAAGCAGTCGATGCTGGTGTCGACCATTCCCGCCGCGCTGGCCAGCGGCGCCACGCTGGTGCACCGCGTGCGGGTGCGGACGCTGGACCATGACGGCCAACGCGTGCGCTCGGTCACCGGTGAGGCGCTGGGCGCCGACGGGTATACGCCCACGGGGATCGCCGTGGTCGTGCGCGCGCGGCACGTGGTCGCCGCCGGCGGCGCCATCAACACGCCGGCATTGTTGCTGCGCTCGCGCGTACCGGACCCGCATCAGCGGCTGGGCATAAGAACGTTTATCCATCCGGTGAATATCAGCATCGCCAAGATGCCAGAGCGCATTGATCCCTATTATGGCGCGCCGCAGTCTGTCGCCTCTGACCACTTCCAGTGGCAGCACGGCGCGACCGGGCCGATGGGCTACAAGCTGGAGGTGCCGCCGATGTTCCCCGGCATCAGCGCGGGCGTGGTCAATGGCGTGGGCGAGGCACTGCGCCGCGACATGGCACAGCTGCCCAACACCAACGCCATGCTGGCGCTGCTGCGCGACGGCTTCGTGCCGGAAAGTCCGGGCGGACGCGTGCGCCTGGCGCCCGACGGCAGCCCGCTGCTGGACTACGACATGACCGACTACGCCTGGGACGGCGTGCGGCGCGCGTGGCTGAGCATGGCGCAGGCGCAGTTCGCCGCTGGCGCCGAACGCGTGCGGCCCGCGCACGTCGACGCCGCCGAGTACCGCAGCTGGCCCGAGGCCCGCGCGGCCATCGCGCGGCTGCCGCTCAAGCCGTTCCGCACCGCGCTGTTTACCGCGCACCTGATGGGCGGCTGCGGCATGAGCGACGACCCGCGCGGCGGCGTGGTCGACAGTCGCGGCCGCCATCACCAGCTGGCCAACCTGTCGGTGTTCGACGGCTCGGTGTTCCCGACCAGCGTGGGCGCGAATCCGCAGTTGTCGGTGTTCGCGCTGAGCGCGCAGAACGCCGACGCGCTGGCGCAAAACCTCACGTCATGATGCATTCGCGCGCGACCGGCACGACCTTGTCTGGCTGTGCAGGCATGCGGCCAGCATGCCCGCTGCATGGTGCGGCGGACAATGCCGTGCGATGGCGCACACAACATCGGTTTTTAGAATGTCCATTCCAATTCAGCGCTTGTGAAACGCCCGAAGCGGTGGATAGGCTTCGTACAGCTGTTTCAAGCATCCGTATGCCGCCAGAGCAGGGAGCGGACAGCGCAGCAACTTGCAAAGGGGTTTATCGCGGTACAGAAGAGAGAAGCGCCCCCATGAAGACCGGCAAAAGCTCGGCAGGAGACACCAAGGCCCGGATTCTCGACGCCACGGAAAAGCTGTTCACCGAGGTTGGCTACGAAGCCACCTCGCTCAGGCAGGTCACGTCGCGCGCCATCGTCAACCTGGCCGCCGTGAACTACCACTTCCGCAGCAAGGACATCATGATGCACGCCGTGCTGAGCCGGCGCCTGGACCCGCTCAACGCGCGGCGCCTGGCGCTGCTCGATGCCTGCGAAGCGCGCTGGCCCGGCCACGCGATCCGCTGCGAGCACGTGATGGGCGCGCTGTTCGTGCCCGCGCTGCAGATGGCGCGCGACCCGTCGGTGGGCGGGCCGTCATTCCTGCGGCTGCTGGGGCGCGTGTATTCGGATACCTCGCCGTTCATCCAGCAATACCTGCTGGAGCACTACGCGCCGGTGTACGGCCGCTTCTTCGATGCCTTCGCGCGCGCCATCCCGGCGCTGCCGCGGCACGAGCTGGGCTGGCGCCTGCAGTTCGCGCTCAAGGCGCTGGCCGGCGTGCTCGCCGGCGAGGAACTGACCAGCCTGCTGCCCGCCTTCACACAGGGCCGGCAGATGAGCGATGCGCACGTGCTGGCCCAGCTCACCGCGATGGTCGAGGCCGTGCTGAACGTGGCGCAGCCCGGCGCGGACCAGCTCTCGGCGCTGCAGTCGGTGTTCGAGCTGGGCGAGGCGCAGCCGCACGCTGGGCAGCGCGCCGGCAGCCTTGCGGCGCAGTCCGCCAATGATCCGGATGCCAGCGTGGCCGCGATCGCGGCCCCCATGGACGAGGCGGCCAGCCATGCCGCCGCCGCCCTCGGCAAGGCCCGCACCGGCGCACGCATCGTGCGCAATGCGGGCACCAAGCGTGCCGCCGTGACCAGCGTGCCGGTGCGCGCGCGCGAGCACACCGTGAGCTTCCCCAGCAACCCGCTGGATGACTGGATGCGAATGCGCACCAGGACATAGCGGCACGCGCCGCCGCCGGTTACCGCCGGCACGGCGCCGCCGCGCTCACGCAACCTGAACCGTCGATCCACCCGGCGAGGCCGCGCCGCGGCCCCGGTGAACCCGCGCGCCCGCGGCATGCCGCCCGCGCTGCGGTGACCTGTTCGCTTTGCCCGTCTTGAGGAGGAAGCTGCCGTGTCAATCCATGCGCCGATCCGACCATCCAGTCGACCATCCAACCGACCACCGAAAAACCTGCGCCGCCTTGCCGCCATCAGCGGCGCCATCATCGGCCTGCTGGGCGCGCCGCTGGCGTTTCCGCCTGTCGCCATGGCCCAGCCAGCCAGCGCTGCCGCTGTAGCGGGCACGGCCTATGACGGCCTGCCATCGGCGCAGCAGGCCGCGCTGTTCTCGCGCCAGGTCGCCAGCGGCGAGCTCGCGCGCCTGTCCGATGCGCAGGTGCTGGCGGTGTTCCAGGCGCTGCAGCCCGATGCGCTGCTGAAATGGGCACGCGCCGAGATGAACCGCTACCCCGAGTACGAATACTGGATGTCGCGCCAGGAACGGCTCAACGGCCAGTGGCAGGAGCAGCCCGCGAAGATGCAGATCCGCTACCGCCATGCGCCGCGCCAGCTCTATGCCAGGTGGCTGCCCGGCGGCGCGCAGGCGGGCCAGGAAATCCTGTATGACGAGACCCGCCGCAAGGACGAGATGTACGGCCACCTGGGCGGCGTGCTGGGCTTTACCTCGATGTGGATCGCGCTGGACGGCTCGCTGGCGCGTTCGCAGTCCAACCATACCGTGCGCGACCTGGGCTTCCAGTACGTGCTGTCGATGCTCGAGCGCGACGCGAAATCGCTGCGCGCCGCCGGCCTGTCCGAGAAATACGGCAAGGCCGAGATCGTGCAGGAGCAGGGCGTGCGCATGGTGGCGCTGACCTGGGACTTGCCGGCCGGCGCGCCGCAGTACTACGCCAAGCGCGTGCAGCTGATGCTGGACCTGAAGCATCCGTATATCCGCGTCGAAACCGCGTGGGATGCCGACGGCAACATGGTCGAGAAGATCGTGTTCGACAAGCTGGTGCGCAAGACCTTCGAGGCCGCGGCGTTCGACCCGGCCAATCCCGAGTATCGCTTCTGACGCGGCACGCGCCGCGCGCGGCCGCGCCCGTTTGGAACGGCCGCTCTATTGACGCTGAAACCCGTGCGCGGCGACAGTCGCCGCTCACGACAGGATCCGGACGCAGAGCCGGACCACCGATCCGGCAACAGGGGTCGCAGGAAAAACAGGAGACAGGCCATGACCATGTCGAGGCTTTGGCGCAGCACCTTGGTGGTGACAGGAGTGAGCGTGGCCGCCGCGCTGGCCGGCTGCGGTGGCGGCGGCGGCGGCGAAGACACGCCGCGCGCCGGCACGCAGGCGCCGCCGCAGTGCGCGGACACCGGCACGTGCCCGGCGCAGGGGCCGGTCACCATCGGCGGCCCGCCCGGATCGCTGTGCCCGGCGGCGCTGGACTACGGCACCACCTTCACCGGCGGCTCCGGCGCGGGCGAGCTGGTCAGGCTGCGCTTCGATACCACGGCGCGCACGTACCAGCTGGAAATCATCGAGTCGCCGGTGCCGAAGCAGCCCGGCAGCGTCAGCCCGACGCGCGCGGGCGTGACCTTCACCGGCACCTTCGCCAACCTGACCTCGCTGCCCACCGCCGAGCAGAACCGCTGCGCGGTGGCGCTGCAGACCGCCACGGCGTCGGACGGCGTCTCGCAGGCGAATATCGACAGCGCAAAACCGCCGGTGATCTTCCTCGGCAACGGCGTTGCCGGCGGCGGCATCCCGGGCGCCACCATCTCCTATCCGGGCGTGCTCGGACTGGGCGCGATCCCGGCGACCACCTTCCCGTTCTACCCGGTGCTGGCGTTCGCGCAGACCGAGACCGATTTCGCCAGGGTGGCCGGCACCTACAACCTGCTGGGCTACCACCAGGTGCCGTCCGGCGGCACGCTGACCGCCTCGAGCCACTTCACGCCCGCCACCGCGCAGACCACCGAGACGTTGCATGCCGACGGCAGCTGCACCACGGCGAGCGGCAGCTGCCGCAGCACCGGCAACAACTGGAAGCTGCGCAGCGCCGACGGCGCATTCGAAAGCAGCAATGCCGACGGCAGCCGCCGCTATCCCTCGTTCCACAACCAGGCCATCACTGCCAACAACGCCAGCCGCGCCAAGGGGCTGATGGTGGTAGGCAAGCTCAATGGCGCGCTGGTGCCGCTGCTGGTGCGCACCGGCTACGCGCAAATCTCGCTGTTGCCGCTGACGGTCAATGTCGACGATGAATCGGGACTCGCGCTGATGGCGCCGGCCATCACTGTCGCCAGCGGCCGGCTCGACGGCGGCTATATCGGCTCGGGCAGCGACTTTGCCTACACCGCGTCGCTGGTCAGGGGCACGCGCGTCGACCTGCTCGAGCCGATGACGATGAATCAGACCGGCGGCTTCCAGCTCGACTTCACGCAGGCCGCGGCGGGCATGGTGACCACCACCGACAACAGCGGCATCACCGGCGCGCTGATCGCCAGCGGCCGTGTGTTCAGCCACTTGTCAGGCACCAGCGGCAGCAGCCCGACCTTCCGCGTGGGCGTGCTCGCGGCACCCTGAGCGCAGCGCAGACAAAACAACGAGGAGACCAAGCCATGCATCAGATCATCCTTCCGCGCCCATCGACCGCGCCGGCGCGCGCGCTGGCCGTGGCCGCCACCGCCATGCTTGCCGCCTGCGGCGGTGGTGGCGGCGGCGACGACGCCCCCGCCACGCCCACGGCCGCGCAGACGCGGCTGTGCCCGGCCTCGCTGGACTACAACACCACCTTCACCGGCGGCACCGGCTCGGGCGAGCTGGTCAAGGTGCAGATCGACACCACCCGCATGACCTGGCAGGTGACCTTCCTCGATTCCTCGGTGCCGCGCCAGACCGGCACCGTGCAGCCCACGCGCAGCGATCCCACCAATGGCCTGAACGTGATGCGCGGCACGCTCAAGGCCGAGACCGGCCTGCCCACCGAGAAGCTGAACCAGTGCGCGTTCGAGCTGAGCGGCGCCAGCCTCGATCCAAACCGCCCGGCCAAGCTCTTCGTCGGCGAAGGCGTGGCGGGCGGCACCATCCCCGGCGCGCGCATCCAGTTCAACGGCGTGCTCGGCGCCGGGGCGGTGCCCGATACCACCTTCCCGTATTTCCAGTTCATCGGCTTCGCGCAGACCGAGACCGACCTGTCGAAGATCGCCGGCCAATACAACGGCACCGGCTTCCACGAGGTGCCGTCCAAGCAGTTCCAGCTGGTGGCGCAGGACTACCGCATGGCGCTCGCCGCCGACGGCTCGTTCACGGTCTGCGACAACGCCACTGGCACCTGCGAGCGCAAGGGCAACAACTTCGTGCCGCAGCCCAGCGGCGCGCTGCTGTCCACCAACTACAAGGCCGAGAGCCAGCCGCCCACGCTGGGCAGCACGCTGGGCAAGGCCTATCTGATCGTGGGCAAGCTGCGTGGCCAGCTGGTGCCGATCATGATCCGCGTCGGCTATGCCAACGACTCGCTCGCCAATGGGCCCCTGGGCGCCGACGACGAGATCGGCATCGGCATGATGGCCCCCGCCGTGGCGATCACCGAGGGCACGGTCAATGGCGAATACGTCGGCGTCGACAGCAACTTCAACTACCGCGTGACGGCGCTGGTGGGCGCCGCCGCGACCATGATGGACCCGTTCCGGCCGTCCGATGCGTCGCTGGCGATCCCGTACCGGCTGGACTTCGCGCAGCAGGTGCCGGGCGTGGTGCGCACCTCGCGCCGCGAGGCGCCGGCGGGCTCGGCGCCGACCGGCAAGCTGATGTTCACCGGCGGCGTGTTCGGCTTCCTGGAGCAGCGCGACGGCGGCCCGTACTTCACCGTCGGCGCGTTCGTGCAATAAGCCGGCCCCAGGCCCGGGGCCATCGCAGCCCCGGCGCCTTTACCGATGCATCTACCAGTGACTTCACTGCCCCGGGGGACACAACATGAAGACCTTGCACCTCACGCTCGCGCTGGTGCTGGCCGCGCTGGCCAGCATCGCCCTGCCTGCCCACGCCCAGAAGAAGGGCGACAACGTAGTCTCGGCCGGCTGGTTCCATATCCGGACCCACGGCCAGAGCGACCCGCTCACTACCTCGCTGCTGGACGTGCCGATCAACTACCCGCTCGGGCTGCCGTCGACCTTCACCGCGCCGGGCAGCAGCATCTCGTCGTCCAACGCCAATACGCTGGGGCTGACCTTCAGCCACTTCGTCACCGACCATATCGCCATCACCGCGGTGGGCGGCATCCCGCCCGAGTTCAAGCTCTATGGCCATGGCGAGCTGATCCCGCCCGGCCCGGCCGGCGCGCTCGGCCGCCAGAGCCTGGGCGACCCGGCGCTGAACCCGATCATCACCAAGGCGCGCCAGTGGAGCCCGGCGGCGATGGTGCAGTACCACTTCCTGGAGCCGGGCACGCGCTTCCGGCCATTCCTGGGGCTCGGCGTCTCGTACAACTTCTTTACCAACATCGAAGTCAATCCGGCCTTCGCCAGCTCGGTCAACAACAACCTCGGCGCCATCCTGGCCGCCGGCGCGGGCATTCCGGGACCGACCTCGGTCAGCGCCGATGCGTCGTCGTCGTGGGCGCCGGTCTTCAATATCGGCGGCACCTACAACTTCGACGAGCACTGGGGGCTGACCGCGGCGGTGACCTACATCCCGCTGAAGACCACCTCGACGATGACGATCAAGGCGGCCAACGGCACGGTACTGTCGACCTCGAAGACCAGGCTGGAGCCGAATCCGCTGGTGTTTTTTGTGGCGGCTTCGTATAAGTTCTGAGGACGAAAAAAAGCCAGTGGCAAACCACTGGCTTTTGTCGCATGAACCGCTGCCGATGTACTCCCTCTCCCGCTTGCGGGAGAGGGCTGGGGTGAGGGCAGGAGCCTCCACGAAGTACGGCCGTCGCAATTGCCAGCGCCGGCCTTCACCCCCGCCCCTCTCCCGCAAGCGGTAGAGGGGAGCAAACCCGCGAAAAAAAAACGACGCGCCAGGGCGCGTCGTTTTTCGTTACGGCAATAGTCAGGCATGAGCCCTTACTGCGTCACCGTCCCCTGCTGCGCCGGCGTACCCTGCTGCGCTACCGCGCTGTTCTCCTGCAAGCCGCCGCCCAGCGACCGGTACAGGTCGATCGCATTGTTCAGGCGCAGCTGCCGCGCCTGCACCAGCGCCTGCTCCGCGGTGAACAGCTGGCGCTGTGCATCGAGCTCGTCCAGGTAGCTGGCCACGCCGCTGCGGAAGCGCAGGCGCGACAGCTCGTAGCGAGCGGCTTCGGCATTGCGCGCCTGTTCCTGGCCCGCGACCTGGTCTTCCAGCGTGCCGCGCGCCACCAGCGCGTCCGCCACTTCCGCGAAGGCCGTCTGGATGGTCTTCTCGTAGTTGGCGATCTGGATGTTCTTGCGCACGTTGGCCAGGTCCAGGTTCGACAGGTTGCGGCCATAGTCGAAGATCGGCAGCACCAGTTGCGGCGCGAACGACCAGGCGCGCGTGCCGGCATCGAACAGCCCGGAGAACGTCGGGCTGATGGTGCCGCCGCTGGCCGTCAGCGTGATGCGCGGAAAGAACGCCGCGCGCGCCGCGCCGATATTGGCGTTGGCCGACAGCAGCAGCTGCTCGGCCTGGCGGATATCGGGACGCTGCTCGAGCAGGTCCGAAGGCAGCCCCGGCGGGATATCGCTGATGATGCGCTCGTCCGACAGGCGCATCGGCTCGGGCAGGTTCTCGATGGTGCCGATGGGCTTGCCCACCAGCACTTCGAGCGCGTTATGCGCCTGCGCGCGCTGGCGCGCCAGCTGCGCCGCGGCGACGCGGGCCTGCGCCACCAGCGACTCGTTGTCGCGCAGGTCCAGCGCCGAAGTGGCGCCGGCCTCGAAGCGCTGTTTGGCCAACCCGTAGGTGCTTTCGCGCGCCTTCAGGGAGTCGCGCGCCAGTTCGTACTGCTCGGCGTAGGCGCGCTCGGCCAGGTAGGCCTTGGCGACTTCCGAGACCAGCGAGATATGCGCCGAGCGGCGCGCCTCTTCGGTGGCGAAGTACTGCGCCAGCGCGGCATTGGACAGGCTGCGCACGCGCCCGAAGAAATCGAGCTCGTACGACGAGATGCCCAGGCCGACCTGGTACACCTCGGTCACGCCCGGCTGGCCGAGCACCGTCGCCGACTGTGCGGCGGTAGTGCGGGCACGGGTGTAGCTGCCGTTGACGTTTACCGTGGGCAGCAGGTCGGCGCGCTGCACCTGGTACAGCGCGCGCGCTTCCTCGATGCGCAGCGCCGCGGTGCGCAGGTCGCGGTTGTTTTCGAGCGAGGTCGCGATCAGCGCCTGCAGGCGCGGGTCGCGGAAAAACTCGCGCCAGCCGATGTCGGCGGCGCGGCGGGTTTCGCCGCTCTTCACCTCGGCCGTGGCATAGCCTTCGGGCGCGGTCGGGAAGCTGTCTGCCACCGGCGGGGCAGGGCGGTCATAGTGGGGCGCCAGCGTGCACCCCGTCAGAACGCCGGCCACCAGCAGCAGTGTGGTCAGAGTCTTGGTCATGTTCAGATTTCCTCTTGGGGGTCGTGCCACTTCTGGTCCAGCATGCGCTGGCGGGGACTGCCCTTGAAGCGCTTGCGCACCACCACGAAGAACACCGGCACCAGGAAGATCGCCAGCACCGTGGCCGTGATCATCCCGCCCATCACGCCGGTACCGATGGCGCGCTGGCTGCCCGAGCCCGCGCCGGTGGCGATTGCCAGCGGCAGCACGCCCAGGATGAACGCCATCGACGTCATCAGGATCGGACGGAAGCGCAGGTGCACCGCCTCCAGCGTGGCTTCGATCAGGCCCTTGCCCTGCGCCTGCAGGTCCTTGGCGAATTCCACGATCAGGATGGCGTTCTTGGCCGACAGGCCGATGGTGGCGATCAGGCCCACCTTGAAGTACACGTCGTTGGGCATGCCGCGCAGCGTCACGCCCAGCAGCGCGCCGAGCACGCCCAGCGGCACCACCAGCAGCACCGAGAACGGGATCGACCAGCTTTCATACAGCGCGGCCAGGCACAGGAACACGATGATCAGCGACAGCGTGTACAGGATCGGTTCCTGCGAGCCGGCGAGACGCTCTTCGTACGACTGGCCCGACCACTCGAAGCCGAAGCCCGGCGGCAGCTTGGCGAAGTTCTCCTCCATCACGCGCATGGCTTCGCCGGTACTGCGGCCCGGCGCGGCCTGGCCCGCCAGCTTCACCGCCGGCATGCCGTTGTAGCGCTCCAGGCGCGGCGAGCCCATCACCCACTTCGAGGTTGCGAACGCCGCGAACGCCACCATGTCGCCGTTGCTGTTGCGCACGCGCAGCTTGGTCAGGTCGTCCGGCAGCCGGCGATCGGCGCCATCGGCCTGCACGATCACCTTGCGCACGCGGCCTTCGTAGATGAAGTCGTTGACGTAGTTGGAGCCGAAGGCGATCGACAGCGTCGAGTTGATGCTCGCCACCGAGACGCCGAGCGCCTTGGCCTTCTCGCGGTCGATGTCGATCTGCAGCTGCGGCGCGTCTTCCTGGCCTTCGGGGCGCACGCCCATCAGCACCGGGCTCTGCGCGGCCATGCCGAGCATCATGTTGCGCGCTTCCATCAGCTTGGCGTGGCCCTGGCCGGTGCGGTCCTGCAGGCGGAAGTCAAAGCCCGAGGAGTTGCCCAGCTCGGAAATCGCCGGCGGATTGAGCGGGAAGATGATCGCGTCCTTGATGAACGACAGCGCGCCGAAGGCACGGCCGACCAGCGCCTGCGCGGTCTCGCCGTCGCCGGTGCGCTCCTTCCAGTCCTTCAGGCGCACGAACGCGATACCGCCGTTCTGGCCGCGGCCGAAGAAGGAGAAGCCCGCCACCGTGATCATCTTGTCCACCACCTTGCTTTCCTTCTGCAGGTAGTAGTCCTCGATCTGCTTGAGCACGCCGATGGTACGGTCCTGGGTCGCGCCGTTGGGCAGCTGCACCACGGTGATCATGTAGCCCTGGTCTTCATCGGGCAGGAACGACGACGGCAGGCGCTTGAACAGCACCACCACGCCGGCGATGATCAGCGCGTAGATGATCAGGTAGCGGCCGGTGCGCTTGAGGATGCGCGCGACCACGCCCTGGTAGCCCGTCGACGCCGTGGCGAAGGTACGGTTGAACCAGCCGAAGAAGCCCTTCTTCTCATGATGGTGGCCGGCCTGCACCGGCTTGAGCAGCGTCGCGCACAGGGCCGGGGTCAGCGTCAGCGCCAGCAGCGCCGAGAACGCCATCGAGGCGATCAGCGACAGCGAGAACTGGCGGTAGATGTTGCCGACCGAGCCCGAGAAGAACGCCATCGGGATGAACACCGCGGTCAGCACCAGCGTGATGCCGACGATGGCGCCGGTGATCTGGCCCATGGCCTTGCGCGTCGCTTCGCGCGGCGACAGGCCTTCCTCGCTCATGATCCGCTCGACGTTCTCGACCACCACGATGGCATCGTCGACCAGGATACCGATCGCCAGCACCATGCCGAACATGGTCAGCACGTTGATCGAGAAGCCGAACGCCAGCAGCGCGCCGAAGGTGCCCAGCAGCGCGATCGGCACCACCAGCGTCGGGATGATGGTGGCGCGGAAGTTCTGCAGGAACAGGTACATCACCAGGAACACCAGCACCACGGCTTCGAGCAGGGTCTTGATCACTTCCTCGATCGAGATCTTGACGAAGGCCGAGGTGTCGTACGGCACCGAGTACTCGTAGTCCGCCGGGAAGTTCTTCGACAGCTCTTCCATCTTGGCGCGCACCGCGGTGGCGGTGGCGAGCGCGTTGCCGGTCGGGGCCAGCTTGATGGCGATGGCCGCCGACGGCTTGCCGTTGGTGCGGGCCTGGGTCGAGTAGTCGGCGCCGCCCAGTTCCACGCGGCCGACGTCCTTGATGCGCACCGACGACCCGTCCGGGTTGGTGCGCAGCAGGATGTTGCCGAACTGCTCCGGCGTGGTCAGCCGGCTTTCGGTGGTGACGGTGGCGTTGAGCTCGGTGCCCTTGGGCGAGGGCGTGCCGCCCAGCTCGCCCACGGCGACCTGTATGTTCTGCTCGCCCACCGCGGCGGTGACGTCGGTCGGGGTCAGGTTGAAGCCGGTCAGCTTGGCCGGGTCCAGCCAGATCCGCATGGCGTACTCGGTGCCGAACAGGTCGGCCTGGCCCACGCCCGGCACGCGCCGGATCGAGTCGATCACCTGCGCCGAGACGTAGTTGCCGAGCTGGATCGCGCTGGCCGTGCCGGACTTGGACGACACGGTCAGGAACATCATGTAGTTGTTCCCGGCCTTGTCGACGCGCACGCCCTGCTGGCGCACTTCCGCCGGCAGGCGCGCTTCCACGCGCTTGAGGCGGTTCTGCACCTCGACCGAGTTCAGGTCGACGTTCGAACCCGGCGCAAAGGCGATGGTGATGCTGGCCAGGCCGGACGACTCGCTGGTCGAGCTGTAGTAGAGCAGGTTGGGGGCGCCGTTAAGCTCCTGCTCGATCACCGAAGTGACGGAATCCTCCAGCGTCTTGGCCGACGCACCCGGATAGGTGGCGGTGACCGAGATCGTCGGCGGGGCGATGTTCGGATATTGCGCGATCGGCAACTGCAGGATCGACAATATGCCGCCCAGCACGATGATCAGCGCGAGCACCCACGCGAACACCGGCCGGTCGATAAAAAACTTGGCCATAAGACTGGCTCCCTCTTTGTCTAGCCCTGGGTGCCGCGGCGGCTGGCGTCAGCTGCCACGGCCCGGCGGTGTTCAGCCTTGCTTGCCCGCGGCGCTGGCTTGCTGCTTCGCTTCGGTCTTGGGCGCCGAGGCGGGAGCGGCGGAAGCCGCGGCCGGGGTCGCGGCCGGTGCCGAGGCACCGGCCTGCACGAACGGCACTGGCTTGGCGGGCGCGCCCACCTTGACCTTCTGCAGGCCCTCGACGATCACCTTCTCGCCGCCCTTGAGGCCTTCGGTGACGATCCAGCGGTCACCGATCGCCTGCGGCGCCTTGACCGGCACCGCCGCGACGTTGCCGTCGGCACCCACCACCATCACGCTGGCGCCCTGGGCGCCGCGGATCAGCGCGCGCTGCGGCACGGTCAGGGCGTTCTCATCCACGCCCTGCTCGATCTTCACGCGCACGAAGGTGCCCGACAGCAGCTCGCGGTCCGGGTTGGGGAACTGCGCCCGCAGCGTGATCGCGCCGGTGGTCGGGTCGACCGTCATGTCGGAGAACAGCAGCTTGCCGGTCTGCGCATACTCGCGCCCGTCCTCGACGAACAGGTGCACGCGGGCGCCGCCGTTCATGCCCTTGACCGCGCCGGACTCGATGGCACGGCGCAGGCGCGTGACTTCGGAGGCCGGCTGGGTGAAGGTGACCCACATCGGGTCGACCTGCTCCACCAGCGCCAGCTTGGTCGCCTCGCCCTTGCCCACCAGCGCGCCCTCGGTCACCAGCGCGCGGCCGGCGCGGCCGCTGATCGGTGCGGTCACGGTGGTGTAGCCCAGGTTGATCTGGGCGGTGCGCACCGCCGCCTTGGCCGAGGCCACGTCGGCGTTGGCCTGGCCGGCGGCGGCGACGGCGTCGTCGTACTCCTGCTTGCTGACCGCGTTGACCGCCACCAGCGGCTTGTAGCGGTCGGCCTTCAGGCGCGCCGACACGGCGTTGGCTTCGGCGCGCTGCAGCGCGGCCTGGGCCGAGGCCAGCTCGGCCTGGTAGGGCGCGGGGTCGATGCGGAACATGACCTGGCCGGCCTTCACTTCGCCGCCTTCGGTGTAGTTGCGCGACAGCACGATGCCTTCGACGCGCGCCCGCACTTCGGCCGTGCGCACGCCTTCCAGGCGGCCCGGCAATTCATTGACGACGGCGACCGGCGACGGCGTCACGGTGACCACGCCCACTTCAGGCGGCGGCGGGGCGCCGCCCGCGGCCTTCTTGTCGCCGCAGGCGGACAGCGCCACGGCCGACAGTGCCGCTAGTGCGTAGGCTGCAACGCAACGGATACGTTGGGACTTCCTCATCGATAACCCCATGATGGCAATTTGAGATCCGCCGTGCCGCCCTGGCCTGTCATCGGACAAGCGGGAACGACACGGCGCGCCGCTGCTTTGCGGCGGGCAAAAGCGTGATGCTAGCCACAAATCGCGGCGTCGCGGTGACGATTGCGACGAACGGTGGCTTTTGTATGACGACTGGAAACACTGACCGGCTGGCCTGCGGCAGGATTGCCCGTCGTGCTGGGTAGGTCACGGCGGGCGGCTGGCCGGATGCCGGGCAAGCGCGTATTATATATACATTCAAGCATGTATGTTAAGTTGATGTTGCGAAGGGGCCTTTCAGCGCACAACCTGCGCGAAAAGGCACAACGAGACGCAAGACCATGCCGCTCCAACGATCGGATCGGTACGAAATGCGTCCAATCCTCCCAGGATCGCGGCGCAAACCGCCGGCTCGGGTTAGGATGCGCGCCGTCGTGTCGGCTCGCAAGCTCGGCAATGCCATTCAATGTGATGACAACGACCCGCCGGGGGCCCACACCGCCGGCATGTGCGGCTGCCATGGCAGCCGCATCAGGGAGAACGAAACCATGCCGGCCATGCGCGCGCGATCGCGCCATGCCGCCGGCACCAGAGACAATCATGGTCAGACGCACCAAGGAAGAGGCGCTCGAAACGCGCCACCGGATACTCGACGCGGCCGAGGCCGTGTTCCACGCCCGCGGCGTGGCACGCCCGTCGCTGGCCGACATTGCCGAGGCGGCGGGGGTGACCCGCGGCGCGATCTACTGGCACTTCAAGAACAAGAGCGATGTGTTCGCCGCCATGTGCGACCGCGTCCATTTGCCGGTGGAAGCGCTGATCGAGCCGGAGCGGCTGGCGCGCCAGGAAGACCCGCTCGGCGGCATCCGCGACATCTGCGCCTACGTCATGCGCCAGACCGTGATCAACCCGCGCTGGCGCCGGGTCTTCGAGATCATCTTCCACAAGTGCGAAATGGTGCAGGACAACGGCGCCATCTTCGAGCGCCAGCGCCAGTCGCACCAGGAGGGCCTGGTCAAGATGCGCGAGCACCTGCGCCTGGCGGTGGAGCGCGGCCAGCTGCCCGCCGAGCTGGACCTGGACCTGGCCGTCAATGCCTTCCATGCCGCGGTGGGCGGGGTGCTGGCGCACTGGCTGTTCTCGCCGCAGGACTTCAACCTCGACGCCAATGCCGAGCGCCTGTCCGACGCCTTCATCGATACCCTGAAGTTTTCCCCGGCGCTGCGCCACGGCTACGTGCCGCGCCCGATGGCCGAGCTGGACCAGGAGCTGTCCACGCTGTGCCGGCAGGCCTGCGCGGGCGCGCAGAACGGCGGCCTCGATACCCCGGACCTGGTGCCCTGAGCCCCGCTGATTGCGGGCGCCGCGCTAGCCGCGCATGGCCTCGCGCCAGCGCGCCAGGAACGCACGCTTGCGCATCGCGTCCTGCGCCGCCAGCAGGCCCGGGCCGACGCTGATCGGCTTGAGCGCGTAGCCGAGCCGCTCCGACAGCGCCGCGGCCGTGTGCACGCTGTCGGTGTCGGTGCGGATGGTATAGAGCTGCGAGGTCGACTTGGCCAGCAGCGCCTGGCCCTCGCGCGACAGCAGGTAGTCCAGCCACAGCCGCGCCGCATTGGGCCGCGGCGCGCGCCGCGCGATAAAGGCGACGCGCGACATCACCAGGGTGTAGTCGCTCGGGGCGATCACGTCGATGGCCGCGCCGCGCTGCATCAGCGACAGGGCATAGGACCCCAGCAGGTTGTAGCCCATCACCAGCTCGCCGCTGGCGATGCGCTCGATCATCTCAGCGGTCGACGCCGACAGCTGCACCCCGGCCCGGCCAAGCGCCTGCGCCAGGTACCAGAACTCGCTGCCCATGCGCGCGTCCTGCTGCGCCAGCAGGTAGCCGACCCCGGACCGCTCGACGTCGTAGGTCACCACCTTGCCGTGCCAGCGCGGCGCGTGCTCCTGCAGCAACCGCGCCAGCCCGCTGCGGCTGCGCGGCGGGCGCATGCCGGCCAGGTGGTGACGGTTGTAGACGATCACCGCGGGCTCGAAGGTGGTGCCCCAGGCCTCGTCGCGCCACACCGCCCAGCCCGGCAGGCCGGCGCGCTCGGGCGAGGCGTAGCGCTGCGCATGGCCGTCGTTGACCAGCTTGATCTGCAGGTCCATGGCGGTGCTCCACAGCACATCGGCAAAGATGGCCCGCGGCCCCGGCGGCTGGCCGGAGAGCGCCGCGGTCTCGGCCAGGAAGCGCTGGTTGAGCTCGACCGTGTTGAGATCCTGGTAATGCACGCGGATGCCGGGATAGCGCGCTTCGAACGCGGCAATCAGCGGCCGCGCTACCTCCAGGTCGGTCGACGCGTACACCGTGACCATGCCTTCGCGCAGCGCGCCGGCAATGGTGGCGTCATACCCCGACGGATACCCCGGCGGCGCAGCCGGCGGCCTAGACTGGGCATGGAGGGGCCATGCCGCGGGCAGCGCGGCGCCACCCAGCAGCGCGGCGCCCAGCAGGCGGCGGCGCTGTCCCGAAGCGGGCGAAGCGCAGGCGGACCGGCACGGCCGGGAAGGTTGGAACGGCTGGGACGAACGCGGGGACACGGTGCTCGGGACGGAGGGTCTGCCGGTGGTGCCGGGGAAAGCGGCAAGCGCGCCGGGAGCGGCGGGGCGAGGGTATTATAGGCGCCCGCGGCGGGCGCGCTCCATCGGTGCTGCCCCCGGTTTTGCGGGCGCTTGCCATGCCTTGTCCCGGGTGTGCGCGCCGCGACCAACATAAACAACCGGCACAGGAGGAGACCGGCATGCGCATCCTGCTGGTGGAGGATGAAGTCGAACTGGCACGCTGGGTCGCCCGGGCGCTGGAGCAGGGCGGCTTCGTGATCGAGCACGTCGCCGACGGCCTGCAGGCCGAGGCCCGGCTGCAGGCCGAGGAATACGACGCCGTGCTGCTCGACCTGCGGCTGCCCGGCAAGGACGGGCTGGCCGTGCTCAAGTCCATGCGCGGGCGCGACGACCGCACCCCGGTGCTGATCCTGACCGCGCAGGACACCCTGGACGAGCGCGTGCGCGGCCTGAACCTGGGCGCCGACGACTACCTGCCCAAGCCCTTTGCCATTGCCGAGCTGGAAGCGCGCCTGCTGGCGCTGATCCGCCGCAGCCGCGGGCGCGCGCATCCGCGCCTGCAGTGCGGCACGCTGGTGTTCGACGGCGAGACCCGCAGCTTCACGCTGGGCGGCGCGCCGCTGGCGCTGACGCCGCGCGAATCGACCCTGCTGGGCGCGCTGCTGGCGCGCAGCGGCCAGCCGCTGACCAAGGCGCAGCTGCTCGACAAGGTGTTCTCGCTCGACGCCGACGTGTCGCCCGATGCGATCGAGGTGCTGGTCTACCGGCTGCGCAAGAAGCTGGCCGGTCACGGGGTCACCATCGTCACGCTGCGCGGCTTCGGCTACCTGCTGGAGCCGGAGGCGAAGGGCTGAGATGCGGCACCCGGTGCTGCTGTGGCGCCGCGGCAGCCTGCGCCGGCAGCTGCTGTTGCTGCTGCTGCCGGCGCTGGCGGCGATGATGGCGCTCGACACCTGGCTCACCTACGGCACCCTGCGCGACGCCGCCAACACCGCCTACGACCGCTCGCTCTACGGCTCGATCCGCGCCATCGACAATGCCATCGGCATGGCCGGCGACAACGTCCAGCTGACGTTGCCCGACGCCGCCATGGAGATCTTCGAGACCGCGGCGCAGACCCATGTGTTCTACCGCGTCTCGACCGAGCGCGCCGGCCAGGTCGAGACCGTGACCGGCTACAGCGACCTGCCGCTGCCGCGCGGCCCGCTGGTCAACAACCAGCCACGCTTCTACGACGCCGAATACCTGGGCGAGGCGGTGCGCATCGCCGCGATGGCACGCCCGGTGTACCGGCCCGACGCGCGCATGCGCGTGATCATCCAGGTGGCCGAGACCGCCGAGCCGCGCAGCGCGCTGATCGGCTCGGTGTGGCGCAGCGCGCTGGCGCGCGACCTGCTGCTGATCCTGCTGAGCGCCGCCATCCTGGTGGGCGGCGTCACCTACGTGCTGCGCCCGCTGGCGCGCGTGCGCGACGACGTCGAGGCGCGCTCGCCCGAGGACCTGACCCCGCTCGTGTTCGAGCGCGTGCCGGCCGAGGTGCGCCCGCTGGTCGACGCGGTCAACCTGCATGTATCGCGCTCGGCCGCGATGGCGCAGTCGCAGGCGCAGTTCATCGCCGACGCCGCGCACCAGCTGCGCACGCCGCTGGCCATCCTCAAGACCCAGGCCGAGTACGCCCAGCGCCAGCTGAATGCCGCCGACCCCGCCGCCGACCCTGAAGCCGCGCGCGCCGCCGCCGGCGAAGCCGTGGGCGGCATCGTCACCCAGCTGGAGCAGGCCGCGCGCCTGACCAACCAGCTGCTGGCGCTGGCGCGGGTACGCCAGCACCGCGCCGACGCCGCGCAGCAGGGTGAGCCAGGCGAAGGCATCGACGTCATCGATGCCGTCACCGTGGCCGAGCAGGTGGCGCTGGACTACCTGCCGCTGGCGCGCGGCAAGCAGCAGGACTTCGGCTGGGAGCCGGTGCCCGGGCTGGCGCTGCCGGTCCGCGCCGATCCCGCGCTGCTGCGCGAGGCCCTGGCCAACCTGGTCCACAACGCCATCCAGTATTCCCCGCGCGGCAGCCGCATCACGCTGTCGGCAACGCGCTCGGGCGGTCACGCCTGCCTGGTGGTAGAGGACGACGGTCCCGGCATTCCGGCCGAGGAACGCGAGAAGGTATTCGCGCGGTTCTACCGGCGCGTGGGGAATGCCGAGCCGGGCTCCGGGCTGGGGCTGGCGATTTCGCGTGAGATGGCGGCGCGGTTTGGCGGGACGGTGGAACTGGGGGAAGGGGGCAGGGGACTGGGGTGCGGGCGGTGTTGAGGTTGCCGGTGGAAGGTAGCTAGGTTGACGGCGGGGTCCGGGCGGGTGTGGATTGGTCCGACTTCGTGGATGCACCGGCCCTCACCCCCGCCCCTCTCCCGCAGGCGGGAGAGGGAGCAAACCAGCGGCAGGGCAGGTTCGGTAGCCAGGCGAGCGCAGCGATGCGTCCCGTGCCGCGTCCTACGATACTGACCGCGCGCAGCGCAGCCGTAGGCGTTCCAACGACAACGCCCGCAGCAGGGACCACTCCGCGCTCTGGGCTCGTTCAACCATCATTCCAACGCCCCTCCCACGGTGGTGCCCCCTGCGGCAGGCAGTCCGGCTATGTGAGGAAGCCCAGCCCCGTACGAAAGCGCCCGGGCACACTACGATAAGACATGCCGCCCGCAGGGCAGTAAACGCGCTTTTTGGTTACTTTTTGGCGCTCGGCCAAAAAGTGACCCGCCCAGCAGGGCGGAACCACGCGGCTCAACAGCCAACAGCATGTCACCAACATCGACGCACCCAATAACCAAGACCGCCAGCCCTATCCCGGCATGCTGAAAACTATCCAAACAACTCCTCCGCCACCGTAGGATGCACCTGCACCGTCGTCTGCAAATGCGACTCCCGCACCCCCAGCCTTAATGCCACCGCCAGCGCCTGCACGATCTCCGGCGCCGCGTTGTCCATCAGATGCACCCCCAGCACGCGCCCGCTGCGCGCATTGAGCACCAGCTTGAACACCGACTGATGCGGCGTGCCGGCAAAGCGATGCTCCAGCGAGACGAAACGCTTGACCACGGTACGGATGCGCTCGGGCTTGCCGGCAGCCTCGATGGCCTGGGCTTCGGTCAATCCCACCGCGCCGATGGCGGGCTCGCAGAACACCGCGGTGGGCACGAAGTCGAAATCGGCGCGTTCGCCGCGCCGCCCGAACAGCCGGTCGGCCAGCCAGCGGCCCTGGGCGGTGGCCACCGGGGTCAGGTGCAGGCCGTCGATGGCATCGCCCAGCGCATAGACGCTGCGCACGCTGCTGCGGAACTGGCGATCGACGCGGATGCCGCCCCGCTCGCCAAAGTCCACGCCCAGCGCTTCCAGCCCCAGGCCCTGCACATTGGACACGCGCCCGATCGCCGCCAGCGCGGCCTGCGCGCGCACGGCTTCGGTCTGGCCGGCGCGGCTGGGGTCATTGGTAGGCTGGTAGCAGACTTCGACCGCGCCGTTGGCCTGGCTCAACAGGTGCACGCGCGCATTCAGGTGCAGCCGCACGCCGCGCGCGGTGAGCGCGTCGGCCAGCGCCGCGCCGATGTCGTGGTCGAAATGCGGCAGCAAGCGGTCGCCGGCGACGACCAGCTCGACCTTGACGCCGTAGCGCGACAGGATCGAGGCCTGTTCCACGCCGATATAGCCGCCGCCGATCACGGCGACGGACGCGGGCAGGCTCTGCCAGGTAAAGACGTCGTCGGAGCTCGCGGCCAGGTCGCCGCCGGGCACGTCGAGCGTGCGCGGGCGCGCGCCGGTAGCGATCAGGATGCGGCGCGCGTGGATCACCTCGTCGCCGACGCAGACTTCCTCCGGCCCGGTGACGCGCGCCTCGCCGTGCAGCACCTCCACGCCGGAATCGGTCAGGCGCTGGGTGTAGCCCACGTTCAGCCGCGCGACCTCGGCGTTGACGCGCACGATGGCATCGCGCCAGTCCTCGTGCCCGCCGGTGTGCGACAGGCAGCCCGACAGGATCGCCGACCACGATGCGCCGTAGGACAGCATCTTCTTGGGCACGCAGCCGCGGTTGACGCAGGTGCCGCCGATGGCGTCGCGCTCGACCAGGATCACGCGCGCGCCGTGCGCCGCCGCGCGCCGCGCGCACGCCACGCCGGCCGAGCCGCCGCCGATCACCACCAGGTCGGCCGCGCGCGCCTTGTCGTGGCGACGGTTGCGGCGGCTGCCGCCGCTGCGCGCGCGCGGCACCTGCTGCACCGGTGGCGCCGCGCTGACCTCGCGGGCGCGCCGCGGCACGTTGGCCTCTTGCGCGGTGGAAAGCGGTGTCTGGCGTTTGGTCATCCATGTCTCCTGTCGCGGCACGCGGGCCGCATCGACAATCATCAGGCCAGCGCCGGCAACACGGAAACTAGGCAGCGGGCCGCAGTTCGGTATTCAGGATCGACGGCCACTCGCGCAGGAAAGTTTCCCCGTCGCGGCGGCCCAGTTCATAGGCGTGCGTCATGGCGTCGGGCCGGGTGTAGTCCCAGCTCGAGATCGGCACGCGCTGCGAAGGCTGCAGGTACAGGCGGCGCTGGCCGCCTTGCTCCAGCACGAAGCGGCGCGGGCGCGGGTACAGCCGGGTCACCAGCACCAGCACATTGCCGGGCGCGGCATCGAGCGCGTCGACCGGCACGTTGTCGACCAGCCCGCCGTCCAGCACCGGGCGCCCGTCGCGGCGCAGCACGGGCGTGAACGGCGGCGTCGACGCCGACTGCAGCAGCAGGTCGGCCAGCTGCTCGGGCGAGGCGCAGTCCTGCGCGCGCACGAACTCGGGCCGGAAGCCCAGCTTGCGCCCCAGCCGCGGGTGCAGCGTCTTGAGCACGTGCTTGTCGATGTTGTAGGCCAGCAGCCCGGCCGCCACCGCCAGGCGCGGGCCGCTCCAGCGCGGGATATGCGCCACGCCGATGCGAATCTCCGGCGCCTGCCGCAGGTGCGCCAGGCGGCCGTCGGCAAAGATGCTCAGCAGCGCGGTGCGGTAGATGCCGTAATGCGGGAACACGCGCTCGTTGCGCAGCAGGTTGCCCCAGTAGGCATTGCGCCGGTTGTCGGCCAGCACCGCGCGGTAGTAGTCCATGGTCTGGTGCGAGTCATGCGCATAGACCATGCAGGCGGTGGCGGCGCCGGCCGAGATCGCGGCGATCACGCGCGGGCGCAGCTGCAGTTCCGGCGCGACCGTGTCCCACCAGCCCGCCTGCCACCAGCAGCGGTTGCCGCCGCCGGCAAAGACGACCTGGTCGAAGGGAGTGGCGTCGCCGGAAAGCATCGGAGCTCCGCAGCGCGTCAGAGCAGCGCGTAGGTGGTGGTGGCCTGCACCGCGAGCTTGCCGTCGGTGCCGGTCAGCTCGATCTCGCCGAACACCACGGTCTTGCCCAGGCGCAGCACGTTGGCGCGCACCAGCACGTCGCCGTCGATCACCGGGCGCATGAAGTTGGTGGTCAGCGACACCGTGGTCATGGGCCGGAACGCGCCCAGCGCGCTGGCCACGGCGACGATCATGGCGGTATCGGCGGCGGACATCAGCACCTGGCCGCAGACCACGCCGCCCGCATGGCGGAACGATTCGCTGAACGGCAGGCGCAGCGTCACGCCGCGCCCGTCGACGGCTTCGGCGCGCAGGCCGAGCTGGCGTACCCACGGCGCCAGCACGCGCTCGAGCGTGGCGTCGATGTCGGCAAGGGTCAGGGCTTCGGGCATGGTGCTCCTTGTTCTGTCTGGCCGCGCCATGGCGATCCTGTGGCGGACCGCTATTCTGTCTCCTCCGGCGCGACGCGATGTTTGAGGCAATGATACAGGGGCCCGGTAGCCAGCACCACGAACGCCATCCGGATCACGTGGAAGGCGGTCACCAGCGGCACCCCGACCTCGAGCACCTTGGCGGTGATGCACATCTCGGCGATGCCGCCCGGGGTGGTACCCAGGATCACCGTGGCCGGGTGCGCGCCCGACAGCGCCGACAGCCCCCAGCCGAACAGCGCCGACACCACCAGCGCCAGTACGGTGTACAGCGCCACGCCCGACAGGAAGCGCGGCGCGGTATGCAGGAACTCGCGCGAAAACCGCACCCCCAGCGACACCCCGATCAGCAGCTGGCCGGCCCGGCTCATCCAGGTGGGGATGGCCGACAGCTCGATGCCGCAGGCGGTCAGCACCGCCGCCGCCAGCAGCGTGCCGATCACGAACGGGTTGGGCATGTTCAGCCGCTTCACCAGCAAAGCCACGCCCAGCGTGATCGCCACCAGCGCCACCAGCCCCGGCGCGCTGACCACGCGCGGGCCCGGGACATACGGATCGAGCCCGTGGATGCCGCCGTACTGGAAGATCGCCGGCACCGTCACCACCACCATCAGCACGCGCAGCGAATGCGCGGCCGCGACCTGGTCGATGCGCGCGCCGTTGCGCTCGGCCAGGTTGGCCATCTCCGAGGCGCCGCCGATCGCGGTGGAGAAGAACGCGGTCTTGAAGGCGACGCCGGTGGTCCGCCGCAGCAGCAGCGCGCCGCCCGCGCCCAGCGCCAGCGCGAACAGCGAGCCGGCGACGATGTACGGCAGGTACTCCACCAGCCGCGCCACCACGTCAGGCGTGAAGTACAGGCCGAGCGAGGCGCCGATGACCCATTGGCCGGCATTGCGCGCCTGCGCCGGCGCGCGCAGGTCGGCACCCGCCATGCGCGCGGCGGCCACCGCCAGCAGCGGCCCGATCATCCACGGCAGCGGTGTATGCAGGAGGGTGCAGAGCAGGGCGGCGGCCAGCCCGAGCGCCAGCGTGGGCAGCGCGGACAGCCAGCGGTTGGCAGCAAGCGGCATCGGTCAGCGGCCTGGCGCGGGGGCGCCGGCGCTTGTTGTTGTGACGAGAAAAAAACGAAGAGGCCCGCACGCCATGGCGCCGGGCCCCGCAGAGGCTATCGCATGCTAACGCGAATCACGCCGCGTTGTCTGCCTGCGCATGCGCGCTGCCGCGGCTGGCGTGCCAGCGCAGCAGGCGCGGGATCACCACCACCGCCACGGTCAGCGCCAGGATCGAGGCCGAGATCGGCTGGCGCAGGAACAGGCTCCAGTCGCCCTGGCCGATCGACAGCGCATTGCGCAGCTGCTTCTCCGCCATCGGTCCGAGGATCATGCCGACGATCACCGGCGCGGTGGGAAAATCGAAGCGGCGCATCACCATGCCGAGCAGGCCGATCACGAACAGCAGCAGCAGGTCGAACCACGACTGGCGGATGCCGTACGCGCCCAGCCCGGCGAAGATCAGGATGCCGCCGTACAGCAGCGGCGTCGGCACGCGCAGCATGCGCACCCACAGGCCGATCGCCGGCAGGTTCAGCACCAGCAGCATGACGTTGCCGATATACAGCGACGCCAGCAGGCCCCACACCAGGTCGCCCGAGGTCTGGAACAGCATCGGCCCCGGCTGCAGGTTGTAGTTCTGGAACGCGGCCAGCAGGATCGCGGTGGTGTTGGAAGTGGGAATGCCCAGCGTCAGCAGCGGCGCCAGCGTCGCGGTCACGGCCGAGTTGTTGGCGGCCTCGGGCCCGGCCACGCCTTCGATCGCGCCGACCTTGCCGAACTCTTCCTTGTGGTCCGACAGCTTCTTCTCGGTCGCGTACGACAGGAAGGTCGGGATCTCGGCGCCGCCCGCCGGGATCAGGCCGAACGGGAAGCCGATGAAGGTGCCGCGGATCCACGCCGGCAGCGAGCGCTTCCAGTCCGACCGGTTCATGTGGGTCGAGCTGAGCTTGTTGTAGGTGCTGGGCGGCTGCGGGAAGAAGGCGTTGAACAGCGCCTCGCCCACCGCGAACAGGCCCACGGCGACCACCACGATGTCGATGCCGTCATACAGCTCCTGCACGTTCATCGAATAGCGGGTCTGGCCCGACAGCGAATCCATGCCGATCAGGCCGATGCCCAGGCCCAGGAACAGCGCTGTCATGCCGCGCAGCAGCGACGAGCCCAGCACCGCCGAGACCGTGGTGAAGGCCAGCAGCATGATCATGAAGTACTCGCCCGGGCCGAACTGCAGCGCCACGTCGGCCGCCACCGGCGCGAACAGCGACAGCATCACGGTGGCGATGGTGCCGGCCACGAACGAGCCGATCGCCGCGGTCGCCAGCGCCGGGCCGGCGCGACCGTTCTTGGCCATCAGGTTGCCTTCCATGGCGGTGACCATGGTGGAGGACTCGCCCGGCGTGTTCATCAGGATCGAGGTGGTCGAGCCGCCGTACATCGCGCCGTAGTAGATGCCGGCAAACATGATCAGCGCCGCGGTGGGCTCGACCTTGGCGGTCAGCGGCAGCAGCATCGCCACCGTCAGCGCGGGGCCGATGCCGGGCAGCACGCCGATGGCGGTGCCGAGGAAGCAGCCCACCAGGGCCCACATCAGGTTGATCGGCGTGATCGCGACGGCAAAGCCGTGCATCAGCTGGTTCAGGGTATCCATGCGAAGACTCCTTGCGGGACGGGCGGGCTCAGAAGCCGGCGATGGGCAGCAGCGGCAGGTTGATGCCGAGCAGGAACTCGAACAGCGCCCACATCGGCACCGTGATGCACAGCCCGACGATGGCGTCGCGCACGAGGCGGCGGCTGCCGTAGCCGCGCGCCACGCAGACCATCAGCAGCGTCGACGACAACACGAAGCCGAGCGTGCCGATCAGCGCCATGTTCAGCACCAGGCCCGCGGCGACCCAGACGAAGCCGCCGAAGTTGTGCGGCGCGTTGGGCAGCTCGGCGTCCTCTTCCGGCATGTTGCGGAAACCGCCGCGCACGCCCTGCCAGGTCAGCAGCGCGCCGCACACCGCCAGGCCGATCGCCACCAGCGTGGGCACGAAGCGCGGCGACAGGCCGGCATAGCCCTCGTCGCCGGTGATGCCGGACAGCCCGAGGAAGAAGAACAGCGAGATCGCCAGCACGGCGATGCCGATGGCGAGGTGCGAGGGTTTCATGGAGACTCCTTGGCCATGGTCGCCGCGCCGCGGAGGCTGGCATGCGCGACTCTGGCGGATGCTGCCCGCGCGGCGGCGGGGCCCAGTGACAGATGTTGTTGTCTTCGGTATCGCAGGTGGACACCGGGCCCCGCGCCGTGTTTCCGGCCGCCGGGATCACCGGCGGCGTCGGCAGGCACGACAGGTAAAGCGAGAGAGATGCGTTATGGCGACGTTGCAGGGCGCGCTTGCAGGGCGCTGCGTCCCGGCGCGCCAGGACCGTGTTACTTGGCCACGCCCAGTTCACGCAGCGTCGCGCCCAGGCGGGTCGATTCGCTGTCGACGAACTTGCCGAACTCGTCGCCGGTCAGCAGGAACGGGGTCCAGTCGTTCTTCTGCAGCGTCTCCTTCCAGGTCTTGCTCTCGGTGGCCTTGACCACCGCGTCGATCATGGCCTTGCGCTGCTCCGGCGTGATGCCCGGCGCGCCGTACACGCCGCGCCAGTTATAGATCTCGACGTTGACGCCCTGCTCCTTGAGCGTCGGGATATCGGCAACACGGTCCTTGGACGTGACTGCCAGCGCGCGCATCTTGCCGCTCTTGATAAAGGGCAGGAACTCCGACACGCCGGCGATGCCCACCGTCACGTGACCGCCCATGATCGAGGCCGAGGCTTCGCCGCCGCCCTGGAACGGCACGTAGTTGACCTTCTTCGGATCGACGCCGCTTTCCTTGGCGATCAGGCCGGCCAGGATATGGTCGATCGAGCCCTTGGAGCCGCCGCCCCAGCTGACGCTGCCCGGGTTGGCCTTCAGTTGCGTGGTCAGGTCCTTGACCGACTTGATCGGCGAGCTGGCCGGCACGGTGATGACCATGGTGTCGGCGAACAGGCGCGCGATCGGGGTGGCGTTCTTGAGCGTGACCGGCGGCTTGTTGGTCTCGATCGCGCCGACCATCACCGCGCCCACCACCATCAGCGCATTGGGGTTGCCCTTGTCGGTGTTGACGAACTGGGTCAGGGCGATGGTGCCGCCGGCGCCGCCCTTGTTGTCGTACGAAGCGGCCTTGGCCTGGCCTGCGGCGATCATCGCCGCGCCCAGCGAGCGGCCGGTCTGGTCGAAGCCGCCGCCGGGGTTGGCGCCGATCATGACCTTGACGTTGTCCATCGCGAAGGCGGGCGCGGCCGCGGCAGCTGCGGCAAGGGTGGCGGATGCCATCACGGCATGGGCGAAGCGGAAATAGGTACGGCGCATGGCGGTCTCCTTGGTAATACCGGTGATCGCTTGCCAGTCGATGGCGGCCGCGATCCGACCCGGGGGTTCCGGCGGCCACGGCGTTGCGGGACGGGATGCGGGCCGGTGGCGCGCGCAGCAGCGCGGCACCGGGCTTGTCTCCTGTCCGGCGCGGCGAAGGCTGGCCGGGACTGTTCTTGGATTTTGGTGAACATCAGACCGGAACTTCCGGCCTTGGGGCGGATTCTAGGCGGGGGAAACTGTCAAAAGGCTGTCAAATGGGCGGAGATGGGGTTGGGGTTTACGTGGATGGAGGAGGGGTGGGCAGGTGGCAGGACGGCACTTGGTGGAGACGCCGGCCCTGAAACACCACCTCACCCGGCCGGCTTCGCCTGCGGGCAAGGATCCTTGCGCTCGACCGCAGGCACCAGCACCGCCATATCGAACTCGCCCTTGTCCGGCGCGTTTTCCACATAGCCGATGCTCAGCGCCTGCCCCGCTTCACCGCCCAGCCAGCGCGGCACCCCCACATCGCGCCGCACGTGCCCGTTGCCCGCGATCAGCACCGCGCCGCGCCCGGCATAGGGCCGCAACGCCTGCGCCATCACCGCGTCGCGCGCGGCCTGTGCCGCCAGCATGCCGGGCAGCATCGCCCTGGGGAAATTGCCGCAATGCCCGCGGTCGAGCGCCGCGGTCTGCGCGGCCACCAGGTCCGGCGGCAACGCGCCGGTCAGGCCGAGCTGCTGCTGCTCGTCCGCGGAAAACAGCCCGTCCAGCCCGCCGCGCACGATCTTGCCCGCGTCGGCGCGCGACAGGTTGGCGGCGACCAGCGGCAAGTCGTAGTGCAGCGCCAGCGCCACCACGGGCTGGTACAACGGCCACTGCCACGCGCCGCCGCCGGCCTGCGCGATCAGGTAATCAGCGTCGCGCGGGCGCTCGCGCCGGGCCCGCTCGATGTCGGCCTGGCGCTCGCGGTCGAACTGCTCCATGGCGATGGCCGGGCGCCAGCCTTGCGCGACCGCGCGGGTCAGTGCGTCGAGCCGCTGCTGCTGGCCGATGGCGTTGTCGTGGACCTCGCCCAGCAGCACGTAGGGCCTGCCGGCGAAGGCGGCGCCGAGCGCGGCTGGCGCGGGCCCAGGGGCCGCACAGCCGGCGCCCAGCACGGCAGCGGCCAGCATGGCCGCGGCGCGCAGGCGGAATGAGGTCACGCGGTTTCCTTTATCAGTCACCTCGGGGAGCGGTTTCCACCCAACGCCGTCAGTGCTGTCGCACCGCCTCCCCGGGCACCGACTGCGGCAGCTTGTTGCCGTCCGCGTCGATCTGCAGCGGCCCGGTGCCGGAGAACCGGTCCAGCGCCAGGTAGATCACCGGCGTGATGAACAGCGTGATCACCTGCGAGAACAGCAGCCCGCCAACCACCGCCAGGCCCAGCGGCTGGCGCAGCTCGGCGCCGGCGCCCAGGCCCAGTGCCAGCGGCAGCGCGCCCATCACCGCGGCGAAGGTGGTCATCATGATCGGCCGGAAGCGCAGCAGGCACGCCTGCCGGATCGCACGGGCCGGCGTCATCCCCTGCTCGCGCTGCGCCGCCAGCGCGAAGTCGATCATCATGATCGCGTTCTTCTTGACGATGCCGATCAGCATCAGCACGCCGATCACCGCGATCAGCGACAGCTCGACGTTGAAGATGAACAGCGTCAGCAACGCCCCCACCGCCGCCGACGGCAGGCCTGCCAGGATCGTGAGCGGGTGGATGTAGCTTTCGTACAGCACCCCCAGCAGCGTATAGATCACCGCGATCGCCGCCACCAGCAGCACGATCTGGGTCGCCTGCGACGACTGGAACACCGCCGCGTCGCCGCCCCAGCTGGTGAAGATCGAGGTCGGCATGGCGATCTCCTGCTTGTAGCGGTCGATGCGCGCGGAAGCATCGCCCAGCGCCGCACCCGGGGCCAGGTTGAACGACACCGTCACCGACGGCAGCTGCCCCTGGTGGTTGACCGCGATCGGCCCGACCCGGCGCTCGGTGGTGGCGAAGGCGGACACCGGCACCATCTGCCCGGTCTTGCTGCGCACGTAGAGCTTGGAGAACGCGGTTTCGTCGGTGCGGTCGACGTCGGCCGCCTGCAGGATCACGTAGTAGTTGTCGATCGGCGTGTAGATGGTCGATACCTGCCGCTCGCCGAAGGCCGAATAGAGCGCCGTGCGCACGTCCTGCATCTGCACGCCCAGCGCATTGGCCTTGTCGCGGTCGATGGTCAGGTGCGCTTCCAGGCCGGATTGCTGCGAGTCGCTGGTGACGTCGCGGAACAGGCTGTCGGCGCGCATCTTCGCCATCAGCTGGTCGGAGTAGTCCTGCAGCTTCCCGGCCTTCACGCTCTGCAGCGTGTACTGGTAGCGGCTCTTGCTCTGGCGCCCGCCCAGCTGCAGGTTCTGCACCGGCGAGAAATAGACCGCCAGGCCCGGCACACCGGAGACATCGCGCCGCAATGACTCGATCACCTTCGGCATCGCGTCGCGCTCGCCGCGCGGCTTCAGTTCGACGAACATGCGCCCGGTAGTGATCGCCGGCGACGGGCCGCCGCCGATGGCCACCACGATGCTCTTGACCGCCGGGTTGGCGCGCATGCGCTCGGCCGCGTCGCGCAGGCGTTCCGACATGGCGTCGAACGAAATATCCTGCGGCCCTTCGGCATTGACGCGGATCTGGCCGATGTCCTCTTCGGGGAAGAAGCCCTTGGGAATGGCCACGAACAGCACTGCGGTCAGCACGAAGGTCAAACCCGCGGCCACCAGCACCGTGCGCCGGTGCGCCAGGCACCAGTCCAGCCCGCGCGCATAGCGGTGCAGCGTGAATTCGAACAGGTTCTCGAACCACTGCGTCGAGCGCATGCCCAGGGTCTGCCGCTGCGCCACGGCGGGCTGCGCCACCGGCTGGTCGCCATAGGCGTGGTGCGATTCGTCCACCGGCACGTTCTCGGCCGACAGGAAGCGCGCGCACAGCATCGGGATCAGCGTCAGCGACACCAGCGCCGACACCAGGATCGACAGCGACACCACCGCGGCGAATTCGTGGAACAGCAGGCCGATCACGCCCGGCATGAAGAAGATCGGGATGAACACCGCCACCAGCGAGATCGAGATCGACAGGATGGTGAAGCCCATCTCGCGCGAGCCCGCCAGCGCGGCCTTCAGCGGCGCCGCCCCGTCCTCGATATGGCGCACGATGTTCTCGAGCATGACGATGGCATCGTCGACCACCAGCCCCACCGCGAGCGTGATCGCCAGCAGCGAGACGTTGTCCAGGCTGTAGCCGAACGCCTTCATCAGCGCCACCGTGCCGATCAGCGAGATCGGCAGCGACACGGTCGGGATCAGCGTGGCCGCGGCGCGGCGCAGGAACAGGAAGATCACCATCACCACCAGCGCCACCGTCAGCGCCAGCGTGAACTGCACGTCGTGGATCGATTCGCGGATCGAGCGCGAGCGGTCGTTGACCACCGACACGTTGATCGAGCCCGGCATCTGCTGGATCAGGCGGGGCAGGGCGGCATGGACCGCGTCGACCACCGCAACGGTGTTGGCGTCGGGCTGGCGCAGCACCGCCAGCACGATCGAGCGCTCGTTGTTGAGCCAGCTGCCGGTCTTGATGGTCTCGACGCTGTCCTCGACCTCGGCCACGTCGGACAGCCGCACCAGCGCGCCGTTGGGCTGGCTGGCGACGATGATATTGCGGAAGGCATCGGCACTGGTCAGCTGCCGGTTGGCCTGGATCGTCAGGGTCTGGCGCGCGCTGTCGAGCGTGCCCACCGGCGTATTGGCGTTGGCGCGGTTCAGCGCGGTGGCCAGCTCGTCCAGCGTCAGCCCGCGCGCGGCGAGCGCATCGGGGTGGGCGCGCACGCGCACCGCGAAGCGCTTCTGCCCGAAGATCTGCACCTGCGCCACGCCCGGCAGCGTCGCCAGCGTCGGCGAGATCAGGTTGTCGCCGAAGGCGTTCAGGTCGGCCAGGCTCATCGCCGGGGAATTGATCGCCAGCAGCAGCACCGGCGCATCGGCCGGGTTGACCTTGCGGTATGACGGCGGCGTCGTCATCTCGATAGGCAGCGAGCGCTGCGCGCGGAACAGCGCCGCCTGCACGTCGACGGCCGCGTCGTCGATATCGCGGTCGTTGTTGAACTCGATGGTGATGCTGGAGTTGCCGAGCGTGTTCGACGAGCTGATCACCGACACGCCCGGAATCGTCGCGAACTGTTTCTCCAGCTGCGTTGCCACCGACGCGGCCATGGTTTCGGGGCTGGCGCCGGGCAGGGTCGCGGTGACCTGGATCACCGGCGAGTTGAAGCTGGGCAGCGCGGCAATGGGAATGGTCGGATACAGCACGATGCCGCTGACGACCACGGCCAGGCACAGCAGCACCGTCATCACCGGACGGCGGATGCAGAGTTCCGAAAGCGTCATGGCTCAGTGCCCCGCGCTGGCAGGGCGGGCGGCGGCGGCGCCGGAAGCGCCGCGGGCCGCGGCCTCGCGCACCAGCGCGCCGGGGCGCAGGTTCTGCGTGCCTTCCACCACCACGCGGGCACCGGGCTGCACGCCCTCGACCACGGCCGCGGCGGCGGTGGTGGTCACCACCCGCACCGGCACGCGCGCCACCTTGCTGTCGGGCTGCACCACATAGACAAAGCGGCCTTCGGGGCCAGTCACCACCGCCTGCGGCGGCACCGACAGCGCGTCCTTCAGGGTCTGCACCACGGCGCTGACGGTGGCGTAGGTGCCAGGCCACAGCCGCTGCTCGTCATTGTCGAACTGGGCCTTGACGCGGATGGTGCCGTACTGCGGATCGACGGTGTTATCCACAAAGCTGATGCGGCCGGTCACCGGCGCCTGGTTGCCGTCGTTGGGCTGCGCGGTGACCTGCACCGGGCCGGCGCGCAGCGCCTCGCGCAGCGCCGCGAGCTGGCGTTCGGGCAGGCTGAAGGTGACGGCGATCGGCTGCACCTGGGCGATGGTGACCATCGGCTGGGTGCTGTTGGGCAGCACCAGCGAACCCGGGAAGGCGTTGATCACGCCGGTGCGGCCGCTGATGGTGGCGCGGATGGCACCGTAGCTGACCGCAACGCGGCTGGCCTCGATCGCGGCCTGGTCGGCGCGCACGGTGGCGGCCAGGCCGTCGGCCCGGGCCTGCGCGGTATCGACCGCGCTCT
Source organism: Cupriavidus neocaledonicus (assembly GCF_000372525.1). GTDB lineage: Bacteria > Pseudomonadota > Gammaproteobacteria > Burkholderiales > Burkholderiaceae > Cupriavidus > Cupriavidus neocaledonicus. The sequence goes on from NZ_AQUR01000084.1 coordinate 38,922, forward strand.
TCGAGATGAAATTGCGCTGCAGCAGCTCCTGGCTGCGCGCCAGGGCGCGGCGGGCATCGGCCAGGTCGGCCTGGTCGCGCAGCAACTGCGCCTGCGCCTTGGCCAGGTTGGCCTCGTCCATGCGGGTATCGAGCGAGAACAGCAGGTCGCCGGGCTTGACGGTCTGGCCTTCCTTGATATGGACGGTGCGCACGGTGCTGGACACCTGCGGGCGCACCTCCACCGTGGACAGCGCCGTGACATTGCCGTTGGCCGAAACCTGCAGCGGCACGTCGCCCTGCTGCACCGGCGCGGTCGACACCACCGCCGCCGCAGGCGGCTTGGGCGCGGGCCTGGGTGCCAGCCAGGTGCGCCACGCCAACCAGCCCAGGCCGGCGACGGCCAGCACCACCACCACCGCCAGCCACGGCGACACGCGGCCGCGACCGGTCCCGGCGGCCGCCCTCCAGTTGCTGTCGACAAAGCCCTTGGGCTGGTCGATCCTGTCAGATTTCATGTTATGTGGACCCTTGCCCTGCGTTTTCAGCGCCACTCCCCGTGTATCGCCCGGCATGTTGTACGCAGATGTTGCCGGTGCGTGTCGCGCAAAGACTCTACTAGTACCGCGCTTCGCCCGCCGGAGCCAGCGCCGCGTATTACAGTCCGTTACAGGGGTGCAAGGGTCTGGTAATGCCCGGCGCCGGCAAACGCCGCCCGGGCCACAGGGGAGGCCGGTGATGTGTTTAGCGGGGCGCTTGTATGGTTAGACAAACATTATCAGAAAAGCTGCCGCCGGCCATCGCGGCGCCACTGATTTACGCTGTCGACCGACAATTCCCGTGGTCCGGCCTGCACAATCACGGCATCGCCGGCACGCACTTCGCCCTTCAGCACCACGCTGAGATAGACCCCGGAGTAGCCGCTCTGCACCATGTCGCGCACCGCGTGGCGGTAGCCCAGCGCGGCGTTGAACTTGTAGCAGGGCTGGCGCGGGGCTTCCACCCGCAACAGCGCGGTGCCGACCCGCACCAGGTCGCCGATCCATAGCGCGGACTCCAGCAAACCCTCCAGCGTCAGGTTTTCCCCCATCGCGCCGTAGGGCAGCGGCGGACCGGAGTCCGGCTGGGCGCAGGCGCGGCGGCGGGCGTTCCACCAGGCGTAGTGCTCCGAGGGGTAGGCGTAGACCGCCTTGTCGAGTCCGCCGTGCACGGTCAGGTCGCCCTGTTCGTCGCCCGCCAGGCCCAGTTGCTGCACCTGGACACGCAAGGGGTGCAGCAGCGTGCTGACCGGATGCTTGCGGATGCCCGACAGCACCACCGCCTCGGTGCCCGCGCCCGCCACCACCAGCGGGATGGCCTTGCCCAGGCTGACCGCCAGCACGCGCGCAAGGCCCGGCCAAGGTCTCGAATCGCTCACGTGCGCCCCCGCTTCGTGGTTGTGGAAAGGGATGTGGATAAGCTGCGGATATCCCTGAGGATAACGGGGCGGATAAGGCTGTGGACAAGTGCTTGGTGCGGTCCCTCACAAGGCGCCGGCGCGGGGCCGCGGCGCCCGTTTCAGACCGGAATCAGAGCTGCCGGGCCGCTGGCGCGGGCTGCCGGCGGCAGCCCAGCAGACGCGCCCGCTGCGACACCGCCAGCGCCGCCAGCATCAGCGCCGCCGCGCCCCAGTGCAGCGTGCCGGGACCGGCCAGGGTATAGATTGCCGCGCCGGCCATGGCGCCGGCGGCCTGGCCCAGGTAGATGGAAGAAGAGTTCAGCGAGATCGACACCGAAGCCCGCTCCGGCGCCAGCAGCACCAGCCGTGCCTGCTGGGCGCTGTTGGTGGCAAAGCCGCCCACGCCCCACAGCATGAACAGCGCCACCAGCGCCACGCTGCCGAGCCCGGCCAGCGGCCACAGCACCATTGCCGTGATCGACGTCAACAAGGTCACCTGCACGATCCGGCTGGGCGTGACCCGGTCCATGCGCGACGCCGCCATGGCATTGCCGAACACCCCGCAGGCACCGTAGGCGAGGAACATCAGGCTGAGCGCGCCGCCGCTGATGCCATAGACGTCGCGCATCAGCGGCGCGATATACGTAAACAGCGTAAACATGCCCGCCGACGAGATCATGGTGGTCAGCACCACCAGCATCACCGGCTTGTGGCGCAGCACCGCGCCCCAGGCCTCGCGCCCGGCCGGCGGCACCATCAGCCCGCGCGGCAGCGCGCGCCATACCGCCGCCGCCACCAGCAGCGCCATCCCGCCCACCAGCGCCATGCTGACGCGCCAGCCGAGCGTGCTGGAAATCCATGTGCCCAGCGGCACGCCTACCACGCTGGCAATGCTCCAGCCCAGGAACACGAAGCTGATGGCGCGCCCGCGGGTCTGCGCATTGACCAGCAGCGGCAGCGTGGCCGCGGTCTGCGGCGTATAGATGGCCGCCCCGATCGCGGTCAGGAAGCGGATCGCCATCAGCGCCGCAAAGCTCGGCGCCAGCGCCGCGGCCACGTGCATCACCCCATAGACCAGCAGCGAGCCCGCCAGCAGCAGCCGGCGATCGAGGCGCGAGCCCAGCGTGGCGAACAGCGGCGCGCCCACGCAGGTGGCGAGCGCGAACACCGAGATCAGCTGCCCCGCGCTGGCCGCGCCCAGCGCGAAATCGCCGGCAATGTCGTTCAACATGCCGGTGACGATCATCGCGCCGGTGCCGATGACGAAATTGCCGACGCAGAGCGTCACGAGCCTGGGGTCCATGCCGGCCTTGCGCAGAGGGATCGGCGCGGAGGGCGCCTTGTTGTTGTCAGGGCTGCCGCGGGCCATGGCAGGCCGGGCGGTAAGGGAAGTCCCGAGTGTAGCGGTTTCGGGAAATTCGCGTTCGCGGGGGGATGGACAGCCGCCAGCCGCAGCCGACACCGTCCGAACAACGCTCCCCTCGCCCGCTTGCGGGAGAGGGGAGAATACCGGCGGGCGCCGAAGCGCCTCAGAGCCTCAGCGCGTCAGCGCGTCAGCACCGGCGCCAGCGCCTTCGGGTTGACGATGCAATCATGCTTGCCGTCCAGCACGTCCAGGATGTTCTGGAACGCCGTGCGGAAATACAGCTCGTAGCTGTCGCGCTCCACGTAGCCCAGGTGCGGCGTGCAGATGCAGTTTTCCATGCGCAGCAGGGCGTGGCCCTGCAGGATCGGCTCGGATTCGAAGACGTCGACCGCCGCCATGCCCGGGCGGCCGCGATTCAGCGCGGTGACCAGGGCGTTCTCTTCCAGCAGCTCGGCGCGGCTGGTGTTGACGAACAGCGCGGTCGGCTTCATCGCGGTCAGGTCGGCCTGCTTGACGATGCCGCGGGTGTCGTCGTTCAGGCGCAGGTGCAGCGACAGCACATCGCTGTCGACGAACAGTTGTTCCTTGGATGCCGCCACCTCCAGGCCGTCGGCGCGCGCGGCTTGCTGTGACGCCTCGCGGCCCCAGACCAGCACCTTCATGCCGAAGGCGCGGCCATAGCCGGCCAGCAGCCGGCCGATCTTGCCATAGCCCCAGATCCCCAGGGTCTGGCCGCGCAGCACCTGGCCCAGGCCGAAGTTGGGCGGCATCGTGGTCGATTTCAGCCCCGACTGCTGCCACGCGCCATGCTTCAGGCTGGCCACGTACTGCGGAATGCGGCGCTGGGCGGCCATGATCAGGGCCCAGGTCAGCTCGGCCGGCGCCACCGGCGAGCCCACGCCTTCCAGCACGGCCACGCCGCGGTCGGTGGCGGCATCCAGGTCGATGTGGCTGCCGGGACCCGCGCCGACCCGGCCGGTCTGGCTGATCAGCTTGAGCTTGGGCAATTTTTCCAGCAGTTGGCGGGTGATGCGGGTGCGTTCGCGGATCAGCACCACGGCTTCCACGTCCGACAGGCGCGCCGCCAGCTGGCCCACGCCCTTGACGGTGTTGTTGAACACCTTGACGTCATGCCCCTCCAGCAGGCTGAAGCAAGGCAGCTTGCGCACGGCATCCTGGTAATCGTCGAGTACGGCAATCTTCATCGGCAACCCTGGTTATCTTCGGGAGGTTGTGCCAGTTGGTGCGCGCGCCCACCGAGGCGCGCGCCGGCCAACAGTATTGTTGTGAAACGTTTGCGAACCCGCACCGGCGTGCCGCCACCCCGTCGTCGCGCGGTGCAAATACCACGCCGGCCGGCGCCGGCAATTGTTGCGCAGCAAAAAACAGGGGGGTGCGCCAGTGGTATCCTTGCCCGCTCCGGTGCCGCCGCGGATTGTCGGTCGAGCGTTGCTCCCGTCACGCGGCTGCTTCCGGACAAAGCCCGGCCGGCATCCGCAGGCCACCCAGCGCGGGCGAAGCGCCACTGTAGCGCAGCCGCGGCGACCGCCGCGACCTTTTGCGCAAACCGGGCCGCCGCGGAGTTGTAACGGGATGTGACGCTCCTGCGGCGGCACCTGCGGTGGCCAGCGCCAGTGGCGGCTACGGCGCCCGGCGCGCCTGATCACCGCCGGCCAGGCTTGGTACGGATTCCTTCCCTTCCTTCCCTTTACAAACCTGGAGTTTGCAGTATGAACCACCCCTCGATGCAAGGTACGGCAGCCGTCAATGCGCCGGCCTGGGTCAAGCACCCCAAGCTGATCGCCTGGGTCGCGGAAATCGCCGCGCTGACCAAGCCCGACCAAATCTACTGGTGCGACGGCTCGCAGGAAGAATATGACCGCCTGTGCGAACAGATGGTCGCCGCCGGCACCATGAAGCGGCTGAACCCGGCCAAGCGCAAGAACTCCTTCCTGGCACTGTCGGACCCGTCGGACGTGGCCCGCGTCGAAGACCGTACCTTCATCTGCTCCGAGAAGCAGGAAGATGCCGGCCCGACCAACAACTGGACCCCGCCGGCCGAGATGCGCCAGACCCTGGCCGGCCTGTTCGACGGCTGCATGCGCGGCCGCACCCTGTATGTGGTGCCGTTCTCGATGGGGCCGCTGGGTTCGCCGATCGCCCATATCGGCGTGGAACTGTCCGATTCGCCGTACGTGGCGGTCAACATGCGCATCATGACCCGCATGGGCAAGGCCGTGTACGAGGTGCTGGGCAGCGACGGCGCCTTCGTGCCGTGCGTGCACACCGTGGGCAAGCCGCTGGCCGCCGGCGAGCAGGACGCGGCGTGGCCGTGCAACCCGACCAAGTACATCGTGCATTTCCCGGAAACGCGCGAGATCTGGTCGTTCGGCTCGGGCTACGGCGGCAATGCGCTGCTGGGCAAGAAGTGCTTTGCGCTGCGTATTGCCTCGACCATGGGCCGCGACGAAGGCTGGCTCGCCGAGCACATGCTGATCCTCGGCGTGACCTCGCCCGAAGGCAAGAAATACCATGTCGCCGCCGCCTTCCCGTCGGCCTGCGGCAAGACCAACTTCGCCATGCTGATCCCGCCCAAGGGCTTCGAGGGCTGGAAGGTCACCACCATCGGCGACGACATCGCCTGGATCAAGCCGGGCAAGGACGGCCGCCTGTACGCGATCAACCCGGAAGCCGGCTACTTCGGCGTGGCGCCGGGCACCAGCGAGAAGACCAACTACAACGCGATGGCGACGCTCAAGGAGAACGTCATCTTCACCAACGTGGCGCTGACCGACGATGGCGACGTGTGGTGGGAAGGCATGACCAGGGAAGCGCCCGCGCACCTGATCGACTGGCAGGGCAAGGACTGGACCCCGGAGCTTGCCAAGGCCACCGGCGCCAAGGCCGCGCACCCGAACGCGCGCTTCACCGCGCCCGCGTCGCAATGCCCGTCGATCGACGACAACTGGGACAACCCGGCCGGCGTACCCATCGATGCGTTCATCTTCGGCGGCCGCCGCTCGACCACGGTGCCGCTGGTGACCGAGGCACGCGACTGGACCGAAGGCGTGTACATGGCCGCCACCATGGGCTCGGAAACCACCGCGGCGGCCGCCGGCCAGCAAGGCGTGGTGCGCCGCGACCCGTTCGCCATGCTGCCGTTCTGCGGCTACAACATGAGCGACTACTTCGGCCACTGGCTCGAACTGGGCAAGAAGCTCGAAGCCGCGGGGGCGAAGCTGCCGAAGATCTACTGCGTCAACTGGTTCCGCAAGGATGCCGACGGCAACTTCGTGTGGCCGGGCTTTGGCGAGAACATGCGCGTGCTGTCGTGGATGATCGACCGCGTCGAAGGCAAGGGGCAGGGCGCCGAGCATGTGTTCGGCACCTCGCCGCGCTACCAGGACCTGAACTGGAACGGCGTCGAGTTCTCGCCGGCGCAGTTCGAGCAGGTGACCTCGATCGACCGTGACGCCTGGCAGAAGGAACTGGCGCTGCACGACGAGCTGTTCACGCAGCTGAAGCACCACCTGCCGCAGGCCCTGGCGCAGACGCGCGCGGCGCTCGGCAAGCGACTGGACGGCTAAACAGGCCGCATCGCGCCGGTTTGCTCCCCTCCCGCGCGCGGGAGAGGGGCCGGGGTGAGGGCAGGAGCGTCAAAGACTGAGGCCTGCGGGTTTTAACCGTTGGCTCCGCTTGATGTGGTTCCTTGTCAGACCACCCCTCACCCCGGTCCCTCTCCCCATGAGGGGAGAGGGAGAACACCTTGCTTAGGCAAGTTCAGGCGGTTTGGGAGCACCCAAAACCGCTCTCCTCGTTTGCGTCGTGGCGTCCTCAGCCGCCCTCGCTGTCCCCCAGCGTCTCCACCGCATACTTCACCAGCCCGGCGCGCCCCTCGATCCCCAGCTTGCGCTTCAGGTTCAGCCGGTGGGTCTCGACGGTGCGCACCGACACCCCCAGCTGCGCCGCGATCTCCTTGTTGGCCAGGCCGCGGCCGATGCCGCGCAGGATATCGCGCTCGCGCGGCGTGAGCGCGTCGAGCGGGCCCGCCGCGGGGCTTTGCTCGGCGATGCCGCGCGCGATGCGGGCACTGTAGAACACGCGCCCCGCCAGCACCGAGCGGATCGCCGCGATCAGTTCGTCGGCCGGGGCGTCCTTGAGCACATAGCCGCGTGCGCCGGCGCGCACGGCCTGGCGCACGTACTCGAGGTTGTCGTGCATCGACACGATCAGCACCGCCAGTTCGGGATAGCGGTCATGCAGCGCCGCCGCCAGTGCAATGCCGCCCATGCCGCGCATGCCGATATCGGTGATCACCAGGTCCGGCATCTCGGCCGCGCCGGCGCGCTCCAGCCACGCCAGCGCGGCTTCGCCGTCGTCGGCTTCGCCGACCACGCGCAGCCCGGGCTGCAGCGCCAGGTGCATGCGCATGCCGTCGCGCACCAGCGCGTGGTCGTCGATCAGCAGCACGCGCGCGGGTGCTTCGTTGGCTTCGCTATCTTGGGCAAGAAACTGGATCATGACTGCGAGGGTCCTGCGGAAACAGCTTCGCGCGCGGCGGCCGCGGGGCTGGCCAGCGGCAGCGAGGCGATGATCTGGGTGCCGCCCAGGCCGGAACGGATGTCGAACTGCCCGCACAGCGCGGCGATGCGCTCGCGCAGGTTGCGCAGGCCAATGCCGCGCTGCGGGTCGGCCTGCATGCGCGCGACGTCGAAGCCGTGGCCGTCGTCGCGCACGGCCAGGCGCGTGGCATCGGCATCGAAGGCGAGCGACACCGACACGCGCTGCGCGCCGGCGTGGCGCTCGACGTTGGTCAGCGCTTCCTGGGCAATGCGGAACAGCGCCGTGGCCTGCTCGTCGGGCAGTTCGCGCGGGGTGCCGCTTTGCGTCACCATGATCTCGAGGCCGCTGCCGCCCTGCATCTCGCGCGCCAGGTGCTGGAGCGCGGCGAACAGCCCCAGGTCGTCGAGCAGCGCCGGGCGCAGGTTGCGCGCCACGCGCCGCACTTCATTGAAGACCGTGTCGAGCCGGTTCAGCGCCATGCCCAGCACCGGCGCCACCGCCGCGCCTTCGGCCGGGGCCAGGCGCAGCCGGTTGGCGGCGGTTTCCAGCACCAGCTTGACCGAGACCAGCAACTGGCTGATGCCGTCGTGCAGCTCGCGCGACAGCCGCGCGCGCTCTTCTTCCTGCGACTGCACCACGCGCTGCGCCAGCTGGCGCAGCTTGGCGTCGGCCTCGCGGTGTTCGCTGACGTTCAGCGCCAGGCCGCTGGCCGCCACCAGCAGGATGCTGATGCCGGCGATCACGCCGATCCACGCCATGGTCTCGCGGATATCGGTCTCGGCGCGCGCGTCGAGCTGGCGCAGCGTGCTTTCGACGTCATCCAGGTAGATGCCGGTGCCGAGCATCCAGCCCCATTCGGGCACCGCCACCACGTAGCCGAGCTTGGGCGCCAGCTGCTGCGACGAGGGCTTGCGCCACTGGTAGCGCACCGCGCCGCCCCCGCCCCTGGCCGCGGCGATCAGCTGCTGGATGGTGGGCGCGCCCTGCGGGTCGCGCAGCGCCCACAGATCCTGGCCCACCAGCTCGGGCTGGCGCGGATGCATCAGGTTGCGGCCCTGCAGGTCGTACAGGAAGAAGTAGCCGTCGGGGCCGTAGTCGAGCCGGGCCAGCGCTTGCATCGCCGCCTGGCGCGTGGCGTCGTCGTTGCGGCCGGAGCGCACCAGCGGCGCGATCGCGCTCTGCGCCAGTTCCACGTAGTGGCGCAGCTCGGTCTCCTTGCTCTGCAGGTAGGCGGCCTCGACCAGCGCCCGTTCATGCTGCGCCAGCTGGGTGGCCTGGAAGCGCACCGCCAGCGCGATGCCGAGCATCGCCACCGCGAGCGGCGCCACGGCGAGCAACAGGATTTTCTGGCGGAGTTTCATACAGGACCGGGGAACGGGGGTAAACACCGATGCCGCGCAGGCGGCATGCCACCGTCGACTTGCGTAGTACTACGCAGAAGTGCTGCGTAGTTACGCGCTTGTGCCGGGTTTGGCGGCTGTCAATACTACACGCCGGACGCGCAAGCCGCCCCAACATGCGGCGCGGGTCCACGCAGTTGGTGCACCGCCTACCCGGTTGGTGCATCGCCTGCCTGCCAGACGAGACCCGGAAACGACACGAACCGGGCGCGCAGCAATTCATTCCAGCAGCCCAGGAGACCCCTCACCGCCGGATTGCCGTCGCTGCCCGCCTCAGGCGCCCGCCGCCGACCCGCCCGTTGCCAGTTGCCAGTCCTTCGCCGCCGCAGGCTTTCCAAATCCCGGTCTGAGGAGACCTTCACTATGAATCGCATCGGAGAACACCTGGTGTGGCTGGCCGTCGCCATCCTTGGCGCGTTTGCCTTCGGCACCGTCGCGCTCGCGCGCGGCGAAGCCGTCAGCGCGCTGTGGATCGTGGTTGCCGCGCTCTGCATCTACCTGATCGCCTATCGGTACTACAGCCGCTTCATCGCCGACAAGGTGATGCAGCTCGATCCCAAGCGCATGACGCCCGCGTGGCGCCATAACGATGGCCTGGACTACGTGCCGACCAACAAGGCGGTGCTGTTCGGCCACCACTTCGCCGCGATTGCCGGCGCCGGCCCGCTGGTGGGCCCGGTGCTGGCCGCGCAGATGGGCTATATGCCCGGCATGCTGTGGCTGCTGGCCGGCGTGGTGTTCGCCGGTGCGGTGCAGGACTTCATGGTGCTGTTCATCTCGACGCGCCGCGACGGCCGCTCGCTGGGCGACCTGGTCAAGTCCGAGATGGGCACGGTGCCGGGCATGATCGCGCTGTTCGGGTGCTTCATGATCATGATCATCATCCTGGCGGTGCTGGCGCTGATCGTGGTGAAGGCCCTGGCGGACTCGCCGTGGGGCACCTTCACCGTGGCGGTGACCATCCCCATCGCCATCTTCATGGGCATCTATACCCGCTATATCCGCCCGGGCCGCATCGGCGAGGTCTCGGTGATCGGCTTCGTGCTGCTGATGCTGGCCATCATCGGCGGCCAGTACGTGCATGAAAGCGCGACCCTGGCGCCGCTGTTCACCTACGACGGCAAGGCGCTGACCTGGATGCTGATCATCTACGGCTTTGTCGCCGCGGTGCTGCCGGTGTGGCTGCTGCTGGCCCCGCGCGACTACCTGTCGACCTTCCTGAAGATCGGCACCATCATCGCGCTCGCGGTAGGCATCCTGATCGTCGCGCCGGAACTGAAGATGCCGGCCTTCACGCAGTTCGCCGCGGGCGGCGGGCCGGTGTGGTCGGGCAACCTGTTCCCGTTCCTGTTCATCACCATCGCCTGCGGCGCGGTGTCGGGCTTCCACGCGCTGATCTCGTCGGGCACCACGCCCAAGCTGCTCGAGAACGAGACCCACGCGCGCTTCATCGGCTACGGCGCGATGCTGGCCGAGTCCTTCGTCGCCATCATGGCGCTGGTGGCCGCCGCGGTGATCGAGCCGGGCGTGTACTTCGCCATGAACAGCCCCGCGGCCGTGATCGGCACCACGCCGGAAGCGGTGGCGCAGGCGGTCTCGACCTGGGGCTTCGTGATCACGCCGGACGTGCTGGTGCAGACCGCCAGGGACGTCGGCGAGAACACCATCATCTCGCGCGCCGGCGGCGCCCCGACGCTGGCCGTCGGCATCGCCCACATCCTGCACCAGGTGGTCGGCGGCCAGGCCATGATGGCGTTCTGGTACCACTTCGCCATCCTGTTCGAGGCGCTCTTCATCCTGACCGCCGTCGACGCGGGCACCCGCGCCGGCCGCTTCATGCTGCAGGACCTGCTGGGCAGCTTCGTGCCGTCGATGAAGCGCACCGACTCGCTGCCGGCCAACCTGATCGCCACCGCGCTGACGGTGGCCGCGTGGGGCTACTTCCTGTACCAGGGCGTGGTCGATCCGCTCGGCGGCATCAACACGCTGTGGCCGCTGTTCGGTATCTCCAACCAGATGCTGGCCGCGGTGGCGCTGGTGCTGGGCACCTGCGTGCTGGTCAAGATGAAGCGCGGCCAGTACGCCTGGGTCACGCTGGTCCCGACGGTCTGGCTGCTGATCTGCACGCTGACCGCCGGCTGGCAGAAGCTGTTCCACGCGGACCCGAAGGTCAGCTTCCTGACCCATGCCGCCAAGTTCAGCGCAGCCATCGCCGAAGGCAAGGTGCTGGCACCCGCCAAGTCGATGGAGCAGATGCACCGCATCGTCTTCAACGACTACCTGGACGCCGGCCTGTGCGCGCTGTTCATGGTGGTGGTGCTGTCGATCGTGTGCTACGGCTTCAAGACCGCGCTGCAGGCGCGCGCCGTGAACCGCCCGACCGACAAGGAAACGCCGTTCGAGCCGCTGCCCGGCGCCGCGTCGGCCCAGTCCTGACTCTCCCCTCGACAAGGAGCCGCCATGCTGGAACAACTAGGCACCATGGGCCGGTACCTCGGGCAATCGCTGCGGCTGATGGTCGGGCTGCCCGACTACCAGACCTACGTGGCGCATATGGAAAGCACGCACCCCGACCGTGCGCCGATGAGCTACGAGGAATTTTTCCGCGAGCGCCAGGAAGCGCGCTACGGCGGCGGCCAGGGCAAGTGCTGCTGAGGCCCCGTTGAGCCGCGCCGCCGGACCTTGCCCGGCGGCAGACAATGCAGACAGGCGATCACATGATCGCCTGTCTTTTTATTAAGTGTTGTATTTTCACCGCGCCGTTGTCATGGCCCGATACCGTTTCTGCAGGGGGTTACAGGGCTTTACAGGTGGTTACAGCAAGGCTGCGGCACCTTATCTACACTTGCGACACATCATGGCAATTCGAGGAAAAAACATATGACTCGCCATCCCGTTCGCAACCTGACCGTTGCCCTTGCCCTGGCGGCCTGCGCGCTGCCGGCCATCGCGGGCGACATGAACAATGCCCTCGGCGGGGCGCTCGGCGGTGTCGCCGGTGCCGCTGTCGGCGGCGCGCTGGGCGGCAGCACCGGCGCGGTGATCGGCGGTGCGGTGGGTGGCGGCGCGGGTGGCGCGGTCACGTCCAACCGCCGCGAGCGCACCGGCGCCATTATCGGCGGCGCGCTCGGCGGTGGTGCCGGCACCGCGGCCGGCAACGCCATGGGCGGGCGCACCGGCGGCCTGATCGGCGCCGGCCTGGGCGGCGGCGCGGGCGCGGCGCTGGGCGGGAATATCTCGCGCAACAACTCGTACGACGACGATCGCCGCTACTACAACAACAGCCATTACAAGCGCAAGAAGCACAAGCACCATCATCGCCACCACTACGACGATTAAGTCGCAGCGGGGTCAGCAAAACGGGCCATGATGGCCCGTTTTTCTTTGGGCTTCGGCGCCCCGCCCGAACCGCGTTGCATTGCGGCGTCTGGCATAATCGACCACAGTCCGAGCCCGCTGCGCCGGCGCCAGAAACAAAGAAGCCCGCTACCGGTGCCGGTAGCGGGCTTCTTCCCAATAAAGCGGGAGAGGCGCGGGGCGCTCTCCTAAAGACCTGTGGAGACCAGGTGCAAGCGGGCGGATCGCGCTGGCTCAGAGCGGCGCGCGATCGGTCGTGGTGTCGTACTTCGCGCCTTCCGAGAAGGTGTCGAACTTGCCAGTGCGTGCGCCGCCGGTGAAGGTGTCGAACTTGCCGGCCTTGGCACCGTCCGTGTACGGGTCGAACTTGCCGGCCCGGGCGCCATCGGCATAGACGTCGAAGCCGGCTACCTTGGCGCCGTCGGTGAAGACGTCGAACTGGCCGTTCTTGGCAAAGGCGGGCGCGGCGCAGAGGGCGGCAGCGACAGTGGCGACAGCGATGAGGGCGTAACGGTTGCTTTTCATGATTCAGGCCTTTCCTATAGCGTGGATGCCTGATCCGGCACCTTCAGAGAAGGGGCATGTTGCATTGCGGCATCCGATGGCTAGATATTAGGCATTTCCCTCATATCAATAAATATCAGGATCCACAATGATTAGTTTTGATTCGGACAATAAAATAAGCTGATTGCGTAAGAATTCAGCAAAGAAACCGGAGACTATGTCATGGATCGCTTGCAGTCGATGCGTGTGTTTTCCAAAGTGGTGGAACTCGGCAGCTTCGCGCGTGCAGCGCAGCAGCTGGAAATGTCCAACGCGGTGGTCACGCGCTACGTGGCCGATCTGGAAAGCCACCTCGGCACGCGCCTGCTCAACCGCACCACGCGCAGCCTCTCGCTGACCGATGCCGGCGAGACCTACCTGCAGCGCTGCCAGCAGATCCTGGAAGACGTGGAGGAAGCCGAAAGCGTGGTCACGGCCCGCAGCCAGTCGCTGTCCGGCACGCTGCGCCTGGTGACGCCGGTAATGTTCGGCCTGCACCTGCTGCCCGAGTTGCTGTCGCGCTTCCAGCAGCTTTATCCCGAGGTGGTATTCGACGTAATCCTGTCGGACCGCAATGTCGACATCGTCGAGGAAGGCCGCGACGTGGCGGTGATGCTGTCGGACCTGGGACTGGGCTCGCACCTGGTGGCGCGGCCGCTGCTGTCGGCCGAGGTGATCCTGTGCGCCTCGCCCGGCTATGTCGCCGCGCATGCGCCGATCCGCCATGCCCATGAGCTCAGCCACCATCGCTGCATCGCCATGCGCCTGCCCAACGCCGAGCACGAATGGACGCTGCTCGGGCCCGAAGGCGAGGTGACCGTGCCGATCCGCCCGGGCCTGCTGTGCAGCAACGCCGAGCTGGCGCACCAGGCCGCGCTGGCCGACATGGGCGTGGCCATGCTTTCGTCCTACCTGGCGCGGCCCAATATCGAAGCGGGCCGGCTGGTGCACGTGCTGCCGCAGTACCAGCTGCCGCGGCGCGATGTCAGCGTGGTCTATCCGAGCCGCAAGTTCCTGCCCACCAAGGTGCGCGCCTTTATCGACTTCCTGCTGGAAGAAGGGCACGTGCGGGGCAAGGAAGAGCGGTCCGCCGTCAGCCTGGGCACCCACGCCTTGCGTACCTGAACCAGCGCACGGGGGCGTCCCCGGAAAGCCAATCGCCCGGCGATGCCGGGCGTTTGGCATGGGGCGAGCGCGCTTACTCGCCCGCCGCTGCCGCGCGCGTCTTCTTTGCCGCAGCGGTCTTGGCGGGTGCCTTCTTTGCCGCGGCCTTCTTCGCCGGCGCCTTGGCAGCGGCGGTCTTGGTCGCAGCCTTGGTCGCCGGCGCCGCCTCGGCTTCCGCCGTGCCGCGCGATGCCGCCTTGGCCGGGGCCTTGGCAGCGGTCTTGGCGCCCGCCTTGGGCTCGCGCGCCTCGAACTCGAAGCCGATCTTGCCGTCCGGCTGCTTGACCAGGAAGGCCTTGAAGTTGCGGCCGGTGCGCGACGATTTGAAGCCGGTCAGCAGATCGGTCTTGCCTTCGTTGAGCAGCTTGCCGATCTGCTCGCGGCTGATTTCCTGCTGCAGGATGATCTTGCCGGTGGTGAAGTCGCAGCTCTTGGGGCTGGTCGTGCTGTTCTCGCAGACGTACTTCATGCCGTGCTCGAACACCGAACCGCCACACTTCGGGCAGGTTCCCACCGGCTCCTGGCCGCTGAAGTCGACCGGCTCGCCGTCGTTGTCGTCGTCATTCTGGCCGAAATCGAACTCCATCTTGTAATGGCCTTCGTCGTCCTTGCCCAGCTTGAGGATGGCGGCGAACGGACGGCCCATCTTGCTGCGGAAACCCTGCAGCGGGCCGATCTCTTTCTTCTGCAGCAGTTCCTCGACTTCCTCGATCTCGAACTGCCGGCCACCCGGGATCTTGCTGATCGAGAATTCGCACGCGGTGCAGGCAAAGCGGCGGTAGTTCTCCTTGACCTGGCCGCCGCACTGCGGGCACGGCGTGTCCAGCGTGGCGTAGTCGCCCGGGATGGTGTCGCTGTCGTATTCCTTGGCGCGCTTGACGATCTGCTGCGTCATCTGCGCGATCTCGCGCATGAACTCGTCGCGCTTGAGGCGGCCGCGCTCGATCTGTGACAGCTTGTGCTCCCACTCGCCGGTCAGTTCCGCCTGGGTCAGTTCCTGCACGCCCAGGCCGCGCAGCAGCGTCATCAGCTGGAACGCCTTGGCGGTGGGGATCAGCTCGCGGCCTTCGCGCACCAGGTATTTCTCGGTCAGCAGCCCTTCGATGATGGCCGCGCGCGTGGCCGGCGTGCCCAGGCCCTTGCCGGCCATGGCTTCGCGCAGCGCGTCGTCGTCGACCAGCTTGCCGGCGCCTTCCATCGCCGACAGCAGCGTGGCTTCGTTGTAGCGCGCCGGCGGCTTGGTGGTCAGGCCGACGCCCTCGACCTTGTCGGTCTTGACCTTCTCGTCCTTGGCCACCGGCACCAGGTTGGCGGCATCCTTGTCGCCCTGCGCTTCGCGACCGTAGATCACCAGCCAGCCCGGGTTGACCAGCACCTTGCCTTCGGTCTTGAAGTGGTGGCCGGCGACTTCGGTAATGCGCGTGGTGACCTGGAATTCGGCCGCCGGGAAGAACACCGCCAGGAAGCGGCGCACCACCAGGTCGTACAGCTTCTGCTCCGGCTCCGACAGGTTCTTGGGCGCCTGCAGCGTCGGGATGATGGCGAAGTGGTCGCTGATCTTGCTGTTGTCGAAGATCCGCTTGTTCGGCTTGACCCAGCCCTGCGCCAGGATTTTCTTGGCGTGCGGCAGGTAGTTGGGCGAGCTGTCGGCGAGCATGTCCATGGTCTGCCTGACCGTGTCCATGTAGTCCTCAGGCAGCGCGCGCGCATCGGTACGCGGGTAGGTCAGGACCTTGTGCTTTTCATACAGGGCCTGCGCCAGGCCGAGCGTGTTCTTGGCCGAGAAGCCGAAGCGCGAGTTGGCCTCGCGCTGCAGCGTGGTGAGGTCGAACAGCGCCGGCGACTGCTGCGTCGACGGCTTGGATTCCTCGGTAACCGTACCCGGCTTGTCGCGGCAGGCGGCGACGATGCTCTTGGCCTCGGCCTCGCTCCACAGGCGCGAATCGCGCGCCTCGGGGTCGAACTCGTTCTTCTTGAACTTGGGATCAAACCAGCGGCCTTCATACAGGCCGGCGGCGGCGATGAATTCGGCGCGCACCTCCCAGTAGTCGCGCGGCACGAAGTGCTTGATCTTCTCTTCGCGCTCGACCACGATCGACAGCGTCGGCGTCTGCACGCGGCCCACGGTGGTCAGGAAGAAACCGCCGCCCTTGCTGTTGAACGCGGTCATGGCGCGCGTGCCGTTGATGCCGACCAGCCAGTCGGCCTCGGAGCGGCAGCGCGCGGCGTCGGCCAGCGGCAGCATGTCTTCGTCTTCGCGCAGCGCGGCAAAGCCGTCGCGGATCGCCTGTGGCGTCATCGATTGCAGCCACAGCCGGCGCACCGGCTGCCTGGCCTTGGCCTGCTGCGCGATCAGGCGAAAGATCAGTTCCCCTTCGCGCCCCGCGTCGCAGGCGTTGATCAGCGCGGTCACGTCCTTGCGCTTGATCAGCCGGTTCAGCACCTTCAGCCGCGACTCGGTCTTGGCGATCGGGCGCAGGTCGAAATGCGGCGGGATCACCGGCAGATTGGCGAAGCTCCACTTGCCGCGCTTGACCTCGTATTCGTCCGGCGCGGCGATCTCGACCAGGTGGCCGACGGCGGAGGACAGCACGTAGTCATCGCTCTCGAAATACTCGTCGTGCTTGGTAAACCCCCCGAGGGCACGGGCGATATCCGCCGCGACCGACGGTTTTTCCGCGATGATGAGGGCTTTTGACATGGGAAGGGTCCTTGCGGGCTGCATCCGGCAACCCGCTAATTGCACTGCAAACGTAGTAATCAGAACGCCGGGGGGCTATGAGGCGCCAATAATAAGCGCGGTTTCGACGGCGGTGCAAGCCAGCCTCATGGCGGCTCGCCTGCCGTCGCGCGCGCCGACTAGGCGCCGCCGCGCCCCCCACCAAGCAACCAGTCCAGCACCTCGGGCACGTCTTCCGCAGGCATCGGCATGGCCGCGCCGCGCGTAAGCATGCGCTCGAGCACCTCGATATGCGGCAGCAGGGTGCCATAGAACTGCGGCGTGCCACCCACGGCCGGCTGCACCAGCACGGTCGGGAAATTCTCGATATCGATATCGCCGAGCGCATCCGCATGGGTCTCGATATCGATCCAGACAAAGCAATCGTCCGGATGGCGCCCGGCCAGCGCCGTCAGCGCCACCAGGTAGTCCCGGCACGTGCCGCACCACTGCGCGCACAGGCAGGCCACCAGGCGGCCCTGCGGCCGCGCCGCCAGGCGGTCGGCGATGGCGCCGGCATCACGTTCAGGAAAGTAAACGGTCATGGCATCGGAAACATGAGGTGCCCGCGACACACGGACAGCCGGCGATTGTATCGGTATTGCCCACGCCGCCCCGGCGCGGCCGTTACGCGAGGCGTCGGAACAGGTTTCCCGGTAGACGCTCGGCATGCCCGGCCAGTTCCAGTTCCAGCAGGCGTGCCGCGGCGGCGTCCGGCGGCTGGCCGCTGCGCTCGCACAGCGCATCCAGCGTAACCGGATCGTAGCCGAGGGCGGCCAGCAGGGGGTCGGCGGGATCGGCAAATTCAGACTGCTCCGAAGCCGGAGCTGGCGCGGCAGGCTCGCAACGCACCGGTGGGGCTGGCCCCAGGTTGATTTCCTCGAGCACGTCCTCGGTGCGCTCCACCAGCTTGGCCCCCTGGCGCAGCAGCAGGTGGCAGCCTTGCGACAGCGGCGCGTGGATCGATCCCGGCACCGCGAACACCTCGCGCCCGAGTTCCGCGGCCAGCCGCGCGGTGATCAGCGAGCCCGAGCGCGCCGCGGCCTCCACTACCAGCACGCCGTGCGCCAGCGCCGCGATGATGCGGTTGCGGCGCGGGAAGTTGGCCGGCAGGCCCTGCATGCCGAGCGGGAATTCGGTGACCACGGCGCCCCGCTGGGCGACCTCATGGGCCAGGGCCAGGTTGTCGGCGGGATAGACTCGGTCGGCCCCCGTCCCGGTGATCGCGATGGTGCCGCCGCAGCCAAGCAGGCCGCCGGCATGGGCGGCGGCGTCGATCCCCAGCGCCAGGCCGGAGATCACCGTCAGGCCCGCCTCGGACAGCTCGCGCCCGAACGCCTGCGCATCGCGCTTGCCCTGCGCGGTGGCATTGCGCGCGCCGACGATCGCCACCGCGGGCCGGGCCAGCAGCGCGGGATCGCCTTTGATATATAGCAGCGGCGGCGGATCGTGCAGGTCGAACAGGCGGCGCGGGTAGGCGTCGTCGGCCAGCGTCACCAGGTGGTTGCCGGGCGTACCGAGCCACGCCAGCGTGCGTTCGACCAGCTCCGGCAGCGCGGCCCCGGGCCGGGCCAGCACCGCGCGGGCGAGCTTGGCCGGGACCACGGCGGACAGCGCCGTCACGCTCTGCGCCAACACCTGCCGCGGCAGCCCGAACGCCGCCAGCAGCAGGCGCACCGCAACCGGGCCGACACCGGGGGCACAGGCCAGCTGCAGCCAGGCCTGCAGGTCGTCGGCATCGCGGATGGCGCCCGGCGCGCCGGCGCCGGCAGGGCAAAGGGATGCGGCGCCGACAGGCGCCGCCGGAGATGTCGCCAAGAGCGGCTCAGCGCGGCGAGGTGGCGCGGTCGCCGACCGCGATCACGTTGGAAGCGTCGGTGACCAGCGCATACGAGACGCCGGGAAACACGCGGAAGACGAAGGCCAGCCCGTAGCGCTCGTCCGGCAGCCGGATGGCGCGGTTGCTGTCGGTCTTGTCGGTCACGGTTTCGCCGGTGCGCGACAGGGCCAGCACATGGCCTGGCTCGACCCCCGCCTGGCTGCCGAGGTTGAGCACCACCACCTGCCTGGCGCCGCCGAACTCCACCCCGCCATAGACCTTGGCGACGCGGCCGTCGAGCTGCGCATCGGGCGCGTGCGGTACGTAGCGCAAGGCTTCGCGCGCGGGCTGCGGCATCAGCAGCGTGCCGACGCCCATTTCCTGCCTGGCCTGCGTGACCTGCATGGTCGAGACCGCGTCCGGACCCTGCGCCCCGCGCGCCAGGCGCACATTGCCTTCATATTCGGCCTCGTAGCCGAGCACGGCCTGGGTCACGGGATCGCGCACCGGGGTGAGCGGGCGGTAGGCCTGCCAGTCGCTGTCCTGCGGCGCGTCCGCGGGGATGCCGCGTGCGTAGCCGGTGTCGTCGCGGCCCAGGATCACGCGCGACTCCGACACCGCCACGATGCGCGCCGAGGTGTCCAGCGTGTCCTGGTCGACCACCAGCGGCCGGATCAGGAAAGGCTCGATCTCGGCGGCCGGGATGCTCAGGATGGCGGCGCTGTCGGCGGCACCGCTGCGCATTTGCGGCGACAGGCGCACGGTGTCGCCGCCGCCCGGCACGGTCGACAGCCAGGCCCGCCCGTCGCGCTGGATCAGGTACAGGATCTGGCCCGGGTAGATCAGGTGCGGATTGCGGATCTGCTGCCGGTTCATGCCCCACAGCTCGGGCCAGCGCCACGGCTGGCGCAGGAAGCGACCCGAGATGCCCCACAGCGTGTCGCCGGCGCGCACCGTATATTGCGATGGCGCGTTGGCGGCAAGGTCGGCCACGGGTATGCCGTGCCGGGCGCTGCGCTGGGCTTCGGCCTGCTGGGCCGGGCTGACCGTCAGGTCAGCCGCCAGCGCGGGCAGCGCGGCCGCGGCGGTGAAGGCCGCGGCACTCAATAACGGACAAGCAAGAAATCTGTGGATGGACGCGTGCAGCCTGCGGCCCGACGCCGCCTGGTGTTCTTTGGTAAGATCGCGCATTTTCCTGACCGGCCGGTGGTTCGGCCGGATTGACCCGGGAGAGCGTGCCTGTTGCGGCGCGCCTTGAATTTTTGTACTTGCGCCCCGATTCTGCATGTAAACATCCGCCGCCGCAACGCGGCCCGGTTGCCGGCAGCAGCCGGCGTTGCGCCCCAGCATCATGGCAAAACTCGACATCCTGACCTACCCCGATCCCCGCCTGCACACCGTCGCCAAACCCGTGGCCGCGGTGGACGACCGCATCCGCCAGCTGGTCAAGGACATGGCGGAAACCATGTACGAGGCGCCCGGCATCGGCCTTGCCGCGACCCAGGTCAACGTGCACGAGCAGGTGGTGGTGATCGACGTCTCCGAAACGCGCGACCAGCTCCAGGTCTTCATCAACCCGGAGATCGTCTGGGCCAGCGACAACCGCAAGGTGTGGGAAGAGGGCTGCCTGTCGGTGCCCGAGGTCTATGACCGGGTCGAGCGCCCCGACCGCGTGCGCGTGCGCGCGCTCAACGAGAAGGGCGAGAGCTTCGAGCTCGATGCCGACGACCTGCTCGCGGTCTGCATCCAGCACGAGATCGATCACCTGCGCGGCAAGGTCTTCGTCGAGTACCTGTCGCCGCTCAAGCTCAACCGCATCAAGAGCAAGCTGCAGAAGCGCGAACGCACCCGCATGTAAGCCGCCGCGGCGGCAATAAAGATGTAACAGCGCGCCGGAATCCGGCCACCCGCGTGCGGCAGCGGCGCGGGGTCTGTTATCTTTATGACTTCCGAAGAACCACGATACCGGCCGCTATAGCGGCCGGTGCCATTTCCGGCCACGGAAACCTGCCATGTCCCAAGCCAGCCCCTTGCGTGTCGCCTTTGCCGGCACGCCCGAGTTTGCGCGCGTCGCGCTGGAAGCCATCCACGCCGCCGGCTTTCCGGTGGTCGCGGTGCTGACCCAGCCTGATCGGCCCGCCGGCCGCGGCATGCAGCTGCAGGCCAGTCCGGTCAAGCAGTTCGCCATCGCCACCGGCCTGGCGCCGGTGCTGCAGCCGCGTTCGCTGCGCCGCCAGGGCAAGTATCCGGAAGAGGCGGCCGCGGCCATCGAAACGCTGGCCGGCATCGCCCCGGATGTCATGGTGGTGGCGGCCTACGGCCTGATCCTGCCGGCCGAGGTGCTGGCGCTGCCGCGGCTCGGCTGTCTGAATATCCACGGCTCGCTGCTGCCGCGCTGGCGCGGCGCGGCGCCGATCCACCGCGCCATCGAGGCGGGCGACGCCGAGACCGGCATCACGCTGATGCAGATGGACGAGGGCCTGGATACCGGCGACATGCTCACGCGCGAGGCGGTGCCGATCGGCGCGGACGACACCACCGGCACGCTGCACGATACGCTGGCCGCGCTCGGCGCGCGCATGATCGTCGACGCGCTGCGGCAGCTGGACACCGGCCGGCCGCTGGCGGCCACGCCGCAACCCGCCCAGGGCGTCACCTACGCCGAAAAGATCGCCAAGGACGAAGCGCCGCTGGACCTGCGCCGCCCGGCCGCCCAACTGGCCAACCAGGTGCGCGCCTTCAACCCGTTCCCGGGCGCCACCGTGCAGGTGGGCGACACCGTGATCAAGTGCTGGCAGGCCGTGCCGCTGGCGGCGGCCAGCAGCCTGCCGCATCCGCCCGGCACGGTGCTGGCGGCCGATGCCGCCGGCATCCTGATCGCGTGCGGGGAGGGCAGCGCGCTGCAGGTCACCGAGCTGCAGAAGCCGGGCGGCCGCCGCCAGCCGGCGCAGCAGTTCCTGCAGGCCTTGCCGCTGCCGCCGGGCACGCGCTGCGTGGTGCCCGGCAACGGCGCCGCGGGGACTTGAGCAGGCTGCCCTTTGCCGCACATGACGCTTGATGTGCCGCGCACGGCGCCCCCCTGCGTGCGGGCGGGCAACATTGCAAGGGCCGTTGGACGGCTGTTGAATTTTCTGCGATCGGCCCCTATCTAACGGGCATCGCGCCAGCTTTTCCGGGGCGCGTCACGATTACACGGAGATCACCGCAATGTTCAACTGGGTCAAGACCTTCATGCTGATGGCGGCCATCACGGCGCTGTTCATCGTCATCGGCGGCATGATCGGCGGGCGCAGCGGCATGATGTTCGCGCTGCTGATCGCGCTGGGCATGAACTTCTTCTCCTACTGGTTCTCGGACAAGATGGTCCTGCGCATGTACAACGCGCAGGAAGTCGATGCCGGCAGCGCGCCGCAGTTCTACGGCATGGTGCAGGACCTGGCGCAGCGCGCCGGCCTGCCGATGCCGCGCGTCTACCTGATCAACGAAGACGCCCCCAACGCCTTTGCCACCGGGCGCAATCCCGAACACGCCGCGGTGGCCGCCACCACAGGCATCCTGCGCGTGCTGTCCGAGCGCGAGCTGCGCGGCGTGATGGCGCACGAGCTGGCGCACGTGCGCCATCGCGACATCCTGACCTCGACCATCGCCGCCACCATGGCCGGCGCGATCTCGGCACTGGCCAATATGGCGATGTTCTTCGGCGGGCGCGACGAGAACGGCAATCGCACCAACCCGATCGCCGGCATCGCCGTGGCGATCCTGGCGCCGCTGGCGGCCTCGCTGATCCAGATGGCAATCTCGCGCGCGCGCGAATTCGAAGCCGACCGCGGCGGTGCCGAGATCAGCGGCGATCCGCAGGCGCTGGCCAGCGCATTGGACAAGATCCATCGCTACGCGCAGGGCATCCCGTTCCAGGCGGCCGAGGAACACCCGGCCACGGCGCAGATGATGATCATGAACCCGCTGTCCGGCGGCGGCATCGCCAACCTGTTCTCGACCCATCCGGCCACCGAGGAACGCATCGCGCGCCTGATGCAGATGGCCCAGACTGGCACCTATCCCGCCTGAGCCGCCGGAAATCCGGGGCGCGGCCCCGGCACAAGGTAAACTGCCCGCTGTTCCGCGTGGACCGGCGGGCTTTTTTTGGCCCGCGCCCGCGATTTCCGATTCACCGCCTGACCCGCTGCCTGACCCGCCGCCTGACCGATATGCGCCTGCCTCCCGATTCGCTTGCCTTCCAGATGCTTGGTGCCGCCACCGCGGTGCGCGCCGTCAGCGAAGGCACGGCCTTGCCCCAGGCGATCGAGGACGCCGCCGCGCAACTGCGGCTGGACCGCGTGCGCGACGCCGCCACGCGCGGCGCGCTGCAGGACATCGCCTACCGCACCATGCGCCAGTTCGGCACCGCGCGCGCGCTGGTGACCAAGCTGGTGACGCGGCCGCCCGGTGCGCAGGTCGATTCGCTGCTGGCGGTGGCGCTGGCCCTGTTGCTGGAACACGGGCCGGGCCCGCGCGAGCGGCACGAAGGCGCCGACCCGGCGCGCCACGATGCCGACGCCGGCCGTCCGGGCTACAGCACCTTCACGGTGGTCGACCAGGCCGTCAGCGCGGCCGCCTCCGAACCCAAGACCGCGCACGCGCGCGGACTGGTCAACGCGGTGCTGCGCCGTTTCCTGCGCGAGCGCAAGTCGTTGCTGGCCGAAGTCAACCGCGACGAGCAGGCACGCTGGAACCTGCCGCCGTGGTGGCTGCGCCTGCTGCGCGAAGCCTATCCCGACCGGTGGATGGCGCTGGCCGCCAGCGCCAACGTGCGCCCGCCGATGACGGTACGCGTCAACACCGCGCGCGTGTCGGTGCAGCAGTACCGCACCGACCTGGCCAACGCCGGCCTGGCCGGCCACGTCGTCGGTCCGCAGGCCGTGCGCCTAGTGCGCGCGGTGCCGGTGAACCAGCTGCCGGGCTTTGCCGAAGGCGTGGTCTCGGTGCAGGACGCCGGCGCGCAACTGGCCGCGCCGCTGCTCGAGGTGGCCGACGGCATGCGCGTGCTCGATGCCTGCGCGGCGCCCGGCGGCAAGACCGGGCATCTGCTGGAGCTGGCCGATATCGAAGTGACCGCGGTCGAAAGCGACGCGCAGCGCGCCACCCGCATCGGCGAGAACCTGGCGCGGCTGGGCAAGTCGGCGAAGATCGTGGTCGGCGATGCCAGCCGGCCCCCCGACTGGTGGGACGGACAGCCGTTCGACCGCATCCTCGCCGACGTGCCGTGCTCGGCCTCGGGCATCGTGCGGCGCCATCCCGATATCCGCTGGCTGCGCCGCGAAACCGATATCGCCAAGCTCATCACCGAGCAGCGCCGCATCGTCTCGCAGCTGTGGCCGCTGCTCAAGCCGGGCGGCATCCTGGTCTATGTCACCTGTTCTATTTTCCCAACGGAGGGCGAGGAGCAGGCGCGCTGGTTTGGTGAGCACCTGGCAGATGCGATACGATTGCAGGCGCCGGGACAGCTGCTGCCCGGCACCCATGCAACGCTTGCCGCGGGCGCGGACGGTGACAAGGCCACCCTTGACAGCACCGGCCGCACCGAAGGTACCAGCCTGCCATCCGATCACGATGGCTTCTTCTACGCCCGCTTCCAGAAACGCGCCTGATCTGATCCGATGCCGAGCACGCCGCACCTGTCAGGCTTTCGCGTTGAAGTGGACCGCCACCGCAGACGGCTGGCGCGCCGGGCACTCGCGCTGCTGCTGGCGCTGGCCGCCGTGCTGTGGCTGCCCGGCGCCGCGCAGGCACAGGTCATCGAAGCCACCGAGGCCCGCGTCGAATACCAGGACGGCGGCTTCGAGCTTGCCGCCAGCTTCGACTTCGACCTGCCGCCCGCGCTCGAGGACGCGCTGCACAAGGGCATCTCGCTGTATTTCGCGGTCGACTTCCAGCTGTCGCGCTCGCGCTGGTACTGGTTCGACGACAAGCCGGTCAACACCACCCGCAGCGTGCGGCTGTCGTACCAGCCGCTGACGCGCCAGTACCGCATCTCCACCGGCGGCCTGCAGCTGCCGTTCACGCGCCTGAAGAGCGCGCTGCAGTTTATCCAGCGCGTGCGCGGCTGGCGCGTGTTCGAGCGCAACGCGGTCAAGCCCGGCGAGACCTACAGCGCCGAAGTACGCATGCGGCTGGACCTGTCGCAATTGCCCAAGCCGTTCCAGATCAACGCCGTCAACACGCGCGACTGGAACCTGGCGTCCGACTGGCGGCGCTTCACCTATACCGTGCCGACCGACCTGAGCGCACCGCCCGCGCCACCGCCGCAGCCGCCGGCACCGCCCCCCGCGTTGCCCGCATCGCCCGCGCTGCCGGCCCCGCCGACACTGCCCGCGCCGGCACCGTCTCCGGCCTCGATGCCTGCCGCGGCCAATGAGCGCGGCCTGATGGAAGGACGCGGCCTGTATCTGCAGGCCGCGTCGTACGCGCTGTCGCCGGCGATGCTGGCGCAGCCCGCGCCGGGCCAGCCATGAGCAACCCGTTGTGGGACAGCCGCTTCCGGCGCGTGCTGTACCGCGTCGTGGCCGGCATCATCGTGTTCCTGGCGCTGGTGCTGGTGGGCCTGCTGGCCGGCGCCTCGGCCAATACCGAATTCTTCGATCGCTATTTCACGCTGCTGTTCAAGGTGAACCTGGTGATCGGCGCGCTGCTGGTGCTGACCGTCGGCGCGCTCGCGGTCACGCTATGGCTGCGCTATCGCCGCGGCAAGTTCGGCACGCGGCTGATGACCAAGCTCGCGGTGTTCTTCGGCGTGGTAGGCGTGCTGCCCGGCGTGCTGATCTACCTGGTGTCGCTGCAGTTTGTCTCGCGCAGCATCGAGTCCTGGTTCGACGTGCGGGTGGAAACCGCGCTCGAGGCCGGACTGAACCTGGGACGCTCCACCATCGACAGCTCGCTGGCCGACCTGCAGGTCAAGGCAAGGCTGATGTCCGAGCAGCTGGCCGGCGCTTCGGGCGTGGCCACCTCGCTGCAGCTGAACCGGCTGCGCGAGCAGTACGGCGTGCAGGAAGCCGCCATCTTCACCGGCAGCGGCCGCGTGCTGGCATCCGCTTCCAGCAACTATGCCTCGCTGGTGCCGGACCTGCCTTCCGGCGTGCTCGCGGAACAGGCGCGGCTGGCGGGCGGCTATGCCGCGGTGGAGGGCGGCACCGATCCGTCGAGCGATATCGGCCAGGCGCCCGAGCGTATCGACAGCAGCCACCTGTACCGCCTGCGCGTGATCATCCCGCTGGGCGCGGCGCCTGGGCCCGCGCAGGATACGGTCAGCGCGGCCAGCGCTCCGCGTGCGCTGGCGCGCTCGCCGCGCTGGGCCGGCTCCGGCCTGTCGGTGGAGCGCAGCCCGGAAGACTCGCCGTCGAGCGGCTTCGGCCTGGTCGGCGAGACCGTGCGCGAAGAGCGCTACCTGCAGGTGCTGCACCCGGTGCCGGCGGTGCTCGCGCGCAATGCCGACGAGGTCCAGCGCGCGTACCAGGAGTACCAGGAAAAGGCGCTGGGCCGCACCGGCCTGCGCAAGATGTATATCGGCACGCTGACGCTGACGCTGTTCCTGGCGGTGTTCATCGCGGTGATGCTGGCGCTGCTGCTCGGCGGCCAGCTGGCGCGGCCGCTGCTGATGCTGTTGCAGGGAACCAAGGAAGTGGCCGAGGGCGATCTGTCGCCCAAGCGCGAGCTGAAGAGCCGCGACGAACTGGGCATGCTCACGCAGCAGTTCAACCAGATGACGCGCCAGCTGGCCGAGGCGCGGCTGGCGGTGGAGGAAAACCGCGCTGCGCTGGAGCAGTCGAAGGCCTACCTCGAAAGCGTGTTGCAGAACCTCACCGCGGGCGTGCTGGTATTCGACCGCCGCTTCGTGCTGATCACCGCCAACCCCGGCGCGGAGCGCATCTTCCGCCAGCCGTTCGGCGCGGTGATGGGCCTGCCGATGGAACAGATCCCCGGCATGGGCACGTTCGGCGAGATCGTGCGGCAAGCCTTCTCGGACCAGAACACCAGCGAGGTGCTGGGCGGCGCCGAGCACTGGCAGAAGCAGATCGAGCTGCCGCAGGGCGAGGAGCAGCCGCTCACGCTGCTGGTGCGCGGCGCGCGCCTGCCCGGCGGCGAGCGCGACGAGCCCGGCTATGTGATCGTCTTCGACGATATTTCCGATGTGATTTCCGCTCAACGCTCGGTGGCATGGGGCGAGGTGGCCCGGCGCCTGGCGCACGAGATCAAGAACCCGCTCACGCCGATCCAGCTCTCGGCCGAGCGCCTGCAGATGAAGCTCTCGCCCAAGCTCGAGGGCACCGATGCCGACGTGCTCAAGCGCGGCGCCGCCACCATCGTCAACCAGGTGGCCGCGATGAAGCGCATGGTCGATGATTTCCGCGACTACGCGCGCACGCCGCCGGCGGTGCTGCAATCGCTGCAGCTCAACAGCCTGGTGGCCGAGGTGCTGCACCTGTACGGCATCGACGATCCGGCGGTGCATGAGCACCCGGTGATCCATCCGACGCTGGGCAGTGGGCTGCCCGAGATCAAGGGCGACCCGACGCAACTGCGCCAGGTCATCCACAACCTGCTGCAGAACGCGCAGGACGCTGCCGCCGAGAACGTCGCGGCCGGTAGGGCGGCGCCCCATATCACTCTGCACACCGAGACTGTAGAATACAAAGATTCTGCCGGCGAGAACCGGCAGGCCGTCAAGCTCACCATTGCGGACAATGGTCCCGGTTTTGCACCACGCATCCTGAGCCGTGCGTTCGAGCCTTATGTGACCACCAAAGCCAAGGGCACGGGTCTCGGGCTTGCGATGGTAAAGAAGATCATTGACGAACACGGCGCGCGCATCGAACTGCGCAATCGCATGGAAGGTGCCGAGATCGTCGGTGCGCAGATCTCGATCCTGTTCGTTAAACTGGCATAGTCAACATTGGCGTCCGGTCCCGGAACGCTGCGGTGGGGTTAAGAGGGGAAGTATGGCAACCATCCTCGTAGTCGATGACGAAATGGGAATCCGGGAGCTGCTCTCGGAGATCCTCAGCGACGAAGGCCATGTGGTCGAACTCGCGGAAAACGCGCAACAGGCGCGCGATTACCGTGCGGCGGGCACGCCCGATCTCGTGCTGCTCGATATCTGGATGCCCGATACCGATGGCGTCACGCTGCTCAAGGAGTGGTCCGCACAGGGACAGCTGACCATGCCCGTGATCATGATGTCGGGCCACGCCACCATCGATACCGCGGTCGAGGCCACCAAGATCGGCGCGCTCAATTTCCTGGAAAAACCGATCGCGCTGCAGAAGCTGCTGTCCGCGGTGGAACAGGGACTGGCCCGTGGCATCGAACGCCCGCGCAGCAGCGCCACGGCCGCCGCCGCACCGGCCACCGCGCCGACCGCGGAGCCCGGCACCGCCGCCGCCACGCCCGAGGCCACCGCAGAAGCCGCACCCAACGGCAGCCCGGCGCGCGTGCCGGAAGCGGAGATGCAGTTCTCGTTCGACATGCCGCTGCGCGAAGCACGCGACCTGTTCGAGCGCGCCTATTTCGAATATCACCTGCTGCGCGAACACGGCAGCATGACCCGCGTGGCCGAGAAGACCGGGCTGGAGCGCACGCACCTGTACCGCAAGCTCAAGCAGCTCGGCGTGGAGCTGGGCCGCAACAAGCCGGAGCCGGCCGAACACTGAGGCAGTGCCCTATATGACGCTTGACTGGCCCAAAAAGACCAGTTATAGTTTCGCTTCTTTGGCCCGGTAGCTCAGTCGGTAGAGCAGAGGATTGAAAATCCTTGTGTCGGCGGTTCGATTCCGTCCCAGGCCACCAGAACAGGAAAAGCCCGGCTCTTGCAGCCGGGCTTTTTGCATTGGGCGGCTCACTCTGGTGAGCCGTGCCAGACCTTCCGCGCCGCCCGGCGGCACATCTGCATCCCACCCACGTCGCCTTTCTCCGAACCGCTCGACACGGCTGAGCGAAGTCAAGGTTGACTTGAGCGTGCCGGCGCATCGTGACGCTCTCGTCAGCGGGAAACTGCTGCCTGCGTGACGCTGAACATGCGTTGCGACCGCGATGTCGTCGAAGCCTTCAAGGCCACTGGCGATGGCTGGCAGACGCGCATCAACGATGTGCTGCGTGCCTATGCCGGGTCGCACCGCATGCTGCCCGGCCGCTGACGCGGCGTTCGTTTTGCCCGGCGCGCAACACCCAATCCAGAAGTAAAAATCTTCTACTTGGCAGCCG
Organism: Cupriavidus neocaledonicus; assembly: GCF_000372525.1. GTDB lineage: Bacteria > Pseudomonadota > Gammaproteobacteria > Burkholderiales > Burkholderiaceae > Cupriavidus > Cupriavidus neocaledonicus. The sequence continues at coordinate 67,523 of NZ_AQUR01000084.1, forward strand.
ATCCATGTCTCTCTAGGATGCCCTGACGCACCGCCATCAGGCGGGGCGGCCCAGGCCGGCCAAGCCGCATTGCCATGTGCACCCATCACGCGGATACCCCGGCCCGGGGCCGATACTTTGTTAGCGGGGGTTGGATGGACACATTGACCGGAACCGACAAGCACTGGCCACCGCAAGCCGCGTCCGGCGAGCGCGGCTTGTGGCAAAGCACCATGGCCGCGGCAAGCCAGGCGCTGGGTGCGGCGGGGCGGATGCAGCAGGCGGTGTCGCAGACGCTGAAGCTACAGCACAAGATCCGTGCACTGCGCGACGAACTGCATCAGCTGGAAGCCGAGCGCGATGTCTACCGCGAGCTGCACGCGCGCACGGTGGAAGAGCTGCACCAGGCCATCGACCGCAGCCCGGCGGAAATCAAGCGGCTGCGCGCCGAAACCGAAGCCATGCAGGTTCGCCATCGCGCCTACAAGCTGCTGGTGCAGCACTACATGCGCATAGGCACGCCGATCGATCCCGCCGTGTTTGCCGAACAGCGCAGCCGTGTACAGCAGCACATCCTGTTCCAGCGCCGCAAGGGCATCCCGGTGGCGAATATCGTGGTCGAGGATATTGCCTTCCTGTTGCGCTGAATGGCGCTGAACGGCGCGATTCGAAACCCGGCGTCAGCTCACAACATCGCCAGCGCGCATTGACGCACCGGGGCCGCGGCGGAACACTGTCGCGACCGCGCGCGCAGCCGCTGCGCCGCGGCGTTGCCTGCACGGGCAACGACCTGCCACTGTTCGAGGCGTCGTCTCAGGCGACGTTGTCCATCTTGTTGCTGCGCGCTATCCCCATCGTTTTCGTCACCGGCCCTGACACCACGCGGCAGGCCGGCCTTGCTCCCAGCCATGCTTCGCGCCACTGCCCCGGCGCAGCGCAGCGATGAGTACGCTGGCGCGCCGCCTGGTGGCGGAAGGACTTGGCACCGCGCTGCTGGTGGCAATCGTGGTCGGCTCGGGCATTCGTGCCGAGCGCCTGGCCGCCGGCGATACCGCGCTCGCGTTGCTGGCGAACTCGCTCGCCACCGGCGCCGGGCTGGTGGCCTTGCTGGTGTCGCTGGGGCCGGTCTCGGGCGGGCATTTCAATCCGGTGGTGAGCCTGTCGGCACTGGTGCAGGGCGCGCTGGCGCCGCGCGATGCGCTGCGCTATGCGCTGGTGCAGCTGGCGGGCGGCGTCTGCGGCGTGCTCGCGGCGCATGCCATGTTTGGCGAGCCGGCACTGGCGTGGTCGGCGCAGAGTCGCACCGGCGCGTCGATGTGGTGGAGCGAGTTCGTGGCCACCTTCGGCCTGGTCGGCGTGGGCATCGGCACGCTGCGCAGCCGCCCGCAGCTGGTGCCGTTCGTGGTGGCCGGCTATATCACCGCGGGCTACTGGTTCACGTCATCGACCTCGTTCGCCAATCCCGCGCTGACGCTGGCCTGCGCACTGACCGATACCTTTACCGGGATCCGGCCGCAGGACGTGCCGGGTTTCGTGCTGGCGCAGACCGGCGGCGGACTGGCGGCCACGCTGCTGTTCCACTGGCTGTTGCGCAAACCCGCCGCGGTGGCACCGGCGCCGGTCAGTACCGGGGGCGGCGCGACTGCAAGCGCGACCGCCAGCGCAATTACCAGCGCCGATTGAGCTGCACGCCGAAGATCGAGCCGCTCGGCTGCGACGCCCACGCGTCCGCCGGCGCGGTGTAGCCGATGCCATCCACATCGCTGGCGCGGCTGTAGGTATAGAAGGCGCGCAGGTTGGCATTGCCGGCCGACTTGCCCAGCGTCAGCGTCGGCGCCACCGTCAGCGCGGTGCGCTGGCCGCTGACGCCGAAGCCTGACGAGATCTGGTCGTGCGACACCTCGAAATTCAGCCGGAACTGGCTGCTGGCCACGTACGCGGGACGCAGGCGCGTGGTGGTCCATTGCAGCGTGCCGACCGGCGAACGGTCGAACTGCAGGCTCTGCTCCACGGCACCGCTCAGCCCCCAGCGGCTCTTCCATTCGATCGAATCGGCCACGCGCGTGCGCGACAGCGACGGTCCCATGCCGGTATAGCCGGTCATGGCGTTGCGCGAACCCGAGCCGAACTGCACCCCCAGCCGGTTGGTGCCGAACAGCACGCCTTTCTGCTCGTGCAACGCCGACGCCCACCACGCCCCGCCCGAGTCCTCCACCAGCGGCTGGGCTTCCACCCGCGTGAAGCCGAGCTGGACCGAGCCCTGTTCATTGGTGGGGATCGGCGCGGTGCGCAGCGAGTGGTAGCTGGGCAGGTTCTGGCCGTTCTGATCGGCGCGCGCGGTGTACTGGTAGCTCAGGCCGATATCGCCAATCAGCTTGGCGTTGTCCACGCCAAGGCGCATCGCTGTCGAATTGGGCGGCAGCAGGCCGGACGACATCAGGAACGGCGCGTTGTCGCGCCGGCCGGCCCACATGGTGGCGCCGTCCAGCACCGGCAGCCCGCTGACCGCCGTATAGAACTGCGGCACCAGCGCATAGGGATCGATCGCCGCGGGGCGGCCATTGACGGTGGTGGCATCGGTGCCACGCGCCTGCGCGATCAACATTACCTGGGCGCCGCCGTCGAGGTCCAGCACCGACTCGCGGATCCGGACTTCGCCCGTACTGCGGCAGGCCAGCCCGCTGCCGATGCCGGTGGACAGCGCGCCGCCGGGGCAGGCGCGCATGGTGGACGGACGATCCTCGACCGCGGCGCGGCCGCTGTAGCTCAGTCGCCACACCGACTCGCCCGCCGGATCATCGGCGGGCAGCTGGGAATGCAGCACCGGCGGCGCCTCCGACGGGGTGCCGGCGTCCGCGCCAGCGCGTTGCGCCGGGGCAGGAGGCGCTTCGGCCTGGAACTCGCCAAGCCTGGGCGGGAACAGCACCAGCGGCGGTGGCGGCGGGGCCGGGGGTTCGGGCGGGCCGACGAAGTCGGGATCCGGCGGCGGCGTGGCCGCGGCGACACTGGTGTCCGCCGAAGCCGGTACGGTGACATCCGCCGCGGGCGCCGCTTCGCCGGCGATCAGCGCGGCGAGCGGGTCGTCTGTCGCGGCCGGCGGGGCCGATGTCGCTGCTGCGGCGGCCGCCGCTACCGCCGGTGTGCCCGGCGTCGCCACGGTCGCGGTGACGCTTGCCGGCACCGCCGGCCGCGGCCCGATGCGCGGCGGCTGCGGGGCAGCCGCGGATTCGTCAGCGCCCGTGGCCGGAACGCCGGTCTGCGCGCATGCCGCCAGGCCCCAGGCGGCCAGCACGGCAAAGCCGAGGCGGCGCAGCGGCACGCGCCGGCCTGCGCAAGGGCCGGGCGGCTTCAGGGGGAGTCGACGAGTACAAGCTGGCAATTGGAACGGCAACGGGGCGATTCAGCGGGCAACCACGATATCCGGTAGGCAGGGCCCCGGAAGCGGGACTGTTTTTTATCAGCCGAGACCATTTGACCGCAAGCCGGGTTACAAAATCCATCACACCGTGCGGCGTCTCACAATACGAAAAACAGCGGAAATGGCGCAATCGACTAGCGAAAACCCGCACTTGCGCGGGGCCCCGTGCCGAAAGGGCCACCGCTATAATCGGCTGGCTTGTCTTTCGGGTAAGACAGCCCTCGGCCGTGGGCGCGGTTACAGCGTCGGGCATGCAGGGCACGCCGCCGTGCCCGTTCGCCACAGGCACTGCGCTGCGCAGGCCGCCGTACCCCGGCGGCCGGTGCGTCACGGTCCGGCGCGCGGCCTCATGCAAGCCGGCGCCCGCATCCGAATCAATATCTATAAGAGGAGAAGTGGAGATGGAACGTCGTTCCTTTCTGTTGAAAGCGTCGGCCGTGGCTGCCACCGGGGCACTGGCCGCGTGCGGCAAGGGTGAAGAGAAGGCAGCGCCTGTTGCAGCCAGCGGCCCGGCCGCGCCGGCCGTAGTGGGCAGCAACCCCGCCGTGGAATGGCGCCTGGCCTCGAGCTTTCCCAAGTCGCTCGACACCATCTACGGCGGTGCCGAGCTGCTGTCGGCCCGCGTCAAGGAACTGACCGACGGCAAATTCAACATCAAGGTCTTTGCCGCCGGCGAAATCGTGCCGGGCCTGCAGGTGCTGGACGCGGTGCAGAACAACACCGTGCAGATCGGCCACACCGCCGGCTACTACTACTTCGGCAAGAACCCGACGCTTTGCTTTGACACCACCATCCCGTTCGGCCTGACCGCACGCCAGCAGAACGCCTGGATGATGCAGGGCAACGGCATGAAGCTGATGCGCGAGTTCTTCAAGGAATACAACGTCGTCAACTTCCTGGGCGGCAACACCAACGCGCAGATGGGCGGCTGGTTCCGCAAGGAAATCAAGACCGTGGCCGACCTGCAGGGCCTGAAGTACCGCATCGCCGGATTTGCCGGCGTGGTGCTGTCGCGCCTGGGCGTGGTGCCGCAGCAGATTGCCGGCGGCGACATCTACCCCGCGCTGGAGAAAGGCACCATCGACGCGGCCGAGTGGGTGGGCCCCTACGATGACGAGAAGCTGGGCTTCTACAAGGTGGCGCCGTTCTACTACTACCCGGGCTGGTGGGAAGGCAGCGCGCAGCTGTCGTTCTACGCCTCGGCCAGCGAGTTCGAGAAGCTGCCGGCGCTGTACAAGCGCGCGCTGGAAACCGCCACCATCGAGGCGCACACCAACATGATGGCCAAGTACGACACCGTCAACCCGCAGGCCCTGGCGCGCCTGCTGGAAAACGGCGTCAAGCTGCGACCGTTCTCCAAGGAGATCATGGAGGCCTGCTTCAAGGCGACCCAGGAGTCCTACGCCGACGAAACCGCGAAGAACCCGTCGTTCAAGAAGATCTACGACGACTGGCGCGTGTTCCGCAACAACCAGGCAGCCTGGTTCAACGTGGCCGAGCAGGGCTACGCCCAGTTCAGCTTCGCGCGCAAGCTGTAAGCCGCGTGGCGCCCGGGCAACCGGGCCCGCCGCAAAACCCCATGGTCCCCCGGGAGCATGGGGTTTTTTTGTTGGCGGCGGCCGCGCGCGGCGGGGCGCCGGCGGGGATCACGCGGCCCCGGTAGAATCGCCGGCATCGATCGGAAAACCCTATGCAACTCGGCATTCTCTACGCCCTGCTGGCGTACCTCATCTGGGGCCTGCTCCCGCTCTACATCAAGTCGCTGCCCGGCATCGCGCCGGTGGAGATCCTGCTGCACCGGATGGTGTGGTCGCTGGTCTTCCTGGGGCTGGTCCTGGCCTGGCGCCGCCAGTGGGCGTGGCTGGGCCAGGTGGGCCGGGACCGGCGCCTGTTGCTGTCGTTTGCCGCCAGTGCGGCGCTGCTGTGCGCCAACTGGTTCCTCTATATCTGGGCGGTGTCGGCCAACCGCGTGGTCGACGCCAGCCTGGGGTATTTCATCAACCCGCTGTTCAGCGTGCTGCTCGGCGTGGTGTTCCTGCACGAGCGCCTGCGCCGGGTGCAATGGCTGGCGATCGCGGTGGCGGCGGCCGGCGTTGCCTGGCTGACGGTGGCGGCGGGGCAGCTGCCATGGATTGCGCTGGGCCTGGCCGCAAGCTTTGGCGGCTACGGGCTGCTGCGCAAGACCGGTGCACTGGGCGCGCTGGAAGGGCTGTCGCTGGAAACGCTGCTGCTGTTCCCGCTCGCCGCGGCGGCGCTGGGCTGGCTGTTCGCCACCGGCCAGGACAGCTTCACCCACGCAGCGCCGGGTACGCAGTGGCTGCTGTTGCTGGCCGGGCCGGTGACGGCGGTGCCGCTGCTGTTCTTCGCCGCCGGCGCGCGACGCATTCCGCTGTCGCTGCTGGGCCTGCTGCAGTACACCGGTCCGACGCTGCAACTGCTGCTCGGCGTGTGGCTGTGGCACGAGCCGTTCCCGGCGCAGAAGCAGGTCGGGTACGCGCTGATCTGGCTGTCCCTGGCCTTGTATGCGGCCGAAGGGCTGTGGATGAATGCGCGGCAGAAGACCGCCGGCATCCAATCGATCAATGAGACAACGTGAAAATCGACATCAGTCATTCATCCCGCTGATAATCATTACATAGCCGTTCCGCATCCCGGCCCCCATGTCCGCCCCGCCTGACGCCAGTGCCGCGGTCCAGCGCAAGATCATCCATTGCGACTGCGACTGCTTCTACGCCTCGGTCGAAATGCGCGACGACCCGTCGCTGCGCGGCCGGCCGATGGCCGTGGGCGGCGCGCCCGACCGGCGCGGGGTGATCGCCACCTGCAACTACGAGGCGCGCGCCTACGGCGTGCGCTCGGCAATGGCCTCGGCGCAGGCGCTCAAGCGCTGTCCGGACCTGCTGATCGTGCGCCCCGCGATGGACAAGTATCGCGAGGTCTCGCGCCGCATCTTCGCGATCTACCGCGAATACACCGCGCTGGTCGAGCCGCTGTCGCTGGACGAGGCCTATCTCGATGTCAGCCTGTGCAGCCACCATGCCGGCAGCGCCACCCGCATCGCCGAAGAAATCCGCCAACGCGTGCGGGATGAGGTGGGGGTGACCGTGTCGGCCGGCGTCGGCCCCAGCAAGTTCGTCGCCAAGATCGCCAGCGACTGGAACAAGCCCGACGGCCTGTTCGTGGTCAGGCCGGCCGCGGTCGATGCCTTTGTCGCCGCGCTGCCGGTGGAACGCATCCATGGCGTGGGCAAGGTCACCGCGGCCAAGCTGCGCCGGCTGGGGGCCGAGACTTGCGGCGACCTGCGGCAGTGGTCGCCGGACCACCTGCAGCGCGAGTTCGGCGTGTTCGGGGCGCGGCTGTACAAGCTGTGCCGCGGCGTCGATGAGCGCGCGGTCACGCCCGAACGCGAGCGCAAGTCGATCAGCGTGGAAGAGACCTATGCCGACGACCTGCCCGACCTGCAGGCCTGCCTGGCCGAGCTGGAACCGCTGATCGCCATGCTGGAGGCACGCATTGCGCGCGCCCAGGCGCACGACACCATCGACAAGCTCACGGTCAAGCTGCGCTTCTCGGACTTCCGGCAGACCACCGTGGAATGCCGCGGCCACGCCCCGGACCGCAGCGTCTATGCCCGGCTGCTGGCGCAGGGCCATGCGCGCCGTGGCTTGCCGGTACGGCTGCTGGGGGTAGGGGTGGGCACGAGCGACCGGGATACCGCGCAGCTGGCGTTGTTCGACTGATCGCTGGTTTATTTACACGATTTATCGGCAAAGCACAGCTTGTCGCTCGATGATAAATCGCATCGATAAACTGGCCTACTGCTACTGCAGGTCGTTGCGCATCACCAGCAGCCATGGCATGTGCGAGTTGGTGACCCCGTCGAGCCGGCCCGAATCGCCCAGTTCGATCTCTTCCATCGATACCGATTGCTGGACGTTGCCGCCGATGGCGCGCACCACGCGCGCGGACGGATCTACCGCGACCACGATGTCGCAATGCATCGGCGTGGTGCCGAAACCGATCTCGGCGATGTCCTCGAGATAGCGGTCACGGCCGCGGCCGGCGCAGATGATGTCGCCGGGGCGGGGCATCGCCGGCACGGGCTCTATGCGGAACGCGGGGCGGGGCAGGATGCCGTCGCGGGCATCGACCACGTACATCGAGTGCGACTGGCCGGTCAGGAACTGGCGGTCGTCCAGCCCCGCCTTGCGCAACACCCATGACACAAAGACCGCCGACCATGCCCAGGCGCCCTGCGTGACTTGCCTGCAGCTGGGCGCTTCGCCGACGATGCCCCAGTAACGGCGCGCCAGCGTGCAGCCCAGCGGCGTGGCCTCCATGCCGGTGCCGTCCGGGAAAGAAAGACAGCTGGCGGCTGGCGGCGGGTTGCCGTTGGTCTTGGCCTCGGTATCGGTGGTGGCCACGGCAGGCGCCGCGGCGTCGGCCGGGGATGCCAGCGGCAGCTCGGGTGGCAACTCCGGCGCCGGCACCGGGCTGTAGGTCACGCAAGAGGTGTCGTCGCGGCCCAGCCGCACCATCTGTCCGCCCCAGCGGACCCACTCCTGGGTAGCGATCTCGACGATACGCTCGCGCGGCGTGGCACCCGGGCTGGTCACCGGCCGCTCGGCGTCCGGCAGCGCCCGCGCCTGCGGCCGGGCCGTTTCGATGACCGTGGTGCAGGCGCTCAGCAGCGCCAGCACCACGGCCGCGCAGGCGCTGCGCAGCGGTATGCGCGCCTGTGGAGAACGCTGTGGAATCGGCTGTGGAAAGCGTTGTGCATAACGCTGTGGAGATCTGTGGCGCTGCGGACGGGCAAACATGTTGGCCCCACATGGCACGGCGCCCGGCATGGCGAGTTCTGGCCAAGGCTGGACGCCTGTTGGAAGACTTGGCGCGCCATCGCCCAGGCGCGAAGCGGGCGATGCGGCGGATACTGCAGGGATATTCAGATCACGACTGTGGATAACGTCCCCCGCCTGGCGCGCGCCTGCGCCCTCGGGCACCGGGGCAGCGGCATGGCGGGGTCAGGCAATACCGGGCTCTGCAGTGCAGCCCGTCAGGATCACTGGTTGACAGCGTCCTTGAACTTCTGGCCAGCCTTGAACTTCACGGTCTTGGCGGCTTCGACCTTGATTTCTTCACCGGTACGCGGGTTGCGCGCCATGCGCTCGCCACGCTCGCCCTTGCTGAACGTGCCAAAGCCGATGAGGCTCAGCGTGTCACCCTTGGCCACTGCGTCCATGATGGCCGACAGGGTCACGTTCAGTGCCTGTTCCGCCTTGGCCTTGGTCAGACCGTCCACCCCGGCTGCGATAGCGTCGATCAGTTCGGTTTTCGTCATGCTTCACTCCGTATCGAGTTGATAAAACACAGGCGTCCGCGGCCGGGCGGCCAGGCTGGCACCGCTCCGGCAAAGACGCCGCGGGCCACATGATACCGTGTCGGACAAGGCGCACCGGGAACAGATTGTTACCTGGCAGTTTCCGCGAGGCCGCGCCAGTACGGGGCTGGAGGCAAATCGAGGGGTTCGCATGCGGGCCCGCCACCGGCGCGATAGCGGCGTAAACGGCAAATGGCGAACGTCAGGCGACTGCGCCGCCGCCCGCTGGGAGACAGGTATACCCACATGCCAGAAGCCTTCAGAAGCCCGCTGACAGCCTCAAGATTCGCTCCGGGGGTCTGGGCACCCTCTGGCGGTTGAACGGACTGGAGGCGCTGTAAGGGCCGGCAGGAATCCAGCTGCACTATGGTGCATGCTCGGATCCGCGCAACAGCAAGCGCCGTTCCGCATTATTCAGCGTATGCATGAGCGCTCAGCCTCCGCACTGAACCGTCGCCGGCAGGCCGGCGCGTATACCGCAGCGATTGCCGTCTTGCCGCAGGGTATACGCCGCGTCGCCGGTATACGCACCGCTCCGCCGACGGACAAACAGAAAGTCTCCCGCAAACCCAGACGTTTACGCTTGTCGGCTTTGGGATGAGGCCTTGGCCGCGGGCTCGTTCTTTCGGTTTACCTTTTTCTTTCATGTATACAGATAGTAGTAGTAGGTAAACACCCGCAGCCGCTGTGGAAAACCCCGTAAACATCTTTGCCTTCAAAGGTTTACGTAAACGAGAAGTGGTCTCGTCGAATGTTGGCCGAAGTGGAAGACTCCGACCAATGGATGAGGTGCGAGCCGGACCCCCTCCGACTTATGCCCGAGGCATCCCCATGCCAGCCCCAGGCAGCCCACACCCAATCCGCGTGCTTTTCCACAGATCGGGGCGGGGTTATCCACATGCGGGGTGGTAAACGGTAGCGGCGTATACCGGGTGCGGCGACACGGCGGGGGGGTGTGTATACGTCTTATGTGCCGGCTGCGGGCACGCTCGGCAGAGTTGCCACGTATACGTGTTGCGGTCGCCCCGGTATCATCCCCGATCGCGACGGGCGGCCGGCGCCGGTCACCCAGGCACAACAGGCGAAAGCACGGACAGGCAAATGGCGGACAAGGCAAAGCGCAAGGCAGCGGGCGAGGGCAGCAAGAAAACAGCGAGCGACCGGATCGAGGTTCGCCAGTCAGGCGTGCACGGCAAGGGCGTCTATGCCATCGCGCCGATTGCCGAGGGCGAGCGCGTAATCGAGTACAAGGGCGAGCACATTTCGTGGAAGAAGGCGCTGGAGCGTCATCCGCACGATCCCAGCGATCCCAACCACACCTTCTACTTCAGCCTGGACGACGGCAGCGTCATCGATGCCAAGTACGGCGGCAACCGCGCGCGCTGGATCAACCACGCCTGCGAGCCCAACTGCGAGGCGCGCGAAAAGAAGGGCCGGGTCTTCATCCACGCGCTGCGCGACATTGCCCAGGGCGAGGAGCTGTTCTATGACTACGGCCTGGTGATCGACGCGCGCTATACCGCCAAGCTGAAGAAGGAATTCGAGTGCCGCTGCGGCAGCCCGCAATGCCGCGGCACCATGCTGGCGCCGAAGGAAAAGAAGAAGAAGGCCAAATAAGGCCACCGCCCGCGCGGCAGCGGTTTCAGGCCACCGACCCTGCCGGCTCGCACGGGATCCGGATCACGAAGCGCATCACCGCGCGCCGCTCGGGCGTACTGTCCGTGGCGGAGGCTTGGGTCGCCGCGCCCGGCGCGGGCGGCACGTCCTCGATGCGGATGGTGCCGTGGTGCAGGGTCACGATCTCATGCACGATGGCCAGCCCCAGGCCGGCACCGCCCGCCTGGTCGGCGCGGCCGCCGCCCGGCTCGGGCGCGCGGTCGCCGCGGAAGAAGCGCTTGAACACTTCCTCGCGCCGCTGCGGCGGGATGCCGGGGCCGTTGTCTTCCACCATCACCACCGCCATGCCGCGGTGACCCATGGCCTCGCCGCCGGCGCGCACCGTGATGCGCCCGCCCGACGGCACGTATTTCACCGCATTGTCGATCAGGTTGGACAGCGCCTCGCGCATCAGCAGCCGGTTGCCGCGCACCACCGCCGGCGCGCCGCCGGTGAAGGTGGGGCCGGGCAGGATCTCGAAGCCCAGGTCGATGCGGCGCGCCAGCGCCTGCGGCACCCATTCGGCGCCGATCTCGAAGGCCAGCTCGGCCAGGTCGAAGTGTTCGACCGGCCCCAGCCGTTCCAGCGACAGCCCCGGCTCGGCCCGCGCCAGCGACAGCAGCTGATTGGACAGCCGCACCGCACGGTCGGCCGCGGTCTGCACCTCGCGCAGCGCATGGCGCGCCACTTCCAGCGAGTCGGCGCTCTGCGCGCGGTCGGCATGCAGCTTGACCGCCGTCAGCGGCGTGCGCAGCTGGTGCGCGGCATCGGCAATGAACTTGCGCTGCGCGTCGAGCGCGTCGCGCAGCCGCGCCAGCAGGGCGTTCAGGCCGCGGATCAGCGGCGCGACTTCGGCCGGCACCTGGGTTTCATCGAGCGCCGCGAGCGAGCGCGCGGTCTGGCGGTTGAGCTTGTCGGCCAGGATCTGCAATGGCACCAGCTCTTCCTTGAGCACGTGCGACAGGATCAGGCTGCCGACCAGCAGCAGCAGGATCAGCGGCACCGACACCGACAGCAGGATCTCGTTGGCGGCGGTCTCGCGCCGGTCCAGCAGTTCCGCTACCTCGACCACGATGGGCCCGCGCGCGGGCTTGCCGGCCTCGCTGGTGCCCAGCTCGTCGACCGCGGCGCTGGGCAGCATCACCGGCAGCCGCACCGCGCGCACCTGGCGTCCGCTGAACCAGGCGTAGAACAGCCGCGCGTCATGCAGCGTGGTCTGGCCGGTGCCGTAGCCCAGCCAGGTGTCCATGCCGCCGATCAGGCCATCGGGCCCGTGGATGCGCCAGTAGATGCGATCGGTGCCCTCGGCCTCGACCAGCGTCTGCGCGATCATCGGGATGTCCTGCTCCAGCCGCGGCCCGGCAATGCGGATCTGCTGGGCGATGTTGTTGGCCACGCCGTACAGCGCGCGGTCGAACACCTGCGTGGTGTAGTGCGCCGCCAGCCAGTAAGACAGCGAGCCGCTGGTCAGCACCAGCGCGAACAGCGGCGTGGCCAGCGCGCGCAGCAGGTGCACGCGCAGGCTGGGGTTGGAACCGGGACGCGTGGCCTGGCGCATGGCGTCGGCGCCGGGCGCGGCCGCGCCGCCGCCGCTGGCATCAGCGGCAGTGGTGGGGTTGGCGGCGGAACGCGCGTTGCGGGATCTGGGCCACATGGCCTAGGCCAGGGAGCGCTGGGGCCTGCCGTGGCTCATTGTCCGGCGCGGATCTGCAGCAGGTAGCCGAAGCCGCGCACGGTGACGATCTCGACGTCGCTGTCCTCGAGCTTCTTGCGCACGCGGTGCACGTAGACCTCGATCGCGGTGTCGCCGACGGTATCGCCGCCCTCGCCGGCCGGGTGGGCAAAGGTGGCCAGGTGGTCCTGCAGCTGGGCCTTGCTGACCACGCGGCCCTGGCGCTGCAGCAGCAGCTCCAGCACAGCGAACTCGCGCGGCGACAGCTCCAGCGGGCGCGCGTCGATAAACATGCGGCGGTCGTTGCCGGACAGCCGCAGCCGGCCCAGGCGCACGTCGCGCTCGGGCGCGGCCTCGCCATGCTGGCTGCGGCGCAGCAGCACGCGCACGCGCGCTTCCAGCTCGGGCAGGGCGAAGGGTTTGATCAGGTAGTCGTCGGCGCCGGCGTTCAGGCCCGAGAGCTTGTCTTCGAGCTCGTCGCGCGCGGTCAGGATGATGACGGGAGTGGTGCGGTTGCGGGCGCGGTAGCGCGCCAGCAGGGTCATGCCGTCGATGCCGGGCAGGCCCAGGTCGAGGATGACCAGGTCGTGCTGCTCGCGCAGCAGGTGTTCGGTGGCATAGACGCCGTCATGGACGACGCGTACCTGGTGGCCGGCGCGGGACAGGCCGGCTTCGACGCCGCTGGCAATCTGGCGGTCGTCCTCGATCAGCAGGATACGCATGGCGGCAGCTCGGGAAGGACGTTGGGCATGGCAGGCAGACAGGGCAAGGGGCCCACGGCGCACCCGGCGGTGCGGGCCTGCCGCCGATTGTACTAGGCGCCGCCCCGCGTTTCCTTACGGTTAGCCTACAGCCGCCCGCCAGTGCGGCCGCGCCGTCAGTTGGTCACCGCGTCGGCGGCGCGCTCGATGAAGTGGGCCAGGTCGATGTCGCGCTGGGTCAGGCCGTTGGCATCGTGCGTGGACAGCGTGATGTCGACCCGGTTGTAGACGTTGAACCATTCCGGGTGGTGGTCGGCCTTCTCGGCCTGGATCGCCACGCGCGTCATGAAGCCGAAGGCGGCGTTGAAGTCATGGAAGGTAAAGCGCTTGAAGATCGCATCGCGGTCGGCGACGGTGGTCCAGCCGGGCAGTTCGGCGAGCAGCGTGGCACGGGCTTGCGGAGACAGAGGGGTCATGGTGGGCTCGATCTGGTTCTTGAAGAAAAGAAGGTCGCGCGGTGCGGAGCATGCGCACCATGCGGACAGCCGGCCCGCCCGCGCCGGGGCGGCGGGCATGCCGGCATTGTTTCACAAAGCGGGGAACGAGGCAGGGGGCGCGCCGGCGTCGAGCGCGCGCGCCGGCTCAGATGTCTTCGGTATCGGCCCAGCCTTCGCGCGTGCCGGCGTTGAGCACCAGGTCGCCCTCGGCGATATCGCCCGCGCCCAGCGTCGGCTGCGCGCGCAGGGCTTCGTACAGCGGCGCGAAATCGGGGCGGGTGGCGTCGAACAATTGCTCGAAGCTGTCGATCACGAAGTAGGTCTTCTGGAAGGTGTCGATGCGGTAGCGTGTGCGCATGATGCGGCGCACCTCGAAGCCGATCCGGTTGGGACTGGCCGAATCCAGGCTGTAGATCGACTCGCCCTGGCTCGACACGATGCCGGCACCATAGATGCGCAGCCCTTGCGGGGTGCGGATCAGGCCGAATTCGACCGTGTACCAGTACAGACGCGACAGCATGTCGAGCGCGCCCAGCCCCGCCGCCTTCAGGCCGCCCTTGCCGTACGCTTCCATATAGTCGGCAAAGACCGGGTTGATCAGCAGCGGCACATGGCCGAACACATCGTGGAAGCAGTCGGGCTCCTGCAGGTAGTCGAGCTGCTCGGGCTTGCGCATCCACCAGCTGGCCGGGAAGCGGCGGTTGGCCAGGTGCTCGAAGAAGACCTCGTCGGGCACCAGCCCGGGCACGGCCACGACCTGCCAGCCGGTGGCGCGCATCAGGGTCTCGTTGAGCTGGTCGAAGTCCGGCACGCGGTCCTTTTCCATGCCGAGCGTGGCCAGGCCCTGCAGGAATTCGTCACTGACGCGGCCGCGCAGCATCTCGGCCTGGCGCTCGTACAGCTTGCGCCAGATCGCGTGGTCGATGCTGGTGTAGCGGTGCACCGGCTGGGCGATGGTGAAGTCAGGGCGCAGTTCCTGGCCGGACAGCAGGCCGGCATCGAACTGTTCCTTGAGTTTGTCGGTCAGGGTGCCCTGGAAGGCGCCGGGGGCTTCGTTGGCCATGGCGATGGACATAGTGCTGGTGTCTCCTGGAATGCGCGCTGGCTGCGTTGGCGCCAGCAGGGATGCGGATTTACTGCGTAGTTTAGGCGTCGGACGCCGCAATCTGTCCGCATAGTCCGCTTGATTTCCGTGCATCGTGCATATAATGCGCATTCCTGGACCGAGATATGCGGGGTTTGTGCATGGCTGCCCACAGTGTTTCCCTCGATGCGTACGACCTGGCCCTGCTGAGCGCGCTGCAGGCCGACGGCCGCACCACGCACCAGCAGCTGGCCGAGCGCGTGCACCTGTCACCCAGCCAGGTGGGGCGCCGGCTGGCGCGGCTGGAAGCCGACGGCGTCATCACCGGGTACCGCGTCAGCCTGTCCTCGCAGGCGCTGGGTCTGGGCGTGGTGGTCTTTGTCAGCGTCAAGCTGGCGCATCACGGCGATACCATCATCGAGCGCTTCCGCGAAGAAATCCTGCTGCTGGAAGAAGTGCAGGAGTGCTATTCCGTCGCCGGCGAGGCCGACTACCTGATCCGCGTGGTGGTGCCCGACCTGCCCACGCTGGCCGAATTCACCATGAAGCGGCTGATGCGCGTGCCCGGCGTCGAAAGCGTGCGGTCCAACATCGTCCTGACTGCGATCAAGTGCGAGGGGCCGTTGCCGCTGTCGCACCTGCGCTGAAATCGTTCCCGCAGCGCTTCGCGGGCACGCGCCGGCCTTGCACTCCTGTGGCGTGCGTGTCACCCTCGCCGGGTGCCGCAAACGTGGCGGGAACGGAGGATGGCAGGATGAAGGGAATCGTCGCCCGAGCCGATCGAGGTCTTGGCAGTTCGCTACAGCAATCACACCTGGCGCGGGCATCCGCGGCGGTCGCCGTGGCGGCCGCGCTGGCCAGCCTGGCCGGCGGCGCGCTGGCGGCGCAGGTGAGCCGTTTCTCGCCGGAAGGCACGGTGGGCCAGGTGCGCCAGGTGGCGATCCGCTTCGACGAAGCCATGGTGCCGATGGGCGATGTCCAGGCCACGGCGCCCGCGGCGGTTTCCTGTACCGGCGCCAGCACCAGCGGCCAGGCGCGCTGGATCGACGCCAAAAACTGGGTTTACGACTTCGCCAGCGACCTGCCGCCCGGGGTACGCTGCAGCGTGCGCATGCGCGCCGGGCTACGCAGCGAGGCCGGCAATGCCTATGCCGGCAAGGCCGAATACCGCTTCGAGACCGGCGGCCCGACCGTGGTCTCGAGCCGGCCCTCCGGCGGCGAGATCGAGGAAGACCAGGTCTTCGCGCTGCGCTTCAACGGCGCCGCCACCGCGGCCTCGGTGCGCGAGCACGCCTGGTGCCAGGCGCAGGGGCTGGGCGAGCGCATCCCGGTGCGGCTGCTGGCGGGCAAGGAGCGCGAGGCCGTGCTCGAGGCGATCCGCTGGGATCGCCTGGCCAAGCCGGCGCCCGATGCGGTGCACCTGCTGGCCTGCCAGCAGCGGCTGCCGGCGGCGGCGCGGGTGCAGCTGGTGCTGGGCGCGGGCATTGCCACGCCGTCCGGTGTTGCCACGCGTGAGGAACGCCGCTTCGACTACACCGTGCGCGAGCCGTTTACCGCCAGCTTCAGCTGCGAACGCGAACACGCGCAGTCGCCCTGCACGCCGCTGCGGCCGATGTCGGTGACCTTCTCCGCGCCGGTGCCGCGCAAGCTGGCCGAGGCCGTGGTGCTGAAGACCCCGTCGGGCCCGCGCGCGCCGCAGTTCGATCCTGACCTCGCGCCCGACGCCAGCGTCAGCGCGCTTACCTTTGCCGCGCCGTTCGCCGAGAAGGCGCAGTTCACCATCGAGGTACCGCGCAAGCTGCAGGACGACAGCGGCCGCGCGCTCGCCAATGCCGACCTGTTCCCGCTCAAGGTGGCCACGGCCGCGATGCCGCCGCTGGCCAAGTTTGCCGCGGCGCCGTTCGGCGTGGTCGAGCGCTTCGGCGAACTGCCGCGCGGCAAGTCGGCGCAAGACTACCCGCCGCTGCTGCCGGTGACGCTGCGCAATGTCGAGGCCGACCTTGCCGTGCGCGGCGTGCAGGCCCGTGCCGGCACCGTGATGAAGCTGCGCGTCGACGACGACGCCGCCGTGATGCAGTGGCTGGGCCTGGTGCGCCGCCTGCACGAGGCCAGCTATACGCGCGGCGAACTCGATGCCGTGCTGTCGGGCCGCTCGCCGTACCGCGTCAACAATCCGCGCAACGCGGTGTCGATCGAGACCCGCTCGGTATCGCTGCTCGAGCGCGCGGCGGGCGTGCAGAAGCTGGCGGTGCCCAAGCCTTCGGGCGATGCGCCGCGGCCGTTCGAGGTGGTCGGCATCCCGTTGCCGGAGCCCGGCTTCCATGTGGTCGAGATCGCCTCGCCGATGCTGGGCGAGGCGCTGCTGGGCAAGCGCGCGCCGATGTACGTGCGCACCGCGGCGCTGGTGACCAACCTGGGCGTGCATTTCAAGCTCGGCCGCAGCAGCGGCAACGAAGACGACGGCAGCCGCAGCGGGCTGGCCTGGGTCACCGCGCTGGACGACGGCAAGCCGGTGCGCGACGCCGCGGTGGCGGTGCGCGACTGCAGCGGGCGCCTGCTGGGCGAGGGCCGTACCGATGCCAGCGGCGTGGCGCGCTTTGCCAGGCTGGCCGCGGCACCGGAGGGCGCGTGCGACCAGAACGGGCTGTCGGGCTATTTCGTCTCCGCCCGCATCGCCGCCACGCACCCGCAGGCGCGCGGCAAGGCCGACATGGCCTTCGTGATGTCGGACTGGAACCGCGGCATCGAGAGCTGGCGCTTCAACGTGCCGACCGACACCAGCGCCACGCCCACCGTGCGCGCCCACACCATCTTCGACCGCACCCTGCTGCGCGCCGGCGAAACCGTGTCGATGAAGCACCTGATCCGCGCCGAGACCGCGCAGGGCTTTGCCTTGCCGCCGGCGAGCCGTCCGCTGCCCACGCGCGTGACCATCCGCCATGAAGGCAGCGGCCAGAGCTACGAGCTGCCGCTGCAATGGCGTCAGACCGCGACCGGCGGGCGCAGCGCGGAAAGCAGCTTCCAGGTGCCGACGGCGGCCAAGCTCGGCGTCTATACGGTCGAGCTGGAGACGCAGAAGGGCGAGGGCACGCAGAACGACGGCGGCGCGCGCAGCTACCCCAGCGGCAGCTTCCGGGTCGAGGCGTTCCGCCTGCCGGTGCTGGCCGGCACGCTGCAGGTGGCAGGCAAGGCCGGGTCCGTGGTGGCACCGGCCGAACTGCCGCTCGGGGTCGAGATCCACTACTTGTCCGGCGGCGGTGCCGCCGGGCTGCCGGTGCGGGTGTCCGCGCTGCTGCGCGACAAATACGTGAGCTTCCCCGGCTACGACGAGTTCTCGTTCAACCCGCCGCGCGCGCAGCGCGAAAGCGGCGGCGACGAAGAGATGGACGAGGACCAGCAGGGCGACGCCAGTGCCGACGGCCAGAAGCTGGTCGCC
Source organism: Cupriavidus neocaledonicus (assembly GCF_000372525.1). Classification (GTDB taxonomy): domain Bacteria; phylum Pseudomonadota; class Gammaproteobacteria; order Burkholderiales; family Burkholderiaceae; genus Cupriavidus; species Cupriavidus neocaledonicus. Next base: position 85,346 of record NZ_AQUR01000084.1, read on the forward strand.
GACAAGCTGCCGCTGACGCTGGACAAGAACGGCAATGGCAGCGTAACGCTGCGCAAGCTGCCCAAGACCGACGCGCCGCGCGACCTGGTGCTCGAGGCCGGCTTTGCCGATCCCAACGGCGAGATCCAGACCCTGCGCCAGACCGTGCCGGTCTGGCCGGCTGCGGTGGTGGCCGGCATCCGCACCGACGACTGGGTCTCGGTGAAGCAGAAGCTGGCGGTGCATGGCGTAGTGCTCGACGTCAACGGCAAGCCGGTGGCGGACGCGCCGGTCAAGGTCAATGCGCGCGCGCGCATCACCACCTCGGCGCGCAAGCGCGTGGTGGGCGGCTTCTACCGCTATGACAACCGCACCGAGACGCGCGACCTTGGCACCGTATGCGAAACCCGTACCGATGCGCAGGGCCGCGCGCGCTGCGAGGTGGCGCTGGAGCAGGCCGGACAGATCGAACTGGTCGCGAGCGCGCGCGACAAGGACGGCCGTACCGCGCAGGCCGCCACGACGGTGTGGGTCACGCGCCAGGGCGAGCTGTGGTTCGGCGGCGAGAACCATGACCGCATCGACCTGCTGCCGGAGAAGAAGTCCTACGCACCGGGCGACACCGCGGTGTTCCAGGTGCGCATGCCGTTCCGCCACGCCACCGCGCTGGTGGCGGTGGAGCGTGAAGGCATCTACCAGACCCAGGTGGTGGAACTGCACGGCAGCGACCCGACCGTGCGCGTGCAGGTCAAGCCGGAGTGGGGGCCCAATGTGTACGTGTCGGTGCTGGCCCTGCGCGGGCGCCTGCACGAGGTGCCGTGGTATTCGTTCTTCACCTGGGGCTGGCGCCAGCCGGGCGAGTGGTGGCGCGCGTTCCGCAGCGAAGGGCGCGAGTACGCGGCGCCGACCGCGCTGGTCGACCTGTCCAAGCCGGCCTTCCGGCTGGGGCTGGCGGAGATTCGCGTCGGCAATGCCGGCCACCGGCTCGACGTCGCCGTGACCCCGGACAAGACCAGCTACCCGGTGCGCGGCAAGGCGCGCGTGGCGATCCAGGTCAGGCTGCCCGACGGCAAGCCAGCCGCCAACGGCGAAGTGGCGCTGGCCGCGGTGGACCAGGCGCTGCTGGAACTGATGCCCAACACCAGCTGGGACCTGCTCGACGCGATGCTGCAGCGGCGCGGCTACGGTGTCGAGACCTCGACCGCGCAGATGGAGATCATCGGGCGCCGCCACTACGGGCGCAAGGCGGTGCCGGCGGGCGGCGGTGGCGGCAAGAGCCCCACGCGCGAGCTGTTCGACACGCTGCTGGTGTGGAACCCGCGCGTGCAGCTCGACGCCGAGGGCCGTGCCAGCGTCGAGGTGCCGCTCAACGATTCGCTGACCAGCTTCCGCATCGTCGCGGTGGCGGACCTGGGCCTGGGCCGTTTCGGCACCGGCAGCGCCACCATCGCCGCGACGCAGGACCTGCAGGTGATTTCCGGCCTGCCGCCGCTGGTGCGCGAGGACGATCGCTACCGCGCCATGTTCACGCTGCGCAATACCACCAGGCGTGCCATGACGGTGCAGGCCAGCGCGCGCGGCACGCTGCTCGGCAACGAGGCCGGCCTGCCGGCGCAGACCGTGCAGATTCCCGCGGGCGAAGCGCGCGAGATCGGCTGGGACGTGACCGCGCCCGCGCTGCTGGCCTATGCGCGCACCGGCACCGTGATGTGGGAAGTGCAGGCCAGCGAGCAAGGTACCGGTGGCGCCGCCGACCGCATCAAGGTGTCGCAGCAGATCGTGCCGGCGGTGCCGGTCACGGTGCAGCAGGCCACGCTGGCACAGGTGGCGCCGTCGCTGTCGATCCCGGTCAAGGCGCCGCCGGGCGCGCTCGCCGACCCCGCCGGCAAGGTGCGCGGCGGGGTGCAGGTCAACTTCCAGTCATCGCTGGCGGGCGGCATGCCGGGCGTGCGCGAGTGGTTCCGCAACTACCCGTTCACCTGCCTGGAGCAGCGCGCCTCGAAAGCCATCGGCCTGAACGACGGCGCCGCGTGGGACGCGCTGATGGCGCAGCTGCCGTCCTACCTCGATGCCAACGGCCTGGCCTCGTACTTCCCGCTGAGCAGCGACAGCGACTACGGCAGCGAAGTGCTGACCGCCTACCTGCTGGCGGTGACCGACGAGGCCGCGCGCGCCGGGCTGGCGCTGCGCATTCCCGATGCGCAGCGCGCCCAGATGGAGCGCGGCCTGACCGACTTCGTCGAAGGCCGCATCCGCCGCGACGGCTGGTCGCCGGTAGCCGGCACGCAGTACCTGGAGGTGCGCAAGCTGGCCGCGCTCGAGGCGCTGTCGCGCAGCGGCCATGCGCAGGCGCGCATGCTGGGGTCGATCCAGATCCTGCCGGCGCAGTGGCCGACCTCCGCGCTGCTGGACTGGACCCTGCTGCTGACGCGCGTGCAGGACATCCCGCAGCGCGAGCAGCGCCTGGCCGAGGCCCAGCAGCTGCTGCGCTCGCGCCTGACGGTGCAGGGCACGCGCCTGGCGTTCTCCACCGAGCGCAACGACAACTGGTGGTGGATGATGGCAGGCGGCGACGTCAACGCCGCGCGCCTGCTGGCGCTGGCGTCGGAACTGCCGGGCTGGAAGGAAGATGCGCCGCAACTGGCCACCGGGCTGCTGGGACGCCAGGTGCATGGCGCCTGGGGCACCACCACCGCCAATGCCTGGGGCATGCTGGCGGTGACGCGCTTTGCGCAGGCGTTCGAGAAGACGCCGGTGGCCGGCACTGCCCGCGCGAGCATCAGCCATGCCGCCGACGCCACGCGCAGTTTCGACTGGGCGCGCGCGCAGCGCAGCGACGGCGTGGCGCAAGGCAGTGTCGAGCTGCCGTGGCCGGCTGGTGCCGAGGGTGGCACGCTGCTGGTGGAGCAGGCCGGCGCGGGCCAGCCGTGGGCCACGGTGCGCGCCATGGCGGCGGTGCCGGTGACCGCGCCGCTGGCCGCCGGCTACCGTATTCAGCGCAGCGTGACGCCGCAGGAGCAGGCGGTGCCCGGCAAGTGGTCGCGCGGCGACGTCTACCGCGTCAAGCTGGAGATCGATGCGCAGGCCGACATGACCTGGGTGGTGGTCAGCGACCCGGTACCCGCCGGCGTCACCATCCTCGGCAGCGGTTTGGGCCGCGACTCGGCCATCGCCACGCGCGGCGAGCGGCGCCAGGGCGCGGCGTGGCCGGCCTATGTCGAGCGCACGCCGCAGGCCTATCGCGAGTACTTCGGCTACCTGCCCAAGGGCAAGGTCTCGGTCGAATACACGGTGCGGCTGAACAACGCCGGCGACTTCGCGCTGCCGCCCACGCGCGTCGAAGCGATGTACGCGCCCGACGTGTTCGGCGTGGCGCCCAATGCGCGGCTGGCGGTCGGGGCGCGCCCATGAGCTGGCTTTCGGCGATGATGCCGGCGCGCGTGCGCGAGTGGTGGCTCGCGGGCACCATGGCCGGCCTCATCTACGGTGCGCTGCTGGTGCAGGTGGCGCTGGACCTGCCCGAGGGCGCGCCGCTGACCGGGCATATCGCCATGCAGCCGGCATGGAAGACGGCGATGGCGGTGCTGCTGGCGCGCGCCGCGTGGTTCCATCGCGTCCCCGGCGAGCGCCGCTGGCTGGTCACGGCGCTGCTGTGCTCGGCGCTGGGCGATTTCCTGCTGGCGCTGCCGACGCTGTCGTTTTCGTTCGTGGGCGGGCTCGGCGCCTTCCTGCTGGCGCACCTGGCCTACCTGCGCCTGCTGGTGCCGCTGGCGGGCGACACCCGCCCGCACCGGCTGATTGCCTGCGGCGCCATGCTTGGCGTGGCGGGCACCATGCTGGGCCGCTTCTGGCCCAACCTCGGCACGCTGGCCGTGCCGGTGACGCTGTACGTGGGCGTGCTCGCCGCCATGGTGTGCAGCGCGCTGGTGGCGCGCCTGCCGACGCCGCTGGCGGCGCTGGGGGCGCTGTGCTTTGCCGCGTCGGACCTGATGATCGGCATCGCGCGCTTCCTGGTGCCGTTCGAATCGTTCCAGCTGGGCATCTGGTGGACCTACGCCGCGGCGCAGGTGCTGCTGGTCGCCGGCCTGGTAGCGGGACGCACGCAGCCATGACGCGGCGCCTGGCATGGGTTGCGATGGCGGCGGCGCTGGCCTGGCCGGCGCCGGCCGCGGCCTTGCCCACCTTCGCCCAGGTGCGCGCCGACTGGCGCAGCGCCGACGTGGTGGTGCTGGACCGCGACGGCGAGCCGGTCGGCCGCGTGCGCGACGACTTCCGCGCGCGCCGCGGCGACTGGGTGGCGCTGGCCGACACCTCGCCCGCGCTGCGCACCGCCATCGTGCTGTCGGAGGACCGGCGCTTCTATGCGCATAGCGGCGTCGACTGGCACGGCGTGGCCGCGGCGGCCTGGGCCAATTTGTGGAACACGCGCACGCGCGGGGCTTCCACGCTGACCATGCAGCTGGCCGGCCTGCTCGACGAAGACCTGCGCCGCCCGGGCGCGCCGGGGCAGGGGCGCAGCCTGACGCAGAAGCTGGGACAGGCGGCCGGCGCCGCGGTGCTGGAGCGCAGCTGGAGCAAGGACCAGATCCTCGAGGCCTACCTGAACCTGGTGCCGTTCCGCGGCGAACTGGTGGGCCTGTCGGCGATGTCGCAGGTGCTGTTCGGCAAATATCCCGAGGGTCTCGATGCGCGCGAATCGGCGCTGGCGGTGGCGCTGGTGCGCGCGCCCAATGCGCGCGCCGCGCAGGTGGCCAGCCGCGCCTGCGGCATCCTGCGCGAGATGCGGCTGCCGCGCGAGTGCGACGGCCTCGAAGGCTTTGCGCAACTGGCGCTGCTGCGCACCGGCCCGGTGGCGCAGCGCACCGCGGCTGCCGCGCCGTCGGCGGGGTTCAGGCAGCTGGCGCCGCACCTGTCGCGGCACCTGGTCAGCGAGACGCGCGCGCAGCTGCCAGCCGGCGCCGCCATGCCCGCGCGCATCGTGTCGACGCTCGACGCCCGCCTGCAACGCGCTGCCGTGGCCAGCCTGGACCGCCACCTGCGCGAACTGGCCGGGCGCAACGTCGAGGACGGCGCGGTGGTGGTGATCGACAACGCCAGCGGCGACGTGCTGGCCTACGTGGGCTCGTCCGGCGCGCTGTCCGGCGCCGCGCAGGTGGACCACGCGGCGGCGCTGCGCCAGGCGGGATCGACGCTCAAGCCGTTCCTGTACGCGCAGGCGCTGGAAGAGAAGCGGCTGACCGCGGCCTCGCTGCTCGACGACCGGCCGGTGAACCTGCCGGTCGGCGGCGGGCTCTACGTGCCGCAGAACTACGACCACCGCTATGCCGGCTGGGTCAGCCTGCGCGCGTCGCTGGCCGCATCGCTGAACGTGCCGGCGGTGCGCACGCTGGTAATGGTGACCCCCCACCGCTTCCACAAGCGCCTGGTGGCGCTGGGGCTGCCGCTGACCGAGGCGGGCGACTACTACGGCTACAGCCTGGCGCTGGGCAGCGCGGATGTGTCGCTGCTGGCGCTGACCAATGCCTACCGCGCGCTCGCCAATGGCGGCAGCTACGCGCCGCCACGGCTGCGGCAGGGCGCGCCAGCGGCGGCGCCGAAGGCCGTGCTGCAGCCGGGCGCGAGCTACGTGATCGCCGACATCCTGTCCGACCGCCACGCCCGTGCCCGCACCTTCGGCCTCGACAGCCCGCTTACCACGCGCTTCTGGACCGCGGTGAAGACCGGCACCAGCAAAGACATGCGCGACAACTGGTGCATCGGCTGGTCGCAGCACTACACCGTGGGGGTGTGGGTCGGCAATGCCAGCGGCGCCAGCATGCGCGACGTCTCCGGCGTGTCGGGCGCGGCCCCGGTGTGGCACGACGTGATGGAGGCGCTGCACCGCACGCGCCCCAGCCAGGCGCCCGCGATGCCCGCCGGGGTGGAGCGCGTTGCGCTGCGCTTCGACGATGGGCTGGAACCGTCGCGCGACGAAGTGTTCCTCGCCGGCACCGCGGTCCGGCGCGTCAGCGTGGCCGCACCGGCGGCGCGCCCGAGTGCGCCCATGATCGCCACGCCGGCGGACGGCACCGTGTTTGCGCTGGATCCCGACATGCCGCCGGCGGCGCAGCGGGTGTGGTTCCATGCGCAGGGCGCGGCCGGCCAGGCGGCGCGCGCGGTCAGCTGGCGCATGGACGGCAAGCCGCTCGGGCGGGGCGGCGAGGTGGCGTGGCTGCCCTGGCCGGGCCGGCACCAGGTGGAGCTGCTCGATGCCGCCGGCAAGGTAGTGGACCGCATCGGCATCGAAGTGCGCGGCGCTTCGGTGCGCGCGCCCGTGCCCACGGCCCGGCGCTGAGGCCCGTAGCGAAGTGTTCGGACCCGCGCCGCGGCCGGCGCCGCTGGCCGTGGGCAATAATGGCGCTTCGCCATATCCCGCAGGAACCCGCGCATGTCCCTCGTTGCCCTCGATGCCGCCGCCACCGCGGCGCGCCTGCCGTATCCCGAACTGGCGCAAGCCATTGCCGACATGCTGGCCGAGCTGCGCGACGGCACCGCCATGGCGCCGCCGCGCATCGCGCTGCCGGTCGGCGACGGGCAGGGCGCGGGCACGCTGCTGGTGATGCCGGCGCGCAACCGCGAGCTGGTGATGACCAAGAACATCACCGTGCATCCCGGCAACCCGCAGCGCGGCCTGCCCAGCATCCTCGGCGAAGTGGTGGTGGCCGATGCGCATACCGGGGCGCGCATCGCCATGCTCGACGGCCCCACCGTGACGGGGCGGCGCACCGCGGCGGTGTCGCTGCTGGCGGCGCAGCGCTTTGCCGCGCGCCCGGACGGCGAGCTGCTGATCGTCGGCGCGGGGGTGCAGGCGCTGACGCACCTGGAGGCCTTCGTCGCCGGGCTGGGCGTGCGCCGGCTGTGGCTGCATTCGCGCACGCGCGACAAGGCCGAGGCGCTCGCCGCGCATGCGCGCACGCTGGGGGTGGACGCGCATGTGGCCGAGTCGGTCGCGGCGGTATTGCCGCGCGTGTCGATGGTGGTCACGGTGACGTCGAGCCGCAGCCCGGTGCTGCCGGACCTGGACAGCGGGCTCTGGCGCGACCATCACTTCATTGCCGCGGTCGGCGCGTTCCGGCCCGACATGTGCGAGCTGCCGCCGGCACTGTGCCATGCCGCCGCGGACCATGGCCGCCTGCTGGCCGATACCCTGTTCGGCATCGAGGACGAGGCCGGCGACCTGCTGCAGGCCGGCATCGACTGGGCCGAGGTGCAGCCGTTCGAGACCGCGATCCTGCAGGCCGACGCGATCCGCGCGCGCGCCGGCAGCCCGCTGGTGTTCAAGAGCGTGGGCTATGCGCTGTGGGACCTGGCCGCGTGCGTGCTCGCCAGCCGCGCCTGATCAGCGGTCGCGCTCGCGCAGCCAGTCGGCGAACAGTTCGCGCGCCGGCGCCAGGAAGGCGGCGATCGGTTCGCGGCGGTCGCTGGCGTACCAGTGGCAGTAGCAGCCGTGGATGGTGGCAACCATCAGGCGCGCCATCGGCGCGGGCAGCGGACGGCCGGGGGCCGACAATGCCGCGACCAGGTCCTGCACGTGGCTGTCCCAGCTGCGGCGGATTTCCTCGCGCACGCTGGCCGGCACGCTGCCGGAGAACAGCAGCGCCAGCACCACGCCCTTGGCCTCGGGATTGGCGGTGAGGTAGTCAGCGACCCGGTCGAAGCTGTTCTCGAGCCGGCGCGCCGCCGTCCTGCCCTGGTGCGGTTCGGCGCCCAGCGTTTCGCCGATCTGCCGGAACAGGCTGGTGGCGGCCTCGGCCAGCAGCATCTCCTTGCTGCCGAAATGCCAGAGCAGGCTGCTCTTGGCCACGCCGGCCTCGGCGGAAATCTGGTCCAGCGTCACCTCGGCGTAGCCATGTGCGCTGATCAGCCCGCGCGTGACCGCGAGCACGCGTTCGCGCGTTTCCAGCCCGCGCCGGTTCTTGGCGACGGGGGCGGAGGAGACGGGCGTTGCAGGCTCGGCGGACTGGCGGATCGGGGGCATGGTGGGATGGCAACAGGGCGCGATATGGCATTGCGGCCGCCTGGATGGGCGGCTGGGCTCTATTTGACAGTAGACGAGGTCTGCCAGCAAACTCCGGAATTGTACTGAACGTTCAGCACAATGACACAAGTGTTGTCGGCCGCACCACTGCGTCCGGCGCAGGATCCAGGAGACCAGGATGCCGTATCCGACTGCCTTTGCCGCCGCCGCCGCCGCGCTGGCCGCCGCTTTCAGCCTTGCCGGGACCGCCGCTGCCGCCACCGCCGCGGCCAGCGCCAGCAAGCCCGCCACCGATGCCACCGCGCGCGCCAACGCCGCGGTGCTGCAGCAACTGCCGTTCCAGGACCAGCGCGACTTCGACGCGGCCCGCCGCGGCTTCATCGGCACGCTCGACAACACCGAGATCCGCGACGCGAAAGGCAACGTGGTGTGGGCGCTGGCCCCCTACGATTTCCTCAAGCCGGAAGCAGCGCCTGCCACGGTCAATCCCAGCCTGTGGCGCCAGGCCCGGCTCAACCTGCACCACGGCCTGTTCCAGGTGACGGAGCGCATCTACCAGGTGCGCGGCTTCGATATCGCCAACATGACCATCATCGAGGGCGACTCCGGCCTGATCGTGATCGACCCGCTGACCGCGATGGAAACCGCGCGCGCCGGCCTCGAGCTTTACTTCCGGCACCGGCCGAGGAAGCCGGTGGTGGCGGTGATCTACACCCACAGCCATGGCGACCACTTCGGCGGCGTCAAGGGCGTCATCAGCGAGGACGACGTCAAGGCCGGCCGGGTCAAGGTGCTGGCGCCGGAAGGCTTCATGGAAGAAGCCGTCAGCGAGAACGTCTTCGCCGGCACCGCCATGAGCCGCCGCGCGCAGTACATGTACGGCTTCAACCTGCCGCGCTCGGCCACCGGCCAGGTCGATGCGGGCCTGGGCAAGGCCGTCGCGCACGGCACGCTGACGCTGATCGCGCCGACCGACCTGATCCACCAGACCGGCGAGACCCGCACCATCGACGGCGTGCAGATCGAGTTCCTGATGGCGCCAGGCACCGAGGCGCCGGCCGAGATGCTGATGTACTTCCCGCAGTGGCAGGCCTTGTGCGCGGCCGAGGACGCCACCCACAACCTGCACAACCTCTACACCATCCGCGGCGCCCAGGTGCGCGATGCCAACCAGTGGTGGCGCGCGCTGGACCAGACCATCGACCGCTTCGGCGCCCGCACCGAGGTGCTGTTCGCACAGCACCACTGGCCCACCTGGGGCCGCCAGGAGATCGTTACCTACCTGGGCAAGCAGCGCGACGGCTACAAGTACATCCACGACCAGTCGCTGCGGCTGGCCAACCTGGGCTACGTGCCCGCCGAGATCGCCGAGCGCGTGAAGCTGCCGCCGTCGCTGGCGAGCGAGTGGCACCTGCGCGACTACTACGGCACCGTCAGCCACAACGCCAAGGCGGTGTACCAGCGCTACCTGGGCTGGTATGACGCCAACCCCGCCAACCTGAACCCGCTGCCGCCGGAAGAGGCGGGCAAGCGCTATGTCGAATTCATGGGTGGCGCGGCGCGCGTGCTGGAGCAGGCCCGCGCCGCCTACGCGCGCGGCGAGTACCGCTGGGTCGCCGAGGTGGTCAAGCACGTGGTCTTTGCAGACCCGTCCAACCAGGCGGCGCGCCAGGTCGAGGCCGATGCGCTGGAGCAGCTTGGCTACCAGGCGGAATCGTCGACCTGGCGCAACGCCTACCTGAGCGGTGCCGCCGAACTGCGCAGCGGCCCGCCCAAGAGCGGCCGCCGCGCCGGCAGCCCGGACGTGCTGCGCGCGCTGACGGACACCATGTTCCTGGACTACCTGGCGATCAGCCTGAATGGCGACCGTGCCGCCGGCAAGACGCTGGCGCTGAACTGGGTACAGCCGGACACCGGCAAGCGCTTCGCGCTGACCGTGGAAAACGGCGTGTTCCGCTACAAGGCCGACACGCAGCACGCCGCGCCGCAGGCCACGCTGACCATGCCGCGTGCCGTGCTGATGGGTGTGCTGGCCGGACAAAGCACGCTGCAGGCCGAGACCCAGGCCGGCCGCGCGCGCGTCGAGGGCGATCCGCAGGCACTGGCGGCGTGGACGGCGCTGATGGACAAGGCCGAGCCGAATTTCGCCATCGTCACGCCCTGACGGCATTCGCGACGTCCCAGCGCGCCGCCGCTGTTGCGCGCCTACCGCTTAAAACCGCTTCCATGTGAGGGTTTTCTCCGCCGCCCGGCATAAACCGTTGCGCGGATGCAGCGGACGGCGGCCTGACGAGCCGCTGCCGCCCCTTTTCTTCATGGTTAACCCTCCCTTTAGGGGGCTCCCTCTACGAATCCGTGTCATTGATGAAACAACCCCGTGCGGGCTGGCCGGATAATGCACGCGGCAGTAACCGAAAGAGGAGTAAGAGGATTATGAAATCGACCTATAAGAAGATGCTGGCCGCGGGCGCAGTGATAGCACTGACCGGAGCCGCACACGCGCAGTCCGCGGGCAGCAATATCGTCAGCATGGGCTGGTTCCGCGTGATGCCGAACAGCTCCGCCGACCCGCTGACCGTCGACAGCATCAGCGGCCGCCCGGTAGGCATCACCCGGCCGAACACCGGCGCGGAAATCGAGGCCGCCGACACCCTCGGCCTGGCCTACACCCGCTTCTTTACCGACAACATTTCCGGCGAGATCGTCGTGGGCATTCCGCCGAAGCATGATGTCAAGGGCACCGGCAACTATGCCCAGTACGGCAAGCTCGGCTCGGTCAAGCAGTGGAGCCCGGCGCTGGTGGTCAAGTACCACTTCTTCGATGCCAAGACCAAGTTCCGGCCCTATGTCGGCCTTGGCGTGAACTACACCTGGTTCACCGACGAGACCATCACCAACCAGAACTTCGTCAACCGCGAGTTCGCGCCGGGCGCGCGCATGACCGCCAGCGCCAAGCCGTCGTGGAACCCCGTGTTCAATATCGGCGCCAACTACGCCATCAACGACAAGTGGTTCGTCGGGCTGTCGGTGTCCTACGTGCCGCTGTCGACCCGCGCATCGTTCACCACCCAGGCGGGGCCGGTGACGATCCAGTCGCACACCAAGATCAAGATCGATCCGGTGGTGACGTATCTGAACGTCGGCTACCGCTTCTGAGCACGGCAAACGCCGCGCCAGAACAAAAAAGGGCGCCCGGAGGCGCCCTTTTTGCTGGCGGGGCGACGGCTCAGGCCACCGACCTGACCGGATAGCCGGCTTCCTCGATGGCCTCGCGCAATGCCTGCGTGTCGACGCCGCTGTCGACGCGCACGGACTGGGCCGGCACATCCGCGCTGACGCGCGCGGCAGGGTCGACGGCGAGCACGGCACGCGTAATGGCGCCGACGCAGTGGTTGCACGTCATGCCTTCTACCTGGAACTGGATCATGTTGGAACGCTCCTGAACGGGATGGAAACACGGCATCGGGCCGCGACAGACATAGTGTGAACCTTGCCACGATGGGAAGCGCAAGGGGAATTTTCTGCCGGGGACATGGCGCTGGCGCCATCTGCAGCGGCCCTTGACCTTCCAATGATGGTAAGGTCCATGATGCTGACATCGACACTGTGGATGACTAAGAACCATGCCAGATTCCAGCGCCGTGCTTGCTTCCCGGGCGGTCCTTACGGACCGCAGCCCGCCCGCCGACGCCATGCCCGAGTGGCGGCTGCCGGTCGAAGGCATGACCTGCGCCTCGTGCGTGGGACGCGTCGAAAAAGCCCTGGCCAGGGTGCCGGGCGTGCGCGACGTGGCCGTCAACCTGGCCACCGAGGCCGCCACGCTGCGCGCGCCGTCCGCCGCGGTGCTGCCCGCCGCCGCGCGCGCCGTGGCCGACGCCGGCTACACCGTGCCCCACGACACCATCGATCTGGATATCGCCGACATGACCTGCGCCTCGTGCGTGGCCCGGGTCGAAAAGGCGCTGCGTGCCGTGCCGGGCGTGGTCGAGGCCACCGTCAACCTGGCCAGCGAGCGCGCCAGCGTGACGCTGCTGCGCGGCGCCGCCGATGCCGCGGCGCTGGTCGGCGCGGTCGCGCGCGCGGGCTATGGCGCGACGCCGGTGGCCGAGGCGGCGCAGGCGGGCGCCGTGGCCCAGCCCGGCCAGCCGGGGCCGGCCACGCGCGCTGCCTTCTGGGACGGCCCGTGGCCGGTGGCGATCTCTGCGGCGCTGTCGCTGCCGCTGGTGGCGCCGATGGCGCTGGAATGGTTCGGCGTGCACTGGATGCTGCCGGCGTGGCTGCAGTGGCTGCTGGCCACGCCGGTGCAGTTCGTGTTCGGCTGGCGCTTCTACAAGGCGGGCTGGAAGGCGGTGCGCGCCGGCGCGGGCAATATGGACCTGCTGGTGGCGCTCGGCACCACCGCTGCCTACGGGCTGTCGCTGTGGCTGATGTGGCGCACCCCGGCCGACGCCATGCCGCACCTGTATTTCGAGAGCGCGGCGGTGGTGATCACGCTGGTGCGCCTGGGCAAGTGGCTGGAGACGCGCGCCAAGCGCCAGACCGCCGACGCCATCCGCGCGCTGGCGGCGTTGCGCCCCGACACCGCGCGGGTGCGGCGCGGCGGCGTCGAGCAGAGCGTGCCGCTGGCGGCCGTCAGCGTCGGCGATGAAATCGTGGTGCGCCCCGGCGAGCGTATCCCGGTGGACGCCGAGGTGGTCGAAGGCACCAGCCATGCCGATGAATCGATGCTGACCGGCGAAAGCCTGCCGGTGCCCAAGCAGCCCGGCGACCGCATCACCGGCGGCGCCATCAATTTCGAAGGCCTGCTGGTGGCGCGCACCGTGGCGGTGGGCGCCGAGACCGTGCTGGCGCGCATCATCCGCATGGTCGAGCACGCGCAGGCGGCCAAGGCGCCGATCCAGCGCCTGGTCGACCGCGTCAGCGCGGTGTTCGTGCCGGTGGTGCTGGTCATTGCGCTGGTCACCGTGCTGGGCTGGGGCCTCCTTGCCGGCGACTGGGAAGCCGCGCTGCTCAATGCCGTGGCGGTGCTGGTGATTGCCTGCCCGTGCGCGCTGGGGCTGGCCACGCCCACCGCGATCATGGCCGGCACCGGCGCCGGCGCGCGCGCCGGCATCCTGATCAAGGACGCCGAGGCGCTGGAAGTGGCGCACCGGGTCGGCGTGGTCGCCTTCGACAAGACCGGCACGCTGACGGTGGGCAGGCCCGAAGTGGTGGCGCTGCATGCGGCCGATCCTGCCGACACCGACGGCAGCGCGTTGCTGGCGCAGCTGGCCGCGTTGCAGGCCGGCAGCGAGCATCCGCTGGCGCGCGCCGTGCTGGCCGCGGCGCAGGCGCGCGGCATCGCCGTGCCGCCCGCCAGCGGCGTGCAGGCCCTGCCGGGCCGTGGCATTGCCGGTGTGGTCGACGGCCAGGCGCTGCAACTGGGCAGCGAGCGCCTGCGCGAATCGCTGGGTGCGCCGGCCGGCGCGCTGGCCGCGGTGGCGCAGCAGTTGCAGGCGGAAGGCCGCACCGTGTCGTGGCTGGTGCAGGCCACGCCGGCGCGCGTGGCCGGGCTGGTCGCGTTCGGCGATGCCATCAAGCCGGGCGCGCCGGCCGCGATCGCCAGGCTGCGCGCCGCCGGCGTGCGCACGGTGATGCTGACCGGCGACAACGCCGGCGCCGCGGCGCGGGTGGCGCAGGCGCTGGGGCTGGACGACGTGCAGGCCGAGGTGCTGCCCGAAGACAAGGCCGCGCGGGTGCAGGCGCTGGGCCGCGATGGCGCGGTGGTGGCGATGGTGGGCGACGGCATCAACGATGCGCCGGCGCTGGCCGCGGCCGACGTGGGCATTGCCATGTCGACCGGCACCGACGTCGCCATGCACGCCGCCGGCATCACGCTGATGCGCGGCGACCCGGCGCTGGTGGCCGATGCGCTGGCGGTCTCGCACCGCACCGTGCGCAAGATCCGCCAGAACCTGTTCTGGGCCTTTTTCTATAACGTGGTGGGGATTCCGCTGGCCGCGGCCGGCATGCTCAATCCGGTGGTGGCGGGCGCGGCGATGGCGTTCTCCAGCGTCAGCGTGGTCGGCAATGCGCTGCTGCTGCGCCGCTGGCGGGCCCAGGCCGGCGCCGCGCCGGGCGCATCCACCCCAGCCCAGGGAGGCGAGTGATGAATATCGGCGAAGCGGCACAGGCCTCGGGCGTATCGGCCAAGATGATCCGCCACTATGAGTCGATCGGGCTGGTGGCGACACCGCCGCGCAGCGACGGTGGCTACCGCCGCTATGACGAACGCGCGGTGCATACCTTGCGCTTCGTGCGGCGGGCCCGTAATCTGGGATTTTCGCTCGACGAGATCCGCAACCTGCTGTCGCTGTGGCACGACCGCGATCGCGCCAGCGCCGACGTCAAGGCGCTGACGCTGCGGCACGTGGCCGACCTTGAGCAGCGCATCGCCGAACTGGCGGCGATGCGCGACACGCTGCGAGAGCTGGCGCAGCACTGCAGCGGCGACGACCGGCCGGACTGCCCGATCCTGGCCGACATGGCGCAGCCGGAGGCGCCGGCCCGGCCGGCCTGCCACGGCTGAAGGGCGCCTGGCGCCACGCTTGCAGCCCTGGCAGGGCCGGCGCACGCCGGCGCGGCGGACTCCATAACAACAACGATAGCTGGCGCCGCGCCTGGCCCGTGCGCGCCGGCAGGAGACCTGTGCAAATGGAACAGCCGATGACGGACGATCCGGCCCTGGCCGGCGTTGCCAGCACCCCCGCCGCGAGCCCGGCGGGTACCCATGCGCCGGTGCAGAGCCGCCAGCGCATGCGCGACGGCACCGAACTGTTGCTGCGGACCTGGCAACCCGATCCGGCACGCTTTGCCGAACCGCTCGGCTCGGTGCTGCTGGTGCACGGGCTTGCCGAACACGCCGGCCGCTACCAGCATGTCGCCGACCTGCTGTGCGGCCTGGGACTGCGCGTGCGAGCCTTTGATTTGCGCGGCCACGGCGCCAGCGGCGGCGCGCGCATGGTGGCGGACCACCCGGACGCCTACCTGAACGACCTGGCCGAGGTCTACGATGCCGCGGTGCCGGGCTGGCACGAATTGCCGATCCTGCTCGGCCACAGCATGGGCGGCCTGATCGCGGCGCGCTTTGCCACCGCGCGGGTGCGGCCGGTGCGCGCGCTGGTGCTGTCGTCGCCGGCGCTGGCGCTGCGGCTGTCCCGGCCGGCGCTGGCGCTGCACCGCGTGCTGCTGGCGCTGGCGCCGCGACTGCGCGTGCCCAATCCGATCGATGCGCGGCATTTGTCGCACGACCCCGCGGTGGTCGCCGCGTACCGCGCCGATCCGCTGGTGCAGACCACCATCACCGCCGGCGTGCTCGAAGGATTTATCCGCGGCATGGCGCAGGCCCAGGCCGACGCGGCGCTGCTGGAGGCGCCCATGCTGATGCTGGTCGGCGGCGCCGACCGCGTGGTAGACCCGGCCGGCAGCCGCACCTTCTTCGACAATGCGCCGCCCGACCTGCGCGAACAAGTCTGGTTCGACCATGGCTACCACGAGATCTTCAATGAAGCGCAGCCGCTGCGCGGCGAAGTGTTCGCGGCACTGACCGGCTGGCTGCAGCGCCGGCTGGACAGCCAGCAGCGCTAGGTACGGAACACGGACTCGGCCACGCCGAACGCGGCCGCGACCACCGGGTCGTCGCGGCGCGCGGCCAGGCAGACCAGGGTCAGCTCGGTCTGCACCGTGACGCCCTCGACAATCACCAGCCCGTGCGCATGCGACTCGCGCAGCGCAATCGCATCGCGCACCAGCGACAGTCCCACGCCGGAGCGCACCAGGTCCCGCATCGACGCCTCCTGGTCGACGTGCGCGACCTTGGGCACGCTCGCGGGGTCCACGCCCGCCTGGGCGAAGTGCGCCGACAGCAGCCGGTTGTGCGCCGACTCCGGCGGGGTCCAGATCCACGGCAGCGTGGCCAGCTGCGCCCACGAGCGCAGCGCGGTGCGCTCCTTCCAGCCCTTGGGCGCGACCACGTAATAAGAGAACGGCGTCAGCGTCAACGCATGGAAGCCGGGTTCGGACGGCTGGCCCAGGTAGAAGCCGACGTCGAGCGCGCCACTGCGTACCTGCTGCAGCACCCAGCCCGACATGCCGTGGCGCAGTTCCGTGCCGATCTGCGGATGGCGCTCGACCAGCGTGCGCAGCATCGGGCCCAGCCGCGTGAATTCCGGATCGAGGATGGTGCCGATCGCCAGCCGCCCGCGCACGGTGTGATGCATGGCGTTAACGGTGTGCTGCAGGTCGCCCACGCCATCGAGGATGCGCTCGGCCAGCGGCAACAGCGCGGCGCCATCGGCGGTCAGCGTCAGGCCCGCCGCGGTGCGCTCGAACAGCCGGATGCGCCACGCCGACTGCAGTGCCTTCAGCTGCAGGCTGACCGCTGGCTGCGTCAGGTGCAGGCGCTGCGCGGCGCGGGTCAGGTTGCCTTCGCGCGCGACGGCGACAAAGGCGCGCAAGTGATGGAGGTCCAAGGGCGCGGAAGCAGTAGGGTGTTGCGACGCAATATTTTGCGCGGCTTATATTGCGATTGAAGATAAATCATTGGACGGGGCGGTGCAACTGCACCAAGCTTGCGCTCAACCCTGGCCCAACGTCTTGTGCCGCACGGCATACGTGCTGCGGCCGGTGTGCGGCGCTGCGTGGCAGCGTCTTCACCGGACGCAAAGATGGACCGGGCTGATCGAGCGGGCCGCAGCGCCCGGGGAACCAGCATTCAGGAGCGGAAGTGGAAGACATCCTTGCAGAGGCCAGCGCGGTGCAGGCCATCATCGGTCATAGCATCGCGGGCCGGCAGACACGCGGCGCCTCGCAGCGCCAGGCCGACGTATTCAACCCCGCCACCGGCGAAGTGGCCGCGCGCGTCGCGCTCGGCACGGCGCAGGACGTGGCCGATGCCGTCGCCGCCGCCAGGGCCGCCTTCCCGGCATGGGCCGACACCCCGCCGCTGCGCCGCGCGCGCATCCTGTTCAAGTTCAAGGAGCTGCTGGACCAGCACCACGACGACCTCGCCGCGCTGATCACGCGCGAGCACGGCAAGGTGTTCTCGGATGCGAAGGGCGAGGTCACGCGCGGCATCGAGGTGGTGGAGTTTGCCTGCGGCATCCCCAACCTGCTCAAGACCGATTTCACCGACAACATCGGCGGCGGCATCGACA
>NZ_AQUR01000085.1 GCF_000372525.1 Cupriavidus neocaledonicus
CGAAGAGGACGATACGCTCGGCGGCCAGATCGGCGTGCTCAATTACACCGACGTGCCGATCGGCGTTGTGTACGTCGATGGCCAATGGGCTGGGGGGATGGTCGCGAATGCTGGGGGCACCAGTTGGACCGGCGGAATTTCTGTACCCAAACACTGGGATCCGAACTTCAAGGTCACGATCAAGTGGAGTGACGATGAGTTATATGCAAGGGACAAGAAGGCGCTGTACACCAAGGAGGTGCCAATTGAAAAGTACTCGACGGAGGATGCGGCCTACTTATATGTGGCCGTCTTTCCGAACCAAGAGGTCAAACTGTATTTGACCAAATGGTTGCCGGGTGCCAAGGACGACCCCGCGAAACTGGAGGACCCCAAGGAAGCTTGCCTGAAGCGCCGCGCCCCGCAAGACCGGCGTCTGTGCTATAGCCCAGAAAAGCGAGATCCCCCTGAACCCCCTGAGACAAGCCGATAGGTGGCCACTTGGCTGCTTTGATTCTCGTACCGACAATTCCGCTAGACCGCAGAATCCATGACTGTCGTTCAATTCGCGCCGCCATGCTCCGCCAAGCCGTTTGAACTCTCGCCGCAAGAAAGGTATCGCCAATACACCGGCCTCAATATCTGTCTCAATAGACCGCCTCCATGCGAAGGGGAACTTCACTTCGGCTTCTTCTTCGACGGCACCCGTAACAACGCTGACAACGACCGGCCGCGCAGCGCTCAGAGCAACGTCGCGAGACTCTTTGACTTGTTCGACATTGAACCAAAGCAATCTGAGTTGAAGCGATACAGGTTTCGTAGCTACGCGGCGGGCGTCGGTACGCCCTTTTACAGGGAAGTGGGAGATGTAGGCATTGGCATTCAGGCAGTCGCCGGCGCCGCAGCGGGCTGGGGCGGCGAGGCGCGCATTAACTGGGCATTGCTGCAAATCCACAACCATCTGCATTTTCACTACCACCAAAGCAACTTGACGGAACGGAACGCAGATCGCCTCCTCGTCAAGCAGATGAGCGCGGACCTGAACGCTCCGGAGATCCAGATCCCGTCCCTTGGCAGCAGCAGCGATATCGAGCGCGAACTGAAGCGCAAGTACCGCGCCAAGGGGGAATTTGATCGCAAGCTGCGCTCAGGCGTCGGCCCACTCGCCTCCCTGACCGCCGTCGCGCGCACCAACTGGCGGGAGGTCAATACCAAGGGCCGCCGGCGCGTGCTCAACGAACGCAAGGCAGAACTGGCCAGGGTGCTGGGCAACCTGCCCCGGGACCGCAAGCCGATCATCAAGCGCATTCGCCTGCATGTCTTCGGCTTCTCGCGGGGCGCGGCGCAAGCGCGTGTGTTCTGCAACTGGCTGCGCGATGCGTGCGACGCCAATGGGGACAAGCTCAGCCTGTGCGGCATTCCAGTCCAAGTCGATTTCTTGGGGCTGTTCGATACCGTGGCCTCCGCTGGTATCGCACAGAGCATGATGGAGACCATGGTTTCCGGGCATGGCGCATGGGCGCAGAAGCGCTGGCTGCGCATCCCCGGTCCAGACCTGGTCAAGCGCTGTGTGCATCTGGTATCGAGCCATGAGGTGCGCGGCTCCTTTCCCCTGGACAGTGCGCAAGGCGGAAACGTGGAGGAATTTGTCTACCCAGGCGTCCACTCTGACCTCGGGGGTGGCTATGAACCCGGCGAACAAGGCCGCGGCTGCCGCGCCGACGGGACACCTGACGACAGCGCGAAGCTGTCTCAGATTCCGCTGGCGCACATGTACCGGGAGGCTGTCATTGCCGGTGTGCCGCTAATGAGCCCGTCGAGCGCGCCAGGCGAGCTGCAAGGCCAGTTCAAGGTCGACCCCGACCTCATCGCGGCTTTCAACGCCTATCGCAGCGCGACCGCTACTTCAGGCTCACAGCCCGACACCACGGCGGACCTGATGCGGCACCATTACGGCTACTTCCTGCGCTGGCGCCATCGGTGGCTGGGCAAGGTGGCAACCATGCCCAGCGTCCAGCGCGCGCCCCGGAACGACCGTACGGACCTCATCAACGCCGATGCCGAACTGGCCGAGGAATTGAAGTGGGTCCGGCACCACGACAGCTACGAGAACCTGGTGCCAAGCTGGGCCCGGGGCCACTACACCGGCTGGCTGATGGAAGGCGCGAAATGGGTTGCCGAAACGCATGCCTCGAATCTCGGCGCAGCGACGGCGGCAATGGCCGGCTCGGCCGTGCGCCCTGCCGTGCAGGCCGCGGTGCCGGAAGCACCCGGCGGTTCGATTGCCTGGATGCCGGCGGCCGGGGCGGTGCAGGGAGCGGCCATGTTCTACCAGGCCAAACGGGCCATCGGTATCAAGTTCGGCATGTGGAAGGAGGTCAAGCGGGCCTGGGAGAACACCGATGTCCCACCAGCCGTTGAGGTGTTCTTCTCGCGCTATGTCCACGACTCACGCGCCTGGTTCAAGCCCATGGGCGATGACGACGATGTCTGGTACCGCAAACAGCAGGACAAGCTCGATGCGGCCGCCGCAAAAGCCGCTGCTCGCAAGGAGGCGGCGCCCGCTACGATCACGCCCATGACGGCAAAGATTGGCGCCCTACCGCCTCCGCCTTTGAGCCCAGAGGAAAAGGCGACGCTGGATACACAGGCTCGCCTCAAACGACAACGGGAAGCCAAAGGCCAGTCGGTTGACGAAGCGCTGAAGGACCCGGCCTACACGGATCAGCTGCCGCAACAGGCCACCGGAAGGGAATTTTGGCAGATGTGGGGCTATCTGCGATGGCGAACGGTCTACGACGACAAATACATGGACTATCGCGCCGGCTACCCGGAGCTGGCCAGCCTGGACGCCACCGCACTGAAAAGGCGGATGAAGGAGTTGGACCGTACGCTCAAGCAGACGCGCGTGCGTTCCGAGGTGGTCGGCAAAGCGCTGAACAGCTACGCCAGCACCGGATCGATACCGCAAGATCTCTATATCGAGAACGAGGGGTTACTGCGCGCCATGGCCGCCACGGAGGCGGAGATGGCGGCGATCACAGCGTTCATGGAAGAGCAGACCAAGTAAGCTAGCTTTGCTTGTTGGCCGCGGCAGCAGATCGCCTGAACAAAAAAAGGCCCTCGCATGGAGGGCCGGGATCATCCGAGCGGGTTTCCGTAGCGGGCGCTACGGAAACCATCATAAGGGCTATGTCGCATCGGCTGACGCCCGAAAGCTAGCCAATTCCGACGTCTTTTGACCGGGAAATAGGGCCGGAGCGAGTGGCATCCCAACCCATCTTCGGTACGGCCTGACGCGTTCGCTCACTGGCGTACATGCTGGCCTGGCCCAATGGGTCGCGCCAGCAGCGTAGTGACTGCACCGGAAACCTGCCAGCCGTCCAACTCCGATTCAAAGATGCCATGCACCAGCCGGTCCAGGCATATCACTTCGATCCCGTCTGCCTCGACTGTACCGAGGATCCTTGCCACGGTGGTACTACGGGTGCCTCGGCGCTTGATCGTCGCAAGGCCATCGCCGATCGCAAGCAGTCTTCGGTCTTGATGCCGCCTCCTTAAGCGGCTCACGTAGGCCGGTTGTCCAGACGGCATGCCGCAACGGCAGAGCCTGCCAAAGGCTGCGCCGCATACGTCGCCTGCCCCAGCTCGCGGCGACGTTGGCGCCGAAGCGGAAGCGCGGAATCATCTGCAGGTAGCGCACCTCGAGCACGTCGCCCGGCTTGGCGTCTTCGACATAGATCGGCCCGGTCATGATATGCACGCCGGGGTGGCGATCGTCGTGCGGGACCTTGCGGTAGATCTCGCGGATGGCGTCGTCCATCATCAGGTCCGGGGCGTCGCCGGCGTGGTGGGTCACCGCTTCGGCGCGGATCAGGTCGCCGCTCTTCACGGTCAGCGCGGGCGCCTGGGTGGCATCGAAGTAGCCCCAGTGAATGGTCTCGGGGCGGGCGGGCAGGTCGTGCAGCATGGTTGTCTCCTTGGTTTTTTTTCGCCGCAGCCGCGACCGCAGCCGCAGTCGTTCAGCAGATGAGCGGCTGGCTTCGACGAGGTGGTCAGGAATGCTGGCGTTGCGTGGCAGGCAGGTCTGGCCTGTTTCCGCTGGCGGGCTTGCGTCGCAGCGGTGAGTCAATACTAGGGAGGGCGCGGGCATCGGCAGTAGGGCGATTCCCCCCAAACTCTTGTGTAGCCGCGCACTAAGGTAAACCCGCTGTGCGACGCCGCTATCTGGCCGGAGGCGATGGAGTGTTAATTTTTGATTGACACCGTGTCAACGATCCATGGAATTGTCGATCACGCCTTGACAGTGCAAAATCCGGGCGAAGCCCGGGCCGATCCATCGCAGGCCCGAGAGACACACACAAGGAGATCGCCGCATGGCTGACACCACTAATTCCCCGCGCCTGCCGCTGGCCGGCGTGCGCGTGCTGGACCTGTCCCGCGTGCTGGCCGGACCGATGTGCACGCAGGCGCTGGGCGACCTGGGCGCGGAAGTGATCAAGGTCGAGCACCCGGGCCGCGGCGACGATACGCGCGACTGGGGCCTGCGCGTGGGCACGCGCAACACCGCCTACTTCAACAGCGCCAACCGCAACAAGCAATCCATCGGCATCGACCTGCAGCAGCCCGAAGGCCAGCGCATCGTGCGCGAACTGGCGGCCAGGTGCGACGTGCTGGTGCAGAACTTCAAGTTCGGTGGCATCGACAAGATGGGGCTGGGCTACGAGGCGCTGAAGGCGATCAACCCGGGGCTGGTCTATTGCTCGATCACCGGCTACCGCAGCAACGGTCCTGAAGCGACCCGCCCCGGCTACGACCTGGTGGTGCAGGGCGAGGCCGGCCTGATGGCGCTGAATGGCGAGGAAGGGCAGGGGCCGCTCAAGTTCGGCACGGCGGTGGTCGACATGTTCACCGGCATGTATTCGGCGCAGGCGGTGCTGGCCGCGCTGTACGACCGCCAGCGCACCGGCCAGGGCCGCCACGTGGAAATGGCGCTGTACGACTGCGGCCTGATGATCACGGCCTACTATGGACTGGAGGCGCTGCTGATGGGCGAGGACCCGCCCAAGTACGGCAACGCCCATCCGTCGATCGTGCCCTACGGCGTGTTCGACGCGGCCGATGGCCCGCTGGTGATCACGGTCGGCAACAACGCGCAGTTCCAGCGCTTCTGCACCGAGGTGATCGAGCGCCCGGACCTTGCCGCCGACGAGCGCTTCGCCACCAACACCGGCCGCTCGGCCAACCGCCAGGCGCTGCTGCCGGAACTGCGCGCCGAGCTGTCACGCCGACCGCGCGAGCTGCTGCTGGCGCGCCTGAGCGCCGCCGGCATTCCGTGCGGCGAGGTGCTGGGGCTGCTCGAGGCGCTGCGCTCGCGGCGCTCGGCCGAAGCCGGCCTGCTGGCCGAACTGCCCAATCCGGAAACCGGCCGCGTCGAGGTGCTGGCGCCGCCGTACCGGCTCGATGGCGAACGCGTGCCGGTGCGCGCCGCGCCGCCGCTGCTGTCGCAGGATACCGAGCGCGTGCTGGGCGAGCTGCTCGGCATGGATGCCGGGCAGGTGGCGGCGCTGAAGGCTGCGGGGGTGGTGTAAGGGCCGGCCGGGCTACGACGCGTCAGGCGGCTCCGGCCACTTGCCCTTGCGCGGAAAGCGCATGTCGAACTCGGTGAACACGTGTTCCTCGGAGCGGCAGCTGATGCCCGCGCCCCAGCTGCCGAGCACCTTCTGGCAGAACGCCAGCCCGATGCCGGTGCCGCGGTGCGCGGGGTAGGAGAAGAAGGGCTGGAACATCCGCGCCAGCACCTGCGGCGGCACGCCCGTGGCGGTGTCGCGGAACACCACGTGGACCGCATCGGGCTCGACCTCGCAGCGGATATGGATGGTGCCCTTGCCGGCGCGCCGGATCGCTTCCAGCGCGTTCTTCAGCAGGTTGGTCGTGACCAGGCCGAACAGCTGGGCGTTGCCCATCACGTAGGCGCGGCCGGGCAGGTCCACCGTGACCCGCTCCAGGTCGCCGGGCTCGAACGGAAAGCGGCCGACCGCGTCGCGGATCACCTCGCCGACTTCGAACAGTGCCTGGGTGGCGTTTTCCGGGTTCTTGGAGTTGGCCACCAGCAGCTCGATGCTGTTGCTGATATGGGCCAGGTCGGATTCCATCCGGGCCACGGCCTGCATCAGGCCGTCGCGCTGCGGCGTGTCCTGGTCCAGCGCCGCCGGCAGCCGGGCCTTGAGGCCGCGCGCGGTCATGGCCAGGCTGGTCAGCGGCGTGCGCAGCTCATGCGCGACGGTCGCCAGCGCCGCGGCCATGCCGCGCCGCTTCTGCTCGGCCAGCAGCTGGCGGTCCATCTTGATCACCACCAGCACCGCGATCACGAAGCCGATCACCGGCAACTGCAGCAGCACCGGCTCCCACGGGATGCCGCCCATGGAATTGCCCGCCAGCACGAACAGCGCAATCGCCGCGGCGGCGCCCGAGAACAGGGCAATGGTGGCGAAGGCGGTGTTGAAGTGATACAGGATCACCACCGCGATGATGACCGATTCGGCCCACACCATCGAGCCGCCGTTCTCCAGGTAGAAAAAGATAAAGGCGAACGGCAGGCCTACCGTGATGGCAAAGAGCGCATAGGGCGGCAGCCAGCGCCGGCCCGAGAACGCCGAGGCGAACAGCAGCGGCACGAACAGCGCGGTGCACGCCAGCCGCAGCCACAGGTTTTCATACGGCTGCGGGAACACATAGGACCAGATCACGTAGTACAGCGGGTGGCCCACCACGCCCAGCGCCCCCACCATCTGGATCCGGCGCAGGCGAATCACGCTTTCCTCGTCCAGCAGCGTGGCCCGCGCCGCGGTCTCGAACACGGCCTGCCACGCCTGGCGGGCCAGCCCGCCAAGGGTGGTGCGGCTGTCCTCCGCTTGCGCTACCTTTGCATCCATCTCCGGGACTACTCCTCGCGGAAGCCTGCGATCGGCCCGCTGGTGGGATTTTTCAGGACTTGCGCCGGGCCCGGCGCGTCGAGGACCACTCTTCCAGCCGGACTTCATCGCGGATGCTGGCGAGCACGCCGACCAGGCGGTCGATTTCGGTGGCGCCAAGTTTCGCATGCAGCGTAAGTCGCATCAATGCCCGGTTCTTCGGCGTCGCCGGCGCACAGAATACCGCGCCGAAGATGCCGCGCCGCTGCAGCGCGTCGCGCAGCACCTTTACCTGCGGCTCGGTGCCGGCCTCCAGCCCGATGATCTGCTCCGAGCCCTCGCTGATGTTGTAGCCCAGCGCGGCGATCGCGGCCCGGGTCTCGCGGGTGATGGCGTGCAGGCGCGCGCGGCGCTCGTCGGCGGCGGCGATGAAGTCCGTCACCGCGTCGAACCAGGCGATCTCGTGGCGCAGCAGCCCCGAGCTGAAGATCGCCGGCCGCGATTCCACCGCGTAGAAATCCTTGAAGGCCGTGGAGCAGGCCACATAGCCGGCGCGCCCGGCAAAGGCCTTGGCCAGCGACGCGGTGCGGAAATGCACGCGCTCCGACAGCCCCAGCGCCGGCACCAGGCCGCCGCCGCGCGGACCATGCGTGCCGAGCGAGTGCGATTCGTCCACCACCAGCACGCAGCCGGACGCTTCGGCCAGTTCGACATAGTCCAGCAGCGGCGCCACGCTGCCGGTGGTGCTGTAGACCGAATCCACCATGATCACGCCCGGGCCGAAGCGCTCCAGCTGGCGGCGCACATGATCGCAATCGTTGTGGCGCACCGGCACCGCCTGCGCGCCCGCGGCGATGATGCCTTCCCACAGCGAGGCATGGCCGTTCATGTCGATATAGACCGGAATGCCGGGGCCGGCGATGCACTGCACCAGGCCTACGTTGGCGGCCCAGCCGGACTGGGCGATGAGCCCGTCCTCGGCCTGCATCAGGTCGGCGATCTTGCGCTCGACGCGTCGCTGCGGCGTATCGCCGTGCATGAACACGGACGACATCAGCAACTCCGGCGCGTCATCGACAAAGGCCCGCATCTGCGCCTGCACCAGCGAGGCTTCGCCCAGCAGGCACAGGTAGTCGTTGCTGCTCAGGTGCAGCGCGTCGGGTCCGGGCGTAAGCCCGTGCAGCAGGTGGTCCCCGCCCCAGAGCTTGCCCATGCGTTCCTCGAAATGTTGTGCCATGCGCGTGGTGATCCAGGACGGCAGCGTGGGGGCCTTGGGGCGGGCGGCATGGTGTCGGGAATGCGCAGGCTGGGCTTCGGAGAACATCGGTAGTCCTTCAACAGGTCGGATGAGAATCGGAGGGAATCGGCAAGGCTTGCATGGCGCCTGCGCCAAAGCCAGCCGCCCATGCGTGGGGGGTGCCGCGCGCAACCTTCCCCATGGCGCCGGTTGCCGGCATGCCTTGGGAACCCGGTTCAAGTAGCGACCACTGTGCCAGTCTTAGCCAACGATTGTGACGGGACTTCCACCAATGCCAACGTCTGTTTGCAGACTAGG
The DNA here is from genome assembly GCF_000372525.1 of Cupriavidus neocaledonicus. Taxonomy (GTDB): domain Bacteria; phylum Pseudomonadota; class Gammaproteobacteria; order Burkholderiales; family Burkholderiaceae; genus Cupriavidus; species Cupriavidus neocaledonicus. The sequence continues at coordinate 8,449 of NZ_AQUR01000085.1, forward strand.
TTGGCCAGACAGATCGGTCACGCGGCAGCGCAAGGCCGCGGGTATTCAGGGGGATTTTGTGCACAGGATATGCTCGATCGAGCACTTGTGCCGATGGGGCGCGCGAAACCGGGCGCGGGCTGGCCCGGGGCGCTGTGATGAAGGTCAGGGTTTGCCGGCGTGCGGCACTGGGGGCCGCGCATCGGCGCGGGGCAGCCGCGCGCACGCGCCGGCCGCCCCGCCGTAGTGCATGGCGCCGGTCATCAGCCTGCGCCGGCGCACGCCAACGCGCCGCCGCGCGCTTCCAGGGTGCGGCGCGCAATATTGAGCTGGTGGATCTGCGTGGTGCCTTCATACAGCCGGAACAGCCGCACGTCGCGATAGAAGCGCTCGGCCACGGTGCGCGCCATATACCCGCTGCCGCCGAACACCTGCACCGCGCGGTCCGCCACGCGGCCTGCCATTTCCGAGGCGAAGAGCTTGCACATCGACGCTTCCATGGTCACGTCCTCGCCGGCATCGCGCTTGCGCGCGGTCTCCAGCACCAACGCGCGGGCCGCGTGCAGCTCGGTGTTGCTGTCGGCGATCATCTGCTGCACCAGCTGGTAGTCGGCAATCGGCTTGCCGAACTGGCGGCGCTGCGCCGCGTAGCGGACCATCTCGTCGACCAGCCGGATCGCCGGCCCCACGCACAGGCCGGCCAGGTTGATGCGCTGCTTGTTCAGCGCCTTCATCGCGGTCTTGAAGCCCACATTGGGCTTGCCGCCGACGATGGCGCTGGCCGGCACGCGGCAGTCCTTCAGGTAGACGTCGCCCACGGGCGAGCCGTGCTGGCCCATCTTGCGTTCCGGCTCGCTGGTGCTCAGGCCCGGCGTGCCACGCTCGACCAGGAAGGCACTGATGCCGTGCGCGCCTGGCGTGGCGGAGTCGGTGCGGGCGAACACGGTGAACAGGTCGGCGATCGGGGCATTGGTGATAAAGCACTTGCTGCCGTTCAGCACGTAGTGGTCGCCGTCCGGCCTGGCCGTGGTCTGCAGCGCGGTGGCATCCGAGCCGGCCGCCGGTTCGGTCAGCGCGAAGCAGCCGGTGACCTGGCCGGAGGCCAGGCGTGGCAGGTAGCGCTGGCGCTGCGCCTCGGTGCCGTCGGCCACCAGCGACTCCGAGGCAATGCCGGTATTGCCGCCAAAGCGGGCGCGAAACACCGTGGCCGCCTGCGACACTTCGATATTCACCTGCGCCAGTTCTTCGGTAGTCAGCCCGGCGCCGCCGTAGGCCTCCGGAATGCTGTGCCCGAACAGGCCGAGGCGGCGCATCTGCTCGACCACGGGCTCGGGGATGACATCGGTCTGGTCGATCTGCGCCTCGAGCGGGATGCAGGTTTCCAGCACGAAGCGGCGGAGTTCGGCAAGCAGTGCTTGCTGACGGGCGGAGTCGCGGATCATGGAGGGTTTCCGGTGTTGGGTTGAGAAGTGAGGGGGCCGGCTACTGTGCCGTGATGCCGGCGGTCTTCAGCACGCCGGTCCATTTCCTGCTCTCGGCATCGAGGAAGCGGTCGAACGCGGCGGCGGGTTGCGGGGCCAGCTCCATGCCGAGCTCGGCCAGGCGGCGCGCGGTCGCCGGGTCGGCGGTGGCGCGCGCGGCGGCGTCGGCCAGCCTGCGTACCACCGCGTCCGGCGTGCCCAGCGGCGCCACCAGCCCGAACCACGCCCCCACTTCATAGCCCGGCAGCTGCGCCGCCTCGGCCACGGTAGGCACGTCCGGCAGCACCGCCGTGCGTTTGGCCGAAGTCACGGCCAGCGCGCGCAGCTTGCCGCTCTGCACCTGCTGGCGCGCAATGGCCGAGGTCAGCGCCATCATCGAGACGCGCGCGCCCAGCAGGTCGCTCAGCGCCTCGGGCTGGCCCTTGTAGGGCACGTGGGTCAGCTTGACGTGCGTCATCTGCGCCAGCAATTCCGCCGACAGGTGGTTCGAGGTGCCGATGCCCGCGCTGGCATAGGTCAGCGTGCCCGGCTGCTTGCGTGCGGCGTCGAGCAGTTGCGGCAGCGTACGCAGCGGCGACGAGGCCGGCACCACGATCACGTTGGGCACCGCGCCGATGCCGGCCACGGCGCGGAAGTCCTGGCCGCCCTTGCCCTTGCCCTGGCCCTGGAGCGACGGGTTGAGCAGCGGCCCGACCACGAAGCTGGGGCTGACCGCCAGCAGCGTATAGCCGTCGGCAGGCGACCTGGCGACAAGGTCGGCGCCGATGGCGCCGCCGGCGCCGGTCTTGTTTTCGACGATCACCGCTTGGTGCAGCACCTTGGCCATGTTCTCGGCCGTGACGCGGGTGACCGAGTCGACCACGCCGCCCGCCGAGAACGGCACGATGATCCGCACCGGGCGGTCCGGGAAGCGCGCCGCGTCGTCGGCGGCGGCCAGCGTCGCCGCGGGCGTCAGCGCGGCGCAGGCCAGCATGCCGGCAGCGAGCCGGCGCAACGGGTAAAGGGCATCCATCTTGTCTCCTTGGTTGCCTGCGACCGGGACGTTGCCGGGCGCGAGGGCGGTCTCATGCAGGCCTCTGGCGGGCCGCTGGTCCTGGTCCTGCCGGCGACATTGCCGGCAGGCTGTGCTGCCGCGCCGCCGTCCCGCACAGGGGTCAGCGCGCGCAGCTCAGTTCGATCTGCCGCACCGCTTCGCGCAACCGGGGTGCCACCTCGCGCTCCAGCAGGTTGTCGCGATTGCGCGAGGCCGCGATGGTGCAGTTCAGCGCGAACGGGTCCTGGTGCAGCGACTGGCGCAACGGCGCCGCGATCGCATGGATCTCCGGCCGCCACTCGCCGCGGCTGAGGCAATAGCCGTGCGCGCGGAAGTGCTTCTGGTCCTCCGTCCACATCTGGCGCTCCTGGCCGAAGCGCTGCGGGTCTTCGACCCGCAGCCGGTTCAGCAGCGCGGTGCGCTCGTCGGCGCTGCACGCCAGCAGCACCGCGCGGCCGATCGCGCTGGCCAGCAGCGGGCGCGTGCTGCCGATGTCCGGCTGGTAGAAGTTGCCGGGATCCAGCCGGCAACTGTCCACGTAGACCACCGACAGGCGCTCGCGCATGCCCAGGTTCACGGTGCAGCCGGTTTCACGCGCGATGGCCTCCATATAGGGCCGGGCCACCTGGCGGATCGCCAGCCCCGCCAGCATCGGGTAAGCCAGCGCCAGCACCCCGGCGCCGAGCCGGTACTTCTGGTTGCCGGGCACGCGGCTGAGAAACCCCAGCAGCCCCAGCGTGTACGTCAGCCGCGACACGGTCGCCTTGGGCAGCCCGGTGCGCGCCACGATGTCCTGGTTGCCCAGCACCGGGCTGGACGGCGTGAACGCGCGCAGCACCTCGAGCCCGCGCGCCAGGTTGGTGGCGAACTGGCGGTCGGTGGCGAGGGCATCCTCGCTGGCCAGGCCTGGCAGGGGCAGGGGTTCCGGATTGCGGTCCATGCTGTGCGGTGGTTGCTTGTGTTCCATGCTGGGATCCGGGAAAGGGGGCGTCAATGTTGTAGCACGACCGTTCCGCACAGCGAAACCGTACTTGCGCCCCGGCGGACCGCCTGCCACCTTGCAGCGGACGACCCTGCCGCCGGAGACCCGCATGCCAGACCCCCACGCCCACGCTGTATCGCCCGAATCACCCGGCGCCGGCCCGCTCGCCGGCTTGCGCATCCTCGACATGGCCACCGTGGTGGCGGCACCGTTTTCCGCCACGCTGTGCGCCGACATGGGTGCCGCGGTGGTCAAGCTGGAACTGCCCGACGGCAGCGATCCGCTGCGCGGACTGGAGCCGGTCACCGATGACCATGCCCTGTACTGGAAGGTGACCAACCGCGGCAAGCGCGGCATCTCGCTGGACGTGCGCACGCCGCGCGGCCGCGAGATCTTCCTGCGCCTGCTGCCGCGCTTCGACGTGCTGGTGGAGAACTTCCGTACCGGCACGCTGGCGCGCTGGGGGCTCGATCTTGAAACGCTGCACGCGGCCAACCCCGGCCTGATCGTGCTGCGGCTGACCGGCTTCGGCCAGACCGGGCCGGATGCGACGCGACCGGGCTTTGCCCGCATCTTCGAAGCCCGCAGCGGCTTCACCAACCTGGCCGGCACGGCGCAGAGCGGGCCGATGCATATGAACTATCCGGTGGGCGACATGATCGCCGGCCTGTTCGGCGCCTTCGCCATCGCCACCGCGGTGGCGGAGCAGCGCGCCAGGCCAGGCCAGCCGGGCCGCGAGATCGACCTTGCCGCCACCGAGGCACTGTTCCGCCTGCTCGATCCGCTCGCCATCGAATACGAACAACTCGGCCATGTGCGCCAGCGCGCCGGCAACCGCACCACTTACGCCGCGCCCTCCAACATGTACCGCACCGCCGACGATACCTGGGTCACCGTGGTGGCTTCGTCCGACGCCACCTTCCGCCGGCTGGCCGAGGCCATGGACGCGCCGCAACTGGCCCAGTCCGCGGAGTACGCCACCAACGCCGGCCGCGTGCGCCATATCGAAGCCCTCGACGGCTGCATCGCCGGGTGGTTCGCCGCGCAGCCCTACGCCGCCGCCGCGGCGCGGCTGGAATACTGCCAGGTCCCGTTCAGCAAGGTGTTCAGCATTGCCGATATCGTCGTGGATCCGCAGATGGTGGCGCGCCAGGCCATCGTCCGGCTGCCCGATGCGGACCTGGGCACGGTGCCGGCGCCTTGCGTGGTGCCGCGGTTTTCGGGCTATGTGCCGCCGTTACCGCGTACCGGGCCGGATGTGGGGGAACACAATGCGGAGGTTTATGGGGAGTTGGGGATTGGGGAGGAGGAGTTGGCGCGGTTGCGGGGGGAGGGGGTGGTTTGAGGGGAGGCGAGTCGCTAACGCTCATGCCACGGCGCGTTGAATGATGAGGTGGCCGGCAGCGACTGCAGGCGTACACGCTCGCAGAGGGATCAACGCCGGAGGTCATGCCTAGGCCGTCAGCCCGGTCGAATGGCGGAGCAAGCGGCTCCTCTCGCGCTTCGATGGAGTTTGTGGTACTGTATATACATACAGTACTCGTTTTTCAACATCCACTTGTCATCCGCGCGAGGTTGACATCCGACACACCATTCGCAGGGCGGCCGGGAATCGCTACGATGTCGGACGATACGATTCCCCGTGGCGTACCCAACTTGTCGCTTTGTATAGTGCCGGTAGAATGTCGCGCTAACTTGAGCATGTCATCAGCCATGGGCAAAGATTCGCGCATCGAATGGACACATCACACGTTCAACCCTTGGTGGGGTTGCGTCAAGGTGTCGCCGGCCTGCGATAACTGCTATGCGGAGACTTGGGCAAAGCGATTGGGAGAAGGACTGTGGGGTCCGGAGACTCCCAGGCGGTTTTTCAGTGAGTCTCACTGGAAGGATCCGTTGCGTTGGAATCGCGACGCTGCCAAAGATGGGGTACGCCGGCGAGTGTTTTGCGCTTCCATGGCAGACGTTTTTGAGAACAGGGACGATCTCAAGGAGCCACGCCTTCGACTGCTAAAATTGATTGCAGAAACCCCGAATCTGGACTGGCTGCTACTGACCAAGCGTATCCATCTGGTACGCAAGCAGCTTCCCAAAGGCTATGAGTTTCCTCGGAATGTCTGGCTTGGGGCGACCGTAGAGAACCAGGCTTCTGCGAACAAAAGGATCAAGTACCTGCTCCAGTTCTCATCGCCGTCGGTGCGCTTCCTCTCCTGCGAGCCATTGCTTTCTGCGATCGACCTGTCAGAGTTTCTGCGTCCAAACCAACTCGGCAACCGCGTCGACTGGGTCATCGCTGGAGGGGAATCCGGCGCTCATTCAAGACCGATGGACCCTCAGTGGCCTGCAGATATTCAGCGGCAGTGTTTCGCAGCAAAAGTACCTTTTCACTTTAAACAGTGGGGTCACTGGGCACCGTTGGAATACGTCTCTGAGGTATTGCGAAAGAGTACGCCAATAAGAGTCTTCCGACAGGATCACTCTGAAGTGCCTGTGGCTGCGGTGGGCAAGGGGAAAACGGGGCGGGTGCTTCTCGGACGGCACTGGGATCAGTTTCCCAAGACATCATTCAAGTAAGCCAACATGCTGTGCGCCGGCGGCGAGCCGGGCATCGTTGGCTCGCCGCGTGACATTCAATCCGGTCCGATCCACTTCAGTGTCTCTCCTTGTCCGGTGTAGTGAAGTGGATGCCTCGTGCGCCGCTTCGCGTCTGCGGAGAGGTTCGTGACTTTTCCTGCTTTGATCAGACGAACCAGCGATTCGTCCAAGTCACTTTCGAACCAGTCCGTATTTTCAAGAATTGTCGCAAATGCATGAGTGTCGATCGTCTGGGGACCCTTCTTAAGATATGTGTGCCAAAAGCGGTCAACCTCGGCTGCACCGGCATGCCCCGCATCAGAACTAAAAAAGCTTTCCACCCCAAACAGATCGCCCGTTCCCGTGATTTGCTGCTTCCTTGAAGCCTTATTCTTGGCGCGCACCATCTGCTGCAGCTTTTCAACTGGCTCCGACATCGACTTGAATTCAATCACACCTCTAGGGTGCGAAGTGAGGTAGACCAAGTGATATTTGGTCCTGTTTTTCTGCGGGTCCAGCACCTGTACATGAGCGGCACGCGGCGGAAACCGGGGATTCGAAGTCGGAAGACGCACCTTGAGGTTGCGACGGTAAGTTTGAATGATTTGGCTCTCCCGCTCCTGCGGACTCAGCCCTTCCAGGTCAAGTGGCTCACCTAGCAGATCCGTCATGTCGGCCTTCCGATCACCGATTGACATCGTCCGGTTCACGAAGTCGTACATGAGGTTGATCAGGAACTCTGACTTGGGACGGCGCAGAAGGGGTTCCAACGTGGAAACCCCAACCTCCGTCCAGCCCTTTGGGTCGACGAAGAAAAAACAGAACGGGCCATTACCGACCCATCGAAGGATATCGTCTCTCAACTGTACAAAGTCTCCCTTTAAGCAGGAAGACGTGATGGTGCGTGGAGCATTTTCGTTCAGATATCGTTCGAGCCTTGCGTAAGCACTTGCATCTTGTTCGATATACAAGGCCCGCATTTTTACACGATGCCCGTTCTTCTCAAGTTTCTGCCGGCAGGCTTCCAGTGTACGCAGCGAGATCGCAATCGAGGTGGACTCCATTGCTTCAGAGTCGTCTTGCCAGGGCCCCGCGAAGCAGTCCACATAACACAGTTCCACGCCCGAACGGCTCTGTGATGCAGCTCCCATGATCAACAGCAACTTCTCGAGATAGGATTGGAGCAGCGAATGCTTGACCAAGGCCTGTTCTCGAGTATGGTACGCCTGCGGGACGTTAAAGTTTTCCATCGTTCTCAGAAAGCAGATGTTTGTGGCCCGATTACACTCTTACGGATTCGCTAACACCGCGTATCGTTGGCACACGACGCGGGGCTGATGCCGACCTCAGATAAACTGGAAAGACTTTTGCGAAGGAAGACGCAAAATGTGCGCATCGCGTAGATCGGTGCGGACGTTGAGCTTCTGTCCGGTTTCCCCGAATACATGAACCTCCTTTCCCCTTACCAATTCAAGTATCGAGTCCTGAACCATTTTTCGGGTGGCCGGCGTCGTATTGATGTTTTCAAGGAAAAAAGCGCCGAACGGAATCCCATCGGGGTACTTCGCAAGCATTGAGGGAATTTGTGACAGCATCGCATTGTTGCTCGCCAACTTGGCGAGATCATCGAACTCGAATGCCGCCTGGAGGCTGTTCTCGGGATTGAGCTTCGCAGCGTAACCAGTGTGTAGCATGCCGAATCCAGGCAAGCCATAGTGCCCAAAATGATTGTGATGGCGCCAGTGCGCAGTCGCCATGACGTCACGAGCCTTCCAGTGTCGCGACAAGTGCAGAAGCCAAAAATCCCCATGACCGCGTTCGGGGCGGATGAAAAAGGGCGTGAAAAAACTTGCCCCTGAAGTACTAGTGATATTCGCGTACAGGCTGGATTGGATATGAACGCGCCATCCTGGACTCCGGATGCTACGATCAAGGTCCGCCGCCGACACAGCGCCCGTAAACCCCGTAGTCCGTTCAAACGCCGCGAGCGTGCCTGGTGAAAGATAGTTGATCAGCGAATCGACGTTAAAAGTCAGGATAACTTCGGCATGGTGAAGGGTGTCGAATATCGACGCCAGCACGCTGCGCGGAACGGCCTTGTAGCCGTACTGGTCGAGCACGAAAATTGCCCGGCCGCTTCTGCACGATCTGTCTTTCGCTCGCGCGATGACCGTTGGTGCGAGATCCTTAAATGTGCCGGTAATCGTCCGAATCCTACCTGCTTTGAGTTCGTTGCCGTAACCCATTGCCTCCAACTCGTACCGTAGATACTCAATAGCTGCCGCCGACTCATCGATGCAGATCAATTCCACATCAATATCGATGTTCTTGCGGCGCTGTTGCAGCTCCATAATCCTTACCTGCGCCTCACGCATCGCCTCCAGAATGACGATGGGTGACCCCGGCACCTTCTTTCCACTGCTATTTTGATAGCAACCGCCTCCGCAAAATCCGTCGACGATCGTCAGCCTGATTCGGTCTTGCGCCGGTGATGCGACGAGAGTGAGAAAATAGTCGACGAGATAGGAGCGTAGGATCGCGTGCTTGACCTCGCTGTGCCGTCGGATTACGGGAGCTGGGCTTCCGGGTTCCCAATCGTAGTGATTCGAAATCATGCTCAGTTAGTGGATGGCTTCCCGAACGCATATTCTTATCTCGTGGCGATTAATGTGCCGCAGTTTTGCGTGTATATCAAGGGCTGCGTCGAGAGGCAGCGAGGGTGCAACGCAAAAACTGGGTCCATGCAAGATGACAGTTCTAAGGAACCCGACCATTTCTTCAGCATCCTCCGGCAACGCCCGTCCGTCAGATTTTCCAGGCAGGCCAGCTGAGGATTGAGTTGCAGTTGGTGTATCGGTACTGATTCCCGCAATACAAGGTGTGACAGCACAGGCCATCACACCCCCCAACCACTATTGCAACCGCTCTCGCTCAACCATCAGCCCATCCAGCTGCATCTTCACCATGCCAAGCAGGCACAGCGCACTGAAGCAGCCTTCAGAGCTTTCGCTTTCGTGATCCAGCAGTACGAGAACTCCTTCAATTCCCGCGCGAACCTGCTGAAGACAGTCGTTTGTGATTTCATCGATCATTGCCATGGATTCCCCACTAGAAAAAGCGCGCCACTCATTTCCACATGAGGGCGGCGGGCCAGACGGCGAGGGTGGAAAGACCGGTCTACGGTGGGGAACCGGTCAGCCTTGCGGCTGCCTCGCCCGGCCCGCCAGGGAGCCAGCTTGGTTCGTGCGAGCACACAGGCGTTGCCTGCTACAAGGCAACGCCTGTCCACCATAAACATCCGGGCTTTCCACACCCGATCATCGGTGATTCCGATGACGCCACCAGTATTTCGCGTAGCTACCGGGGAATCGATGAGAGATGTCGCATTTCCAGGGGCGCGCGAAGTTTGGATCCGGGCAACGGATTCAGAAATCGCAGACTCTTGAAAATGCGCGTGCGGGGATCAGGCTTGGGCAGGCGTGAGGGCCGCGCCAGGCACCATTGCCGGGGCGCTTCCCAGTGCCTGGTCCACAACTCCCGCCACCATCTCCGCCGTCACCGCCGACAAGGTCCACCCCAAATGCCCGTGGCCGGTGTTGTAGAAGATGCAGGCGGCGCGTCCGCGTCCCACTCGCGGCAGCATGTCGGGCATCATCGGACGCAGCCCGGCCCATGGCACCACGCTGCGCGTGCTGACGCCGGGGAAGCACTGCTGCACCCAGTCCACCAGCGGGCGGATGCGGTCGGCGCGGATATCGCGGTTGGTGCCGTTGAACTCGGCGGTGCCGGCAACGCGGAAGCGGTCGTCGCCGAGGCGGCTGGTGACCAGCTTGGTTTCGTCGTCGAGCAGGCTGACCACCGGCGCCGCGGCGCGGCTGGCGTCGTCGGTCAGGTTGACCGTGATCGAATAGCCCTTGACCGGATAGATGTTGACGCGGTCGCCCAGCCCGGCCGCCAGTGCGCGGCTTGCGGTGCCTGCGCAGATCACGGCGCCGTCGAAGGTCGCGCTGGCGGTGTCCGCGCCGTCCTGCACGGTGACGGTGGCATGCCGTCCGTCCGTCTGCACCGCGCGCACGTCCTGGCCGTACAGGCAGCGCACGCCCAGGCGGGCGGTGGCGGCGGCCAGGCCGCTGGTGAACTTGTGGATGTCGCCGGTCGAATCGCTTTCGGTGAAATAGCCGCCGTAGTAGGAGCCCGCCAGCGTCGGCTCGATCGCGCGCATTTCCTGCGGGGTCACGGCGCGCCGCTCGAGCCCGCCTTGCGCCAGCAGCGCGGAGACCCGGCCGGCATGCTCGAAACCGGCGCGGTCGCGGTAGATGTGGAGGATGCCGGCCCGCTTCAGGTCGAAGTCGATGCCTTCCTGCGCCGCCCACGCAAACAGGTGCTCGCGCGCGGCGATGGCCAGGCGCGCGGTCTCGATGGTGTTGCGCCGGTAGTGGGGGATCGACGCGATGAACTCGGCGAACCACGACAGCTTGTGCCAGCTGGGCCGGGGATTGACCAGCAGCGGCGCATCGTTGCGCAGCATCCACTTCATCCCCTTGACGATGGTGGACCAGTGGGTCCAGACCTCGGCGTTGGAAGCGGAGAGCTGTCCGCCGTTGGCGAACGAGGTCTCCATGGCGGCATAGCGGTGCCGTTCGAACAGCGTGACGGAGAATCCGCGCCGGGCCAGCGCGTAGGCCGTGGTGACACCGGTGATGCCACCGCCGATGACAGCGATTGTCTTCATGATCTGCAGGTTCCGGGAACGTCTGGGGGTGGGGTCCGCACGCGACATGCGTGGAGGACGCCCCCTCTGTTCTGGACCTGAGAGATTCACGACGCCTTGCCGCGGGGGCGGGCGCGCTTGCTCCTTCGGTATGCCGGGCGGACGATGGCGCCCGGCATTCTTCAGAGTGCACTGACGGGTGATGCCGGTCCTTTTGCCTGAGAGTTTCCGGGGCGGTTGCTCCTTCGGCGCCGTGCGCGGCGGGCGCCGCGACAGTCTCTCCCTGCATCACGCTGGCTTGACGCCAGTCGGGGCAATGTAGTGACAAGGCCCGGTCTTGGATATGCGGGTTAACACGGATGCGTGCGGAGATGGCCGCGCCGGCCGCGTCGCTATGTCGCATCGGCCAGCGGCTTCCGGACCCATAAAATGTCAGCGCTCGCTATCGGGGAAGCTCGGGGACGCTCGCGGACGCTATCGGGGACGTCCGGGAGGAGCGCCTGCTGCTGCGCAGGCGCGGCGAGCCCACAACGACGAAAACAGGGTATTCAGTGAAGAAACATCGCATTGCACTGGCCTTTTCGGCAGTGCTGATGGGCCCCGCCGCGGCCGCCGCCCAAGGGGCGGAGGCAGCCGTGGAGGCGCCCGCGCCGCTGCAGGAGGTGGTGGTGTCGGCCCGCCCCGAGCGCGGCGAGACACCGGCGATCCCGCCCAACACGCCGGCGCCCGCGTATGGCATCAGCAGTACGCGCATGGCCGACTTCAACGTGGTCAATACCGAGGACGCGCTCAAGTACGCGCCCAACCTCGCCGTGCGCAAGCGCTTTATCGGCGATATGAATTCGATCATCTCGGTGCGCAGCACCAGTTCGCGCCAGTCGGCACGCGGGCTGGTCTATGCGGACGGGCTGCTGCTGTCCAACCTGCTGGGCTCGGACTTCAGCTTCCCGCCCCGCTGGTCGCTGGTCAATGCCGCCGAGATCGAGCGCATGGACGTGCTGTACGGCCCGTATTCGGCGCTGTATCCCGGCAATTCGCTGGGCGCGACGGTGCTGATCACCACGCGCACGCCGGACAAGTTCGAGGGCGATGCCAGCGTGCAGCTGTTCACGCAGCGCTTCGGCCTGTACGGCACCCACGATAACTTCAACGGGGTGCATACCAACGCCTACGTGGGCGACCGCGTCGGCGCGTTCTCGTGGCTGGTCAGCGTGGACCGGCAGGACAGCAAGAGCCAGCCGCTCAGCTTCTATACCGCGTCGCGCTCGACGCGGCCCGCGGGCGCGGGGGACACGCCGGTCGCGGGCGCCTATTTCGACCGGGACCAGAGCGGTCGCGACCGCGTGGTGATGGGCGTGAACAGCGAGGGCGTTACGCACACGGTGCAGGACCAGCTCAAGCTCAAGCTCGGCTACGACATCACCAGCACGCTGCAGGCGCAGTTCACCGCCGCCTACTGGCAGCAGGACCGCTCCAATGCCACCGGCAGCTACCTGCGCGATGCCAATGGCAACGTGGTGTCCGGCGGCCCGGTGAACATCGGCGGCTACCAGTACGTGATTCCGGCCAACGCCTTTGCACCCGGCAATGGCGAGGACGCACGCTGGCTCTACGGCCTGTCGCTGCGCACGCGCAACCAGACGGGGTGGAATTTTTCTGGCGTGGCGTCGCTGTTCGATGTCAGCAAGGACGTAAGCCGCAGCGCCAGCACCGTCGGCAACGGACCGGGCACGGTCACCTATGGCGACGGCACCGGCTGGCGCACGCTCGACCTGAAGGCCGACTACCGCCCCGAGCGGCTGCAGGGCGGGCACTGGGTCACGTTCGGCTACCACTACGACAACTACCGGCTGAGCAACACCACCTACAACACCTCGGACTGGCGCGCGGCGACCATCACCGCGTTCAACAATGCCTTCAGCGGCAAGACCGAGACCCAGGCGCTCTATGCGCAGGACGCCTGGTACTTCGCCGAGGACTGGAAGCTGATCCCGGGCGTGCGCTACGAACACTGGCGCGCCTATGACGGCAGCCGCGGCCAGCCTGGCGTGGACATCGGCTATCCGGTGCGCAGCGAATCCAACTGGTCGCCCAAGCTGGCGCTGGAGAAGGCGTTCGGGCAGGACTGGCTGGGCCGGCTGTCGCTGGGGCAGGCCTATCGCTACCCGACGGTGAGCGAGCTGTTCCAGGGCCGCATCACCGGCACCGCGCTGATCAACAACGATCCCAACCTGCGGCCCGAGCGTTCGTTCTCGAAAGACCTGACCTTCGAGCGCACGGTGGCGGCGTCGAATTTCCGGGTCTCGCTGTACGAGGACGATATCCGCGACGCGCTGGTGAGCCAGACCAACACCACGGTGTTCCCCACTGTCACCAGCTTCCAGAACGTCGACCGGGTGCGCACGCGCGGCATCGAGCTGGCCTACGACGGGCGCGACGTGCTGGTGCGCGGCTTCGACGTCTCGGCCAGCGGCGCCTACAACCATTCGAAGACGCTGGAGAACGCCAACAACCCGGCCTCGGTGGGCAAGTATTTCTATCGCATCCCGAAGTGGCGCGCCAACCTGGTAGGCACCTATCGCTTCACGCCGGCGTGGGCCGGCACGCTGGCGATGACCTATTCGGGCCGGCAGTACAATACGCTCGACAATGCGGACACCAACCCCGACACCTTCGGCGGCACCAGCAGCTTCCTGACTTTCGACGTCAAGGTGACCTACAAGCCCGCGCGCAATGTGCGGCTCGGGCTTGGCATCGACAACCTCACCGACCAGCGCTACTACGTCTACCACCCGTACCCGGGCCGGACGTTCTACGCCGAGGCGAAACTTTCCTTCTGAGCACGTGCACACGCTGACCCCCACCATGCCTGGCGCCCGCGGCGCTGTCCGCCTGATCGCTGCCGGACTGATGGCCTGCGCCACACTGGCGTCGGCCACCGCCGCCGCGCAGGCGCAGGGCAGCCACGCCGGCCACGACGGCCACGGCGGCCAGGCCAAGGCGAAGATGAGCGAACTCGGCACCGGCGCCGCCTTCGACCGCGACGGCAAGCTGTGGATTGCCTACAAGGACGGCCAGCATGTCGCGGTGCGTTGGTCGACGGACTACGGCCGCAGCTTCAGCGCGGCGCGGCATGTCAACGCCACGCCGGAGCCGGTCGCCGCCGACCATGAAAGCCGCCCCAAGGTGGCCACGGGGCCCGACGGCCAGGTCTACATCACCTGGACCCAGCCGCTGCCCAGGCCGTGGACCGGCTTTATCCGCTTTGCGCGCTCCACCGACGGTGGCAAGACCTTTGCCGGGCCGCTGACGGTGCATGCCAATCGCGACCAGATCGCGCACCGCTTCGACGCCCTCGCGGTGGACCCGGCCGGACGCGTCTTCGTCAGCTGGATCGACAAGCGCGACGTGGCCGCGGCCGAGGCGCGCAAGCAGCCGTATGCCGGTGCCGCGATCTACTACGCGGTGTCATCCGATCACGGCATGACCTTCCAGGGTGACTACAAGATCGCCGACCAGTCGTGCGAATGCTGCCGCATCGCGCTGACACCCACGCCCGACGGCAGGATGCTGGCGCTGTGGCGCCATGTGTTCCCGCCCAATGCGCGCGACCACGCGCTGGCGCTGCTGGGCGCCGACGGCAAGGCCGCGCCGATGCAGCGCGCCACCTTCGACGACTGGCGCATCGACGCGTGCCCGCACCACGGCCCCGGCGCTTCGGTGGCGCCGGACGGCACGGTGCATATGGTCTGGTTCAGCGTGCGCGACGGCAAGCCGACGGTGTCGCTGGGCCGCTGGCGCGACGGCAAGCTGCAGGCGCAACGTGCGCTCGATGACCCGCGCGCACAGCATGCCGATATCGTCGCGCTGAACGACAGCGACCTCGCGGTGGTGTGGAAATCGTTCGACGGCCGGCAGACGCGGCTTTCCGCCATGCTGTCGCACGATGGCGGCAACACCTGGCAGACGCGCAAGCTGGCCGGTACCGAGCGCGATTCCGACCGGCCGCACCTGCTGCAGCACGCCGGCCGCGCCTACGTGCTTTGGCGCACCGAGGCCGAGGGCTTCCAGGTCTTCGCGCTCGGGCAGGAGGGCGCATGATGCGGGCGCGCCGCCAACGGCTTGCGGCCGCGGCCGCTGCCACCGTTACCGCATGCGCGCTGGTGCTCGGCACCGCCCATGCCGCCGACCGCGTCGCCGTGTTCGAATCCGCCAGCGCCGCGCGTATCGCCGCCAGCCAGCAGGGCAAGCCCTTCGTGCTGGTGGTGTGGTCGCTGGATTGTGTCTATTGCAAGCGCAACTTCGACGCGCTCGGCAAGCTGCGGGTGAAGCATCCCGGGCTGCGCGTCGTCACGCTGGCCACCGACAGCGCCGAGGCCATGCCGCAGGTCCAACAGCTGCTCGAGCGCGTCAGGCTGACGCGCAATGCGTGGGTCTTCGGGCACGAGCCGCAGGAGCGGCTGCGCTATGCGGTCGATCCGGACTGGATGGGCGAGATGCCGCGCACCTACTTCTATCGCGCCGACGGTGACCGCCGGGGCGTGTCCGGCGTGATCAGCGAAGCCGACTGGGCGCGGCACCTGCGCTGGGCCGGCATCGCGGGCTGAGCCCGCCGCGCCGCCGGCCCGGCGCCGCCTTTTACTGCATCGCTCAGGACAGTTCCTTCGGCAGCTTGCCGCCGTTGGCGGCCAGCTCCTGCATCAGGCGCTTGTGCAGCCACACGTTCATCGCCGCGGAATCGTTCATGTCGCCGGTGTAGTGCAGCTCGCGCGCCAGTTCCTTGCGGTGTTCCAGGCTGCTGTCGATGCCGAGCGCCTTCATCGTATCGACGATGGAGGTGCGCCAGTTCAGCGTCTGCCCGCTCTGCTGCGCCATCCGGTCCATGATGGCCTCGACATCGACGCCCGACAGCGGCGTCGCTTGCGCGCCGGCCGGCGCGCCGGCGGTGCCCTGGACGTTGCCCGCGGGCGCCGCGCCGGTACCGGCGGTTGGCGCGGTGCCGGCCGGCGCGCCCGCTGAAGTCGGCGTTCCGGCCGCGGGTGGCGTGCCGGTGGTGCTCGCCGTGGTGGTGGCCGCGGGCTTGTCCTTGCCCAGCAGCTTGTTGAGGATGTCCTTGAAGATGCTCATGGCGGGCCTCCTGAAGGGTGGATCGTGGCAGCAAGCCCTTGCAGGTTCCGGGCCACCGTCGCGGCGCGTTGCCGCAGCGCCTGTAAGCCCCACCGTTTGTAAATGGTGCGTGTAGCGCGTCCGGCTTCCGCGCCGGCAGCGCCGGCGTGGCACGCCTCTTCCTGTGCGGCGCAGACATGCGCGCCCCGGGCTCGATGAATCGGTAGTTTCCCCACTCTTCCTGCATGGCCCGGCAGCGTCTATGATGCGGGCTTGTTGGTTCAATAAAGAAACAGATGTTCAAATATGAACACACAACAGTCGCGCTAGTTAAAGACTCGGCGTGGCCCAGGGAGGAGACATCATGAAATTCCGCATCGTCGCGGCCGCGCTGGCTGCTGCCATGCCGCTGTTGGCGGCAGCGCAGTCGGTGACCCTGTACGGCGTCGTCGATACTGGCGTGGAATACCTGAACCACGTCGGCGCGGCGGGCCAGGCCCTGGTGCGCCAGCCGTCGTTGGCGGCGACCGTGCCGTCACGCTGGGGCTTGCGCGGCACCGAGGATCTCGGCAACGGGCTCAAGAGCGTGTTCGTGCTGGAATCCGGGTTTGCGCCGGACTCGGGCGTTCCGAACCAGGGCGCGCGCCTGTTCGGCCGCCAGGCCTTCGTCGGGCTGAGCGGCCCGTGGGGACAGGTCGGGTTGGGGCGCCAGTACACCATGTTGTTCTGGGCCAGGCTCGATACCGACATCCTGACCTCCAACGTCTACGGCGTCGGCTCGATCGACAGCTATATCCCCAACACGCGCGCCGACAACGCGGTGTCGTACAAGGGCAAGTTCGGCGGCGTCACGGTCGGCGCGACGTACAGCCTGGGCCGCGATGCCGTCAACGCCGGCCCCGGACCGGCCGGCACCAACTGCGCGGGCGAGAATCCCGCGGATGCGCGCGCCTGCCGCGAATGGTCGGCCATGCTGATGTACGAGACCGACCGGTGGGGCGTGAGCGCCGCCTACGATTCCCTGCGCGGCGGCGCCGGCGCCTTTGGCGGCCTGACCCGCAGCAGCCTGAAAGACGATCGCTTATCGCTGGGCGGCTACCTGCTGCTGCAGCGGACCAAGCTGGGCCTGGGCCTGCTGTCGCGCAACAACCAGGCGAGCGCCACCCCGCGCAGCGATCTGTGGTTCGCGGGCGTCTCGCATGACATCACGCCCGCGTTCAACCTCGCCGGCGAAATCTATTACCTGCGCTACCGCCACAGCGCGAACGGAGCCTGGCTTGGCGCGATCCGCGGCACCTATGCGTTCTCGAAGCGCACCTCGGTCTATGCCACCGCAGGCTATCTCGACAATCGCGGCCAGTCGGCGCTGTCGGTCAGCGGCGGCAGCCCGGGCGGCAATCCGGCGCCAGGCGGGAACCAGGCCGGCGTCATGCTTGGCATCAAGCAGATCTTCTGAGCCGTTGCAGTCTTCTTTCACGAGGTAGAACGATGAAATCCTCCAGCTTGCTGTCGGCGCTGACCGGCATCATCCTGACCTGCGCCTCGGCGCTTTCGGCCGCGGCGCCCGCTGCGGCACCGGCGGCTGGCACTGCCAGTGCCACGGTCACTACCACCGCGGCTTCCGCCCGCGCAGGCGGCACCGATCGCACCGATCATTTCCGCGTGACGCTGCTGGGCACGGGCACGCCAGTGCCGTCGCCGGCCCGCGCCGGCTACAGCACGCTGGTGGAGGCCGGTGGCCAGAAACTGGTGTTCGATTTCGGCCGCAACGTATCGGTGCGCCTGTGGCAGCTGCGCATTCCGCTGGGCAGCGTCGATGCGCACTTCCTCACGCACTTCCATTCCGACCACCTGGTGGGCCTGCCCGACCTGTGGCTGACCGGCTGGCTGCGCCCGCCCTATGGCCGCCGCGACCGGCCCATGGCGCTGTACGGCCCGGCGGGCACGCGCGCGCTGGCGGAGGGCCTGCGTCAGGCCTTTGCCGCAGATATCGCGATCCGGCACAAGGACGAGGGCAGCGCGCTCACCGGCATCACCATCGATGCGCACGACGTCGCACCCGGCGTCGTCTATGAGAAGGACGGCGTGCGCGTGACCGCCTTCGAGAACGACCATGGCGACCACATCCGGCCGTCGTACGGCTACCGCATCGACTATCGCGGCCGTTCGGTGGTGCTGTCGGGCGATACCCGCTTCAGCCCCGCCGTGGTGGCGCAGGCCAGGAACGCGGACGTGCTGGTGCATTGCGTCACGCTGATCCCGGACGCACTGCTTGCTTCCAACCCTGCGTACCGCGCCATCTACGACCACCTGTCGTCGCCCGAGGACGCCGCGCGCGTGTTCCAGGCCGCGGCGCCGAAACTGGCGGTGTTCAGCCACATCGGCCTGAACGGCGATGCCACCGTCGGGCAGATCGTCGAGCGGGTCCGCAAGACCTATGCCGGTGAATTGCTGGTTGGCGAAGACCTGACCCGCATGGACATCAGCCTGGAGGGCCGCACCGGGACCTCGGGCGGCATCGCGGTGTGGCAGGAACAACCATGAGCCGCCCGGCGGCGCAGGCCGATTTCAGTCGGGCTTGATCCCGGCGCGCGCAATGATCGGCCGCCAGCGCTGCTGCTCCTGCGCGATGAAGCGCGAGAATTCCGCCGGCGTGCCGCCTACCACGATGGCCGCGTCAGCGCCCAGGCGCTCGACCGAGCTCTGGCTCTTCACGGCTTTCATGGTGGCGTCGGCCAGCTTGTCGGCGGCGGCCTGCGGCAGCGATGCCGGCGCCAGCAGGCCGTACCACTGCGTCATCTCGAAGCCGGGATAGCCTTGCTCGGCCACCGTGGGCACGTCGGGCAACTGCGCGATGCGCTGGGTCGTGCCGGTGGCGATGCAGCGCACCTTGCCGGCCTTGATGAACTGCAGGATCGCCGGCGCACCCACCGCGGCGGCGTCGAGCCGGCCGGACAGCAGGTCGGTGATCTGCGGGCCGCTGCCGCGGTATGGCACGTGGGTGATGAAGGTGCCGGTGGCGGCCTTCAGGTATTCGAAGGCCAGGTGGCCGGCACTGCCGTTGCCGGCCGATCCATAGTTGAGCTTGCCGGGCTTGCTCTTGGCGAGGGCCACGAATTCCTTCAGGTTCTTCGCGGGCACGTCGGGATGGACCACGTACAGGCTCGGTACCTTGGACAGCAGCGAGATCGCGCGGAAGTCCTTGACCGGGTCATACGGCAGCTTCGGGAAGATGAAGGGATTGACCGCCAGCGTGCCGATATGGCCGAGGATCAGCGTGTGGTTGTCGTCGGCGCGCGCGACTTCGCCCATCGCGATATTGCCGGCGGCGCCCGGCTTGTTCTCGACGAACACGGACACGCCGAGCAGCTTGGTCAGCTCCGCCGCGGTCGAGCGCGCGACGATCTCTGAGCTGCCGCCCGGCGCGAACGGCACCACCAGCCGGATGGGCTTGGCCGGCCAGGCCTGGGCGCGGGCGAGCGTGGGCGCCAGCGCGCATGCGCCCAGCGCGGCGCTGGCCTTGAGCAGTTGGCGGCGAATGGGATTGGCTGCGGTCATGCTGTTGTCTCCTGGGGTTGCGGTAGCCGGGCCGCGAAGCGGCAAGGTGGCTGCGTTGTTATTCGGGCCGGATGTTGCCGTCGCGGATGACCTTGGCCCATAGCCGCGCCTTCGCGTCGATGAACTGTCGCGCCTGCGCCGGGGGTGCTGCCACCACCTCGCCACCCAGCTCGGCCACGCGTTGCCGGATCTCCGCGCTGGTCATCACCTTCTGCAGCGCGTCGGCAAGCTTCGCGGCGATCGGCTCCGGGGTCGCGGCGGGGAGGAAGG
This sequence comes from Cupriavidus neocaledonicus, assembly GCF_000372525.1. Taxonomy (GTDB): domain Bacteria; phylum Pseudomonadota; class Gammaproteobacteria; order Burkholderiales; family Burkholderiaceae; genus Cupriavidus; species Cupriavidus neocaledonicus. The sequence goes on from NZ_AQUR01000085.1 coordinate 28,143, forward strand.
CCGCGTTCCATTCATACACTTCGTAGCTGGCCACGCCGGCTTCCTGCATGGTCGGCACCGCGGGCAGCGCCGGGGTGCGGGCGCGGCTGGTCACGGCCAGTGGCTTGATCTTGCCGGCCTGGATGTGCTGCAGGCTGGAGGCCACGTTGGCAAAGAACAGCGGCACCTGTCCGGCGATGACATCGGTCATGGCCGGGCCGCCGCCCTTGTAGGGCACGTGCAGCAGGTCGACGCCGGCGCGCTGCTCGAACAGCACGCCGGCCAGATGCTGCGCCGAGCCGTTGCCCGAAGACGCGAAGGCAACCGAGCCCGGCTTCTGCCTGGCCATGGCGACGACATCGCTGACCTTGCCCGCCGGAAAGCCGGCGGTGGCGACCAGTACATTGGGATAGCGCGCCAGCACGCCGACCGGCCGGAACGCCTTGTCCGGATCGTAGGGCAGGCGCGGATAGAGGCTGGGATTCACGGCATAGGACGAGGCATCGACCATCAGCGTGTAGCCGTCGGGCGCGGCCTTGGCGACATAGGCCGCGCCGATCTGCCCGCCGGCACCCGGCCGGTTCTCGACCACCACGCTCTGCCCCAGCTCGCGCCCCAGGCCGGGCGCGATCAGCCGTGCCATCAGGTCGGCGCCGCCGCCCGGCGGATAGGTCACCACGATGGTGATGGGGCGCGCCGGCCACGCCGCGGCGTTGTCGGTGGCCTGCGCCGGTGTGGCGATGGCGCTCAGGGCGGTGGCCGCGGCGGTGATCGCGGCGGCGATCGCGTGGCGTGCGTGCATGGGTCTGTCTCCTTGGCGACGGTCCATAACGGTGCTCAGCGGACGTCGGCGGTATAGCGAAAGGCAAAGGCGTCGCCGCGCGTCAGCCGGTATTCGACGCAGTGGCCGGCCAGGTCGAAGGCGTGGCGCGTGACCACCGCGCAGGGATGCGCATCGGGCAGCGTCAGCAAAGCCGCCTCGTCCGCCGCCAGCGTGCGGAAGGTCACCTCGTCGACGGCACGATGGACCGTGACGCCGCAGGTGCTGCCCAGCAGCGGGTAGAGCAGATCGCCCCACTGCGCCGGCGGCAGCTGCTGCAGCGCTTCGCAGCGCGGCAGCGGCAGCCAGATCGATTCCAGCAGCCGCGGCGTCTGATCCAGCCAGCGGCGGCGCGAGATCGCGAGCCCGCGCGCGCCGCTGTCCAGCCCGAAACGGCCCGCCATGGCCTTGTCCAGCCGGACCGCGCGGCATGACAGGATCTCCGAGCGGGGCACCACGGGCGCGCCATCGGCGCCGCCGAAGCGAAAGAAGCGCATCAGGCTCGCGCCGCTCAGCCCCTTGCGCACGAACGTGCCCTTGCCTTGCACGCGCTCGAGCAGGCCCTGCTGGACCAGCACGGCGATGGCCTGGCGGATGGTGCCGAGCGCGATGCCGAACTCCCTGGCGAGCGCGCCTTCGGCCGGAATGGCACTGCCGGGTGTCCAGGCGCCGGAAACGATCCTGTCCTGCAGTGCCGCCGCGATCTGGCCGTAGCGGCTCAGCCCCGCGGTGGCGGTGGCGGTCGGGAGCGGTGCGTTGTCTGGCATGCCGGAGCCGTGCTAAATTGATTGAATGCTGATGTCCTCTAGAGGACTAGAATACTGACGCGGGTCTGGATGCCATATCCGGATATACCCGCCCCACGGAGGCTTGATGATGAGCAGGCGCGCTTTGCCGCTGGTGGATACCCATTTCCACGTCTTCGATACCGGCGTGGCTACGGCTTCGGCGCGCTACCGGCCGGCCTATGCCGCCGGGCTGGATGACTGGCAGGCGGCCATCGGCAAGCTCGGCGGCCAGGGCGACCTGTATGGGGTGGTGGTGCAGACCAGCTTTCTCGGCACCGACAATACCGCGCTGCTGGCCGCGCTGCGGGCGCGGCCCGGCCGCCTGCGCGGCGTGGCGGTGATCGACCCGGCGATCACGGACGCGCAACTGGCGGCGTTGCAGGCCGCCGGCGTGCGTGGCATCCGCCTGAACCTGTACGGCGATCCCGGCTGGCAACGCGTTGCCACTGCGCCGTGGCGCGCGCTGTTCCACAGGATCGCCGCGCTGGACTGGCACGTCGAGCTCCATACCGGTAACGGGCAGGGCGCCACGGTGCTGGCGCAGCTCGATGCGGCGCTTGGCGATGCCGGCGCGCCGGTCGTGCTTGACCACTTCGGCCGGCCTGGTGTGGCGGGGCTCGCGGACGCCGTCTTCGAAGCCGCCCGGGCCGTGCGCGCGCGCCGCCAGGTATGGGTGAAGATCAGTGCGCCCTATCGGCTGCCATCACCGCACGACTGGCAGCTGCTCGCGCAGCGCTGGCGCGACCTCGTCGGCGCTGACCGGCTGCTGTGGGGCAGCGACTGGCCCTGGACCAACCACGAGGCGCCGCCGCGGCTGGACGAGTGCCGCGAGCTGGCCGCGTGGCAAGGGCAGGATGGTGACGGCGCGGCGTTGTCCGCCGCGCTGCGCTGGCGCAACGCCGCGGCGCTTTACGGGTTTGCCGTGCCGGCCTAGCGTTATCCCGGCGCCGCACGGGGGCATTCAATCCGGCGCCAGCACCGCCGGCAACGCCGCCATCAGCAGGTCGATCGTCACCCGCAGCTTGTGCGGCAGGAAGCGGTTGCGCGGCCATACCAGGTGCAACGGCGTGCGGCTGGCCGAGGCCTGCGGCAGCACGCGCGCCAGCTTGCCCTGCTGCAGCGGCGCGCGCACCAGCCACAGCGGCAGGTTGGCCACGCCGGCGCCGCGGATCGCGGCCATGGCCAGGGTATCGATGTCGTCGAAGGCGAGACGGTGCGACAGCTCCGGGCGCACCGGATTGCCGTCGGTATCGGCCAGCGACCAGGGTACGGGCTGGCTGCCGCGCAGGTAGACCAGGCACTGGTGCGACAGCAGTCCGGCAGTGGTGGCCGGCGTGCCATGGCGGCGCAGGTAGTCGGGCGCCGCGCACAGCACCATGGCCTGCGTGCCGAGCGGCCGTGCCACCAGCGTGTCGCTGTCCGGCAGGCGGCCGCTGCGGATCGCCAGGTCGATGCCGTCGTCGGCAAAGTCCACCAGCCGGTCGGTGAAATTCCCTTCCAGCCGCAGTTGCGGATGACGCTCCGCCAGTTCCAGCAGCAACGGCGCCACATGATGGCGGCCGAACACCACCGGCGCGCTCACGCGCACGCGGCCTGCGACGGCGCCGCGCCCGGCTTCCAGCATGTGCTGGGCGGCATCCAGCTCTTCCAGCGCGTGGGCGCAGCGCTCGTAGAACGCCTGGCCGTCATCGGTCAGCGCCAGGCTGCGCGTGGTGCGCACGAACAGCTGCGCACCGACGCGTGCCTCCAGCCGCGCGATGGCCTTGCCGATGGCCGAGCGCGTCAGGCCCAGGCGCGCCGCCGCCTGGGCAAAGCTGCCGGCTTCCGCCGCGGCCACGAAGGCCGTGATGCCGGCCAGCCGGTCATGCGAGATTGGTTCCATGGTGGCTACACGGGAAGGAATTCGATTGTCCAATGGATCGGATGGGGAATCAGTATAGTGGGTTCACCGTTTTCTACCCACAGGACTGCACCCATGACTTCCTCCATGCAACGCTGGCAACTTTCGGCATTCGGCCGCAACCACCTGCATCGCGTCGAGGCGCCGATACCTACGCCGGGGCATGGCGAAGTACTGGTGCGGGTGCATGCGGTGTCGCTGAACTACCGCGACCTGCTGATCCTCCACGACGGCATGGGCATGCCGGTGCAGCCGCCGCTGGTGCCGGGCTCGGACATGCGTGGCGAAGTCGTGGCCATTGGCGATGGGGTTGCCTGCCTTGCCCCGGGCGACGCGGTGATCAGCACCTTCTTCACCGGCTGGCTCGATGGCGTGCAGCCGCGCCACAGCAAGCCGCTGGGCGTGCCGGGCCCCGGCATGCTGTCCGAATACGTGGTGCTGGCCGAGGACGCGCTGGTGGCGGCGCCGCGCACGCTCGACGCGGCGCAGGCCAGCACGCTGACCTGCGCCGGCCTCACGGCATGGCAGGCGCTGGCCGAGGCCACGGTGACGCGGCCCGGCGATACCGTGGTGGTGATCGGCACCGGCGGCGTCGCCCTGTTCGCGGTGCAGATCGCCCGTGCCCAGGGCGCGCGCGTGATCGTGGTGTCGGGCAGCGACGACAAGCTGGCGCGCGCGCAGGCGCTGGGCGCGGCACACGGCATCCATCGCGGCCGCACGCCGGACTGGCCCGCCGCGGTGCGCGAGCTGACCGGGGGCCACGGCGCCGACCATGTGCTGGAACTGGCCGGCGGCGACAACTTCGGCCGCTCGCTGGCCGCGCTGGCGCAGGGCGGCCGGATCTCGGTGATCGGCAACCTGCAGGGCGACGAGCTGCGTGCCAACGTCTATCCGGTGCTGCATGGCCGCGTGACCGTGCAGGGCATCGGCGTGTCGCACCGGCGCGCATTGCAGGACTTCGTGCGCGCGGTCGACTGGCTGCAGTTGCGCCCCGTGGTCGAGCGCGCGTATGGCTTCGGCGAGCTGCCGGCGGCGCTCGATCACCTCGAGCGCGGCGCCTTCGGCAAGGTGGTGGTGCGGCTGGACTGAGGCGGCCGGGCTGCTACTTGCGGGCCCTGGCGCGCGTGCTCTTCCTGGCGGCGGCGCGGGCCGCTTCCTTTTGCGCCGCTGCCGCCGCGCTCAGCTGCTCCAGCCACGCCATGCCCTCGACATACGACAGGAAATGCCGCAGGTATTCGGGCGAGGTCTCGCGCATCAGCGACAGCGCGCGGTGCACGAGATGGTCGGTATTGAGCGGTCCGGCGTTTTCCGGCACGCGTTCCAGCGACTGGCGGAACTGCTGTTCGACGCTGACCCTGGCCCAGGTTTCGCGGAAGTAGTCGGCGAGAGTGTCGACCAGCGGCGTGTCGACCGCTTGCGCCGGTGCCGGCGGTCGCGCACGGGCATCGTTCGAAGCCGGCGCGAGCGCTGGTTTGGCGCGCGCGGCGAGGTCGTGAACCAAGGCGCCCAGCGCGCTCACGGCAGGCGTTGGCCCCGGCTGGCACGTGGTCTCGCCAGCGTTATCGCCGTTGCCCGGCACGATGGCGGCATAGGCGGCGACCAGCGCCTGCAGGCGTGCCTCCAGCAACTGCCGCGCCGCGCCGCCGTGTGCGGCCGCGCGCGCGGCCAGTGCCTGCATCAGCCGGAAGCGCACCGGGTCGGCGCGGTCGGCGCCGCTGGCCTGCCAGGCGTCGAGTTGCGCGCGGGCCGCGGCCACCGCGTCCAGGTCAGCCATGCGCCTTCACCGTGCCGGTGGTCGTGCGCGGCACCGGCGAGATTTCCACGCGCCGGTTTTTCGCGCGGCCGGCGGCATCGGCATTCGGCGTGACCGGCTGCTGCGAGCCGAACGCGGCCGAGAACACCGACGCGGGCGGGATGCCCGCATCGATCAGCGTGCGGGTCACGGTCAGGGCGCGCTGGGCCGACAGTTCCCAGTTGTCGGCAAAGCGCCGGTTGCCCTCGCGCACCTGCTGGTCGTCGGTAAAGCCGCTGACCATCAGGATCTCGTCGCGGCTGCGCAGGTAGGCCGACAGCGGCTGGGCCAGGCTCCTGAGCAGGTCGCGGCCTTCGGGCTGCAGTTCGGCGGAATTGAGCGCGAACAGCACGCTGCCGCTGATGCCGATGCGCCCGTTCACCAGCGTTACGCGGCCGGCCGCGAGCGGCCCGGCCAGCGCCTTTTCCAGCGTCTCGCGGCGCTGGGCTTCTTCCTGCCGCTGCTTCACCTCGGCTTCCAGCCGTGCCGACAGCTCCATCTGCACGCCGATGACCCCCAGCAGCACCAGCACGAACGCGCCCAGCAGCACCGACATCAGGTCGCCGAAGACCGCCCAGGCCGGCACGGTGGGCTCAACGCCGGCGTCGAGTTCTTCCCTCATGCCGCCTCTGCGCTGGGCGCGTGCGGGGCCGCGCGCAGCTGCAGGCCTTCCAGGATCTGCTTCTGCGACAGCATGCTCAGGTCCACCACCTCGCGCGCTTGCGCCACGTAGTAGGCCAGTTGCTCGTCGCTGCGCGTCATCGACTTGTCGAGCGCGGCCTCGATGCGCTGCAGGTGCTCGATCAGCTTGCCGTTCGATTCGCTGAACAGCTGCACCGCCACGCCGAAGGCTTCGCCCAGGCTGGCCACCTCGACCGCGCTGCCGGTGACCTGCGCGGCGATGTCGGCAAGCTTGCCGGTCTCGGCCTCGACCTTGTCGGTGAAGCGCGTGCCGATGCGCTCGAGCAGGTCTGCGGTGGTGGCGACCAGGGTATCGACCGCGGTGCGCTGTTCGGTGGAGGCGTGGTTGACGGCGTCAAGCAGCGTTCCCAGCGTCTCCATCATGCGGCTGCGCTCCTCCAGCATGGCGTGGTCGCGCGCCATGCCTTCGGTCAGCTTCTCGCGCAGCTGCGCAATGACTTCGGCGGCGGCGCGGGGCGCTTCGCTCGCGGCCTGCAGCAGGCGCGAGACTTCGGCGACGGTGCCGGTGGCCTGCGCCTGGGCCTGCGCCGCCATGTCGCGCGCGGTGACGGCCAGCGTTTCGCAGATCTCGTGCTGGCGCGCGGTGGCGTGCGCGCTGGCCTGCTCCCATTCGCCGCGCAATGACGCCGCCATGGTGCCCAGCGTTTCGGTCCACGCGGCCAGGCGCTGCGCGTCCTGCGCCACCAGTTCCGCCTGCAGCGCGGTGGCGGCCTTCGGCGCCTCGGCCGCGGCCTGCACCAGGCGGTCGATCTCGGCGAGGGTGGTGGCGGCGTGCGCCTGGGTCTCGGTCGAGATCGCGCGCGCGGTCTGCGCCAGCGCCTCGCACACTTCCTGCTGGCGCGCGGCGGCGTGCGTGCTGGACTGCTCCCACTGCTGGCGCAGCGTCGCGGCGATGCTGCCGAGGGTCTCGGTCCAGCCGGCGAAGCGTGCCTCGTCGCGCTCGGCCAGTTCGGCCTGCAGCGCGACCGCGGCCTTCGGCGCTTCCGACGCGGCCTGCACCAGGCGGTCGATTTCGGCGAGGGTGCGGCTGGCATGCGCCTGCGTCTGCGCGGAGATTTCTTGCACGTTCTGCGCCAGCGTCGCGCTGATTTCATCCTGGCGCGCGACCGTCTGCGCGTTCAGCTGCTGCCATTCCTGGCGCAGCGTTGCGGTGATGCCGCCGAGCGTATCGGTCCACGCGGCAAAGCGCGCTGCATCGCGCGACGCCAGTTCGGCCTGCAGCGCGACCGCGGCCTTCGGCGCTTCGGCGGCGGCCTGCACCAGGCGCTCGATTTCCGCCAGCGTGCTGCTGGCGTGCGCCTGCGTCTGCGCCGAGACCTCGCGCACGTTCTGCGCCAGCGTGGCGCTGATTTCGTCGTGGCGGCTGACGGTGTGCGCGTTCAGCTGTTCCAGCTGCTGGCGCAGCGTCGCGGTCATGCCGCCGAGCGTGTCGGCCCAGGCCGACAGGCGCTGCGCGTCCTGCGCGGCCAGCTGTGCCTGCAGCCCGGCATGCGAGGCATCCACGTTGCGCACCAGCGCCGCGGCATGCTCGCCAAACGTTGCCGCGGCCGCGGCCAGCGCCTGCTGGTTGTCGCCGGCCAGCTTTTCGCCGGCCTGCTGCTGTTGCGACAGCGCCTCGCGCCACGCCCCGGCGGTGCTGGCCGCCACCGCATCGAAGCGGGTGGCGACATGGTCCAGCAGGCTGGTCGAGCGCTGGTCGAAGGTCTGGCTGAAGCCGTCGAGCGCAGTGCGCAGGTCCGCCGCCAGCGCCTCGCTGGTGCGCTGATGGCCGGCGAGCGCCTGGTGCCAGGTATCGGCGACACCGGCGGTGGCGCGCTCGAACCGGCTCGAAACGCCGTCCAGATGCTGTTGCACCGCCTGCGTGACGGTGTCGCGCAGCGCCGTGGTCTCGCGGGCCAGGCCGGCCATGGTCGCGTCCACCGCCGGCTGGATCGCGGCACCGGCGGCGCGGGCGCTGTCGGCGATGCTGTCCTTCAGCGATTGCTCCACCGATGACGCGAGGCGCGCATAGACCGCCTCGGTCTTGCCGTGGAAGGCGTCCTGGCCGGCCGCCAGCCGTTCGGCCAGGGCCTCGTGCTGTTGCGCCATGGCGCGCATCATGGCCTGCATCTGCTCGGCCAGCGCCGGCATCACCTCGGCCTGGCGCTGCAGCAGCTGCAAGGCCTGGTCGCGCTGGTGGCCACGGGAGTAGCCGCGCAGCGTGGTGGCGATGCGGGCGTCGAGCGCCTGCGCGGCCTGGATGCGCTCGCGCCGGCACAGTGCGGACAGCAGTCCCAGCATGGCCGAGGTGGCCACGCCCGCGACGGAGGTGCCGAAGGCAAAGCCCAAGCCCTTGACCGGCGCCGCCAGCGAAGCGCGGATCGCCTGCAGGTCGGTGGCGCCTTCGAGCGCGATGCCGGTGCCGCGCAAGGTGGCCACCATGCCGAGGAACGTGCCGAGCATGCCCAGCAGCACCAGCAGCCCGACCAGGTACGGCGTCAGCGCGGGGCCGGGCAGGCCGACGCGCTCGCCTTCCACGCGCAACCGCACGCTGTCGCGCAGGCTGGGGTGCAGGCGTTCCAGCCAGCCGCCGAGGCTGGCGGGTGCTTCGGCCAGTCCGGCCAGCGCCTGCGCCAGCGTGGCGGTGGCCTGGCGGTAGCGCAGCAGTTCCAGCGCGCCGCCCACGTAGAAACCGCCGATCAGCAGGGTGACGACGAGCGCGAGGAAATTGGTGCTGGCATAGCCCGCGCCAATCCAGCAGACGACCGCCAGGCCCGCCAGGAACGCAACAATATGGGAGAGGTATCGGGTCATGATGTCCGGGTTAGCTGTCTTGCAGCGCCGCCAGCAGGCCTTCGACGGGCTGCCAGCGGATCTCGAGTTCGGCGAGCAGCACGCTCTGCATATCCTTGCGGAACACGCCCAGCCATGCGCCGGGACGCACCGCCGCGGCCTGTGCCGGAGCCTGGGCCTGCGCCTCCAGTGCCGCGGCTTCGGCCTGGCGCAGACGCTGGAAGTGCGCCTCCAGCAGGTTTGGCACCGCGCCCAGCAGGCTTTGCTCGCGCATGCCGAGCACGCGCTCCATCACCGCGTCGACCATCGCCAGCTTGGCCAGCGCCGGCGTGCGGGTCGACAGCGCGGCGCGCAGGCGTGCGCGCACGTTGCCGATGGCGGTTTCCATGGCCTGCTGCAGCGTCTGGTAACGCTGGCGATGGACCGCGTAGTCGACCTGTGCATCGACCGGGTCAGGCAGCGCCGACGGTCGCGGGGGACCGCGCCGCCGGGCTGCCGGCGTGGTGTCTTCGGCAATGGCCTCCACCAGCCGGGCGCGCACGCGCGCGCATTCCTGCGCTTCGGTGCTGCTGCCGGCACTTGCCGTAGCCGGCATGGCAGGGGCATGGGCCTTCAGCGCGGAAGACAGCGCGATCGCATCCGCCCAGCCAAGCCATTGGCTCAGCTGGCTCGAAAGCGAGCTTGCAGGGGCGGGGGCGTCGGCGTCAGCCAGGCGGGCCAGCAGGCGGACCAGCGTGGGTCCGCTCAAGCCTGTGCGCCGGGGCACTTGTAACATTCCGCTGGATTCGAAAAATGCAGCAGTTTACACGCCCCGGCAGTGGCGCGGCCGGCTGGGCTGGCGGATGATGGCGGGAAGCCGCTTCCGACCCGCCCCGATCTGCCCAACATGGAGCCCCCGCCATGAAACTCGTCGGCATGCTCGATTCCCCCTATGTCCGCCGCACGGCGATCTCGCTGCGCCTGCTCGGACTGCCGTTTACGCATGAATCCGTGTCCGTCTTCCGGGAAGTCGAGCGCTTCCGCGCCGTCAATCCGGTCGTCAAGGCGCCTTCGCTGGTGTGCGACAACGGCGTCGTGCTGATGGACTCCACGCTCATCATCGACTATGCCGAGTCGCTGGCCGGTCGCAGCCTGATGCCGGCGGATACGGCGTCGCGCCAGGCCGCGCTGCGCGTCGTCGGGCTGGCACTGGCGGCGTGCGAGAAGGTGGTGCAGAACTTCTACGAACACAGCCAGCGTCCGGCTGGCAAGCGGCACCAGCCATGGCTGGACCGCGTCGACGCCCAGCGCGAGAGCGCCTTTGCGTTGCTGGAGGCCGAGCTTGCCGCGCGCCCGCTGCCGCGTTCCGAAGCCGGGATCGGCCAGCCCGAGCTGACCGCCGCGGTGGCCTGGACCTTCACGCAGTTCATGCTGCCCGGGGCGGTCGATCCGGCATTGCATCCGGCGCTGGCAAGGCTGGCCGCCGCGCTGGAGCGGCTGCCGGCATTCGAGGCCTTGCCCTGCGCATAGGCGACCCTGCACGCGTTCACTGCCGGCGACTTCCGGAGCAAGAGAAGAGCCGCGCCGTGCAGGAAGCCGTGGCCTAATCCTCTGCCACCTGGCAGAACCGCAGCCGGTTCCCGAACGGATCGGCCACCTGCAGCATCCGGCCCCAGCCCACGTCCTCCACGCCGGGCCTGGCGTAGGGATAGTCCCTGGCGGACAGCTCCCGGTGCAGCGCATCGATGTCAGCCACCGGCACGAACACGGTCGACCCCGGCGTGGCATCGCCATGGTGCTCGCTCAGATGCAGCGTCAGGCCGCTGCGCGTGACCTGCGCGTACAGCGGCGACCCGTCGTCGAAGCGATGTTCCCAGTCGAGCGTGAAGCCAAGGAAATCCAGGTAGAACTCCCTGGCCTTGTCGACCGAGAAGATCCGGAGGATGGGGATGCCGGCGGACAGGTCCATGATGTTCGGGGCGGAAGTGGCGCGGGAATCGTCGATGATAGCCGCCGCATAAGCATTCGCGACAATCTTCGTTGGCTTTGCGCGATGTGGTGACTAAGCTGGCGCTCCGATCTGTATCCGGAGCTCTGCCATGGACCCTAGCCACAATTCCCGTCGCCGCTGGCTTATTGCCGCAGCGGGCGCGGCCGCGGCAGCCGCGCTGCCTGGTGTCAGCCTGGGGCAGGGCCTGACGACATTGCGCATCGGCTACCAGAAGTCTTCCACGCTGATGATCCTGCTGAAATCGCGGCAGACGCTGGAAAAGGCGCTGGCGTCCAGGGGCGTGGCGGTGCAGTGGTATGAGTTCACCTCGGGCCTGCCGCTGCTGGAAGCGCTGAACCTGGGCAACGTCGACCTTAGTGCCGACGTGGCCGATGCGGTGCCGCCGTTCGCGCTGGCCGCGGGTGCGGCGCTCACGTATTACGCGACCGAGACGCCGTCGCCGCAGGCGCAGGCGATCGTGGTGCGCGGCGATTCGCCGATCCGCGAGGTGGCCCAGCTCAAGGGCCAGCGCGTGGCGTTTGCCAAGGGCGCCGGCGCGCACTACCTGGTGCTCGAGGCGCTGGCGCGCGCCGGGCTGTCGATCCGCGACATCGAGCCGGCCTACCTGAGCCCGGCCGATGCGCGCGCGGCGTTCGAGCGCGGCAGCGTGGCGGCGTGGGTGATCTGGGACCCGTTCCTGGCCGCGGTGCAGCGCCAGTCCAATGCGCGCGTGCTGCGCGACGGCGAAGGGCTGTCGAGCTATCGCCGCTTCTACCTGGCGGCGACGCCGTACGCGCGCGCGCATGCCGAAGTGCTGGAGGTGGTGTTCGACGCGCTGCGCGACGCGGGCGACTGGGTCAAGCGCAACCCCGCCGAGGCCGCGCGCTGGCACGCGCCGCTGATCGGCCTGGATGCCGCCACGGTGGAGGCCGCCAACGCGCGCCGCAGTTATGCCGTACGCACCGTCGACGCGGCCGCGCTGGCCGAGCAGCAGCGCATCGCCGATGCCTTTGCCGCGCAGGGCATCCTGCCGCGCAAGGTAGCGGTGTCGGCCTCGCCGGTCTGGCGCAAGGCGTAAGCGGCGCCCTGCGCCCCGTCGCGCCAGGCCGTCAGACCACGCCCATTGCCGGATCGCTGACCGTATCCGCGCCGGTCTCCATGCGTCCGGCAAAGCGGCGCGCAAACGCGGGGCTGGCTTCGCAAGTCACGACGAAGTCGTACCAGTTGCCGCTTTCGGCCACCGGCCATTCCAGCGTTTCCACCTTGCCGCGCCTGACCCGTTGCGTCCACGGGCCGTCGTCGCGGTAGGCCAGCGCCTTGACGGTGAAGGTCACGTCGGCATCGCCGTCGTTATGCAGCTTGACCTGGATGGTCGGCTTCCTGCACGGGTTGTAGCAGACCTGGATCTCGGCCGAGGTGGTGGCCGCCTCGGTGACATCGCCGGTGAAGGCGCGGTGATAGCCGTTGGGGCCGAGCACCCACAGGTCGTACTTGCCGCCGTCGGCATTGACGTCCCACGCGTCGTCCAGCGCCTTGCCGGCCTCGACCACGTAGCGGCGCGGGATGCGGTCCAGGTGCAGCTTGTCGTAGACATGGAACACCGCGCCCGCCTGGTGCGCGCTGCCGTTGGCGAACAGCAGGCGCACGGAGCGGGCCGCGGCATCGACGCGCGCGCTGGTATGCAGCTCATACGGCAGCTTGCGCGACGGGCGCGCGCCGGTGGCCTGCGCCGGCAGCGCGGGCGAGGCCGGCACCGGGATGGCGGGCTGCGTCTGTTGCCAGGCGGTCAGGCTGGTGGCGTCGGCGCGCGTGGTGCGCCCCGCCAGCACGGGCAGCGTCTCGGTGTTGGGCGTGGCGAAGTTGAAGGCGCTGGTCAGGTCGCCGCAGACCGCGCGGCGGTAGGCGCTGATCTGCGGCTCCATCACGCCGAAGCGCGCTTCCAGGAAGCGCAGCACCGAGGTGTGGTCGAACACCTCGGAGTTGACCCAGCCGCCGCGGCTCCACGGCGACACCACCCACAGCGGCACGCGCGGCCCCGGCCCGAAGGGCTTGCCATCCTGCGGCGGCTGCTTGGCCGTGGCGGGCGGGAAGTTGAAGTACTCGTAGGCCATCTGCGCATCGTCGAGGGTGGACTTGCCGGCCAGCGTGCCGTCCGGGTTGCGCGACGGCGCGGTCGGCGGCGGGCTGTGGTCGAAGAAGCCGTCGTTCTCGTCGAAGTTGATCAGCAGCACGGTCTTGCTCCAGACCTCGGGCGATGCCGTCAGAGCATCGAGGATGGACTGCACGTACCAGCCGCCCTTGGCCGGGCTGGACGGGCCGGGGTGCTCGCTGAACTCGGCCGGCGGGATGATCCACGATACCTGCGGCAGCCGGCCGTTGAGCACGTCGTCGCGCAGCGACTGCAGGAAGCCGCCGTCGGGCATGGTGTTGCAGAAGCCCTTGGCGAGCGGGCTGTACTGGTCGTCGATATCCGGGTTGTAGGGCGGATTGACGCCGGTGCCGGCGGTGTTGGAGAGCTTGCGTCCGTCCGGCATCTTTTCCATCTCGGCGCGCCAGTGCCGGAAGCTCATCATCTGGTTGCAGCCATAGTTGTCCGGCACGTTCTGGTAGACCTTCCAGCTCACGCCCGCGCCCTGCAGACGGTCGGCGTAGGTCTTCCAGGTCCAGCCCTCGGTGGACGGGCCCACGTCGGCGCCGGCGTTGAACTCATTGACCATCACCGCGACGTTGTCGCCGGTGGGGCCGTTGCTGCCGGTCCAGTAGAACAGGCGATTGGGGATGGTGCCGGTGTGCATCGCGCAGTGGTACGCGTCGCACAGCGTGAAGGCGTCGGCCAGCGCGCGCTGGAACGGGATCTCGGCGTTGTCGTAGTAGCCCATCGACAGCGCCTTCTTGGCCACCGGCCAGCGGTCCATGCGGCCGTGGTCCCACGCGGCCTGCGCATCGGGCCAGGTATGCGGGGTGCCGCCCGCGCGCTGCGCGTTGCCCTGGGTTTCGTCGAGGTGGTAGGGCGTCAGCGTATTGCCGTTGGCATCGGTCTGGAAGAACGCGTTCTTGCCGTTCGGCAGCGGGATCGCAAAGCGGTCGCCGTAGCCCCGCACGCCCTTGAAGGTGCCGAAGTAGTTGTCGAACGAGCGGTTTTCCAGCATCACCATGACGACGTGCTTGACGTCCTGGATGGTGCCGGTGGCGTTGTTGGCCTCGATCGCCAGGGCGCGGCGGATGCTGGGCGGGAAGCTGGCCAGCATCGCGGCGGCCGCGCCGGTGCCGAGGCTGGTCTTGAGGAACTGTCGCTTGGACGGATTGAAGGTCATGGCGTGGGTGGGGTCGTTCTGTGGCTGGGTCGGAAAGCGGCCCGCTTCAGGGGCACATCAGGGGGCGCAACGCGTGCTGCAGTTGCCAGGCTTGCCGGTGTGGCCGGGCTTGCCGGCTGCGTCCGGCGCGTTGCCGTTGGCGGCGCTGGGCTGCAGCGTGCCGCCTCCCGCGCCGGGCGAGTCGTCGCCGCCGCAGGCGGCAAGCATCAATGCCAGGGTGAGGGTGCCGGCCGCCAGCCAGGGCCGGGCGGAATGCGACAGCAAGGTGGGTCTCATTGGTGCAGGGCCTTTTCTTCGGGTTGAGGAAGAGAACGAGGGCCGCGCCCGTTGCGCCGACAGACGGCTGCACGCAGCGGACTTCCGCCGTGGCGGAGGACAAGCGCGGATCCGGCCGGATGCCGGGTAGATGGCCGGGGCTTGTCGCGACAGCGGGCGATTGTTGACGGATCAAATGTCAGATGTTTGACAGGGCGCACTTTCGGTACTTTACCTTTGTAACCAAAAGTGTCAGGGAGCGGGCGTGGCAATTGCAGGCACTGCCGGGTTGCCGCCGTTCATCCGTTCAACCCGATACAGGAGACCCCCATGCCCGACACGTCCGACGCCAAGGCCAAGCCCACGTCAAACGCCACACCCGCCACCACCGCTCAGGGCGCTCCGGCCGGCTATGGCGATGCCCAGCGCGGCACCGGCGGAGAGCTACACCAGGTTGCCGGCGGCACGCATGCCCCGTTGACCACCAACCAGGGCGCGCCCATCGCGGACAACCAGAACTCGCTCAAGGCCAATCCGCGCGGCCCGACCCTGCTCGAAGATTTCATCCTGCGTGAAAAAATTACACACTTCGACCATGAGCGCATTCCCGAGCGGATCGTCCATGCGCGCGGCACCGCGGCGCATGGATATTTCGAGCTGACCGATTCGCTGGCGCAATTCACCACCGCCAGCATCCTGACCGAGGTCGGCGTCAAGACGCCGGTGTTCGCGCGCTTTTCCACCGTGGCCGGCGGCGCGGGCTCGATCGACACGCCGCGCGACGTGCGCGGCTTCGCGGTCAAGTTCTATACCAAGGAAGGCAACTGGGACCTGGTCGGCAACAACATCCCGGTGTTCTTCATCCAGGACGCGATCAAGTTCCCCGACGTGGTCCATGCGGTCAAGATGGAGCCCGACCGCGCCTTCCCGCAGGCGGCCACCGCGCACGACACCTTCTGGGACTTCATCTCGCTGACGCCGGAGTCGATGCACATGGTCATGTGGATCATGTCGGACCGCACCATCCCGCGTTCGCTGCGCATGATCGAAGGCTTCGGCGTGCACAGCTTCCGCCTGCTCGACGACCAGGGCCGGTCCACCTTCGTCAAGTTCCACTGGCGCCCCAAGCTGGGACTGCAGTCCACGGTGTGGGACGAGGCCGTCAAGATCGCCGGCGCCGATCCGGATTTCCATCGCCGCGACATGTTCAATGCGATCCAGTCCGGCAACTTCCCGGAATGGGAACTGGGCGTGCAGCTGTTCACCGAAGCCGATGCGGCCAAATTCCCGTTCGACCATCTCGATGCGACCAAGATCATCCCCGAGGAGACCGTGCCGCTGAAGATCATCGGCCGCATGGTGCTGGACCGCTGGCCCGACAATTTCTTCGCCGAGACTGAGCAGGTGGCGTTCTGCCCCGCCAACATCGTGCGCGGCATCGATTTCTCCAACGATCCCCTGCTGCTGGGCCGGCTGTTCTCGTACCTCGACACACAACTGCTGCGCCTGGGCGGTCCCAACTTCAACCAGATTCCGGTGAACGCGCCCAAGTGCCCGTTCGCCAACCACCAGCGCGACGGCCATATGCAGATGCAGCGGCCCAGGGGACGCGTCGCATATGAGCCCAATTCGCTGTCCGACGACTCGCCGCGCGAGACGCCCGACCTGGGCTTCCGTCACGCGCTGGTGCCCGAGCAGGGTGACAAGGGCCGCATCCGCCCCGAGACCTTTGCCGACCACTACAGCCAGGCGCGCCTGTTCTACCGCAGCCAGACCCGCGCCGAACAGGCGCATATCGCCTCGGCGCTGGTGTTCGAGCTGTCGAAGGTCGAGCACGTCCATGTACGCGAGCGCATGGTGGCCCACCTGCTCAATATCGACCCCGACCTGGGCCGGCGCGTGGCCGACGGCCTGGCGCTGGACCAGGTGCCCGAGCCGTTGCCCACCGCCGTGCCGGTGCAGGACCTGCCGCCGTCGCCGGCGCTGCAGATCATCGGCAAGATGAAAGACACGCTGCAGGGACGCGAGATCGGCATCCTGGTCGCCGACGGCTCCGACGGCGCCGCCGTCGAGGCGATCCGCCAGGCGGCCAGCGCCGCCGGCGCCACGGTAAAGATCGTCGCGCCCAAGGTGGGCGGCGCGGTGCTGGCCGATGGGACGAAGCTGCCGGCGGATGGGCAGCTGGCCGGGACGCCGTCGGTGATGTTCGATGCCGTGGCCATCATCCTTGGTGCCGACGCCGCCGCCATGCTGGTACAGGAGAGCGCGGCGCTGGACTTTGTCTGCTTTGCCTACGCGCACCTGAAGGCGATCGCGGTCGATGCCGGCGGCGAGGCACTGCTCACGCACGCTAACCTGCAGCCGGACAACGGCATCGTGCCGGCCAGCGACCCGGCGCGGTTCATCGCCGCGGCCAAGACCCGGCAATGGGATCGCGAGCCGCAGGTGCGGATGCTCGCCTGACGCCGTGCACCGGCGGCCAGGGGGGCCGTTACGGGTACGCTCCTTGCACGCGCCCCCACGGCGCCGGCCCGCTGCCGCGCTGTGGCGGCGGGTCGGCGCTTCCTAGTTGAAACGCAAGACAAGGAGTGCAAGATGACCACGCGTAACCAGGAGCAAGGCAAGTCCGCAGATGCCGCCGGCATGCCCAACCCGATCGAACTGCAGCGTGCGCTCAAGGGCGTGGATTACCCGGCCACGCGCGAGCAACTGGTGGACAAGGCGCGCGAGGCCGGCGCCGACGAGGCCATCACCCGCGCGCTCGAGGCGATCGATGACCGGGAATATGAAGACCCCGCCCAGGTGTCGGAAGCCGTGGCGCGCGGGCGCTGAGGCAGACGCTGCAATTCTTTCGCTGCATCGTTGTAAAGCCCGGCAGGCCGGATGCCGGAACCGGCCCGCGATGCCATGGCACGCGATGACGCCTCGGCAAAGGCGGGCGTTCCCGGCGCGCTGCATACCCGCAATGGTTTGAATCCCGGCGCGCGACGAGTGGCGATGCGCGCACGTCCGCACGCCCCCCTGCTTGTTTGCCCGTCTCCCCACTCTCGTAGGGCAAAGTTTGCTCCCGGCCGACCGTTAGCCAGCGCACGAAGAGCACGGATGTGCGCGGCCGGCCATGGCCGTCACCGCGTCGTATACCGTGCCGGACAGATGGAACGGGCGCTTTGGTGTTTGCGGGCCGATGGTTCGGCACGCAAGGCAGTCATCACAACAAACGAAGCGTAAATGTCCCGCTGATCGGGAAGGGGAGGGAGCATGAATTTCAGGAGCCTGTCTATCCGCACGCGCCTGCTGGCCGGTTTTGGCACGCTGGCGGGCGTGGTGCTGGTGGTGTCGGCGTATTCGTTGCACGCGCTTGGCGAGGCGACGGCGGGGTTCAATGACTACCTGAACGGGTTGAATGCCCGGGCGGAAATGGCGGCCCAGGTGCGCAGCGCGGTCGACCGGCGTGCCATCGCGGCGCGCAACCTGGTGCTGGTGACGGACGCGGCAGAGCTGGAGCGCGAGAAGGCCGACGCCCTGCGCGCGCATGCAGACGTGCAGGCGCGGCTGGCGCGGCTCAGCGAGATGGTGCGCCAGCCTGGCGTCGGCGAAGAGGCGCGCAAGCTGGTCGACGATGTCGCCAGGGTCGAGGCGCAGTATGGTCCGGTTGCCACCGGCATTGTCGGGCTGGCGGTCGAGCGCAAGGTCGAGGAGGCCATCGGCCGGATCGAAAAGCAATGCCGTCCGTTGCTGGCGGCGCTGATCAAGTCGACCGATGCCTACGCCGAGTTCACCAGGGGCCGCCAGAAGGAGATGGAGCACAGGCTCGAGGCGGACTACGAGCGCCAGCGCAACCTGCTGGTGCTGATCTCGCTGGTGTCCGCGGTCATTGCGCTGGCCGGCGGCGTGCTGATCACGCGTGCCATCACGCGCCCGATCCTGCGTGCGGTCGAGGTCGCGGGCACCGTTGCCGGCGGCGACCTGGGCGCGCGCATCGAAGTGGACCGCCATGACGAGACCGGCCGCCTGCTGGCGGCGTTGCGCGACATGAACGAGCGCCTGACCGCCACCGTCACCCGCGTGCGCGCCAGCAGCGGCAATATCGCCATCAGCACCAGCGAGATCGCCCGCGGCAATGCCGACCTGAGCAGCCGCACCGAGGAGCAGGCGGCCTCGCTGGAGCAGACCGCGGCCAGCATGGAGGAACTGACCGAGACCGTGCGCCAGAACACCGAGAATGCGCGCCAGGCCAGCGAACTCGCGCGCAGCGCCGCCGACGTGGCGCAGCGCGGCAGCACCACGGTGCAGCGCGTGGTCGGCACGATGCAGGACATCAGCGCCAGCTCGAGCAAGATCGCGGAGATCACCGGCATCATCGAGGGCATTGCTTTCCAGACCAATATCCTGGCGCTGAACGCCGCGGTGGAAGCAGCGCGCGCCGGCGAGCAGGGCCGCGGCTTTGCCGTGGTGGCGAGCGAGGTGCGCGGGCTGGCCCAGCGCTCGTCCAGCGCGGCCAAGGAGATCAAGGACCTGATCGAGGCCTCGGGGCGGCAGGTGCAGGATGGCTCGTCGCTGGCGAGCGAGGCCGGCCAGACCATGGCCGAGGTGACCCAGGCGGTGGCGCGCGTGACCGGCATCGTCGAGGAGATCGCGACGGCGTCGGCGGAGCAGACCCGCGGCATCGAGCAGGTCAACCAGGCCATCGTGCAGATCGACCAGGTCACGCAGCAGAACGCGTCGCTGGTGAGCGAAGCGGCCAATGCCTCGCGCGCGCTGGAAGAGCAGGGCCGCGAACTGAGCGAGGTGGTGGCGTTCTTCCGCCTGCCCGGCGAAGCGTGGGCCGTGCCGGCGGGCGCCGGTACGCTGGCCGCGCAGCGGCGCGCGCCGCATCAGCTGGCCGCTGCCTAGGGGCCAGCCGGAGGGCGGCGCGGCTGCAAGGCGGCGGCGGGGCGGGTAAACTGGCCGCTTCCTCCTCCCCTTGCCACCGCCATGACCGCCCTGCCGATCTCCTTCGACGACGTTGCCGCCGCGCACGAACGTATCCGCGCGGCCGCCCACCGCACCCCGGTGCTGACCTCCGCCACCGCCGACGCGGCCACCGGGGCGCAGCTGTTCTTCAAGTGCGAGAACTTCCAGCGCATCGGCGCCTTCAAGTTCCGCGGCGCCTACAACGCGATTGCCCAGTTCACCCCGCAGCAGAAGGCAGGCGGCGTGCTGGCGTTCTCTTCCGGCAACCACGCGCAGGCGATCGCGCTGTCGGCGCGCCTGCGCGGCGTGCAGGCGGTGATCGTGATGCCGCAGGACGCCCCCGCGATCAAGATCGAGGCCACGCGCGGCTATGGCGCCGAGGTGGTGCTGTACGACCGCTACCGGGACGACCGCGAGGCCCTGGGCCGGCGCATCGCCGGCGAGCGCGGCATGACCCTGATCCCGCCCTACGACCACCCGCACGTGATGGCCGGGCAGGGCACGGCCGCCAAGGAACTGTTCGAGGAAACCGGCCCGCTCGACATGCTGGTGGTGTGCCTGGGCGGCGGCGGCCTGCTGTCGGGCTGCGCGGTTGCGGCACGGGCGATGTCGCCCGGCTGCGCGGTGTATGGCGTCGAGCCCGAGGCCGGCAACGACGGCCAGCGCAGCCTGCGCGGCGGCGAGATCGTCCGCATCGATACCCCGCGCACCATTGCCGATGGCGCCCAGACGCCTTACCTCGGCAATCACACCTTCGCCGTGATCCGCGAACTGGTCACGGACATCGCTACCGTGTCGGATGCCGAACTGGTCGAGACCATGAAGTTCTTCGCCGGGCGCATGAAGATCGTCGCCGAGCCCACCGGCTGCCTGGCCGCGGCCGCGGTGCTGCACGGCAAGCTCGATGTCAAGGGCAAGCGCGTGGGCATCATCGTGTCGGGCGGCAATGTGGATCTGGCGGCGTTTGCGGGATTTGTCGGGGGGCATTGACGGCGCGGTAGCCGGGGAATCCTTGCCGGACCCGGGCCTCTAAGCTCCAGACAGCTCCACTGGAGCACGGCAAGCACATGGCGGGCAAGATGCAATACGACGTACTCGATACCGGCGCCGGCAAGCCGGTCAAGCTGTGGACCCGCGGCGTGCCGGTGGAGGGCGCCGCGCGCGAGCAGCTGGTGAACACGGCGCGGATGCCGTTCATCTTCCGCCATCTGGCGGTGATGCCGGACGTACATCTGGGCAAGGGGTCGACCATCGGCTCGGTGATTCCCACGGTGGGCGCCGTCATTCCGGCGGCGGTAGGCGTCGATATCGGCTGCGGCATGATGGCGGTGAAGACTTCGCTGACCGCCTCCGACCTGCCCGACAACCTGGGCCAGCTGCGCAGCGCGATCGAGCATGCCGTGCCGCATGGCCGCAGCGCGCAGGGCGGGCGACGCGACCAGGGTGCCTGGGGCAACGCGCCGGCGCATGTCGACGCCGCCTGGGCCGAGATGGCGCCGGGCTTTCGCCGCATCACCGACAAATATCCGCACCTGGCGCGCGCCAACCATCGCAATCACCTTGGCACGCTGGGCACCGGCAACCACTTCATCGAGGTGTGCCTGGACGAGGCGCAGTCGGTCTGGTTCATGCTGCACAGCGGCTCGCGCGGCATCGGCAATGCGATCGGCACCACCTTCATCACGCTGGCGCAGCAGGACATGCGCCAGCACCTGGCCAACCTGCCGGACCGCGACCTGGCTTACCTGGTGGAAGGCTCCGCGCACTACGAGGACTATATCTACGCGGTGTCCTGGGCACAGGCCTACGCCCGCCGCAACCGCGAGCTGATGATGGAGGCGGTGCTGGCGGCGGCGCAGCGGGTGCTGCGCAAGCCGTTCCAGGCGCAGCTAGAGGCGGTGAACTGCCACCACAACTACGTGCAGAAGGAACACCACTTCGGCGCCGACGTGCTGGTCACGCGCAAGGGCGCGGTCAGCGCGCGCGCCGGCGAGCTGGGCATCATTCCGGGCTCGATGGGCGCGCGCTCGTTCATCGTGCGCGGCAAGGGCAATCCGGAGTCGTTCTGCTCCTGCAGCCACGGCGCCGGCCGTACCATGAGCCGCAGCGAGGCCAAGCGCCGCTTCACCGTGGCCGACCAGAAGCAGGCCACGCAAGGCGTGGAATGCCGCAAGGACGCCGCCGTGATCGACGAGATCCCGATGGCGTACAAGGATATCGACGCGGTGATGGCGGCGCAGGCGGACCTGGTGGAAGTCGTGCATACGCTGCGGCAAGTGGTGTGCGTGAAGGGGTAAGCGCAGCCACCGGGGCAGGTCATGCCGCGTTCCTTCCCGGCTGGGGTCCTGTCAAAGATTCTTAACTCGCGCGCAAGAAGATTTACTTCGGACTGCGGCGAACCTCGGCGATGATGGCGTGGCTGTCCGCTCCAACCGGACGGCCACGACCCTTTCCGGACGGCGGGGGATGGCACCGCCTGCTGGTACCAACACCTGTGAGGTTCGCTATGTACCGTGTATTGAGCATTGCCATGCTGGGGATCTCGCTTGCGGCGTGCGCCAGCCCGGCACCGACGGCTTCGGCGGGGCAACGAGGCACGGGCGCGCCAGCCGCCCCAGCCGCGGCCGTCCAGCCCGCGGCGGACGGCAAGGCGCCCGCGGATGCGGTAGATCCGGCGGTGATCCAGGCACTGAACCGGATGGGCGGCTATCTGGCGACGCTGAAGCGCTTCAGCGTGGATATCGACCTGGACGGCGAACGGGTGCTGGCCGATGGCCAGAAACTGCAGCACAGCGCCGCCGCCACCATCGACGCCCAGCGGCCCAACAAGATGCGGGTGCGGATGGAGAGCGCGCGCGGACAACGGCAGCTGATCTACGACGGCAAGACCGTCACCCTCTACCAGCCGGCGCAGAAGACCTATGCGTCCACTGCCGCGACGCAGAACCTCGGCGAACTGGTGATGCACCTGCGCCAGCGTTTCGGTGTTGAAGTGCCGCTGGACGACCTGTTCCTGTGGGGCACGCCCGCCGCGCCGCTGGACCATATCACCTCGGCCATGAACGCGGGCACTGACCTGATCGATGGCGACCTGTGCGACCACTACGCGCTGCGCCAGGGAGCGGTGGACTGGCAGATCTGGATTGCCCGCGGCAACCGCCCGGTGCCGCGCAAGCTGGTGATCACCAACCGCGCCGACGAGGCGCGCCCGCAGTCGGTGACCTGGCTGGACTGGAACGTGAAGCCGGCGTTCAAGGACGCGGTGTTCCGCTTTACGCCGCCGCCGGGGGCCCGTGAAGCCAGGCTCGTTCCGCTCAAGACCCAGTGAAGGAGAGGCAGATGAAACGTCCCGTCGAGAAGTCCATCCTGGCGCTGGTGGGTGCGGTCCTGCTTGCCGGCCACTGGGTTCCGCAGGCGCAGGCGCGCCAGGGCGCCCACGCCGCGGCGCGCGGCGGCGGCGCGGCGCATGCCAGCCGCCCGGTCGAGAACCGGGCCGACGTGCGTACCAATAACGTCCGCAGCGCGAGCGTAAACAGCGTCAATGCCAGCCGCAACGTGAACGTCAATACCAACCGGAACGTCAACGTCAACGTCGATACGCACGGCGGATGCTGCGGCTGGGACAATGACTATCACCCGGTGGCAACGGCAGCCGCCGTCACCGCGACGGTGGCGGTCACCTCGGCCGTGGTGGGATCCATGGTGCGCTCGGTGCCGCCAAGCTGCGTGCCGGTGAACTATGGCGGCATGGTGTACCAGCAGTGCGGCAGCACCTGGTACCTGCCGCAGGGATCGCAGTACGTCGTGGTGAATCCGCCGTACTGAAGGCGTGACGCCTGCGGCCGCCCGTTGCCGAGGCAGCGTGGCGCAGCCGCGGCGGCGCTACCGACCGAACTGTCCCAGCACCGTCCCCACCGCCTCCAGCCCGGCCTCGATCATGTGCTGCATGTAGCTGCCCATCTGCGGCATCACCAGCATCAGCACCAGCAGTCCGCCCGACAGCGTCACCGGGAAGCCCACCGCGAAGATCGACAGTTGCGGCGAGGCGCGGTTGAGGATGCCCATGGCCAGGTTCAGGATCAGCAAGGCGGCGATCATCGGCAGCGCCAGCAGCAGTCCCGAAGCGAACACCATGCCACCGGCGCGTGCCACGGCCATGGCGCCGCCCGCCGACAGCGGGGTGCCGCCGACGGGCAGGCTGTTGAAGCTGTCGACCAGCGCGCCCAGCATCAGCAGGTGGCCGTCCAGCGCCAGGAACAGCAGCACCGCGATCAGGTTCAGGAAGCGCGACAGCACCATGGTCTGGCCGCCGGCGGCGCGGTCGAAGAAGGACGCGAACGACAGACCCATCTGCAGCCCGATGATCTCGCCGGCCTGCTGCACGGTGGCGAACACCAGCCGCATGACGAAGCCCGTGGCCAGGCCGATGCCGACTTCATTGAGGATGATCATCAGCCCGTCGAACGAATACACCGGCACCACCGGCAGCTGCGCGATGGTGGGCGACACCACCATCGCGATCATCGCCGACAGCGCGATCTTGGCGCGCCGCGGGATGGTCGATTCACCGAACAGCGGCGCGGTGCCGATCAGCGCCAGGATGCGGAAAAACGGCCACAGGAAAGCCGCAAGCCAGCCGTAGAGCTGGGCTGAGGTGAACTCGATCACGGCGGCGGGTCAGCGGGCGGGCGGGGTGAAATGCGGCGACGGTGGCGGACAGCAGCGGCTGGCGGCGTGGGCGGCCCCGCCGTCAGTGCGCCAGCGCGGGGATGCTCTGGAACACCTCGCGCATGTAGTCGACCATCGCGTTGATCATCCACGGGCCGGCCAGCACCATGGTGGCGAACAGGGCGATCAGCTTGGGGATGAAGCTGAGCGTCATCTCGTTGATCTGGGTCGCGGCCTGGAACAGGCTGACCACCAGGCCGGCGGCCAGCGCCACCAGCAGCAGCGGGGCGGCCAGCAGCAGGGTCATCTTCATCGCCTGGGTGGCGATGGTCATTACGGTCTCTGGGGTCATGGCTCTTGCGAAGAAGGGGCTGGCGCCGGCGGCCGGCGTCAGCTCATGAAGCTTTGCGCCAGCGATCCCAGCAGCAGCTGCCAGCCGTCGACCAGCACGAACAGCATCAGCTTGAACGGCAGCGAGATGGTGGCCGGCGGCACCATCATCATGCCCATCGCCATCAGCACGCTGGCGACGACCAGGTCGATGATCAGGAACGGGATGAAGATGGTGAAGCCGATCTGGAACGCGGTCTTCAGCTCGCTGGTGACAAAGGCCGGCACCAGGATGCTGAGCGGCACTTCCTCCGGCCCCTGCATCTCCGGCGCCTTGGCCATCTGCGCGAACATGGCCAGGTCCTTCTCGCGGGTCTGGCGCAGCATAAAGGCCTTGAGCGGCTCGGCGGCCTTGGCCGCGGCGGCTTCGAGGCTGAGCTTGTTTTCGGACAGCGGCTTGTAGGCGTCGTTGTAGACGCGGTCGAACACCGGCGCCATGACGAAGAAGGTCAGGAACAGCGACAGCCCCACCAGCACCTGGTTGGGCGGCGAGGTGGCCGTGCCGAGCGCATTGCGCAGCAGCCCCAGCACGATGATGACGCGGGTGAAGCCGGTCATCATCAGCATCGCCGCGGGCAGGAACGACAGCGAGGTCAGCAGCACCAGCGTCTGCACCGGCAGCGACCAGATCTGGCCGCCACCCGGGGCGGGCTTGCTGATCACGCCGGGCAGCGCCTGGGCCCAGGCTGGCGCGGGCGCCAGCGCGGCCAGGGCCAGCAGCAGCGCCAGCACGGACAGCCGGGACAGCAGCGGCGAGGGCAACAACGCGGACAGCAACGAGGGCGGGTGCGCGGCGCGGGCTGCGCGCGGCAGCAGTCGCCACGGCGTGGCAAGCGGGGCAATCATGATTTGAAGTGGGCCTGCATCGAGCGCAGCAGCTTTTCGGCAAAGCTGCCGCCGGTGGGCGGTTGCAACGGTCCGGCGGCGATGTGCGCGCCGGTCTGGCCGGCGGCCGGGGATCCTGCCGCCATGGTGTGCAGTGGCCGGATTTCGCCGGGGCTGACGCCCAGCACCAGCCAGGTATCGCCAACCTCGACCAGCACCAGGCGCTGGCGCGCGCCCAGCATGGTGCTGCCGACCACCTTCATCGCGCCGCCGGTAGCGTGGCGCACCAGGCCGGCACGCCGTGCCATCCAGGCCAGCCCCAGGATCAGCGCGATGATGGCGAACAGCCCCAGCCCGGCCTGCGCCAGGCTGGCCGCGCCGCTGATGGCTGGCGCTTGCGCGCCGTCGGCGGCCGTTGCGGCGCAGGGAAGCGCGGCAAGCGCAGCCAGCGGGGCGCGGCTTGCGGCTGTCATTTGTTCAGCTTCCGGATGCGTTCGGACGGCGTGATGATGTCGGTCAGGCGGATGCCGAACTTGTCGTTGACCACCACCACTTCGCCCTGGGCGATCAGGTAGCCGTTGACCAGCACGTCCATCGGCTCGCCCGCCAGGCCGTCGAGTTCCACCACCGAGCCCTGCGCCAGCTGCAGCAGGTTCTTGATCGGCACCTTGGTGCGGCCCAGCTCCACCGTCAGTTGCACCGGGATATCGAGGATCATCTCGATATCGTTGCGGAAGCCGCTCGGCGCTTCCTTCGCCAGCGGCGGGAAGACCGTGGCGGCGGCGGGCGTGGCGGCTGCCGATGCCGGCGCGGCAGCGGCGGGGATCTCGGCGGAAGTGGCGCTGGTCTGCTCGGCCAGCGCGCTGGCCCAGTCGTCCATCGGGTCGACCGGCTTGTCCTCGATGCCCTCACTCATAATCCGTGTCCTTAATGTCCAGGTGGGAATCGCCGTCCTGGTGATTGATCATTCGTTCTACCCGCAGCGCGTACTGGCCATTCATGGTGCCGAAGCCGCATTGCATCACGGGCACGCCGTCGACCTTGCCGAACACCTTCTCGGGCAGCTCGATCGGCAGCACGTCGCCGGCGCGCATCGCCAGCACTTCGGCCACGGTGCTCTGCAGGTGCGCGAACTCGGCCACCAGCTCGACCTCGGCCGCGCGCAGCTGCGTCGACAGTTGCGTGACCCAGCCCTTGTCGACCTCCTTCTCGTCCTGCAGCGGATTCATCAGCAGGTCCTTGAGCGGCTCGATCATCGCGTACGGCAGGCATACGTGCAGCTGGCCGCCGACGGCGCCCAGCTCGATGTGGAAGGCGGTGGTCACCACGGCCTCGTTGTGCGTGGCGACGTTGGCAAACTTGGGGTGCATCTCCGAGCGGATGTACTCGGTCTCGATCGGGTGCACGGTGCGCCAGGCATTGCCGTAGCTGGTCAGCGTCAGCTCCAGCATGCGCTGGATGATGCGTTGCTCGGTCTGGGTAAAGTCGCGGCCTTCCACGCGGGTGTGGAAGCGGCCGTCGCCGCCGAACAGGTTGTCGACCACCAGGAAGACCAGGTTGGGGTCGTAGACGAACAGCGCGGTGCCGCGCAGCGGCTTCAGGTGGACCAGGTTGAGGTTGGTCGGCATCGGCAGGTTGCGCGCGAAGTCGCCGAACTTCTCGATCCTGACGCTGCCCACGGAGATGTCCGCGCCGCGGCGGATGAAGTTGAACAGCGCCGTGCGCAGCGAGCGCGCAAAGCGCTCGTTGATGATTTCCAGCGTATGCAGGCGGCCGCGGATGATGCGTTCCTGCGTCGCCAGGTTATAGGGGCGTACCCCGCCCTCGTCGGGCGCAGTCTCGCTGGCCTTGGGCGTATCGGCTTCGCCGGATACGCCCTTGAGCAGCTCGTCTACCTCGTCTTGCGAGAGGAACTTGTCGTAGGCCATCTAGTGTCCTGCCCCTTGTGCGGCGTTATGGATGAAACGTGCTGCCCTGGCCTGCGCTTACTGCACCACGAACGAGGTGAACAGCACGTCCAGCACGTGTTGCGCCGGCAGGCCGCTGGCAAACGGCTTGCTGATGGTGTCGCGGATGTCTTCGGCCAGCTTGCGCTTGCCCTCGACGGTGGCCAGCTCGGCCGGCTGCCGCGCGGACAGCAACAGCAGGATGCGACTGCGCGCTTCGGGCAGGTACTGGGCCAGGCGCGCCTGGGTGGCGGCGTCAGCCACCTTCAGCGACAGCCCGGTGTGCAGGAAGCGGTCGCCGTCCTCGCTGCGCAGGTTGACGGTGAACGCGTCCAGCGGCACGAAGATCGGCGGCGGGACAACCGGAGCGGCGGGCGCAGCGGGCGCCGCCGGCTGGCGGTTGCTCAGCACGCTGCCCAGCACGAAGCCCCCGGCGCCCAGTGCCACAACCAGCACGCCGGCGCCGATCAGCAGCAGCCGGCCGCGCTTGCCTGTGTTGCCAGTCCGGGGAGGGGAAGCCGTGTTCGCCATGAGAAGCCTGTATCGGAATGCCTGCCATTCTTCCGGAATCGCAGGCCAGCAAAGGGCCGAAAAAAAGGGGGAAACCCTTTCAGCTTGGCCATTTGAGCGGAAAGGGAGCAGGCACGGCTACGCGAGCGGGCGCCTTTGTGTTGCGCGCCTGCAGGCTGGTTAACGCAGCTTGATCGGGGAACTTGAGGGCGCCGGGGCAGGGGATGGCGGGATCACGCGCCTCGTCACCGCTTCGGAAGGGAGTCGTGGCCCGCCCCGCCGCCACTGGCCGGTGCTCGTCTGCTGCATTCCCTACTACGCCACTCGGGTAGGAGTCCATGCAAATTCGTAACTCACCCACTTGCCAAGCCATTGTTGGATATGGGTTTTCCTGTTTTAACTCTTATATAAGATATAAGACATTTGACCCAGGAGCCGCTTCGGACTACAATCGCGACGTACCGAGTCTTTCTAAACCTAATTACTCAGCAGGTTCCCATGCTTGAAAACTATCGCGCACATGTGGCCGAGCGCGCCGCGCTTGGCATCCCCCCTCTGCCCCTGACCGCCAAGCAGACGGCCGAGCTGATCGAACTGCTGAAGAACCCGCCCGCCGGCGAAGAACAGAACCTGGTGGACCTGATCTCCAACCGCGTTCCCGCCGGCGTCGATGACGCCGCCAAGGTCAAGGCCTCGTACCTGGCCGCGGTGGCGCTGGGCAAGGAACAGTGCGCGCTGATCTCGCGTGCCAAGGCCACCGAGCTGCTGGGCACCATGCTGGGCGGCTACAACATCTCGCCGCTGATCGAGCTGCTGGACGACGCCGAAGTCGGCACCGTCGCCGCCGACGCGCTGAAGAAGACCCTGCTGATGTTCGACGCCTTCCACGATGTGAAGGAGAAGGCCGACAAGGGCAACGCCAACGCCCGCGCCGTGCTGCAGAGCTGGGCCGACGCCGAATGGTTCACCAGCCGTCCGGAAGTGCCGCAAAGCCTGACCATCACCGTGTTCAAGGTGCCGGGCGAAACCAACACCGACGACCTGTCGCCGGCCCCGGACGCCACCACCCGCCCGGACATCCCGATGCACGCGCTGGCCATGCTGAAGAACAAGCGCGAAGGCGCGGCGTTCCAGCCGGAAGAAGACGGCAAGCGCGGCCCGGTCAAGTTCATCGAGTCGCTGAAGGAAAAGGGCCACCTGGTCGCCTACGTGGGCGACGTGGTCGGCACCGGTTCCTCGCGCAAGTCCGCCACCAACTCGGTGCTGTGGTTCACCGGTGAAGACATCCCCTTCATCCCGAATAAGCGCTTCGGCGGCGTGTGCCTGGGCAACAAGATCGCCCCGATCTTCTACAACACCATGGAAGACGCCGGCGCACTGCCGATCGAGCTGGACGTGTCGAAGATGGAAATGGGCGACGTGGTCGAGCTGCGCCCGTATGAAGGCAAGGCCCTGAAGAACGGCGAAGTGATCGCCGAGTTCAAGGTCAAGTCCGACGTGCTGTTCGACGAAGTCCGCGCCGGCGGCCGCATCCCGCTGATCGTCGGCCGCGGCCTGACGGCCAAGGCGCGCGAAGCGCTGGGCCTGGCCCCGTCGACGCTGTTCCGCCTGCCGCAGAACCCGGCCGATACCGGCAAGGGCTACACGCTGGCACAGAAGATGGTCGGCCGCGCCTGCGGCCTGGCCGAAGGCAAGGGCATCCGCCCGGGCACCTACTGCGAACCGAAGATGACCTCGGTGGGCTCGCAGGACACCACCGGCCCGATGACCCGCGACGAGCTGAAGGACCTGGCCTGCCTGGGCTTCTCGGCTGACCTGGTGATGCAGTCGTTCTGCCACACCGCCGCCTATCCGAAGCCGGTCGACGTCAAGACCCACCACACGCTGCCCGAGTTCATCAGCACGCGCGGCGGCATCTCGCTGCGCCCGGGCGACGGCGTGATCCACTCGTGGCTGAACCGCATGCTGCTGCCCGACACCGTCGGCACCGGCGGCGACTCGCACACCCGCTTCCCGATCGGCATCAGCTTCCCCGCAGGTTCGGGCCTGGTCGCCTTTGCCGCCGCCACCGGCGTGATGCCGCTGGACATGCCGGAATCGGTGCTGGTGCGCTTCAAGGGCCAGATGCAGCCGGGCGTGACCCTGCGCGACCTGGTCAACGCGATCCCGCTGTACGCGATCAAGCAAGGCCTGCTGACCGTGGCCAAGCAAGGCAAGAAGAACATCTTCTCGGGCCGCATCCTGGAAATCGAAGGGCTGCCCGACCTGAAGGTCGAGCAAGCGTTCGAACTGTCGGACGCCTCGGCCGAGCGTTCGGCCGCCGGTTGCACGGTGCGCCTGAACAAGGACCCGATCATCGAATACATCAACAGCAACATCACGCTGCTGAAGTGGATGATCGCCCAGGGCTACCAGGACCCGCGCAGCCTGCAGCGCCGCATCAAGGCCATGGAAGCGTGGCTGGCCGATCCGAAGCTGCTGGAGCCGGACGCCGACGCCGAGTACGCCGCCGTGATCGAGATCGACCTGGCCGACGTGCATGAGCCGATCGTGGCCTGCCCGAACGACCCGGACGACGTCAAGACCCTGTCGGACGTGGCCGGCGCCAAGATCGACGAAGTCTTCATCGGTTCGTGCATGACCAACATCGGCCACTTCCGCGCAGCCTCCAAGCTGCTGGAAGGCAAGCGCGACATCCCGGTCAAGCTGTGGGTCGCCCCGCCGACCAAGATGGACCAGAAGCAGCTGACCGAGGAAGGCCACTACGGCGTGTTCGGCACCGCCGGTGCCCGCACCGAAATGCCGGGCTGCTCGCTGTGCATGGGCAACCAGGCACAGGTGCGCGAAGGCGCGACCGTGATGTCGACCTCGACCCGCAACTTCCCGAACCGCCTGGGCAAGAACACCAATGTGTACCTGGGTTCCGCCGAACTGGCCGCGATCTGCTCGCGCCTGGGCCGCATCCCGACCAAGGACGAGTACATGGCCGATATTGGCGTCATCAACCAGAATGGCGACAAGATCTACAAGTACATGAACTTCGACCAGATCGAGGACTTCAAGGAAGTGGCCGACGGCGTGACGGTGTAAGCCGTCGCAGCCAGATTGGCGTAGGAATGGGGCCCCACGGGGCCCCTTCTTTTTTTGCGGGGCGGTGGCAGGGGGGGCACCCGGCGGTGCGGGCCGTCGCCCTGCAAGCGCGGCGACACCGGTTTATGATCGGGCTCTTTCGTTGTCCGGCGGCTTCCCCACGATGCGGAAGCGCCCGAACCAGGAGCCCGTGTGCCCGATCTGTCCGCTTTTCCCATCACCCGCAAATGGCCGGCACGGCATCCCGACCGCATCCAGCTCTATTCGCTGCCCACGCCCAACGGCGTCAAGGTGTCGATCATGCTGGAAGAGACCGGCCTGCCGTACGAGCCGCACCTGGTGCGCTTCGATACCGACGACCAGCTGTCGCCGGAATTCCTGTCGCTGAACCCGAACAACAAGATCCCGGCCATCCTCGACCCGCACGGCCCGGGGGACAAGCCGCTGGCGCTGTTCGAGTCGGGCGCGATCCTGCTGTACCTGGCCGACAAGTCCGGCAAGCTGATTCCGGCCGACCCGGCGCGCCGCTACGAGACCATCCAGTGGGTGATGTTCCAGATGGGCGGCATCGGGCCGATGTTCGGCCAGCTGGGCTTCTTCCACAAGTTCGCCGGCAGGGACTACGAGGACAAGCGCCCGCGCGACCGCTACGTGGCGGAGAGCCGGCGCCTGCTGAAGGTGCTGGAGCAGCGCCTGGATGGCCGCGCCTGGATCATGGGCGACGAGTACACCATTGCAGACATCGCCACCTTGCCGTGGGTGCGCAACCTGGCTGGCTTCTATGAGGCCGGCGACCTGGTCGGCTTCAAGGACTTCATCAATGTGCGGCGCGTGCTGGATGCGTTCGTGCAGCGACCGGCGGTGGTGAAGGGGCTGGATACGCCGCAGCGGGGCTGAGCGCGCCGGGGCAGGGCGCCGCGCGGGCGTGGGCATCGTCTTGCACGGTGCCTTGCGCGGCGCCTGCAGAGTGCCGGTCGCTCTACGTCCTGTCCTATAGTCCAGGCACAGGCGCGCGGCCGTGCGTGGCCTGAGGAGCCCGGACCATGCCGATGCCCAACCCCTTGCGCCAGTTGCGCACCGCCATGCTGGCGGGCGCGGTGCCCGTGATCGCCGCGCTTGCCGCCTGCGGCGAATCCGCCAAGCTGCCGTCCGAAGCCGGCTTCGGCCCCACGCCGCAGCTGCCGCCGCCCAACCAGACCGCCATTCCCACCGTCAAGATCGCGCCGGCGATCGGCTGGGCCGCGGGCCAGCGCCCGGTGCCGGCCGAAGGCATGGCGGTGACGGCCTTCGCCGACGGGCTGGATCATCCGCGCTGGGTCTACGTGCTGCCCAACGGCGACGTGCTGGTGGCCGAGAGCAATGCGCCGCCCAAGCCCGACGACGGCAAGGGCATCAGGGGCTGGATCATGAAGATGGTGATGAAGCGCGCCGGCGCCGGCACGCCCAGCGCCAACCGCATCACGCTGCTGCGCGACAGCAACGGCGACGGCGTCGCCGACCAGCGTTCGGTGTTCCTCAAGGATGTGAATTCGCCGTTCGGCATGGCGCTGGTCGGCAATGACTTCTATGTGGCCGCCACCGACGCGCTGCTGCGCTTCCCGTACCAGCCCGGCCAGACCGAAATCAGCGCCGCCCCGCAGAAGGTGGTCGACCTGCCCGGCGGCCCGCTCAACCACCACTGGACCAAGAGCCTGATCGCCAGCCGCGATGGCAGCAAGCTGTACGTGACCGTGGGCTCGAACAGCAACGTGGGCGAGAACGGCATGGACAAGGAAGCCGGCCGCGCCGCGATCTGGGAGGTCGATCGCCGCACCGGCACGCACCGTATCTTCGCCAGCGGGCTGCGCAACCCCAACGGCATGGCGTGGGAGCCGGTCACCGGCATGCTGTGGACCGCCGTCAACGAGCGCGACGAGATCGGCAGCGACCTGGTGCCGGACTACATCACCTCGGTGCGCGACGGCGGCTTCTATGGCTGGCCCTACAGCTACTACGGCCAGCATGTGGACCAGCGCGTGAAGCCGCCCGCACCGGACCTTGTGGCCAAGGCGATCGTGCCCGACTATGCCGTGGGCGCGCACACCGCCGCGCTCGGCCTGGCCGCGGCCGGCGGCAACAGCCTGCCGGCGCGCTTCAGCGAAGGCATGTTCGTCGGCCTGCATGGTTCGTGGAACCGCCGCCCGCTGGCCGGCTACAAGGTGATCTTCGTGCCGTTCAGCCAGGGCCGGCCAAATGGCGCGCCGTTCGACGTGCTGACCGGGTTTGTCGACGACGACGGCAAGGCGCGCGGGCGCCCGGTGGGCGTGGCGATCGACAGGCGCGGCGGCCTGCTGGTGGCCGACGATGTCGGCAATACGGTCTGGCGGGTCAGCGGCGCCAGATAGTCGAGCCGCGGCGCGGCACGCCGGCGCGGCTAGAATGGCGCGATCCGGCGCCGCCTGCCGGCGCCGACTTCGCTGCCGCCCATGTCGCTCACCGTCTTCGCCGTCGTCCTGCTTGCCGCCTTCCTGCATGCCGCGTGGAATGCCGTGGTCAAGGGCGGCGGCGACAAGCTCCTGTCCACCGTGATGGTGGCGGTGACGGCTGGCCTGATGGCCGCGCTGGCGCTGCCGGCACTGCCGCAGCCGGCGGCCGCCAGCTGGCCCTTCATCGCCGCGTCGGTGGGCGTGCACGTGGTGTACTTCGCGCTGGTGGCGCGCATCTACCGCAGCGCCGACATGAGCCTGACCTACCCGCTGATGCGCGGCTGCGCGCCGTTGCTGGTGGCGCTGGCCAGCGTCGGCTGGCTGGGCGAGCACCTGTCGGCGCTGGCATGGAGCGGCATCGCCGTGATCAGCCTCGGCATCCTGGCCATGGCGGGCGGCGCCCGTGGCGGGCCCGGCAGCCGCGAGGGCGTGTGGCTGGCGCTGCTGAACGCGCTGGTGGTCGCCGCCTATACGCTGATCGACGGCACCGGCGTGCGCCGCTCCGGCGCGCCGGTGGCCTATGCCTTCTGGATCTTCGTGCTGACCGCGGTGCCGCTGGCGGCATGGGCACTGGCGACGCGCCGGCCGCAACTGGCCGGCTACGTGCGGCGCAACCTGGTGTTCGCGCTGGTGGGCGGCGGCGGCACGCTGGCGTCCTACGGGCTGTCGCTGTGGGCCATGACGCGCGCGCCGGTGGCGCCGGTGGCCGCCTTGCGCGAGTCCTCGATCCTGTTCGGCGCGCTGATCTCCGCGCTGCTGCTCAACGAGCGCGTCGGCGCCGCGCGGCTGGGCGCGGCCTGCCTGATCGCCGCCGGCGTGGCCACGCTGCGCTTCGCCTGAACGGGCGCGGCCCGGCGCCGGGGTGCTTGCCCGGGCGCCTGGCCGCTGCCCGTGCGCGGCGCTGTCTATACTTGGCTTGACCGGGTTCTCAGGACGCTTCAGCGCTGCGTCCGCACACCAACATCACCAAGACACGCCCGCCCGTCTGGACATCGTCGCCGAGGAGTAGGCATGGACCACACCGCAGATTCGTTTCGCGCCTTTGAACTGGCTGGGTGGGAAGACCCGGAAGTCGTCAGCCGGTACCAGGAACACCTGTCGCACGTGACCCGGCAGTCGGTCGAGGCCCTGCTGGACGCCGCGCATGTGGCCAGCGGGCAGCGGGTGCTCGATGTCGCGTCCGGCTCCGGCTATGTCGCAGCCGGGGCGGTGCAGCGCGGGGCCGACTCGGTCGGCATCGATTTCGCGCTGGCGCAGGTGCAACTGGCGCGCAAGCTCCATCCCGAGGTCCGGTATGAGCAGGCCGACGCGCAGGCGCTGCCGTTCGCCGATGCCAGCTTCGACGCCGTGGTCAATGGCTTTGGCCTGTGCCACATGTCCGACCCGGACGCGGCGCTGGCCGAGGCCTTCCGCGTCCTGCGCCCGGGCGGGCGCATCGCCTTCACGGTATGGGATACACCGGAGCGCGCGGTCGGCTTCGGCGCGGTCTATGCCGCGATCCGCGCCTATGGCTCTATGGACGTCGACATCCCGGTCGGGCCGAATTTCTTCCTGTTCAGCGATCCCGGCCACTGCCGCAGCGCCTTGCAGCAGGCCGGCTTCGTCATGCCGACCTGCCGCAGCGTGCCGCAGGTCTGGCGCTTCTCCGCGCCCGACCAGCTGTTCGACGCGCTGGCCCAGGGCACCGTGCGCGCCGCCGCCACGCTGCGCGCGCAGACCCCCAAGGCCCGCGACGAAATCCGCGCCGTGCTGCGCGGCACCGTGGCCGGCTACATGCGCGGCAGCGGCTTCGAGGTGCCGATGCCGGCGGTGCTGGCGGCGGCGGTCAAGCCCTGAGCCAGGAGCGTCGGACGCCGGCCGACACCTGCGCGGCCAGCGTTGGCCCGCTCCCACCACTCCACGCCCGGAATGTGCCGCATTCCTGGCCCTGGGCCGCATTAGCCGGCATTAGCCCGATGGCACGGTGATTGCGCAATGGACCGCGAGCGCGGCCGCGGCTCGTTGTGCCACCCGCCAGCAATGGCTTCCCGGAGAACCCCGATGAATACCCGATCCCCATGCCAGAACGGGCAGGCCGCGTCGCGCCCGTCCGCCCTCCGACACCGCTCGCGCCAGGCCATGGTATTGCTGCGCGTGCTGGGCCTA
This sequence comes from Cupriavidus neocaledonicus, assembly GCF_000372525.1. Taxonomy (GTDB): domain Bacteria; phylum Pseudomonadota; class Gammaproteobacteria; order Burkholderiales; family Burkholderiaceae; genus Cupriavidus; species Cupriavidus neocaledonicus. The sequence goes on from NZ_AQUR01000085.1 coordinate 63,426, forward strand.
TGCCTGAACAGCGTCGCCTGCGCGCAGTCCGAGGCGCCGCAGGCCGCCACGGCACCTGCCGTGCAGGCGGTAACGCCGGAGCGCAAGTTTGCGCCCGGTTACCTCGAGGCCGCCGCCACCGGCTATGACAATGGCCTGGCCTGGCAGGAGCCGGAAGGCATTGCACCGTTGCGGCCGCCACGCGAGGCGCGCAGCATGCCGGCGGCGCAGACCGGCGCGGTGCCGGTAGCCATGCCGGCGGGAATACGGCCGCAGCCGGTGCGCTAAGCCCGCCCGGGGCCGTCAGCGGTCAGGAAGTGGTGTGGGATATTGGTGCTGCGCCAGCGTCGCCGGTTTTCCCGTCAGGCGCCCTGGCCCTCGGTCCAGTCTTCGACGCGCAGCCCCGGGTAAGCCGTAAAGTCGCGGACGTTGCGCGTGACCACGGTCAGGCCTTCGGCAATGGCATGCGCCGCGATCAGCTTGTCCAGCGCATCGGCCTTGCGTTCGCGGGTGGCGGCACGGACCGGACCATAAGCGCGCGCCGCTGCCGCATTCAGCGGCAGCACCGGCACGCGGCCGATCAGCGCCTGCAAGGCGCGCCGGGCTCGCTGCGGATCCCGCGACGCGGTGACGCCGAACTCCAGTTCGGCCAGGCTGACGGCGGACAACACCACGTCGCCTTCAAAGCACCGGGCAAGGCGTTCGGCCACCTGGGGCGGCTGGCTCTTCATCAGGTAGATGCACATATTGGTATCGAACATATACCTGGCCATCAGAACCCCTCCCGCTCGGACCGGGCCTGGTCTTCGCGACCTGGCGCCATGAAATCGTCCGGGAAGGCGGCGAACACATCGAGCAGCCCGGTCAGGCGCCGCCGCGCGGGCCGGATGCGCAGCTCATCGCCGATCCGCTCGATTTCAAATTGCATGTCGGTGTCGGGATAGGCCAGTTCCGCGGGAATGCGCACCGCCTGGGAATTGCCGTTGCGGAAGATGCGGGTGAAAGGCATCGAGAGTTCCATGTACATCCATGTAGGTACAAAGCATAGCGCCATGACAGCAGAAGTACATCCTTGTGTGTATAAGCCGATTTTCCATCGGCTACTCTTGTCTACAATGCGCCACGCCGTCCCGGAACCTCCGCCACCATGGACATCGAACTAGCCCGCACCTTCCTCCAGGTCGTGCGCGACGGCAGCCTGCTCGCCGCCGCCGACAAGCTGCATGTCACCCAGACCGCCGTCACCGCGCGCATCAAGAGCCTGGAGGCGCAGCTGAACTGCCGCCTGTTCGAGCGCAACAAGGCGGGCGCGCGGCTGACGCCGGATGGGCAGCGCTTCCTCGGCTATGCCAGCCAGCTGGTGCAGACCTGGGAGGCGGCGTGCCGCGAGCTGCCGTTGCCGGCGGGGTTGGCCAGCCTGTTCCGCTATGGCACCGAGATCAGCCTGGGCAATCCGCTGGTGCTGCTATGGGCGACGCGCCTGCGCCAGCGGATGCCGGATCAAGCGGTGCGGGCCGAAGTGGGCGAGGGGGCTGAGCTGCAGCGCAGGCTGCAGTCGGGCGCGCTCGACGCGGCGCTGGTATACCAGCCGGAATACGCGCCCGGCATGCATGTGGAAGCGCTGATGGAAGAGAAGCTGGTGCTGATCCGCTCGACGCAGCGCGACGGCGGCTATGTCTACGTGGACTGGGGCCCGGAATTTCGGCGCCAGCATGACAGCGCGTTGCCCGAGCATGCGCGCGCGTCGCTGTACTTCAACCTGGGGCCGCTGGCGTTGCAGTACATCCTGCAGTACGGCGGCAGCGGCTATTTCCGCACGCGCGTGGCGCAGAGCTACCTGGACAGCGGCGCCCTGGCGCGGGTCGCCGGCGCGCCCGAGTTTTCGTATCCCGTGTTCCTGGTGTGCGCCGACGCGCCCGCGGGGCCGGCGCGTGAAGCCGTGGAGATCCTGCGCGAGATCGTGCGGGAAGCCTCCGACTGGTCGCAGCGCTGGGACTTCCCGCAATAGTGCCCAGGCGTTGCCGCCCGGCAGTCAGACCCGCACCGGCACCGGCTGAGCCGAGGGTGCGGGCACGGCCACCAGGCGCCATTGCCGCACGCGCCGTGTACGGCCGCCGCCACCGCGGCGTGGCGGACGTGGTTGCAGCCCGGCAAAGCGCCCGTGCAACTGCGCGCGCGCAAACAACGGTTCGGGCACCCGCGTGCCGATCAGCCAGGTGACGCTGCCCCCCAGCGCCACCAGTGCCAGCGCCAGTCCAATCCAGAGGATGGCTTCCATGTTCCCCGCTCCATCGAATCGTTATCTGTTTCCAGTATTGGCACAAAGCGTGCCGGCGGGTAAATGAAAGTTATTGGCGCTTTATATCAACAAGATTGCATTGAAGCGGCTCTCCAGCGCGGGAGAAGGCGGTTAGCGGGGGCAAGAAAAATCATCCGTTCCGACGAATCTCATAGGCGTCGCGCGGCCGACACTGGCCTGGTCGATCAAAACACCTGGAGACCCCGATGCAACGCCTGATCTTCGAAGCCGAACACGACGCCTTCCGCGAATCCGCCCGCCGCTTCTACCAGCGCGAGGTCGGCCCGCACGGCGAGCGCTGGCGCGAACAGGGCTGCGTCGACCGCGAGGTGTTCCGCAAGGCCGGCGAGCAGGGCTACCTGCTGATGTGGGCCGACGAGCAATACGGCGGCGCCGGCGTGCAGGACTTCCGCTACGAGCAGATCCTGATCGAGGAAAACGCGCGCCACGGCGATTCCGGCTTCTTCGGCACGCTGCACTCGCGCCTGGTGGCGCCCTACATCGGCCGCATCGGCAATCAAGAACAGCGCCAGCGCCTGCTGCCGGCGGCGGCGCGCGGCGAGTCGATCTTCGCCGTGGCCATGACCGAGCCGCAGACCGGCTCGAACCTGGCCGGCATCCGCACCCGCGCCGAGGACCACGGCGACCACTGGGTGCTGAACGGCGCCAAGACCTATATCTCGAACGGCCAGCTGGCCGACGTGGTGATCGTGGTGGCCCGCACCGACCCGGAGCGCAGCCATGGCCTGACGCTCTTCATCGTCGAACGCGGCATGCCCGGCTTCGAGCGCGGGCGCAAGCTGCGCAAGCTGGGCCTGCATTCGCAGGACACCTCGGAGCTGTTCTTCGACAACGTCAGGGTGCCCAAGGCCAATGTGCTGGGCGAGCCGGGCCAGGCCTTCCGCTACCTGACGCGCCACCTCGCCGAAGAGCGCCTGATCGGGGCCTGCGGCTACATGGCGTCGGCGCAGGTGGCGTTCGACATCACGCTGGATTACGTGCGCGAGCGCAAGGCCTTCGGGCGCGCCATCGGCACGTTCCAGAACTCGCGCTTCAAGCTGGCAGAACTGCGCGCGCAGCTGGATGCGCTGCAGACCTTTGTCGACCAGTGCGTGCTGCAACACAACGCCGGCACGCTGACGGTGGAAACCGCGGCGTCGGCCAAGCTGCTGACTTCGGAGTTGCAGGGGCGCATGGTCGACGAGGGCGTGCAGCTGCACGGCGGCGCCGGCTACATGGAGGAATACCGCATCTGCCGCATGTATGCCGATGCGCGCATCTCGCGCATCTACGCCGGCAGCAGCGAGATCATGAAGGAGATCATCGGCCGCGGCCTGGGGCTGGATGACCGGGTCAAGGCTTGAACCCGCGGCCCGGTTTCCAACGGCACGGCCGGCCACGGCCGTGCCGTTTGTCGTTTGCTCCATCCAGTCAGGGTTTTCGCGTAGTTGAAGGCTTTTGTCAGCGGAATGAAAGCCGTTTGTAAAGCGATTCGGTTTGAATGCGGGCGGGAGATCGTGTCCGAGTGCCCTTGGCGGCACCAGGACAGCGGGCGAGGGCGCACCAGGACAGCCCCGCCACGCCACGGCGCTGGGCGCCTGCCGCGTGAATATTTCACGTCGCGGTGAACCGTTCGGCGGGCACGGTCGTTTACCGCAGATCGTTGTCAAACCGAGCCCGACTGAACGTGCCTCTTGTCTTATCCCGTGTTGCCATGGCAGCCCTGCTGGGTCTGGGTTTCGTGGCAGGACCTGCCGCCAGCCTCGCGGCCGAACGCCCGGCCGATCCGCTTCCTTCCGGGGATTCCACGCCCACTGCACCGGCCGATGGCCCATGCACGCCGCCGCCCGCCGGCGCCGCGCTGACCCTGGCCCAGGTGCGCCTTGGTGCATTGCGCTGCAACCGCACCATCATCGCCGCGCGCCGTGGCGTGGAAGCCAGCCAGGCCGATATCCAGATCGCGTCGCAGCGGCCCAATCCCGTGCTGAGCCTGGGCGTGGAAAACATCAATCCGCATGCCGGCGTCGGCGCCGGCAACCTGCGCAGCAAGACCGTGGATTCGACGCTGCGGGTGGACCAGCTGATCGAGACCGCCAACAAGGGCAACCTGCGCGTCGACGTCGCGCGCAAGGCCAGCGCCGCCGCGGGCGAAGTGGTGCAGGCGGTGGTGGCGCAGCAGACCGGCATGGTGGAGCAGGCCTACTTCGACGCCCTCGCCAGCCAGGAACGCGTGGCCGTGCTGCGCGAGATGCTGGGGCTGTACGAGCGCACCCGCCAGGCCAGCGAGACGCGCCTGCGCGCCGGCGACGTGGCGCGCGCCGACGTGACCCGGCTGCAGCTCGACGCGCTGCGTGCGCAGAACGACATGCGCCAGGCCGTCACCGACCATTACCGCGACAAGGCCGTGCTGGCGCAGGCAATGGGCGTGCCCGGCACCCTTGCCGACAACCGGCTGGTGGCCGACTGGCCGGCGCTCGAGGCCGCGGTGCCGCCGCCGGACCCCGACACGCTCCAGCGCCGCCCCGACGTGACCGCTGCCGAGGCGCGCCTGGCCGCCGCCGCGGCCTCGCGCGACCTGGCACGCGCGGGGCGCGTGCCGGATGTGACCATCGGCGCGCAGGCCGAGCATTATCCGACCTCGCCATCCAACAGCTATGGCACCGGCAACAGCTTCGGCGTGTTCCTGTCGATGCCGCTGCCGGTACGCCACAGCAACGGTGGCGAGGCGCGCCGCGCCGAGGTCGATTACTACGCCGCGCTCGACGACCGCAACCGCGTGTTGCTCGAAGCCGGCAACGAGATCGACCGGCTGCGCAGCCAGCTGGAAACCGCGCGCCAGTCGCTGCGGCAAATGCGTGAGGACGTGCTGCCGGCCGCGGAAAGCGTCGCCGGCAACGCCGAGTTCGCCTACAGCAAGGGCGCAAGCGGTGTGCTCGACCTGCTCGACGCGCGCCGCGCGCTGCGCCAGACCCGGCTCGATGCCGTCGCAGCGCAGGGCGAATACGCCAAGGCGCTGTCGGCGTACCGTGCCGCGCTGCAAACCTCGACCACCGCGGCTGCGGCCCGCACTGCCGCCACTCCCGCGCGCCCCTGAAGCGCCGTTCCCGCGATCTTCCCCATGTCTTTCCTGTCACGCATGTCCCGCCGCCAGCCATTCCCCAGCGCCGCCTTGCCGGCCCGCCTTTCCGCCCTGTTGGCGATGTCGTTGTGCGCGCTCGCGCTGGCCGCCTGCGGCAAGTCCGAAGCCCCGAAGGCCGACGACGAGCCGAAGGTCAGCGGCAATACCATCCAGTTCCCGGCCAGCGTGAAGACGCTGCCCGGCATCGCCGGCGAGCCCGCCAGGACCGGCGGCGAGCGCATGCTGAGCCTGCCCGGCCGGCTGGTGTGGAACGAAGACAAGACCGTGCGCGTGGCGACGCCGTTTGCCGGGCGGGTGACCGAGGTGCTGGTGCAGCCCGGCGCCACCGTCAAGGCGGGCCAGCCGCTGGCGATGCTGACCTCGCCGGATTTCGGCGTGGCCCAGGCCGATGCGCGCAAGGCCGCCGCCGACAGCGCGGTCGCGGCCAAGGCGCTGGCGCGCCAGCGCGAGTTGTACGGCGCCGGCATCATCGCGCAGAAGGAACTGGAGCAGGCGCAGGCCGACGCCGCGCGCGCCGCGGCCGACCTGCAGCGCACCCGGGCGGCGCTGAGCCAGTACGGCGCGGCCGCGGCGGGGCCGGATGGTGTCAATCAGCGCTTTGCGCTGCGCAGTCCGATCGACGGCCTGGTGGTCGAGCGCAACATCAACCTCGGCATGGAGCTGCGCCCCGACCAGCCGCCGGCCGCGCCGCTGTTCCTCGTCACCGACCCGACCACGCTGTGGGCGCAGGTCGATGCGGGCGAGGCCGACCTGAAGCTGTTCAAGCCCGGCGTCGAGGTGCAGCTGACCACCGCCGCCTGGCCCGGCGAAACCTTTGCCGGCTTCGTGGTCAAGATTGCCGACTATGTCGACCCGACCGCGCGCAGCATCAAGGTGCGGCTGACCGTGCCCAATCCCGAACGCCGCCTGAAGGCGGAGATGTTCGTCACCGCCAGGCTGCCGGCGGCTTCGTTCAAGGGCATCGCGGTGCCGTCCAAGGCCGTGTTCCTGGCCGACAACCGCAACTATGTGTTCGTGCGCACCGCGCCCAACACCTTCGAGCGCCGCCTGGTGCGCGTGGGCGTGACGCTGCCCGGCACCACCGAGCTGCTCGAGGGCGTGAAGGACGGCGAGACCGTGGTCAGCGAAGGCAACCTCTACCTGCAGGACATCCTGCGCGACGCCACCGCGGTCAACGCGGCGCGCGCGGCGGAAAAACGCTGAGGACGATCGCCCCATGATTTCGCGTATCGTCAGCTTTGCCCTGCACCAGAAGCTCTTTGTCTGGCTGGGCCTGATCCTCTTCGTCGGCGGCGGCATCGCCGCGTTCAAGAACCTGCCGATCGAGGCCTTCCCGGATGTGTCGGACATCCAGGTCAACGTCATCACGCTGTACCCCGGGCGCGCCGCCGAAGAGGTGGAGCGCCAGGTCACGATCCCGATCGAAACCGCGCTGGCGGGCACGCCCAACGCGGTGCGGGTGTTCTCGCACACGCAGTTCGGCCTGTCGTTCATGATGGTGACCTTCAACGACCGCGCCACCGACGTGGCCGCGCGCCAGCAGATCCTGGAGCGCCTGCGCAGCGTCGACCTGCCCGACGGCGTGCATCCGGACCTGGCGCCGCTGTCCACCGCGATCGGCGAGATCTACCGCTTCCGCCTGACCGGCAAGGGCTATACGCCGCAGGAGCTGCGCACGCTGCAGGACTGGGTGGTCGAAAAGAACCTGCGCCAGGTGCCGGGCGTGGCCGACCTGGTCACCATCGGCGGCACCATCAAGCAGTACGAGGTCAACCCCAACCTGGCGCGCATGCGCGACGCGCGGATCTCGCTGTCGCAGCTGTTCACCGCGCTGCAGCGGGCCAATGCCAATGCCGGCGGCGGCGCGGTCGCGCACGGGCGCCAGCAGTTCCTGCTGCGCTCGCTGGGCAGCTTCCGCACCTCGGCCGATATCGCCAACGTGGTGGTGGCCGAGAACAATGGCACCCCGATCCTGGTCAAGGACATCGCCGACGTGCGCGTCGGCAGCGCGCCGCCGCAGGGCCTGATGGGGCAGGACGACGAGGAGGACATCGTCTCGGGCATCGTGGTGATGCGCAAGGGCGAAAACCCGTCGCTGGTGCTGGAAGCGCTGAAAAAGAAGATCGAGCTGCTCGACGACCAGATCCTGCCCAAGGGCGTGAAGATCGTGCCGTACTACGACCGCTCCACGCTGATCGACAAGACCCTGCACACGGTGTTCGGCAACCTGGTCGAGGGCGCGCTGCTGGTGATGGCGGTGCTGTACCTGTTCCTCGCCAACGTGCGCGCCGCGGCGATCGTGGCGCTGATCATCCCGCTGGCGCTGCTGTCCACCTTCATCGGCCTGACCTGGGTCGGGATTCCGGCCAACCTGCTGTCGCTGGGGGCGATGGACTTCGGTATCATCGTCGACGGCGCGGTGATCGTGGTCGAGAACATCTTCAAGCGGCTGGGCGAGCTCAAGGCGCAGCAGATCCAGGACAGCCGGGCGCGCCTGCATGCGATCCTGCAGGCCACCACCGAGGTGGGCCGCCCGACCGTGTTCTCGATGGTCATCATCATCGCGGCGCACATCCCGATCTTTACGCTGCAGCGGCACGAGGGCAAGATCTTCGCGCCGATGGCCTATACCGTGACGGGCGCCCTGATCGGTTCGCTGATCCTGTCGCTGACGCTGGTGCCGCTGTTGTGCCACCTGTTGCTGAAGAAGAATATCGCGCACGACGACAACTTCCTGGTGCGCCACTGCAAGCGGCTCTACGAACCGATCCTGACCTGGGCACTGGACCACAAGAAGCTGGTGGTGGGCGCGGCGCTGGGCCTGCTGGTAGTGACCGTGGGCGCGGGCAAGTTCCTCGGCAGCGAGTTCCTGCCCGAGCTGGACGAAGGCTCGATGTGGGTCAGCTTCGACCTGCCGGCATCGGTCTCGATCGACGAGGCGCGCGACCAGGCGCGGCTGCTGCGCAACGTGATCCGCCAGACGCCGGAGGTCAACACCACCATCTCCAAGGTGGGCCGCCCCGACGACGGCACCGACCCCAAGCTGATCAATACCGTCGAGATCCTGGTCGACCTCAAGCCCGAGAAGCAATGGCGCGCCGGCCTGGACAAGCGCGCCATCATCGGCGAGATCGACCGCAACCTGCGCCGGCTGCCCGGCATCGAGCCCAATTTCTCGCAGCCGGTGCGCGACAACATCCTCGAGAGCATCTCGCAGATCAAGGGCCAGATCGTGATCAAGGTGCAGAGCGACAGCCTGGAGCAGAACAAGAAGGTGGCCGACCAGATCCTGGCCAACGTGCAGTCGGTCAAGGGCGTGATGCGCGCCTTTATCGACCGCGACGGCGAGCTGCCGCAATACGTGCTGGAATTCGACCGCGCCCAGGCCGCGCGCTACGGCATCAACGTCGCCGACGTGCAGGAGCTGATGGAAACCGCGCTGGCCGGCAAGGCCGCGACCGAGCTGTGGGAGGGCGAAAAGCACTTCAGCGTGGCGGTGCGGCTGAAGCCGTCGGAGCGCGCGCTGCCCAACCTGCCCAATATCTTCATGCAGACCGCCGACGGCGCGCAGGTGCCGCTGTCGCAGCTGGTGACCTTCCGCGCCGCCTCCGGCGCGATGAACATCAGCCGCGAGAACGGCCAGCGCACCACCTCGATCGGCATCTTCATCCGCGACCGCGACATGGGCAGCGTGGTCAAGGACATGCAGAAGCTGGTGGCGAAGAACGTCAGGGCCGACGACGTCAAGATCAGCTGGTCGGGCGAGTTCGAGAACCAGGAGCGCGCCATGGCGCGGCTGTCGATCGTGGTGCCGCTGTCGGTGCTGGTGATCTTCCTGCTGCTGTTCAATGCGTTCAAGTCGTTCAAGAGCGCCACGCTGATCATCTCGAACATCCCGTTCGCGCTGATCGGCGGCGTGTTCGCGCTGCTGCTGACCGGCATCCCGCTGTCGGTGTCGGCGGCGATCGGCTTTATCGCGCTGTTCGGCCAGGCCGTGCTCAACGGCGTGGTGATGGTGACCTACTTCAACCAGCTGCGCGAAGAGGGCATGCCGGTGCGCCATGCCGTGCTGACCGGCTCGATGGACCGGCTGCGCACGGTGCTGATGACCGCGCTGCTGGCCATGCTGGGCCTGTTCCCGATGGCGATCTCGCGCGCCATCGGCGCCGAGACGCAGCGGCCGCTGGCCATCGTCATCATCGGCGGGCTGATCACCGCGACCGTGCTCACGCTGATCGTGCTGCCGACGCTCTATGAATGGATGGTGGGCCGCAACTGGCCGGACGAGGAGGGCGCGACGCCCGACGAAAACCGGATCACGCCTTCGATTTCAGGCTGATGACGGTGCTGCGCGGGGCTGGTCCCGGCGCGGCCTGTCTGGCATCGCAGACATGGCGATGCATGGCGCCGCCCCGCCGTGGGCGGCTTTTTTTATGCCGCGGCGCAATCCACAAGCACTGCGCAACCCGATGCAGCCATGCATGTGCTGCGCGCGGATCTATGTCGGAATAGTCTGACGTTCCTTTCGGAGCCCAACGCCTGCTGACCCCATCCCCCCGGGCCTACTCTGTACATACGGCGTGGCCAGCAGCATAGCCGCCGGCCTCTCATGCGTACCCTTACGCAATCACCCGGAAAGGAGCTCGACATGATGAAGAAATGGCTGACCGCAGCAGTGTGTTCGATGATGGTTGCCGCCCCGGCAGGCATGGCCCTGGCGCAGACGACGGCACCGGCACCGGCAACGACGGCCGGAACGGCTGCAACCGGCGCAAGAGCAGACTATGACGCCGCAGTGAAGCAGGCCGACGCGGACTACAAGGCTGCCTCTGCCAAGTGCGATGGCATGAAGGACAACGCCAAGGACGTCTGCAAGGCCGAGGCCAAGCGCGACCGCGACGTGGCCAAGGCCCAGGCCGAAGCGCGCCGCGACGGCACGCAAAAGTCCATGGCCAAGGCCGAGAAGACCAAGGCCGACCGCGACTATGACGTCGCCAAGGAAATGTGCGACGACAAGAAGGGCAACGACAAGGACGTCTGCAAGAAGGACGCCAAGGCTGCGCATGAAAAGGCCCTGACCGCCGCCAAGGTCGACAAGGCCGCGGCAACCGGTTCGCGCAGCGACGTGGCCGAAGCGCGCGCCGATGCGAAGAAGGACACCACTGACGCCGCCTACAAGGCCGACAAGGAACGCTGCGATGCACTGTCCGGCGATGCCAAGGACAAGTGCCAGGCCGACGTGAAGGCCAAGTACGGCAAGTAAGCCGCTTCGGTACGGCTCGCCCGGGGGCGGGTCGTACACCGCACCACTCTGCAAGGGGACGCTGCCGGCGCCCCCTTGCCATGACATCAAGGAGCATGCGATGAACTGGGATCAGATCGAAGGCAAGTGGGAACAAGCCAAGGGCAAGGTCAAGGAGAAGTGGGGCAAGCTCACCGACGACGACATCGCGCAGATCAACGGCAAGCGCGACCAGCTCGCCGGCCGCATCCAGGAACGCTATGGCTACAGCAAGGAGCAGGCCGAGGAAGAGATGAAGGCATGGGAACGGGATGTGCGGTGGTAAGCCGCCGTACAACGGTCTTGCAAAGCGCCTCCGGGCGCTATTTTTTTTGTGGCCAGGCAGTGCGAAAGCCGGCAGCGGCCAAGGTAAACCCTAGTAGTCTACCTATATAGACTTTTTATACTGTCCCCACCACCCGCCGGCCTCCGCCGGCCGCAATCTGCCCGGCGCCGGGCACCCGCCCATGCCGGAACCTCTTTCCAGCGAACTGCTGTCGCGCAGCCGCCAGCCGGTCTACCTGCAGCTGGCCACCATCTTTCGCCGCCAGATCGAAAGCGGCGCCTGGCGCCAGGGGGCGCGCATCCCGTCGCTGGAGCAGCTGTGCCGCCAGTACGGCGTGGCGCGCATGACCATGCACCATGCGCTGTCGATGCTCGACGAGGAAGGGCTGCTGGAGCGCTCGCGCGGGCGCGGCACCTTCGTCAAGGCGCCGTGCCAGGCGCGGCGGCAGGTGTCGCTGTCGACCAGCTGGGACGAGGCCGTTGCTGTCGGCGCACAGCTCGACACCGAAGCCATGGTCGAGTCGGCCGGCAAGGTGCCGCTGCCCGATGACCTGGGCATGCCCTGCACCGGCGCGCGCGCGCCCGCCTACCACTTCCTGCGCCGGCTGCACCGCCTCGACGGGCGGCCCTTCGCCGTGGGCGAGGTCTATATCGAGGCGGAGGTGTTCGCGCGCGACCCCGAGGCCTTCAGGCAGGGCGCGTCGGTGCCGGTGCTCGACCGCTTTCCCGGCCTGTCGGTCAGCACGGCGCGGCAGCGGCTGTCGATCGTCGCCGCCGGCGCGGAATCGGCGGCCGCGCTGGCGCTGGCGGTCGGTGCACCCGTGGCCGAGCTGCGTCGCTTTGCCTGCGTGCCGTCGGCGACGGCGGCGGGCGCGGAGCGCATCGTCTATTTCGCCCGCATTGAATTCCCCACCGAGTTCGTCTGCCTCGATTTCGACCTGCTGGCGGCGCGCCCGCAGCCGGCATGACTGAGCGGCCCCGAGCCAATCCCCAGCCACCCCTCCAACCAACGGACCCAAGATGGACAACGCACAACCGATGAACGGCGCCGAGAGCCTGGTCAAGACCCTGCTGGCCAATGGCGTGGACACCTGCTTTGCCAACCCCGGCACCAGCGAGATGCATTTCGTCGCGGCGCTGGACCGCATTCCCGGCATGCGCTGCGTGCTGGGGCTGTTCGAGGGCGTGGTCACCGGCGCGGCCGACGGCTACGCGCGCATGGCGCGCAAGCCCGCCGCCACGCTGCTGCATTGCGGCCCGGGGCTGGCCAACGGCCTGGCCAACCTGCACAACGCGCGCCGCGCGCAGACTCCGGTGGTCAACCTCATCGGCGACCAGGCCACCTACCACCGGCCGCTGGACGCGCCGCTCACCGCCGACACCGAAGGCTGGGCGCGGCCGGTCTCGGTGTGGACGCGCACCGCCACGCAGGCGGCTTCGGTCGGGGCCGATGCGTCGGCCGCGGTGCAGGCCGCCTGTGCCGCGCCGGGCGGCGTCGCCAGCCTGATCCTGCCGTCCGACGTGTGCTGGGATGCGGGCGGGGTGGTGGCCGCGCCGCTGCCCGCGCTGGCGGTGCCCAAGGTTGCGCCGGACGCCGTGCAGCAGGCCGCGCGCGTGCTGCGCTCGGGCCAGCCGACGCTGATCGTGCTGGCCGGCAGCGCGCTGCGCGAGGCGCCGCTGGCCGACGCGCACCGCATCGCCGCCGCCACCGGCGCGCGGCTGATCTCGCCCATGTCCAATGCGCGCGTCACGCGCGGGCGCGGCCGCCTGGCGCTGGACCGGGTGCCGTATTCCGGCGATGCCGCACGCGACAAGCTGGCCGGCATCCGCAACGTGATCCTGGTGGGCGCGCCGGCGCCGGTGACCTTCTTTGCCTACCCGGGCAAGTCGCCGCGCCCGTATCCGGAGGATGCCGCGCTGCATGTGCTGGCGCGCCCGGAAGAAGACCTCGCCGAAGCGCTGGCGCGGCTGGCCGATGAACTGGGCGCGCGCCACGCGCCGCTGCCAGCCGCCGCCGCGCCCGCGCCGGTGGAGCCCGCGCGCGGCGCGGTCACCTCCGAGGCGGTGGCGCGCACGCTTACCGCGCTGCTGCCCGAGCAGGCCATCGTGGTGGAAGAAAGCGTCAGCTTCGGCCGCGCCTTCTATCCCGGCACGGTGCACGCCGCGCCGCACGACTGGCTGCAGCTGACCGGCGGCGCCATCGGCGCGGGCCTGCCGCTGGCGCTCGGCGCGGCCGTGGCCGAGCCCGGCCGGCGCGTGGTGGCGCTGCAGGCCGACGGCTCGGCCATGTATACGCTGCAGTCGCTGTGGACCATGGCGCGCGAACAGCTCGACGTCACCGTGGTGCTGCTGGCCAACCGCAAGTACGCCATCCTGCTGGGCGAACTGGCCGGCGTCGGCGCCAACCCCGGCAAGACCGCGCTCGACATGCTCGACATCGGCAACCCCGACGTGGACTGGGTCAGGCTCGCCAGCGGCATGGGCGTGGAGGGCGCGCAGGCCACCGACATGGAAGGCTTCGCCGACCTGTTCCGCATGGCCAACGCGCGCAAGGGGCCGTTCCTGATCGAACTGGTGATCTAGTCAGCCGCGCGTTTCAGTCGGCCAGGTCCGGCCACCCCGGCGCCTCGCTGGCGCCGGGTAGTTGCTGCACCACGTATTCATGCAGGCGCGACAGCTCCAGCGCGATGCCCTCCGGAAACCCCTGGCGCCCGCCGCGCTTGTCGATCAGCAACTCGACCAGGAAGGCATGCAGCGCGGCCGGATTGGCGGCCAGCGCCGCCAGCTGGTTGCCGATGCGCGGATAGCGACGGCACAGCACCAGCGGTCGCGCCGCGGCCGGCAGCGACAGCAGCCAGCGCATGGCAACGTCCGACAGCGCCGCATCTTCCGGCGACGGCGCGCGCCGCAGCTCGCTCCAGTCCGGCGCGGCCTGCACCGGCGGCTCGCCGTCCAGAATCTTTTTGGCTTCCTCGACGGTGACGAATTCAAAAGAGAGGGGTTCCATGCCGGCTCCGGAGATCGAACCGACGCGCGACGCGGCGTCGTTGCTGCATTCTAGCGGTGAGCGCAGGCCTTCGATCAAGTAAAGTAATGCCCCTTCCGTTCCATCGATGGCTTTATCCCATGGCAGTCATGCAGAGAAAACAGGCAACGCTGGTCGGGCTGGCTGCGGTGCTGCTCTGGAGTGCCGTGATTGGCCTGATCCGCGGCGTCACCGAAAGCTTCGGCGCCACCGGTGGCGCGGCGCTGATGTACACGGTGGCTTGCGCGCTGCTGTGGGTTTCGGTGGGCAGCGTCCGGCTGCGGGCGCTGCCGCGCGCCTACCTGGTCTGGGGCAGCGTGCTGTTCGTGTCGTACGAGCTGTGCCTGTCGCTGTCGATCGGCTACGCCGGCAGCGGCAGCCAGGCCATCGAGGTAGCCATGGTCAACTATCTGTGGCCCAGCTTCACCATGCTGGCCGCCATCCTGTTCAACCGGCAGCGGGCCAGCTGGCTGATCGTGCCGGGTTTGCTGGTGGCCATACTCGGCATCTGCCTGGTAGTGGCCGGGGACCAGGGGCTAGATGTGGCGGGCATGGCGGCCAGCGTGCGTGACAACCCGCTCAGTTACGGACTGGCCTTCGCGGGCGCGGTGATCTGGGCGGGCTACTGCACCGTGACGACCCGCATCGCCCAGGGCAAGAACGCCGTCACGCTGTTCTTCATGCTGACCGCGCTGGCCTTGTGGACCAAGTACTTGTTCACCGGCGGAGAAGCGATGGCGTTCAGCGTTGCCGGCGTGGTCTACCTGGCGCTGGCAGCCGCTGCGATGGGTTTCGGTTACGCGGCGTGGAATGTCGGCATCCTGCACGGCAACGTGACGGTGCTTGCGGGGGCATCGTATTTCATTCCGGTGCTGTCGGCTGCCCTGGCCGCCATGCTGCTGCATGCGCCGCTGTCGTTCGCGTTCTGGAAGGGCGCTGCCATGGTGGTCGGGGGTTCCATCCTGAGCTGGCTTGCGACGCGCGGCAAAGGGCAACGCACCGCGCCGGCCGCCGTGTCCGGCCAGCCGACATAGCGTGACGGCGGCCGGCGTGCGTGCAATGACTGCGCGCGCAGCGCAGGCGCGCGGCGGGTAGGGCCAGCCTACCGCGTGTCGCGCGGCAGCCCCAGCGCCCGTTCGATACACCGGATGATCTCGGTATCCTCGAACGGCTTGCCGATAAAGCACGCCGCCCCGGCCGCGCGCGCGCGCGCTTCATATGCCTGCTTGTCGAAGGCCGTCATGAAGATCACCGGCATCCGCAGGCCGCGCGCGCGCAGCGCGGCGCTGAGCGCAAAGCCGTCCATGCCGGGCATCTGCACGTCCGCGACCACGCAGGCAATGCCTTCGATCGATGGCGACGCCAGCAACTGCGCCGCGCCGGGGTAGAGCTCCACGGCCAGGTCGCAGGCGCGCAGCAGCCGCCCCAGGGCGTGGCGCACGGCGGCGTCGTCGTCGACAATGGCAATCACGGGCGTGGCATTCACGCGAACTCCTCCAACAGGCGTGCGCGGTGGCAGGGGTCACGCACGCCCCCTTGCTGCGTTGGCGCCACTAGAAGGTGTGCCGCAGCCCCAGCGCAAACGTCTGCGGATCGGCGCCGGCGCGGATGCCAAGATCGTTGATGGCGAAGTCGTAGATCGCGTTGTCGGCATTGTCGATGCGGCTGTAGTAGGCATACAGCGCGGTGCGCCGCGACAGCGGATAGTCGTAGCCGACCGTGAACTGCATGGCATGGGTTTGCGCGCCGCTGCGGAAGAAGCCGATGGTGTCCGTCGACGACCCGGTGCCGTTGGCCGCATAGGCTACGCCGATGCGCACGCTGCCGGTCCCCACCTGCTGCACCAGCGAGGCATAGTAGGCATTGCGCTGCAGGTCGCCGCTGTCGGTGCGGTAGTGCAGGTGTTCGACCACCGCGGCAAGGCGCGTGCCGGGCAGCAGCTGCCACGCCGCACCGGCCTTGAGCGCGTCGTCGTTGCGGCCGGCGGCCTGGTAGTGCTGGTGGCGCTCCCAGGCCAGCGTCGCGTTGAGCGGGCCGCGCTCATAGACCGCCGCCACCGAGTACAGCGCGGGATTGCGCGCGACGGTGGCCTTTTCCTCGGGCAAGCCCCAGCCCAGCCACAGGCTCACGCCGGCCCAGCTGGGCGAGCGGTACTGCACGATGTTCTTCTGGCGCCGGTCGAAGGCGCTGGTGTTCTCGACATTGTCCGTGCTCGACGCCGAGCCGTTGCCGATCAGCGCCATATAGCCCGCCGTGGTCGGGTAGTACGGGTCGTAGCCCATGGTCGCCTCGGTGTAGGGCGTGTGCCAGTGGCCCAGGAACAGCAGGCCATGGCTGCCCTGCAGGCCGATGCGCGAATTGCGGCTGGCGATCTGGCCCTGGCCCGAATCCAGCGACAACGCGCTTTCGATCTGCCACAAGGCCTTGAGCGCGCCGCCCAGGTCTTCTTCGCCGCGCAGGCCGAATACCGAGCGGTTGTTGTTGAGGCGCACGACACTGCCGAGGCTGGTGCCGTCGGTGGCCGTGCTGGCGTGGCTGTACTCGATGGACGTGTTCAGGCGCCCGTAGACGGTGACGCTGCCGGCCGCCAGCGCGGGTGCGCACAGCGCGGCGCAACACATGCCAAGCAGCGCCCGGAAGCCAGGACTAGTTCGTGGCATCGTCGGCGGGCGGCTTGCTGGCGGCGTTCAGGGTCGGACCGGGGGTTCCGGTGATCTTGGGCATGCATTCGCTGTGGAACCACGCGGCCGTCACCGGTTCGCCGGCGAGCATGCGCTTGATCGGCGGCACCACCTGTTCGCCGATCAGCATGCCGAGCAGGCCGACCAGCGCCACCACCGGCGGCGCCGGTGAGCGGACCTGCATCAGTGCGTAAATGATGCCGACGAGAATGCCAGCGGCAAGGGAAACAAGGTAGAGCTTCATGGGATCGGATTCCTGACAAGGTTGAAGAATCAGCGCGGCGCCGACGGCGCGGGCGGCAGGCCCACGCCCAGCAGGTGCCGCACGCGCGGCGGCGTCTCGCGCGCATGGAAGCGCGTGATCTCGCGCTGCAGGTCGGCATCGGCGTGCGGCACGCGGCGGTGCTGGCGCAGGTGCTCGGCCCAGGATTCGACCAGGAACCACTCGGTCAGCAGTTCCGGGTCGGCCGGGTCTTCCATCACGCCCCAGTTGAAGGCACCGTCGCGCAGCCGTTCTTCCGAGAGCTTGTGCACCGCGCGCAAGAAGGCATCGCGGTCTTCCGCGCGGATGCAATACTCGATCAGGATCATCACCGGTCCGCGGTCATGCGCGATCTCTTCGGCGCCCTCCGGCTCCGGCCAGTGCTGGGCCGGTGCCAGGTCTTCCTCGCCACGCGGCAGGCGCAGCCGATGCAGCAGCAGCGCCGCGGCCAGCAGGCCGCCGGCGGCGACCAGCAGTCCGCCGGAGATGCCCAGCGCCTGGGCCACGAAGCCCCACACCAGGCTGCCAGCCGCCATCGCGCCGTTGAAGACCATCTGGTAGACCGCCAGCGCGCGGCCGCGCACCCAGTTGGGCAGGATGGCCTGCGCCACGCCGCCCAGCGTCGTCAGTGCGGTGATCCAGGCGGCGCCGAGGAACAGCAACAGCGGCAGCGCCACCCACACCGGCGGCGCGATGCACAGCGCCGCCATCACCACGGCGGTGACGACGGCCGACAGCAGCACCATGCCGTCGGCGTCGAGGCGCCGCTGCAGCCGCGGCATCACCAGCGCACCGAGGATCGCGCCGAGGCCCACCGCGCCCAGCAGCACGCCATAGAGGCTGGCGCCGCCGTGCAGCAGCTGCTTCGCCACCAGCGGCAACAACGCCCAGATGCTGCTGCCGAAGGCGAAATGGACCGCCGCGCGCGCCAGCACGACATGCAGCTTGCTGTGCGCGCGGGTAAAGCGCAGCCCCGCGCGGAACGCGCCCAGGAAATGCTCGCGCAGCGGATCGGCGGGGCGCGGCGGGCGCTTCCACCACAGCAGCGCGGCGATCACGAAGACATAGCTGACCAGGTCCACGCCATAGGTCGTGGCCGCGCCGAACGCGGCCAGCAGCAGGCCGCCGGCAGCCGGGCCGATCGCGCGCGCGATGTTGACGCCCAGCGCATTGAGCGCGACGGCGCGCTTGAGCTCGTGCTGCGGCACCAGTTCCGGCACGATCGATTGCCAGGTGGGGCCCATCATCGCCGCGCCGATGCCACCGAGGAAGGCCATGCCGATCAGGATCTCGATCGTCAGCGCCTGGCGCCACGCCAGCACCATCAGCGTGCCGCTGACCATGGCCAGCCCCACCTGCACCGCGATCAGGAAGCGGCGCCGGTCGAGGATGTCGGACAGCACGCCCGCCGGAATCGCCAGCAGGAACACCGGCAGCGTGGCCGCGGCCTGGATCGTGGCGACCGCGGCGGGGGAGGTGGACAGGTCGGTGGCCAGCCAGGCGCTGGCCACGTCGCGCATGAAGCTGCCGATATTGCCGAGGATGGTCGCTGCCCACAGCACTGCGAAGGTGGCCTGCGCCAGCGGCGCGAAGGTGCCGCCATCGGCAGGCGTAGGCGTGGGGCGGAGGGCTTGTTCTGCCATGCGGGTCACCGGTTGGTTTGCACGGAAGGCGTGCGTCGCGCACGTTCGCGCAGGTCATGCCAGGCCACCAGCAGGAAGCCGCCGACCAGCCCCAGGTGTTCGAAGAAGGCATTGGCCATCATGAACCGGGCGTCGGGCGGCGCCTGCCAGAAGCGGTTGGCGACGAAGGTCGCGGCCAGCGTGAACGCCGCCAGCGCCAGGGCGCCCAGCCAGCGGCGCCAGCCGAGCAGGATCATGGCGCACGCGCCAAGCTCCAGCACGATGGTCGCAATCGCCATCGGCACCGCCGGCGACAGGCCGAAATGCTGCATCTCGGCGACCGCGCCGCCGAAGTCGGCCAGCTTGACCAGGCCGCCCTGCAGGTAGGCCGCGCACAGCAGCAGCAGCGCCAGCCAGTGCAGCCAGCGCGGCATGCGCAGTGCGCCTGCGCCGGAGGAATCCGGCGTCTGCGTGGTAGTCGGTTCAGGCATCGCCGGTCTCCGGGTGGGGCGTTGGGGAAGTGGCCGAGATCAGAACGCCCAGCACGAGCAGCCGAGTGCGCCCCAGAAGGTGCTTTCGTCGGCGGTCGGCACGCTCGCGGTCCAGGCCCTGGCATGCGCGTGCCCGTGCACGCCGCAGCTGCTGGCGCAGCCGCACGCGGTGTTCATGGCCAGCTGGCGTGCCTGCGGCCGCGGCTGGTAGCCGCCCACATGCCGCACCGGCGACCAGTCCGGCATTGCCGGCGGGATCTGCGGCGACAGCTTGCCGAAGTCGCCGTCGCCATAGACCACCTTGCCGCCGAGGATGGTCAGCACCGAGGCGATGTCCTGGATCTCGTCGCCCGGCACGCTGAAGTAATCGGCCGACAGCACCGCCAGGTCGGCAAGCTGGCCCACCTTGATCTGGCCCTTCTTGCCCACTTCCGACGAGAACCAGGCATTGGCCTCGGTCCACAGCCGCAGCGCGGTCTCGCGGTCGAGCAGGTTGGCCTGCGGGTACATCGGCATGCCGCCCACGGTCTTGCCAGTGGTCAGCCAGTACAGCGACACCCACGGGTTGTACGAGGCCACGCGGGTGGCGTCGGTGCCGGCGCCGACCTTGACGCCTTTCTCCAGCATCTTCTTCACCGGCGGCGTCGCTTCGGCAGCGCGCGCGCCGTAGCGCTCGACGAAATATTCGCCCTGATACGCCATGCGGTGCTGCACGGCGATGCCGCCGCCCAGCGCGGCAATGCGGTCGATATTGCGGTCGGAAATGGTCTCGGCGTGGTCGAAGAACCAGTTCAGGCCATCGAACGGGATGTCTTTGGCAACCTTCTCGTAGACGTCGAGCGCGCGCGAGATGGTCTGGTCATAGGTGGCATGCAGCCGCCACGGCCAGCGCTTTTCCGCCAGCAGGCGGATCACCGGCTCCAGGTCGGCTTCCATCGACGGTGCCATCTCGGGGCGCTCGACGCGGAAATCCTCGAAGTCGGCCGCGGTGTAGACCAGCATTTCGCCGGCGCCGTTGTGGCGGTAGAGGTCGTCGCCCTGGCCCGGCCTGACCGTGGCGGTCCAGGTCTTGAAGTCCTGGAGTTCTTCCTTGGGCTTCTGCGTGAACAGGTTGTACGCGAGCCGCACCGTCAGCTGGCCTTCCTTGTGCAACTCCTCGATGATGCTGTAGTCCTCGGGGTAGTTCTGATAGCCGCCGCCCGCATCGATCACGCCGGTGACGCCAAGCCGGTTCACCTCGCGCATGAAATGGCGGGTCGAGTTCTTCTGGTATTCGGGCGGCAGCTTCGGGCCCTTTGCCAGCGTCGCGTACAGGATGGTCGCGTTGGGCTTGGCCAGCAGCAGGCCGGTGGGGTTGCCGCGCGCATCGCGCACGATCTCGCCGCCCGGCGGGTTGGGCGTGTCCTTGGTGTAGCCCACCGCGCGCAGCGCGGCGCCGTTCAGGATGGCGCGGTCGTACAGGTGCAGGATGAACACCGGCGTATCGGGCGCCACGGCGTTCAGTTCCTCGATGGTCGGCAGGCGCTTTTCGGCGAACTGGTGCTCGGTAAAGCCGCCCACCACGCGCACCCATTGCGGCGCGGGGGTACGCGCCACCTGGTCCTTCAGCATCCGCATCGCGTCGGCCAGCGAGCGCACGCCGTCCCAGCGCAGCTCCATGTTGTAGTTCAGGCCGCCGCGGATGATATGCATATGGCTGTCGATCAGCCCGGGAATGGCCCGCCGGCCATTCAGGTCGATCACCTTGGTCTGCGCCCCGGCCAGCTTCATGATGTCCTGGCGCGTGCCGACGCCGACAAAGCGTCCGTCGCGAACGGCCACGGCGTCGGCTTGCGGATTGGACTTGTCGAGCGTGGCGAACTTGCCGTTGACGAGGATGAGGTCTGGGTTTTCCGGTGACATGGCGAAGATCTCCGAGGAGGCGGCCGCGCCGAGCGCGGCGGCGGAGGCGATGAATTGCCGGCGGGTGACTGACATAAGGTCAGGCGTTCAGGAAGGCCAGCAGGTCGGCATTGACCTGGTCGGCGTTGATTACGCACATGCCGTGCGAGGCACCGGGGTAGACCTTCAGCGTGGCGTCCTTCACGATCTCTGCCGACAGGCGCGCCGAGTTGTCGATCGGCACGATCTGGTCGTCGTCGCCGTGCAGGATCAGCGTCGGCACGTCGATTTTCTTCAGGTCTTCGGTGTAGTCCACTTCCGAGAATTCCCGGATGCAGGCGTACTGGCCGACGATGCCGCCGGCCATGCCCTGCGCCCAGAACGCATCGATGGTGCCCTGCGAGACCTTGGCGCCGTCGCGGTTGAAGCCGAAGAACGGCACCGCCAGGTCCCGGTAGAACTGCGAGCGGTTGTCGGCGACGCCCTTGCGGATGCCGTCGAACACCGCCATTGGCAGGCCGCCGGGGTAGGCCGTGGTCTTCAGCATCACCGGCGGCACCGCGCCGATCAGCACCGCCCTGGCGACGCGTTTGGTGCCATGGCGGCCGATGTAGTGTGCCACCTCGCCGCCACCGGTGGAATGGCCCACCAGCGTCGCATCCTGCAAGTCCAGCGCGTCCAGCAGCGCCGCCAGGTCGTCGGCATAGGTGTCCATGTCGTTGCCCTGCGCGGGCTGGTCCGAGCGGCCGTGACCGCGGCGGTCATGGGCGATCACGCGGAAGCCCTGCTGCACCAGGAACAGCATCTGCGCGTCCCAGGCGTCGGCATTGAGCGGCCAGCCGTGCGAGAACACGACCGGGCGGCCCGAGCCCCAGTCCTTGTAGAAGATCCGGGTGCCGTCGTGGGTAGTGATAAAGCTCATGGTTCACCTTTTCGATGGAGGAGGATGACAGGTGGAAGCGAGATGGACGCAGGCTCAGCGCGCCGGCACCGGCGCGATCGACTCGTGCGGCGTGGCGGTGCGTTGCGGCGCCTTGTGGACCATGGTGTACGCGTAGTCGACGCCCATGCCATAGGCACCCGAATGCTCCTTGACCAGCTTCATCACGGCGTCATACGTGTCGCGATGGGCCCAGTCGCGCTGCCATTCCAGCAGCACCTGCTGCCACGTTACCGGCACGGCGCCGGCCTGCACCATGCGCTGCATGGCGTAGTCGTGCGCTTCCTTGCTGGTGCCGCCCGAAGCATCGGCCACCATGTAGATCTCGTAGTTGCCTTCCAGCATCGCGCACAGGGCGAAGGTGGTGTTGCAGACCTCGGTCCACAGGCCGGCGACGATCACCTTGTTGCGGCCGTTGGCCTTGAGCGCGTCGCGCACCTTCTGGTCGTCCCACGAGTTCATCGAGGTGCGCTCCAGGGTCTTGTGGTCCGGGAACACGTCGAGCAGCTCCGGATAGGTGTAGCCCGAGAACGACTCGCTCTCGACGGTGGTGATGGTGGTCGGGATATTGAAGATCTTGGCCGCCTTGGCCAGGCCGACCACGTTGTTCTTCATGGCCTGACGGTCCATCGACTGCACGCCGAAGGCCATCTGCGGCTGGTGGTCGATGATGATCAGCTGGCTGTTCTGCGGGGTGAGGACTTCGAGCTTCGGATTGGACATGATGTCGTTCCTTGGGAACACAGGGTTGGGCCCCCGGTGCGATCCTTGCTTGAAGGCAAGGTCGCGACACGGCAGGGACGGAAAAGGCAGCCCGGTTGCGTTACCGCAGCGCCGCCGGATACAAGGCTAGTCGGTGCCCGCGCCCACGCAAATCGGATGTTCGTATTACCCGGCGGTTGCGCCGGTGCCCACATGTGGTGCCCGGCGGGCGCCGTTGCGCGGCGAATGGGCGCGGCCGCCGCACGCCGTCGCGGCGCGCGCCCGCGACTAACACCATGGTATGGGTGCCCGTTGCATCACTGACGTGATCCAGTCCCGGTCCTTGCGATGACATGCCTGCTGGTTATAATCCGCAACACCTTTCCGAGCGCACTGGAGATCTGACCGTGACATCACCGAGCCTGGAGCCAGCCGACACCAGTGCGAACGATGACGCGACGGTGCTGGTGGTCGACGACGATGCCGCGCTGCGCCGTGCGCTTGGCAGCCTGTGCCGTTCGGTCGGCCTGAAGGTGGCGTTGTTCGCCTCGGCCGCCGAACTGCTGGCCACGCCCTTTCCCGATACGCCATGCTGCCTGCTGCTCGATGTCAGGCTGCGCGGGCCGAGCGGACTGGACCTGCAGGCGCGTCTCGGCCAGCTGGGCGTCCATATCCCGATCATCTTCATGACCGGCTACGGCGACATCGCCATGACCGTCGCGGCCATGAAGGCCGGCGCCGAAGACTTCATGCCCAAGCCGTTCCGCGACCAGGACCTGCTCGATGCGGTGGCCGCTGCGCTGGCGAAGGACCGGGGCCGGCGCGAGGGCTTGCGCCAGCTTGAAGCGCTGCACGCCTGCTACCGGTCGCTGACGCCGCGCGAGGGCGAAGTCATGGGCCTGGCGGTGTCCGGCCTGCTCAACAAGCAGATTGCCGCACAGATCGGTATCAGCGAGGTGACGGTGAAGATCCACCGTGGCCAGGCCATGCGCAAGATGAAGGCGCGCACCTTTGCCGAGCTGGTGCTGATGGCGCAGCAGCTTGGCATCTGCAAGGTCGGCGGCTGAGTGCACCCCGACCAATTTGCGCGTGCCGGCGCGGCGCCCGCGACCCTTCCTGCCCCATGACGCCCGGCATCCCCCCGCGGCAAAGCACCGCGCCGGCCTTTGACAACGCCTGGCTGACGCGGGCCGCACAGATTGTGCTGCACGTATCGGACGGCGTCAGCGCGGTGCAGCTGTTCGATCCCGACACCGGACTGCGCTGCTTCGCCAGGAGTGCGCCGCTGGCCGAGAGCGGGCCGCTGCAGCAGGAAGCCCGGCTGGCCGCGCGCCTGCAGGCGGACTGGGCCGCGGTGCCGGTGGCCACGCTGCGCACGGCCGACCGCATGGTGGTGGTGTATGGCGGTGCGCCGGCCTCGACCTTCGCCGCGATATTGGGCGATGACCCCGTGCCCGCCGCCCGCTTCCTGGAACTGGCCATCGGCAGCGCGCGGGCGCTGGCGGGCGCGCATGCGCACGGCCTGTTGCATGGCGATATCCGGCCGCACAACCTGCTCGCCGACGGCGGCGCTGGCGTGCGCCTGACCGGGTTCGACCATGCCACCGCGCTCGACGCCATGCCGCCCGTCGTGCCGCGGCCCGGACCGGCATCGTGGCCCTGCCAGTCGCCCGAAATTGCCCGCGCCGACCAGGCGCGCACCAGTGCCCGCTCCGACCTGTACTCGCTCGGCGTCACCTTCTACCGGATGCTGACCGGCACGCTGCCGTTTACGGCCGGCTCGGCCGCGGCGTGGCAGCATGCCCATCTCGCCATCGAACCGGTGCCGCCGCAGGCGCGCGCTGCCGGCATTGCGCCGATGCTGGGTGCGATCGTGCTCAGGCTGCTGGCCAAGGATCCCGTCGACCGCTATGCCAGCGCCATGTCGCTGCTTGCCGACCTGCTGCGCTGCCAGGCGGACTGGCGCGACCGCGGCGAGATCGCGTCGTTTGTCCTCGATGCCGCCGGCGCAACCTCCACGCTGAACGTGTCCGGCGAACTCTTTGGCCGCGCCCGCGAAACCGCGCAGCTTGCCGATGCGCTGGCGCGCGTGCGCCACAGCGGCCAGTCCGAGCTGGTGCTGATCGCCGGCGCCGCCGGCTCCGGCAAGTCGGCGCTGGCGGCCTGGCTGTCGTGCCAGGCGGGGCAGCAGGGGCTGCGCTTTGTCAGCGGCAAGAGCGACCAGTTGCAACTCGATATTCCGTATGCGCCGGTCGCGCAGATGATCCGCGCGCTGACCCTGCCACTGCTCGGCGAGCCGGAAGCCGCGCTGGCGCCGGTGCGCGAGCGCTGGCTCGGCGCGCTGGCGGGGCAGGGCCGGGCCATTGCCGTGCTGGCGCCCGAGGCCGGTCATGTGCTGGGACGCACCGCGCCGCTGGCCGACGTGCCGGCCCAGCAGGCGCAGGCGCGCGCGCAGAAGGCCATTCTTGCCACCTTTGCCACGTTTGCCGAACGGGCCGCGCCGCTGGTGCTGTGCTTCGATGACCTGCAATGGGCCGATGCGTCGACCATTGCGCTGCTGGAAGCCTTTACCGCGCAACGGCCGGGCAATCTGCTGCTGATCGCCGCCTATCGCGACCACGGCAACGACGTGGAGCAGCGCTTCTCCTGGCTGCTGCACGCCAGCCGCGCCGGCGCGCTGCCGGTCACGCGCATCGCGGTCCGCCCGCTGGCCGTGCCGGAGCTGGCCGAGCTGGTGGGGGCCGCCCTCAACGAGCCCGCGCCGCGCGTGGAAGCGCTGGCGCGCCTGGTGCATGGGAAGACCGGCGGCAATCCCTTTTTCTCGTACCAGTTGTTGCGCGCGCTGGTCGACGACGGCGTGCTGGCGTACCGCGAGGACGGCTCTGGCTGGCACTGGGACGAGGCGGACGCCGCGCAGCATCGCTACACCGACAGCGTGACCGACCTGATGACCCGGCGCTTTGCCAGGCTGCCGGAAGCCGGCACGGAGCTGCTGCAGCAGCTGGCCTGCGTGGGCATCCGCTGCGAGCAAAGCCTGCTCGCGTGCGTGGCGCAGCTCAGTGCGTCGGAGCTCGGCGAGCGGGTGCGGCCGTTCGTCGCCGCCGGGCTGCTGGTGCGGACCGAGGACGGCTATGCGTTCCAGCATGACCGCGTGCTGGAAGCGGCGTACGCCATGATCGAGCCTCGCGCGCGCCCGGCCGCGCACGCGCGCATCGCGGCCATCATGATCGGGCACTGGCAGGCCGAGCTGGCCGTGCATGCCTTCGAGATCGGCAACCAGATCGAACGCGCGGCCGGCCATCCGCTGCCGGAGCCGCAGCGCGTGGCGTTCGTGGAGGTGCTGCTGGTCGCCGCCAGGCGCGCCAGGCGCAGCGCGGCGATGGCGCAGGCAACGCGCTACACCGACGCGGCATTCGCGCTGATGCAGCCGTCATGGTGGTCGACTCACCGCGCGCTGGCCTACGCCGCCAGCGTGCTGCACTGCGAGTGCCTGCTGGCGCAGGCGCGGCTGGAGCAGGCCTCGCAGGAGATCGACGCGCTGCTGGCGCGCGCGCTGCCGCCCGTGGACAAGGCTGCCGTGCATCGGCTGAAGGCCAGCCTGCAGACCGTGCGTTCCGACTACGAGGGCGCGATCAACGCCGCGCTGTCGGGGCTGGCGCTGCTCGATATCCACCTGGAGCGCGGGCCGTCGCCGGCGCGCATGCGCGAAGCCTACGACGCGGTGAGACAGGCGCTGGGCGGGCGCGCGATCGGCAGCCTGGCATTGCTGCCGGCGACCGAAGACAGCCGCATCCAGACCATCATGGGGTTGCTGTCGACGCTGATCTCGTCGCTGTTCGTGCGCGACGGCATCAGCTTCCTGCATGTGGCCAAGATGGTGGAGCTGACGCTGGAGCACGGTGCCACCGCGGAATCGCCATACGGCCTGTCCTGGTTCGGCGTCTTCATCGCCAGCCTGTACGAGGAATACGAGGACGGGCTGGCCTACGGGCTGGCGGCCATGGACCTGGCCGACCGCCAGGGCTACGAGGCCGAGCGCATCGCCACGCTGGTGGCGGTCGACCAGGTCAGCGCCTGGACCCGGCCGCTGTCCTACGCGCTGGCGCATGCGCAGCGCGCGGTCACGCTGGGCCGGGCCTCGGGCGATATCGGCATGGCCTGCTATGCCTGCAACCATATCGCGTCCGACCTGCTCGCCATGGGCGAGCACCTGCGCCTGGTGGAGGAAGAGATCGACCGCGGGCTCGCGCTGACCCGGCTGGTGCAGTACCGGGATATCGAGCTCATCCTGTACTCGCAGCACCATTTCCTGCACCGGCTGCGCAGCGGCGACGACGCGCCGCCACAGGGCGAGGCCGTCCACCGGATGAGCGCGGCGCAGCGGCTGGCGCACGCCAACTCGCTGCCGACCCAGTTCTGGATCTGGCTCTACGACGGCATGGCGGCGGTGTTCCGGCAGGAATGGGAACACGCGCTGCGCAGCCTGCGCGAGGCCGAGACGCTGATCTGGTCGGCGCCGGCGCATATCAACGTCGCGGATTGCCGGCTGTACCTGGCCCTGGCGCTGGCGCACGCGGACCCTGACGCGGCGCCGGACAGCGTCATGGCCCGGGTGTCCGCGCATCGCGACTGCTTTGCCCGCTGGGCGGCGCTGAACCCGCTGACGTTCCAGGGCAAGCTGGCGCTGGTCGACGCCGAACTGGCCCGCCTGCGCGGCGATCCGATGCAGGCGCTGGCCGGCTACGAGGAGGCCGCTGCCGCCGCCACGGCGGCGGGGTTCGTGCACGAGGCGGCGCTCGCGCATGAGCTGGCCGGCATGCTGTGCGATGCGCGCGGCCTGCCGACCGCGGCCGCGCAGCACTGGCGCCTGGCCGGTGCCGGCTATCGCCGCTGGGGCGCCGACTACAAGGCGATGCTGCTGGCCGCGCGTCATCCGCAGCGCGATGCGGCGGGGCCCGATCACGTTGGCGACGACGCTGCCGGCGCCGACGGCAAGGTCAGCGCTTCGCGCTGGGAACTCGGCATGAAGGCGGCCCGGGCGATGTCCACCGAGATCGTGATGGACCGGCTGATCGAAACGCTGATGACCCATGTGGTGGTCCATGCCGGCGCCCAGTACGGCTTGCTGCTGCTGATGCGTGGCGAGCAGCCCATGATCGAGGCCTCGGCGCGCGTGGTCGACGGCAAGGTCGTGGTGACGCTCGGCAGCGCGGTGCCGAGCGAGCAGGCGCTGCCTTTGGCGGTGCTCAACAGCGTGCTGCGCACCCGGCAGACGCTGGCGCTGGACGATGCCATGGTCGACGCGCCGTCGATCCGCACCAAGGGCGCCATTGCCGCCGGCCTGCGCTCGGTGCTGTGCCTGCCGCTGCTGCGCGGCGGCGGCGTGATCGGCGTGCTGTACCTGGAGAACAGCCTGGCACCGGCGGTGTTCGACGCCACCCGCATCGCCGAACTCGAGGTGCTGGCGCCGCAAGTGGCCATCTCGCTGGAGACCGCGCGCCTGTACGAGCAACTGATCGACGAAAGCAACCGGCGCGTCGCGGCCGAAATGCGGCTGCGCAGCGCCAGCACGGCGCTGGCCCGCACCTCTCACCTGACCGTGATGGGCAGCCTGGCCGCATCGATCGCCCATGAGGTGAACCAGCCGCTGACCGCCATCGTCGCCACCGTCGACGCCAGCCTGCGCTGGCTCAGCCGGCCCAGGCCGGAGGTGGCCGAGGCGCTCGACGGCTTTACCCACATCCGGCAGAACGCGCTGCGCGCCGCCGATATCATCCGCGCCCTGCGCGCGCTCGCCAGGCAGGCGCCGGCGGTGCTGGCGCCGCTGCATCCCGACGATGTCCTGCGCGAGGTGCTGGACATGGCGCGCCTGGACCTCGACGCGCATCACGTCAGGGTGGTCGCGCGCCTGGCGGCAGGGCCGGCCGTGGTCGAAGCCGACCGCGTCCAGTTGCAGCAGGTGGTGCTGAACCTGATCACCAACGCGCTCGACGCCATGGCGCAGACCCTGCCCGCGCAGCGCGAGCTGATCGTGACCTCGTACCGCGAGCAGGATACCGTCGTCGTCAGCGTGCAGGACCGTGGCGCCGGCATCCCCGACGACGTGCTGGGCCAGCTGTTCGAACCGTTCTTCACCACCAAGGAAGACGGCATGGGCATGGGCCTGGCCATCTGCCGCTCCATCATCGAGGCGCATGGCGGCACGCTGGAAGTGCGCAACCGGCGCAGCGGCGGCAGTGAGTTCCTGTTCCGGCTGCCGGTGTCCGGGCTGTTGCCGGCGGCGCAGCCCTGAAAGATCCACCGCGGCGGCGCTGCGGGACGGTGATCTTCACCCGTCCCGCAGCGCTTGCCTCATCCGCAGTTGGCGTCCGCCACGCACAGTCCGCGCACCACCATCTCGCCCATGAAATCCATGGAGCCCTGGTCGGCAATGGCCTCGCGCAGCGCATCCAGCGCGGCATCGTGAGCGTCGCCGGCATTGCCGGCCTGCAGCGGGGTGTCATGCCAGCGCCGCGGGACGGCGGCGGGGTCGACATCGACCCCGGCACCGGCGGCCAGCGCAGCCAGCACGGCGCTTTCCGCTTCGGCCATGGCTTCGGCGGACAGCTCCCTGGCGCTCCCT
Source organism: Cupriavidus neocaledonicus (assembly GCF_000372525.1). Lineage (GTDB taxonomy): Bacteria > Pseudomonadota > Gammaproteobacteria > Burkholderiales > Burkholderiaceae > Cupriavidus > Cupriavidus neocaledonicus. The sequence continues at coordinate 92,635 of NZ_AQUR01000085.1, forward strand.
GCGCCGAAACTGTCGAAGGCCTGGCCCGGCGGGCCGCCCATCAGCTTCCACAGCGCCAGCTCGGTCAGCGGCGTGCAGTTCACGGTGCGCCCGCCCAGCACAAGTCCGTGCAGGCGCTGGTGGTTGGCTTGGCCCTGCGCGAGCCCCCCTTCGCAGCGGACCATCAGCGCCCCGTCCGGTACGCCGGACAGGCGGAATGTGCCGCTGGCATCGGCCGTGGCGTGGCGCAGCTGTCCCTGCGCGTCGCGCACCTGCACGGTCGCGCCGGCCAGCGCGGCGCCGACGGCCGCGGTGCCGTTCACGTCCTGCGCCTGCTCATCCCCGCATGCGGCGACGGCCGCGACCCCGCATGCGAGCACGAGGTGGCGCCAGTGTCGAAGTTGCTTGCCCATGGTATCGGTGCTCACGGAGCCAGGTTGGCCAGCTCGCGGCGCGAGCGGTTGAACAGGCCCCGCGCCAGCGGCGTCGGGCGGAAGTCGACATCGAGCGGCGAGATGGTGATGTACTTCGCCAGGAAGGCCGGCGTCTCGGCGGTCTTCGCCAGCGCGGCCAGCTCGGTCTCGGCCGCGCCCACGTCGATCGAGACGGTGTTGTCGGGGTTGCGCTTGTAGGCCGTGGTAAAGGAATCCACGGTGCCGGGCACGGTCAGGCGCACGCCGGCCGGGGCCCCGCCGACCGGGTAGTTGATGCTGAGCGGGTTGGCCATCGGCAGCAGCGGCTGGCCGGCGGCGCGGGTGGCCTCCAGCGTGGCGATCACGCGCGCCAGGAAGGCGCCGGCCTTGGGGAACGCGGCCAGGGTGCCGGGAAAGCCCGAGCGTGCCTCGGCAAAGTCCACTCCCACGCTCAGCGCGATGCCGGGCACGCCGCGACGCGCGGCGTACAGCACGTTCATCACCGTACCCGAGTGCGGGATCGAATCCGACAGGTTCTCGCCGAAGTTGGCGCCCGAGACCACCAGGTCCGGGGTCAGACCGGTTTCGGGCGCGACGATCTTCAGGCCGATGGCGGTGGCGTCGACCGGCGAGCCGGTGCCGATATAGTCCGGATTGGTGCTGTTGAGCGCGCTGCCCGCGACATAGGTGGGCTTGACCCGGTGCACGCAGAAGGTATCGGCGCTGCCGGCGAGCGGGTCCACCACCAGCCGGGTGCGGCCATCGGGCACGGCATAGGCCGCGCCCGAGCCGCTCTGGTTGGTGGCGGGGCCGACCGTGACGACGCGGTGGCCGGCATCCTGCAGGGCCTTGCGCACCGCGGCGATGCCGGGCGCGGCGCAGCCGTCGTCATTGGTCAGCAGGATATTGAGGGCGTGGGCCGGGCTGGATGCGACGGCCAGTGCCATCGCAGCAAAGGCCAAGCCGGCAAGCCGCGGGCGGGCACGAAGTCTGAGCATGGGTACCTGTCTCCTCTTTCTTGGTGGGTGATGAAAGCAGTGCCCGGCGTGCCGGGCCGGATCGAAAGCGTCCTTACGCGACGGGCAGTCCGCGCGCGCGCGCCAGCGTGATCGCGGTGTCCTCGATCATGTCTTCCTGGCCGCCCACCAGCCGCTGCCGGCCGAGCTCCACCAGGATCTCGCGCGCGGGAATGCGGTACTTGGCCTCGGCGCGCTTGGCGAACAGCAGGAACGACGAATACACGCCGGCATAGCCGAGCGTGAGCGCGTCGCGGTCGATGCGGATGGGGTGGTCCATGATCGGCACCACCAGGTCCTCGGCCACGTCGGCAATGCGGAACACGTCGACGCCGGTCTCGATGCCCATGCGCTCGCACACCGCCACCAGCACTTCCATCGGCGTATTGCCGGCGCCGGCGCCGAGTCCCGCGGCGGCGGCGTCGATACGGGTCGCGCCGCAGGCGATCGCCGCGAGCGAGTTGGCCACGCCCATGGCGAGGTTGTGGTGGCCGTGGAAGCCCAGCTCGGTCTCGGGGCGCAAGGCCTGCCGCACCGCGGTGAGCTTCTCGGTGACGTCGTGCGGCAGCATGTGGCCGGCGGAATCGGTGATGTACAGGCAGTTGGCGCCGTAGCTTTCCATCAGCAGCGCCTGCTGCACCAGCGTCTGCACCGGCGCCATGTGCGCCATCATCAGGAAGCCGACGGTATCCATGCCGAGCTTGCGCGCCATGCCGATATGCTGCTCCGAGACATCGGCCTCGGTGCAATGCGTGGCCACGCGGATGGTCTGCACGCCGATCTCATGCGCCATGCGCAGGTGGTCGACGGTGCCGATGCCGGGCAGCAGCAGCGCCGACACGCGCGCCTGCTTCAGTTCGCCCAGCACCGCGCGCAGGTATTCCTCGTCGCTGTGCGCGGGGAAGCCGTAGTTGACCGAGGCGCCGCCCAGGCCATCGCCGTGGGTCACTTCGATCAGCGGCACGCCGGCGGCATCGAGCCCGCGGGCAATGCCTTTCATCTGTTCCAGCGAGATCTGGTGGCGCTTCGGATGCATGCCGTCGCGCAGGGTCATGTCGTGCAGGGTGATGCGTTGGGTCATGGCCGGCTCCTCAGGCAGTGGCGGTTTCAGGGCTGCCGGCGCGCATGGCGGCGGCGATGCATTCGGCGGTCCTGGCGGCCGAGGCGGTCATGATGTCGAGGTTGCCGGCGTACTTCGGCAGGTAGTCGCCCAGGCCTTCGACCTCGAGGAAGATCGAGACGCGCTTGCCGTCGAACACCGGGCCGTTCTTCAGCGTGTAGCCGGGCACGTATTTGCGCACCTCGGCAATCATCTCGTGCACCGACGCGGTGATCGCGGCAACATCGGGCGCGTCCTCGGTCAGGCAGTGGATGGTGTCGCGCATGATCAGCGGCGGCTCGGCCGGGTTGATCACGATGATCGCCTTGCCCTGGCGCGCGCCCCCCACGGCTTCGATCGCGCCCGCGGTGGTGCGCGTGAACTCATCGATATTGCGGCGCGTGCCGGGCCCGACCGAGCGCGACGACACCGTCGCCACGATCTCGCCATACGCCACCGGCTGCACGCGCGATACCGCATAGACCATCGGGATGGTGGCCTGGCCGCCGCAGGTGACCATGTTGACGTTCATCTCGTTGCTGCCGATATGGGCCTCGAGGTTGACCGGCGGCACGCAGAACGGCCCGATCGCCGCCGGCGTCAGGTCGATCACGCGCACGCCGCGCGCGGTCAGCTTGGCCGAGTGCTCGGCGTGGACGTAGGCCGAGGTGGCATCGAAGGCGATACGGATATCGTCGGCCTCAAGGTGCGGCAGCAGGCCGTCGATGCCGTCGCTGGTGGTCTTCAGCCCCAGTTCGCGCGCACGCGCCAGGCCCTCGGAGCTCGGCTCCACGCCGACCATCCAGACCGGTTCCAGGATGTCGCTGCGGCGCAGCTTGTAGAGCAGGTCGGTGCCGATATTGCCGGGACCGATCAGGGCGCATCGGATCTTGTTCATGGTGTTTGGGATCGCAGGGTCAGACAGTCAGGAGAACACGGCGGCACAGCCGCCGATGCCGGTGATATGCATGGACAGGCGGTCGCCGGCCTGCACGGGAATCAGCGCCGCCAGCGAGCCCGACAGGATGGTCTCGCCGGCCAGCAGGGCAATGCCGTAGCTGCCCAGGGTGTTGGCCAGCCACGCCACCGCGTCGGCGGGGTGGCCCAGCGCGGCGCTGCCCAGGCCGGTGGCGACGCATTCGCCGTTCTTGTCGAGCGTCATCGCGCACGCGGCCAGGTCCACCGCATGCGGGCTCACGCGCTCGTCGCCGAGCACATAGACGCCGCACGAGGCGTTGTCGGCAACGGTGTCCTCGATGCGGATGCGCCAGTCGCGGATGCGCGAGTCGACGATCTCGAAGCACGCCGCCACCGCCTCGGTGGCGTCGAGCACGTCGTCGCGCGTCACGCCCGGGCCGCGCAGGTCGCGCCGCAGGAAAAAGGCGATCTCGCCCTCGGCGCGCGGCTGGATCAGCGACGCTGTGGGAATGGGCTGGCCGGCGGCGTAGTGCATGCTCTGCAGCAGGATGCCGAAGTCGGGCTGGTGCACGTCGAGCATCTGCTGCACGGCGGCGCTGGTCACGCCGATCTTCTTGCCGGTGACGCGGTCGCCGGCCGCGAGCCGGTGGGCGACGAAGCCCTGCTGGATGCGGTAGGCGGCGCCGACATCCAGCGCCAGGCCGCGGCCGCTGAGCGGCGGCACCGGCGTGCGCGTGACCAGTGCGTGGTGGAGTTCGTTGCTGAGCGTGGTGATCAGGTCGGCATTCATGGCACGAAAAAGGGGTGGTCCGCGCGGCCAAGCAGGCGGCGCGGACCGGGACCAGGGTCAGAACGAGTACTTGGCGTTGAAGGCCACGTAGTCGCGGTCGGCCAGCGGGCGGTTGACGATGTTGGCGCCGCCGATGAACGCGGCGTAGGTCAGGTTGAGCTCCAGGTTGTTCAGGTACTTGAAAGTCAGCCCGACGCTGGCGCGCTTGTCGCCATAGCCCATCAGCGTGCCGAAGGCGCCGGCCACCGCCGACCTGCCGCTGAACTGCTGCGCATAGGTCAGCGGCACGGTGACGTCCCAGCCGTCGAACACGTTGTTGTAGGTCAGCGACCAGCCCACCTGGACCGCCGCCGAGTTGCGCGTGTTCGACAGCTTGCTGAAGCCCATCACCGGGTCCACGTCAAGCACGTGCAGGTACGAGACTTCGCCCAGCAGCGACTGCGAATCGGCGAGGAAGGTCGGCCCCACCGAGTAGATCGCGGACAGGTTGCCCTGCAGCGCCTTGCCGCGCGAGGCGGTGGGCGACCCCGCCACGTCCACCAGCATCGGTATGCCGTCCTTGTAGCTGACTTCACCGGCGACGTTGGCGCCGAGCAGCTGCGTCGAGAAGCTGGCGCCGGTCAGGTTGATGCCGCCGTAGAACTTCTGCTGGTACTGCAGCGTGGGGAACAGCGAGGTGACCACGCTCGGGTTCTTGTCGTGGTAGCGCAACTGGTAGATGCCGATCTCGGTGTCCTCGAACACGCGGAAGCGGGCACCGACACCCCACTGGCCCCAGTCGGACGGGCGGATATCCGGGCCGCGCGGGATGTTGAAGCCCGGCCCGATGATGAACTCGGCGCCGGGTCCGACCACGTCGGTGGTGCTGAAATAGCTGCCCGGGGCGAACATCTGGTTCGGCTTGTAGGTGAACTGGTAGTAGCCCATCAGGCTGAACGTCGGCGTGACCTGCAGCTGCAGCGAGGCCTGTGGCACCGGCAGCAGGATGTCCTTGACCTCGGCGCCGGGCACGAAGGCCTTGGTGGCATCTGCGGGCCCTTGCGCGCCGGCGATGTTGGCGAAGAACAGGCTCTCGCCCCACGCCACCACCTGGTTGCCCAGCTTGAAGCTCAGCTGCGTGCCGCCGATCGGCGTGGCGCCGTAGACATAGGCGTCGAGCAGCTGTGCGCGGTGCTCGTGGTAGTCCTTCGCCGACTCGGTGAACTGGTTGAACGGCCCGCTGTGGTTGACCGTGAAGGGCGCGTTGTTGGAGTTGGTGCCGCTGTAGGCCCAGTCGTAGAACACGCTGCCGCGCAGCAGCGCGCCGAATTCGCCGCGCTTCAGGTGCGCCTCGCCCAGCAGCGAGACACGGTTCGCGGTCATGTCGCCGCGCTTGAAGTTGCGGTCGCCGTCGTCGCCGTTGATATTGGCCGGGCTCAGCAGCGCGTCGCTCTGGCGGCCGGTGCGCACCGCAGCGCCGTAGGACGCGGTGACGCTGTAGTCGAGCGTGGTGTCGTTGCCGAAGTCGATGGTGTCGCCGGCTTGCGCGGGCTGCGCGAGCAGCGCGGCCAGCGCCGTCAGGGCCGCTGCCGCGGCGATGGGCCGCAGCCGGTTGCGGCGCTGCTGTGGCCCGCGTGGTGGTTGGTGCATGGTGGTCTCCCCGTGGAATCGGTGTTGGTTCATTGCCTGGCACTTCGATCGGCGCTCGCCTGGACGAGAAGCGTAGAGAGGGGGAGCCATGCACAAATCGGCAGAACGGACTAGGCGGTTTCCCTACGGGCAGCGCCCCAGCCACGGGTCAGCGGTGGCTCAGCCGCGGTTCACCGAGGCCGCGTCGAGAAAGGCCGGCCGCTCGCCGCCGCCATCGATGACGAGGTTGGCGCCGCTCACGTACGAGGCCTGCGGCGATGCCAGGAACAGGCAGGCGGCGGCGATGTCGTCCGGCAGCGCCAGCCGGCCCAGCGGCACCGTCGCCGCCATGCTGCGCAGCGCCGCCGGGTCGCCGTAGTGCTGCTGCTGCGAGGTATCGGTCAGCACCATGCCCGGGCTGACCGCGGCCACGCGCACGCGCGGCGCCCATTCCACCGCGAGCGTGCGCACCGCGTTGAGGATGCCGGCCTTGGCGGCGCCGTAGGCCGCGGTGCCGGGCGAAGGGCGCAGCGCACTGACGCTGCCGACGAACAGCTGGGTGCCGCCGCCGGCCTGCTGCTGCATGCGTGCATTGCAGCGCTGGGCCAGCTGCAGCGGCGCCACCAGGTTGAGCCGGATCACCGACTCGAGCAACCGCGGCGAGGCGTCGGCAACCAGCGCGAACGGCGCGCCGCCGGCGTTGTGGACCACCGCGTCCAGCGTCGGGCTGGCCTGCGCGATCTGCGCCAGCATGGCGTCGACCTGTTCCAGGTCGCGGATGTCCGCGGCAATGAAGCGGGCGCTGCGGCCGTTTGCAGCCGGCAGTTCGCGGTCGTCGGCGGGCGCGGTGCGCCCGCACACGAACACCTGCGCGCCGGCGCGCAGGAAGGCCGCGCTGATGGCGCGGCCGATGCCGCGCATGCCGCCGGTGACCAGCACGGTCTGGCCGGTGTAGTCGAATCCTGTCATGGGCTTGCCCCGTTTTGCATGGAGCGCCCATCGTAGGAGAAGTGGCGCGGCGGCTCGTAGTCCGAATGAACGATGCCCGGGGCGGTGGCGCTGCGCAAGATGCTGGGCAAACCAAGGGAGACGCCCTCATGTCCGCTACCTCGCAGCACACCGCCCCGATCGCCCCCGCCACGTCCTCCACGCCAGCTTCGCTTCACCCCAACCTGCCGGTGGGACGCTTCATCACCACCGCCAGGGGCCTGCGCCTGCACTGCCTGGATGCCGGCGCCGGCGAGCCGGTGGTCTTTATCCACGGCAGCGGGCCGGGCGCGAGCGGGCACAGCAACTTCCGCCACAATGTGCCGGCGTTCGCCGCGGCGGGCTTCCGTACCGTAGTGGTGGACCTGCCGGGCTACGGGCTGTCGTCCAAGCCGGACGATGTCGAATACACGCTGGACTTCTTCGTCGCCGCGCTGCGCGAGCAGCTGCTGGCGCTGGAACTGCCGCGCTGCGTGCTGGTGGGCAATTCTCTGGGCGGCGCGATCGCGCTGCAGTACGCGCTGGATTATCCCGAGCATGTCAGCCGCCTGGTGATGATGGCGCCCGGCGGCGTGGAGGAGCGCGAAACCTATTTCGAGATGCCGGGCATCCAGCGCATGGTGTCGCTGTTTACCGGCGGCCACATGAATCCCGACACCATGCGCCAGCTGCTGCAATTGCTGGTGCACGACGCCAGCCTGGTCACCGACGCGCTGGTCGACGAGCGCATGGCGGTGTGCCGCGAGCAGCCGCGCGAAGTGCTGGCGACGATGAAGGTGCCCAACCTGACCGCGCGGCTGGGCGGGATCCGCTGCCCGGTGCTGGGCTTCTGGGGCACCGAGGACCAGTTCAATCCCGCCTCCGGCGCGGCGAAGTTCCTGAGCGGCTGCGGCGATGCGCGCTTTGTCATGATCAACCGCTGCGGCCACTGGGTGATGGTCGAGCACGCGGCGTACTTCAACCGCGAATGCCTGGGCTTCCTGGGCGATACGGCCCCCGCCGGCGCGGCATAATTGCCTGCGCCCACAAGACAAAGACCAAGGAGACATCATGGAATACCCGTATGACCTGTTCGGCCTGCGCGGCAAGGTGGCGGCCATCACCGGGGCCGCGCGCGGCATCGGCGCCGAGACCGCGCGCATGCTCGCGGCCGCTGGTGCCAGGGTGGCCGTGCTCGACGTGCTGGAAGCCGACGGCAAGGCGACTGCCGAAGCCATCTGCGCCGCCGGCGGCGAAGCCGCGTTCTGGAAGCTCGACGTCACCCGCGAAGACGAGGTGGCGCGCGTGTTCACCGAGATCGCCGGGCGCTTCGGCGGGCTCGGCATCCTGGTCAACAACGCCGGCATCGAAGGACCCAATGCGCCCACCCATGAACTGGCGCTGGAGCAATGGCAGCAGGTGATGGCGGTGAACGTGACCGGCACCTTCCTGTGCACCAAGCACGCCATCGCGCATATGGAGCGCGCCGGCGGCGGCGCCATCGTCAATGTGTCGTCGATGTACGGCATCGCCGGCGGCCCGGACGTGCCGCCTTACCACGCGTCGAAGGCGGCGGTGCGGATGATGGCCAAGACCGACGCGCTGCTGTACGCCGGCAAGAACATCCGCGCCAATTCGATCCATCCGGGCTTTATCCGCACGCCGATGCTGGAACACGTGGCGCAGGCCTCGGGGCAGGGCGAGGGGCTGTTCGACTACCTGGGCGGCCTTACGCCCGCGGGCAAGGTGGGCCAGCCGCGCGACATCGCGGCGGGCATTTTGTACCTGGTGTCCGACGCGGGACGCTACGTCACCGGCGCCGAGCTGGTGATCGACGGCGGCTACACCGCACGCTGAAACCCACCACCAGGAGCATTCCGTGTCCCAGGGGCCCAATCCTCATCCCGACAGCGCCGCGATGAAGGCGACGCTGCTCGCCTATGTCGAGCGCTTCAATGCCGGCGACGCGCAGGGCGTTGCCGCGCTCTACGCCGACGATGCCATCGTCGAAGACCCGGTTGGCGCGCAGCCGGTCGCCGGCAAGCCCGCCATCCTGGCGTTCTACCAGCACGCCATCGCGCTGGGCGCGCGGCTGGAGGTGGTGGCGCCGCCGCGCGGCTCCCACGGCAACGCCGCCGCGCTGACCTTCGCCGTACATGCGCGGCTCGAAGGGCGGCCGGCGCGCATCGACGTGACCGACATCATGAGCTTCGACGACGACGGCCGCATCCGCAGCATGCGCGCCCACTGGGGCCCGGACGACGTGCATTTCGTGTAAGCGCGCCGCGCCGATGGCCCGCCACACCCGCGAGGATGCCGCCGTCACGCGCGCGCGCATCCTCGCCAGCGCGCAGCAGCTGATCCGCCACCGCGGCCTGCACTGCGTCACCGTCGACGACGTGGCGCGCGCCATCGGCATGACGCGCGGCGCCGTCTACGGGCACTTCCGTTCCCGCGCCGAACTGCTGGGCGCGCTGCTGTCCTGCGCCGAAGCCGACTTCGCCGCGCGGCTCGCGCCGCTGGCGCAGGGCGGCGCCGGCCCGGACGCACTGGCGCAGGCGTTGCACGCCTTCCTGGACGGCGATGAACTCGCGCGCCATGTCAGCCTGGTTGCGGCGCTGCTGCAGCACAAGTGCGGCGAGGCCTGCGAACTGTGTCCGCTGCGCGAGCGCGTGCTGCGCGGCGTCGAATCGCTGCGCGCCACGTTCGCGATGCTGTTGCCCAGCCCGGAGTTGGCCGGCCTGCTGGTGGCGCACCTGTGGGGCCTGCTGGGCGCGCATGCGATGCATCTGGCGCCCGCCGGCCTGTCAGGCAGCGCCGTGGTGCTGGCCCGGCTGTACCAGGACCACGCGGCGCCGCCCGCCGCGCGCGCTTCTTGTCGATTCAACGCCACTTCCAATACCGCGCTGATGCGGGATACCCCTTAGTCTGCTCGGACGAAGAGGTCCGGCCCGCCGCTGACTACGATGCTTGCAATAGCCCGGATAAAAGCAGGGCAAGCGCAGGAGACAGCGATGAAGCGGCTGGGATTTCGTTGGGCGGCAGGCCTGGTCGGGGCTGGCGCCGCCATGGGCGTGGCCTGGGGGCTGGCGATGGATGCCGGCCAGGACGATCGGCCCACGGTGACATTGCACTCCGCCGAAGCCGTCCTGGAGCGCTGCGACGACGCCTGCGTGCGCAGCCGCGGCGCCGCCGCGCTGGTGGTACTGAGCCAGCGCCCGCCGCAGTAAGGCATCAAGTATCGGCCGGCCCGGGCTTCGGGCCGCTCACGCGCCGCCGGCTCAGTTGCGGCTGCGCTGCCGCTGCGCCTGCAGCGCTTCGGCGCGCGCCTTGACGTCGCGTGCCACCTGGTCGAAGCCCTGTTTTACCCAGGCACCGTGCTCGCGCATGATGGTCTCGGCGTTCAGGCCAAGGAACAGGTCGGTGGTGAAGTAGCGGGTGCGTCCCGGGCCGATCGCTTCCAGGTACTGGTCGCGCCGCGCCGCGTCCTTGTTCTCGTCGGTCGGGCGCTGTTCCCACGACAGCAGCCGCTCCGGCTCCCACGCCACCAGGTACTCGTTGACCGGGATCACCTGGTCGGTGCCGGGAATGCGCACCTGCATGTGCACCATGTCGCCGAGCCGGCCGGTGGTTTCCAGTCCGGGACAGAACGTGTTCCATTCGCCGTAGCGTGCAAAGTCGGTCAGCACTTCCCACACCAGCGCTGCCGGCGCCTCGATTTCTACCTGGATCGACGTCACCAGATTCTCGGCCTTGGCCATGTCTGCTCCTTCATCAAAGTCATTGGGAAGGGAAACACTAGAGCCACCCGCCGGCGCCCCGCATACCCCGAACGGACGAGTCCGGGTGGACGAAGGCGACGCTATCGCGGTGATGCAAATTGAGGTTGGCCCCGCGCTCGCGCTGTCCGGCGGCGGCGATGCGCGGCGGGGCCGCATTTCTCCATCTGCTGTGAGCTTGGTGCCGGCCATCGGGATGGCCGGCATTTTTTTGGTTCAACGAGGAATTCCGGGGAAGGCAGCCTTGATCTTCAGGAAGAAGTATTCCTCGTCACGGTAGCCATAGGCTCGGCGCTTGATGACTTTGATGGTGTTGTTGATGCCCTCAACGACGCTGGTATTCAGCGGATGGCGGCATCGGGCAAGGATGCCGTGCCAATACGCTTTCAGGCGCTGGGCGAACAGTTCGAGGGCAGGTATTCGGCTCTGCCTTGCTTGTTCGCACCAATGCTCCCACGCCTTTTGCGCCCATCCCGGGCGGCGATAGAACCA
>NZ_AQUR01000086.1 GCF_000372525.1 Cupriavidus neocaledonicus
AGCGGCAGCGCCTTGCCGCCGCGCATCTGCTCGTCGGCGGTGATCAGCGCCACCGCGCCGACGTCGACCAGCCGCTCCTGCAGCGACTTGGCGGAGAAGCCGCCGAACACCACCGAGTGCGTGGCACCCAGGCGCGCGCAGGCCTGCATCGCGACCACGCCCTCGACCGACATCGGCATGTAGATCACCACGCGCTCGCCCTTCTTGATGCCGAGTGACTTCAGGCCGTTGGCGAAGCGGCACACCTTGGCGTGCAGCTCGCGGTAGGTGACGCGCGTCACGGTGCCATCGTCGGCCTCGAACACGATCGCGACCTTGTTGGCATTGCCGTTCTGCAGGTTGCGGTCCAGGCAGTTGTACGAGGCGTTGAGCTCGCCGTCCTCGAACCACTTGTAGAACGGCGCGTTGCTCTCGTCCAGCACCCTGGTGAAGGGCTTGTTCCAGTGCAGCAGCTCGCGGGCGTAGCGGGCCCAGAAGCCTTCGTAGTCGCGCTCGGCCTCGTCGCACAGGGCGCGGTAGGCGTCCATGCTGGGAATGGCGGCCTGGCTGGCAAAGGCCTCGGGCGGGTTGAACACGCGATGCTCCTGCATCACCGATTCGATGGCGGACATGGACTGGTCTCCTGATTTTGGACTGGCTTTGGCTGCCACGTTACGCCCGACGGCTTACTTAAACCTGACGATAAATCCCTGCAGCCGGCAGGATCAGGCGCTGCAACGTGTTGCATTGCAGCGGGAAGAATCGGGGGCGCGCCGCGAAAGTGCAGCCTTCTCCATTAGGCTAGCACAGCTATAATGCCGCGAGCCTGATACCTGAATGCGGCGCGGCCCTTGCCGCGCGGTAGCACCGCCCAGCCCGGACCTGCCGTGCACCGCGCCGGCGTGTCGACCGGAAGATCCCGAGGCAAGTACCCGTGCCCGCCAACGCTGCTGTCTTCACTCCCGTCTACGTACTGTTCCTGGTCGCCTCGATGGCGCTGGTCGGCAGCAACGTCGGCCTCGGCAAGTCCATCATCGCCCATGTGCCGGTGCTGCTGTTCGCGCTGCTGCGCTTTGTCATCGCCATCGTCTGCCTGGCACCGTGGTACCGGCCCGCGCGCATGCGCCGGGTCTCGCGCGGCGAATGGCTGAACCTGTTCCTGCAGGCGTTCTTCGGCACCTTTCTGTTTACGCTGCTGATGCTCAACGGCGTGCGCCTGACCAGCGCCATGGCGGCGGGCGTGATCACCAGCACCATCCCCGCCACCGTGGCGCTGCTGTCCTGGCTGCTGCTGCGCGAACGCCTGTCGCGGCGCACGGTGGTGTCGGTGCTGCTGGCGGTGGCGGGCATCGCGGTGCTCAACATCGCGCGCGGCGATTCCCACGGCACCGGCGCAGGCAGCCAGGCGTGGCTGGGCAACCTGATGATCATGGGCGCGGTGGTGTGCGAGTCGATCTACGTGATCCTGTCGCGCCGGCTCACGCAGACGCTGGCCGCGATCGAGATCTGCGCCTACACGCACCTGATCGGCGGACTGCTGATGCTGCCGCTGGGACTGCTGCCGCTGCTGAACTTCGACGCCGCCGCGGTGCCGGCACAGACCTGGCTGATGGTGCTGTGGTACGCGCTGTCGGCCAGCGTGTTCTCGTTCTGGCTGTGGATGAAGGGCATCCGGCATGTGCCGGCGCAGCTGGCCGGGGTCTTCACCTCGGTGCTGCCGGTGGCCGCGGCCACCTACGGCATCGTCTTCCTGGGCGAGCAGCCAGGCTGGCCGCATGGCGTGGCGCTGGCGTGCGTGCTGGCCGGGATCGTGCTGGCCAGCTGGCCGGGGCGGATCACGCGCGGCGCGTGGCGCGGCAAGGCGGCCGGCGCCGAGCCGGGGGCGCGCGCCTGAGCGCTGCGGCAAGGCAGCGGTTACCGCTGGTAACACAGCGTTGCCATGGTCGCTTGGTACAATCCACGCCGATTTTCAACTCCGCCGACCCCGCCCCGCCATGGCTTCCAACCCGATTCCCGAGCAGCAGCCGCAAACCCTGCGGCCGATTCCCAGCATCATCTTCGCGTCGCGCTGGCTGCAACTGCCGCTGTACCTGGGCCTGATCGTGGCCCAGGGCGTCTACGTCTACCATTTCCTGATCGAGGTCTGGCATCTGCTCGCCCATGTGACCGAGTTCGACGAGAACAAGATCATGCTGGTGGTGCTGGGGCTGATCGACGTGGTGATGATCTCCAACCTGCTGATCATGGTGATCGTCGGCGGCTACGAGACCTTCGTCTCGCGGCTCGGCATCGACAACCATCCCGACGAGCCCGAATGGCTCGACCACGTCAATGCGGGCGTGCTGAAGGTCAAGCTGTCGATGGCACTGATCGGCATTTCGTCGATCCACCTGCTCAAGACCTTTATCGACGCCGAGCAGCGCACCACCCATACCATCATGTGGCAGGTGGCGATCCACCTGGCGTTTCTGCTGTCAGCGGTGGCGATGGCATGGGTCGACCGCATGGTGAGCCACCCCGCCGGCGCGCCCGCCAGGCATTGATAGCGGCTTGCGGGGCCAACCCGCTTGCTTGCGGACCGCGGCCATGTGCCGCGGTTTTTGCTTTTGGGCCGACGCATCGGCCAACAGCGGCGTCTACCGCACATTCATCGCTGTGGACGGCTGTATGCAGCCGGGCAGAGCGCCGCTGCTCAGTGTATGATTTCGGGCTGTGTTTCACCGCTGCCCACCCCACAAAATGACCGTCATCAAGCAAGAAGACCTCATCCAGAGCGTCGCCGACTCCCTGCAGTACATCAGCTACTACCATCCGATGGACTACATCACCAGCCTGGGCCGCGCCTATGAGCTGGAGCAGAGCCCGGCGGCCAAGGACGCGATCGCGCAGATCCTGACCAACAGCCGCATGTGCGCGGAGGGCAAGCGTCCGATCTGCCAGGACACCGGCATCGTCACGGTCTTCGTCAAGGTGGGCATGGACGTGCGCTGGGACGGCGCCACCATGGGCCTGACCGACATGATCAACGAGGGTGTGCGCCGCGGCTACACGCACCCCGACAACGTGCTGCGCGCCTCGATCGTCAGCCCGCCCGAAGGCGGCCGCAAGAACACCAAGGACAACACCCCGGCCGTGATCCACTATGAAGTGGTGCCGGGCAACACCGTCGACATCCAGGTCGCGGCCAAGGGCGGCGGCTCGGAGAACAAGTCCAAGTTCGTGATGCTGAACCCGTCGGACTCGATCGTCGACTGGGTGCTGAAGACCGTGCCGACCATGGGCGCCGGCTGGTGCCCGCCGGGCATGCTGGGCATCGGCATCGGCGGCACCGCCGAGAAGGCGATGGTGATGGCCAAGGAATCGCTGATGGAATCCATCGATATCCAGGACATCATCGCCCGCGGCCCCAGGGACTGGGTTGAGGAACTGCGCGTCGAGCTGTACGAGAAGGTCAACGCGCTGGGCATCGGCGCCCAGGGCCTGGGCGGCCTGGCCACCGTGCTCGACGTCAAGATCATGGCCTGCCCGACGCACGCAGCGTCCAAGCCGGTAGCGATGATCCCGAACTGCGCCGCCACCCGCCACGTGCACTTCACGCTGGACGGCAGCGGCCCGGCCAAGCTGGAAGCGCCGGACCTGTCGCAATGGCCGAAGGTCGAGTGGGCACCCAACACCGAGACCTCCAAGCGCGTCGACCTGGACACGCTGACGCCGGAAGAAGTCGCCTCGTGGAAGCCGGGCCAGACCCTGCTGCTCAATGGCAAGATGCTGACCGGCCGCGACGCCGCGCACAAGCGCATCGCCGACATGCTGGCCAAGGGCGAGAAGCTGCCGGTGGACTTCAAGAACCGCGTGATCTACTACGTCGGCCCGGTCGATCCGGTGCGCGACGAGGCGGTCGGCCCGGCCGGCCCCACCACCGCCACGCGCATGGACAAGTTCACCGAGATGATGCTGGCCGAGACCGGCCTGATCTCGATGATCGGCAAGGCCGAGCGCGGCCCGGTGGCGATCGAGGCCATCAAGAAGCACAAGTCGGCCTACCTGATGGCGGTGGGCGGTGCCGCCTACCTGGTGGCCAAGGCGATCAAGCAGGCCAGGGTGGTCGGCTTCGAAGACCTGGGCATGGAAGCGATCTACGAGTTCGAGGTCAAGGACATGCCGGTGACGGTGGCCGTGGACAGCGAAGGCACCTCGGTGCACAAGACCGGCCCGGCAGAATGGCAGGCCAAGATCGGCAAGATTCCGGTCGCCGCGCTGTAAGCCACTACGCGCCGGGACGGTAGAATCCGCCGTCGCGCTCGAAAAGCCGGGTTCCGACCCGGCTTTTTTCTGCACTGTTTCGTGTCCTCCTCGCATCCCAGTGAACCCCGCACCCATCGGCGTCTTCGATTCCGGCCTCGGCGGCCTGTCGGTGCTGCGCGAGATCCGCGCCCTGCTGCCGCACGAGCCGCTGCTGTACCTTGCCGACTCGAAGTACGCGCCCTACGGCGAAAAGCCCGAACGTTTTGTCGAAGCGCGCACGCTGCAGGCCTGCGAGTGGATGATCGATCAGGGCTGCAAGGCGCTGGTGATCGCCTGCAATACCGCCACGGGCCATGCCGTGGCGTTGCTGCGCGAGCGGCTGGCGGTGCCGATCATCGGGGTCGAGCCCGGCCTGAAGCCCGCCGCCGCGGCCAGCCGCAGCAAGGTGGTCGGCGTGCTGGCGACCGCCAATACGCTCAAGAGCGCGAAATTCGCGCGGCTGCTGGCATCGCTGGACGGCGAAAGCCGCTTCCTGTGCCAGGCCGGGCTGGGACTGGTGACGCTGGTCGAGCAAGGCCAGACCGACGGGCCCGCCGTGCGCGAGCGCCTGGCGGCTTACCTCGCGCCGATGCTGGAAGCCGGCGCCGATACCCTGGTGCTGGGCTGCACCCACTACCCCTTCCTGGCAGGCGCTATCCGCGCCATCGCCGGCGATCGGCTGGCGCTGGTCGATACCGGCAGCGCGGTCGCGCGCCAGCTGGCGCGCAAGCTCGACGAGCATGCGCTGGCCGCGCCGTCCGGTGCCCGGGGGCATGACCGCTTGCTCTCGACCAAGGATGCCGCGCATTTGCGCGCGATGGTGGCCGCGCTGCTGCAGATGCAAGCCGCTGCGGAAACCGTGGTGATCGAGCCGGCGCCGGCGTTCTGACCGGCGCCCTCGGTTACCCCTTCGATCAGCGCAGGAAGCCGAGCGGCCGGTGCTCGCGCACCTCGGGCTTGATCGCATGCTCCTGGCGCAGCTGCGCCAGGAATTCATCGGGCGTCAGCGCCTCGCCCAGCAGCACGCACTGGCGCTTGACCGTGGCAAAGTCGCCGGGCGTCAGGCAATCCATCGCATCCAGGTCCGCGCGCATGGCGTCGGTCAGGCCGGCGGCGTTGCCGTCGAGCGCCTCGTCGACGAACATGGCCACGCGCTGCGCCGGCTTCAGCGCGAGGAAACGGATCTTGAACGAGAAGCGCCGCAGCGCGGCCTCGTCGATGCGGTCGAACAGGTTGGTGGTGCAGATAAAGATGCCGTTGAAGCGCTCCATGCCCTGCAGCATCTCGTTGACCTCGGAGATCTCGTAGTTGCGCACCGCCTGCTGGCGGCTCTGCATGAAGCTGTCGGCCTCGTCCAGCAGCAGCACCGCGCCGTCCTCTTCCGCGCGCGCGAACATCGCGGCGATCTGCTGCTCGGTCTCGCCCACGTATTTGCTCATCAGGTCCGAGGCGCGCCGGATCATCAGCGGCAGGTCCAGCTCGGCCGCGATATGCTCGGCCAGCGCGGTCTTGCCGGTGCCGGGCGGGCCATAGAAGCACAGCGTGCCGCGCTGGCGCACGCGCAGCGCGTCGACGATCTTGACCACGTCATAGCGGGTCTCGAGATGCAGGTTCTCGAGCCGGTAGTGCGTGACCACCGGGCGCGCTTCGGCTTCCGGGCGCAGGCCCATGGCGCGGTCGGCATGTTCGAGCTGGCGCAGGATCAGCGCCTCCACGGGCTCTTCCACGTTCGGCCGCGCCAGCTCGACAAAGCGCGCCGCCGACTGCACCTGCGCCGGCGTCAGGGTCTTGCGCGCGGCCAGCCCGGCGATAAAGGCATCGCTGACATCGAGCCCCCCCAGGTGCTTGCGGATGATGTTCTCGCGCACCAGCGGCGGCGGGATCTTCAGCTCGAGGTGGAACTGGAAGCGGCGCAGGTAGGCCGGGTCGATCTGGCGGATCGAATTGGAAATCCAGATCACCGGCACCGGGTTCTGCTCCAGCGTCTGGTTGACCCAGGCCTTGCCGTTGACCGAGGCGCGCGCGTCCTCCTGGCCGAACAGGCTCATCAGCTCGCGCGCGCTGCCCGGGAACACGTCTTCGACTTCGTCGAACAGCAGCGCGGTATGGGCGCGCCCGCGCAGGAACGCCTGCGACACCTGCAGCGAACGGTAGCGGTCCTTGCCCGACAGGCTGTTGCCGTCGCGATCCAGGCAATCGACCTCATACAGCTCGCAGCCGGCCTCACGTGCCAGCAGCCGCGCGAACTCGGTCTTGCCGGTGCCGGGCGGGCCGTAGATCAGTACGTTGACGCCGCTGGCGTGCTGGCGCGTGGCATTGGCCAGCATGGCGCGCAGGTAGCGCGCGTCGGTCTCCACATGCGGATAGTCGGCGGTGGTCAGCGTGGGCGGCGCGGCCGGGCGCGTGAAGACCGCCATCATCTCGGCCTCGTTGGCGTAGTTGCCGAGCAGCACATGCAGCAGCCGGTCCGACAGCCGCATCAGGTCGCCGAGGTCGGTCACACTGTTTTCAGGCAGCGGCTGCTCGATCAGGTTAAGGGTCTCCAGCCGCGAGCCGGGCCGCAGCGACGCCGCCACGTCGGCCGCGCCGGCGCCGGTCAGGCCGGCCAGGATCTGGAACGCCTCCTGGCTGTGCGCGACCTTGCAGTCGACCATCACCGCGCGCAGGTCGCGCTTGTACTTGGCCAGCGCGGCATACAGCAACAGCTTGCGCTCGTGGTCGGGCAGGTCCAGCACGTGGCTGAGCATGTCGATATTGCGCACCAGCAGCACGCGCTCGCCCTCGAGCCGCTGGGCGATCGCCGCGGCCGACGCGTCGAACACGGCGAACATGTCCTTGGCGTGGTGCTTGACGTACTCGTCGAGGTAATAGAACAGCGCGCTTTCATCGAAGGCGCTGTTCCACTGGCCATGGCGGTCGAGGAATTCTTCCGGGGTCAGGCGCGCCGCGCCCTTCCAGGCGGGCATGTCGGCGCAGCGCGCGGCCAGGAAGCGCTGCACGCGCAGCACCACGCCGTAGGGCCACACCATTTCCTGGGCGCTGACGGTCAGGACATCGTTGATATTGCTGCGCAGGTTGAAGCGCGGGCCCAGCGCGCAGACCACGCGCAGCGCAAACTGCGCACACATCCAGTCCAGCGCCGAGCTGGACGATGCGCCGGGCATGGAGCGCAGCAGCGTCGATCGGTCATCTTCAGCAAAACGTGTGAAGTCCATGAACGGGTCCCCGAGCGCGCGATGCGCGATGGCGGGCCGCGACAGGCGCACCGCCACGTCTGCAGTGTCTTTCTATGCTAGCGCGCTTTCCCGCCCTGCGGGCGCGCCCGTGCACGGCCGGCGCCGGCCAGGGTGGCCTGGGGCACCGAAGCGCGGCGCGGTGCCATGGCGTGCCAGCGCGCATGATCCAACCGTATTGCCCTCCCCGATTTGCCGCCGGGACTTGCCGGTATAACGCGCGCGGGCGGAAAATTCCAGTTGCGACGCACAAATCACAACAAATAAGAATCATTATCGTTTATACTCAGCAGCTGACACGCTGCCCCAGAGTGGCGCTCCCACGGCAACCCAGTTGAAGGAGCGTTTATCATGGAATTGCTGCTTAGCCTGCTGGTCGGTTGCGGCATCTCGCTGATCCTGTTCTACCGCAAGTGACGGCGCACGGCCGCCAAGGTGTCGCCGCCGGCAGACTTTTGTTGTTGACACATGTTCGACCAACGCTTCTTAAAGATTACGCTCGCCGTGCTGCTGTTCCACGCCGGCCTGCTTTACCTGATCCAGAGCGGGCTGGCCCGCAAGCTCACCGAGGCCGTGATCGCGCCGGAAATCATCGCGCGCATCATTCCGCTCGAGCCACCCAAGCAGGAGGCGCCGCCCGAGCCGCCCAAGCCGAAGCCCAAGCAGGAAACCCCGCCCAAGCAGGTCAAGGTGACCACGCCCAAGCCGACGCCGCCGCAGCCCAAGCCGGCACCGCAGCCGGTCGCCGACCTGCCGCCGACGCCTTCGGCGCCTGCAGCGCCGCCCGCCCCGCCGGCGCCCCCGGCCCCGCCCGAGCCCGCCCCGGCACCGGTGTCGGCCGCGCCGCGTGCCGTCGGCATCGGCGAAATCCAGTGCACGCCGCCGCAACCGAAGTATCCTTCCCAGTCGCGCCGCATGGGCGAGACCGGCAAGGCCGTGGTGCGGCTGACCACCGATGAAAGCGGCAAGGTCGTCAAGACCGCCGTGGTGACGTCGAGCGGCTCGTCGCGGCTTGACCAGGCCGCGGTGGAAGCCGTGCAGGCCATGCGCTGCAAGCCCTATATGGACAACGGCCGCGCCGTCGCCGTCACGGCGCAGCAGCCGATCGGCTTCGAGCTGAACTGACCGCCCCCGATTTCCGATCTCTGATCTGACCTAAACCAAGCGAACTCACCAGGAAACCAACACATGCAGGACCTCGGACTCACCCACCTCTGGTCGCAAGGCGACTTCGTCATGCGTGCGACCGCCATCATTCTGCTGATCATGTCGCTCGCCTCATGGATCGTGATCCTGACCAAGGCGTGGGATCTGGTGCGCCTGAAGAAGATGGCGCAAGGCGCGGAAAAGCGCTTCTGGCATTCGGACGATTTCGACCACGCGCTGGAAACCCTGGGCGCCGGCGACGCCAACCCGTTCCGCACGCTGGCCATCGCCGGCAAGGAAGCCGCCCAGCACCATCGCGCCAGCCAGCCGCAGCTGCACGACGTGATGGATATCTCCGACTGGCTGACGCGTTCGCTGAAAAGCTCCATCGATGAATCGGTGGCACGCATGCAGTCGGGCCTGGCGGTGCTGGCATCGGTCGGGTCGACCGCGCCGTTCGTCGGCCTGTTCGGCACCGTGTGGGGCATCTACCACGCGCTGATCGGCATCGGCGCCTCGGGCGTGCCGACCATCGACAAGGTTGCCGGCCCGGTGGGCGAGGCGCTGATCATGACCGCCTTCGGCCTGGCCGTGGCAATCCCCGCCGTACTGGGCTATAACGCCCTCACCCGCGGCAACAAGTCGGTGATCTCGAAGCTCAACCGCTTTGCCCACGACCTGCACGCCTACTTCGTCACCGGCGCGCGCGTGCGCCCCACCGGCGCCCGCGCCGAGGACGGCACCGTGCGCCTGGCCACGGCACAGCGCTAAACCGCTAGCAAGGAAGTCATCATGGCATTCGGTACTCTCGAAGGGGACGACGACGAGGTGATGAGCGAAATCAACATGACGCCGCTGGTCGACGTCATGCTGGTGCTGCTGATCATCTTCATCATCACCATCCCCGTGATCAACCACGCGGTGAAGATCGACCTGCCGCGCGCCACCAACACGCCGAACGACCCCAAGCCACAAAACATCAACGTCTCGATCGACGCTAGCGGCAAGGTCTTCTGGAACCAGGTGGAAGTGGACCAGGCCACGCTGGAAAGCAATATCGCGCTGGCCGCGCAGCAGCAGCCGCAGCCTGAGCTGCATCTGCGCGCGGACCGCGAGGTGCGCTACGAGCGCGTGGCCGAGGTCATGGCCGCCGCGCAGCATGGCGGCCTGGGCAAGATCGGCTTCATCACTGAACCCAAGCAGTAAGCCGGCCCCTGCGGGCACGTCTCTGAACGACAAAGGGCACCTTCGTGTGCCCTTTTGTCATGGTGCCGAGAGCTTGCGAAGATGCCGGCCAGCGCCGTGGCTCCGGCCGTAGTCGTCGCGCCACTCGTAATCTTAGCGAGAGGCTATTGTAATGATAACAATTCTCATTTAATATCATTCCATTGACTGCGCCAGGCGCGGCACCGCCGGCCCGGATCGCACTCCCCTAACTCTCCTATCGCAGAACGGAGCCAGATGATGAGCACACTTTCCCTGCCGCTGTCGCAACCCCGCGAAGTCACCCGCCGCCGCCTGTCGCTGCGCCGCGTCGACGTGGCCGCGCAGCCGCGCCGGGATGCCGGGGCAAAAACGGCCCCGTCGGCGATCGCCTCGGTCAAGTCCGCCGTGGCGGCCCTGCCCGCGCGCCTGGAAGCGCTGGTGCGCGACAGCCTGAGCTCGGCGCCGGCCGGCGAACCGGTGGCGCTGGATGCGATCATGCGCGGCGCCAGCACGCTGCCGATCCTGCACAACGGCGAGGTCTACACGCTGCGCGTGACACGCTACGGCAAGCTGATCCTGACGAAATGACGCTGCCCCCGCGCGTTGCGGCAGGAAGGCAGCCGGGGGAGCGATTCGCAATCCGCGCCAGGCGCGGACGCCACGAACGTGGTCGCAAAGACTTTTGTGGGGACCACCTCGGAACGAGGTGTTGGGCAGTAGCCAGGTATGCGTGCCGCGGGCGGGAGTCAGACCCCGGCCGTACCCAGCCATGCCCTCTTTTATGCCGCCCCGCAGGCGCTGCCTGCGGGGCTTTTTCATGCACCGGCGCCAGCGCCGGCGCGAACGCCTTACAGTCCGAGCGCGGCGATGCCGGCACGCGCGACCTGCGCGTCCTCGGTCGACTTCACGCCCGACACGCCGACGGCGCCCACCACCTGCTCGTTGCAGACGATGGGCACGCCGCCCTCCAGCATGCCCTGCAGCACCGGCGCCGTCATGAACGAGTAGCGGCCGTTGTTGATCATGTCTTCGTAGACCTTCGACTCACGGCGGCCCAGCGCCGAGGTGCGGGCCTTTTCACCGGCGATATAGGCCGAGATCGGCGCGGCGCCGTCCAGGCGCTGCATGGCCAGCAGATGGCCGCCGTCGTCGACCACGACGATCGACACGGCCCAGTGATGGTTCTTTGCCTCGGTTTCCGCTGCGGCCATGATCTTCTTCACGTCGTCTGCCGTCAGAACCGTCTTTTGCTGCATGCCACTCTCCTGGTCATAGATTTGGATAGAGGCCGAAGTATAGCGCCGCACCTGCGCCACCGTCATGGCAGCACCGCCACCGGACGACTGAGCTTGCGCACCACAGCAAAATGGCCCGCAAGCGGGCCATGGGTCATGCGATGACTGCGGCGGTGCGGTCAGGCGCCGTCGGTGAACGGGTCGACCTTGCCCAGCCTGGCGCCGTCGGTGTACGGGTCGGTCTTGCCGACACGCGCGCCGTCGGTGAACGGATCCGGCTTGCCGACCTTGGCGCCATCGGTGTACGGGTCGACTGCGCCGACCTTGGCGCCGTCGAGATACGGGTCGACCTTGCCGACCGCGGCGAACGAGGCGGTGGACGCAGTGCCCAGGAGCGCCAGTGCGGCGGCGGCAATCACGGCTTGTTTGATCTTCATGAGATTCCCCTTGCTTCTTGGTTGGTCACGGCATCGCACGCCAGAGGGACCAGCGTCATCGCGATGTCACACAAGTAGTTTAGGGAAAACCCTTAGCGTCGTGCAGGTGATGCTTTGAGCAGTCCGTTCAAATATTTTGACCTCTATCAAATTGCGCCGGTCCGCCCGGAACCAGGCCGGCACCGTTATGTCGCGCTCGCAGCGCCAAAAGGAAAGGGCCCGCAAATGGGGCCCCTTCAGAACAGCCTCGATCCAGGATCGTGCTCAGTCACGCCACCTGCCGTGGCCGTGGCCATGTCCATGGCCACGGTGGTAGCCCGGCGGGCCATAGTAACCGCGATGGCCGCCGTAATAGCGCGGCGGGCCGTAATAGCCAGGACCGTAGTAAACCGGGCGCGGGCGGACCACCACTGGCGGTGGACCGTAATAGACCGGAGCGGGCGCCACCACGACCGGCGGCGGGCCATAGTAGGCCGGAGCGGGCGGATAATACGCCGGCGCACCGATCACCACGCCCGGAACGCCGACGGACACGCCAACGCTCACATGGGCCATGGCTGCGCCAGACGCCAACCCGGCGGCAATACCGCATGCTGCAAGCCACCAACGTTTCATATCCGCCTCTCAAAGTGGGATTTCTCGTAACTGGTATTGTAGGGGTTCGGAAATTTCCAGGTGCAACGGCGCGCACGACATTGTTACCAGCCGTAACAGTGTCGTCACTTTTCGCCAGAGACCAGTTGCAGGTCGTCGGCACGCGCGCCTGCCCTTCCGTCTCAGCCGCGGCTTGCATCCGGGATGCGGAGCCACCACAATATCGGGCTTGCCGCGCGCTGCAGCACCCTGGGCCGGTCTGGCACCGACCGGTAACGGCAACAGACGCAGCGCACGCGCCCGAGTGGTGAAATCGGTAGACACAAGGGACTTGAACAATTTGAGCCTTCGGGGGGAAACGCCCGAAGTGACGCCCGTCAAAGTCGGCGAACGCCCTGGATGCCATGGCATCCGAGCCAACGCCGAGCCAAGCCCAGCCGCCAAGGCCGGGAAGGTGTAGAGAGCAGACGGCGGGCACCTACGGCCGCAAGGCTATGGTGAAGGCGTGCTCCAGCCCACGAACAGCGCCCGCGCTGGCGGCGAAAGCCGAAGTGGGAAGAAAATCCCTCGCCGCAAGGCGTGCCGGTTCGATTCCGGCCTCGGGCACCAAATCCACAGTTGCCATCCTTTGCTTTGGCGGCGACATCCTGCGGGCCGCTGCTCACTGCTGGCGGTCACTGCTGGCGGCCGCCGAAACTTGCAGCGAAACAAAAAGGGGGCAATCGCCCCCTTTTTGCCTGACTCCGGATTGCGCCGTCACGCCATCGCGTAGCACATCAGCGCCCCCGCGCCCATCAGGAACACGAACAGCACACCGGCCAGCGCCAGCGGCTTGCGGCCTGCGCGCACCAGGTCGCCGATGCGGGTGTGCAGGCCGATCGCGAGCATCGCGCAAGCCAGCAGCCAGTTGTCCAGCGCGATCAGCGGCGCCTTCCAGGCAGCGGGCACGGCGCCGGCCGAATTGACCGCCATCACCGCGACAAAGCCCACCGCGAACCAGGGCACCGACTTCATGATGCCGCGCAGGCGGCCTGCGCCGGCGCCGGACCGGGCCGGCTGCGAGCCGCCCTGAGGCCACAGCGCCATCACCAGCAGCAGCGGACCCAGAGCCAGCACGCGCACCATCTTGGCCACCACGGCGGCGTCGGCGGTTGGCTCGCTGATCATCTTGCCGGCGGCGATCACCTGCGCCACTTCGTGCAGCGTCGCCCCGGTAAAGATGCCGAACATGCGCTCGCTCACGGCCCAGTGCCAATGGCCGGTGGCCAGTTCGTACAGATAGGGATAGAGCAGCATGCCCACGGTACCGAACAGCACCACCGTCGCCACCGCCACGGCAGTCTGCTTGTCGTCGGTGCGCACCACCGACGACACGGCGATCGCCGCTGCCGCGCCGCAGATGGCGCTGCCGGAACTGACCAGGATCGCCTCGCGGCGGCTCAGGCCGAACCAAGTCGTGCCAACCCAGGTGCCGAACAGCAGCGTGGCCACCAGCATGGTCAGCGGCACGGCGATGCCCGGCAGGCCCAGCGCGACGATCGAGGCGAAGGTCAGGCGCAGCCCGTACAACGCCACGCCCAGCCGCAGCAGGTAATGCCGCGCCACCTGCATGCCGGGGGCCAGCGGCGCCAGCCAATGGCGCGGCAACGTATTGGCCGCAACCATGCCGGCGCACATGGCCAGCGTCAGCGCGCTGAGCCCGTAGCGCGATACCGCCGGATGCTCGGCCAGCGCAATCGCCAGCCACGCGATGCCGCCCAGCGGGAGCAGTGTCAGCAAGCGCTGCGACCAGGGCGGCGGCAAGGCCGGTGCCGCGGTTGGCGCGGTGGCCGGAGTGGTGCGGGGGCTGGAGACGGAAGACATGGCGGGCTCGAGTTGGGTGTGCTTTAGTGACTCCAGCGTAATGGCGCCCGCCTAACCCGTAAAACGGGTAATATCGTTATGCGTTATTGATATTTTCGATATGGACCCTCACGCCCACCAGCCGGCCGCGCCGCGGCCGGAGCAGCGCCCGCTGCGCCTGACGCTGCGCCAGTTGTCCGTGTTCGTGGCGGTGGCCCAGCATGGCAGCACGATGGCGGCTGCCCAGGCGCTGGCGATGTCGCAATCCGCGGTCAGCGCGTCGCTGGCGGAGCTGGAGCGCGCGCTGGACAGCCCCCTGTTCGACCGCATCGCGCGCCGCCTCAGCATCAACGAGACCGGCCGGCAATTTTTTCCGCGCGCGCTGTCGCTGCTGGACCAGGCGCAGGAACTCGAGCGTTTTGCCGGCCAGACCGGGGTCCAGTTGCGCATCGCCGCCAGCAACACCATCGGCAGCTATATGCTGCCGCCGCTGCTGGCGGGCTTCCGCCACTCGCGCAGCGGCCCGTGCACGCTGGACCTGCGCATCGGCAATACCCGCGAGGTGCTGCAGTCGCTGCTGCAGTTCGAAGCCGATATCGGCCTGGTCGAAGGCGCGAGCCACGAACGCGACCTGCGCAGCGTGCGCTGGTGCGACGACGAGATGGTGGTGATCGTCGGCCCCTCCCACCCGCTCGCCGCGGCACCCCATGACCTGGTGGCCCTGCGCGATGCCGAGTGGATCGTGCGCGAGCCCGGCTCGGGCACGCGCGAGGTGATCGAGGAGCGGCTGGTGCCGCTGCTGGGCGAACTGCGCTTCGCGCTGGAACTGGGCAACGCCGAGGCCATCAAGCGAGCGGTGATGAGCGGCTTTGGCGTCAGCTGCCTGTCGCTGCATGTGGTGCGCGACGAACTCGAGCGCGGCACGCTGGTGGCGATCCGCGATGGCCTGCCGCGCATCGTGCGGCCCCTGCAGCTGGTGGTGCACCAGGACAAGTTCCCGACCCAGGGGTTGCTGGCGTTCACCGAGTACCTGCGCACCATGGCGCCGCGCATCGGCGCCTGAAGGGAAACCGGTCAGGCCGGCTGGGGACCGGCGCCGCGGCTGCGGCGCGCCGTGTACAGGTCGAGCATGTGGAACAGCACGGGATTGAGCATGATCGACAGCAGCGCACCGGCCAGGATCAGCGCCTGGCCGCGTTCGGGCAGGATCTTCAGATAGACACCGAGGCTGGCGAGGATGAACGAGAACTCGCCGATCTGCGCCAGGCTGACGGCAATGGTCATGCCGGTCTGCCCCGAATGCCCGAAGGCGCGCACGATGCCCAGCGCCGCCAGCGACTTGCCGACCACGATGATAAA
Organism: Cupriavidus neocaledonicus; assembly: GCF_000372525.1. GTDB lineage: Bacteria > Pseudomonadota > Gammaproteobacteria > Burkholderiales > Burkholderiaceae > Cupriavidus > Cupriavidus neocaledonicus. Next base: position 15,316 of record NZ_AQUR01000086.1, read on the forward strand.
CAGCGTCGCGAGCACGCCCCAGGGGTCGTTCACCAGCACCATCGGGTCGAACAGCATGCCCACCGAAACGAAGAACAGCACGGCAAAGGCGTCGCGCAGCGGCAGCGATTCCTCGGCCGCGCGATGGCTGAATTCGGATTCCGCCAGCACCATGCCCGCAAAGAACGCACCCAGCGCAAACGACACGCCGAACAGCGCATAGGCGCCATAGGCCACGCCCAGCGCGGTTGCCAGCACGCCCAGGCGGAACATCTCGCGGTTGCCGGTCCAGACGATGCGCTCGAGCATCCATGGGATAAAGCGGCGGCCGATTACCAGCATCACCGCCACGAACGCCGCCACCTTGCCCAGCGTGGCGAAGATCGCCAGCACTACCTCGGGGCCCGCAGCGCCGGACGCCGGGCCCGCACCGGCCAGCAGGCCGGCCATTGCCGGCAGCAGCACCAGCGCCAGCACCATCGCCAGGTCTTCGACGATCAGCCAGCCAACGGCGATGCGTCCCTGCGGCGATTCCACCAGGTTGCGCTCCTGCAAGGCCTTGAGCAGCACCACGGTGCTGGCCACCGACAGCGCCAGCCCGTACACCAGCCCCTGCCCCCACGACCAGCCGAAGCCCCACGACACCAGCATGCCCATCAGCGTGGCGATGCCGATCTGCACCACCGCGCCCGGAATGGCGATGCGTTTGACCGCCATCAGGTCCTTGATCGAGAAATGCAGGCCCACGCCGAACATCAGCAGGATCACGCCCAGCTCGGCCAGTTCCGGCGCCAGCGCCTGGTCGGCGGTGTAGCCGGGGGTATGCGGCCCCACCACGATGCCCGCGCACAGGTAGCCGATCAGCGGCGGCAGGCGCAGCCGACTGGCGACCGCGCCAAGGATGAAGGCCAGGACGATACCGCCGACGATGGTACTGATAAGCGGGGTGGCGTGATGCATGCGTGCGGGATTCCTCGGGTCAGGGGCGGAACGGCTAACCCGCTCCCTTGCCCTGGCAAGTGGCACAGCGCATCCGGCGCGCACCAGCGGTCAGCGCGGGACAGTCGCCGCAGCCCTGGGCAGCAGCATCGGAACGGGGAAGAACGGGAAATGCCGCAGCGGCCCCGGACACGCCGGCGGCGCGTCACGGATCGGGGATGGCGATTGACATGCTGCCCCGCGAACCAGGCCGCGGAGCCCCCCGAAAAGCGTACGACAGGAGTAATGTAACATGCCCGCCACGTCCGGGCGGTTGCACCCGGCCCGGGAAAACAAAAACGGCGCCAAAAGGCGCCGCTCTGCTTGCAACTGGAGGCGGAGGTCGGAATCGAACCGGCGTACACGGCTTTGCAGGCCGCTGCATAACCACTCTGCCACCCCGCCAGGTGACGTGCTGCTGGATTGTATCCGCATTCAGCCGAGGCTGCCGCAGCGCTTCGATACGGCATGCCGCTGAACGGCGATCAACCCAAACAAAAAGGGAAGCGTGGCTTCCCTTTGGGGATTGGAGCGGGAGACGAGTCTCGAACTCGCGACCTCAACCTTGGCAAGGTTGCGCTCTACCAACTGAGCTACTCCCGCAGGGCACTGCTTAAATCGAATCAAGGTGTTTTATGCTGCAATGCGCCGATATCTCACAACATCTTGCGCCAAACCTACCTTATCTCGCTGCTTTCGCTTGCGTCGTCAGCAACGAGAATGAGATTATGCAAAGAACTGCCCTCTCCGTCAACCACTTTTTCGAATTTCTTTTCATTTCGGCGCGCCTGCGCGCGCCACTACGTTGCTGCGTTCGCGGATCTGCGGCCACGCCAGCTTCATGTAGTAGATCATCGACCACAGCGTCAGCACCGCCGCCACATAAATCATCCAGGTGCCGAGCCGATGGGCATCGAAGCCGAACAGGCGGTCGCTGAACAGCAGCAGCGGAATCGCAATCATCTGCACGGTGGTCTTGAGCTTGCCGAGGAAATTCACCGCGACGCTCTTGGAGGCGCCGATCTGCGCCATCCACTCGCGCAGCGCCGAAATCGTGATCTCGCGCCCGATGATGACCAGCGCGATCAGGTCGGTGACCCGGCCCAGCGCCAGCAGCGACAGCAGCGCCGCGGTCACCATCAGCTTGTCGGCGACCGGGTCCAGGAATGCGCCGAACGACGAAGTCTGGTTCCAGCGCCGTGCGAGGAAGCCGTCGAGCCAGTCCGTTACCGCGGCGATGATGAAGAACGCCGCCGCGGTCAGGTTCTTGGTGTGCATCGGCAGCCAGGCGTCAGGCAGGTAGAAGACCCCCACCACCAGTGGAATCATGGCGACGCGAAGCCAGGTCAGCAGGATCGGGATATTGAAGGGCATGGAACTCGGACGGCGGGGGACGGTAACCAATCCTGCGATTGTCGCCGATTTCGGGGCCAATCGAGCATTTCCGGCGATTGGCGTGACGGCCCGCCGCCTGGCGCGGCGGGCGGAGTCAGTGCAGCTGCCGGTAGATTTCCTCGGCAAGGCCGCGCGAAATGCCCTCGACGCTGGCCAGTTCGTCGATGCTCGCGGCCATCACGCCGCGCAGGCCGCCGAAGCGGGTCAGCAGCTTCTGGCGCCGGCGCGCGCCGATGCCCTCGATCTCTTCCAGCCTCGAGGTGGTGCGCGTCTTGGCGCGGCGCGCGCGCATGCCGGTGATGGCAAAGCGGTGCGCCTCGTCGCGGATCTGCGCCACCAGCATCAGCGCGGCACTGCCCTGGCCCAGTTCCAGCGCGGGGCGGCCGTCGGCGAACACCAGCGTCTCCAGGCCGACCTTGCGGCCCTCGCCCTTGGCGACACCGACCAGCAGGCCGATATCCAGCCCCAGTTCCTCGAACACCTGCCGCGCCACCTCGACCTGGCCCTTGCCACCATCGATCAGCACGATCTGCGGCACCAGCGCCGCGGCTTCACTGCCTTCGATGCCGCCATCCTCCTGGATCTGCTCGACCAGCTTCTGGTAGCGCCGCGTCAGCACCTGCCGCATCGCCGCGTAGTCGTCACCGGGGATGATGTCCTGGATGTTATAGCGGCGGTATTCGCTGTTCTGCATGTCATGGTGGTGGTACACCACACACGACGCCTGCGTGGCCTCGCCGGCGGTATGGCTGATGTCGAAGCACTCGACGCGCAGCAGTGCCAGGTCCTCCAGGTCGAGCCCGATGGTTTCCGCCAGCGCGCGCGTGCGCGCTTCCTGGCTGCCCTGCTCGGCCAGGCGGCGCGACAGCGCCAGCGCCGCGCCTTGCTGCGCCATCTCCAGCCAGATCTTGCGCTGGCCCTGCGGCTGGCGCACCAGCGTGACCTTGCGTCCCGCATGCAGCGCCAGCGCCTCGAGCACCGCGCCATCGTCCGGCACATGACTGACCACGACGATGGGCGGCGCTGGCTGCTCCAGGTAGTGCTGCACCATGAAGGCCGACAGCACGCGCGTGGCGATGCGGTCCACCGTCAACGGCAGCGCGGCGGCCGCGGCGCCAGCGTCGTCGGCGCTATCGTCGGCGCTGTTGTCCTCGGCGCGCTCGTCGGCGTCCTCGACGATCATCGCCGCTTCATCCGCATGGGCCGGGAAGTAAGCCTTGTCGCCCAGGTGGCGCCCGCCGCGCACCATCGCCAGGTTGACGCAGGCGCGGCCACCCTCGACCGCAACCGCCAGCACGTCGATGTCGCGCGCCTGCCCGCCCACCTCTTCCACCGCCTGGCGCTTGAGCACGGTCGACAGCGCCGCGATCTGGTCGCGCACAGCCGCCGCCTGCTCGAATTCCAGGTGTTCGGCGTGCCGCTCCATCTTGCCTTGCAGGCCTTCCAGCACCTCGCTCTGGCGGCCTTGCAGGAAGCGCGCCGCGTTGGCGACATCGCGCGCGTAATCCTCTTCGCTGATGGCATTGACGCACGGTCCGGTGCAGCGGTGGATCTGGTGCAGCAGGCACGGTCGCGTGCGATTGTTGAAGACGGTGTCCTCGCAGGTGCGCAGCTGGAACACCTTCTGCAGGATCTGCATGCTCTCGCGCACCGCGTAGGCGCTCGGGAACGGGCCGAAGTACTGGTGCTTGCGGTCGGTGGCGCCGCGGTAGTACGCCATGCGTGGGAAGCGGTGCCCGGTCAGCTTCAGGAACGGGTACGACTTGTCGTCGCGAAACAGGATGTTGTAGCGCGGCGCCAGCGCCTTGATCAGGTTGTTCTCGAGCAGCAGCGCCTCGGCCTCGGTGCGCACCACCGTGGTCTCGATGCGCGCGATGCGCGACACCATCATCGCAATGCGCGGCGACAGCTGGGTCTTGTTGAAGTAGCTCGCCACCCGCTTTTTCAGGTCGCGCGCCTTGCCCACGTAGAGCACGTTGCCGTTCGCGTCGAAATAGCGGTATACGCCCGGCAAGCCGGGCAGGCGCGATATGACCGGACGGGCGTCGAAGGGCTCGGCCGGACCCTCGGCCGGGGCTTCAGCCGGCGCTTCAGCCTGCGTTTCGGCTGGCGCAGCGGACGGCATCTCGGCGTGCGCCTCGGCCGGTACCTCGTCGGCGGGTTTCGGAGAATCGGGTTGCTGGTCTGACATGTGGGGACGATGACCGCTGCGGGCCGGCGCGCAGCGACGCCGCGCGGCCTCTAAAATCGCAAGTTTAGAGCAATTCAACCGCGCGCCCCGCCGACCTCCACCTCTCATGCCAATCCGCTCCTGGGACATCTTCTGCACCGTGATCGACAACTTCGGCGACATCGGCGTCTGCTGGCGGCTGGCGCGCCAGCTGGCGCAGGAACACGGGCACGCGGTGCGGCTGTGGGTCGATGACCTGGCCAGCTTCGCCCGGCTGGCGCCGGACCTGGACCCCGCCGCAGCCGTGCAGCACCTTGCCGGTGTCGAAATCCGCCCGTGGCGTCCTGCCCCCGCGGCCGCCGAAGCCGACGGCACCGCCGGCGCCGACCCGCACGATGCCGTGATCGAGGCATTCGCCTGCCATCTGCCGCCGGCGTTCCTCGAGCGCATGGCGGCGCGCGCGCGCCAACCGGCGTGGATCAACCTGGAGTACCTGAGCGCCGAAGCGTGGGTGCGCGAACATCACGCGATGCCGTCGCCGCACCCGCGCCTGCCGCTGGTCAAGCACTTCTTCTTTCCCGGTTTCGAGCCCGGCACCGGCGGGCTGCTGCGTGAATCGATGCTGGGCGCGCAGCGTGCCGCGTTCCTCGACGGCGCGGCGGCGCAGGCGTCACTGTGGCACCGGTTGAGCGTGACGCCGCTGACCGACGCGCTGCGCGTGAGCCTGTTCGCCTACCGCAACCCGGCACTGCCGGCGCTGCTGGAGCAATGGCGCGATGGCACCGAGGCCGTCCATTGCCTGGTGCCGTCCGGCCTGGCGGCCAGCCAGGTGGCGGAGTGGCTCGGCGCCCCGCTGGCACCGGGCCGGCCGGTCGCCCGCGGCAGCCTGTGCGTGCAGGCGATCCCCTTCGTGCGGCAGGAGCACTATGACGAATTGCTGTGGGCCTGCGACCTCAACTTCGTGCGCGGCGAGGACTCCTTCGTGCGCGCGCAGTGGGCGGCGCGGCCGCTGGTCTGGCATATCTACCCCCAGGATGACGAAGCCCACCGGGTCAAGCTCGATGCCTGGCTGGAACTCTTCGCGAACAGCGGCGTGGCACCGCAAGCGGCGGCCGCGCTGGCGGATTTCTGGCACGCCTGGAACGGCTGCGGCAATGCGCCCGACTGGCCCCGCCTGAGGGCGCAGCTGCCGGCACTTGCGGGGATCGCCCCGCGCTGGGAGCGGCGCTTGCAGCATCCCGGCGACCTTGCCGCCAACCTGGTGGCGTTTTGCGAAAATCAGGTAAAATAACCGGTTGATCCAAATGGCGACCGGGCCGGAGAACCAGGGTCTTGCCGGGCGTGAACCACCACGCGGGGCAATGGCCTAAAGCAAGCTGGGCACGGGGTCGCGAGCGCGTGGATCCCGGCTCTCGCGGGCTTACCGCGGGCACGCCGGCAGCGCGCCTTCGCCATTCCAAATTCCTAGACTTTATTTTTCAGGAAATCAGTTCAGATGAAAATCGCACAGGAACTCCGCGTCGGTAACGTGTTCATGATCGGCGGCGATCCGATGGTCGTGCAGAAGGCCGAGTACAACAAGTCGGGCCGCAACGCCGCTGTGGTCAAGATGAAGTACAAGAACCTGCTGACGGACGCACCGGGCGAGTCGGTGTTCAAGGCCGACGACAAGTTCGAAGTGGTGGTGCTCGAGCGCCGCGAATGCACCTACTCGTACTTCGCTGACCCGATGTACGTGTTCATGGACGCCGACTACAACCAGTACGAAGTCGAGAAGGACAGCATGGGTGACTCGCTGAACTACCTCGAGGACGGCATGAACGTCGAAGTCGTGTTCTACAACGACAAGGCCATCTCGGTCGAAATGCCGACCACGCTGGTGCGCGAGATCGTCTACACCGAGCCGGCCGTCAAGGGCGACACCTCGTCGGGCAAGGTGCTCAAGGGCGCCAAGATCAACACCGGCTTCGAGCTGCAAGTGCCGCTGTTCTGCAACATCGGCGACAAGATCGAAATCGACACCCGCACCGGCGAATACCGCAGCCGCGCCAACTAAGGCGCTGGTCTGGCCCCGCTGCAGCGCGGGGCGGGCAATAAAAAATGGCAGCCTCGGCTGCCATTTTTGTTTGCGCGTCAGACGCGGCGCACGCGTTCAGGCGATCAGCTCGTGTTCCTTCAGCGTGCGCAGCGCGGCGCGGTACTCGCCCTCCTGCTGCAGCTTGTTCCAGTCGAGCGGCTTGCGGCGCGCGAACAGCTTGCGGATGCGACGCTGCGAGGCTTTGCCGATCTCGACGTCGAGCTCGCTCAGCAGCTGGTCGGCGCGGTCCGGATGGTTGCAGATCAGCACCATGTCGCAGCCCGCGCTCAGCGCGGCGCGCGCGGCCTCGGTGACGGTGCCGGCGACGCTGGCGCCTTCCATGCTGAGGTCGTCGCTGAAGATCACGCCCTCGAAGCCCAGCTGCGCGCGCAGCACGTCCTGCAGCCAGTAGCGCGAGAAGCCGGCCGGGCTGGGGTCGACCTTGGGATAGATCACGTGCGCCGGCATCACCGACGACAGCGACAGGCCGAGCCATTCATACGGGCGCGCGTCCTGGCCCAGGATCTGGTCCAGCGCGCGTTCGTCGACCGGGATCGCCACGTGCGAATCCGCCTCGACGTAGCCGTGGCCGGGAAAATGCTTGCCGCAGTTGCTCATGCCCGCCAGCAGCAGGCCATGGTTCAGGTGGCCGGCCAGCATCGACACCACGCGCGGGTCGGCATGGAAGGCGCGGTCGCCGATCACGGCGCTGCGGCCGTAGTCGAGGTCCAGCACCGGGGTGAAGCTCAGGTCGATATCGCAGGCGCGCAGCTCGGCGGCCAGCACGTAGCCGCAGGCGACCGCGGCCTTGGTCGCGGCCAGCACGTCGCGTTCCCACAGTTCGCCCAGGCGGTGCATCGCCGGCAGGTGGGTAAAGCCGTCGGTCTTGCAGCGCTGCACGCGACCGCCTTCATGGTCGATGCAGATCAGCACGTCGTCGCGCACCGCGCGAATCGCGCGCGTCAGCGCCTGCAGCTGCGCGCGCGACTCGAAATTGCGCGCGAACAGGATCACGCCGCCGGTGAGCGGATGCGCGATGCGGCGCGCGTCTTCCGCGTCGAGCTGCTTGCCGACGACATCGAGGACCACCGGGCCCGGCCGCTTGCCGGAATTCTTCTTGGACATGGAGAGGGTTGGATTCACAAGGCTGCAGGTTGAGACGCCGCCGCGCCGCTGCGCTCGGCAATGGCGAAGGCGACTGCGTAATCATGTTCGTCACTGACACTGACCCGCACGACCAGCCCGCGTTCCGCCAGCCACGCAGCCAGCTCGCCATGGCACACCGCGGTGGGCTCGCCGGATGGCAGGTTCATCAGTTCCATCGCGCGCCACGTCATCGGCCAGCGCATGCCCAGGCCGATCGCCTTGGAGAACGCTTCCTTGGCGGCGAAGCGCGTCGCCAGGAACGCCAGGCCGCGCTTTTCCGAACGCGCCTTGCGGGCGTGGTACTTGGCCAGCTCGTCGGGGCCCAGCACCTTTTCGGCGAAACGGCCGTTGGTGCGCGTCATCACGCCCTGCACGCGCGCGATCTGGATGATGTCGGTGCCGATGCCGTAAATCACGCCGGGGTGCCCCCGGCAGGATATTGCGTGCCCAGGCGCGCGGCCACCATGATCGCCTTCATCTCGCGCACCGCGTTCTCCCAGCCCGCGAACACCGCATGCGCGACGATGGCGTGGCCGATATTCAGTTCCTTGATGCCCGGCAGCGCCGCGATCGGCTGCACGTTGGTGTAGTGCAGCCCGTGGCCGGCATTGACCACCAGCCCCTGCTTCAGGCCGGCATCGACGCCATCGGCGATGCGGCGGAACTCGGTCGCCTGTTGGTCAGGCGTATGCGCGTCGGCATAGCGGCCGGTGTGCAGCTCGATCACGGGCGCGCCGCAGGCCGCGGCCGCGGCGATCTGGTCCACGTCCGGATCGATGAACAGCGACACGCGGATGCCGGCACCGGCGAGCTGCGCGCACGCCGCCTTGACCTGCTCGAAGCGGCCGGCCACGTCCAGCCCACCCTCGGTGGTCACCTCTTCGCGGCGCTCCGGCACCAGGCACACATCCTGCGGGCGGATCTCGCAGGCGATGTCCAGCATTTCCTGCGTGATCGCGCATTCCAGGTTCATGCGCGTGGCCAGCTGCGGGCGCAGCGCGCGCACGTCGGCATCGCGGATATGGCGCCGGTCTTCGCGCAGGTGCAGCGTGATCAGGTCGGCGCCGGCCTGCTCGGCCAGCAGCGCGGCGCGAATGGGATCGGGGTACACCGTGCCACGCGCGTTGCGCAGCGTGGCCACGTGGTCGATGTTGACGCCAAGGTCGATGACGCCCGGATTTGCGTGGAAGATCATGCGAGCAGGTGCAGGAGAAAGTCGGAGGTTCTTGTCGGTCAGAGATACTGCAGGTCGATCAGTATCTGGCGCGTCTTCAGCGGCGCGCCTTGCAGATAATAATGCAGCAGGAACCGCATCAGCGCGCGGCTTTGCGCGGCGGTCTGCGCGCGGCTGTAGTCGTCCTGCGCCATGTCCAGCAGGGTCTGGCCCGAAACCACCGGCCACGTCGACGGATCGCTCGGCTGGGCCCGGCGCACGCCGCGCTCGGGCTGGTAGACATAATCGAGGCCCGGCAGCACCCGCTCCCCGGTGCTCAGACACTGGTCGAACGCCACCGCGAAGCCGGTTTCCTGCAGCAGCACGCGCTCGAAGCTGCGCAGCACCAGCCCGGCCGGCTCGCCGTGCGCCAGCCGCGTCAGTGTCGACAGATAATGGCGGAACAACACCGGATGCGCGTCCTCGCGCGGGCAGAAGCGCATCAGCAGTTCGTTCAGGTAGAACGCCGACAGCAGCGCGTCGCCGGCCAGCGGCGGCATGCCGCCGACCCACTCGGCCTTGGTCAGGGTCTTGACCTCGCCGCGGCCGCTCCATGACACCGAGACCGGATGGAAGTGCTGCAGCACCGCGCGCAGCGCCGAGTGCGGTCGCTTGGCGCCCTTGGCCACCATCGAGATGCGGCCGTAGTCGCGCGTGAACACGTCCAGGATCAGGCTGGTCTCGCGATAGGGCCAGGCGTGCAGCACGAAGCCGGGCTGCTCGGCCACGCGCGATTCGGGCCGCGCCGGCACGATGCGCATGGCGCGATCCATCATCGCGCGCGCGGCGGCGTCGGCCATGCCGGGCAGCGCGCCGCTGTCGAGCAGTTCAGCGGCCTCGTCGACCACGGGGTCGGCGCGCCGGGCCTTGGGCGCGGGCGCGCGCGCGATGTCAGCGGTCTTGCTCACGGGGCGCTCGCTGGGGGCTCGCTGTCGGGTTGGGCGTCGGGATCGTTGCCGGGCTCACTCGTAGCCGTATGCGCGCAGGCCGGCTTCGTTGTCGGCCCAGCCGCTCTTCACCTTGATCCACATTTCCAGGTAGACCTTGCCGTCGAACAGCTTTTCCATGTCCAGCCGCGCCTCGGTCGAGATCTGCTTGAGCTTGCTGCCCTTGTTGCCGATGATCATGGCCTTGTGCGCATCGCGCTCGACCAGGATGGTGGCAAAGACGCGGCGCAGGCGTCCTTCGGTCTCGAACTTGTCGATGATCACGGTACTGGTGTACGGCAGCTCGTCGCCGGTCCAGCGGAACACCTTCTCGCGGATGATCTCGGAGGCCAGGAAACGCTCGCTGCGATCCGTCATCGCATCGGCGTCATACATCGGCTCGCCTTCCGGCAGGTAGGGCCGGATGATGTCGAACAGCCGCGCGATATGGTCGCGGGTCTTGGCCGACATCGGCACCACTTCGCGGAACGGGAACTGCTGCCCCATCTTTTCCAGGAAGGGCATCATCACTTCCGAGCGGTTCTCGCCGATGCGGTCGAGCTTGTTGGCCACCAGCAGCACCGGCGTGTTCTTCGGCAGCAGCGACAGCACCTTCTCGTCGTCGGCGCCGTAGTAGCCGGCCTCGACCACGAACAGCACCAGGTCCACCGACGACAGCGTGGACGTGACCGCGCGGTTCAGCGAACGGTTCAGCGCACTGGCGTGGCGGGTCTGGAAGCCCGGCGTGTCGACGAACACATACTGCGCGTCATCGGTGGTCTGAATGCCGACGATGCGATGCCGCGTGGTCTGCGCCTTGCGCGAGGTGATGCTGATCTTCTGGCCGACCAGCGCGTTCATCAGCGTGGACTTGCCCACGTTGGGGCGGCCGACGATGGCCACGGTGCCGCAGCGGAACGCCGCGGCCGGGGTATCCGCCGCGTCTTGCTGCGGATGGGTAGATTCGGTCATTCCTTCAACCTGAGAGACAGCTGCGGGTCCTGCGGCTGGGGTTGCTTGCGGGTCTTGCCGGTACGCTCGGCGCGGCTGCGCTTGAGCAGCTGCGGCACCAGCTTCTGGACTTCATCGAGCGCCAGCTTGGCGGCGGCCTGCTCGGCGGCGCGCCGCGACGCGCCGGTGCCGAACACCCGGACTTCCAGTTTAGGCACGGTGCACTCGACTTCAAACTGCTGGCTGTGCGCGGCACCGTGTGTGGCGATTACGTTATATTGCGGCAGGGCAATCTTGTGGCCCTGCAGGTATTCCTGCAGCAGGGTCTTGGCGTCCTTGCCCAGCGTGCGCGGATCGACCTGCTCCAGGATCGGGATATAGAGCTTGCGGATCAGCGCCCGCGCGGCATCGAAGCCGGCGTCGAGGAATACCGCGCCGACGATGGCTTCGAGCGCATCGGCCAGGATCGACGGGCGGCGAAAGCCGCCGCTCTTCAGCTCGCCCTCGCCCAGGCGCAGGGTATCGGACAACTGCAGCATCTGGGCGATTTCGTACAGCGCCTGCTGCTTGACGAGGTTGGCGCGCACCCGCGACAGGTCGCCCTCGTCGAGCTTGCCGAACATGCCATAGAGCATGTCGGCCACGGCGCAGTTGAGCACCGAGTCGCCGAGGAACTCCAGGCGTTCATTGTGCTGGGCGCTGTGGCTGCGGTGCGTCAGCGCCTGTTGCAGCAATTCGGGCTTGCTGAATCGGTAGCCGAGTCGTTGCTGCAAGGCGTCGAGGTTCATATCAGTGCTGCGTTCCTGAATAGGTAATCAACAGGCTCAGGGGTCCGTAGACAGGCACCTCGGTGCGGTACGAGAAATCGACCGACCGGATGGCGCCGTTATCGTCTTCCCGGATCAGCAGGTCCTCGCCCTTGACCGCGGTAATGCGGTCGATGGCGGCCTGCTTCTCGAAGAATTCGACCACTTCACGTTTGTTGGCGGCGCGCTGCTTGGCATAGCCGGCGGCGCGCTTGACCGAAAAATATTCCACCAGGCTCGGGATCGCGCGCAGGGCCGGCAAGGCCACGCCGACCACGAACACCACGATCACCAGCAGCGTCCACACGGAAAACCCGCCGGCGCCAGCCCGGCGCCATGCCGGATGGTTTCCTGCCCCCACCTTCCCAAATCGACCCATCGCGCCTGCCCTCGTTTTGTTGAGTGTTCTTGCGCCGCGCCAGAAGCTTACTTAAACGATCCAACGCGTCCGAAATTGCCCAGGTTCATCCAGATCACGAATGCCTTGCCGACGATGTTCTGGTCCGGCACGAACCCCCAGTAACGGGAATCGAGGCTGTTGTCGCGATTGTCACCCATGACGAAATAGTGACCTGCAGGTACCTTGCAAGTCACACCCTGTTGATTGTAGGTGCAGTTGTCCCGGTACGGAAAATCCGGATCCGCACCGGCGATAAAGGCCGGCCGGTCGGCGTCGTTCAGGATGCCATGCTCGACGCCGCCCGGGAGCTTTTCGCGGAAATGGCGCGAATAGGCCAGGCGCTCCTCGTCGAGGAAGTCCGGCAGCGCGGTGTACTCGGCCGGCTTGCCGTTGATGGTCAGGCGCTTGTTGGCGTACTGCACCACATCGCCGGGCACGCCGATGACGCGCTTGATGTAGTCGAGCGACGGATCCTTCGGATAGCGGAACACCATCACGTCGCCGCGCTGGGGCTCGCCCATGTCCATGATCTTCTTGTTCACCACCGGCAGGCGGATGCCATACTCGTACTTGTTGACGAGGATGAAGTCGCCGATCAGCAAGGTCGGGATCATCGAGCCGGACGGGATCTTGAACGGCTCGACCACGAACGAGCGCAGCACGAACACCGCCAGGATCACCGGGAAGAAGCTGGCCGAATACTCGAGCCACCACGGCTGGCGCAGTTTCTCCTCAGCGAGGCGCTTGCGCGTGGCGTCGGCATCGGCCGCGCCGAAGCTGCCTTGCAGGCGGCCCTGCTGCGAATCGAACTCGGCCAGCGCGAGCCGCGCCGAAGAGCGGCGCTGCCGCTCGAACACGAGCTTGTCGGCCACCCACGCCACGCCCGTGATCACCACCAGCACAAAAAGGATCAGTGCAAAATTCATGACGGCTTCTGGTTCTTGGAAATCCTGGTACAGCCTGTTCTGTCACCGCGCCGGCAAGGCTGCCGCGCGTGGCCCTGCCACTGCCCTGCCCGCGGCAATTACTTGTCGTCGACTTGCAGGATGGCCAGGAAGGCCTCTTGCGGAATCTCGACGGTACCGACCTGCTTCATCCGCTTCTTGCCTGCCTTCTGCTTTTCCAGCAGCTTCTTCTTGCGCGAGATATCGCCGCCGTAGCACTTGGCCAGCACGTTCTTGCGCAGCGCCTTGACGTTTTCGCGCGCGATGATGTTGGAGCCGATCGCAGCCTGGATCGCCACGTCGTACATCTGGCGCGGAATGATCTCGCGCATCTTGGCCGCGACCTCGCGCCCGCGGTATTGCGAATTGGAGCGGTGCACGATTACCGACAGCGCATCGACCTTGTCGCTGTTGATCAGGATATCGACCTTGACCACGTCGGACGGGCGATATTCCTTGAACTCGTAATCCATCGAGGCGTAGCCGCGCGACACCGACTTGAGGCGGTCGAAGAAATCGAGCACGATTTCCGCCATCGGGATTTCGTAGGTCAGCTGCACCTGCTTGCCGTGGTAGCTCATGTTGATCTGCGTGCCACGCTTCTGCGTGCACAGCGTGATCACCGAGCCGACATATTCCTGCGGCATGTACAGGTTGACGGTGACGATGGGCTCGAGGATGGCGTCGATCTTGCTGGGGTCCGGCATCTTGGCCGGATTTTCCACGGTGACAGTGGAGCCGTCGCGCATCTGCACCTGGTACACCACCGTCGGAGCGGTGGTGATCAGGTCCATGTCGAATTCGCGCTCCAGGCGCTCCTGCACGATCTCCATGTGCAGCAGGCCAAGGAAGCCGCAGCGGAAGCCGAAGCCCAGCGCCTGCGATACTTCCGGCTCGAACATCAGCGAGGCATCGTTGAGCCGCAGCTTTTCCAGCGACTCGCGCAGCGCCTCGTACTGGTTCGCTTCCACCGGATACAGGCCGGCGAACACCTGCGGCTTGACTTCCTTGAAACCCGGCAGCGGCGCTTCGGCCTTGCGTTGCACGGTGGTGAGGGTGTCGCCGACCTTGGCCGCCTTCAGTTCCTTGATGCCGGCAATGACAAAGCCCACCTGCCCGGCGGTCAGCGCGTCGCGCTGAATCGACTTGGGCGTAAACACGCCAACCTGCTCGACCAGGTGCTGCGCGCCGGTGGCCATCAGCAGCACCTTGTCCTTGGTGCGCAGCGTGCCGTTGACCACGCGCACCAGCATCACCACGCCGACGTAGTTGTCGAACCACGAGTCGATGATCAGCGCCTGCAGCGGTGCATCGGCATCGCCCTTGGGCGGCGGCACCTTGGCGATCAGCGCCTCGATCACGTCCTGCACGCCCTGGCCGGTCTTGGCCGAGCACGGCGTGGCATCCTGCGCGTCGATGCCGATGACGTCCTCGATCTCCTGGATCGCGCTGTCCGGGTCGGCCTGCGGCAGGTCGATCTTGTTCAGCACCGGCACCACCTCCACGCCCAGCTCGATCGCGGTGTAGCAGTTGGCCACGGTCTGGGCCTCGACGCCCTGCGAGGCATCGACCACCAGCAGCGCGCCTTCGCAGGCGGACAGCGAGCGGCTGACTTCATAGCTGAAGTCGACATGCCCGGGGGTGTCGATCAGATTCAGGTTGTAGACCTGGCCGTCGCGCGCCTTGTAGCTCAGCGCGGCGGTCTGCGCCTTGATGGTGATGCCGCGCTCTTTTTCGATATCCATCGAATCGAGAACCTGCGCTTCCATCTCGCGATCCGACAGCCCTCCGCAAAGCTGAATGATCCGGTCGGCCAGGGTGGACTTCCCATGGTCGATATGGGCAATGATCGAGAAATTACGGATATGGTCCATCTAATGTTCAGGGAAGCGCCGGCTGAGAGCCCGGGCGGCAACAAGCAGTGGAGCGGCCCGGCGCCGCGCGCCGCAAGGCGTGCGCGGGCGTACCGCGGGTTCGGGGGTGCAATTTTTGCGCCAATCCGCAATTTTACCGGATTTTCAATGACTTCCGGGTCGTCATCTGGTGGCGTGGCGCGAATGCCGGCGGCGTTCAGTGCTCGGTGCGCGCGGCGCCATGTGCGGCAAGCCATACCCTTGTCGCCGCTTCGTCAAGGAAATAGTGGCAAAGGGGCGCGGCATGCGCCGACGCGTCCGCGGCCAGGTCCGCCGGCGTGCCAGGCATCAGCACCGGCACCAGCTCGCCAAAGCGCGCCTCGAGGGCGGCATCGGCGTCGACATCGACTTCATGCAGGGTGAAAGAAAAATCGCGCCGGAGCGGCTCCAGCGCGACTTTCATGTCTTCGCACAGGTGGCAGTACGCCCGGCCGTACAGCGTCAGCGCGGGCGTGGCGGCCATGGCGGGTCAGCGCGCCGAGGTGGCGCCCGGTCGCAGCGTCAGCACCTGGGTGGCATCGCCGCGCCGCACGAACACCGCGGCGATGCGGCTCTTGTCCAGCCCGCGCACCAGTTCATTGAACTGGCGCGCGTTGGTCACGTCGGTGTCGCCCAGGCGCAGGATGATGTCGCCCGGACGGATGCCGGCTCGCAACGCCGGGCCGTCGGCCACTTCGACCTCGACGCCGGACTTGAGCTTGAGCTCCTTCAGGCGCGCCTCGGGCAGGTCGCTGACCACCAGGCCCAGCGCGTTGGGCTTGCCGGCCTGCGGCGCGCTGTCGTCCTTGGGCGCCGCGCCGCTGCGGGCGCGCGCCTTGCCGTCCGGCTCCAGCTCGGCGACGGTAATGCTGACCTCGCGGGTCGCGCCCTTGCGCCACAGCTGCAGCGGCACGCGCGTGCCGGGCTTGGTCTCGCCGACCATGCGCGGCAGGTCCGAGGCCCGCTCGATATCGCGGCCGTTGAACTTGAGGATGATGTCGCCCGCCTCGATGCCGGCCTTTTCGGCAGGACCGCCCGGCTCGACGCTGCCGACCAGCGCACCGCGCGCACGGCCCAGGCCCAGCGAATCGGCGACTTCCTTGGTGACATCGCCGATCGCCACGGCAATGCGGCCGCGGGTGACGCGCCCGGAGGACTTGAGCTGCTCCGACACGCGCATGGCCTCGTCAATCGGAATCGCGAACGAGATCCCCATGTAGCCGCCGCTGCGGCTGTAGATCTGCGAGTTGATGCCGATCACTTCGCCGCGCAGGTTGATCAGCGGCCCGCCCGAGTTGCCGGGATTGACGGCGACGTCGGTCTGGATGAACGGCAGGTAGTCGCCGGTGTCGCGGCCCTTGGCGGAGACAATGCCGGCGGTCACGCTGTTGTCCAGCCCGAACGGCGAGCCGATCGCCAGCACCCATTCGCCGGCGCGGACCTTGTTGGAATCGCCCAGCGGCAGGCGCGGCAGCCCGCTGGCCTCGACCTTGAGCAGCGCCACGTCGGTGCGTTTGTCGGAGCCGATCAGCTTGGCCTTGAATTCGCGCTTGTCCGGCAGCGTCACATAGATGGTCTCGGCGTCGGCCACCACGTGCGCGTTGGTCATCACATAGCCGTCCTGGCTGATGATGAAGCCCGAACCTACGCCGCGGCTCTGCTCTTCCTGCTGCGGAGGCTGGCCGCGGCGCGGCGGAGTGCCGGGCGCAGGCGCGCCGGGCATCGGCACGCCGAAGAAGCGGCGGAAAAATTCCGCCATTTCGTCATCGCTGCCCGGCGCGCCGCGCTGGCGCACCAGTTCGGTGGTGCGGATATTGACCACGGCCGGGCTGGCTTTTTCCACCAGATCAGTGAAGTCGGGCAGGTTGTAATTGGCGGCAGCGGCCTGGGCGTGGCTGACTTCGGCAACGGTCGGGCCGAGCAGCATCATGGCAGCCATGACCACGGCCCGCGCCAGGGCTGGAGATCTGAACATCATCGACAACTCCCGGGATTCAGCGAAAAGAAGAAAAACCGACTGGACGTGATCCCGTGGCGGGGACCCCTGCGCAGGTTTCATGGAGCCGGCCCCGTACAAAATCCGGGCGCCGGCTGCACCGGCTCACGCTCAGTGTACCGTCTTGGGCGGACGGTACTCTACGGCGGTCGCAAACTGGCGCACGGTGCTCGCCGGCACCTCGCCCACCACGGTGATCCAGAAATCGGCAACCCGGCGCACCACGACCTGGGTCGCGCCGAGCGCGGCCACGCCTTCGCGGCGCGCACGTTGCTCGGAAACCGGCTCAATGAAGACCGACAGGCCGGTCAGCCCGTCGCTGTAGACGACCTGCAGGACTTCGAACACCTGCCCGCGGGCATTGCCGGGTGCCGGCGCGCGCAACTCGCCAAGCGGACGGCGCACCTCGCGGATTTTCTGGAATCCCTTGAGCGGCACCGCGATCGACCAGCCCTCGTCGCCGATGCTGGTGGGCTGGTAGGTCACCTCGTAGTGGTTCCAGCCGCTGGAATTCTTGATCGCGGCCAGGATGCGCTGCTTCTCGGACGGGACGCCGATCTGCACCTGGGAGAACGACACCTGCTCCAGCACCTTGCCGCCGTCGCCGATGGTCTGCGCGCGCATCAGCAGGCCGGAGTTCTTTTCCGCCCACAGGCGCACCGCGTAGCGCGCGGCATCGTGCGGCTCCAGCGCAAAGACCTCGCACTCCATGCCGGCCACGCGCTCGGCGGGCATCTTGCGCATGTCGTACAGGTCCAGCACATCGTTCTTGTTGGTGGCGAGCAGCGCCGGGAAGCGGTCCTTGGCTTCCTGCTTTTCCACCACCACCAGCTTGGCTTCGGGGATCAGGCTGTGCACCACATCGTTCTGCCGCAGCACTTCGCGTGGCTTGCCATCGAGGGTTTCCAGCCGCTCGTATTCGTTGTGGACGAGATCGCTGTAATGCTGGATACGCGAGGCGTGCATGACGCTGCCGCGCTGATAGATCAGCGTGCCGACATAGTTCTCGCGCTGGGCGGCTTTATGGATCTTGTTGAGCCAGGCAGTGGCGTCGCGTCGGTTCAGCGTATTGTCCGCGGGCTGCGCGGTGGCCGCGGCAGCGCTCAGACACAAGGCCAGAAAAAAGGACCTACGCAGGGCCCTAATTCTCTGCGCGCCCGCTACATGGGCGGACGACCCTCCTTTATGCATGTCCGGCATTATTCCTGCGTATTTTCCTGAGTGAAGTTTGCACCGTTGGCAACCGTGCGCATGGTCGGCACGAAAGCATCCGTTGCCACTGAAGTGCGATGCGCACGCAGGTATTCGTCCAGGCGCGGGTCGCGGATCATCTGC
The DNA here is from genome assembly GCF_000372525.1 of Cupriavidus neocaledonicus. GTDB lineage: Bacteria > Pseudomonadota > Gammaproteobacteria > Burkholderiales > Burkholderiaceae > Cupriavidus > Cupriavidus neocaledonicus. Next base: position 33,524 of record NZ_AQUR01000086.1, read on the forward strand.
GGCGCGTCCGCGGCGACCGTGACGATGCCGGCAGCCTGGCCGGCGGCCGGCTGCTCGGCCCGGGCCACCACGGCGTCAGGCGTTCCCACCGTGGCCGGGCCGCGCATCTGCGGCACCACCACCCAGCTGACCGCGGCCACGGCGGCGGCGATCGCGGTGCCCGGCATCACGCGGCGCACCCACGACGGCCTGACCAGCAGGCGATGGCGGGCACCGGCCTGTGCCACCGCCGGCGCCAGCACGTGCGGCTCGGCTTCCAGGCGTGCGGAGAAACGCGAGAGGAAATCGGCGGTGGAGCCCGCCTGCGTCAGGTCTTCGGAACGCAGCGCGTCGCCGATCAACTGGTACGTGCTCCAGTCGGAAATGCCAGCCTCGCTCTTTGCGAGATCCAGCACGGCATCGACTTCGTGCGGCGCCAGTTCGCCATCCATCAATACGGAGATCTGCTCCGCTGCTTCCACTACATGAACCGACTGCTTATGAGCCTGACCCATTTCCCACCCCAAGACATTCCATTGAACACCGATAATCCCGTTACTGCTGTCGCTTATCGATGCAGGAATAGGCTGCAACGCTGGCCGCACGACATTCTTCTCTACCACCTGGACCGCCACTTACCACCGCTTGCCCTCTGCCGTTCCCAGCAGCGGACGCAAGCGCTCGGCAATCGCCTCGCGCGCACGGAAGATCCGCGAGCGCACCGTGCCGATCGGGCATCCCATCGCTTCGGCGATTTCCTCGTAGCTGAGGCCCTCGATCTCGCGCAGCGTGATGGCGGTCCGCAATTCTTCCGGAAGTGCTTCCATCGCGCGGTTCACCGTCTCGGCGACCTGACGCGTGTGGAGCATCGACTCCGGCGTATTGATATCCCTTAGTTGTTCACCGTCCGCAAAAGTTTCAGCCTCTTCCGCATCGATATCGCTGGACGCTTCCGGGCGGCGGCCCTGGGTGGCCAGGTAGTTCTTGGCAGTGTTGACGGCGATCCGGTACAGCCACGTGTAGAAGGCCGACTCCCCGCGGAACTGGGGCAAGGCACGGTATGCCTTGATGAAGGCATCCTGCGCCACATCCTCGACTTCAGCGGGATCCCTCACCAGGCGCGAAATCAGGCGAATGATCTTCCGATGGTATTTAGTCACCAGAAGTTCAAAGGCCCGCTTGTCGCCCTGCTGGACGCGTTCAACTAGGAGCTGATCGGCTTCGCGTTCGCTCACGTATGGCTCACCTGCAGTGTATCTCTTGGTTTGGTCGTCACGACAAACGTTGTATTTTACCTACGATTCTCAGCCCGCCCGGTGAAGCAACGCGCATCCTGTGACCGCAAGCTAACAAAATCGTTCCCTGCCCGGGCAATCGGTTGCACCCGCAGTGCAACTCGCGCGGACCGTCGCAGCCATCGCGCCAGCTCGGGGCTGACTACCTGCCAGGGGAGAAGAATGACGCCGGGCATCGCATGGTCACCGGCGGCAAGGCACACCACCGTGGCGCCGCCCATCTGCCAGCACTGCCGCACCACGGCCTCGCGCCGCGCGCCGCCCGGTGCTTCCAGCCAGATCCGCAGCGGTCCTTCGGCGTCGGCGTCCTGCACGGCCGTACAGGTCCAGCGCAGGCCGCGCCACCATGCCGGCCAAGCGCGCAAGGTCGCCGCGGCGGCCAGCGCTAGGCCGATGCCAGCGGCGAGGTGCCACCACAGGAAACCGGCCTGGCTGCCGGCGATGGCGTCGGCCAGCGTCCGCGCCAGCAGCGCGAGCGCCAGCGATTCGGCGGCACAAAACACGAACAGGGCCCACCCCAGCGGGTGGACCCTGCCATGGCGCAGCCCCTTGAGGAACCCCGTAAGGGACCCCTTGAGGGCCCGCCTCAACCACGAATCAGGCGCGGCGGAAAACAAGCGTGCCGTTGGTGCCGCCGAAACCGAAGTTGTTCTTCACCGCCACGTCGATCTTCATCTCGCGCGCCGTGTTGGCCGCGTAGTCCAGGTCGCACTCGGGATCCTGGTTGTCGAGGTTGATCGTCGGCGGCGAGACCTGGTGGTGCAGCGCCAGCACGGTGAAGACCGATTCCAGGCCACCGGCGCCGCCCAGCAGGTGGCCGGTCATCGACTTGGTCGAGTTCACCACCATCTTGTAGGCCTGGTCGCCGAAGGCGGCCTTGATCGCATCGGACTCGTTCTTGTCGCCCAGCGGCGTGGAGGTGCCGTGCGCGTTCAGGTAGTGCACCTGGTCGGCGTTGATGCCGGCATCCTTGAGCGCATTGACCATGCAGCGGCGCGGGCCGTCCATGTTCGGTGCGGTCATGTGGTAGGCGTCGCCGCTCATGCCAAAGCCGATCAGCTCGGCATAGATGCGGGCGCCGCGCGCCTTGGCCGACTCGTACTCTTCCAGCATCATCACGCCGGCGCCCTCGCCCAGCACGAAGCCGTCGCGGTCCTTGTCCCACGGGCGCGAGGCCGCTGCGGGATCATCGTTGCGCGTCGACAGCGCGCGCGCCGCCGCGAAGCCGCCGATGCCCAGCGGCGACACGGTCGATTCGGCGCCGCCGGCCAGCATGGCATCGGCATCGCCGGCCTGGATCAGGCGGGCGGCCAGGCCGATGCTGTGCAGGCCGGTGGTGCACGCCGTCACGGCTGCCAGGTTCGGGCCCTTGATGCCGTGGATGATCGACAAGTGGCCGGCGATCATGTTGATGATCGAGCCGGGCACGAAGAACGGCGAAATCCGGCGCGGACCCCGCTCGCTCAGCACGGCATGGGTATCCTCGATCATCGGCAGGCCGCCGATGCCCGAGCCGACCAGCACGCCGATGCGCTCGGCATTGGCCTCGGTCACTTCCAGGCCGCTGTCCTTGAGCGCCTGCGTCCCGGCCGCGATGCCGTAATGGATGAACGTATCCATGTTGCGGGCTTCCTTGGCCGGGATGTAGTCCTCGGCATTGAAACCCTTCACCTCGCCGGCGAAGTGCACGGACAGCGCGGAGTGATCGAATTTGGTGATGGTGGCGATGCCGGACTTGCCGGCTACCAGGTTGGCCCAGCCTTCGGCAACCGTGTTTCCGACCGGAGACACAAGGCCAAGCCCAGTGACGACGACGCGACGACGGCTCACTATGTTTTCCTACGGGTGCGTGAAACGGGAACGGAACGCGGAGTTGCCCGCCGCCGGCCCGGCGGGCCGCGCGGCGAAGCTCATTCCATTCTGCTTCTTCGAACAGACGAAAGCCACAGAAAACAGCGAGGCGCGGCCGCAACGGCCCGCCCACCTGCCTTCTGTGGCTCGGAATGCAGAGACGACGGGCTTAGGCCTTGACGTGCGCGGTAGCGTAGTCGATAGCCTGTTGCACGGTCGTGATCTTTTCGGCTTCCTCATCAGGAATTTCCATGCCGAATTCATCTTCCAACGCCATCACGAGTTCAACCGTGTCGAGCGAGTCCGCACCGAGATCGTTCACGAACGAGGATTCGTTCTTGATGTCTGCCTCGGCCACGCCAAGCTGTTCTGCCACGATTTTCTTGACGCGTTGTTCGATATTGTCCATGTAACCCTCCAGGGAAGTTCGACAAAAAGTGGGCGCATTTTAGCAGGTTTGGGACAACAGAAATGCTGCCTGCCAAGCTTTGCAAGAATCGCGCCCGATTGGTTCGGAAAACTACGACTTCCGGCGGCTTCTTCCGGCTTCTTGGCCGAAAAACGCAGCCGGAAAACCATTAATTCATGTACATCCCGCCGTTCACATGCAGGGTGGTGCCGGTGATGTAGGCGGCTTGCGGACCGGCCAGGAAGGCGACCGCATTAGCGATATCCTCGGGCTGCCCCAGGCGGCCCAGCGGGATCTGCGTCTTGAGCGAAGCATGCTGCTCTTCGGACAGGGCCTTGGTCATGTCGGTGTCGATAAAGCCCGGCGCAACACAGTTGACGGTCACATTGCGGCTGCCGATCTCGGCGGCCAGCGAACGGGTCATGCCGGCCACGCCGGCCTTGGCCGCGGAATAGTTCATCTGGCCGGGATTGCCGACCGAGCCCACCACCGAGGTGATGTTGATGATGCGGCCATGGCGCGCCTTCATCATCGGGCGCAGCACCGCGCGCGACAGGCGGAACACCGAAGTCAGGTTGGTCTGGATCACGGCCAGCCAGTCCTCGTCCTTCATGCGCATCGCCAGCTGGTCCTGCGTGATGCCGGCATTGTTGACCAGCACGCCGATGCCGCCATGGCTCTTGACGATCTCGTCGATGAGTGCGTCGCAGGCCGCGGCGTCGTTGACGTTGAGCACGGCACCCTTGCCCTTCAGGCCTTCGGCGCCGAGGTAGTCGGTGATGCCGGCCGCGCCGGCTTCGCTGGTAGCGGTGCCGATCACGGTGGCGCCCTGCCGGGCCAGTTCCAGCGCGATGGCGCGGCCGATGCCGCGCGAGGCGCCGGTGACCAGCGCAACCTGGTTGTCGAGAAGTTTGGTCATGCGGTTGTCCTGTTGCTTACTTGAGCAGTGCCAGCGTGTCCTGCAGCGAGGCCGGATCGAAGATCGCGCCGCCGCTCAGGTTGCCGTCGATGCGCTTGGTCATGCCGGCCAGCACCTTGCCTGGACCGCATTCGATCACATGGGTGATGCCTTCGGCGGCCATCTTCTGCACGCACTCGACCCAGCGCACCGGCGCCGCGGCCTGGCGCACCAGCGCATCCTTGATCGCCGCCGGATCGTTGACGATGGCGACGTCGACGTTGTTCACCAGCGGAATCGATGGCGCCGCAAAAGCCAGGCCGGCCATGCGCTCGCGCAGGCGGTCGGAAGCGGGCTTGAGCAGCGACGAGTGGAACGGCGCCGACACCGGCAGCGGCAGCGCGCGCTTGGCGCCCTTGGCCTTGGCGATTTCACAGGCCTTCTCGACCGCGCCCTTGTGGCCGGCGATCACCACCTGCGACGGCGCGTTGAAGTTGACGGCCTCGACCACGCCCGCGGCCGACGCTTCGGCGCACGCGGCGCGCACGTCGTCATCCGACAGGCCCAGGATCGCGGCCATGCCGCCCTCGCCCACCGGCACGGCTTCCTGCATGGCCTGCGCGCGGAAGCGCACCAGCGGCACGGCGTCGGCAAACGGGATCACGCCGGCGGCCACCAGCGCGGAGTACTCGCCCAGGCTGTGGCCGGCCACCAGCGCCGGCGCCGGGCCACCGGCATCGAGCCAGGCGCGGTAGATCGCCACCGCGGCGGTCAGCATCACCGGCTGCGTATTGGTGGTCAGGTTCAGTTCTTCGGCAGGGCCTTCGGCGATCAGGCGGCCGAGATCCTGGCCGAGCGCGGCCGAGGCTTCTGCCACGGTGGCGCGCACCACGGCGTTGTCGGCGAAGGCATTGAGCATGCCGACCGACTGCGAACCCTGGCCGGGAAATACGAAAGCGAATTTCATCGGATGGAAACCCTAACAAGAAATCGGGGGCCGGCGCCGCGGCAGCTCGTGCCTGCGCGGCACGCCTGGCACCGGCCGCGTATCACATGCGCAGCAGCACCGCGCCCCAGGTGAAGCCGCCGCCCACGCCTTCCATCAGCACGGTGTGGCCGGGACGGATGCGGCCGTCACGGACGGCGACGTCGAGCGCCAACGGGATCGAGGCGGCCGAGGTGTTGCCGTGCTCGTGCACGGTCGCGACCATGCGCTCGGCCGGCAGGCCGAGCTTCTTCGCCGTGCCCTGCATGATGCGGATATTGGCCTGGTGCGGAATCAGCCAGTCGACCTGGTCGGGCGACACGCTGGCGGCTTCCATGGCTTCGCGCGCCACCTTGTCGAGCACGTTGACGGCGAGCTTGAACACCGCCTGGCCGTCCATGTGCAGGAACGGGTTGCCGGTGATGTTGCCGCCGGCGACATTGCCCGGCACGCAAAGGATGTCGACATGGCTGCCGTCCGAATGCATCGCGCTGGACAGGATGCCCGGTTCGTCGGACGCCGACAGCACCACCGCGCCGGCGCCGTCGCCAAACAACACGCAGGTGGTGCGGTCGTTGAAGTCGAGGATGCGCGAGAACACTTCGGTGCCGATCACCAGCACGTTGCGGTGCGAGCCGCTGCGGATGAACTTGTCGGCGGTGGCCAGCGCGTACACAAAGCCGGAGCACACCGCCTGCAGGTCGAAGGCCGGGCAGTGGTTGGTGATGCCCAGCTTTTCCTGCACGATGCAGGCGGTGCTGGGGAACACGAAGTCCGGCGTCGAGGTGGCGACGATGATCAGGTCGATGTCCTGGCGGTCGATGCCGGCGGCGGCGATGGCCTGCTCGGCAGCCTTGACCGCCAGCGTGCTGCTGGTCACATCGGGCTCGGCCCAGTGGCGCGCCGAGATGCCGCTGCGCGAGACGATCCACTCGTCGCTGGTCTCGATGCCCTTCTCGGCAAGCTGCGCGGCCAGCTCATGGTTGGTCACGCGCCGCGGAGGCAGGTAGCTCCCGGTACCGATGATTTTTGCGTACTTGGTCATGTATTGTCGGATCGTATGGCCCGCCGGCACCCTCGACCGGCGCGCGTGGCGCTCAGGCGACGTGGGGGCTGGGATGCGCGCCAGGCGCCTCTGTCTCCGGGGCGGGCTGGGCACCGCCTGCGGCGCTGGATTTATCGGCAAAGGCCCGGGTGATGCGGGCGATCACGCCATTCTTGGCGGCATCATACCCGCGTTTGATGGCCCACTCAAAAGAATGGGCATCGGCCGAGCCGTGGCTCTTGATCACCAGCCCGCGCAGGCCGAGCAGCGACGCGCCGTTGTAGCGCGCCGGGTCGAGCCGCTTGGCCAGGCGCGACAGCACCGGCATGGCGACCGCGGCCAGCAGCTTGGTAAACCACGAGCGGGTGAATTCTTCCTTGATCATGCTGCCGATCATCTTGGCCAGGCCCTCGGTGCTCTTGAGCGCCACATTGCCGACGAAGCCGTCGCAGACCACGATGTCGGTAGTGCCCTTGAAGATGTCGTTGCCTTCCACGTTGCCGTAGAAGTTCAGCTCCGAGGCGCGCAGCAGTTCGCCGGCGCGCTTGACCACCTCGTTGCCCTTGATGACTTCCTCGCCGATGTTCAGCAGGCCCACCGTGGGGTGTTCCTTGTGGTCGACGACGGCCACCATGGCCTCGGCCATGCGCGCGAACTGCAGCAGGTGCTCGGGTTCGCAGTCGGCGTTGGCGCCGAGGTCCAGCACCGTGGTGCCCCAGCCCTGTTGGTTGGGGATGGTGGTGGCGATGGCGGGCCGCTCGATGCCTTCGAGCGTCTTCAGCACGTAGCGCGATACCGCCATCAGCGCGCCGGTATTGCCGGCGGAGATGCAGGCACCCGCCAGGCCTTCCTTGACCTGGGTGACGGCAACGCGCATCGAGGAGTCGCGCTTCTTGCGCAGGGCCACCTCGACCGGGTCATCCATGGTGATGACCTCGGTGGCCTCGACGATGCTGACGCGCGGATGATCCAGCGCTTGCAGCTTCTTCAGCTGCGCCCGGATGGCGTCGGGCAAGCCGACCAGCACCATCTCGGCATCGTCGTGGCGGGAAAGAAAACTGATCGCCGCGGGCACCGTCACGGAAACTCCGTGATCGCCGCCCATGCAGTCGATAGCGATTTTGATCGTCATTGTTCCTGGTACGGATAGCGCGGCGGCGCACGCCACGCCCGGCGTGAATCCCGAGCGCCCAACAAAAAAGCGGCAACGATCTTGCCGCTTTTTTGTGTCTGACCGATTATTGTCCGACCCACAGGCATGCGCGAGCGAGACGCAACGTCACGCCTAGCGAAGCTATCAGTCGTTCTTGGTCTTGATGACCTTGCGACCACGGTAGTAGCCGTTCGGGCTCACGTGGTGGCGCAGGTGGGTTTCGCCGGTGGTCGGCTCGACGGCCAGCGGCGCGGCCGACAGGTGGTCGTGCGAACGATGCATGCCGCGCTTGGACGGCGACTTCTTGTTCTGTTGAACAGCCATGATGACTCCTTCGAGAATTTTTCAATATTAACACACGCATCCCGCCCAAGGCGTAGCCGGGGCCCGGCCGGATGCTTCAGATTCACCTGCAAGACCCTGCAGGCCGCGCGCTGGCGGCTTCAGTGCCGGGTCTTCAGGCCGGCCAGCGCCGCGAAGGGCGAAGGCCGCTTTTCTTCCTCAGGCTCAGCTTCAGGCTGGGCCTCGCCGTCCGTTCCGGTCACGAGGCTATCGTGCACGGTCGGGCAGACGTCATGCTTGGGCGCCACCGGCAACGCCAGCAGCACTTCATCTTCTATCAGTTCCAGCAGCGAGAACCGCTTCGAGCCGGCGATCACGTCGACTTCGTCGTCGTCCATCGGCGCGGCGTCGGCCGCTTCCTCGCTTTCCACCACCTCGAAACGCGTCGCCGTGTCGATCGGCTGGGCATAAGGCGCCAGGCAGCGCTGGCAATCCAGCCACATCCGGCCCTGCACCGTCACGTCGAGAAACAGCCGCTGCGCCACCGGGGCGCCGGGCTCGGCCGCCTCTTCGCGCACGAAGCCGGTGGCCGTATAGGCGAAGGTCTCATCGGGTGCCGAGGCTGGCGCTTGCGCGGCGGTCTCGGCTAAGATGCGCGGCAAATCCCGCACCGCCACGTCGCCGGCCAGGCTTTCACCCTTTCGGCACATGGCGAAGAGGTCAAGCGCGCGCAGGTCGATCGGCTGGGTCATGTGCGTGGCTCCTGTCGCAAATCAATGACGGATCAGCCACATTCCTCACCCGACGGAATGCGTGGACTGCGGGCCGCGCACATTGGCGGCACTGCGCCCGGGTGCGGATGCGGCTAAACGCGCGATTATACGGTGTAAACCTAGCTGAGGTCAAAGGCCTTGCTCCGGAAGCCACACGGCTTCCAGCCCTGATTCTATTACTTATGTCTCCAGACCCACGCCCCCGGCTGATCCTCGGCTCCGGCTCGCCCTACCGCCGCGAACTGCTGGAGCGGCTGCGCATTCCCTTCGAAGTCGCGGTGCCGGACATCGACGAAACCCCGCTGGCCGGCGAAGCGCCCGAGGCCACGGCGCTGCGGCTGTCGCAGCGCAAGGCCGAGGCCATCGCCGCCCGCCACCCCGGCGCGCTGGTGATCGGCTCCGACCAGGTGCTGACGCTGGACGGCGCCCAGATGGGCAAGCCCGGCACCCACGACAACGCGGTGGCGCAATTGCGTCGCATGCGCGGGCGCACCGCCACCTTCCACTCGGCGCTGTGCCTGCTGGACTCGCGCACCGGCACCGCGCAACTGGCCGACGTGCAGACCCGCGTGACGCTGCGCGACCTGACCGACGCCGAAATCGAGACCTACCTGCAGCTGGAGCGCCCCTACGACGTGGCCGGCAGTGCCAAGTCCGAGGGACTCGGCATCACGCTGCTGGCGCGGGTCGAGTCCGACGATCCCACCGCGCTGGTCGGCCTGCCGCTGATCGCGCTGACCGGCATGCTGCGCCAGGCCGGCTACCCTCTCCTTTGCGCATGAACCGCATCCACCCCACCCACCCACGATGAGCGGCACCCTCTACCTGATTCCCAATACCCTCGGCAAGCGCGACGAAGCCGACCCGCTGGCCGACGTGATCCCGGCTGGCGTGCAGCAGGTCGCGGCCGGGCTGGACTACCTCGTCGCCGAGAACGCCAAGACCGCGCGCGCCTTCCTGAAAAAGCTGGGTGAAACCACGCCGCTGGCGCGCCCGATCCAGCAGATCGAGATCCAGGAACTGAATGTCAATACGCGCGCCGACGCCCTGGCGGCGCTGCTGGCGCCGCTGCGGGCCGGACGCGACGGCGGCCTGCTGTCGGAGGCCGGCGTGCCGGCGGTGGCCGACCCCGGCGCCGACCTGGTGCGGCTGGCGCATGCGCGCGGCATCCGCGTGCGGCCACTGGTGGGGCCCAGCTCGATCCTGCTGGCGGTGATGGGCTCGGGCCTGAACGGCCAGAGCTTTGCCTTCAATGGCTACCTGCCGGTCGATGCCAACGAGCGCGCGCAGCGGCTGCGCGAGCTGGAACAGCGCTCGCGCAAGTCCAGCCAGACCCAGGTCTTCATCGAAACGCCGTACCGCAACGGCGCGCTGCTGGAGGCCATGCGCCAGCACTGCGCCGGCACCACGCTGCTGTCCGTGGCGGTCGACCTGACCCTGCCCGGCGAGACCATCGTCACGCTGCCGCTGTCTGACTGGCGCCCAGAGCGAATCGCGCTGCACAAGCGCCCGGCAATCTTCTCGCTGCTCGCCCTCTAGGGCAAACAAGCGGACGGAAAATGACAAAGGGGGCGCTCGCGCCCCCTTTGTTCACTCGCTGCCGCGCCCGGCTTCAGCGCATGCCCTGCATGCCGGTGCTCCACAGCATGGTCTTCATCGCAGCGGTGCCCACGGCCGCGCCAAAGCGCTTGGCCACGCGTTCGGCAATGTTCTCCTTGACCGTGTAGTCGACGATATCCTCGGCCTTGAACAGGTCGCGCGCCACGTACTCGGCACTGCCCAGGCCGTCGGCCAGCCCCAGCGCGACACTGCGTTCGCCCGACCAGAACAGCCCCGAGAACAGCTCCGGGTCGTCCTTGAGCCGGTCGCCACGGCCTTCCTTGACCACGTCGATGAACTGCTCGTGGATCTGCTTGAGCATGGCTTCGGCAAAGGCCTTCTGCTTCGGCACCTGCGGCGAGAACGGGTCGAGCATGCCCTTGTTGGCGCCCGAGGTGTAGAGCCGGCGCTCGACGCCCAGCTTGTCCATCAGACCGGTAAACCCAAAGCCGTCCATCAGCACGCCGATCGAGCCGACGATGCTGGCCTTGTCGACATAAATTTTGTCGGCCGCCGCCGCCACGTAATAGCCGCCGGAAGCACAGATTTCCTCGACCACCACATACAGCGGCTTGGACGGGTAGAGGCCCCGCAGGCGGTGGATCTCGTCGTTGATGATGCCGGCCTGCACCGGCGAGCCGCCGGGGGAATTGATTTTCAGGATCACGCCGGCGGCATTGCTGTCGGCAAAGGCCGCCTGCAGCGAGGCGTTGATCGCTTCGGCGCTGGCCGGCGTGCCGGCGGCGATTTCGCCTTCCAGCGTGACCATCGCGGTGTGCCGGCCCGAGGCGCTGATGGCGCCGTCACCCTTGAAGTCGAACACCGCAAACAGGATCAGCGCCAGCAGGCCGAGGCTGACCAGGCGGAAGAAAATACGCCAGCGCCGCGCCGCGCGCTGCTCGCGCAGCGAGGCGGTCAACACCTTTTCCAGCACATCGCGTTCCCAGCCGCCGCCCACCTGCCCGCTGCTGGTGGCGCCGGCCAGGCGCGCCTTGCGTTCGCGCGCTTCACGCCGCGCGGCGTCATCGCCCGCGCGAAGTTCGTCATCCAGCGGGAAATCGGCACGCGGCGCGGTCACCAGGCGCTCGGACTCGGGCGCGGCCGACCCGCCCTCTGCGGCGGGCTTGCGCTGGTCCGGCTGCCCCGGTTCGTTGGGCGCGTCCGAATCCGGTTTCTGTTGTTCTGTCATGCAAATCGCTCGTGGAAATCCATTCAGGCGCCGCCGCAAGGCTCGGGCGCGCGGTACGGCGCCCGTGGCAGCCAGTAGACCTGGCCATCGCGTTCTTCGACCTGCAGCTTGGCCAGCGCAGCGCCGCGGCAAGGACCGCCAACGCACTCGCCGCTATCCGGCGCGTACACCGCGCCATGAGTGGCGCACATCAAGTATAGGCCCGAGGCATCGAAGAACCGGCCCTCCTGCCAGTCCAGCTCCATCGGCACGTGCGCGCACTGGTTCAGATAGGCATGCGCAACGCCATCGAAGCGCACCACAAAGGCGCCGATCTCGCGCCGGTCGAGCGCCACCGAGAAGCGCACGCCGAGCCCGCCCTCCTGCAATGCATCGGCGGCACACAGCCGCACCGGCGCCTGGCCCGAGGCTGCGTCAGGCATGGGCCAGCAGCCACTCGGTCAGGTCGGCGATCGAACTGGCACAGTGCACCGGCGCCATGGCCCTCAGCGACTCGGCGGGGTGCGCCCCGTAGCAGACCCCCAGGCCCTTGGCGCCGGCGTTGGCCGCCATCTGCAGGTCATGGGTGGTGTCGCCGACCATCACCGTGCGCTCCACGTCCTGACCCAGTTCGCGCGTCAGTTCGTGCAGCATCGCAGGGTGCGGCTTGGAGAAGGTTTCGTCGGCACAGCGGGTGGCGTCGAAGAGCGCGGTCAGGCCGCTTGCTGCCAGCGCGCGCTGCAGGCCGACGCGGGTCTTGCCGGTGGCCACGCCGAGAAAATAGTGTTCTGCGCGCAGCGTTTCGAGCATGTCGCGCACGCCGTCGAACAGCACGAGGTCGGCATCGCGGGTCAGGAAATGGTAACGGTAGCGCTCGGCCAGCCGCGGGTAGTCGGCCGGGTCCAGTGTCGGCACCGCATACGACAGCGCATCCTTCAGCCCCAGCCCGATCACGTGGCTGGCGGCGCTGTCGTCCGGCACCGGCAGGCCCAGGTCGCGGCTGGCGAGCTGGATGCACTTGGCGATGGTCGGGGTCGAGTCCATCAGCGTGCCGTCCCAGTCGAAAACGATCAGGTCAAATTGTTGCCTGGCCATGGAAGTCCTTGTGGCGTTTGAAGCACTGCCCTACTCCGGGGCGTGCAACTCACGCAATTGTTGCAGGAATCCGACGCAGTCGTCGGGCAGCGGCGCTTCCACGGACAACGGCTCGCCGGTGGCCGGGTGGATAAACACCAGCCGGTGCGCGTGCAGGAACATGCGCTTGAGGCCCGGCTTGGCCCCGGAACGCGCCAGCGACTTGTTCAGCGTGAAATCGCCGTATTTTTCATCGCCGACGATCGGAAAACCGGAGTGCGCCAGATGAACGCGGATCTGGTGGGTGCGGCCGGTCTTCAGTTCGGCCTCCAGCAGCGTGAAGCCCGCAAAGGCCTCGACCCGGTTAAACACGGTATGCGAGGCCAGCCCGTCGGCCTGGACCCGCACCCGGCGCTCGCCGTCCGGCGTGCTGTACTTATATAGCGGCAGCTTTACGTGCTGGCGGGCGTTCAGGAATTCTCCGGCCACGCAGGCGAAATAACGCTTGTCCATGGTGTTGCCGCGAATCTGCTCATGCAGGTGGACCAGCGCCGAGCGCTTCTTCGCGAGCACCAGGATCCCGGAAGTCTCGCGGTCCAGCCGGTGCACCAGTTCCAGGAACTTGGCCTGGGGCCGCGACCGGCGCAACTGCTCGATCACCCCGAACGCGACGCCCGAGCCGCCATGCACGGCGACACCCGCCGGCTTGTTGATGACCAGCAGGTGGGCGTCCTCGAATAACACCGGAAATTCTCCGGCAGGCACCGGGGCGCCGGATTGCGCCGCGCTCGCCACCCGCATCGGCGGAATGCGCACCACGTCCCCGGCTTGAAGTCGATAAGTGGCATCGATACGCCCTTTATTGACCCGGACCTCGCCCGAGCGGAGCACGCGGTAAATATGGCTCTTGGGTACCCCCTTGGCCACCTTCAGCAGGAAGTTGTCGATGCGCTGGCCTTCGGAGCCTTCGTCAATCGTGACATACGCCACCTGTGGGCTGGCCGGCGCAGGTTCGGCAGCCTTTTCAATTTGATGGCGTAACTCATTCATTTTCAATATAATTTCCTCGCTGTTCCGGCTCGTGGCCGGCAGCGCAAGACCTGTGTAAGCGATGGATCTTCTAGTTTTATTCGATTTTTCGCATTCTACACTTGGGGTTGCCGTCGACCCCGCCCGTCTCCCGCAATTCGCGTTACGCCAAGCGCCAGACGGGCAAATGGCAGCAAAAAGCAGCACGCACGGTGCCGCCGGCATGCAGGAAGTCGCCCAAAGGTGGCTTCGGCACGGCAGGCGGTGACGTGGGAACTGAGTGTTCAGGTAAAACAGAATTTAAAGGCGGATGCCCAGCCGGCATCCGCTTCGGTGAGAGAAGTCCCGCCCGCACCGGGAAACGGTGCCGGCCGGCAGGTTGACCTGCCGCCTGACTGAAAGTTACCGGCGCCCGGTCGCAGAACTCCAAGAAGTAGTAGGTGCGCCCGCCAGGAGAAGTCAGGCTGCAACGGCAACCATGCCGTGTCCGAAAAATTTGCTCTTTGACGCGTCTAGGCCTTCCGCGGCCGGCCGCGATGCCGCCGGTGCTGGTTGCACCGGCGCCCAGCATCGCCTCCGGCATGGGAATGCGCCGGATGTCTGCGCAAGAGCAGCCTCCGGTGTTCTCTCCTGCCCTGCGGTCGTTACCCCGACGTCATCGCTCTCTTTCACCCGCGCCCAGCCGCTCGCATGTCTTGCGCAGCGGCGCTTTCCGGCAATTCTCGCGCCTCGCTCGCTCCCTCGCGTGCTCCATGGATCGCCGCGGACACCGCCCAGACGGTGCCACCCGCGACACTGGAGTGAGGTATTGCGATGAAACGCATGCTGTTCAACGCGACGCAACAGGAGGAACTGCGCGTCGCCATCGTCGACGGTCAGAAACTGATCGACATCGACATCGAGACCGCCGGGCGCGAACAGCGCAAGGGCAACATCTACAAGGGTGTCATCACCCGCATCGAACCCTCGCTGGAAGCCTGCTTCGTCAATTACGGCGAAGAGCGCCATGGCTTCCTGCCGTTCAAGGAAGTCGCGCGCGCCTTCTTCAAGGAAGGCATCGACGTGCGCAACGCGCGCATCCAGGACGCCCTGCATGAAGGCCAGGAACTGATCGTCCAGGTCGAGAAGGAAGAGCGCGGCAACAAGGGCGCGGCCCTGACCACCTTCATCTCGCTGGCCGGCCGCTACCTGGTGCTGATGCCGAACAACCCGCGCGGCGGCGGCGTGTCGCGCCGCATCGAGGGCGAGGACCGCCAGGAACTGCGCGAGACCATGGCGCAGCTGACCGTGCCGGAAGGCATGAGCATCATCGCCCGCACCGCCGGCATCGGCCGCTCGGCCGAGGAACTGCAGTGGGACCTGAACTACCTGCTGCAACTGTGGAAGGCCATCGACGGCGCCGCCGGCGACAACAAGGCGCCGCTGCTGATCTACCTGGAATCCAGCCTGGTGATCCGCGCCATCCGCGACTACTTCCAGCCGGATATCGGCGAGATCCTGATCGACACCGACGAGATCTACGAACAGGCCCGCGCCTTCATGAGCGTGGTGATGCCTGACAACATGAACCGCGTGAAGAAGTACCGCGACGACGTACCGCTGTTCTCGCGCTTCCAGATCGAGCACCAGATCGAATCGGCCTACTCGCGCATGGTGATGCTGCCGTCGGGCGGCGCCATCGTGATCGACCACACCGAAGCGCTGGTCTCGGTGGATGTGAACTCGGCGCGCGCCACCAAGGGCGCCGACATCGAGGAAACCGCACTGCGCACCAACCTCGAGGCGGCCGACGAGATCGCCCGCCAGCTGCGCCTGCGCGACCTGGGCGGCCTGATCGTGATCGACTTCATCGACATGGAGTCGGGCAAGGCCCAGAAGGACGTGGAGACGCGCCTGAAGGACGCGCTGCGCCACGACCGCGCGCGTGTGCAGATGGGCAAGATCAGCCGCTTCGGCCTGATGGAGCTGTCGCGCCAGCGCCTGCGCCCGTCGCTGTCCGAGGGCTCGCACATCACCTGCCCGCGCTGCAACGGCACCGGCCATATCCGCGATACCGAATCGTCCGCCCTGCAGGTGCTGCGCATCATCCAGGAAGAGGCGATGAAGGAAAACACCGCCGCCATCCACTGCCAGGTGCCGGTGGAAGTAGCCGCCTTCCTGCTGAACGAGAAGCGCCAGGAAATCAACCTGATCGAGCTGCGCTTCAAGGTCAACGTGCTGCTGATCCCGAACAAGCACCTGGAAACGCCGCACTACAAGCTGGAGCGCCTGCGCCACGACGACCCGCGCCTGGAAGACAGCACCGCCAGCTACAAGATGGCCGAGGCTGCCGCCAAGGAACTGGAAGCCGACACCAGCTACAGCAGCCGTCGCAAGGAAGAAGCCAAGCCGCGCCAGGAAGCCGCGGTCAAGGGCATCACGCCCGAGCAGCCCGCCCCGGTCTCGGTGCCGCGCCCCGAGCGCGCCCCGCGCCCGGAAGCCGCTCCGGTGGCGCCGCCCGTGCCGGCCACCAAGCCGGTCGAAGCGGGCGGCTTCATCGCCTGGCTGAAGGGCCTGTTCGGTGCCCGCCCGGCCACCCCGCCGGTGGTGGAGCCGGCCAAGCCCGCAGCCGCCGCGGAAACCCGCAGCGCCGATGGCCGTCGTGAGCGCGGTCCGCGTGGCGATGGCCGCGGCCAGCGTGGCGAGCGCGCCGAACGCGGTGAGCGCGCCGAACGCGGCGAGCGTGGCGAACGTACCGAGCGCGGCGAACGTGGCGAGCGCCAGGGCCGCGGCCAGCGCGGTGAACGAGGCGAGCGCGCCGAGCGTGGCGAACGCCCGGCTGGCGAGCGCGGCGAACCGCGCGAAGGCCGTGGCGAACGCCAGGGCCGCCAGCCGCGCCAGCAAGGCGAAGGCCAGGCCACGCCGGCCGTGGCGCGCCAGGCCGAGGCCGCGCCCGCCGAGCGCGTCCAGGGCGAGCGCGCCGAGGCGCGCCAGGAAGGCCGCCGCGACCGCAACCAGGAACGCCGCGAGCGCCAGCGCGAACGCCAGCGCGAGCGCAGCGAGCTGCGCGAAGCCGAAGCCGGTGAAGCGCCGCAGCCGGAAGCCATCGCTGCCGCCCAGGCCCTGGGCGTACTGCCCGAGGCCTTGACCGAAGACACCCGGGCCCGCGCCGAACTGCCGGAAGGCGCCGAAGGTGTCGCCGAAGGTATCGCCGAAAGCGCGGAGACCGCCGATGGCGAGGAACGCCGCCGCCGCAACCGCCGTGGCCGCAACCGCTATCGCCGCGAACGCGACGAGTCGGTGCAAGGCGTGGCAGGTGAAGGCGAAGGCGCTGCTGCCGAAGGCTTCGCCCCGGCCAGCGCCGAAGCCGGCGCGCCGGCCGAGCCCGCGCCGCAAGTAGCCGTGGCCGCGCAAGCCGCTCCCGAACCCGTCGAAGCCGTCCGCATCGCGGTGCCGGCAGACGTGACGCCGGCACCGGCGGCGCAAGCCACCCCGGCGGTCCAGCCGGTGGCCGCGCAAGCTGCCGAACCTGCCGAAACTGTTACGCCGGTGGTGGCCGTGGCGGTGACCGAGGCGGTGGCCGCCGAAGCCATCGCCGAACCTGCAGTCAGCGCGGCAGTCGAGACCGCCGCGCCGGTCGTGCCGCCCGCCACCCCGGCCCCGGTGCCGGCCCCGGCATCCGCACCGGAACCCGTGCTGGCGCCGGTCGCTGAAACCGCTCCGGCGGCCGAGCCCGCAGCCCGGGCCCCGGCTCCGGTTCCTGCCGCGGCGCTGGCATCGCTGGAAAACCTGGAACCGATGCTGGCCACCGCCGGCCTGCAATGGGTCCATACCGACAGCGACAAGCTGCGCTCGGCCCAGGAAGCCGCCGCCCGCATCGTGCCCGCCCCGCGCGTGCCGCGTGAGCGCAAGCCGCTGCCGCCGCTGCCCCAGGGCCCGATGATCCTGGTGGAAACCGGCAGCCGCGAAGTGCAGATGGCATCGCAGCAGTAGGCGACGCCGCTGCGCTGCAGCCAAAGCATGAAGGGGACGGCCTGGCCGTCCCCTTTTTTCATGGGCGGCGCGCCGGGTGAATCCCCGTCATCACCGCGGGATGCGGATGCCCCGCCCCGGCCTCGGCTAGAATGGCAGCAGAATGCATCCGGCCCCCGAGCGCCCGCGCCACATCGCTTTTTGCGTTGTCGTCCCGCTCCCCGGGCGCCGTGCCACCCACAGGCCATGACCGAATCCGTCATCCCGATTTTCGACCTGCGCGACCATCGCTACCGCTCGATGACGCCCAGCATTCCCGGCAACCTGGTTGCGCCGACTGGCCTGGTGGCCGACCGCCGTGGCCGGCCGCTGCACGACCTGCGCATCTCGGTGACGGACCGCTGCAACTTCCGCTGCGTCTACTGCATGCCGAAGGAAGTGTTCGACAAGGACTACACCTTCCTGCCGCATTCCGAGCTGCTCAGTTTCGAGGAGATCGAGCGCACCGCACGGCTGTTCGTTGCCCACGGCGTCGAGAAGATCCGCCTGACCGGCGGCGAGCCGCTGCTGCGCAAGAACATCGAGCATCTGGTCGAGATGCTGGCGAAGATCGAGACCGTGTCGGGCAAGCCGCTGGACCTGACCCTGACCACCAACGCCTCGCTGCTGGCGCGCAAGGCGCGCGCGCTGCGCGACGCGGGCCTGACGCGCGTCAGCGTCAGCCTGGACGCGATCGACGATGCCACCTTCCGCCGCATGAATGACGTGGATTTCGCCGTCGCCGACGTGCTGCGCGGCATCGAGACCGCGCAGGCGGTTGGCCTGGCGCCGATCAAGGTCAACATGGTGGTCAAGCGCGGCACCAACGATCAGGAAATCGTGCCGATGGCGCGCCACTTCCGCCACAGCGGCATCATCCTGCGCTTCATCGAGTTCATGGACGTCGGCGCCAGCAACCACTGGCAGATGGACGAAGTGCTGCCGTCGGCCGAAGTGGTGAAGCGCATCGATGCCGAATTCCCGCTCGAGCCGGTGCAGGCCAACTATGCCGGCGAAACCGCCGAACGCTGGCGCTACCGCGACGGCGCCGGCGAGGTCGGCGTGATCTCCAGCGTCACCCACGCCTTCTGCGGCGACTGCAGCCGCATCCGGCTTTCCACCGAAGGCCGGCTCTACCTGTGCCTGTTCGCCACCGAGGGCTTCGACCTGCGCGCGCTGCTGCGCGGCGGCTACAGCGACCTGGAAATCTCCAACGCGATCGCGCAGGTCTGGCAAGGCCGCACCGACAACTATTCCGAGCAGCGCAGCGACCCGGCAGTGCGCGCCAGGCGCGCCGAGCGCAAGATCGAGATGTCCTATATTGGCGGCTGACCCCGCCGCACACTCAATCCATGATTGCACGCGACGATATCACCGGCCTGATCCTCGCAGGCGGCAGGGGCAGCCGCATGGGCGGCACCGACAAGGGCCTGCAGCCGCTGCAGGGCACGCCGATGGCCATGCACACGATGATGCGGCTGACGCCCCAGGTGGGCGGGCTGATGATCAACGCCAACCGCAACCTGGCCGCCTACGAGTCCTTCGGCGTGCCGGTCTACACCGACAGCGTGCCCGACTTCGCCGGCCCGCTGGCCGGGATGCTGGCCGGGCTGGAACAATGCGCGACTCCCTGGATGGTGACGGCGCCGTGCGATTCGCCGTTCCTGCCCGCCGATCTGGTGGCGCGCCTGGCCCAGGCGCTCGAGGCCGAGGGTGCCGAGCTGGCGATGCCGGTGACGCTGGACCCCGACGGGCGGCGCCAGACCCAGCCGGTGTTCTGCCTGATGCCGGTCAGTGCGCTCGACAGCCTGGTGGCTTATCTTTCCGGGGGCGGCCGCAAGATCGAGACCTGGGCCGCCTCGCACCGGCTGGCCGAAGTGTTGTTCGACGACGCCGCGGCCTTTGCCAATATCAACACCCTGGACGAACTGCGCGCGCACGAGGCGCGCTGAATCCCCGCCACCGCCGACCGCCGAGCCGCCATGCCCTCCCTGCAAGCCGTCATTTCCTGCCTGTCCGACTACGATCCCACCGCGCTGCCGGTGGACCACGCCAACCGCATCATCGGCGAGGTGGTCGAGCCGGTGCGCGGCATCGAGCAGCTGCCGATCCGCAGTGCGCTGGACCGGGTACTGGCCGAGGACATCGTCTCGACCATCGACGTGCCGGCGCATGACAACTCGGCGATGGACGGTTATGCCTTCCAGGGCGCGGCCCTGGCCGCGGCGCAGACCGCCACGGTCGAGCTCGAGGTGATCGGCAGCGCGCTGGCCGGCGGCACCGGCGCGCTGGCCCCCACCGCGGTGCAGGCGGTGCGCATCATGACCGGCGCGGTGATGCCGGCCGGCTGCGATACCGTGGTGCCGCAGGAGTTCGTCGAAACCGTCGGCGGCAGCGCGCGCATCCGCTTTGCCGCGGACTGCGTCCGCATCGGCGACAACCGGCGCCTGCGCGGCGAGGACCTGGCCCGCGGCCAGGCCGCGCTGCAGGCCGGGCGCATCCTGCAGCCGGCCGATCTTGGTCTGCTGGCGTCACTGGGCGTGGCCGAGGTGCGCGTGCGCAGGCGCCTGCGCGTGGCGTTCTTCTCCACCGGCGACGAGCTGCGCTCGATCGGCGAGCCGCTCGATCCGGGCTGTGTCTACGACTCTAACCGCTACACGCTGCACGGCATGCTGCGCCGGATGAACGTGGACCTGCTCGACATGGGCGTGGTGCGCGACGATCCCGAGTCGCTCGAAGCCGCTTTCCGCACCGCCTGCGAGAGCGCCGACGCGGTCATCACCTCGGGCGGGGTCTCGGTCGGCGAGGCCGACCACACCAAGCAGATCATGGCGCGCCTGGGCGATGTCACGTTCTGGAAGATCGCCATGCGCCCGGGCCGGCCGATGGCCTTCGGCCGCATCCAGGCCGACGGCGCGGGCGCGCATTCCGCGCTGCTGTTCGGCCTGCCCGGCAATCCGGTGGCGGTGATGGTCACCTTCTACCATTTCGTGCGCGCGGCGCTGCACCGGCTGATGGGCGCGACGGTGCCGCCGCTGCCGCTGCTGCGCGTGCGCAGCGCGCAGGCGATCCGCAAGAAGCCGGGGCGCACCGAGTACCAGCGCGGCATCCTGGCGCGCGCCGGCGACGGCGAGTGGGAGGTGCGCATCACCGGCCAGCAAGGCTCGGGCGTGCTGCGCTCGATGAGCGAGGCCAACTGCTTTATCGTGCTCGGCCACGAGCAGGATTCGGTCAAGGCCGGCGACGCGGTCGAGGTGATGCTGTTCGACGGGCTGGTTTGACCGGCACGGCGGGGCCTGCGCGCAACCATTCGCTACTCGATCGTAGCAATGTGTCGTTTTTGTGCTGCACATTTGCCGCCGCGGCACCGTTGCCGCAGGGCTTTCGGCTGCCCCGCGGCCGCCGGGCTATGCTTGGCATCGGCCAATCGCTACACTTGGCGCACGATTCAGAAACATTCGAGTATCCCCCGTCATGAATCAGGAGATTGCGTACCTCCACCCCGTCAAGACCGCCCGCGCGCTGGTGCTGGTCTACCTGTGCTTCTCCCTGCCGATCGTGTCGCTGGGCCTGTTCGTTACCTTCGTCCGCTATGGTGACCTGCCGGCGATCACGGTCTTCAGCGCGATCATCCTCAATGCACTGATCGGCTTCGGCCTGCTGTGGCTGGCCTGCAAGGCCTATAACTGGGTCGCTGCCCGTTTCGGCGGCATCGAGGTCCACGTGCGCGAGCTGTCCCCCGAAGAAGACCGCTGAACGGCGCACTGCCAGTCCCGGCCGGGCGCCACGCCGGCCGCCTTTCCAGCTTTCCCCGCCGCCGGCCCTGTTGCGCTCAGGCCTGGCTGTTTTCCGCGCGATCAGCATTTTCCGGCGCGCCGTCCGCCGCTGCTTCCAGACCGAGGCCAAGCAGCTGCTGCGCGGCTTCGCCCGGCAGCGCCTCCACCGTGCGCAGCTTGCGCGCCATCTGCCGCGTGCGCACCTCGGCCTGTTCGATATTGCGCGCGGCCCGCTCGAGCGTATCGCGGGTCTTGGCCAGCACGTCGCCGAACTTGCCGAATTCGGTCTTGACCGCGCCCAGCACTTCCCACACCTCGCTCGAGCGCTTCTCCAGCGCCAGCGTGCGAAAACCCATCTGCAGGCTGTTCAGCAGCGCGGTCAGCGTGGTCGGGCCGGCCACGGTCACGCGATAGTCGCGCTGCAGCTGGTCGGTCAGGCCGGGACGGCGCAGCACCTCGGCATAAAGCCCTTCGGTCGGCAGGAACAGGATGGCAAAGTCCGTGGTCTGCGGCGGCGCCAGGTATTTTTCGGCGATGGTCTGGGCCTCGCGCCGCAGTGCCAGTTCCAGTTCGCGGCCGAACGCCAGCACGCCGTCCGGATCGCCGCGCTCCTGCGCGTCCACCAGGCGCTCGTACTGCTCCTTCGGAAACTTGGCGTCGACCGGCAGCCAGACCGGCGCATGGTCCGCCCCCGCCGCCTTGCCGGGCAGGCGGATGGCAAACTCGACGCGCGCACCCGAGTTGCGCACGGTCTCGACGTTCTTGCCGTACTGCTCCGGCGTCAGCATCTGCTCCAGCAGCATTTCCAGCTGCACCTCGCCCCAGGTGCCGCGCGACTTCACGTTGGTCAGCACCTTCTTCAGGTCGCCCACGCCCTGCGCCAGCACCTGCATTTCGCCGAGGCCGCGATGCACCTGCTCGAGCCGGTCCGACACCAGCCGGAACGATTCGCCCAGCCGCTGCTCCAGCGTCGCGTGCAGCTTCTCGTCGACGGTGCGGCGCATTTCCTCGAGCTTGGCGGCATTGTTGGCCTCGATGTCCTGCAGCTTCTGCTCCAGCGTGGCGCGGACCTCGGCCAGGCGCCGCTCGTTGGCCTCGGACAGTTGCGCCAGCTGCTGCTGCAGGCCGTCGCCGAAGCGGCGCAGCGTGCCGGCCTGCTCGTCGCGCGCCTGCTGCGACTGCAGCATCAGGTGCTGGCGCACCTGCTCCAGTTGCTGGGTGTTGGTCTCGGTCAGCTTGGCCAGCTGCTGCGCGAAGGTGTCGATCTGGTTGTTCTGCAGCGTGGCGATGCCGGTCAGCTGCGACGACAGCGCCTGCTGGAAACTCAGCATCTGCTGCGCCGACTCGCCGCGGCTGCCGCGCGCGGCCTCGGCCACCTCGGTGCGCACCTCCCGCTCCAGCCGTTCCATGCCGCGTGCCTGCTCCAGCCGCATCTGGTCGAGCTGCCGCGCCATGCCGGCCCCGGATGAGCCGGCCTGCTGGCGCAGCAACACGATGGCCAGCAGCACGAGCGCGAGCAGCGCCGCGGCCAGCGTCAGGAACGGAATCAGGGTCATGCGAAAACCTCAGCGGCGATGCGGCATCACTTCAGGGTTGATCACGGTGGGCGGATGGCCGGCGCGCGGGCCCTGGTCGAGCGCCGCGATCAGGTTGTCGGCAGCGAGGATGGCCATGGCGCGGCGGGTTTTCTCGGACGCGCTGGCGATATGCGGCGTCAGCACGACGTTGGGCACGGTCAGCAGGTCCGGATGGACCGACGGCTCGCCCTCGAACACATCGAGGCCGGCGCCAAAGATGCGCTTGTCGCGCAGCGCCTGCGCCAGCGCGGCGTCGTCGACGATGCCGCCGCGCGCCAGGTTCACCAGCGTCGCGGTAGGCTTCATCAGCGCCAGTTCGGCGGCGCCGATGGCGTGGTGGCTTTGCGGGCCATAGGGCAGCACCAGCAGCAGATGGTCGGACTGGCGCAGCAGCGCTTCCTTGCTGACATAGCGGGCGTTGAGCGCGCGCTCGGTCTCGGCCGGCAGCTGGCTGCGGTTGTGGTACAGCACGTTCATGCCAAACCCGCCCGCGCGCCGCGCCAGGGCCTGGCCGATGCGGCCCATGCCGAGGATGCCCAGCGTGCTGCCGTACAGGTCCATGCCGACCAGCATGTCGTAGCTCCAGCGCTGCCACTTGCCGGCGCGCAGATAGTGCTCGGCCTCGGTCACGCGGCGCGCGGTTGCCATCAGCAGGGCCCAGCCGAAGTCGGCGGTGGTTTCCGTCAGCACGTCCGGCGTATTGGTGGCGACGATGCCCGCGGCGGTCAGCGCCGGCAGGTCCAGGTTGTTGTAGCCGACCGCCATGTTGCAGACCGCGCGCAGCGCCGGCAGCCCGGCGATGACCCCGGCGTCGATACGGTCGGCGGCATTGGCCAGCACGCCGGCCTTGCCGGCCAGCCGCGCCTTCAGCGCCGCGGCGTCCAGTACCGCGTCCTGCTGGTTGTCGTCGACGTCGAAATACTGCGCCAGGTGCGCGATGACCTCGGGATAGATGGCGCGGGTGACCAGGACGGACGGCTTCATGGCATCAGATATGGAAGAAGAGGAAGGTCATGATGACGAACAGCGGCACCAGGAAAATACCTGAATACAGCATGTAGCCGAAGAAGCTCGGCATGCGCACGCCGCGGTTTTCGGCGATGGCCTTGACCATCAGGTTGGGCGCATTGCCAATATAGGTGTTGGCGCCCATGAACACCGCCCCGGCCGAGATCGCGGCCAGCGTCGAGGCATCGCGCGTCATCAGCGTGGCGGGATCGCCACCGGCGGTATTGAAGAACACCAGGTAGGTCGGCGCGTTGTCGAGGAAGGACGACAGCACGCCCGTCGCCCAGAAATACATGCTGTCGACCGGCTGGCCGTTGGCGTCGCTGACCGCGCGGATCACTCCCGCGAAGGCGCCGTCGGTCCCCGCCTTCAGCATGGCGATGACCGGGATGATGGTCAGGAAGATGCCGGCGAACAGCTTGCCGACCTCGAGGATGGGCTCCCAGTTGAATTCATTGCCCACGCGCGCCGAGCGCGGCGTGACCAGCAGCGACACCACCGCCACCACCACCAGCAAGGCGTCGCGCACCGCGGCCTGCAGCGGCACCTCGGTGCCCATGAGGTCGAACGAGATCCCCGGCTTCCACAGCCCGCTCATCAGCACCAGGCTGACCACCGCCAGCAGCAGCACGAAGTTGAACTTGCCTTCGATGGCGATGCCGCCCGAATCCGGGGTGGGATCGACTGGCAGCTGCTCTTCCTTGTTGCGGTAGTAGTGACGGTCGACCAGGTAGAACACCAGCAGCAGCGCCGCGCAGATAAAGAGCGTTTCCGGGAAGATGTTGCGCAGGGTCCAGAAGAAGTCGACGCCCTTCAGGAAGCCCAGGAACAGCGGCGGGTCTCCCAGCGGCGTCAGCGAGCCGCCGGCGTTGGCCACCAGGAAGATAAAGAACACCACCACGTGCGCCACGTGGCGGCGATTGTCATTGGCGCGCAACAGCGGCCGGATCAGCAGCATGGCCGCGCCGGTGGTACCCATGAAGCTGGCCAGGAACGTGCCCAGCGCCAGGATGCCGGTATTGAGCCCCGGCGTGCCGTGCAGGTTGCCGCGCACGCAGATGCCGCCGGCCACGATATAGAGCGTGGTGATCAGCGCGATGAACGGAATGTACTCGGCCAGAAGCGCATGGACCGTGCTGGCCGCGGCGGCATGCGCGCCGAACACGAGCGCGAACGGCAGCAGGAACAGCAGACCCCAGCCGGCGGCGATCTTGCCGTAATGGTGGTGCCAGAACTTCGGCCCCAGCAGCGGCCACAGCGCGATCGACAGCAGGATGCCGGCAAAGGGCAGCCCCCACAGCGGCGACAGCGATGCCCCGTCGAGCTCGGCGGCATGGCCGGCGGCGGGAAAGGCGGCCAGCACGGCCAGCAGTGGCAACAGCACGGGGGCACGTCGCATCAGGCAGGATCTCCTCGAACAATGCAGCGCTCATGGGCGCACGCGGCGCGATGCCAAAGCATCGCGGGCAAGCCTGCAAGTGTAATGCAAGGCCCTGCCCGCGCTTCCTCATGCGCCGTGCATTTTCGGATTGCGGCGCGCTGGCTTCGCGCCACGTGGCTCAGGCCGAGTCGACCAGGATCACATGCACGCGGTACGGGCCGTGCGCGCCCAGCACGATGGTCTGTTCGATATCGCCGGTGCGCGAAGGTCCGCTGATGATGTTGGTGGCGCGCGGCAGCTCACCGCGCTCGCTGCGCACCAGGGCAAACGCATCTTCCAGGCCGGCAACGATGCGCGAGCGCGGCACCACCGCGACATGGGTCTCGGGCAGCAGCGCGGCCGAGGCGAAGGTAGCCGGGCCGGACAGCAGCATCAGCGAGCCGGTCTCGGCAATCGCGCAGAAGCAGCCGGTGATGCCGACCAGGTCGCCATGCTCGCGGTCGGCCACGGCGTCGCGCACCGGTGGGCGGCATTCCACCGCGAGCCCCGCGTCCTGCCACGGCAACGGGCCGAACTCATCCCAGGCGACCGCGCGGCGCACCAGGGCCAGGCTGTCGAGGTAGCGCACCGTGGCGGCGGGCACCTCGGCCATGGTCGCGACCCGGTCGACAGTCGACGCCATGCGCTGCGCCTGCGCCAGGAAGGCTTCGGCGAGGTCGGGCGCGGCGGCCGGACGCGGGCCCTGCGGATGGCGGGCCAGGTAATCGGCAACGGCGCCGCGCTCTCCCGCGCTCGGCCGGGCCGGCCTGCCCTGGGCGGCACGGATGCGGGCAAAGATGCGGTCGCGGGCGTCGTTGGTTTCCATGGGGCCTGGCTGGAGTAGCAATGCGCAAAGGCGCGATGCGGCGATTATAGGGTCGATAAGGCGGGGTCGATACAGCGGGCGCCGTGCCCGAGCTCGCTACGCGGCGGGCTGCACCGAATACACCTGGCGCAGGTAGGCCAGGTAGCCGGGATCGTCGCACATGGTCTTTTCGGGCGTGTCAGACAGCTTGGCCACGGGCTGGCCGTTACAGCGCACCATCTTCAGCACGATCTGCAGCGGCGTGTAGCCGAGGTCGTTGGTCAGGTTGGTGCCGACGCCGAACGCCAGCCGGCAGCGGCCGTGGAAGCGCTGGTACAGCTCGATCACGCGCGGGATGTCGAGGCTGTCGCTGAAGATCAGCGTCTTGGTGCGCGGGTCGACGCGGTTGGCGGCATAGTGGGCCACCATGCGCTCGCCCCACAGCACCGGATCGCCGGAATCGTGGCGCACCCCGTCGAAGAGCTTGCAGAAATACAGGTCGAAGTCGCGCAGGAAGGCGTCGAAGCCATAGGTGTCCGACAGCGCGATGCCCAGGTCACCGCGGTACTCGCGTGCCCAGCGCTCCAGCGCAAACACCTGCGAATCGCGCAGCCGCGGCCCCAGCGCCTGGCAGGCCTGCAGGTACTCATGCGCCATCGTGCCCAGCGGCACCATGTTGTGCAGGCGCGCGAAGTGGACGTTGCTGGTGCCGGCCAGCTGCGGTCCCAGCAGGCGCCGCATGGTCAGCAGCACCTCTTCCTGCCAGTCGCGCGAGAAACGCCGGCGCGTGCCGTAGTCGGCGATGACGCAATCGCCCAGCTCGGGCGCCTTCAGCAGCGCCAGCTTGGTTTCCAGCCGGCGGCGGCCTTCGGCCAGGTCGGGCCGCGGCTGGGTGCGGCGGAAGTAGACCTCGTTGACGATGGCCAGCACCGGCACTTCGAACAGGATGGTGTGCAGCCACGGGCCGGCGATGGCAATCTCGATCTCGCCGTTGCCCAGCGGCGACGGGCGCACCGAGACATATTTCTCGTTCAGGTGGAACAGCCCGAGAAAATCGACGAAGTCGCTCTTGATAAAGCGCAGGCCGCGCAGGTAGGCCAGTTCTTCCTCGGTGAAGCGCAGCTGGCACAGGTGCGCCACCTCGGCGCGGATCTCGTCGATATACGGGGTGAGATCGATGCCCGCGTTGCGGCACTTGAAGCGGTATTCCACTTGCGCCTGCGGGAACTGATGCAGCACCACCTGCATCATGGTGAATTTGTACAGGTCGGTGTCGAGCAGAGACTGGATGATCATAGCGGGGCAGACGGCGATGCCGGGTCAGAACGCCATGCTACCTGAAGTCCGGCCGCTGCCGGCTGGCCCGGTGGTGCCACGCAGCATGCTCAAACGCAGGCAAAGCCGCTGACCGCAGAGCGTGCGTTAAATCAAAAGTACATAAAGAAATAAGAAAACTATCTGATCCGGCTATATAGACCCGCTATCCTTGCCAGAAGGCTCGGCTACAATACCGGTTTCCGAAAGGCCTCGGCCGGCGCTCGCCCAGCCCATGCTGCCATGCGGCACGCGGGCACCCCCATGTGGTGGATGCGGCGCGTCTCGCCGGCAAGAAGCGGCCCCACAGTTTCCCATTAAAAGCCGACCCGTTTTCCTGGAACCGAAATGACTCACGTTGTCACCGAATCCTGCATCCGTTGCCGCTACACAGACTGCGTTGACGTGTGTCCGGTCGATTGTTTCCGCGAGGGCCCCAACTTCCTGGCCATCGACCCGGATGAGTGCATCGACTGCGCCGTGTGCGTGGCCGAATGCCCGGTGAACGCCATTTACGCCGAGGAAGACGTCCCGGGCGACCAGCAGCAGTTTATCGAGCTGAATGCCGAACTGGCGCGCGCCTGGCCTTCCATCACCAAGACCAAGGCCCCGCTGGCCGAGGCCGAAGAATGGAAGGACGCCACCGACAAGCTGCAGTACCTGGAGCGCTGAGCGCGCCGGGCAGCAAAGAAAGCCGTCCCCACGCGCTTTCCGCAATGCCGGGCACCCGCGTGCCCAACCAACGTATCAGGACGAATATGGACTTGAGCATTCCAAATCCCGTTGCCGACACGACCAGGCAGGTCGAGGGCGGCAGCCCCGCAGGCGGCCAGCCGCTGGAAATCGACGCGCTGATCGTCGGTGCCGGCCCGGTCGGTCTGTTCCAGGTGTTCGAACTGGGCCTGCTCGAAATCAAGGCCCACGTCATCGATTCCCTGAAGGTCGTTGGCGGCCAGTGCGTCGAGCTGTATCCGGACAAGCCCATCTACGATATCCCGGCCGTGCCCAGCTGCACCGGCCAGGAACTGACCGACAACCTGCTCAAGCAGATCGAGCCGTTCGAGCCCACCTTCCACCTGGGCCAGGAAGTCTCCGTGGTCGAGCGCCGTGAAGACGGCCGCTTCTTCGTCGAGACCTCGCTCGGCACGCGCTTCATCACCAAGACCATTTTCATCGCCGCCGGCGTGGGCTCGTTCCAGCCGCGCACGCTGAAGGTCGATGGCATTGACAAGTTCGACGGCAAGCAGCTGTTCTACCGCGTCAAGGACCCGAGCCGCTTCCACGGCCGCAACCTGGTCATCGTCGGCGGCGGCGACTCGGCGCTGGACTGGACCCTGGACCTGGTCGGCAAGGCCGAGTCGGTGGTGATGATCCACCGCCGCGACGGCTTCCGTGCCGCGCCGGCGTCGGTCGCCAAGATGAAGGAACTGTGCGAGCAGATGGAAATGCAGTTCCTGGTCGGCCAGATCAGCGGCTATGAAGAGAAAGACGGCGTGCTCACCGAGATCAAGGTGTCCGGCGCCGACGGCGTGACCCGCCGCCTGCCGCTCGACGACCTGCTGGTGTTCTTCGGGCTGTCGCCCAAGCTGGGCCCGATCGCCGAATGGGGCCTGGACCTGGAGCGCAAGCAGATCAAGGTGGACACGGAGAAATTCCAGACCAATATCCCCGGTATCTTCGCGGTCGGCGATATCAACACCTATCCCGGCAAGAAGAAGCTGATCCTGTCGGGGTTCCACGAAGCCGCGCTGGCCGCGTTCGGTGCTGCGCCGTATATCTTCCCCGAGAAGAAGATCCACATGCAGTACACCACCACCTCGCCGAAACTGCACAAGGTGCTGGGCGTGGAATCGCCGGTGTTCGACTGAACCTTCGCGGACCCCGCAGAAAAAAACCGCCGCGAGGCGGTTTTTTTTTCTGGCACAAAGGCGGAACCGTCGCTATAATGCGGCCTCGCTGTTCGGCGCCCACGGCCTCGAAGCCGGCGTCCAGCCTCTCTGGATCGCACGCCAGGCAGCAAGCCGGCCTTCCCCGCACCCCCGCGACGAGAACTAAAATGTCGAAAGGGTGTTGACGAAGAAAAGAGAAACTGGCTATAATTTCTTTCTCAGCTGTTCCCCGATAGCTCAGTCGGTAGAGCGACGGACTGTTAATCCGCAGGTCCCTGGTTCGAGCCCAGGTCGGGGAGCCAACCGATACGGAAGCCCGGTGCAAACGCACCGGGCTTTTTCGTTTGCGGGTCGCAAATGGCTTTGGTTCGGGGCTGCCCCAGCGCCCCGCCCTTCGTTTTACCCCTGCAACGTAGCGCCTGCGGCCTTCAGCGCCACGACGATAGCCTCTGCATTGGCTTCGACCCGATGCAGCGGCCCAGCCACCGACATCCCGTAGACAACGCCGCCGAGCGATACCGGCATCGCGATCGCCCCCAAGTCGGGGAAAGACTCGCCGAAATTCGGATACCACCCCTGCGTCTGCCATTGCTGCATCGCCGCCTCGAATACCCGCAGCGAGTCCACCGTGCGGCCGGTGCGCGACGCAAAGGAAGCGCCGGCCAGCAATTCCGCGCGGCTTTCCATGGTCATGGTGCCGAGGATGGCGCGGCCGATCGAATTGACATGCGCGTCGCGCAGCTCGCCCGGCGCGGCGATATAGCGCACGGGATTGGACGATTCGCGCACTTCCAGATACAGCACGCGGCCGTCGTCCTGCAGCTTGCCGAATACCACGGTCTCGCCGGTAATGTCGCGCAGCGATTCCAGCACCGGCTGCACGCGCTCCAGCAGCGGGTCATTGCGGGCGATGCGCTGCGCGATGTCGAGCAGCCGGCGCGTCGGGTAGTAGCCCTGGCGGCGCCCGGTCTCGTACAGATAGCCCAGCGAGGCCAGCGTGCGGATCAGTCCCAGGCAGCTCGACATCGGCGCGCCCAGCAGCTTGGCCAGCTCGGTCAGCGTCAGCGAGCGGCCTTCGCGCGCATAGATTTCCATGATTTCGATCACGCGCAGCGCCGTCTTGACGCTGCCGTAACCGGACTTTTCCGCCACTTCGTTTGCTGCCATCGCTTGGCTTCCTCGACTTCAGTATCCGTTGGCCGGGATTGTACGCGGCGGCGGCGCGGGTCAGTCCTCCTGACCTGGGGCTGGCGGCAAGGCCTGCGGCCAGCTGCGGATATTGCCGGGCGTGCGCGAGAAGCGCGTGGGAATGCCGACGCCGCGCAGGCGCCCTTCGCTTGGATGGTCGTATTCGAACATCATGCCGGTGGCGCGCAGGTGCGGGTCGTCGGCAAGGCTGTCGAAGTGCGGCACCTCGCTGTGCGGGATGTCGGCATCGCGCAGCAGCGCGAGCCATTCGGCAGTGGTGCGCTGCGCGACGATCTCGGCCAGCGTGGCATAGAGCGCGTCGATATTGGCGCTGCGCGCGGCCGGCGTCGCGTAGCGCGGATCGCTGGCCAGCGGTGCATGTCCGGAGACATCGAAGAAGCGCTGCCATTGCGCGCTGGTGTAGGGAAGCAGCGCGATATGCCCGTCGCGGGTGCGATACGGCTTGCGGTGCAGCGACATCACGCGCGGATAGCCGGCCGGGCCGAGCGGCGGCACGAAAGTCTGCCCGGCCAGCTGTTCGGTGGCCAGGAACGACACCAGCGTCTCGAACATCGGCACCTCGATGGCCTGGCCGCGGCCAGAGCGCTCGCGCTCGTACAGCGCCATCGGAATCGCATAGGCCACGGTCAGCCCGGCGACCTTGTCGGCAAGGATGGTGTTGACGTACTGCGGCCCTTCGTTCGAGTTGGCGCCCTGGAACTGCGCCATGCCGCTACGCGCCTGGATGATGTCGTCGAAGGCCGGCGCGCCGGCGTACGGCCCTGACTCCGAATAGCCATAGGCGCCGCAGTAGATCAGCCGCGGATGGCCGGCGCACAGCGAGGCATAGTCCAGGCCGAGCTTGCGCAGCGACTGCGGCCGCACGTTCGAGACAAAGACATCGGCGCCGGCGATGAGCGTCTTCAGCGCCGCCAGGTCGTCGGGCTGCTTCACGTCCAGCACCACGAACTGCTTGTTGCGGTTCAGGTTGAGGAAGCTCGCGCCCATGGCGGCGTGCCGCGCCGGCTCGGCGTGGCGGAATACGTCGCCGGCCGGCGGCTCGACCTTGATCACCTCGGCGCCCATGTCGCCGAGGATCTGCGTGGCATACGGTCCCATCGCCACCGAAGTCATGTCGATCACGCGGATCCCGGCCAGCGGCCCGGTCGCCGCACTGGCCTGCACTGGCTTGTCTTGCATCGCCGCTCCCGCTCAGTACGACTTGGGCAAGCCCAGCACGCGCTCGGCGATAAAGCACAGGATCAGCTGCGGGCTGACCGGCGCGATGCGCGGGATATAGGATTCGCGCAGCAGCCGCTCGACCCGGTACTCGCGCGAATAGCCCATGCCGCCCAGCGTCAGGATCGCGGTCTGGCAGGCATTGTGGCCGGCCTCGGCGGCCAGGTACTTGGCGGCGTTGGCCTCGGCCCCGCAGGACTGGCCCGCGTCGTAGCGGGCCGCGGCCTTGAGCATCATCAGGTTGGCCGACTCCAGCTGCATCCACGCCTGCGCCAGCGGATGCTGCACGCCCTGGTTCATGCCGATGGGGCGGCCGAACACCACGCGCTCCTTGGCATACTGCGTGGCGATGGCCAGCGCCGCGCGGCCTAGCCCGATGGCCTCGGCGGCGATCAGGATGCGCTCGGGGTTGAGTCCGTGCAGGATGTACTCGAAGCCCTTGCCCTCTTCGCCGATGCGGTCTTCGTCGGGGATGAACAGGTCGTCGATGAACAGCATGTTGGTGTCGACGGCGGCGCGGCCCATCTTGTCGATCTCGCGGATCTCGATCTTGCTGCGGTCGACTTTCGTATAGAACAGCGACAGCCCCTCGGTCGATTTCTTCACCGACTCCAGCGGCGTGGTACGCGCCAGCAGCAGCATGCGGTCGGCCACCTGCGCGGTCGAGATCCAGATCTTGCGCCCACTCACCGAATAGCCGCCCGGCACCTTGCGCGCAAAGGTCTTGAGCTTGGTGGTGTCGAGCCCCGCATCGGGCTCGGTCACGCCGAAGCATGCCTTCTCCTGGCCGGCGATCAGCGGCGGCAGGAAGCGGCCCTTCTGCGCGTCGGTGCCGAACACCACCACCGGGTTCAGGCCGAACACGTTCATGTGCACCGCCGACGCGCCGGTCATGCCCGCCCCCGACTGCGAGATGGTCTGCATCACCAGCGCCGCCTCCAGGATGCCCAGCCCCGCGCCGCCGAAGGCCTCGGGCATGGCCACGCCGAGCCAGCCGCCTTCGCACAGCGTCTGGTAGAACGCGTGCGGATAGGTGCCGGACTTGTCGAGGCGGTCCCAGTATTCCATGTCGAATTGCGCGCAGACCTGCTGCACCGCCTCGACGATGGCGGCCTGTTGTTCGGAGAGATCGAAATTCATCGCGTTACCTGCTTGCTGTCGTTGTCTGTTCGATGGTGTCTTATTCCGGCTGGATGCCCGCGTCCTTCACCAGCCGCGCCCACTTCTGCAACTCGGCCGCGACAAACTGGCTAAGCTCCGCCGGCGTGCTGCCGAACGGCTCGAAGCCGAGCGCGTGGAACTGCGCCGCATGCTGCTTGCTGGTGGCGATCGCCACCAGCTCGCGGTTCAGGCGCTCGACCACCGGCGCCGGCACCCCGGCCGGCGCGAACACGCCGTTCCACGAGGTCACGTCGAAGCCTTTCAGCTCAGGCACGCTCGCCAGCGGCGGCAGGTCCGGCAGCAGCGCACTGCGCTGCGCGGTGGTGACCGCCAGCGCGCGCAGCTTGCCGGCGCGCACGTTGGCGATGCCGGCGGCAAAGTCGACGAACATGGCCTGCACCTGGCCGCCCATCACGTCGGTCATCGCCGGCGGCGTGCTCTTGTACGGCACGTGCAGCATCTTCAGCCCCGCCATCTTCGACAGCGTCGCGCCCGAGACGATGCCGGTGCTGTTGCCGCTGGCATAGGTCAGGCCCGGATGCGCCTTGGCATAGTCGACGAACTCGCGCAGCGTCTTGACCGGCAGCGCCGGGTTGACCACCAGCATGAACGGCAGGTTGCCCATGCGCGAGATCGGCGTGAAATCCTTGACCGGGTCATAGCGCAACTGCTTCATCAGCGATGGGTTGGCCGAATGCGTGGTGTTGGTGGTCATGAACAGCGTGTAACCGTCGGCGGGCGCCTTGGCCACGAACTCGGCGGCGATGGTGCCGTTGGCGCCGGGCTTGTTGTCGACCACCACCGGCTGCTGCAGCGACTCGCCCAGATACTTCGCGGTCAGGCGCGCCACCGCATCGGTGCCGCTGCCGGCGGCAAACGGCACCACCAGGCGCAACGGCTTGGAAGGGAATTCATCTACGGCAAGCGCCGGGATCGCGGCCAGCGCCGCGCTGCAACCCAGCACCAGGCCGGCCAAAGCGTTCTTGAAGGACTTCACGGTGGTTGTCTCCTGTCGTTTTATGCCCTGCCCGTGACCGCCGCGCCTCAGGCGGGCCGTATCACGCGTTCAGGGGATTCCTCGTAGGGCGGGGAATAGATCACCAGAATCTTCGCCGGCTCATCGCTGACCACCGTGAAGACGTGCATCTGGTCGGGCGGGAAGAAGCAGCAATCGCCCGGACCGAGCTCCCGGCGCTGGCCGCCGACCTCGGCAATGGCGCGCCCTTCCAGCACATAGCAGACCTGTTCGATGCCGGGATGCGCGTGCGGCAACGCGCCCTTACCCTTCTCGATGGTGCCGTGGATCACTTCCAGGTGGCGCGAACCGACGGTCTCCGGCGCGATCAGCCGGCGGTTGAGCGTGCCGACATGGTTGGCGGGGTGGTAGCCCTCGACCTCTTCGGTCGAGATGAAATACACGGGTTGGTCCGCCATGCGGTTCTCCTGCCTGAATTCATGTTTGTGAAAAATAGTTTATACACATGAATTCAGACGTCAAACGATTTTGATGCGTTTGCGGGTTTACCGGGAGGGAATGGACGGGTCCGCGCCGCGCGTTGGAAACGATGCGCTATCATGCGGATGTCCGCGGCGCCGAAGTGCTCTCAAAATAACTATCAGCCACGTGCCATCACGCGTACATTGCACTGCATTCTTGACAGCGCCGTCGTATACATGCCATAGTTACGGGCGTATAGCATTCATGGAAACCGGTACTGTCAGGCTCCCGTAATGTTCGGACCTGGCGCTATCACCCCTGACACTGGTTGCACGGACTGAAACGTCCACATCTTTCAGGTTCGCGGGGGCGCACCAGGGCATCGCCCCGCGTGCAATACCAGTCGCTCCGGCGACCGCAGTTTCCCCCCGTGTGAACCAGCCGCCCCGGCGGCAATCCCCTAAAGGACTGAATTGACTAAGATCGTCTTGAAACCCGGTGAGCCCGTTGAAGTTGCAATGCGGCGTTTCCGTCGTGCCATTCTGCAGACTGGCCTGATCGTTGAACTCAAGAGCCGTACCGCTTACGAGAAGCCGACGACCGAGCGCAAGCGCAAGAAGAAGGCCGCCGAAGCACGCCTGCGCAAGCGCCTGCGCATGCAGATGCTGCCGAAGAAGATGTACTGATTGCGGTACGCTTCTCTGCCCGGCATCGCCAGGCATAAAAACCGCCAGTTCGCTGGCGGTTTTTTTATGCCCGCGTGCCGCGGCATACGCGTCCGCGCCAGCACGGCTCTGCTGCAGTGCGCCACCTGAGCGCCGCGCGGATGACCGGCATAATGGCGGATATTGCGCCGTTGCGGCGCCACACCGGACCCTGCCTTGACTGCCATCCTCGAGTTGCGCAAGGTGCGCAAGCAATACGGCGACACGGTCGTGGTCGACGACCTCGACCTTCAGGTTTTCCGTGGCCAGTGCTTTGGCCTGCTGGGCCCCAACGGCGCCGGCAAGACCACCACGCTGAGGCTGCTGCTGGGCCTGACCACGCCCCTGGCGGGCACCCTGACGCTGTGCGGCGAGCCCATCCCCGAGCGCGCGCCGCAGGCCCGCATGCGCGTGGGCGTGGTGCCGCAGTTCGACAATCTCGACCCGGACTTCTCGGTGATCGAGAACCTGCGCATCTTCGGGCGCTACTTCGGGCTGTCGTCGGCCGAGATCGAACGGCGCGTGCCGAAGCTGCTGGAATTCGCGCGCCTGGAAAACCGCGCCGACGCCCAGGTGCGCGACCTCTCCGGCGGCATGCGCCGGCGCCTGACCGTGGCGCGCGCGCTGATCAACGACCCGGACCTGCTGGTGATGGACGAGCCCACCACCGGCCTGGACCCGCAGGCGCGCCATCTGATCTGGGAGCGGCTGAAGTCGCTGATGGCCAGCGGCAAGACCATCCTGCTGACCACGCACTTCATGGAAGAAGCCGAACGGCTGTGCAACTATCTGTGCGTGATCGACGGCGGCCGCAAGATCGCCGAAGGCAAGCCGCACGAGCTGATCGACAGCCAGATCGGCTGCGACGTGGTCGAGGTCTATGGCGATGAACTGGACACCCTGCGCGGCACGCTGACGCCGCTGGCGCAGCGCACCGAAATGAGCGGAGAGACGCTGTTCTGCTACGTGCGCGAGCCTGCCCCGCTGCTGGCGGCACTGCACGGCAGGAGCGGCGTGCGCTACCTGCACCGCCCGGCCAACCTCGAGGACGTGTTCCTCAAGCTGACCGGCCGCGAGATGCGGGACTGAACCAAGGGACGACATGAGCGAACAGGACCCCCGCGCGGACGCCGCCGATGCCTCCCCCGCCACCGCCATGGCGGCGCGCCAGACCTATCCGCAGCCGCTGCTGCCGCGCAACCTGCGCAACTGGATGATGGTCTGGTACCGCAACTACATGGTGTGGAAGAAGCTGGCGATCCCGTCGATGATCGGCAACCTGGCCGACCCGATGATCTACCTCTTCGGCCTTGGCCTCGGGCTGGGGCTGATGGTCGGCCAGGTCGACGGCGTGTCGTATATCGCCTTCCTGGCGGCCGGCACCACCGCGTCAAGCGTGATGATGTCGGCCAGCTTCGAGTCGATGTATTCGGCGTTCTCGCGCATGCATGTGCAGCGCACCTGGGAAGCCATCATGCATGCGCCGCTGACGCTGGGCGACGTGGTACTGGGCGAGATCGCCTGGGCCGCGAGCAAGGCGGTGCTGTCGGGCCTGGCCATCATGCTGGTGGCGGGCGCGCTCGGCTATGCGCAGATGCCGGGGGCGCTGCTGGCGCTGCCGGTGATCGTGCTGGCCGGGATTGCCTTCGCCGCGCTGGCGATGATCGTGACCGCGCTGGCGCCCAGCTACGATTTCTTCATGTTCTACCAGACCCTGGTGATGACGCCGATGCTGCTGCTGTCGGGCGTGTTCTTCCCGCTGGAACAGCTGCCCGAAGGCGTGCAGGCCGCCGCCAAGTCGCTGCCGCTGGCGCACGCGGTGGCGCTGATCCGGCCGTTGATGCTGGACCGCCCGGTCGACGGTGCGGGCCTGCACCTCGCGGTGCTGGCCGCCTATGCGGTGGCCGCGCTGGTGGCATGCCTGGTGCTGCTGCGCCGCCGGCTGCTGCGCTGACCCCGCCCCCATGCCAGGCTCAACCCACTACCGAGTTCCATGCCGTCTTTATTTCCCCGCTTGCGTCGCAAGCTGCGCCACGATCGCGAAACCGCCGCCACCCTGCCCCGCCTCGCCCTGATGCTGGCGGCCGCCTGTGCCGCCGGGTCGCTGTCCGGCTGCATGGTGGTCGGCGCTACCGTGGCGGTCGGCAGTGCCGCGGTGTCGACGGTGGCGACGGTGGGCTCGGCCGCGGTCAGCGTGGCCTCGACCGCGGTCGGCGCCACCTATGACGTTACCGCCGCCGGCGTAAAGGCGATGGCCGGCAGCGATGAGCCCGCACTGCAAGCGCCGGCACCGCAAGGGCCGGTCCTGCAAGAACCGGCCCCGGTGGTCGCGGCGACCGAGTAGCGCCTCAGTCGCCCAGGCCGCGCAGCAGGTCGGCCTTCAGGTCCTCGACCGACTCCAGCCCCACCGCCAGGCGGATCAGGCCTTCGCCGATGCCCGCGGCCGCCTTGGCCTCGGGGCTCACGCGTGCGTGCGTGGTGGTGTAAGGGTGTGTGATGGTGGTACGGGTATCGCCCAGGTTGCCGGTGATCGAACACAGCCGCGTGTTGTCGATCACGCGCCAGGCATTGGCGCGCTGCTGCTCGGGCGTGGCGCCCTTGAGCTCGAACGACACGATCGCGCCGCCGCCGCTTTGCTGGCGCATGGCGATCTGGTGCTGCGGGTGCGACGCCAGCGCCGGGTGAAATACGCGCGCCACCGCCGGGTGCGATTCGAGAAACTGCGCCAGCGCCAGCGCGCTGGCCGAATGGCGCTCCATGCGGATCGCCAGCGTCTCCATGCCCTTGAGCAGCACCCAGGCATTGAACGCCGACAGCGTCGGGCCGGCGGTGCGCACGAACGGGAACACCTTGCCCATGATGAAGTCGTGCGTGCCCAGCACCGCGCCGCCCAGCACGCGGCCCTGGCCGTCGATATGCTTGGTGGCCGAGTGCACCACGATGTCGGCGCCGAACTTCATCGGCTGCTGCAGCGCGGGCGAGCAGAAGCAGTTGTCGACCACCAGCAGCGCATTGGCGTTGTGGGCGATGTCGGCCACGGCCGCGATGTCGGCCACTTCGGTGAGCGGATTCGACGGCGTCTCCAGGAAGAACAACCTGGTGTTCGGCCGCACCGCCGCGCGCCATGCTTCGAGATCGGTCGGATCGACAAAGGTCGTCTCCACGCCGAACTTGCCGAAGATATTATTGAACAGCGTCATGGTCGAGCCGAAGATCGCGCGCGAGCTGACCAGGTGGTCGCCGGCCTGCATCGACGACAGCACCACCGACAGGATCGCGCTCATGCCCGAGGCCGTCGCCATGCAGGCCTGCGCCCCTTCCAGCGCGGCCAGGCGCGACTGGAACATCGACACGGTCGGGTTGGTGAAGCGCGAATAGGTGTAGCCCTCTTCCGAGTTGGCAAAGCGCTCGGCGGCCTCGGCCGCGCTGTTGAAGCAGAAGCTCGAGGTCAGGTACATGGCCTCGGAGTGCTCCATGAACTCGCTGCGCAGCGTGCCGGCGCGCACGCCAAGGGTATCGATGCCGAGCGATTCGGGATTGAGCGGTTGGTTCATGCTGGTGGCGCGGTCGTACCCGCGCGAATGCGATGGTTGCGACAAGCTGCGCACCGCCCTGCGGACGGCGCGCGGCCATGAAAAAAGCCCGTGCGATCGGATGGGCCGGATCGACGGGCTTGCTGTCCTGCGTGTGCGTATGGCCTTGGGCTTCAGGCTGTGGCGGCCGGCTTCCGGGCATCGCCGCGCCGGCAAGGCGCTGCGCAGCGGGAATCGTTGCTGGCCACCATCTCTTTAGCTGTTTCGGGCTGTACCCGCGTCCGCAAGCTGACTGTCAAATCGACGCCCGGCCATGTTACGGCCGGGCATCGCGTTCGTCAACGCGCGCGGCGCGGCTTACTCGTTGCCGCCGGAGCGCTGCAGGTGCAGTTGCGAGCGCTCGGTGTCGCCACCGGTGCCGTCGCGGTCGGCCTGGCTGCGGGCGGTTTCCAGGCGGTCCAGGTAGGCCTCGTCGATATCGCCGGTGATGTAGCGGCCGTCGAAGCACGACGCGTCGAAGTCCTTCAGCGCGGGGTTGATGTCGCGCACCGCCTGCTTCATCGCTTCCACGTCCTGGTACACCAGCTTGTCCGCGCCGATGATCTTCGCGATCTCCTCGTGCGTGCGGCCATGCGCCACCAGTTCGCTGCGGGTCGGCATGTCGATGCCGTACACGTTGGGGAACTTCACCGGTGGC
Organism: Cupriavidus neocaledonicus; assembly: GCF_000372525.1. GTDB lineage: Bacteria > Pseudomonadota > Gammaproteobacteria > Burkholderiales > Burkholderiaceae > Cupriavidus > Cupriavidus neocaledonicus. Next base: position 72,803 of record NZ_AQUR01000086.1, read on the forward strand.
GCGGCCGAGGCGAAGATCACCTTGTTGGCGCCGGCGTCGCGCGCCATCTGCACGATCTCGAACGAGGTGGTGCCGCGCACGATCGAGTCGTCGACGATCAGCACGTTCTTGCCCTTGAACTCCACGCCCATGGCGTTGAGCTTCTGGCGCACTGACTTCTTGCGCACCGCCTGGCCCGGCATGATGAAGGTGCGGCCGACGTAGCGGTTCTTGAAGAAGCCTTCGCGGTAATTGACGCCTAGGCGGTTGGCCACCTGCATCGCGGCCGGCCGGCTGCTGTCCGGGATCGGCATGACCACGTCGATATCGCCGGCGGACACTTCCTGGCGGATCTTCTCGGCCAGGTAGTCGCCCATGCGCAGGCGCGCGTCATAGACCGGCACGCCGTCGATGCACGAATCCGGGCGGGCCAGGTAGACGTATTCGAAGATGCACGGCGTCAGCACCGGGTTGTCGGCGCATTGCTTGCTGTAGAGCTTGCCGTCGAGGTCGATGAAGATGGCCTCGCCCGCCGCCACGTCGCGTTCGAACTTGTAGCCGATGCCTTCCAGCGCCACCGACTCGGAGGCCACCATCCATTCCTTGCCGGTGGGGGTTTCGACGCTGCCCAGGCACAGCGGGCGGATGCCGAACGGATCGCGCACGGCCAGCATGCCGTAGCCGGCGACCTGCGCGGCGATCGCGTACGAGCCGCGCACACGCCGGTGCATGCCCGCCACCGCCTTGAAGATCGTTTCGGGATCGAGCGCCATGCCGTTGCTGGCGCGCTGCAGCTCGTCGGCGAGCACGTTCAGCAGCACTTCGGTGTCCGAGTGCGTGTTGATGTGGCGACGATCGCGGCGGAACATTTCCTCGCGCAGCTGCTGCCAGTTGGTCAGGTTGCCGTTATGCGCCAGGATGATGCCGTAGGGGGCGTTGACGTAGAACGGCTGCGCCTCTTCCTCGCTCGACGCCGACCCCGCGGTCGGGTAGCGCACCTGGCCGATGCCCGCCGTGCCCGGCAGGCCGCGCATGTTGCGGGTGCGGAAGACATCGCGCACCAGGCCGTTGGCCTTGTGCATGTGGAAGGTACTGCCGTTGGCGGTGGCGATGCCGGCAGCATCCTGTCCGCGGTGTTGCAACAACAGCAGGCTGTCGTAAATCAGTTGGTTGACAGGGGTGGCTGAAACCACACCGACGATACCGCACATGCCAAGCTCCCAGGAAAGGCTTTGATTCAGGGGGCGCAGCCCGGCCCGGGATCCTCCGGGCCCGAAGGCCTGCGTTACTACCAGCCGGGCAACGTGCCCGGCTTATGTCTTCACGTACTTCGCCAGCTCCGGCGGCAGCCATGGCTTGATCGATTCCATGGCCTGCATCACATACGGGCGGCTCACCGCATCGCGCCAGAACGGTTCTTCCGGCAATTTCGTCAGGCTGGCCAGCGTCACCATCACCATCACCAGCAGCACGCCGCGCAGCAGCCCGAACACCAGTCCAAGGCCGCGGTCGGCGGGCTTGAGGCCGGTGCTCTCCAGCAATTGCCCGACCACCATGCCGGCCAGCGAGGCCCCAGCACGGTGCCGATCAGCAGCACCACGAAGCCCAGCGCATGGCGGGCCAGCTCGCCGCCCGGCAGGGATTCGGGCATCCAGCCCGCGGCCACCGCGCCGTAGCGGAACGCCACCCAGAACGCCACCACCCAGCCGATCAGCGACAGCACCTCTCGCACCAGCCCGCGCAGCACGCCCAGCACGCCCGAGGCCAGCAGGATGAAGACCACGGCATAGTCGAAGAAAGTCGGCTGCATCGTTGCTGGCGGCCGCGCACGCGCGCCGGCCGCGGCGCCCTTACTGTTCCACGACCTTCGAGGTCAGTCCCACGGCCCGCACCCGCTTGTCGGCGGCGTCGGCGGCGTCGCGGTCGTTGAAAGGACCAGCGCGCAGCAGGATGCGCTCGCCATCGGCCAGCACTTTCCTTTCGACATAGGCCGGCACCTTGCTCGCCTTGAGCTTGGCCAGCCAGCCCTTGGCACGTTCTTCCGAAGAAAACGCGCCGATCAGGATCAGGTACTTGCCGCTGCCGGTCTTGGCTTCGGCCCTGGTTTCAGGCTTCGCCTCGGGCTTGGCTTCGGTCCGCTGCGCGGGCTTGTCGGCGGGCGCCGCCGCGGGCTTCGGCGCATTGACGATTTCTTCGCCGGCATCGAGCGCGGCGGCATCGTTGCGCGACGCCGGCGAAGCCGGCGCCGGCGGCAGCGGATCGGCCTTGCGCGGCTCGACGCGCGGCTTCTGCGGGCCGGTGACACCGTTGGCGACCTTGACCGAGACATCGTCGGACACCGGCCGCGGCTTGGTCTCGAACACGATCGGCAGCACGATCACGGCCGCCACCATCAGCACCACGGCGCCGATCAGCCGGCGGCGCGCGCGCTGCTTCTGCGGGAATTCAGGGTCCAGCGTGTCGTCGGCATACTCGTCGGCCAGGCGGCGCGACGAGGCGATGCCCGCACCCGTATCGGCGCGCTGGCGCCGGGCACGCTCGGGTGCCGGGTCGTTGCCCTTGCGGGAGGAAAACAGCGAAAGCAGGCCCATAGATTGGTTCGGTGATACGGCCCCGTGGGCCGCTCGTTGCGTTTGCCGCTCAGTGATCGGCCAAGGCCGCCGGGGTTGCCGGCTCGGCGCGCGCCGGGACGCCCGCTTCAGTTAGCCTGCGTGGCACGGTAAGCCATCACGCCGGCGACGGTATAGAACGATCCGAAGACCAGAATTCTATCATTCTCGGTGGCGCGCTCGATGGCGTCGCGGAATGCCGCCTCGGGGCTGGAAAAGCAGGCCGCGGTGGCATCCGGGCCGGGGCGGAAACCGCCCGCTTCCAGCTTGTCGAGCAGATCCGCGGCGCTGGCCGCGCGCTCGGTGGGCAGGTCGCACAGGCACCAGTGGTCGACCTTGTCGGCCACATGCTGCAGCACTCCGGCGATGTCCTTGTCCTGCATCGCGCCGAACACCGCATAGGTGTAGCGGAAGAAGCCCATGTTCTCGAGGTTCTGCCCCAGCGTCGCCGCGGCATGCGGATTGTGCGCCACGTCGAGGATGACCGCCGGGCGACCCGGCAGCACCTGGAACCGGCCCGGCAGCTCGACGAAGGCCAGGCCGTTGCGCACTTCCTGCGCGCTCACCGGCAGGCGCTCGCGCAGCGCCTGCAGCGCCGCCAGCGCCGCCGACGCGTTCAGCAGCTGGTTGGCGCCGCGCAGCGCCGGATAACCCAGGCCGTTGAGCTTGCGCCCGCCGCCGCTCCAGTCCCATTGCTGGCGCTCCTGGCCCTTGGCGGCCTGGAAGTGGTAATCGCGCCCCACCAGCCACAGCTCGGCGCCAACCGCTTCGGCGTGCGCCAGCAGCGACTTGGGCGGCACCGGGTCGCCGCAGATCGCCGGCACGCCCGGACGGAAGATGCCGGCCTTCTCGAAGCCGATTTCCTCGCGGGTGTTGCCCAGGTACTGGGTATGGTCGATATCGACGCTGGTGATGATGGCGCAGTCGGTATCGATCACATTGGTCGCATCGAGGCGGCCGCCCAGCCCGACCTCGAGGATGATCGCGTCCAGGCCGGAAGCCGCGAAGAAATGGATGATCGCCAGCGTGGTGAATTCGAAGTACGTCAGGCTGACCGGGTCGGCAAAGCTGTTGCGCGCGCGCTCGACCGCCTCGAAGTGCGGCAGCAGCTGCGCGTCGGTGGCGATCTCGCCGTTCAGGCGCGCGCGCTCGTTGAACGTGATCAGGTGCGGCGAGGTATGGCAGCCCACCTTGTAGCCGGCTTCCAGCAGGATGCGCTCGAGCATGGCGCAGGTCGAGCCCTTGCCGTTGGTGCCGCCCACCGTGAAGACCGCGGCGTCGATGCGCAGCCCGAGGGCTTCCTTCACGCGCGTGATGCGCGTCAGGCCCATGTCGATGCCCACGGGATGGGCGGTTTCGAGATGGGCGAGCCATTCGGGGAGCGTGTGGAAGACAGGCATTTCAGGTGTGCGAGGGATGCGTTTGAAGCGTTTGCTACCAGATTCGGGCAGGCGGGCGCAAAGTCAAGAGCTGGCGCCGCGCCCGCCCAGAAAAGGCGAAAGGCGCGTCAACCACCCGCGCCTTCGGTACCGCGATATTGGCGGCGTCAGGCCACCGCGTCGGCCGGCTGCTTCTGCAGCAGCGCCAGCAGCTGCGCCAGTTCGGCGCGCATCTTGCGGCGGTCGACGATCATGTCGACGGCGCCCTTGGTCAGCAGGAACTCCGAGCGCTGGAAGCCTTCCGGCAGCTTCTCGCGCACGGTCTGCTCGATCACGCGCGGGCCGGCAAAGCCGATCAGCGCCTTGGGTTCGGCGATCACCACGTCGCCCAGGAAGGCGAACGAGGCCGACACGCCGCCCATGGTCGGGTCGGTCAGCACGCTGATGAACGGCAGCTTGGCGGCGCTCAGCTGGTTCAGCATCGCCGTGGTCTTGGCCATCTGCAGCAGCGACAGCAGGCTTTCCTGCATGCGCGCGCCACCGGTGGCGGTAAAGCAGATGAACGGCACCTTCTGCTCGAGCGCGGCCTGCGCGCCGCGCACGAAGCGCTCGCCCACCACCGAGCCCATCGAGCCGCCCATGAACTCGAACTCGAAGCAGCTCGCCACCACCGGGATGGTGTGGATGGCACCGCCCATCACCACCATGGCATCGGTCTCGCCGGTGTCGTCCATGGCGGCCTTGATGCGGTCGGGGTACTTCTTGGAATCCTTGAACTTAAGCGCGTCGACCGGCACGATCTCCTGGCCGATCTCATAGCGGCCTTCGGCGTCCAGCAGCGCGTCCAGGCGCGCGCGCGCGCTGATGCGCATATGGTGGTCGCACTTGGGGCAGACGTGCAGGTTGGCCTCGACGTCGGTCCGGTACAGGGTGGACTCGCACGACGGGCACTTGACCCACAACCCCTCGGGGATGCCCTTGCGGGTGCTGGGGTCGGTCTGTTGAATCTTGGGGGGCAGGAGTTTATCCAACCAGCTCATGAAAGCTCCTTTCGGATGACTGCGGTCCGCCGGCAGGGCCCGTGGTCGGGGCGCCGGTTGGCGGAAGGCAGGGAATCAACCCGCGAATTTACCATGACGGCCGGGTGAGCCCGAAGCGCAACGCGCGAATTGCGCACAATAATGCACCTCTTGCATCCACCCAGGCCGGCAATGCATCACTTCAGGCGTCCAGCGCCTGACGAATCTCGGCGATAAACGATTGCAACGCCGACACCGCCTGCTCGCGCGGCGTGTCTTCCAGCAGCTGCACCAGCCGGCTGCCGATCACCACCGCATCGGCCACGCTGCCGATCGCGCGCGCGGTCTGCGCGTCGCGAATGCCGAAGCCCACCCCTACCGGCAGATTGGCGTGCTGCTTGATCAGCGGCAGGCGCGCCGCCACGCTGTCGAGGTCGATCGATGCGGAACCGGTCACGCCCTTGAGCGAGACATAGTAAAGATAGCCGCTGGCGACCTTGGCCACCGCCTCGATACGCGCATCGGTCGAGGTCGGCGCCAGCAGGAAGATCGGGTCCATGCCGTGGGCGCGCATCAGCGCGGCGAACGACTCGCACTCCTCGGGCGGATAGTCGACCACCAGCACGCCGTCGACGCCGGCCGCGCTGGCGGCCTTGGCGAAGGCGTCCTCGCCCATGCGCTCGATCGGGTTGGCGTAGCCCATCAGCACCACCGGCGTGTCCGCATTGGTCTGGCGGAACTCGCGTACCCACTGCAGCACCTGCGCGAGCGACACACCCTGCGCCAGCGCGCGCTCGGAGGCGCGCTGGATCACCGGGCCGTCGGCCATCGGGTCGGAGAACGGCACGCCCAGCTCGATCACGTCGGCGCCGCCCGCCACCAGCGCGTGCATCAGCGCCACGGTCAGGCCGGGCTCAGGATCGCCGGCGGTGATGAACGGAATCAGGCCCTTCTTCTGCTGCGCGGCCAGTGCCGCGAACGTCTTCTGGATACGGGACATATCAGGGAATCAGGTGAGGCCGCGGCGCCGGCGAGACATCGTCGTTGGCGGCGGCCAGGGTTGGGGTGGCCAGGCTTGGGGCACCATCGGGCTCGATCGCGGGCATGGCTTGCGCGGCCGCGGCCACGCGCCCGCACGCCACCTGCACGTACTCCGGGTTGATCTCGTAGCCGACAAAGCGCCGACCGTGGCGCAGGCACGCCACCGCGGTGGTGCCGCTGCCGGCGAACGGGTCCAGCACCAGGCCGCCCGGCGGGCAGCTCGACAGCACCATGCGCTCGACGATCTCCAGCGGCTTCTGGGTGGGGTGGTTGGCGCGCTCCGGGTCCTGGCGGTGGATGCGCGAGACGCTCCACAGGTCCTTCGGGTTGTAGCCCACCTCCAGCCACTTCTTGCCTTCGAAACGCGGCCGGCTGCGCGCCTTCTTGGTCTCGGGGTCGTACGGGATGCGCACCGGGTCGAGATCGAAGTAGTAGTCGCGGGCCCTGGCGAAGAAGCCGATGTTGTCGTGCACCGACGAGAACTTGCGCGTGGTGCCGCCCATGCTGGGCACGCGGCGATCCCAGATGATCTCGTTGATCATGGTCAGGCGCCGCTTCAGCATCACGAACAGCTCGGGCGAGTACTGCCACGTGCAGAACAGGTAGAGCGTGCCCCTGGGGGCGAGCTTGGGCACCACCGCGTCCATCCAGCGCTCGGACCAGTCCAGGTAGGCCTGGCCCGACAGCAGGTCGGAATCGTTGCCGTAGTCCTTGCCCAGCCCGTACGGCGGATCGGCGACGATCAGGTCGACCGAGCCGTCCGGCAGGCGGGCAATGCCCTCGAACATGTCTTCGTGGAACAGGCGCAGCTGGGCGGAGTCGGGCGCGCCGGCGGCATCCGGCGCGCCGGCGCCGCCCACGGCAAGTCCGGTCGGAGGCAGCGCGCGCATCAGAGCTTGAGCCCCGCGCGCTCGGCCACGGTATGCATGTCCTTGTCGCCGCGGCCGGACAGGTTCACCAGTAGCAGCTTGTCCTTGGGCAGCGTCGGCGCCAGCTCGCAGGCATAGGCGATGGCGTGGCTCGATTCCAGCGCCGGGATGATGCCCTCGATGCGGCAGCAGTCGTGGAAGGCCTTGAGCGCCTCCTCGTCGGTGACCGGCACATACTGCGCGCGGCCGCTGTCCTTGAGCCAGGCATGCTCGGGGCCGACGCCCGGGTAGTCCAGGCCGGCCGAGACCGAATGCGTCTCGATGATCTGGCCGTTGTCGTCCTGCAGCAGGTAGGTGCGGTTGCCGTGCAGCACGCCCGGCGTGCCGCCGGTCAGCGAAGCCGCGTGGCGGCCGGTATCGAGGCCGTCGCCGGCGGCCTCGACGCCGATCAGCTGCACATCCTGATGCTCGATATACGGGTAGAAGATGCCCATGGCATTGGAGCCGCCGCCGACGCAGGCGATCACCGCATCCGGCTGGCGCCCGGTCATTTCGGGCATCTGCACCTTGGCCTCCTCGCCGATCACGCACTGGAAGTCGCGCACCATCATCGGGTACGGGTGCGGGCCGGCCACGGTGCCGATGATGTAGAAGGTGTTCTCGACGTTGGTGACCCAGTCGCGCATGGCCTCGTTGAGCGCGTCCTTGAGCGTGCGCGAGCCGCTTTCGACCGGCACCACGGTCGCGCCCAGCAGCTTCATGCGGTAGACGTTGGCGGCCTGGCGCTTGACGTCCTCGGCGCCCATGTAGACCACGCACTCCATGCCGAAGCGCGCGGCGATGGTGGCGGTGGCCACGCCGTGCTGCCCTGCCCCGGTCTCGGCGATCACGCGCGGCTTGCCCATGCGCCTGGCCAGCAGCGCCTGGCCGATGACGTTGTTGATCTTGTGCGCGCCGGTGTGGTTCAGGTCCTCGCGCTTGAAGTAGATCTGTGCGCCGCCGAGCGTCTCGCTCCAGCGCTGCGCGTGGTAGATCGGCGACGGACGGCCGACGAAGTGCTTCAGCTCGCGGCGGAATTCGGCGTCGAACTCAGGATCCTTCTGGTAGTGCGCATAGGCGTCGCGCAGCTCATCGAGCGCGTGCACCAGCGTTTCGGACACGAAGGTGCCGCCATAGGGGCCGAAATGGCCGCGGGAATCGGGCAGGTCGTACATGTCTAGGCTCTTCGGAACAGCGGCCTTGCCTCAGCCGGCAAGGGCGCGTGGTTGACTGGGGTGCGCGATGGCCGCGTTGATGCGGCGGACACGGGGCGGGCAGGAAATCGGTCTTCGCTCCGGCTCATCCGGCCTCGGCGCTGCGGACAGCGCGCACGAATTCGGCAATGCGGGCGTGGTCCTTCACGCCCTTGGCGGCCTCTACCCCGCTGCTGACATCGACGGCGTAGGGGCGCACGCGCTCAATCGCGCCAGCGACGTTTTGCGCGTTCAACCCACCACTCAAAACGATGCGAGGAGCGCCGCTTGCGTTCGGGTTGCCGGTTGCCATGACCGGGGGATTGGGCGGAAGCCATGCCGGAGGAATCAGGGTCCAGTCGAAGACGTGGCCGCCACCGCCATAGCCTTCGACGAAGGCATCGAGCAGCAAGGCAGCGGCATCACGGTATTGATCGGCGAATTCTACCAAATCGAGCCCCGCACGGACACGGGCGGCACGCAGGAACGGCAACGCGCAGCGCTGGGCGGCCTGGGTGCAGAACTGCGGGGTTTCGTCGCCATGCAGTTGCAGCAGCGTCAGCGGCACCCGCTCGGCGACGTGGGCGATGTCTTCGAGGTCGGCGTTGACGAACAGGCCCGTCACCGTGACGAACGGCCCGGCAGCCTCGGCCAGCGCCGCGGCTTGCGCCACGTCGACATAGCGCGGGCTCTTCGGGTAGAACACCAGCCCGATTGCGTCCGCGCCCGCGTCGACGGCAGCGCGCACGTCGTCCTCGCGGGTCAGGCCGCAGATCTTGATGCGGGTGCGCTGCGGCAGGTGCGCCGCACTGCCCTCAGGCTGCGTCATCGAACACTCCATGGAACAGGCTCGCGGACGGGTCGGCCGCGGGGATCGGGTAAGCATCAGGATACTTGACGCCGACCAGGTAGAGGCCATCCGGCATGAAGGTCGGCGCCGCCAGCTTGCGGTCGCGCCCCGCCAGCACCTGCGCCAGCCACTGCGGCGGGTAGCGCCCGCGTCCCACCGCCACCAGGCAGCCCATCAGGTTGCGCACCATGTGGTGCAGGAAGGCGCTGGCCCGGAAGCGCAGGAACACCCAGTTGCCGTCGTCGCGGATGGTCACGTCATACATGGTCTTGACCGGCGACTTGGCCTGGCATTCGGCGGCGCGGAACGCGGAAAAGTCGTGCTCGCCGACCAGGTGCGCCGCGGCAGCGCGCATGGCATCCACGTCGAGCCGTTGCCCGGGCGGCAGCATCTGGTAGCCGGCGCGGCCATGCACCAGCGGCACCCGGTGCGGACCGGTGTAGAGCGCGTAGTAATACATGCGCTCGTACGCCAGGAAGCGGGCATGGAAGCCATCGTCCACCGGCAGCGCCCACTGCAGCGCGATCGACGGCGGCAGGAAGGCGTTGACGCCGCGCACCCAGGAAAAGGGCTCGCGCACCAGCTCGGTATCCAGGTGGATCACCTGGCCCAGCGCGTGCACGCCGGTATCGGTGCGGCCCGCCACCGTGGTCGCCAGGCGCACGCCGGCAAAGCGCTCGATGGCGTCTTCGAGGTGGTCCTGGACGGTATTGCGGTGCGGCTGCGACTGCCACCCGGAAAAGGCGGCGCCGTCGTAGTGCAGGCCAAGGGCGATGCGGTTCATGTCAGGGGAAAAGGCATGGCGGCGCGCAGGCTATGCGCGCCGGCGATGTGCGCCGAAAAAGCAAATGCGCCGGAAGGGACGCTTCCGGCGCATCGCTTCGGGCCGCGGCAGCGCCTGCCGCGGCCGGACCGCCAATGATAGCTCAGGCCACTTCCAGCAGCAGCGAGCGGGCCTCGGCCTGCAGCGGATCCTGCGACTGCTCGACCACTTCCTGCAGCAGCTCGCGTGCGCCTTCCTTGTCGCCGATCTCGATATAGGCGCGCGCCAGGTCCAGCTTGATCTGCATGTCGCGCCCGCCGTCCATGCCGTCGGTCGACAGCGTGCTGGGCGACACGCTCTGGCCCAGGCCGCCCGCAGTATCGGGCGCCACCCGCGACAGGTCGATCGGCTCGGCCAGCTTGCCGTCGCGCAGCATGGTGGTGGCGGGAAGCGGCACCGACGCCTCGTCGAGCGCGGCCGGGGCCGCGGCATTGCCTTGCGGCGCGCTGCCCAGGTCCAGCGACAGGCCCGACATGTCGAACTCGAGGGGGCGGCCGCGGGTCGGCGTGTCGAGCGTCGGCACGTCGTCATCGGCAAGCGGATCGGCGCCCGGCAGGCCCATGTCGAGGCGCACCGCTTCGCCCGGCTGCGGCGTCTCGGCGCCGAACACCATCGCCGCCGAGGCCGGCGCGACGATCGGGTCGCCGGCGGCCGGCGCCGGGAAAGCATCCAGCGGCAGCGACAGGTCGCCCAGCGACGGCTCCAGCCGCGCGATCGAGGCGGGATTCTGCGATGGATCCTGCGTGCGCCACTGGTCGGTTGCCGGCGCTGCCGTATCGGGGCCAGCGGCCTCCGGCGTCACCACCATGTACAACGCGTTGCCGGGCTCCAGCGCGCGCCCCATTTCCGCGGCCTTCAGCCATTCCGCTCCGTGTCCGCCGGTCTGGGCGAACATTTCCTCTGCAATCACGCGGAACCCTTCCACATCCTGTCTGTTGCTGTAAATCTCCAGGAGCTTGAGCCGTACCGGCTGCTGCTCCGGGTGTTTCTCCAGGGCTTCGCGCAGGATTTCCTCTGCCTGCACATCGCGCCCGTAGGCGATATAGACCTCGGCCTCGGCGATCGGGTCGACCTCGTTGGCTTCCGGCGTGTTGTTGCCGATACGGAAGTCGGCGCCGAACACGCTGTGCTGCGAGGTGTCGACGCTCTGCCCGCCGGCGGTGCCGAACAGCGAGTTGGCGCCGGCCATGACCGTGCTTTCCTGCGACAGGATGCTGTCGCCGAATCCGCTGGCCTCGCCCGCCTTCTGCTTCTGGCGACGGCGATAGATGGCGTACACGCCCAGCAGCGCCACCACCAGGCCACCGCCCGGCAGCAGCATCGGGTTGGCCAGCAGGCCATCGAGGAACGACGGTTCGGGCACCGGCTCGGGCTGCGCGACCACCGGCGGCACGGGTTTGGCCGCAGGGGTCGATGCGGCGCCCTGCGTCGCGCTGGCTGCCACGCCGGCGCCAGGCTGCGAGACGGGCGCCGCGGCCACGGCGGAGGCTGCCGCGGGCGCCACGGCGGCCACGGCACTGGCGCCGGCAGCTGGCGTGGCAGGGGCGCTCGCCGCATTCGCCGCAGCGGCGGCGGCAGCGGTTGCTGCGGCCGCTGCGGCGGGCGCCACGGCGTCTGCCTTGGGCGGCTGGGCCGGCACCACGGCCGGCGCTGCGGCAGCCGCCCTGGCGGCGGCATCAGCCTTTTCCTTGTCGGCCAGCGCGGCCTCGTTGGCCTGTTTGGCCTGGTTGGCCTGGCTGAGCTTGGCGATCTCGGCGTTCTTCAGCTCGAGCAGCTTCTGCATGTCGCCGACGTTCTTTTGCAGCTGCGCCAGGCGCGCCTCGGCTTCCTTCAGCTGGCGCTCGCGCGCGACGTCGGCTTCTGCCTTGGCCGCGGCGTCGGCCTGCGCGCCACGCGCGGCCTTGCTGAGCTTCAGTTCATCGCGCGGGCCGTCGGTCGGCGTCGCCTGCTCCTGCACGCGCGCGGTCACATTGCCGGACTGCTGGCGGCCGCTGTCGGGCTCGACCGACTTGGCCGCGGCGGCGCTGGCCAGCCGGCTGCGGTAGGCGTCGAAGCCCTGCGTGCGCGCCACCACTTCGCGGCGCGCGGCCTTGGGCGTCACCGCCTGCGCCTGCTGCTGGGTCGGCACCTGCAGCACCGCGCCGCTGCGCAGGCGGTTCATGTTGCCGCCGATGAAGGCGTTGGGATTGTTGCGATAGAGCGCCACCAGCATCTGGTCCAGCGAGACCGATTCCTGGCCCTGCACGGCCTCGCCGGCAATGCCATAGAGCGTGTCGCCGCGCTGCACGGTGTAGCCGCCGCCGGGGGCCATGTCGGTGCCGCCGGCCGGTGCCGCGGCGCGCCGGGCGCTCTGGCGCGCGGGGCGGGCGGGTGCGGCGGGACGGGCCGGCTCGGCCTCGGCGCTGGCCGCGGACGGCTGCGCCGGCGCGGGCTGCGCGGCGGCAGGTGCCGGCGCAGCCGGTGCGTCGGGCGTGGCGGCCTGCACCACCGGTGCCGGCGAGAACGTCTGGCTGGAAGCCCTGGCCCCGGCGGGGTCGAGCAGGAAGGTGTAGGCGCGCGAGACCTTGCCGCTGGCCCAGCTCATGTCGACCAGGATATCGACGAAGGGCTCGCTGATCGGCTGGCTGGAACGGACCCGTGCCACGTAGCTGCCGTTGGCGCGGCGCTCCAGTTCCAGCCGCAGGCTGCCGACGCTTGGCAGATAGGTCAAGCCGGCAGCGGCATAGGCGCCCGGCGGCGCCAGCCTGACGCTGAGCCCGGCGGCCTCCTCGGCGGTGACCCCGCTGATGTCGATCTCAGCCTGCAGTGGCTGCCCCAGATTCGACTGAACCCGCAATTGCCCGAACCCCGCGGCATACGCGGCCGGCTGCGCGAGCAGCAGGCCCAGTGCCGTGACGGCCAGCGTTGACCAGCGCTGACGGGCAGTAGGCGCATCTTTCCGGCGATGTTGGCTCACACTCACCTTGTGCTCCGTTATGTTTTAGTAGCGATATGAATCGACAAACCGACCCCATAAACCAGGTCCGCCCGGCCGGCGGGGCATTCTGAACGGCCCCTTTGCCAGCCTGCGCGCAGGCGCCCGTCCCTGCGGGCGCGGCGCGCATGCCGGCGTATTGTGACGCATCGCCCAGGAAAATAGGCGCCCGGATACAACAACGCCGCGCATGGGCGCGGCGTCGTAAGCAAAGCGCTGCATTCTGTTGCCTGGCTGCAACGGGCGCAACCAGGCCACAGGCGGCAGCCTGCGATCAGGCGTCGATCAGGACTCGATCAGGACTCGATCAGGATACGCAGCATGCGGCGCAGCGGTTCGGCCGCGCCCCACAGCAGCTGGTCGCCGACCGTGAAGGCCGACAGGTACTCGCCGCCCATCTGCATCTTGCGCAGGCGGCCGACCGGGATGGTCAGCGTGCCGGTCACGGCCGCGGGAGTCAGGTCGGTCATGCTGGCTTCGCGCGTATTCGGCACCACCTTGGCCCACGGGTTGTGCGCGGAGAGCATGCCTTCGATCTCGTCCAGCGGCACATCGCGGCGCAGCTTGATGGTCAGCGCCTGCGAATGGCAGCGCATCGCGCCGATGCGCACGCACAGGCCGTCGACGGCGATCGGCGTGGCGCCGGTCGCGCCCAGGAAGCCCTCGCCGCGGCCCAGGATCTTGTTGGTCTCGGCGCCGCCCTTCCATTCTTCCTTGGACTGGCCGTTGCCGAGGTCCTTGTCGATCCACGGGATCAGGTTGCCGGCCAGCGGCACGCCGAACTGCTTGGTTTCTTCCGCCGACAGGCCGTGCTGGGTCGACAGGATCTGGCGGTCGATCTCCAGGATGGCCGATGCCGGGTTGTCCAGCAGCGGCTTGACCGACGCGTTCAGCGTGCCGAACTGGGTCAGCAGCTCGCGCATGTGCTGCGCGCCGCCGCCCGAAGCCGCCTGGTAGGTCATCGAGGTCATCCACTCGATCAGGTCGGCCTGGAACAGGCCGCCCAGGCCCATCAGCATGCAGCTCACGGTGCAGTTGCCGCCGATGAAATTCTTGACGCCCTTGGACAGCGCGTCCTTGATCACACCCTGGTTGACCGGATCGAGCACGATGATGGCATCGTCCTTCATCCGCAGCGACGACGCCGCGTCGATCCAGTAGCCCTTCCAGCCCGCCGCGCGCAGCTGGGGGAAGACCTCGTTGGTGTAGTCGCCGCCCTGGGCGGTCAGCACCACGTCGCACTGCTTCAGTGCCTCGATGTCGTTGGCATCCTTGAGCGTGGTTTCGTTCTTGGCCATGGCGGGCGCCTTGCCGCCGGCGTTGGACGTGCTGAAGAAGACGGGCTCGATATGGTCGAAATCACGCTCTTCCTGCATGCGCTGCATCAGGACGCTGCCGACCATTCCCCGCCAACCGACGAGACCTACAATCATGATTTACCTCGGATGTGATTTTTACTTCCCCGCCATTTTCCTCGCCCGGCGTGGCTGCGCGGGGAAGACGGGCAGGCACGACGAACGGATCTAGGCGATCGCGGTTTTAATAATGGTTTTAATCGTCGTTGCGGTCTGGCCGAGCGAAATCGTGCCAACCGGGCCGCGGGTAGCGGTCAGGGCGACAACAGCAGTCAGGGTGGACTGGGAAAATCGGGCCATCGGCAGAGTCTACACGATTTTGCGGCGCTGCCGCACCGTGCAAATTGGGGACAAATAAAACGCAGGGCACCGCGATTGCGGTGCCCCTTCTTCGCGTGACTGGCGTGTGACTTACAGTGCCGCCAGCACGGCCTCGCCCATCTCGCGGGTGCCGACCTGCTTGCAGCCCGGCGTCAGGATGTCGCCGGTGCGGTAGCCCTGCGCCAGCACCTTCTTGACGGCGTTCTCGATGCGGTCGGCCTGCTCGGTCTTGTTCAGCGAGTAGCGCAGCATCATCGCGGCCGACAGGATGGTCGCGAGCGGATTGGCGATGCCCTTGCCGGCGATGTCCGGCGCCGAGCCGTGCGACGGCTCGTACAGGCCCTTGTTGTTGGCATCCAGCGACGCCGACGGCAGCATGCCGATCGAGCCGGTCAGCATCGCCGCCTCGTCCGACAGGATGTCGCCGAACATATTGCCGGTGACGATCACGTCGAAGCTCTTGGGCGCCTTGACCAGCTGCATCGCGGCGTTGTCGACGTACATGTGCGACAGCTCGACTTCCGGGTATTCCTTGCTGACGTCGATGACGATGTCCTTCCAGAACTGGAAGGTCTCGAGCACGTTGGCCTTGTCGACGCTGCACAGCTTCTTGCCGCGCTTGGCCGCGGCCTGGAACGCCACGTGCGCGATGCGGCGGATTTCCGGCTCGCTGTAGCGCATGGTGTCGAAGGCTTCGCGCGCGCCCTGGAACAGCCCGTCCGGCGCTTCGCGCAGGCCGCGCGGCTGGCCGAAGTAGATGTCGCCGTTCAGCTCGCGCACGATCAGGATGTCGAGGCCGGCGACCAGCTCGGGCTTCAGGCTGGAAGCGCCGGTCAGTTCCGGATAGCAGATCGCCGGACGGAAGTTGGCGAACAGCTGCAGGTGCTTGCGCAGGCCAAGGATGGCCTGCTCGGGGCGCAGCGCGCGCTCCAGGCTGTCGTACTTCCAGTCGCCGACGGCGCCGAACAGGATGGCGTCGGCTTCCCTGGCCAGCTTGAGCGTGTTCTCCGGCAGCGGATGGCCTTCGGCCTCGTAGCCGGCACCGCCCACGGGCGCGGTTTCCAGTTCGAATTTCTCGTCGAGCGCGTTCAGGACCTTGACGGCCTCTGCAACGATTTCGGGACCGATGCCGTCACCCGGCAGGACTGCAATCTTCATTGTTGTCTTTCCTCGTAGAGCCTTATCCGACCAGGCGGTTGTTCAGCCACGGCATCTTCGCCACGCGCTCGGCCTCGAAGGCCTTGATCTTGTCGGCATGGCGCAGGGTCAGGCCGATATCGTCGAAGCCGTTCAGCATGCAGTACTTGCGGAACGGCGCAATGTCGAACTCGTAGCCCTGCCCCGACGGCGTCAGCACCACCTGCTTGTCGAGGTCGATGGTGAGCTGGTAGCCGTTGAACGCATTGGTCTCGTTGAACAGGTGGTCGACCTGCTGCTCGCTCAGCACCACCGGCAGCAAGCCGTTCTTGTAGCAGTTGTTGAAGAAGATGTCGGCGAAGCTGGGCGCGATCACGGCGCGGAAGCCGTATTGCGTCAGCGCCCACGGCGCGTGCTCGCGCGAGCTGCCGCAGCCGAAATTGCGGCGCGCCAGCAGGATCGACGCGCCCTGGTAGCGCGGCTGGTTCAGCACGAAGTCCGGGTTCAGCGGACGCTTGCTGTTGTCCATGCCGGGCTCGCCCACATCCTTGTAGCGCCACTCGTCGAACAGGTTGGGACCGAAGCCGGTGCGCTTGATCGACTTCAGGAACTGCTTCGGGATGATGGCGTCGGTGTCGACGTTCTCGCGGTCGAGCGGCGCGACCAGGCCGCTGTGTACGGTGAACTTTTCCATGTGCTCTGTCCTTGCTTGTTCAGCCCAGCTTGCGGATATCGACGAAGTGGCCCTCGATGGCGGCCGCCGCGGCCATCGCCGGGCTCACCAGGTGGGTGCGCCCGCCCGCGCCCTGGCGGCCCTCGAAGTTGCGGTTCGAGGTCGAGGCGCAGCGCTCGCCCGGATCGAGGCGGTCGGCGTTCATCGCCAGGCACATCGAGCAGCCCGGCTCGCGCCACTCGAAGCCCGCCGCCTTGAAGATCTGGTCCAGGCCTTCGCGCTCGGCCTGTTCCTTGACCAGGCCCGAGCCCGGCACCACCATCGCCAGCTTCACGTTCGACGCGACCTTGCGGCCCAGCTTCTGCACCACCCAGGCGGCGGCGCGCATGTCTTCGATGCGGCTGTTGGTGCAGGAACCGATGAAGACCTTGTCGATGCTGATGCTGTCGACCGGCACGTTGGGCTGCAGCCCCATGTATTCGAGCGCGCGCTCCATCGCGTTGCGCTTGTTCGGGTCCTTTTCCTTCTCCGGGTCCGGCACGCGGTCTTCGATGCTGATCACCATTTCCGGCGAGGTGCCCCAGGTCACCTGCGGGCGCACGTCTTCCGCGCGCAGCTCGACCACCTGGTCGAACTTCGCGCCGGCATCCGAATGCAGCGTGCGCCAGTAAGCCACGGCCTGCTCCCACTCCACGCCCTGCGGCGCGTACGGGCGACCCTTGACGTATTCGAGCGTGACATCGTCGACCGCCACCAGGCCGGCGCGCGCGCCCGCCTCGATCGCCATGTTGCAGACCGTCATGCGGCCTTCCATGGTCAGCTCGCGGATGGCCGAGCCGGCAAACTCGATGGTGTAGCCGGTGCCGCCGGCAGTGCCGATCTTGCCGATGATGGCCAGCACGATGTCCTTGGCGGTGCAGCCGCGCGGCAGCTTGCCTTCCACCCTGACCAGCATGTTCTTGGCCTTCTTGCCCAGCAGCGTCTGCGTGGCCAGCACGTGCTCGACTTCCGAGGTGCCGATGCCGTGCGCCAGCGCGCCGAAGGCGCCGTGGGTGCTGGTATGCGAGTCGCCGCACACCACCGTCATGCCCGGCAGCGTCGCGCCCTGCTCCGGTCCGATCACGTGCACGATGCCCTGGCGGTGGTCGTTCATCTTGAACTGCGTGATGCCGTAACTGTCGCAGTTGGCATCGAGCGTATCGACCTGCAGCTTCGACACCGGATCGGCAATGCCCTGGCTGCGGTCGGTGGTCGGCACATTGTGGTCCGACACCGCCAGGTTGGCGCTGATGCGCCACACCGGACGCTCTGCCATCTTCAGGCCCTCGAACGCCTGCGGGCTGGTCACTTCATGCAGCAGGTGACGGTCGATATAGAGCAGCGTGGTGCCGTCTTCCTCGACGTGGACGGTGTGGTCATCCCAGAGTTTGTCGTAGAGCGTCTTGGCCATGATGCGATGGCGGGACCGATGACCTTGCCTTGGCAGGCCGGGCCGCGGGGACCGCGCAGTAGTTTGCAGGGGTAGTTTTCCGCTTCGTCGCGGCGGGCGAACCGGCGGAAAAACCGCCGAAAGCCACCGGAAGCCGCCGAAAAGCGTGCGTTATCTCAAGCGTTGCCGCAATGCTTGACTTGGCAATCGATTATGCCACCGCTCGGGCTCCGGGCCGGGCCGGGTCGGGGTGGAAATGTAATGTGATTGGCGAAAGGGGGATTTCGCGGATGGCGAAAAGGTTTCGCCTGCTTGCTTCCGATGCCGGCAGCAAGCTCCCCTCTCCCGCCTGCGGGAGAGGGGCCGGGGGTGAGGGCAGGAGGGTCGAAGGCTGACGCCCGTGGGTTAAAACCGAAGGCTTCGCTCGGTTCGGTACCTGGCTAGCCCACCCCTCACCCCGGTCCCTCTCCCCATGAGGGGGAGAGGGAGAACACCTTGCGTAGGCCAGTTCGGGTGGCTTGGGAGCACCCGAAACCGCCCTCCTCTTTGGCGTCGGGGCGCTTGGTCAGCCGCCGAGGTACGCCGCCTTGATCCGGTCGTTCGCCAACAGGTTGGCGCCGGTATCGGCCAGCACCACCTTGCCGGTCTCCAGCACATAGCCCCGGTCCGCCACCTGCAGCGCCTTGTTGGCGTTCTGCTCGACCAGGAACACGGTGACGCCCTCGTCACGAATGGTGCGGATGATGTCGAAGATCTGCGCGATGATCAGCGGCGCCAGGCCGAGCGTGGGCTCGTCCAGCAGCAGCAGGCGCGGCCGGCTCATCAGCGCGCGGCCGATCGCCAGCATCTGCTGCTCGCCGCCGGACATGGTGCCGGCGCGCTGGCCGGCGCGCTGGTTCAGGCGCGGGAACAGCTTGAACACGTGCTCGATGCCCGCCTCGATCTCGTCGCGCCTGGCGAAGAACGCGCCCATCTTCAGATTTTCCAGCACCGTCAGGCTGGGGAACACGCGCCGGCCCTCGGGCGAGATCGCCATGCCCAGGCGCATGATCTCGTGGGTCGAGCGATGGGTGATGTCCTGCCCTTCGAACAGCACGCGCCCGCTCGAGGCGCGCGGCGTGCCGCACACGGTCATCATCAGCGTCGTCTTGCCGGCGCCGTTGCTGCCGATGAGGGTGACGATCTCCCCCTTGTTGACTTCGATCGATACGCCCGACAGCGCCTCGACGGCGCCGTAGTGGGTATGGACCTGTTCCAGCTTCAGCATCAGTCCTCTCCCAGGTAGGCCTTGATCACGCGCGGGTCGTTGCGCACTTCTTCAGGCTTGCCGATCACGATGGGCTTGCCGTGTTCCATCACCAGGATGCGGTCGGACACCCCCATCACCAGGCTCATGTCGTGCTCGATCAGCAGCACGGCAATGCCGAACTCGCGCCGCAGCTGGTCGATCAGCTGCTGCAGCTCGAGCTTTTCCTGCGGGTTCAGGCCGGCTGCGGGCTCGTCCAGCATCAGCAGGCGCGGCCGGGTGATCATGCAGCGCGCGATCTCGAGCCGGCGCTGGTGGCCGTAGGAAAGCGTGCCCGCCTCGCGGTTGGCGACGCTGGTCAGGCCCATGCGCTCCAGCCATTGCGCGGCGCGCTGCAGCGCTTCGCGCTCGGCGCGGCGGTAGGCCGGGGTCGCGAACAGGCCGCGCAGGATGCCGGACTGCACCTGCAGGTGTTGCGCCACCATCAGGTTCTCGACCACGGTCAGGTTCTTGAACAGGCGGATGTTCTGGAACGTGCGCACCAGGCCCTTGCGCGCCACCATGTGGCTCGGCAGACCGGCAATGGCATGGCCGTCGAGCGTGACGTCGCCCGCGGTCGGCTTGTAGAAGCCGCCGACGCAGTTGAACACCGTGGTCTTGCCGGCCCCGTTCGGGCCGATGATGGCGAAGACCTCGTCCTTGCGCACATCGAAATCGATGCCGTCGACGGCCAGCAGGCCGCCGAAGCGCATCTGCAGGCCCGACACCCTGAGCAGTTCTGCCGTTGCATTCATCGGCGCATTCATCGGCGCATTCATCGGGGAAGCTCCACGTGCGGGCGGCTCGCGGGCAGCAGGCCCTGCGGACGCCACATCATCATCAGCACCATCACCAGGCCGAAGATCAGCATGCGATATTCGGCAAAGCCGCGTGCCACCTCGGGCAGCACCGTCAGCAGCATCGCCGCCAGGATCACGCCCAGCTGCGAGCCCATGCCGCCCAGCACCACCACGGCCAGCACCAGCGCCGATTCGATGAAGGTGAACGATTCCGGGTTGACCAGGCCCTGGCGCGCGGCGAAGAAGGCGCCGCCGAGGCCGGCGAACGAGGCCCCCAGCGTGAACGCCGACAGCTTGATGCGGGTCGGGTTCAGGCCCAGCGAGCGGCACGCGATCTCATCCTCGCGCAGCGCCTCCCAGGCGCGGCCCATCGGCATGCGGATCAGGCGGCTGGTGACGAACAGCGTGAAGCCGACCAGCAGCAGAGCGATCAGGTAGAGGAAGATCACCATGTGCTGGCTGGCATAGTCCAGGCCGATCAGCTCGTGGAAGGTGCGCGTGCCCTCGACGCTGGCGCTGCGCGCCATCTCGATGCCGAACACGCTGGGCTTGGGGATGCCCGAGACGCCGTCCGGACCGCCGGTCAGGCTGGTCAGGTTGTTCAGCAGCAGGCGGATGATCTCGCCGAAGCCGAGCGTGACGATGGCCAGGTAGTCGCCGCGCAGGCGCAGCACCGGGAAGCCGAGCAGGAAACCAAAGGCCGCCGACATTGCCGCCGCGATCGGCAGGCATTCCCAGAAACTCAGGCCGAAGTACTGGTTCAGCAGCGCGTAGGTATAGCCGCCCACCGCATAGAAACCGACGTAGCCCAGGTCGAGCAGGCCGGCATAGCCCACCACGATATTCAGGCCCAGGCCCAGGATCACGTAGATCAGCGCCAGCGTGGCCACGTCGACGGCGCCGCGCGAGCCGAAGAACGGCCACACCAGCCCCACCGCCAGCAGCACCCACACCGCCACGCGCTGCTGCTGCGCGCCCAGCTGCGGCAGCGCCGGCAGACGCACCGCGCTGCCCGCGCGCGACAGCACCGGCTTGAACAGCTGGAACAGGAATACCGCGGCTACGGCGAGCCACACCGGCCGCCAGTGCGGTTCCAGCACCACCCGGTAGCCTTCCAGCTTGAGCTGCAGGCCCAGGATGGGGATGGTCAGGATAGCGGTCATCACCGCCGCCGTGATTGCGTTCTTCAGCGACTGGCCCGGCGTGGCGCCGCGCGCGGCGACCCTGGCCCCCGGCATCGCAGATACGTTATTGGTCATGGTTTCGCCTCCCCCTCAGACCTTTTCGACATCAGGCTTGCCCAGCAGCCCGGTCGGACGGAACAGCAGCACCAGCACCAGCAGGCTGAATGCGACCACGTCCTTGTATTCGGCCGGCATGTAGCCCGAGGCGAAGGTTTCCGCCAGGCCCAGCAGCACGCCGCCGAGCATCGCGCCCGGGATGCTGCCGATGCCGCCCAGCACCGCCGCGGTAAAGGCCTTGATGCCGGCGATAAAGCCGATGAAGGGATTGAGCTTGCCGATGGTCAGCCCGATCAGCACGCCGCCCACTGCCGCCAGCATCGCGCCCAGCACGAAGGTGAACGAGATCACCTTGTTGGTGTCGATGCCCAGCAGGTTGGCCATGCGCATGTCCTCGGCGCAGGCGCGGCAGGCGCGGCCCATGCGCGAGCGGCCGATGAACAGCGTCAGCGCCACCATCAGCGCCAGCGTCACGCCCACGATCAGCAGGCGCGAGTACGGCACCGTCACGGTGAAGTCGCCGCCCATCTGGAACTCGATGGCGCCGGAGATCAGCACCGGCACCGAGACATCGCGCGCGCCCTGCCCGATCTGGACATAGTTCTGCAGGAAGATCGACATGCCGATGGCCGAGATCAGCGGCACCAGCCGCGGCCCCCCGCGCAAGGGGCGGTATGCCACCCGCTCGACCGCATAGCCGTAGACGCCGGTGACCAGCACCGACACCAGCAAGGCGGCGCCGAGCACCAGCGGCAGCGGGTAGCCGGCCTGGGCGCCGATGGCGGTGAGCGTGACCAGGCCGACATAGGCGCCGATCATGTAAATCTCGCCGTGCGCGAAATTGATCATGCCGATGATGCCGTAGACCATTGTGTAGCCGATGGCGATCAGCGCATAGATCGCACCCAGCGTCAGGCCGTTGACCAGCTGCTGGGTGAACTGTGGAAGGAATTCATTCATTGGGAAGCCTCGTAGGCGCCGGAACTGGCCTCGGCGGGATGCACCAAAACCATTCGAACTTGCCAGAGCAAGGTGTTCTCCCTCTCCCCGCATGGGGAGAGGGCCGGGGTGAGGGGTGGTTTAGCTGGGCGCCACATCAAGCAAGGCCAACGGTTTAAACCCGCCGGCCTCAGCCTTTGACCCGCCCGCCCTCACCCCTGCCCTCTCCCGCAAGCGGGAGAGGGGAGCAACCCGTCGGGATGCGAATACCTCAGTTCGCCGCCGTCTTGCTGGCGTCCTTGTGCCAGGTGTAGACCACGAACTTGAAGGACTTCAGGTCGCCCTTGGTGTCGTACTCGACCTTGCCGATCGGCGTGGTGAAGGCGTTCTTGTGCATGTACGCCGCGACCTTGGTGGGATCGGTGCTCTTGGCGCCGGCGATGGCGTCGCCGATGATCTTGACGGCGGCATAGGCCGGCATCTGGAACGGACCGTTGGCGTCACGCTTCTTGTCGGCAAAGGCCTTGACCAGGCCGGCGTTGGCCGGATCGGCCGAGAAGTCGGCCGGCAGCGTCACCAGCATGCCTTCCGACGACGGGCCGGCGATCGCGGTCACGTCCTTGTTGCCCACGCCCTCGGGGCCCATGAAGGCGGCCTTCACGCCCTGCTCGCGCGCCTGGCGCAGCAGCAGGCCCATTTCCGGGTGGTAGCCGCCGAAGTAGACGAAGTCCACGCCCTGCGACTTGAGCTTGGTGATCACCGCCGAGTAGTCCGAGTCGCCGGCGTTGATGCCTTCGAACACCGCCACCGGGATCTTGGCGGCTTCCAGGTCCTTCTTCACCGAGCTGGCGATGCCCTGGCCGTACGACTGCTTGTCGTGCAGCACCGCGACCTTCTTCGGCTTGATCTTGCCGATGATGTACTGGGCGGCGGCCGGGCCCTGCTGGTCGTCGCGGCCGATGGTGCGGAAGATGAAGTTGCGCTTCTTGGTCTCGGTCAGCTGCGGCGCAGTAGCCGACGGCGTCACCATCACGATGCCTTCGTTCTCGTAGATGTCCGAGGCCGGGATGGTCGAGCCCGAGCACACGTGGCCGATCACGTACTTGATGTTCTGGCTGACGATCTTGTTGGCCACCGCCACGGCCTGCTTCGGCTCGCAGGCGTCGTCCATCAGCACCACCTCGAACTTGTTGCCGCCGGCGCCGCCGGCTGCGTTGATCTGTTCGACGGCGGTCAGCGCACCGGCCTTGACCATGTCGCCATACTGCGCCACCGAGCCGCTCATCGGGCCGGCAATGGCGATCTTCACGGTCTCGGCGTTGGCGGCGGCGCCAAAGGTAGCCAGCATGGCAGCCAGCGAAATGGTGGAAAGACGTGACAGCGTCATCAGGAGCTCCTCGATTTATGTTTGGGTCATCCGGGCAGAAACGGTATGACCTGCGCAATCGAACAACACCCGCGGACGACTGGGATCGGGCTGGCAGAAGCGCTACCCGAGACGCGGAAGTCGGGCCTGCAAGGAAGAGACAGCGCGGGGCCCGGCAAGTGTCAGTCCCGCTGAGGTATGGGGACCAAGGTTCGGAAAGACAACGTTTGATGCGTTCTCTATTGCGCAAGCGATTCGCCTGCCCCGCTTGCCGCACCGCATGCCGGAAGGGTGGCCCGGCTGCCGTCGGCAAAGCAGCCCGCATTATAGGGTCAAATTTCCTGCGGCACGCGACAATCGCACAATTTATGCGGAACCGATTTGGGAAAACGCGACACAATCCTCCACGAATTGCGCCCTGGACCATTCGGGGTGCAATTTCCTGCCCTTCTGAACGCCGCACCGCACAACCGCGCCTGCCCCACAAAGACAAACGCCCCGGCGGGCCGGGGCGTCTGGAATTGCTGCACTGCGCAGCGGCGGGACCAGCTTAGCGCTTGGCCACGTCCGGCACGTCGCGGGTGGCGGCGCCGACGAACAGCTGGCGCGGACGGCCGATCTTGTATTCCGGATCGGTGATCATCTCTTCCCACTGCGAGATCCAGCCCGGGGTACGGGCCAGCGCGAAGATGCAGGTGAACAGCGAGGTCGGGATGCCCAGCGCGCGCTGCACGATGCCCGAGTAGAAGTCGACGTTCGGGTACAGCTTGCGGCTGACGAAGTACTCGTCTTCCAGCGCGATCTTTTCCAGCTCCATGGCCAGCTTGAACAGCGGGTCGTTGTGCAGGCCCAGCTCGTTCAGCACTTCATGGCAGGTTTCGCGCATCAGCTTGGCGCGCGGATCGTAGTTCTTGTACACGCGGTGGCCGAAGCCCATCAGGCGCACGCCCGAGTTCTTGTCCTTGACCTGCTTGATGAACTCGGGGATGTTGTCGACGCTGCCGATTTCTTCCAGCATCTTCAGCGCGGCTTCGTTGGCGCCGCCGTGGGCCGGGCCCCACAGGCAGGCCACGCCGGCGGCGATCGCTGCGAACGGGTTGGTGCCCGACGAACCGGCCAGGCGCACGGTCGAGGTCGACGCATTCTGCTCGTGGTCGGCGTGCAGGATGAAGATGCGGTCCAGCGCGCGCTCCAGCACCGGGTTCACGGTGTACGGCGCGCACGGCGTGGCGAACAGCATGCGCAGGAAGTTGCCCGAGTAGGACAGGTCGTTCTGCGGATAGATGTAGGGCTGGCCAATGTTGTACTTGTACGCCATGGCGACCATGGTCGGCATCTTGGCGATCAGGCGGATGGCCGAGATCTCGCGCTGGTGCGGATCGTCGATGTCCATCGCGTCGTGGTAGAACGCGCTCATGGCACCCACCAGGCCGGTCAGCACCGCCATCGGGTGGGCATCGCGGCGGAAGCCGCGCATGAAGAACTGCAGCTGCTCGTGAACCATGGTGTGGTTCATCACGTGGCCGACGAATTCTTCCTTCTGCTTGGCGTTGGGCAGCTCGCCCTTCAGCAGCAGGTAGCAGGTCTCGAGGTGGTCGCACTTTTGCGCCAGCTGCTCGATCGGGTAGCCGCGGTACAGCAGCTCGCCCTTGTCGCCGTCGATATAGGTGATCTTGGAATTGCACGAAGCCGTCGACATGAAACCGGGGTCGTAGGTGAACTTACCGGTTTGTCCGTACAGCTTGCGAATGTCGATCACGTCCGGGCCAACCGTACCCTTGTAGATCGGCAGCTCAACGCTGGGGGAACCATCGGAGAACGATAGCGTGGCTTTCACATCGGACGGCGTCATGTCGGATCCTTCAAATGCTGTGAATAATAATGTTGACCAAAACTCAGACCGTACGCAGCAGGGCGATGACTCGCTGCATCGGGGGCGTGTCGAGCTCACCGTCCAGTTCCTTGCGCGCAAGGAGCAGGTCCATCAACTCGTTGTCGCTGAGCTCGAACAGCTGGCTCAGCGCAGCCACATCCTCGTCGGACAGGCTCTCCTCGTAACGGTTGAAGAAACGCTCGACGATGATGTCGTTCTCCAGGAGGCCGCGGCGGGCACGCCAGCGCAACCGGGCGCGCTTGTGCGGATCGGCCTGATGGGAGAAGGTGGTGGCAGGACTCTCGGTCATGGCTTCCTACTTTCGGCGCGCCCGCCAGATATAGCCGCTCTGGCTGACGCGCCGCTTACTACTTAGACAGCCGCAGGGTCACACCGCGCGGCGGACCATCAGTTCCTTGATCTTGCCGATGGCCTTGGTCGGGTTCAGACCCTTCGGGCACACGTCGACGCAGTTCATGATGCTGTGGCAGCGGAACAGGCGGTACGGGTCGTTCAGGTTGTCCAGGCGTTCATTGGTGGCCTGGTCGCGGCTGTCCGCGATGAAGCGGTAAGCCTGCAGCAGGCCGGCCGGGCCGACGAACTTGTCCGGGTTCCACCAGAACGACGGGCACGAGGTCGAGCAGCTGGCGCACAGGATGCACTCGTACAGGCCATCCAGCTCGTCCCGCTCTTCCGGCGACTGCAGGCGCTCTTTCTCGGGCGGCGGCTCGTCGTTGATCAGGAACGGCTTGATCGAGTTGTACTGCTTGAAGAAGTTCGTCATGTCGACGATCAGGTCGCGCACCACCGGCAGGCCGGGCAGCGGACGCAGCACGATGCGGTCCGGCAGCTCGCGCATGTTGGTCAGGCAGGCCAGGCCATTCTTGCCGTTGATGTTCATCGCGTCCGAGCCGCACACGCCTTCGCGGCACGAACGGCGGAACGAGATGGTCTCGTCCAGCTTCTTCAGCTTCACCAGCGCGTCCAGCAGCATGCGCTCGTGGCCGTCCAGCTCGACCTCGTAGGTCTGCATGCGCGGCGCCGCATCCTTGTCCGGATCGTAGCGGTAGACTTCGAAAATACGCTTCATTTCTGTGGGTCCTGTTGTCTCTACGATGCGGTGCTCAGAACGTGCGGGCCTTCGGCGGCACGCTTTCCACCGTCAGCGGTTCCATCTTCACCGGCTTGTAGTCGAGGCGGTTGCCTTCGCTGTAGAACAGCGTGTGCTTGAGCCAGTTCTGGTCGTCGCGGTTGGGGAAGTCGCTGTGCGCGTGGGCACCGCGCGATTCCTTGCGGGCCGCGGCCGAGATCATGGTGGCCTTGGCCACTTCCACCAGGTTGGCCACTTCCAGGGCTTCCACCAGCGCGGTGTTGAAGACCTTGGACTTGTCCTTCAGGTGGATGTTGGCGGCACGCTCGGTCACTTCCAGGATGCGCTCGACGCCTTCGTCCATCAGCTTCTGGGTACGGAACACGCCGGCATGCGACTGCATGTTCTTGCGGATGTCGTTGGCGACGTCCTGCGTGTACTCGCCCGACGACGAGCCCTGCAGCTTGGCCAGGCGCGACAGCGCGCGGTCGGCGGCATCGGCCGGCAGCGGCTTGTGCTCCTGCTGCTTCAGGTTCTGCGCGATGATGTGGTTGCCGGCGGCGCGGCCGAACACCACCAGGTCGAGCAGCGAGTTGGTGCCCAGGCGGTTGGCGCCGTGCACCGACACGCACGAGCATTCGCCGATCGCGTAGAAGCCGTTGACGACCTCGTTCGGGTTGCCGTTCTTCGGCACCACCACCTGGCCGTGGTAGTTGGTCGGGATGCCGCCCATCTGGTAATGGATGGTCGGGACCACCGGGATCGGTTCCTTGATCGCGTCGACGTTGGCGAACTTCAGGCCGATCTCGCGGATCGACGGCAGGCGCTTCATGATGGTCTCGGCGCCGACGTGGGTCAGGTCGAGCAGCACGTAGTCGCCGTTCGGTCCGCAGCCGCGGCCTTCCTTGATTTCCTGGTCCATCGAGCGCGAGACGAAGTCGCGCGGCGCCAGGTCCTTCAGCGTCGGCGCGTAGCGCTCCATGAAGCGCTCGCCGTCCTTGTTGCGCAGGATACCGCCCTCGCCCCGCACGCCTTCGGTGATCAGCACGCCCGCGCCGGCGACGCCGGTCGGGTGGAACTGCCAGAACTCCATGTCTTCCAGCGGCACGCCGGCGCGTGCGGCCATGCCCAGGCCGTCACCGGTGTTGATGAAGGCGTTGGTGGAAGCGGCGTAGATGCGGCCGGCACCGCCGGTCGCGAACAGCGTGGTCTTGGCCTCGAGGATGTAGACCTCGCCGGTTTCCATTTCCAGCGCGGTCACGCCCAGCACGTCGCCGTCCTGATCGCGGATCAGGTCCAGCGCCATCCATTCGACGAAGAAGTGGGTCTTGGCGCGCACGTTGCGCTGGTACAGCGTGTGCAGCAGCGCGTGGCCGGTACGGTCGGCCGCGGCGCAGGCACGCTGCACCGGCTTCTCGCCGTAGTTGGCGGTGTGGCCGCCGAACGGACGCTGGTAGATGGTGCCGTCGGGGTTGCGGTCGAACGGCATGCCGAAGTGCTCGAGCTCGTACACGACCTTCGGCGCTTCCCGGCACATGAACTCGATCGCGTCCTGGTCGCCCAGCCAGTCCGAGCCCTTGATGGTGTCGTAGAAGTGATAGTGCCAGTTGTCCTCGCTCATGTTGCCGAGCGAGGCACCGATGCCGCCCTGCGCCGCCACCGTGTGCGAGCGGGTCGGGAACACCTTGGACAGCACGGCCACGTTCAGGCCGGCTTCCGCGAGCTGGAGGGATGCGCGCATCCCGGCGCCGCCAGCACCGACGATGACCACGTCAAAGCGGCGACGCGGCAATCCAGTCTTGACTGCGACCATTTATTACACCCTCCAGAGAATCTGAGCAGCGTAGCCCGCGCAACCGACGAGCCACAGAATCGTAAGAACTTGCAGCACCAGGCGCACCGCCATCGGCTTGACATAGTCCATCCAGATATCGCGCACGCCGATCCAGGCGTGATACAGCAGCGACAGGATGGTCAGGAACGTGATGATCTTCATCCACTGGTTGGCGAAGAGCCCTGCCCACGCTTCATACGAAGCGCCGTTCGACAGCAGGAAGGCAATCGCCAGGATCACGGTGAAGACCACCATGACCACGGCGGTGACGCGTTGCGCGAGCCAGTCTTTCAGGCCGTAGTGCGCACCGACGACAAGACGCTTGGGACCGATATTGTTATTTGCCACCTTGATTCTCCTCAGAACAGGCCGAACAGCTTCAGGCCGAAAATCAGGGTAAGCAGCAGGCTGACAACCAGCACGCTGATGGCAGACTTGGCCGAAGCGGGCTTGGAGACACCAACGTGCACGTCCAGCAGCAGGAAACGGATCCCGGCGCAGAAGTGATGCAGATAACCCCAGATCAGGGCCAGCACAACCAGCTTGACAAAGCCGCCGGACAGAAGGGCCGAGAACTTTGCGAAGCTCAGTTCGGAGGTGATGCTCTGCTCAAACAGATACAGGACGAAGGGAAGGAGGAGGAACATCAGTGCACCGCTCACGCGATGCAGGATGGATACCTTGCCGGCCCAGGGCAACCGGTATTTCGCGATCTGCGAAATACCGATATTCCGGAACTCCGGCCTGGCTTGTTTGACGGCTTCAGCCATGCGAGACCCCATTAGCGGTAAACAAAGAAACGAAACTGCCATTGCCTGCATGCAACGGGATGCATTAGGGCAAATCCATGAGATTTTAGCGCCTTTGTTGCGCGCTGCACCAATAATTTTCTGCTATCACCGCCCGACAAGCGCCGCCCGACAATCGCACACTGCGCACATCGGGCGCGTCACTTCGCGCGACAACCAGCGCGTCGCGCCACAGCCGGCATTACCCCGGGCCAAGTCAATAATCGGCGCGCGCACCCCAGGCGCGACACCGCCATTTCAGCTCAGGTCGTTCTGGTAATAGTGCCGGGTGGTGACGTAGAGCCCACGGCGCACTTCCACGGGGCGATCGCCATAGGTGTAGGACACGCGCTCGACCGACAGCAGCGGCGCGCCCACCGGCACGGACAGCAGCTCGGCGGCGGTCTCGTCGGCGGGCACGGCGCGGATCTTTTCCGAGGCGCGGATCATGCGCGTACCGAATTCGGCCTCGAACAATGCATACATGGGCCCTTTCCACTCGGTCAGCTTTTCCGCGGTCAGGCCCTTGAAGTTGGCGCCGAGCAGCCAGATTTCGTCCAGCACGGTCGACTCGCCGGAGAAAGTCAGCACGCGGCGGATTTGCACCACGCTGTCGCCGGTGCGGATGTCGAGCAGCCGCGCGATTTCGGCGGGGGCGCGCAGGCGCTTGCATTCCAGCACGCGGCTGGCGCCATAGTGGGGTTCGCCCTCGTCCGGGACGAGGCGCAGGAAACGGAACTTGACCACGTCTTCATGGTGCGTGGTCACGAAGGTGCCCTTGCCCTGGCGGCGCGCCACCAGGTTCTCGGCGGCGAGCTCGTCGATGGCCTTGCGCACCGTGCCCTGGCTGACCTTGTAGCGCGACGCCAGCTCCATCTCGCTGGGAATCATCTCGCCCGGCTTCCATTCGCCGGATTGCAGGCTGCGCGTGATCAGCGCCTTGATCTGCTGGTAAAGCGGGCTGAACGTGGGCGATGGCACTGACTGCAGACCAGGAGCGGAACCAGAAGCGGCACCAGTTTGCGGGGCGGCCTGCGGCGCGGCGGCCGGCGCGGGCGCCGGCGGCGAAAGCGGCTGCGTCCCGGCGCCAGGCGTGGCGGCGCCAGATTCCTGCGCGCCGGGTGTGGCTGCGCCGGTCAGGGACGTAGGCAGGGAGGACATAGCGCGATTTCACCACAAAAGGGCAAGTAACGTCCAGCCTTACGTTAATTGTCTTATGTCTTATATAAGACATATGAATTGACAGGATGGAGAGGCCGGGCCTACACTCGCGCTGGTCCACGCCCGCGATCGCCCGTCTCCAGGCCCGCCAGCCGCCGCCCCAGGGCGCAACTGTACCGCGCCCGCGGCGGCCCGGTCTGGAAATGGCGCCTCGCTTCGCAGTAGACTAACGCCTTGTTGCATCACCATGACCCGTTGTGGCTCTCCCCCACCGGCCCCGCCACCAGGCTCCGGCGGACGGCCGCTCCCCGCTGTGGCGACAACCAGCACCCGGTGACACACCGCGCGCCCCTGCATGGCGCCGGCGCGCCACCGACCGGCATCCCCCCTTCTATCGTTTGGAGATTTACTCATGGCTAAAGCCCCAATGCGCGTCGCAGTGACCGGCGCCGCTGGCCAGATCGGCTACTCCCTGCTGTTCCGCATCGCCAACGGCGACATGCTGGGCAAAGACCAGCCGGTCATCCTCCAACTGCTCGACCTCCCGCAAGCCCAGCAGGCCGTCAAGGGCGTGGTGATGGAACTGGAAGACTGCGCGTTCCCGCTGCTGGCCGGCGTGGTCATCACCGATGACCCCAAGGTTGCCTTCAAGGACGCCGACGTGGCCCTGCTGGTGGGCGCCCGTCCGCGCAGCAAGGGCATGGAGCGCAAGGACCTGCTCGAAGCCAACGCCCAGATCTTCACGGTGCAGGGCAAGGCGCTGGACGAAGTCGCCAGCCGCAACGTCAAGGTGCTGGTGGTCGGCAACCCGGCCAACACCAATGCCTACATCGCGATGAAGTCGGCCCCGAACCTGCCGCGCGAGAACTTCACCGCGATGCTGCGCCTGGACCACAACCGTGCGCTGTCGCAGATCGCCGCCAAGACCGGCAAGCCGGTGTCGTCGATCGAGAAGCTGTTCGTGTGGGGCAACCACAGCCCGACCATGTACGCCGACTACCGCTACGCCACCGTCGACGGCCAGAGCGTCAAGGACCTGATCAACGACCCGGTGTGGAACAACGACGTGTTCCTGCCGACCGTCGGCAAGCGCGGCGCCGCCATCATCGAGGCCCGTGGCCTGTCGTCGGCCGCCTCGGCCGCCAACGCCGCGATCGACCACGTGCGCGACTGGGTGCTGGGCAGCAACGGCAAGGTCGTCACCATGGGCATCCCGTCCAACGGTGAATACGGCATCCCGGCCGACACCATGTTCGGCTACCCGGTGACCACCGCCAACGGCAAGTACGAAATCGTCAAGGGTCTGGAGATCGACGCCTACAGCCAGGAGAAGATCAACATCACCCTGAAGGAACTGGAAGAAGAAAAGGCCGGCGTGCAGCATCTGCTGGGCTGATCTTCCCAAGCTCTGACCAGGGACCGGGGTTCCGCAACGATGACAGAATCGGCGCGGACCCCGGTTTTTTCATAGGCAGCGGCCCAGGTGCCCTGTCCTGTCCGCCAACTTCAACTTTCCGAATCTCCGTGCATCCTTCCGAGGTCTTGTTCCAGGGCGAAGCCATCCCGGTCCAGCTGCCGGTGTGTGACCATTACGCGGGCAGCGAAAAGCTGATGCGCAAGTCGCTTGCCCTGCAACAAGAGCTTGGCCCGGTCTTCGACATCACCTTCGACTGCGAGGACGGCGCCGCCGTCGGCCACGAGCGCGAGCACGCCGAGCTGTGCGCGCAACTTGTCAACGGCCCGCTCAATGCCCACAACCGCGTGGGCGTGCGCATCCATGACCCGGCCCACCCCAGCTGGCGCGAGGACGTCGACGTGCTGGTGCGCGCCGCCGGGGCGCGGCTGGCCTATGTGGTGGTGCCCAAGGTCACCGACGTGGTCGAGGTCGCGCGCGTGACCGACCATGTCAACCAGGTCGCGCGCAGCGCCGGCATTGCGCGCCATATCCCCATCCATGTGCTGATCGAAACCCATGCGGCGCTGGAGCAGGCTTTCGATATTGCCGCGCTGGTGCAGGTGGAATGCCTGAGCTTCGGCCTGATGGACTTCGTCTCTGCCCACCATGGCGCGATCCCCGGCGAGGCCATGCGCTCGCCGCAGCAGTTCGAACACCCGCTGGTGCGCCGCGCCATGCTGGAAATCTCCGCCGCCTGCCACCGCCACGGCAAGGTGCCGTCGCACAACGTCAGCACCGACGTGCAGGCGCCGCAGCGCGCCGGCGACGACGCGCTGCGCGCGCGCAGCGAATTCGGCTACCTGCGCAAGTGGAGCATCCATCCGGGCCAGATCGCCCCGATCGTGGCGGCATTCCGCCCCGGCGCGGAAGAGATCGGGGCGGCCAGCCAGATCCTGCTGGCCGCGCACGAGAACAACTGGGCGCCGATCCGCCATCAAGGCCAGCTGCACGACCGCGCCAGCTACCGCTATTACTGGTCGCTGCTGCAGCGCGCGCAGGCCACCGGCACGCCGCTGCCCGCCAATGTGGAAGCGCTGTTTTTCGGCTGAAGCCGGTCCCCGGCCCCATCCCCATCAAGTTCCGCAGTGCCCAAGGAGACACGGATGCCCGCCTCGAAGCTTGCCGCAACCGACCCCACGCTCGACCCCGCACTTGGCACCGAGGCCAGCGCGCCGGCCGCGCCACGGATCAAGAAATCCGTCGCGCTGTCGGGCGTGACCGCCGGCAACACCGCGCTGTGCACCGTCGGCCGCACCGGCAACGACCTGCACTACCGCGGCTACGACATCCTCGATATCGCCGAGACCTGCGAATTCGAGGAAATCGCCCACCTGCTGGTGCACGGCAAGCTGCCGACCAAATCCGAGCTGGCCGCCTACAAGGCCAAGCTCAAGAGCCTGCGCGGCCTGCCCGCCAACGTCAAGGCGGCGCTCGAATGGGTGCCCGCCAGCGCGCACCCGATGGACGTGATGCGCAC
>NZ_AQUR01000087.1 GCF_000372525.1 Cupriavidus neocaledonicus
GTCACCGGCCACGTACTGCCGACAGGCGACAACGCTGCCGGTATCGCACTGCTGCGGCAGGCGGGCGATCTGGTCAGGACGTTGGGCGATGGCGCCACCAGGCACCAGACCCAAGCCCTGTCGACCGGGAAGGACGACGAGTCGCCATTGGCGAAGCAAGCCAAGGCTGCAGCCGGCATGGTCGACGGGCAATCGCTCGAACAGCAAAGGAAGACGCGGCTGGCGGCAATACCAGCACACCAAGGAAGGTGCCGCACCAGGGCGAGCCAATGGTCCACCTCAACGGCAGAGCTGGCGTGGCTATGGTGGCGGGCCAGGATCTGCAGATTGCCAGTGGGGAAAGCGTCGTGATGGCCAGCGGGCAGGACAACAATGTCGCCGTCGCGGGACAGGGGCGCATCCATTCGGGAAAGGCGATTGGGGTGGCCGCAGGACTGTCTTCGGCCGGCGGCGGAAACGTCGGCCTGCAACTGACGGCAGGCCAGGGCGATATCGATCTCCAGGCGCAGCATGATTTGCTGAAGCTGGCGGCGCGGGAGGACCTGACCATTGTGTCGGCCAATATGAATGTGGACTTTGCTGCGGCCAAGCGCATCCGCATTGCGACAGCTGGTGGTGCTGCCATCACCATCGAGGGCGGCAATATTACTTTCGAATGTCCCGGCCCGATTACTTACAAGGCCGCGCAAAGGAAGTTCGAGGCAGGCGTCCGCCACGACTATCCGCTCCCAATGGCACCGGCGACGCCATGGGAGATAACCGGTTCCTTCCCCTACTCCTGAACCAGACTGCGCCATGATCATCAGCTATCCCATTCTTACAACGCCGCCGGCAGGCAACGCCATGGAAGAGTCGGAGGATGCCTGGCTGGCCCGCCTGCTGGCCGAGTCAGACGACCCGAAGGGCGCCTATCCGGCGCGCATGGTCGGCAACACGTACTGTTGGCACGGCGGTCTGCATATCGGTGCCGATACGGCAACGCCGGTTCGCGCCATCGCAGATGGCACCATCGTCGCCTACCGGCTGGCGCCAAAGACCGAGACCTACGAAGGGCAGCCCTACGACACCAGCTTCGTGCTGCTACGCCATGAGACCGAGACGGGTGCGGTCACGCCGGTGGTGTTCTACTCGCTCTACTTGAACCTCGCCGCCGCCGAGCATTTGCATGGTCGTACCGACACGCTCGCAACGTGCTACCGAACCCGCACCAGCCCGGACGCACGCGTGCCGGACGATCCGAAAAAGGCCAAGGTCTACCGGCGCGACATACTCGGCTATCCGGGGAGCCAGCATCAGTCCGGACGCAATGGATTTCATTTGGAGATCTTCACCACCGACGAGGCGCTGACCCTCTTTTTCCGCGATAGCAGCCGCATCACGGACAAGGGTAGTGCTGACATCTATGGCGACGTCCACTTTGTTATCCCGGAAGGCAAGTCATTCGCAGCTGCGCATCCGCGTCTCCCCGCAGGTGACTGGCCATGGCGGAAAACGGACAAGGATGCCAAGCCGATGTTTCCGATCGGAAAAGCCGGAAGCAATGCCGGGCAGCAACTCTACGTCAGCGTACGCCTGGACAAGGACAAGCGCCTCACGACCACACGCATACGTACCGCGCAGGGGCAGTACCGCGAACTCGGCCGGGTCGAACAACAGGGGTATGGCTACGCCATGCTGGCTCTTGCCGAGGCGCTGTACCCGGACAACCCTAGCGCTGGCCTGGAGTGGCTGACCTTCGGGCGTGTGTTGAGCGACGAACGCAGCCGCCACACCGACAATTGGCAACTGGTGCCCTATGCACCCGGCTCGGCCGGATATATCGACTTGTCACAGGCCGGCATCGCGCGGTTGTCCGACGCGGACTTCCCGCATTGGCTTGGCTGGAAGAAGGTCGAAGAAGGCGCGATGCTGAGTCCGGCCGATGCCATCGTAGACGACCCGGCGACGCTACAGATGCTGAGCGACAACGGCGACGCGGGCAAGGCGGCGCTGCGTCATCTGGTGGTCAAGCATCCGACTGAATGGGATGTCTCGGATTTAGACGCACGCTTTGCGCGCCTGCGCAAAACGGGCATGCCGTTGGTGTCGGAGGAAAGTTGGCAGCGGTTCAAGGATCAGGCGCAGAAACTCGCGTTCTGGCAGCACACTGGATTGCCTCGTGGGGTATGGCATTTCCATCCGCTGCAGTTCATTCATCATATGCGTCGGGCGCTGTGGCTTAGTGTTGATGAACTTAGGCAGGCTGTGCCGGCAAGGGCGTTGCGGGGCTTTGGGGCAGGAATTCCCCACAAGATTGTGTATGAAGCAGCAACAAGAGACGCCGGTGTTCTCGCAAGGAGTCATAAGGACCGTTTGAATACTGCTTGGCGAAAGTACGGCATAACGACCCGCGCCAGGCTAGCCGCATTCCTTGGGAACTCCGTTCAAGAAACAGTCTGGTTCAGCACGCTGGTAGAGGGGGGCGGCTCGCGTTCTTGGTACTCGCCATGGTTCGGTCGTGGCTTTCTGCAGCTGACACATACGCCCAACTATCTGAAATACTGGAAATTCCGAGGCCGTGACATCGACGCTGCCCTCGACGCCGCACTACATGCAACATACTCGAGGGCGAAAGAATTGCGCAGCAACGTACCGCTACATGCCGCTGAACCGAGTTTGCCAGGAAACATTCTAAATTGGCGCGAAGATGTGGCTGTGGACACTTATAGTGCCGCTGATAGCGCTGGGCACTACTGGCTCAAGAATGGGGCGAATAAAGAAGCGGACACGCTAATTCCAAATTACCGCCATCAGTTCAGTATCCATTTCACCAGCCAACTAAGGAAGCGCGATGTCTTTGTATTTTACGAGAATGTATCTTTCCGCCGTGCGTCCTGCATCGTGAACCTGCCAGACCACGTGAATCTAGGAAATCCGCGGTTGAATGGTCTTGTAGACCGATATCATGCATACGCCTATGCTCAGGTGTTGTTGTTCGACCATCCTACCTTCCCCGATAGGGTGGGCGTCGTGCAGTTCAAGCCGGAGGATTATGAATGGAAGCGGTGAGGGAGCGGACTCTCGAAGCGTTTGCAGTCTTTGGCACGGCGATGGCCTTCTCGCTCGCGAGCGCGGGCGTGTGGGCGGAGGGAGTGAGAGGTAACGGACTCATACCTAAAGGGACGCAACGATACGTCCTTCCAATGAAAGACTGTGCGCTGGAATTTGTCGCCAAGGCTGGAGGTGCTGCCCGGGTAACTCCATCGGACGATTCCTGGGGTACCTTTAGACATGGAAGCTACTTTCCAAAAGAGAACGAGAAAGAGCTATCAATGCTTGTCAGTTGCCAGCCCGGGGCGGCAAAAAAACTCTGTCCGGAACTGATGAGCCAACGCCGGGAGTCTGACCCTATGATGATCCGGGATACTCAACAGCGTGACCTTACCAGCCTTAACCCGCGGTACTACTCTGATGCCACCATTGCTACTGCGACCGCTGTAGCGACACCGCGTAGCCGTGACCTCCATTTTTGTCTAGGTGATGAAACGCGTACGATCGTGACGATGAATGGCGGGATCGTCGTTGGATTCGACCCGCGCGAGATCACCGAAACCCGCGGCAAGACGATTTTGAAACGCTCAGAGCGCGCGCTGCCAGACGTGCTAGCCATCATCCGCTCGATGCGGTTCATCGCCAATCCATAGCACCTAAGGCACCACAATCGCCCCCTTAATCCACCAACCCCACCAACGCCTCCCGCGCCTCCCTCCTCAACTTCTCCAAATCCAGCCCCACCACCGCCCCATCCCGCACCACCTGCCGCCCCCTCACCAGCACATCACGCACAGGCGTCGGCTCCCCAGCCGCCACCGGCGCCGTGCCGATGTCATGGAACCCATGGAACCGCAGCCCGCTGACGTCATAGATCGCCAGGTCCGCCGATTGCCCGGGCGCAAGCGTGCCGATACCGGGCAGCCCCAGAACCTGCGCCCCACCGGCAGTACCCCAGTGAAGCACTTCCTCCACCCGCGTTTGCCCGGCGCCGCCGAGGGCGCGGTGCACCAGCCAGGCGAAGTTGGCCTCGTGCACCATGCTGCCCGATTCATTGGAAGCGACGCCATCGACGCCAAGTGAGATCGGCACGCCCGCATCCGCCATCGCCCGCACCGGCGCGATACCGCTGCCGAGGCGTGCGTTGCTGACGGGGCAATGCGCCATGCCGGTATTGGTCACGGCCAGCATGCGGATTTCCTCAGGGTTGACGGTGACGAGGTGCGCGAACCAGACGTCGGGTCCCAGCCAGTCGTGGTCGGCGACGAACTGCACCGGCGTGCACTGGTACTTCTCGCGGCAGAACCTGACGTAGTTGTCGGTCTCGGACAGGTGCGAATGCAGGCGCAGGTCCATACCGCGGCCAAAGGCGGCGAGTTCGCGCAGCAGGGCGGGCGGCAGCGAGAAGGTGGGGGTCGTCGGGGCCACCACCACGCGGCGCAGGCCGTCGGGGGCGGGGTCGTGGTAGCGTGATTTCAGCCGTTCGATATCGGCCAGCATTTCGTCCAGCGTCTCGGGCACCAGCGCGGTGGCGCGCATGCCGGGATGATCGGAGGCGGACTGGATGGCGCCGCCGCGGCACAGCACCAGGCGCATGCCGAGCTCTTCGGCCACCTCGAACAGCACGTCGCCGGTTTCGGCGCCGTGGCCGTGGTGATACAGGTAGTGGTGGTCGGCGCACGTGGTGGTGCCGGACAGCAGCAGCTCCGCCATGCCCAGGCGCACCGCGGTGCGGAAGATCTTCGGACTGAAGCGCGCCAGGCGCGGGTAGGCGACGGCCGCCAACCATTGCTCCAGCCCGACGTTCATGCCGCTGGGCACGGCCTTCAGCAGGTTCTGGAACAAGTGATGGTGGGTGTTGACCCAGCCGGGATAGATCACGCAGCCGCTGGCGTCGAGGAGGCCTTCGCCGTCGTGACGCGGCAGGCTGGCACCGATTTCGGCGATGCGGCCCTCGCGGATGCGGATGTCGGCGGCGCCGGCGCGCGCGGCAGTGCCGGCGCGGCCGGTCATCACGGCGGCGGCGTTGCGGATCAGCAGGGCGCCGGCCGGCGCGGTGGTGGCGTTGGTGTTGTGCACCATGTTGTCAGACCCCTTGGACGTTGTCGGCGCTGGCGGTCAGCTCGTCGGCTTCACGCGCTGGCAGGCCGTTGAGAATCAGGTTGAGGACCACCGAAACCACGCAGGCGATGATCACGCTGCTGTGGACGAAGGGCTGCAGGAAGCCGGGCAGCTTTTCGAGCATGCCGGGCAGCATCACCGGCATCATCGCGCAGCCGAGCGTGATCGAGACGATGGAGAGGTTGTTGGGATTGCGCTCGTAGTCCACCTCGCCCAGCGTCTTGATGCCGGCGGCGACGACCACGCCGAACATCACCATGGTGGCGCCGCCCAGCGCCGCGGCGGGGATCGATGCGAACAGCGCGCCGATCTTGGGCACCAGCGCCACCGCGCACAGCATCACGCCGCAGGTGGCGACCACCCAGCGGCTGCGCACGCCGGTGACGATCACCAGCCCCACGTTCTCCATGAAGGCGATGTACGGGAACGCCGCGAACATGCCGCCGATGGCGCTGGCCAGGCCGTTGGCGCGCAGGCCGCGGGTGGCGTCGCGCTCGGTCAGCGGTCGCTTGACGATGTCGCCGACGGCAACGAACAGGCCCATCGATTCCACCATCTGCACCACCATCACGATCACCATGGTGGTGATGGCGCCGATGTTGAAGGTGGGCATGCCGAACGCGAACGGCGTCACCATGGTGAACCATGGCGCGCGCGCGACCTCGTCGAAGCTGCCCATGCCCAGCATCCACGCCACCGCGCCGCCAACCAGCAGGCCGATCACCACCGACAGGTTGCGCACCAGCTCGCCGCCGTGCCGGTTGATCAGCAGGATCAGTGC
The DNA here is from genome assembly GCF_000372525.1 of Cupriavidus neocaledonicus. Classification (GTDB taxonomy): domain Bacteria; phylum Pseudomonadota; class Gammaproteobacteria; order Burkholderiales; family Burkholderiaceae; genus Cupriavidus; species Cupriavidus neocaledonicus. The sequence continues at coordinate 5,933 of NZ_AQUR01000087.1, forward strand.
CACCACGCCGAAGGCGACCAGAAAAAAGATGGGCGCGCCGAAATCCGGCGCGCCCCTTCCGCCTCCAAACCAGTGAAACGAAACCGGGAACAGCGACAGGCCCACGGCGGTGATGGTGCACCCGCTCACCACCGGCGGGAAGAAGCGCTTGAGCTTGCCGATCACCGGGGCCAGGAACATCGCGATCACGCCGGCGGCGATGATGGCGCCGCAAACGCCGTTGAAGCCGAGCGCGGGATCGGTGCCGATGGCGATGACCGGGCCCACGGAGCTGAACGCCACGCCCTGCATCAGCGGCAGGCGCACGCCGAACTTCCAGAAGCCCACGGTCTGCAGCAGCGTGGCGATGCCGGAGGTGAACAGCGCAGTGCTGATCAGCATGGTGGTCTGCGCCGGCGTCATCTTGAGGGCGCCGGCGACGATCATCGGCACCGCAATGGCGCCGAGGTAGCTGACCAGCATGTGCTGGAAGCCGAGCGACGCCATCGCGCGTGCCGGCAGGATCTGGTCGACGGGGTGAACCACTGGTTTCATGATGGGTCTCCTGCCGCGTACTGGGGGAAAGTGCGCCATGCCGGCGGCGGCTGGCCCGGTCTGTGGTTGCCGGGCTCGGGTCCGTCACGGTGCCATGCGCGGCGCATGGCCCACGCATGCCTTGCACAGTAGTGATGCACGGCATGCCGTCATAGCGTTATTGCGAAGGCTGTGGCACGGGGCCGCAAGCGGGCTTGCAAAATGCGCGCCGGAGGCATCAGGGGTTTCCCTTGGGTTGCGTGAGGGCAGGGGTGGCAATACGATGGATGCGCTGGTTTGCTCCCCTCTCCCGCGCGCGGGAGAGGGGTTGGGGGAGAGGGCCGGCGTGCGCAGGAACGAAAGAGATCGAATGCCGCGCTGATGTTGCCAGCGGCATTCGAGGCGGTATCGCTCTTGCAAGTTCCTGCCCTCTCCCCCGCCCCCCTCCCGCAGGCGGGAGAGGGGAGAAAGACGTCGGACGTTGAGGCGGCGTCGGTCGCCGTGGTGCTTTCCCTTCTGCTATCCAACGCTATGTCACCCACCGCAGCATGGTCCGCCGCAGCCCCGCGCTCGCCAGTCTCTCGCGGCGGGGACCTCGATCGCATCCAGTCGCTGTCCGGCCGCGTGTTCGGCCCCACGCGGCTGCGCGCGGCCGAGGACGATGCGGCGCTCGATGCGCGCATCGATACCAGCACCATCGGCCGGCTCACGCTGGTGACCATCGCCTACAACCAGGCGGTGCAGATCGAGCCGCAGCCGAACAAGGACGAGTTCGTGATCCAGACGGTGCTGGCCGGCGGCTGCCGCGTGGAAACGCCGCGGGGCGCGATGCTGATGCCACCGGGCGCGACCTTCGTGTTCTCGCCCACCGTGCCGACCACGCTGTCGCTCGATCCGGGCTGCGAGCGCTTCAGCGTGGTAATCCGGCGCCAGCTGATCGAAGAGGCGTTCCGCCACCAGTTCAGCTTCGAGCCGCCGGCGCCGATCGAATTCGACATGCAGCCGGTGGCCGACGATGGCCGTGCCGCGCGCTGGCAGGCGCTGGTGGGCTACCTGCGCGCGGAAACGCGGGTGCGGCGCGAAGGCAGCGGCGTGCCGGCGGTGGATGCCAGCATCGAACGGATCGTGCTGTCGACGCTGCTGCTCGATCGCTTCGCCGCCGACGGCAATATGCTGCCGCGCCGCTTCGAAGCGGTGCTGCCTGACTACGTGCGCCAAGCCATTGCCTACCTGCGCGCCAACCTGGACCAGCCGCTGACGCTGGAACAGATCGCCGCGCATTGCGGCGTGTCGGCGCGCACGTTGCAGCTGGGCTTTCGCAAGAGCAAGGACACCACGCCGATGGAGTACCTGCGGCTGCTGCGCCTGCATGGCGCGCGCGCAGACCTGCAGCGCGCGTCGCAGGAGAAAGGCATGGTCGGCGCGATCGCGCTGCGGCACGGCTTTACCCACCTGAGCCTGTTCTCGCGCGAGTACCGGCGTGAGTTCGGCGAGCTGCCGTCGCAGACCTTGCGCGCGGCAGCCTTGCGGCGGGACTAACCGCAAGCCAGTCCCGCCGCCGACAGCACGATCAGGCGGCCTGCGCCACCGGCAGGCACACCTTCAGCAGCGTCTGCAGCCGCAGCTTGTCGAGATGGCGGCCGATGAACACGAACTTGCTTTGCGCCGGCTCCGTACCCCACGCCTCGGCGGGATGGAAGTCCATCAACCGGTGCACCGCCTGCAGCACGTAGCGGCGCTCATCGCCGTCCACCGCGACGATGCCCTTCATGCGGAACACATCGTCGCCCTGCGCGGCCAGCAGCGCCTTCAGGCCGTGCTCGAGGCGCTGGCGATCAAATGGCTGGTCGAACACCAGCGAGACCGAGGTCACCGACGGATCGTGGCGGTGGCCGTGACTGTCGTCATCGTGCGCGTGGTCGCAATACTCGTCGCATACGTGGTCGTGATGCTCGTCGTGCCGATCATGCGCTTGGCCGGTGTGCTCGTGCGCATCGTGCGCATCGTGCGCATCCGCCTGGATCGTCCCCGGCGTGAACCCGCCGATACCCAGGATCTTGCCCAGGTCCACCTGCGCGAAGTTGGAGCGCAGGATCTGCGCGCCCTCGTTCAGGCGATGGATGCGCGCTTCCAGCCGGTCGAGCTGCACGGCGTCCACCAGGTCGGTCTTGTTCAGGATCACGCGGTCGGCGGCGACGATCTGGTCGACGGCCTGGTTGTCGAAGCCAGTCAGCTGGGGGTCGTCGAGATGGCTTTCGATATGCACCGCATCGACCAGCGTCAGGATGCCGTCGAGCGTGACCTGCCTGGCGACTTCGTTGTCCATGAAGAAGGTGGCGGCCACCGGGGTCGGGTCGGCCAGGCCGCTGGTCTCGACCAGGATATGGTCGAAGCGCTCGGGGCGCTCCAGCAGCTTCTGCAGGATGCGCACCAGGTCCGTGCGCACATCGACCACGCAGCAGATGCAGCCGTTGGTCATCTGGTAGATCTCTTCGTCCGAGGTCATCACCAGGTCGGAATCGACGTCGACTTCGCCGAACTCGTTCTCGATCACGGCGATGCGGTGGCCGTGCTTCTGCGTCAGGATGTGGTTGAGCAGCGTCGTCTTGCCCGAGCCGAGGAAGCCGGTAAGGATGGTGACCGGGACGGGCGGCTGTTGTGCGACGGCAGGTGCGTTCATGTTGTCTCCTGATTAGGGTCTGCGTTCCCCGCGAGCGCGAGGCGGAAGTTCTTTTCAAGCGGTGGCGACGCCGGGGCGCAGGCCTTGCCAGCGTGCCACCAGTCCGTCGTGCGGTACGTCGAACAGGTCCAGCACGCGTCCCACGGTGTGGCCGACGATGTCGTCGACCGACTGCGGATGCGCGTAGAAGGCCGGCACCGGCGGCAGCACGATGGCGCCCATCTCGGTCACCGTGGTCATGTTGCGCAGGTGCACCAGGTGGAAGGGCGTCTCGCGCGCCAGCAGCACCAGCCGGCGGCGCTCCTTGAGCATCACGTCGGCGGCGCGGGTGACGAGGTTGTCGGCCAGGCCGGTGGCGATGGCGGCCAGCGTGCGCATCGAGCAGGGCGCCACCACCATGCCGTTGCAGCGGAACGAGCCGCTGGCGATGGTGGCGCCGATATCGCGCACGTTGTGCACCACGTCGGCCATGGCCTCGATCTGCGGGCGCTGCAGGCCCAGTTCATGATGCGCGGTCAGCAGGCCGGACGGCGAGCACACCAGGTGGGTCTCCCAGCCGTCCAGCTCCGCCAGTGCCTGCAGCATGCGCACGCCGTACACCGCGCCGCTGGCGCCGGTGATGGCGACCACCAGGCGTTGCTTGCGGCTCATCCGCGCCCGCCTTCCCGCGCCGCCTTTTCCGCCAGCGCCTGCAGCACCTGCTCGGGCTTGATCGGGTAGTGGCGGAAGCGCACGCCGATGGCATCGAACACCGCGTTGGCAATCGCCGGCCCGATTGCGACGATCGGGTCTTCGCCCACGCCCTTGGCACCGAACGGGCCGCCGGGGTCCGGCGCGGCTTCCAGGATCACGGTGCGGATCTCGGGCATATCCATCGCCAGCGGCATCTTGTAGTCGACGAAGTTGGCGTTGAGCGAGCGGCCGCTGCGCATGTCGATCTGGTAGTCCTCGTACAGCGTGTGGCCGATGCCCTGCTGGATGCCGCCTTCGATCTGGCCCGCGGCCGCGACCGGGTGGATCACCTTGCCGACGTCGTGCACCGGCACCACCTGCCGCACGGTGATGAAGCCGGTCTCGGTATCGACCGCGACTTCGACAAAATGCGCGGCGAACGAATACGACTTGGTCGGGTGATAGGTGGCGGTGCCCACCAGTTGCGCGGCGGGAATGCCCTTGCGCGGCATCACCGCCTCGCGCACCGTCAGCGTGGGGCCGTCGCGGTCGCGCACGGCGATGATGCCGCCGGCCAGCGTCAGGGCTTCGGGCTCGCACTCCATCAGCTTCGCGGCGCGCTCGAACAGCTGGCGCCTGATTTCGCCCGCCGCCATCTGCGCCGCCTTGCCGACCATGTAGGTGGTGTGGCTGGCAAAGGCGCCGATGTCCCAGGGCACCACGTCAGTGTCGCCATGCACGACCGATACCGCTTCGAACGGCAGTGTCAGTTCCTCGGCAACGATCTGCGCGAGCGCGGTATGCGCGCCGGTACCCAGCCCGGCCGCGCCGGTCAGCAGCACCACGGTGCCGTCCTCGTTCATCTTGATGATGGCGTTGCCCTGTTCCTTGATGCCAGGATAGGCGCTGCTGCCGTGCATCTCGCAGCCCAGGCCCCAGCCGGTGCGGACCGGCCCGGTGGTGTCGCGCGCGCGGCGGCGCAGCGCGGGCCAGTCGAGCAGGGCCATGCCTTTCTCGATGCAGGCCTCCAGGCCGTGTCCGATCAGCGGATGGTTCGAGGGCGCGATATCGCCTTCGCGCACGGCGTTCCTGAGCTTGAGTTCGGCGGGGTCCATGCCCAGGTGCGCGGCGGCCTCGTCCATCTGCACGTCGAGCGCGTAGTAGGTCTGCACCACGCCGTAGCCGCGGAAGGCGCCGGCGATGGGGCTGTTGGTATAGACGCAGCGGCCTTCCAGCAGCACGTTGTCGCAGCGGTACAGCGATACCAGCGCGGCGGTGCCGACATTGGTCACGCCGGGACCGTGCGAGCCGTAGGCGCCGGAATTGAACACCACCCTGGCCTTGCGCGCGGTGATGGTGCCGTCGTTGCGGAAGCCCTGCTTCAGCCAGATTTTTGCCGGATGGCGGGTGCGGCCGCCGAGGAAGGTTTCCTCGCGGGTGTATTCCATGCGCACCGGCCGGCGTGTCTCGCGCGCCAGCAGCGCGCACAGGAACTCATGCTGGAACAGGTCCTGCTTGGCACCGAAGCCGCCGCCCATGTGGTCGACCAGCACGCGCACCTTGTGCAGCGGCAGCCCCAGCACCTCGGCCATGATGCCGCGCACCATGAAGGCGGTCTGGGTCGAGATCCACACCGTCAGGTTGCCGTTGCCGTCCCAGCTGCAGGTGAGCACGTTGGGTTCCATGTAGGCGGGGGTGGGGCGGCCGCCTTCGTAGACGCCTTCGAGGATGAAGTCGGCCTCGGCAAAGCCGGCTTCGACATCGCCGCGCCTGACGATCACCGGCGGCAGCACCAGGTTGCCGCCGGGCTCGCGTTCATGGAGGCGCGGGGCGTCGGAGCGCTCGGCATCTTCGGTGGTGAAGACCGCGGGCAGCGTGTCGTATTCGACCTCGATCAGTTCGAGCGCGCGCTCGGCGATCTCTTCGCTGACCGCCGCCACCGCGGCCACACCCTCGCCCCAGTAGCGCACCTTGTGGTCAAGGATGTACTGGTCGCAGGTCACTGACGCCGAGCGCGGGTGCGGCGAGCCGGCGTGCAGCACGCGCGGCACGTTCTCGTGCGTCAGCACGGCCTTGACCCCGGGCAGCGCCAGCGCGCGCGAGACGTCGATGCGGCGGATGCGGGCGTGGGCGACGTTGCTGCGCTTGATCTTGCCGTACAGCAGGCCAGGGAAGGGCATGTCGGCAACGTATTTGGCGTTGCCGGTGACCTTGTCGAGCAGGTCGGTGCGCTTGACGCTGTGTCCGATCACGGCGTGGCTCATCATGCCTCCTCGCTGGCGCGGGTACGGTGCATGCACCCGGCGGGGTCCATGGCCGCGGCGGTCTGCTCGATGGCCTCGATGATCTTGGTGTAGCCGGTGCAGCGGCAGATGTTGCCGGCAATGGCAAAGCGAATCTCGTCGCGCGTGGGATGCGGGTTCTCGTCGAGCAGCGCCTTGGCCATCACCACGAAGCCCGGCGTGCAGAAGCCGCACTGCGCGGCGCCGCAGCGCATGAACTGATCCTGCAACGGGTGCACGGTGTCGGGCGCGGGCTGCACGCCTTCGATGGTGGTGATGTGGCAGCCGTGCGCTTCGGGCGCCAGCACCAAGCAGCTGTTCATCGGCCGGCCGTCGATGATGACGGTGCACGAGCCGCATTCGCCCACGTCGCAGCCCTTCTTGGTGCCGGTCAGGCCGGCGTCGTGGCGCAGGGCGTCGAGCAGGGTGCTGTGGGGTTCGACCGCCAGCTCGCGCGGCTCGCCGTTGATGACGAGTTCGATCATTTTTCGCATGATGCTCCGCGCAGGGCGGCCTCCAGGGCTTGTTCGAGGGCGCGGCGGGTCAGCACGCTGACCATCTGCCGCCGGTAGGCTGCGCTGGCGCGCACGTCGCTGATCGGACGGGCCTCGTCCATGGCGGCGTGCGCGGCCTGCAGGATCAGGGCGTCGGTCACGCGCTGGCCGCGCAGCAGCTGCTCGGCGCGCGCGGCGCGCACGGGTGTGGGGCCAACCGCAGCCAGCACGATGCCGGCATCGGCGCAGTGGCCGTCCTCCAGCGTCAGCGATACCGCCACGCCGACCGTGGCCAGTTCCATCTGCACGCGGCGGCCATGCTTCAGATAGACCTTGCCGGTGTTGGCGCGCGGCGGCGGCACGGTGATGCGGGTAACGATCTCGTCCGGCGCGATGGCGGTCTTGCCGACGCCGGTGACAAAGTCCTCGACGCGCAGTTCGCGCGAGCCCGACATGCCGTACAGGTGCACCGAGGCGCCGTCGGCGACCAGCGGCGCGATCGAATCCGCCGACGGCGACGCACGGCAGACATTGCCGACCACGGTGGCGCGATGGCGCACCTGGATCGAGGCGAAGTCGGTCACCGCCTTCGCCAGGCCGGCGTAGTGGCGCTGCACCAAGCCGGAGGTCTCGACCGCGCGCGTGGTCACCAGCGCGCCGATGCGCAGGCCGTTGACCGGATCGAAGGTCAGCACGTCCATGCCCGGGATCTTCTTGAGGTTGATGACCTGCTCGGGCTTGCGCACGGACTCCTTGATCTGCACCAGCAGGTCGGTGCCGCCGGCCAGCACGCTGGCCTTGCCGCCGCACCGGTGCAGCATGGCCGAGGCTTCGGCCAGCGTTGCCGGTTCGAAATACTCAAACGCTCTCATTGCTCCTCCTGGTCTGTGCCATCGGCGGCGGCTGCCGGTCGTGCCGAAGTCGTGCGGGGCGCGCGCCGTTGAATCCATCATGGGTGGCAGGTGTTCATCGGTAAAGACCCGCAAACGGATTAATTGATCGTGTTACCCTCTGAATCAGACGCGCCGCGAAAGCCCTGTCCCTTCGCCGCAGAGCGCGCACCCCGAGATCCCGGAGGTAGACAACGTGCCCAACCTCAGCAACATGAACGTGTCGCTGCGCCAGCTGCGCGCGTTCATCGCCGTGGCGCAGGAGCGCCACTTCACCCGCGCCGCCGAAAGGCTGGACCTGTCGCAGTCGTCGGTCAGCGCGCTGATCCACGAACTGGAAGCCAACCTCGGGCTGAAGCTGTTCGACCGCCACACGCGCCAGCTGCACATCACCCAGGCGGGCGCGGAACTGCTGCCGCTGGTGAAGAAGGCGGTGGCCGATATCGATAGCGTGATCGAGAATTCCAGCGAGCTGCGCACGCTCGGACGCGGGCGCGTGTCGATCGCCGCATCGTCGATCCAGGCGGCGCTGATGCTGCCGCGCGTGATCCGTGAGTTCTGCGTCAGCCATCCGGGCGTGAAGGTGGAGCTGCACGATGTGTCCGAGCATGAAGTGACCAGGATGGTCAGCTCGGGCGAGGTCGATTTCGGCATCGGCACCATCCCCGCGGGCCAGCCCGACCTGAGCGCGCACCGGCTGCTGGACGATGCCTTCGTGATCGTGATGCCGGCGCACCATCCGCTGCGCCGGCGCAAGACGCTGCGCTGGGAGGACGTGGCGGGACTGCCGGTGATCGGCCCGCACAAGGGCAACCCGATCCGCGACTGCCTGGACACCGCGCTGGCCGCGCGCGGCATCACGCTGCAGCGGGTGCACGAGGTGTTCCTGCCTCTGACCATGGTCGGCATGGTCGACGCCGGCCTGGGCATCGCCGTGATGAGCGCCGCGGTCACGCGGCTGACCGGCGCGCTGGGGCTGGCCACGGTGATGCCGACCGATCCGGTGATCCACCGCGAGATCTCGCTGCTGGTGCACGCGGACCGGTCGCTGTCGCCGCCGGCGCAGGCCTTCCGGGATTTGCTGATGCGCTATCGCGCCAGGCTGGCGGAAGCCAGCTGACTGCCGGCCAACTTCGTCATGCCGGTTCCTTGGCCAGCCCGTGCGGCTGGGCGGCTGGCGAACGGGCGTTGAACAGCAGGTTCAGCAGCACCGCGGCCAGCGTGCCCAGCAGGATGCCGTTCTGGCAGAACTTGGCCAGCAGCTCCGGCATCTGCGCGAAGAACTTGTCCGACACCAGCGGGATCATGCCCAGCGCCACGCTGACGGCGACGATGTAGGCGTTCTTCTTGTTGTCGACAAAGTCCACATGGCCGAGGATGCGCACGCCCGTGGCCGCGACCATGCCGAACATCACCAGCGCCGCGCCGCCCAGCACGTATTGCGGGATCGACGCCGCGAAGAAGGCCAGCTTGGGCAGGCAGCCCAGCACGATCAGGATGCCGCCGGCGGTGGCGCAGACCCAGCGGCTGCGCACGCCGGTGACCTGCACCAGCCCGACGTTCTGCGCGTACGAGGTGTAGGTGAAGGTGTTGAACACCGCCCCCACCAGCGCGCCGACACCGTCGGCACGCAGGCCGCGCGCCAGGTCCTCGGAGTCGACCGGGCGCCCCACGATCTCGCCTAGCGCCAGGAACTGGCCCACGCCTTCGATCATGATCACGATCATCACCACGCACAGCGTGACCGAGGTCATGGCGTCGAAGGTGGGCCAGCCGAAGTGGAAAGGTGTGATGAATTCAACCCAGTGGGCGTTGTGCAGGCCGTCGAAACTGACCTTGCCCAGCGCCAGCGCGATCACGAAGCCCACCGCAATCCCGATCAGCACCGCCACGTTGCACAGGAAGCCGCGCGCGAACGCCACCAGCGCCAGCACCGTGCACAGCACCGCGGTGGCGATGGCAATGTTCAGCGGCAGGCCGAAATTGGGATTTGGCACCGGACCGGCCGCGGTATTGATGGTGGGATTGCCGCCCGCCGCCCAGTTGATCCCGACCCGCATCAGGGAGACCCCGATCACCAGCACCACGGTGCCGGTCACCACCGGCGGGAACCAGCGCACCATCTTGCCGACATAGGGCGCGGCAAAGTAAGTGAAGACGCCCGCCACCATCACCGCGCCGAACACCGCCGGCAGGCCCAGCGACGGATTGGAGCCGGTGGCGATGATCGGCGCGATCGCGGTGAAGGTGACGCCCATCATCACCGGCAGGCGGATGCCGACCTTCCAGATGCCGATGCTCTGGATCATCGTCACCAGGCCGCAGCAGAACAGGTCGGCGGCAATCAGGAAGGCGACCTGGTCCTTGGGCAGCTTGAGGGCGCCGCCGATGATCATCGGCACGGCAATGGCGCCGGCATACATCACCAGCACATGCTGCAGGCCAAGGGCCAGCAGGCGCGGCGGGGGCAGGACCTCGTCGACGGGATGCACGGCGGCATTCCCTTGCGTAGGCAGGGTGGGGTTCATGCTGTCTCCTTTGGTCGGTATCACGCCGGTTGCGCATTGCGCTAACGTGTCGCCAAGGTGCCGGCGCTTCCTCTTGCGGGATGGTCTTGCCATCCTCTCGTGCGAAGCCCGCGCCTGTCCTGTCTTGTCAGTCCAGCATGACAGCGGCGCAGGGAAGGTACAACGTTGGCGGTGGATTTATCGATCGGGTGAAACGATGAATCCACCGTTTTCAGCGGGTTATCCCTGAGCCGCGCCTCACGGCACGTGGGATGCCGCACGCTCCAGCCGTGCCAGCAGTGCAGCCGCGCGCGCCATCGCGGCGGCATCGATGCGCGCGCGGATGCCGTCGAAATTGGGCCCGCGCGTTGCATCCAGCCCCATGCGTGACGTGGTGCCGACACCCGATGCCGACGGATCCAGCGCGCTGCCGGGCAGGCCGTCGACCACCACCACGTCCAGGTGCGGCTGCAGGTGCGTGGCCATGGCCCACAGCACATCCTCGTCGCGGGTGATGTCGACGTCCTCGTCCACCGCCACCACCGTCTTCAGGTACGGGTCCCAGCCCAGCAGGCCCAGCATCACCTGGCGGGCCTCGCCCGGGCGGCTCTGGCGCAGCGCCACGTAGGCGTGGAAATGCGTGCCGGAGCTGGGGTAGTGCACCGCGGTGACGCCGGGAAAGCGCTCGCGCAGCTTCTCCACCATCTCGGACTCGCGCGGGATGCGGCCCAGGTTCAGGTGCTCGGCCGAGTTGCCGCCGACCACGTCGACCAGCCACGCGTCCGTGCGCCGCATCACGCTCTGCACCCGCAGCAGGTTGTTGGTCGAGCGGTCCGACGAGTATCCGGTGAACTCGCCGAACGGGCCTTCGTCGACGCGGGCCTCGGGATCGATCACGCCTTCGAGCACGATCTCGGCATGCGCTGGAACCAGGATGCCGTGGCGCGGCGTGCGTACCACTTCCAGCGGCGCGCCGAACAGGCCGCCGGCGACATGGCGCTCGTCCACGCCGAACGGCAGCCGCGCGGCGCCGGCCAGCATGAACAGCGGATGCGCGCCGATCACCATTGCGACCGGCAGCGGCCGGCCCAGTTCGGCGGCGCGCTGCTGCATGCGCCACAGGTGGCCGCGCGAATGCAGGCTGGTGGCGATCTCGGTCGGCGAATGCAGCATCGAGCGGTGGTAGCTGGCGTTGCCGATGCCGCTGTCGGGGTCTTCCGCGATCAGGATCGCGTTGGTGATGTAGGGGCCGCGGTCGGTGGCGAAGTGCCGGATCGCGGGGATCGTGCGCAGGTCGACGTGTTGCGTCTCGACGTGGCCGGTGACGGCGCCGCTGTCCAGCACGCGCGGCGCGACCATGCGGCGGCTGCGGGCCTGGTATTCGGCATGGATGCCGGCGGGCGGCACGCCGCCCAGCATGCGCCCCACGCGCTCGCGCGAGGCGAACAGGTTGGTGGCGAGCGATGTGCCCAGTCCCTCGACATGGTCGAACAGCAGGGCCGGATGGCGGCCCTGCGCAGCCAGCGCCCACACCAGCGCGGTGGGGTCCTGGTCGGCGCCGACCGGCTCGCGGATGTGCAGCACGTCGTCGGGAAAGGCCTCGCGGTAGGCGGCCAGGAACTGGTGGAAGTCCTGCGAGGTATCGTGGAAAGGCTGGCGCGCCGGCGTCGCGGTGGCGAAGGGCGCTGCGGGTGAGTTCATGGATCGGCTCCTGGGGTCAGGGTGGGCCAGGGCGAAGGCTGCCCCAGCGGCCGGGAAGTCCCCGGCCGCCGTGCCGTGCCTGCCTGCCGAACAGCTAGCGACTACCGGGTGCTGGCGTAGGTATCCTTCAGCCGCGCCAGCGCTTCTTCCTGCGTCCTGGGCGGCGCGGTCGGCTCGATGCCGACCAGCCGGGCGATGTTGTTGCCCATGTAGTCCTCGAGCCCGTCCTCATCCAGGTCCATGCCCTGCGGCGCGGGGCCGCACAGCATTTCCAGCTCGCGCAGCCACATGCCGGGTTCGTTGGGCGGCGTGTCGGTGCCGAACACGATCTTGTCGCGCGGCAGCTGGCGCGCGAACTCGACGATGCGCGACTGGAAGCACCAGCCCGATTCGCAGTACACGTTGGGCGTGTCCATCGCCATCCAGAACGCCTCGAACGAGTAGTTGCCGCCGGTCTGGATGCCGAAATGCCCGATGATGAAATTGACCATCGGGAATTCGCGGATGATCGGGTAGAACATCGTCGGGATCGTGTACGGGCCGTCGCCGGTGTGGATCAGCACCACCACGTTGTACTTGGCGCAGACCTTCATCGCCGGGCGCAGCCAGTCGAGCGCGCGGTCTGGACGGTAGCCGTGCATGTTGGCATGCAGCTTCAGCATCTTGAAGCCGTACTCCTTGACATGGAATTCCAGCTCCAGCGCGCCTTCTTCCGGGCCCCAGCGCGGGTTGAAAGTGAAGTTGCCGATAAAGCGGTCGGGGTACTTCTGGCACAGCTCGGCGATATACGCCATGTAGTCGCGGATGCCTTCGCGGCCGCGGCGGTTGCCGTCGCGGTAGCCGGTGTTGCCCGGCGGCGGCTGGATAAAGCCCATGTCGATGCGGCGCGGCTTGCCGTTGATCATGTAGGGGCCGTCCATCATCTTGAGCATGCGCTCGCCGTTGAAGGGCTCGCCGGTGTGGCGCCAGGCTTCGTCGACCAGGTTGGTCGGGTGCAGGTGGGTGTCGATAATCATGTTCGGGTGCTCCGGAGTCCGTTGTCGTTGGCGCGGGTGCGGGTGCGGACCTTATGCGGCCAGGCGCGCTTTCGCTTCTTCCAGCGTGCGCGGCACCGGCGTCGGCTCCAGGCCGATCATCCGGGCGACGTTGTTGCCGAGGTAGTCCTCGAGCGTGTCTTCATCCAGGTTCAGGCCCTGGGGCGGCTCGAAGCACAGCACTTCCAGCAGGCGCAGCCACATGCCGGGCTCGTTGGGCGGGGTGTCGGAACCGAACAGGATCTTGTGCCTGGGCAGCACCTTGGCGAACTCGACGATGCGCGACTGCAGGCACCAGCCCGATTCGCAGTAGACGTTGGGCATGTCCATCGCCATCTGGAACGGCTCGAAGCAGTACACGCCGCCGGTCTGCACGCCGAAGTGGGCCATGATGAAGTTCACCGTCGGGAACTCCTTCATCATCGGCACCCATTCGGTCGGGATGCTGTAGGGACCGTCGCCGGTATGCAGCTTGACCAGCACGCCCAGCTCGGCGCATTTCTGCAGCGCCGGGCGCAGCCAGTCCAGCGCGCGGTCCGGGCGATAGGCGTGCATGTTGGCCTGGAACTGGACCATCCTGAAGCCCAGCTTCTTCACGTAGTGCTCGATGGCGTTGACGCCGTTCTGCACGCCGCAGCGCGGGTTGTAGACGAAGCAGCCGATAAAGCGGTCCGGGTACTTCCGCACCATCTCGACCGTGTAGGCCATGTACGCGTCGATCGATTCGCTGCCCGACTTCACGCCGTCGGTGTAGGTGTAGATGGTGTTGCCCTGCGGCGGCTGGATAAAGGCCTTGTCGATGCGGCGCGGCTTGCCGTTGATGGTGAATGGGCCGTCCATCATCTGGATCAGGCGCTCGCCGGTGAACGGGTTGCCGTCGTGGCGCCAGGCCAGGTCCACCAGGTTCGTCGGATAACAGCTGGTGTCGATGATCATGGGAGATCCCCTAACAATGACTGGTGTCCTGTTCCGCAAGTAACTTGCCAAAATGAAATCGTCCAGTTGCTCGTCAGGCTAGGCGCGAGGAGGCGCCATAGCCGTAGCTATGGCAACGACGAGCAACGACGCATGGCGGGCAACTGGGCGATTTCATGGCAAGGCATTTGCGGAACAGGACACCAGGGTTGGACACGCATGCGGCGGGCGCGCGCGAACAACGCCGCGGGGCCGGCCTTGCATGCTGCGATCGGGAGTCTTTGTCAGGGGAGCGTCTGGACCACTGCGCCACCGACGAAACACTCCGTCAGTGAGCAATCTCCAGTTGAACGTCGCGGCATTGCACCGCTGCTGTCCAATCGACCGCTTCTACCCACGCGCTCTTTATACATAGCGCCTCGGCATGGGTCAAGCGCATCATGTGTTGCGCCGCACGAACAGTGGGGCCGGCCTGCATTCCAGACCTGGCCGTGAATCCGCTACATTGCGGGAACCGCAGCGGCAGGCCCGGCCGCCGCGGCATATCGACAACAGGGCCGATCGCTTCGAACGGGGTTCATCACAGGGAAGGGGGAAGAACATATGCATGGCAACGATGCGAGGAAGGCCGCGGCGCTGCTGTCGGTTGCGCTGGGCCTGGCACTGGGCGGCTGCGGCGGCGATGGCGGGCAGACCGAGATGGTGTCGCCGACCGCCGCGGCCGCGACGCGGCACATCAACGAAACCACCACCAGCGCCACCACGCGCTGGGCCCCGGCGCTCACCGATACCTGGCAGATCCAGCTGACCGGCCGGCTCAATACCAGCTATGCGGTGACCGCCTATGACTTCGACCTGTTCGATACGCCGCAGGCCACCATCGACGCACTCAAGGCACAGGGCCGGCGCGTGATCTGCTACTTCTCGGCGGGCAGTTCCGAGGACTGGCGTCCCGACTTCAACCAGTTCACCGAGGCGGACCAGGGCGCCCCGCTGTCGGGCTGGGCCGGCGAGCGCTGGCTGGATACGCGCTCGGCCAACGTGCGCCGCATCATGCAGGCGCGCATGGACCTGGCGGTCAGCAAAGGCTGCGATGCGGTCGATCCCGACAATGTCGACGGCTATACCAACAGCCCCGGCCTGCCGCTGACGGCCGAGACCCAGCTCGACTACAACCGCTTCCTGGCGGCGGAGGCGCATGCGCGCGGGCTGGCGGTCGGTTTGAAGAACGACGTGGGGCAGGTGGCCGAGCTGGCCGCGAGCTTTGACTTCGCCATCAACGAACAGTGCTTCCAGTACCGCGAGTGCGGTGCCTATACCGCGTTCACGGGGCAGGGCAAGCCGGTATTCCAGATCGAATACGCCACCAAGTACCGGGACGCCGCCACGCGCGCCGGGCTGTGCGCCAAGGCCCAGGCGGCCAACCTGCGCACGCTGGTGCTGCCCAGGACGCTGAACGGGTCGTTCCGCTACGCCTGCGACGCCTGAGCGCGAGGATCGATGCCGCCGGCGGGGGCGGCGCGTTCCAGCTCCCGCCAGGCCAGGTAGAGCCGCGTATCGAACTCGAGCTGGTGGTAGCGCGGCTCCATGTACTCGCAGAGCCGGTAGAAGGCCTTGTCGTGCTCGCTTTCCTTCAGGTGGGCAAGCTCGTGCACGACGATCATGCGCAGGAATTCCGGCGGCGCTTCCTTGAACAGCGAGGCGACCCGGATCTCTTTCTTGGCCTTGAGCTTGCCGCCCTGCACGCGCGAGATCGCGGTATGCAGGCCGAGCGCGCGCTGGGCCGAATCCAGGCGCGCATCGAACCCCACCTTGTGCAGCGGCGGCGCGCTGCGCAGGTATTCCTGCTTGATGTCCGTGGTGTATTCGTACAGCGCGCGGTCGGTCTGCACGGTGTGGCGCCCCGGGTAGCGGCGGGCCAGATGGTCGCCGAGCCGGCCGGCGGCGACCAGCTCGCGCACCTGCTCCAGCACGCCGGGCGGATAGCCGCCCAGGAAGCGCATCGGGTCCTTGCCGGCGGGACGCCAGCTCTCGTTCACCACGGTGGCCGGCTCAGTGGTGGTGGTGATGGTGGTGCATCCAGCTGTTGTCGAGCGAATTGACGAAGGACTCGACCGCGTCCTTGTCGCCGGTGGCGTGGCGCATCATTTCGCCGCACTTGCAGAAACCCTGGTACGGGGTGATGTGCGAGCACGCCGACGTCTTCTGCAGGTACAGCGTGACGGGTTTGGTGCACTTCTTGCACTTGAACTTTAAGGTCAGGGCGGGTTTGCTCATGGCGATGGCTTGAAAAAGCAGCGGAAGGACGAACCCGTGATTGTACCGGCGGGCGCCAAACCTGGCCGGGCCCAGGCTGCGCGCCGCGGCGTGCCTGATACACTCCGCCATTCCCGCACCTATTCCAGCACCATCACTAGCACGCACCCATGGCACAGTACGTTTTCACCATGAACCGCGTGGGCAAGATCGTTCCGCCCAAGCGTCACATCCTGAAGGACATCTCGCTGTCGTTCTTCCCGGGCGCCAAGATCGGCGTGCTCGGCCTGAACGGCTCGGGCAAGTCCACGCTGCTCAAGATCATGGCCGGCCTCGACAAGGAGATCGAGGGCGAGGCCACGCCGATGCCGAACCTGAACATCGGCTACCTGCCGCAGGAGCCGCAGCTCAACCCCGAGCAGACCGTGCGCGAGTCGGTGGAAGAAGCGCTGGGCGGCGTGTTCGAGGCGCGCAAGAAGCTCGATGAAATCTACGCCGCGTACGCCGAGCCGGACGCCGACTTCGACGCGCTCGCCGCCGACCAGGCCAAGTACGAAGCCATCCTGGCCGCCAGCGACGGCAACAACGTCGAACTGCAGCTCGAAATCGCCGCCGACGCGCTGCGCCTGCCGCCGTGGGACGCCAAGATCGAACACCTGTCCGGCGGTGAAAAGCGCCGCGTGGCGCTGTGCCGCCTGCTGCTGTCGCGCCCCGACATGCTGCTGCTCGACGAACCGACCAACCACCTGGATGCCGAATCGGTCGACTGGCTGGAGCAGTTCCTGACGCGCTTCCCCGGCACCGTGGTGGCCGTGACCCACGACCGCTACTTCCTCGACAACGCCGCCGAGTGGATCCTGGAACTGGACCGCGGCCACGGCATCCCCTGGAAGGGCAACTACAGCTCGTGGCTGGACCAGAAGGAAGCGCGCCTGAAGCAGGAAGAAGCCAGCGAGTCGGCGCGCCAGAAGGCGCTGCACAAGGAACTGGAGTGGGTGCGCCAGAACCCCAAGGGCCGCCAGGCCAAGTCCAAGGCGCGCCTGGCCCGCTTCGACGAGCTGAACAGCCAGGAATACCAGAAGCGCAACGAAACCCAGGAAATCTTCATCCCGGTGGGCGAGCGCCTGGGCAATGAAGTGATCGAGTTCGACAACGTCAGCAAGGGCTTCGGCGACCGCATGCTGATCGAGAACCTGAGCTTCAAGGTGCCGCCGGGCGCCATTGTCGGCATCATCGGCCCGAACGGCGCCGGCAAGTCGACCTTCTTCAAGATGCTGACCGGCAAGGAACAGCCGGACAGCGGCGAGATCAAGATCGGGCCGACCGTGAAGATGGCCTTCGTCGACCAGAGCCGCGACGCGCTCGACGGCACCAAGACCGTGTTCGAGGAAATCTCGGGCGGCGCCGACGTGCTCACCGTGGGCCGCTACGAAACCCCGTCGCGCGCCTATATCGGCCGCTTCAACTTCAAGGGCGGCGACCAGCAGAAGCAGGTCGGCACGCTGTCGGGCGGCGAACGCGGCCGCCTGCACATGGCCAAGACGCTGATTGCCGGCGGCAACGTGCTGCTGCTGGACGAACCGTCCAATGACCTCGACGTGGAAACGCTGCGCGCGCTGGAAGACGCGCTGCTGGAGTTCGCCGGCTGCGTGATGGTGATCTCGCACGACCGCTGGTTCCTGGACCGGATCGCCACGCACATCCTGGCGTTCGAGGGCGACTCGCATGTGGAGTTCTTCCCGGGCAACTACCAGGAATACGAGGCCGACAAGAAGAAGCGGCTGGGCGAGGAAGGGGCCAAGCCTAAGCGCATCCGGTACAAGCCGATCGTGCGGTAAAGCACCCGCCGGTAGCGATAAGCACTCCGCTTCAAGCAAAGCAAAAGCCCCGACTCAATAGAGCGGGGCTTTTTGCTGCGCACTGACCGCGCGCAAAGGCTTCGTCTCCTGCGGCAGTGTCCTAGTTGGCTCGCACCAGCCTCACCCGCGTAATCTCCGACGGCGCCCCGAACCGCTTCGGCGGGCCCCAATAGCCGGTACCCCGGCTGATATAGATCCACAGCGATCCATGCCGCACCAGGCCCGCGGTGTACGGCTGCTGCATCGGCACGAACAGGTTCCACGGCCAGAACTGGCCGCCATGGGTATGGCCCGACAGCTGCAGGTCGAAACCGGCTTGCGCCGCCGCGGGCGCGGTGCGTGGCTGGTGCGCCAGCAGCACGCGCACGCCGGCGTCGGCGGGGGCGCCGGCGATGGCGCGCTGCGGGTCGCTGCGGTGGCTTTCGTGGAAGCGGCCGGCGGAGTAGTCGGTGACGCCGCCCAGCACCAGCGCGTCGCCGTCATGCTGCAGCACCACGTGCTCGTTCATCAGCACGCGCACGCCCAGGCGGCGCAGTTCGTCGATCCACGGCTGTGCGCCGGAGTAGTACTCGTGGTTGCCGGTGACAAAGTAGGTGCCGTGGCGCGCCCGCAGCCGGGCCAGCGGCGCGGTGTGCGCTGAGAGTTCGCGCACGGTGCCGTCGACCAGGTCGCCGGTAATGGCGACGGCATCGGCCTGCAGGCTGTTGACGCGATCGACGATGCGGTCCAGGTAGGGCCGCTTGATGGTCGGGCCGACATGGATGTCGCTGATCTGGGCGATGGTGAAGCCGTGCAGCGCCTCCGGCAGGCCGCGCACCGGCACGTCGACTTCGACCACGCGCGCCAGCCGGCGCGCGTTGACGTAACCCGCCAGCGTCACCAGCAAGGCCAGCAGCGGCACCGCCACGGCGCTGCCGGCGGCCAGGCCGGGCGCGCGCCAGCCCAGCAGTTGCCCGGCCAGCCAGGCGGCGGCGAGGGCCACGTCGCGGACCAGTGTCAGCACCAGCAGCGATGAGAAGAATCCCATGGCGAGCATGCCGATCCAGGACACCAGGTCCGACCAGGGCTGGCTGACGCGCCGCGCCAGCAGTCCCGCCGGCAGCAGCGCGCAGGACAGCGCCAGCCAGGCCAGCGCCAGCGCCTTGACCGCCATCGGGACCGGCAGCGCCGGCAGCAGGCGCAGCGCGATATAGCCGTGCAGCAGGGCCGTGATGAACGCCGCGGTCAGGATGGTGGTGCGTGGAGGCATGGGCGGGCCCGGGGTGGAATGTTCAGAGATGAGGCCGCGCCGGGCGGCTTCAAGGGCCGCGGCGGCGCGCGCAGGCCATGCAAGATGCGCACCCGCCGGCCGGCCTGGCTCGCGCTCCGGGGCCGCCCGGTGCAGCAACGCGGCGGTCCGGGCTCGTGCCGCCGATCTGTCTTTTTTCTGGCGGATCCTGAATGTTTTCGAATCAGATTGTTCGTGTCGGCGCGCTACTCTAGATTCGCGCAATGGGCCGCCTGTTGTGCAGCATCCTGCCCGCGCGTGCCGGCAGCCGGCAGGCGGCGCCCTCCCGGAGAAACCCATGTCGTTTCGGATAAAGCAGACCAGCGTGCTGATCGCGGCGGCCTGGCTGGCGCTGGCCCCGCTCGTCGCGCAGGCCGCCACGTCGCCCAGGTCGTCGTCGGTAGCCGCGGGCGCGGCCTCCCTGACCTGGCCGCGCAACTTTGATGCGGCCACCGACCATGTCGAGCTGTACCAGCCCCAGATCGAGACCTGGGAGGGCAACCGCCTGTCCGGGCGCGCCGCGGTGGCGCTGGGCGACAAGGCGGGCGCGCCGACCTACGGCGTGGTCCACTTCTCGGCCACCGGCGATATCGACAAGCCTTCCGGGCTGGTGCAGCTGACCGGCATCACGGTCGACAGCGTCGAGGTGCCGACCCGGCCCGATGCCGCCGACCGCGTGCGCCAGGCGCTGGTGTCGCGCCTGCCGGCCAACGGGCTGACGGTGCCGCTGGACCAGCTTCAGGCCAGCTATGCGGTATCGCAGCAACTGGCGAAAGCCGGCCGCGTCGCGGTGCGCAACGACACGCCGCAGATCCTGTTTGCGACCACGCCCACGCTGCTGGTGCTGGTCGACGGCGAGCCCGCCTGGCGCGCCGTGCCGGGAACGTCGTACGAACGCGCGCTGAACAGCCGCGCACTGCTGCTGCGCGCGCCCGGCGGCGAGCTGTTCCTGAAGGCGGCCGGCTACTGGTATCGCTCGGAGTCCGCCGGCGGCGCGTGGGAGGTCATGACCACCGTGCCCAGGGCGCTCGAGAGTGCGGCCGGCAAGGCCGCGGCCGGCATCAAGCCCGATGCGATGCTGCCCGCAGACGGCAAGCGCCCGGCCCGCGCCCCGGCCATCCTCTTCGCCACGCAGCCGACCGAGTTGGTGGTGACCAGCGGCGCGCCGCAGATGGCGCCGGTCAGCGGGGTCGGCCTGCTGACCATGGCCAACGCCGACCACGCGGTCTTCGTCGATCCGGCCGCCAACCAGTATTACGTGCTGGTCTCGGGGCGCTGGTTCCGCGCGCCGATGCTGACCGGCCCATGGCAGTACGTGCCGGGCAGCCGGCTGCCGGCGGACTTTGCCCGCATCCCGCCCACCGATCCCAAGGCCAATGTGCTGGTCTCTGTGCCGGGCACGCCGCAGGCGCGCGAGGCCGAGATCGCCGCCACCATCCCGCAGACCGCCACGGTGTCGCGCACCAAGGCGGGCCTGACGGTGGCGTATGACGGCGCGCCGCGTTTCGTGCCGATCACCGGCACTTCGCTCAGCTACGCGGTCAATACGGGCACGCCGGTGATCGAGGTCGACGGCAGCCACTACTACGCGGTGGCCAACGGCGTCTGGTTCACCGCGCCGGCGCCCGCCGGCCCGTGGCAGGTCGCGACCGAAGTGCCGTCGGCGATCTATACCATCCCGCCGACTTCGCCGGTGTACTACGTCACCTACGTGCGCATCTACGCGGTCACGCCGCAGACCGTGGTGGTGGGCTACACCCCCGGCTACATGGGCGTGGTGGTGAGCGCCGACGGCACCGTGGTCTACGGCACGGGCTATGTCTATCCGCCCTACGTGGGCGCGGTCTACTACGGCTATCCGGCCACCTATGGCTACGGCGCCGGCTTCGGCATCGGCGTGGCCGAGGGCTTTGCCTTCGGCTTCGCCGCGGGCGCGTTCTGGGGCGCGGCGTCGCCTTACTGGGGCCCGTACTGGTGGGGCGGCCCGTACAACTGGAACTACGTCAACGTGAACCAGGCCAACTTCTACGGCCGCTGGGGCCAGGGCACGGTCACCCACGCGCAGGGCTGGAACGCCTGGACCGGCACCGAATGGCGCGGCACCGCGGGCGCCGGCTACAACCCGGCCACCGGCGCGCGCTACCAGGGCAGCCGCGGCGCCGCGTTCAATCCCTATTCCGGCAACTATGCGGCCGGCCACCAGGGTGCCTTTGCCAACCCGTCGACCGGCCGCGAAGGCGCGGCGCGCGGCGGCGTTGCCGGCAACACCTACACCGGCGACTACGCGGCGGGACGCCAGGTGGCAGGCTACGACGCCCAGACCGGCCGCGTCGGCGCGGCCGAGGCCGGCATTGCCGGCAATACGCAGACCGGCCAGCACACTGCCGGCAGCCGCGGCTTCGTCGCCAACCCGGGCAAGGACAACGCGGTGGTGTGGAACAACGGCAACGTATATGCCGGCCACGATGGCTCCGTGTACCAGCACACCGACAACGGCTGGCAAAAGCACACCCCCGGCGGCTGGGAGCCGGTACAGGCCGGCAACGAGGTCACCGGCCGGCTGGACCAGCAGCGCCAGGCGCGCGAGCTGGGGCAGCAGCGCTTCAGCGGTGTCGCGCAGCAGTGGCAAGGGCGCGGCGGCATGGGTGGAGGATTCGGCGGCCGGGGCCTGCGTGGCGGTGGCTTCCATGGCGGATTCCGGCGCTGATCGTGCTGCGGCGCGCGCTGCGCGCAAACGGTACGGCAGGCGCGGAACAAGGGGGCATGCGCGCGTGACGCGACTCGAAAGGAGTTAATACGCGCGCAAGAAAGATTGAATTGGCGCTGCCTGGGCCCGGCCTTACTCTGCCGGAGTACAGGGTGGGGAACGGTGCACCCGGCGGCCGGGCCGCTGCGGCCCCGGTCGCTTTGGCCGCGCCATGGCAACGCAGTCAATTTCTGGTGGGGGAGTCCCGTGAAAAGCGTGTTCAACTGGCGCGGCGCGCTATGGCTGCTTCCTGTCCTGGCGCTGGCCGGGTGCGGCAAGGAGAAAGCCGCGCCGGCCGCGCCGCCCGTGGCCGAGGTAGGCGTCATGACGGTGGCGCTGCGCGATGTGCCGATCGTCTTCGACTTTGTCGGACAGACGCAGAGCTCGCAGCAGGTGGAGATCCGGGCGCGGGTGAATGGCTTCCTGGACAAGCGCGTCTATACCGAGGGCGCACTGGTCAAGGCCGGCGAGACCCTGTTTCTGATGGATCGCAAGCCATTCGAGGCGACCCTGCAGGCCGCGGAGGCAGAGCTGGCGCAGCAGCAGGCGCGCCTGGTCACGGCCCAGGCAGACCTCAAGCGCGTGCGCCCGCTGGCCGAGCGCAACGCCCTCAGCCAGCGCGACCTCGATGACGCCACCGGCAAGGCCCAGGCCGCGGCTGCCGCGGTGGAAGGGGCACGCGCCAACGTGATCAGTGCGAGGCTCAACCTGGGCTATACGACGATCAAGTCGCCGGTGGCAGGGCTGTCCAGCTTTGCCAAGCGGCAGGCCGGCTCTTATATCGACACCTCCAACAGCCTGCTTACCTATGTGGCCAAGCTGGATCCGATGTGGGTCAATTTCAGCCTGTCCGAGAACGAAGTGCTGAAGATGCGCACCGAGCGCGAATCGGGCGCCATCAAGTTCCCGGAGCAGGATGCGTTCGATGTGGTGGTCGTGCTGGCGGACGGCAAGTCATTCCCCAACCACGGGCGCATCGCCTTTGCCGACGCGTCGTTCAGCGCGGATACCGGCACCTACCTGGTCCGCGCCGAGGTCTCCAACCCGGAAGGCGTGCTGCGGCCCGGCCAGTTCGTGCGCGTGAAGGTACATGGCGCGAAGCGCGCCAAGGCCATCGCCGTGCCCCAGGAAGCGATCGTGCAGACCCAGCGCGGCCAGGCGGTCTGGGTGGTCGGCCCTGACAACAAGGCGCAGCAGCGGGTAGTGGACGTGGGCGAGTGGACCGGCGACAACTGGGTGGTGCGATCCGGGCTGAAGCCGGGTGAACGGGTCGCCGTGAGCGGCACGCTGCGGCTGGCCCCCGGGGTGCCTGTCAAGGCGGTGCAGGCCGGGCCTGGCGCCGCGCCCGCCGCAGCCAGCGGCGTGGCGGCCGCACCCGCGCCGCCGCCGGCGTCCGGCGTCGCCACGGCGGGAGGCAAGCCATGAAGCTTGCCCATTTTTTTATTGACCGCCCGATCTTTGCGTCGGTCGTCTCCATTGTCATCACCGTGGGCGGGCTGGTGGCGCTGACCAAGCTGCCGATCGCCCAGTTCCCGGACATCACGCCGCCGTCGATCACCGTCACCACCAGGTACCCGGGCGCCAGCGCGGAAGTGGTGGCGCAGAACGTCGCCGCGCCGATCGAGCAGCAGGTCAACGGCGCGGACCGGATGATGTACATGAACTCGACCAGTTCATCGACGGGCGACCTGACGCTGACGACTTACTTCGAGATCGGCACCGATCCGGAGCTGGCGCAGGTCGACGTGCAGAACCGCGTCAACCTGGCGCTGCCCACGCTGCCGGAGGCCGTGACCTCGCAGGGCGTGTCGGTGCAGAAGCGTTCGTCGGCGTTCATGATGGTGATCGCCATCTACTCGCCGGACGCCAGCTACGACCAGACCTTTGTCGGCAACTACGCCAACATCTACGTGCTGGATGCGCTCAAGCGCATTCCGGGCGCCAACCAGTCCTCCATCTTCGGCAGTCCGGACTACGCCATGCGCATCTGGCTGAAGCCGGACCGCATGGCGTCGCTGGGCATCACCACCGAGGATGTGAAGAACGCGGTGGCCAACCAGAACCAGCAGTTCTCGGCCGGCCGCATCGGCCAGTCACCCACCGACGGCGCTGTCCAGCTGACCTTTCCGATCGCCACCAAAGGCCGCATGACAGAGCCGGCCGAGTTCGACAACATGATCCTGCGCGCGCAGTCCGGCGACGTCGCGCTGGTGCGCCTCAAGGACATCGGGCACGCCGAACTTGGCTCCAAGGACTACTCGCTGCGCAGCCGCTACAAGGGCAAGACGGCCACGCTGATGGCGGTCTACCAGCAGCCGGGCGCCAACGCGCTGGATGTTTCCAGGCAGGTGCGCGCCACGCTGGCGGAACTGAAGAAGAGTTTCCCGCCCGGGCTGGAATACGACATCGCGCTGGACACCACCACCTTCGTGCAGGAGTCGATCGACGAGGTGGTGCATACGCTGCGCGACGCCGTGATCCTGGTGATCCTGGTGGTCTACCTGTTCCTGCAGAGTTTTCGCGCCACGCTGGTGCCGATCCTTGCCGTGCCGGTGTCGATTATCGGCGCCTTTGTCGGCATGAGCGCATTCGGCTTCTCGGTGAACATGCTGACCTTGTTTGGCATGGTGTTAGCGATCGGCATCGTCGTGGACGATGCCATCGTGGTGATCGAGAACGTCGAGCGCAACATGGTCGAGTTCAAGCTGCCACCCAAGGAGGCTGCCAAGAAGGCCATGGACGAGGTCAGCGGCCCGGTGGTCGCGATCGTGCTGGTGCTGCTGGCCGTGTTCATTCCCGTGGCCTTCCTGTCCGGCATTACCGGCCAGCTCTACAAGCAGTTCGCCATCACGATCGCGGTGTCGGTGGTGCTCTCGGGCGTGGTGGCGCTGACGCTGTCGCCGGCGCTGGCGGCCATCCTGCTCAAGCCCGGCGAACACAAGAAGAACCGCTTCTTCACCTGGTTCAACGATTCCTTCGACCGGCTGGTGGCCGGCTATGACAGGTCGCTGCAGGTGGTCGTCAAGCGTACCGCGATGTCGATTGCGATCATCCTTGCGATGGTCGCCGTCAGCGTGCTGATGTTCATGCGTATTCCGGGATCGTTCCTGCCGGTGGAGGACCAGGGCTACCTGTTCGGGGCCGTGGTGATGCCGGATGCCGCCAGCCTGGACCGCACCGGCAACCTGTCGTCGCGCGCGGAAACATGGCTGGCCAGGCAGCCCGGCGTGTCCTCGGTGGCAACGGTGGATGGCTACAGCCTGATCGACTCCCAGAACAAGGCCAATGCGGGCACCCTGTTCGTCACGCTCAAGGGCTTCGATGAGCGCGGCGAGGGCGAGAGCGCCGAGGACCTGATCCTCAAGGCCAAGAAAGAGTTCTCCACATACCAGGACGGCGCGGTCATTCCCATCAACCCGCCTTCGATCCCGGGCCTGGGGACCACGGGCGGCTTCGAGTTCTGGCTGCAGAGCACGGCGGACGGTACCTACCAGCAGCTCGAGGAGAAGGTGCACCAGTTTATTGCCAGGGCGCGCCAGCGGCCGGAGCTGACGGGCGTCAACTCCACCATCAATTCGCGCTCGCGCCAGTTCATGGTGGAGGTAGACCGGGAGCGCTCGGAAACGCAGGGTGTGCCGGTCGAGGCGGTGTACTCCGCGCTGCAGACCATGTTCGGTTCGCTGTACGTAAGCCAGTTCCCGAAGAACAGCCGGCTGTTCCAGGTGATCCTGCAGGCCGAGCCCAAGTACCGCTCGCGTCCCGAAGACCTCGACAATGTCTATGTGCGCAACCACAAGGGCGAGATGGTGCCGATCAAGGCGGTGACCACCACGAAGTACGTCCCGGGCGCCGACATCGTCACGCGCTTCAACAACTTCCCCGCGGCCAAGATCATGGGCGACGCCGCGCCGGGCTACAGCTCGGGGCAGGCCATCGCGGCCATGGAGGAAACCGCGCAGGAGGTGCTCGGCATCGGCTACGCCTATTCCTGGAGCGGGCAGGCCTATGAGGAAAAAACCGCTGGCTCCACGGCGGTCTATGTCTTCGCCTTTGCCTTGCTGATGGTGTTCCTGATCCTGGCGGCGCAGTACGAGAAATGGTCGTTGCCGCTCGGCGTGCTGCTGGCGGTGCCGTTCGCCCTGTTTGGCGCCTTGCTCGCCATCCTGATGCGCGGCATGCTCAACGATGTCTATTTCCAGATCGGCCTGACCGTGCTGATCGCGCTGGCGGCCAAGAATGCCATCCTGATCTTCGAGTTCGCCGTGGAAATGCGGCAGAAGGAGGGCCTCAGCGCCTATGACGCGGCCATTCACGCCGCCAAGCTGCGCCTGCGGCCGATCATCATGACCTCGCTGGCCTTTATCCTGGGCTGCGTGCCGCTCGCCATCGCCAGCGGCGCCTCGGCGGCGAGCCGGCAATCGCTGGGCACGGGCGTGATCGGCGGCATGCTCGGCGCCACGGTGATTGCGCTGTTCTTTATCCCGATGTTCTTCTGGGGGCTGGAGGTGCTGGCCGAGCGCAAGCCCCGGGAAAAGGCGGCGGGCGGTGCGGCGCCGACCGCGGGCGACGGCTCGCCCCAGGCCAGGCCATCGGCCGGAGAACCATCATGAGCGCGCGTGCCTGGTTGCTGGGAGCCTGCGCGGTGGCCGCGCTGGGCGGCTGCGCCATCGGCCCTGATTACCAGCGGCCGGCGACGCCGGAAGTGGCCCAGTACCGCATCGACACCGGCCCGCTGGCGATAGCCGCCGACAGCGACTGGTGGAACCAGTTCAACGATCCGGTGCTCACCGCGCTGGTGGACGAGGCGCTTGCCAGCAACTTTGACGTGCGCATTGCGGCGGCGCGCATCGACGAATTCCGCGGCCAGCTGATGGTGGCGCGCTCGGGCTTCTTTCCGCAGCTGAACCTGTCGGCGTCGGCCGCGCGCCAGCGCCTGGGCACGTTCAACGGCACGCCCTTCGCCGGGCTCGACAGCCCGCGCAACGCCTACCAGCTGCTGGCCAACGCGAGCTGGGAACTGGACCTGTGGGGACGCATCCGCCGCCAGGCCGAGGCGGCCGAGGCCGGCCTGTGGAACGCGGAATACGCCCGCCGCGGCGTGGTGCTGTCGCTGGCGGCGTCGGTGGTCCAGGGCTATGCGACGTTGCGGGGGCTCGATGCGCAACTCGATATCGCAAAGCAGACCCTGGCTTCGCGCGGCGACGGGCTGGACATTTTCAGGCAGCGGTACGAGGGCGGTGTCATTTCCCAGATGGAACTGGCGCAGGCGGAGAACGATTTCTACGTGGCCGAGGCCACCATCCCGCCGCTGCGCACCGCCATTGCGCAGACCGAGAACGCACTGTCCGTGCTGCTGGGGCGCGAGCCCGGGCCGGTCGAACGCGGCAAGGCGGTGACAGCCTTGCAGGCGCCGTCCATCGGCGCCGACATGCCCGCCGCGCTGCTGTCGCGGCGTCCGGACGTGCTGCAGGCCGAGCAGTCGGCCATCGCGGCAAACGCGCAACTTGGCGCGGCGCAGGCACTGTACCTGCCGGCGGTCAACCTGAGCGGCTTGTTCGGCGCCATCGCCAGCACGCCAGGAGCGCTGTGGCACAGCGCCTCGCAGGTGTGGGGGTTTGGCGCCGGCCTGGCCCAGCCGATCTTCCAGGGCGGCGCCATCCGCGGGCAGGTGCAGACGTCATCGGCGCAGCGCGACCAGGCCATGCTGGCCTATCAGCGCACGGTGCTGGAGGCACTGGCCGACGTCAACACCGCGCTGGCCAACGGCACCGAGACGCGCACCCGCCTTGGCAGCCTGCGCGAGCAGGAAAAGAGCCTGACCATCTATGCGGACCAGGCCTTCGCGCGCTATGAGGGGGGCTATTCGAGCTACCTTGAAGTGACCAATGCCCGCGAGAAGCTGTTCAACGCACAACTGGCGGTGATCCAGGGCCAGGTGGACACGCTGACCAGCACCGCGGCGCTGTACAAGTCGCTGGGCGGCGGCTGGCCGTCGGTGCCGCAGGCTGTGCGCGAGGCGGGCATGCAGGGGGATGCGAAGGTGTTGGCAAGGTAGGAATAGCCTCCTGCCTGTACGTGCCTCTGTCGCCGGAACTCGCCAACCACCCGCGTACATGCTCCCTCTCCCGTGAAGCGGGAGAGGGAAGCAAACCAGCGGTCGTCGAGCGCATTACCGCGCCGACCATTCCCCCGGCCTCACCCCCAGCGCCGTGACCACGCCATAGGCCGTGATCCCCAGCGCCACGCCCAGGAAATGCCCGTCCAGGCCCATGCCGAACACATTGGCCAGCAGCCAGCCGCCGCCGGCGGCCAGCGCGATCCGGCATAGCCCGGCCGCCACCGGCCAGCGCATGCGGCCCGCGCCCATCGAGGCGAAGTACAGCGCCATGCCGAGCCCGAAGCCGCCAAATGCCGGCCCGACCCATGACAGCGCGCGCGCGGCGATGGCGATCACTTCCGGATCATGGGTGAACAGGCTGGCAAAGCGCACCGGCGCCAGGCCGACGGCGGCGCCCGCGGTGCCGGCGATGGCCAGCGCCAGCAGCGCGCCCACCCATGCCGTGCGCCGCGCCGTCTGCCAGTCGCCCGCGCCCACCGCGCGGCCGACCAGCGCCGTCAGCGCCGAGCCCACGCCGAACGCAAGCGGGATCATCAGGAATTCCAGCCGCGCCGAAATGCCGTAGGCCGCCACCGCGGCGGTACCATGGTGGCGCAGCTGCGCGGTGACCAGGATAGTGGTCAGGTTAGCCACCGAGGCCAGCGCGCACGCCACCAGTCCCACCGACAGGATGCGCGCGAACAGCGGCCACGACAGCCGCACCCGCAGCACCGGCACGAAGCCCGCGCCGCCGCGCGCCACCACGATCGCCATCGCCAGCGCCGCGGCCCACGACACCGCCGCCAGCGCCGCGCCGATGCCGGCCAGGCCCATGCCGGCGGGCTCGGCCAGCAGCCACGACAGCGCCGGGAACGCGATCCACATCAGCGCCAGCACGCGCGCCGCCAGTGCATGGCGGCCGCCGCCGCGCAGCACCGACGCCAGCGTGTTGGCCAGCCAGGCCGGGATCGCGCCCGCGCCGAACAGCCAGATCGCATAGGTGGCGGCCGCTTCGGCGGCGGTGGCGCCGGCCACCGCGCCCAGCACCGCGCGCGGGAACCCGGCCAGCGCCACGGCGAACGCCAGGCCGGCGATCACGGCGATCCACAGCGCATGCATCACCAGCGCCGAGGCATCGTCACGCTTGTTGGCGCCCAGCGCGCGCGCGATGGCCGCGACCACGCCGCCGCCCATGGCCCCGGTGGACATCTGCTGCAGCAGCAGCGCGAACGGCAGCACCACGGCCCAGCCGGCCAGCGCCGCGGTGCCCTGGCGCGCCGCCAGCCAGGTTTCGATCAGCTGCGCCACCGCCTGCAGCAGGGCAATCAGCGCGGTGGGCCCGGCCAGCTTGCCGATGCGGCGGGCGAGTTCGATGGCCGGCACCGCATCGGCGGGCAGGGTGCCGGCAGGCAAGGCGCGCGTGTCAGTCATGGCCGCGCTCCGGCCCGGCCGCGACGGCCTCGTTGTCGCCGAAGCGCTGGCGCAGGAAGCGGCCGGCGCCCGGGCCCGGCAGCACCCGCACATCGTCCAGCGTGATCGCGCTGCCGTCGGCGCGCGTCAAGGTCGGCTGGGCGATCTCGGTGCCGGTGCGGCGGTCCTGCAGCAGTGTCAGCGGTCCCTTGTCGTCGGTCATCCAGCGGTCGGCCCACGCCTTGAGCGCGACGTAGGCCGGAAAGAAGTCGCGGCCCTTGTCGGTCAGCTGGTAGACATGGCGCGCGCCGCCCTCGGGCATGACGCGCGCCAGCAGCCCGTGCGCCACCAGCGTCTTCAGGCGCGCGCTGAGGATGTTGGGCGCGATGCCCAGGTTGCGTTCGAATTCGTCGAAGCGGGTGCTGCCGTAGAAGGCCTCGCGCAGCACGAGGATGGCCCAGCGTTCGCCCAGCACGGCCATCGAGCGGGCCACGGGGCAGGGCATCGCGGTGAAATCGGTAGGGGGCATGGTCTCCGCCGTTGTGTGCTGCTTGCTTTCATTTTGCAAGCTGGCTGCAGCATAGCTTGCAAACAGAAAGTCTGCAGGCGGGCCGCTTCCATGGCCTGTCAAAAGCGTGCGTTCACCGGCCAGCGGTGCCTGCTACTTCACCGCATCGCGGAATACCTCGAGCTTCTCCAGTTCCTCGCGCAGGAAGCCGATCAGCGCGCGCGTGGCCATCGACGGATGCAGGTTGGGCGTGGTGATGATGAAGAGCTTGTTGCCCAGCCCCTCCGGGCGCCAGTCCGGCAGCACCGGCACCAGGTGGCCGGCGCGCACCTCTTCCCAGCCGATATAGACCGGCAGCATGCCGATGCCATGGCCTTCGCGCACGGCGCGCGCCAGGAACAGGAAGTGCTCGGACTGCAGCGTGGGCGTCAGCGCCACGTCCACGCGCTGGCCGTCGCGGTACAGCGACAGCGGGAACTGGCGGGGCGGGTAGGGCGGGCACAGGAAGCTGCAGCCGGCCAGGTCCGGCGGCAGCTGTATCGGCGCAATGCTGGCGAGGTATTGCGGCGATGCATACAGTTGCCAGCGGATATCGCAGATTTCACGCGCGACATGGTCCAGCGGTGGCGCCGAGGTGACCTTCAGCGCCACGTCGATCTCGGCCGCGATCAGGTCGTTGACGCGGTTGGCGAAGAACACGCGCAGGGTGATGCCCGGATGCTTGTGCGCGAACTGCAGCAGCAGCGGCGCGATATAGGCGTCGCCCAGCCCGGTGGGCACGCTGACCCGCACATGGCCGCGCAGGGTCTTGCCCAGGCTGTCGATCTCGGCCTGCGCCGACGCCACTTCCTGCAGGATGCGCACGCCGTGCTGGTACAGCGCATGGCCGGGTTCGGTCAGCTCGAGCCGGCGCGTGGTCCGGCGCAGCAACTGCGCGCCGGCCTGGTGTTCCAGCTCGCGCAGCTGGCGGCTGACCTGCGAGCGCGTGACGCCGCGCCGGCGTCCGGCTTCGGCGAGGTTGCCGGCATCGACGATGTCGACGAAGGCCTGGATCAGGTTGAGGTCCATCGGGGATTGCCTGCAGCATTGTCACGTCTGGCGCAACATTGTGATTCCACCGGGCCTGATTGTCGATGCCCGGCTACGCCGATACAGTGGTCGGCTGACAAAACCCGAGCATGGAGACAGCGGATGGCCACGGACCTTTGGTATCAAGACATGCACCGCAGCGGCGAGGAGTTGCTGGCGCGCGGCGCGCGCGTGGCCGGCGGCCTGCGCGCGCTGGGCGTGCAGGAGGGCGACGTGATCGCGGTGCTGCTGCGCAACGATCCGGTGTATGCCGACGTGGTTCATGCCTGCCGCATCGCCGGCTGCTACTACTGCCCCATCAACTGGCACTTC
Source organism: Cupriavidus neocaledonicus (assembly GCF_000372525.1). Classification (GTDB taxonomy): domain Bacteria; phylum Pseudomonadota; class Gammaproteobacteria; order Burkholderiales; family Burkholderiaceae; genus Cupriavidus; species Cupriavidus neocaledonicus. Next base: position 37,165 of record NZ_AQUR01000087.1, read on the forward strand.
ACCGCCGACGAAGTGCGCTTCCTGCTGAGCGACAGCGGCGCCAGGGTGCTTCTCGTGCAGGATGACCTGCTGCCCGCCGTGCGCGACGCGATCCCGGCCGGCATGCCGGTGCTGTCGGTGGGCGGTCCCGCCGATGGCGCGATGGCGTATGAAGCCTGGCTCGCGCAGCAGCCCGCCTACGACGGCCCGCGCGTGGCGCCGCGCGGCCACATGGCGTACACCTCCGGCACCACCGGCCGGCCCAAGGGCGTGGTGCGCCAGGCGTTGCCGCTGGACCGGCTCGAGCAACAGCTTGCGCGCATGCGCTCGGTGGTGCGGCAGACCTATGGCCTCGAGCCGGGCTGCCGCGCGCTGATGTCGGCGCCGCTGTACCACAGCGCGCCTGGCTCGTTTATCCAGAACGCGCTGCAGATGGCCGAGCGCCTGGTGCTGACGCCGCGCTTCGACGCCGAGCAGGTGCTGGCGCTGGTGGAGAAGCACCGCATCGACGTGCTCTACCTGGTGCCGATCATGTACGTGCGCCTGCTCAAGCTGCCGCCCGAGGTGCGCGCCAGATACGACTTGTCTTCGATCCGCTTCGTCGCCTCGACCGGGTCGCCGTGCGCGCCAGAGGTCAAGCGCGCGATGCTGGAGTGGCTGGGTCCGGTGATCCATGAAACCTATGCCTCCAGCGAAGCCGGCATGATTACCGTGGCCACGCCCGCCGATGCCGCCGCGCGCCCGGGCACCGCCGGCAGGCCGGTCGACGACGCGCAGCTGCGCATTCTCGACGAGCACGGCCGCGAGTGCGCGCCGGGCGAGATCGGCCTGGTCTACGTACGCCAGCCCGCATACGCCGACTTCACCTACCGCAACAATGAGGCCGCGCGCGCCGCGATCGACCGCGACGGCCTGGTGACGCTGGGCGACATGGGCTATGTCGACGCCGACGGCTACCTGTTCATCTGCGATCGCGCCTCGGACATGGTGATCTCGGGCGGCGTCAACATCTACCCGGCCGAGATCGAGCACGAACTGGTGCGCTACCCCGGCGTGGCCGATTGCGTGGTGTTCGGCATTCCCGACGCCGAATACGGCGAGCGCCTGCTGGCCATGGTGCAGCCGGTGCCGGGCGCCGAGCTGCGCGAGGCCGAGGTGATCGACTGGCTGCGCCAGCGGCTGTCGGGCTTCAAGGTGCCGCGCAGCATCGTGGTCGAGGCGCAGCTGCCGCGCGATGAAACCGGCAAGCTGGCCAAGCGCCGGCTGCGCGACCGATACTGGGAAGGCCGCCAGCGCCGCGTCTGAGCGCACCGGTGGGACTGCACCAGGCACAAGCCGATAACGACAGAAGGAGACGCGATGCAGAACAAACCGACCAAGACCACCGGACGCAAGCCACGCCGCGCCTGGCTTGCCGCGCTCGCCGGCGCCGGGTGCGCGCTGGCAATCTGGGGCGGCGCCGCGCACGCGGCCTATCCTGATCGCCCGCTCAAGCTGGTGGTGCCGTACACGCCGGGCGGCTCGACCGACCAGTTCGGCCGCGCGCTGGCCGATGGCATGTCGCGCCAGCTGGGCCAGACCGTGGTGGTGGAAAACCGCCCCGGCGCGGCCACCATGATCGGCACCGCCAGCGTCGCGCGCGCGCCGGCCGACGGCTACACCATGGTGCTGGCGACCAACGGCAGCATGGTGCTGAACCCGATGCTGTACAAAAAGATCCAGTACGATCCGCCCAAGGATTTCCGCATCTTCAGCATCGGCGCCGAGGCGCCGCTGGTGGTGGTCACCAACACCCGCGTGCCGGCCGGCAATATCCGCGAATTCGCCGCCTACGCCAAGGCCGAGGGCGGCAAGCTCAACTATGCCTCGGTGGGTTTGGGCAACGCGCTGCAGCTGGCCACCGAGATGCTCAAGACCGAACTGGGCATCGGCGTCACCCATGTGCCGTACAACGGCAGCGCGCCGGCGCTGGCGGCGCTGCTGGCCAATGACGTGCAGCTGATGGTGGATGTGGTCAGCACCTCGCTGCCGCATATCAAGGCGGGCAAGCTCAAGGCGCTGGCGGTGACCGGGCGCAGCCGGCTGGATGTACTGCCGAACGTGCCGACCGTGGCCGAGAGCGGCTATCCCAACTTCCAGGCCGCCACCTGGTTCGGCCTGGCCGTGCCCGCGCAGACGCCGCCCGAAGCCGTGGCCAGGCTGCAGGCCGCCGCCGACCACGTGCTGAAGGACCCGCAGTTCCGCGCCACCTTCAGCGCCCTCGGGCTGCTGGTGCAGCCGCCGCGCACGCAGGCCGAAATCGACCGCTATCTCGAGGCCGACCGCGCGCACTGGGGCAAGGTGATCAAGGCGAACAACATCTCGCTGGACTGACGCGTCGGGCGGGCGCGCAGGGAGCGGCGGGCGATGGGCGTATAGTTTCAGCTCATCACGGCGGCGGGGCGCGCCCCGCCGGATGCCTGCGCCCGCCCCAGCCATGACCGATCGCGACCCCAACGATCCCAAGCCTGCCTCTTCGTCTGCCACTCCCGGCGCCAGCCCGGACTCCCGGGCGCAACCCGATAACGGCGCGGCGCCGCCCGATCCCCGCCTGCTGAACCAGATCAGCCGCCGCGCGCGCGTGGCGGCGTGGCGCAAGTCGCGCCAGGCCGGGCGCATCTCGCGCACCACGCTGCGTTATGCCGTGTTCATGTTCGGCGCGGGCTGCGTCGGGCTGTTCTCGCTGGTGTTCGCGTGGATCGCCGAGGTCGCACTGCACTGGAACCGCCAGCTGACCCAGGCCACGCCGTGGCTGGCGTTCGTGATGCTGCCGTTCGGGCTGGCCGCGCTGCGCTGGCTGACCATCCGCCTGGCGCCGCAGGCGCGCGGCAGTGGCATCCCGCAGGTGATCGCGGCGGTCACGTTGCCGCCATCGGGCCCGGCGCAGACGCTGCTGGTGTCGTTGCGCCAGGCGATGTGGAAGGTGGTGCTGACCGCCGCGGCGCTGCTGGCCGGTGCCTCGGTCGGGCGCGAGGGCCCGTCGGTGCAGGTGGGCGCGGCGGCGATGCTGGCCTGGGGCCGCTGGTGCCAGGAGAAGCTGCGCTTTCGCATCGGCTTCCATCCCAATGCGCTGATTGCCGCCGGCGCGGCCGGCGGGCTGGCGGCGGCGTTCAACACGCCGCTGGCCGGGGTGGTGTTCGCCATCGAGGAACTGGGGCGCGGCACCGCGGTGCGCTGGGACCGCCTGGTGCTGTCGGGCGTGCTGACCGCGGGTTTCCTGTCGCTGGCAGTGCTGGGCAACAACCCGTATTTCGTGGTCAAGGTGCCGATGCTCGGCCTGCATGAGGCCTGGGGCCCGGTGCTGCTGTGCGCGCTGGTCACCGGCGTGCTGGGCGGCGTGTTCGCCAAGGCGCTCAAGGGCGGCGTGCCGGCGCTGCTGCCGGCCGCGTGGCGCGACTGGCCGGGGCGGCATCCGGTGTGGACCGCGTTCGGCTGCGGGCTGGTGGTGGCGATCATCGGCTGGGCCACCGCGGGCGCGACCTTCGGCACCGGCTATGAACAGGCGGCGGCGCTGATCAACGGCGAATCGCATGCCACGCTGTGGTTCGGCCTGGCCAAGCTGGCGGCGACGGTGGTGTCGTACTTCGCCGGCATCCCGGGCGGGATCTTCACGCCCGCGCTGGCGATCGGCGCGGGCATCGGCGAGAACGTCGCGCATTTCGTCAGCGGCATGGCCGAACCGCGGGTGCTGGCGCTGGTGTCGATGGCGGCGTTCCTGGCGGCCGCCACGCAGGCGCCGATCACCGCCAGCGTGATCGTGATGGAAATGACGCGCACGCAGGACCTGACGGTGTTCCTGCTGGCGGCGTCATTGCTGGCGTCGTTCATCTCGCGGCAGTTCTCGCCGCACCCGTTCTACCACCAGGTCGGCCACACCTTCCGGCGCGAGGCCCTGGCGCTGACGCGCAAGGCGCCGGCAGGCTGATGCCGGCGCGGCGCGCAAGTGCCGGCGGCGCCGGCGCCATCGGGTAAGCTAGCGCACGCCCCTTGTCGTGCGCGTGCCGGAAGTGAATCGTTCGCCACGATCTCGCGCCGCGCAGGAACAACCCGGCCCGGGGCGGGCTCCAACCCGGAGCCTTTCACCAGGAGTCCGTTTTGAAATTCCCCGTTGCCGGGCTGGCGCTTGCCGGCCTGCTGGGCGCCGCCGGCGCCAATGCCGCCGCTGCCGCACCCGCCGCCGCTGCCGCCGCTGCCGCCACTCCCGCCTCCGCAGCGGCCGCCAAGCCCTCGGCCCAGGCTGAAAACAGCGCGTTGTCGCCGCTGCTGGGCATGCTGGAAATCGGCAACCCGCTGCCGGCGCTGCCCGACTGCGCCGACAAGCGCTCGCCCGACGGCCGCGATGTCACCGGCTACTGCGTCGAACTGAAGGGCGATGGCCTGATGCGCCAGGTTGGCGTGCCGCGCGCGCAGCGCCCGGCGTTCATGGATGGCCCCTATGTGGTGGCCTTTGTCGACCGCAATGCGCTGGTCGGACTGGTGGTGCCGACCGCCGGCGCCAATTCGCAGCAGGCCGCTGCCGACAGCGTCAGCGCGCTGTATGGCAAGCCTTTCCGCCAGGAGCAGGTCGACATGCCCGACAAGGGTGGCAAGACCGTCAGGACGCTGCATGCCGGCTGGATGCGCAAGCCGCTGACGGTTGAGCTGTACGCGATGCCGGAAGACCCCCACACCGGCACCATCGAGATGCTGCTGCCGCAGGCGCGCACGCTGATGGCGGACAAGGACGCCGAGGTCGACAAGCAGCTCAATCCGGCCTCGGCGCCGGCGGCCAAGGGCAAGGCCGCCGCGGCCAAGCCCGCGCCGAAGGCGCCCGCCAGGCCGGAAAAGCCCGGCAGCTGGTAACGGGCACAGGCAGGCGGGCACAGGCAGGCGGCCAGGCGACGCTCCGCCCGCCTGCGCCGCCGCAGCCTCACAGTCCTTCCATCACCTGGTCCAGCCCGCGCACCACGCCGCGCACGGTGTGGACCTTGCGGATCGCCAGCAGCGCGCCGGCAACATAGGGCTTGGAGCCATCGCCGGCTTCGTGCTTCAGGTGCAGGCGCTGGCCGTCGGCGCCGAAGATTACCTCCACGCCCAGCTGGTAGCCGGGCAGCCGCACCGCATGCACCTGCGTGCCGGACAGGGTGGCGCCGCGGGTTTCCCTGGGCCCGTTGACCTGGTCGACCGGCACCGCCTGCGCGGCGGCCTTGACCTGGCCGAGCCGGAAGGCAAGTTCGCGCACCGTGCCGGAAGGCACGTCGATCTTGCCGGCCTTGGCATAGTCGATGATCTCCCAGTGTTCCAGGTGGCGCGCCGCCATCTCGGCAAACTTCTGCAGCAGCACCACGGTGATGGCGAAATTGCCGCACGCGAGCACGCCACGGTCGGCCTGGCGCGCGGCCGCGTCGATCTCGGCATAGTCGTCGTCGCTCAGCCCCGAGGTGCCGACCACCACGTGCGCGCCGTGCGCCAGCGCCTGCAGGATGTTGTGCTTGGCGATGCCGGGCCTGGTGTATTCGACGTAGACATCGTAGGGCGTCTGTCCCAGCGCTTCGATGCTGGCGGCGGCCACGCCGGGGGTATCGGCATGGCCGGTCAGTTGCGCCAGGGTCTGGCCGGCGGCGCCGCGCGACAGGCCCGCCACCAGGGTCATGTCGGCCGCATGGGCCACGCCGCGCGCAAGTTCGCCGCCGGCCCAGCCGGTCACGCCGCCCACGGCGACACGGATCGGGTGATTCATGTTCTGTTGCTCCGCAAAGGCTGATGGGTCTGGCAGCATACCGCGTCAGCCGGCGGCGCGCCGGCGGTCGAGCTTGCGCGCCAGCACGATCGAGGTGGTGGTGTGGTTGACGCCGTCGAGCATGCCGATCTCGTCGAGCAGCCGGTCGAGCCGGTCATGCGTGTCGCAGCGGATCGCCACCAGGTAGTCGACCGGGCCGCTGACGGAATTGACCTCTTCGATCTCGGGCAGCCGCTGCAGCGCGCGCAGGATCGCGGGCGCGGCCTTGGGCTGCACCGACAGGCCGCAATAGGCCAGGATCGCGTTGTCTTCCATGCGCTGGCCAAGGCGCACGCCGTAGCCGGCGATCACGCCGCTGCGCTCCAGGCGCGCGATGCGCGCCACCACCGTGGTGCGCGCGATCCCCAGGTGCCGCGCCAGGTTGGCGGCGCTTTCGCGCGCGTTGGCCTGCAGCAGCGACAGCAGATGGCGGTCGGTGGTATCGAGTTCGGTCATTGCGTCGGGATGCCTCGTCGTTTCGTTCGATTATGGCGGTTTTTCGTCGTTCTTGTGCCTTCATTGTGGCGGCCGGGCTAGCCATACTCCAGTCAACGGCATCCTTTTCTTCTTGTGGACGGAGACCCCATGCAAGCCTCGAACCTGGGCCGGCAGGCCCCGCGCGACCTGCCCAAGGCGGCCCGCCCGCTGCACGTGACAGTGCTGGGCGCCGGCAAGATCGGCCGCACCATCGCGGCCATGCTGCATGACAGCGGCGATTACCGCGTCAGCGTGGTCGACCATGACGGGCGCCGCCTCGATGGCCTGCCGCGCGGCGTGCTGGCGCGCGCCGGCGATCCCACCGAGCCCGGCACCTGCGCCGCGCTGCTGGCCGGCGCCGACGCCGTGCTCAATGCGCTGCCGTTCCATGCCGCGCTCAGCGTGGCCTCGGTGGCGGCGCGCCTGGGCGTGCATTACTTCGACCTGACCGAGGACGTGGCCGCCACCCAGGCCATCCGCCAGCTGGCGCAGGGCGCGCGCTCGGTGCTGATGCCGCAGTGCGGGCTGGCGCCGGGTTTTATCGGCGTGGTCGGGCACGACCTCGCACAGCGCTTCCTGCGCGGCGGCGGCGAGCTGCTGGACCTGCAGATGCGGGTGGGGGCGCTGCCGCGCTACCCGAGCAACGCGCTCAAGTACAACCTGACCTGGAGCACCGAGGGACTGATCAACGAGTACTGCAACCCGTGCGAGGCCATCGTCGACGGCCGGCGCGTGGAACTGACCGCGCTGGAAGGGCTGGAGAGCTTTGCGCTGGACGGCATCGAATATGAGGCCTTTAATACATCGGGCGGGCTCGGCACGCTGCCCGAGACGCTGGCCGGGCGCGCGCGCCATGTCGACTACAAGTCGATCCGCTATCCCGGCCACTGTGCGCTGATGAAGCTGCTGCTCAACGACCTGCGCCTGCGCGAACGCCGCGACTGGCTGCGCGATATCTTCGACCGCGCCATCCCGGTGACCGAGCAGGACGTGGTGATCGTGTTCGCCACCGCCACCGGCTACCCGGCCGGCGGCGAACGCGGGCGCGGGCCGCTGACGCAGGCTTCGTTCTCGGCGCGCATCGGCGGCGTCGACGGTGACGGCGGCCATGTCAATGCGATCCAGCTGACCACTGCCGCGGGCATCTGCACCGCGCTCGACATGGTGGCCACCGGCGCACTGCCGCAGGCCGGCTTCGTGCGGCAGGAGTCGATGCCGCTCGCTGCCTTCCTGGCCAACCGCTTCGGCCGCCGCTACACGCAGCATCCGCTCCAGGAGAGCCTCGTATGAAAGCGCAAGAGTTTGCCGCCTGCTGGGATTCGCTGGGCCTGCCGCGGCCGTGGCGCGAGGGCACGCCGGCCAGCGCCGTGACGGTGCGCTCGCCGGTCGACGGCGAGGCCATCGGCCACCTGCCGGCCTGCACGCCGGCGCAGGCCGACGCGCTGATCGCGCGCGCCCACGCGGCGCAGAGCACCTGGGCGCTGCTGCCGGCGCCGGCGCGCGGCGAGATCGTGCGGCGCTTCGGCGAGGTGCTGCGCGAACACAAGGCGGCGCTGGGACGGCTGGTGTCGCTCGAGGCCGGCAAGATCCTGCAGGAAGGGCTGGGCGAGGTGCAGGAGATGATCGACATCTGCGACTTCGCGGTCGGCCTGTCGCGCCAGCTGCACGGGCTGACCATCGCCTCCGAGCGCCCGCAGCACGCGATGCGCGAGACCTGGCATCCGTACGGGCTGTGCGGCGTGATTTCGGCGTTCAACTTCCCGGTGGCGGTGTGGGCGTGGAACGCGGCGCTGGCGCTGGTGTGCGGCAACGGCGTGATCTGGAAACCGTCGGAGAAGGTGTCTCTGTGCGCGCTGGCCGCGCATGGCCTGCTGGAACGCGTGCTGGCCGCGGCGGCGCCGCAGCACAGCGGCATCTCGGCGGTGCTGCCGGGCGGGCGCACCCTGGGCACCCACCTGGTCGGGCACCCTGCGGTGCGGCTGGTCAGCGCCACCGGCTCGACCCGCATGGGCCGCGAGGTCGGCATCGCCTGCGCCGGCCACTTCAAGCGCTGCATCCTCGAGCTGGGCGGCAACAACGCCGCCATCGTCGCGCCCTCGGCCGATATCGAGCTGGCGGTGCGCGCCATCACCTTTGCCGCGGCCGGCACCGCGGGGCAGCGCTGCACCACGCTGCGCCGCTGCTTTATCCATGCCGACCTGATGGACACCATGGCGAGCCGGCTGATCACCGTGTTCGACCGGCTGCCGGTCGGGGATCCGCTGGCAGACGGCACGCTGGTCGGCCCGCTGATCGACAGCGCCGCCGGCGACGCCATGGCCAACGCGCTGGCGGCATGCCGGGCGCAGGGCAATATCGTGACCGGCGGCGAGCGCCTGCTGGCCGACCGCTATCCGCATGCGTACTACGTGCGGCCCGCGCTGGTGCTGACCGACGCGCAGCATGACACCATGCTGACCGAAACCTTTGCGCCGATCCTGTACCTGATGCCGTACACCTCGCTGGACGAGGCCATCGCGCTGAACAATGCCGCCGCGCACGGGCTATCGTCGTGCATCTTCACCGAATCGATGCGCGAGGCCGAGCGCTTCCTGTCGTCGGCGGGCAGCGACTGCGGCATCGCCAACGTCAATATCGGCACCAGCGGCGCCGAAATCGGCGGCGCCTTCGGCGGCGAGAAGGCGACCGGCGGCGGACGCGAGTCGGGTTCGGATGCGTGGAAGGGCTATATGCGCCGCGCCACCAACACCATCAACTACGGCGATTCCTTGCCGCTGGCACAGGGTATCCGCTTCGAAATCTGACGGCATCCTCGGGACGGTGGCATGGCGCGTAGGGAACGGTAACAAGCGTTACACGGCTTTGACGCCGTATTACGTGTTATGCCCGTATAACGTCAGCAAGGCAGGCACATGCCCGTTGTGCGACCCCAAGGATGAAATGATGAGAATGCTGACGATTGGACTGGCTGCCGCTGCGGCATCGGTGACCCTGCTGGGCGGCTGCGCCGTCTATCCCACGCCGGTCGGCCCGGCGGTCGGTCCGGCGCCGGTGTACGTGGCGCCCGCGCCGGTGGTGGTGGCGCCGCGTCCTTACTACTACGGCGGCTATGGCTACTATGGCCGCGGCTATCGCCGCTGGTAACCGGGCCGGTAATCGTTGCCGGTAACGTTGCCGGTAACCGTTGCCGGTAACCGTTGCCGGTAACCGGGGCGTCCAACTCAGTTCCCGGCCGCGTCGCCGGCGCGGGTGTTGAGCCCGCCCCAGCTGGGCGCGAGGGTCTGGCCGATGTGCGGCAGGTCCACCAGGTCGAGCACGCGCCCGACCGTATGGTCGACCAGTTCGGCAATGCTCTGCGGCTTCTGGTAGAAGCCCGGCACCGGCGGGAACACGATCCCGCCCATTTCCGTCACTGCCGTCATGTTGCGCAGATGCGCAAGATTCAGCGGCGTTTCCCGCACCATCAGCACCAGCTTGCGGCGCTCCTTGAGCGTGACGTCGGCGGCGCGCGTGATCAGGTTGTCCGAGAAACCATGCGCGATCGCCGCCAGCGTGCGCATCGAGCACGGCGCCACCACCATGGCCTGCGCGCGGAACGAGCCGCTGGCGATGGTGGCGCCGATGTCGCGCACGTTGTGCACCACATCGGCCAGCGCTTCGACCTCGGCGCGGCCGATGTCCAGCTCGTGCTGAAGGTTCATCACGCCGGCCGGCGAGATCAGCAGGTGGGTCTCCACCGCAGGCGCCGCGCGCAGCACCTGCAGCAGGCGCACGCCGTAGATCGCCCCGGTGGCGCCGGTGATGGCGACGATCAGCCGTTGCGGTGTGCCGCCAGCCCCGGACATGGCGCAGCTCAGCCCTTCAGCAGGGTTTGCAGTTCGCCGTTCTGGTACATCTCCATCATGATGTCCGAGCCGCCGATGAACTCGCCGTTCACGTAGAGCTGCGGAATGGTCGGCCAGTTGGCGTATTCCTTGATGCCCTGGCGGATGCCTTCGTCGTCCAGCACGTTGACCGTGGTCGGCGCATCGACGCCGCAGGCCTTCAGGATCTGGATGGCGCGGCCCGAGAAGCCGCACATCGGGAATTGCGCGGTGCCCTTCATGAACAGGACTACGGGGTTGCCCTTGACGATCTGGTCGATCTGTTGCTGCACGTCGCTCATGGTTTGCTTTTCAGTGGGGCGAGGCCGTGTCGCGGGCGCCGCCTGGGGAGGAAGGGATACCGTGCGGCCGGGCCGCACGGCGGGAATCTGACGCCGATTTTACCGGAATCGCCGCCGCGCTTCAGGGCGCCGCGGCCGTGCCGGCGGGCTGCGCGCCCGGCCAGCGTCCGCCGGTGCAGCGCTCCAGCCCGGCCAGGTCGCGCGCGGTGAAGACCTCGTCGAAGCCACCGGCTTGCAGCAGCTGGCGCGTGGCCGCCGCCTGGTCATAGCCGTGTTCCATCAGCAGCCAGCCGCCCGGCAGCAGCCGCGCGCCGGCGCCGCCGACAATGGCGCGCAGGTCGGAGAGGCCGTCGTCGTGGTCGGTCAGCGCGTCGATCGGCTCGAAGCGCAGGTCGCCTTCGGCCAGGTGCGGGTCGCCCGCGGCGATATAGGGCGGGTTGCTGACGATCAGGTGGAAGCGCAGCTCCGGCGGCAGCGCCGCGTACCAGTCCGAGACCAGGAACTCGATATGCTCGGCGCCCAGCGCCCGGGCATTGTCCTGCGCCACCATCAGCGCGCCGGGCGAGATGTCGGTGGCCCAGACGCGCGCGTCGCGGCGCTCGCGCGCCAGCGTCACGGCAAGGATGCCGGAGCCCGTGCCGAGGTCCAGCACATGGGGCTGCGGCACCGAGGCCAGCCGCGCCAGCGCGGCTTCCGCGGCAACCTCGGTATCCGGGCGCGGGATCAGCACGTCGGGCGTGACCCGGAACTTGCGGCCGAAGAACTCGCGCTCGCCGATCAGGTAGGCCATCGGCTCGCCCGCCAGGCGCCGCGCCAGCAGCGTCGCAAACGCGTCGCGCTGGGCGATGGTGAGCACGTCGGTGTCGCGGGTGATCAGCTGCGTGCGGCTCAGGCCGGTGACGTGGGTCAGCAGCATGCGCGCTTCCAGCGCAGGCAGCCCGGCCATGGCGGCCAGGGTCTGCGCCTCGCGCAGCGTGGGGGTAGCCGGCAGCGCGGCAGAGTCGGTGGACATCGGGTGGGTCAAGGACGGTTCTGGTGCCGGCTACAAAAAACCCCACCGGTGCGGGACCTGGCGGGGCTTTGGGGCGGTGCTCTGGTGAAACTTCCGGCTTCGTGCCAGTGTACCGCTCATCGGCGGCGGCGGGCGCAATGCCCCCGCCGGGACGATTACTTATTGACGGCGTCCTTGGCCTTGTCGGCGCCGGCGTTGACGGCATCCTTGGCGGCCTGCTTGGCATGCTCCATGGCGTTGCCGGCGTCTTCCTTGGCCTTCTCCGCGGCGGCGGAAGCGTTGGAGGCGGCGTCGCTGGCGGCAGCCTTGGCGGCATCTGCGGCGTTGCTGGCGGCAGCGGCGGCATCGCTTGCGGCGGCCTTGGCGGATTCCGCGGCGCTCTGCATCGCGCTCTCGGCGTTCGAGGCGGCGGGCGGCGCTTCTTCCTTCTTGCTGCAAGCGGCCATGGCCGCGGTGATCATCAACAGCGCGAGCAGTTTTTTCATGATTTCGTCCTAGCTATGTTCTCGGGAGTGACTACCCGGCACCATTCTCCGTTTGCCGGTCGAAATCGATTATAGACAGCGACTTTACCCCTGCCAGTGCTGTTTCAAGCATTTACAACAAATACAAAGCAATCGGTGAATTTACGCGGTGTTCGTCGCCGTAGCTTCATGCAAGGGCTGTAAAGTGCCGCTCAGGCGTCTTCGCCCAAGGCGGCCAGCTGGTCCGCCTGGTGCTCGGCGGACAGCGCCGACAGCAACTCGTCCAGGTCGCCGTCCATGATCATGTCGATCTTGTACAGCGTCAGGTTGATGCGGTGATCGGTCACGCGGCCCTGCGGGAAGTTGTAGGTGCGGATGCGGTCGCTGCGGTCGCCCGAGCCGATCAGGTTGCGCCGGGTGCTGGCCTCGCGCGCCTGCGCCGCGCGCGCCTGCATGTCCTTGATGCGGGCGGCGAGCACCTTCATCGCCTTGTCCTTGTTGCGGTGCTGGCTGCGGTCATCCTGGCATTCGACCACGATGCCGGTGGGCAGGTGGGTCAGGCGTACCGCGGAATCGGTCTTGTTGACGTGCTGGCCGCCCGCGCCCGAGGCGCGAAAGGTGTCGATGCGCAGGTCGGCCGGATTGATCTCGACCTCGCCGACCTCGTCGGCCTCGGGCATCACGGCCACCGTGCAGGCGGAGGTATGGATGCGGCCCTGCGCCTCGGTGGCGGGCACGCGCTGCACGCGGTGGCCGCCCGATTCGAACTTCAGCCGGGAAAACGCGGCATCGCCGGCGATCCGGATGATCACTTCCTTGTAGCCGCCGAGGTCCGATTCCGATTCGCTCATCACCTCGACCTGCCAGCGCTGCCGTTCGGCATAGCGCGTGTACATCCGCAGCAGATCGGCGGCGAACAGCGCGCTTTCCTCGCCGCCGGTGCCGGCGCGGATTTCCAGCAGCAGGTTGCGGTCGTCGTTAGGATCCCGGGGCAGCAGCAGGCGCTGCAGGCTGGCCTGCAGCGCTTCCAGCCGGTCGCGCGCGGCGGCGATCTCGTCCGCGGCGAAGTCCTTCATCTCGGGGTCGTCGAGCAGCGCCTGCGCGGTGGCCAGGTCATCCTGGGCCTGCCGGTACTGGCCGTATTGCTCGGCCACGGGCGACAGCTCGGCATGCTCGCGGCTGAGCTTGCGGTACTGGTCGATATTGGCGGTCGCGTCTTCGCGCGCGAGCAGGGCGTTGACTTCGTCGAGTCGCTCGGCCAGTTGGTCGAGCTTGGCAAGCATGCTGGCTTTCATCGGGGCGGACAGGGAATGGGGTGGGCCGGGCCGCGCGCACAAAGACGGGGGGCGGCAGCGAGGGCGTGCCGGGCGCGGCGCGCCGGCAAGGCGAGCGGGGCTAGCGCTCGGAATGGCTGCTGTGGCGGAACAGGCCCGGCACCAGGCGCAGCAGCGCCTCGCGGTCCTCGCCCTGGGTGTGGTTGAGCGCGTGCGTGGGGCCGTGCAGGAACTTGCGCGTGAGCGCGCCGGAGAGCGCCTCGAGCACGGCCTGCGGATCGTCGCCGCGCGCCAGCATGCGGCGCGCGCGTTCCAGTTCGGCCTGGCGGATGGCTTCGCCGCTGCTCTGCAGTTCCCGGATGACCGGCACCACGCTGCGGGTTTCCAGCCAGTGCATGAAGTTCTGCACGCGGCTTTCGATGATGGCTTCGGCCTGCGCCACCGCGGCCTGGCGCAGGGCGTTGCCTTCGCGCACGACCGCGCCGAGGTCGTCGACGGTATAGAGGAAGACGTCGTCCAGGCGCGCGACTTCGGGCTCGACGTCGCGCGGCACGGCCAGGTCGACCATCATGATGGGGCGGTGCTTGCGTCGCTTGACCGCGCGCTCCACCGCGCCCAGGCCGATGATCGGCAGCGAGCTGGCGGTGCACGACACCACGATGTCGAATTCATGCAGGCGCTCGCCCAGGTCCGACAGGCGGATCGCGTTGGCGGTCAGGCCCTGGCCGCTGAGCTGCTCGGCCAGCTTTTCGCCGCGCTTGACGGTGCGGTTCGCCACCACCATCTGGCGCGGCTGCTGCGCGGCAAAGTGGGTGGCGCACAGTTCGATCATCTCGCCCGCGCCGATAAACAGCACGCGCTGGGTCGAGACGCTTTCAAAGATCCGCTGCGCCAGTCGCACCGCGGCAGCGGCCATCGACACCGAATGCGCGCCGATCTCGGTCTGGCCGCGCACTTCCTTGGCCACCGCGAAGGTGCGCTGGAACAGCTGGTTCAGGTAAGTGCCCAGCGAGCCGGCTTCGCCGGCGGTGCGCACGGCGTCCTTGAGCTGGCCCAGAATCTGGGTCTCGCCCAGCACCATAGAATCGAGCCCGCTGGCCACGCGGAAGGCGTGGCGCACGGCTTCGGACTGCGGCAGTGCGTACAGGTGCGGCGCCAGTTCGGTGGCCGGCACGTTGTGATGCTGCGACAGCCAGCGCAGGGTGTGCTCGAAGCCGTCCGTGCCCGGCGTCAGCACGTCGGTGGCGCAGTATATTTCGGTGCGGTTGCAGGTGGACAGGATGGCGGCTTCGGTGCCGCTGCGCGCCGACAGGTGGGAGCGCAGGGCCCCCAGCGCCGGCTTGATCTGCTCGAGCGGAAACGCCACCCGCTCGCGCAGCGAGACGGGTGCCGTAGTGTGATTGATGCCGATCGCGAGCAGTTGCATTGTTGGGGACTGGTGTGGTCCGAAGCGCGGCCGGACCCGGGTGCCATTATACCGCCGGGACCGATCATTGCAGTCGCCCGCCGCGGCGGGTGGCAGGGCCGCCGGATTGCAGTATCGTTACGCCGCGGCCGGTCGCGGCTGTGATGCGGACAACACAGGAGAAGCGGATGCTGGGCACCTTGATCGTGGGTTTGCTGGTCGGACTGGCGGCACGCCGGCTGCACCCGGCAGGGCGCGTGGTGACCCTGCCGGCCGCGCTGGTGCTGGGCGCGGCGGGCGCAGCGGCGGCCTTCTACAGCGGCCGCGCGCTGCATTGGTTTGTCGACGGGCAGCTCAGCAGCTGGCTCGCGGTGATCGCCGGGTCGGCGCTGCTGGTCGGGTTCTGGGGCACGGTGCGGCCGCGCGGACGGTAAATACTGAACCGACTTTCCGGTCAGGAATCTGCGCGCGGCTTGATCCTGGTCAGTCGGCCGCGTGGCCAGGCGTCAGGCCCTCGCCGCCAGCAGGCGGCGCAGTACCCCGCTGGAATAGTGGCTGGCCACGTCGGTCAGGAATGCCGAAAAATCCACATGGGCGGTGTCGTCGGCACGGTCCGAGATGGTCCGCATCACCGCATAAGGCACGCCATACTCATGGCAGACCTGCGCTACCGCGGCGCCTTCCATCTCGACCGCCAGCAGGCCGGGCAGCCGCTCACGCAATTCCGCCACCGCGGCGGGCGAGCCGATGAACTGGTCGCCGCTGGCGATCATGCCCTGGTGCAGCGTGGGCGCCGCGACGCCGAACCTCTCGCGCACCGCGCGCGGTACGTCAACGGCGAGGTCGTGGCGCAGGAAGTCAGCGGCGGCGGCATGCAGCTCGGCCGTCAGCGCCGCATCGGCGGGGAATTCCGCGCGCTCGAGCAGCGGCACTTCATGGCGGCCGAAGAACGGGCGTGCGTCCAGGTCATGCTGCAGGGTGCGGTCGGCGATGACGATGTCGCCCACCTGCGTGGCGGCGCCGATGCCGCCGGCCAGGCCGGTAAAGACGATTTGCGAGGCCCCCAGCTCGCGGATCAGCGTGACCGTGGTGGCCGACGCCGCCACCTTGCCCATGCGCGCCAGCACCAGCACGCACGGCTGCCCGTACAAATGGCCGGTGTAGTAGTCGCGCATGCCGATGGTGCGTACCGTGGCGCGGCTGTCGTCATGGCGCATGGCGGCGACGAGGCCGTCGACTTCATCATGGATGGCGGCAAGGATTCCGAGGGTCATGGGGCGTGGGGCAGCTTGGGACAAGGGCCACAGCATACCGGCCCGCGCAGGCCCGGCCTAGATGGAGCGCGACCGCACGCCCCCCTCCCACGCAACAGGTGCGGCCCACGTATCACTTTGCTAAAGTCGCCGTCATTCCAGCACGCAAGGGCGAGCATGCAAGCAACCCGCATCGGAACAAATGGCCCGGACCGCGAAGCCGTTGGCGAGCGCCGTGCCATCCGCCAGGCACTGGCCCACTGGCGCGCGCTGGGCCGCCTGGCGCCGCCGGCAGTCGCGGCGCCGTGGGCGCGCACCGAACCGGTCGCCGGTGACTGGCGCCGCTGGCTCGACACCGCGCTGATGGCGCTGGGCACCGCGCTGCTGTGCGCCGGGGTGATCGTGTTCTTTGCCTTCAACTGGCAGGACCTGCACAAATTTTCCAGGTTCGGCCTGCTCGCCGGCGCGCTCACGCTGCTGGCCGGCTTTGCCTGGCTGCGGCCGGCGGGAGATGCCGCCGGCCGGGCCGCGCTGGGCGGCGCGCAGATGGTGGCGGGCGTGCTGCTGGCGGTGATCGGCCAGACCTACCAGACCGGTGCCGATGCCTGGCAGCTGTTTGCGCTGTGGGCACTGCTGGCGTTGCCGTGGGCGCTGGCGGCGCGCGCGGCGCCGCACTGGTGGCTGGTGATCGTGGTTGGCAACCTGGCGCTGTTGCGGTACTTCAGCCTGCGCTTCGGCGTTGACGGCGTGTTCTCGCTGCTGTTCGATTCGCGCCACGTGCGCACGGCCACGCTGGCGTTGCTGGGCGCGGTGGCGCTGCAGCTGGTGCTGTGGCAGCTGCTGTGCGCAAAGGCGCCGGTGCTCGGCTTCCGCGGGCTGACCGGCGCCCGCATGCTGTCGGCGCTGGCGTGCCTGCATGCCGGCTCGCTCGGGCTGGCCAGCGTGCTGCGCAGCGACTTCGACGGCGCCGCGTTCGCGCTGGCGGTGCTGGCGCTGGCCGCGCTGGTCTGGTGGTTCCGCTGGCATGCCTTCGACATCGTGGTGCTGAGCCTGGCCTGCCTGACCGGCATCGTGCTGGCCGTGGCGGCGATCGCCAAGGTGCTGTTCGAGGGCAAGGACGATTTCGGCGCGTTCCTGTTGCTCGGCCTGCTGACCATCGGCCTGGCCGCCGCCGCGGCCGCGTGGCTGATGCGGGCCTGGCGCAGCCAGCTGGAGCAGGCATGAGCAACGTCCTGCAGACCGAGCAACGGCTCTGGCAACAACTCGCCGCACGCGGCGAGGTACAGGGCGAGCCCCCCGCGCATCTTCATACGCCCTGGGCCGTGCGCTGCCTGATGGGCGCGGCGGGCTGGCTGGGCGCCTTGTTCTTCCAGTTCTTCCTGGTCGGCACCGTCTTCGTTGCCGCGCGCGAGAACGGCGTGGCGATGGCCGTCACCGGGCTGGCCATGATCGCGCTGGCCGCGCTGCTGTACTGGCGCGGCGGCGGCATCGCCGCGGGGCAGTTCGCGCTGGCGGTGAGCCTGAGCGGTCAGGGCATGGCGGTGTTCGGCCTGACCGAGGCGCTCGGCTTCACGCGCGTGGCCGAGAGCGCAGCCTTCTGGGCCGCACTGGCGCTGTTCGAAGCCGCGCTGGCGTGGCTGGTGCCCAACCGGCTGCACCGGCTGCTGTGCGGGCTGGGCGCGTGGATCGGCCTGGCCGGCGCGGTGCACCTGCTCATGGCTGGCAGCAAGCCGGAGGACTGGCTGTTGCTGACGTGGTCGCTCGGCTGGCTGGTGCCGCTCGGCGCCGCCCTGGCGGCGGGGTTCACGCTGGCCGAGGCGCGCCTGTGCGCGGACGGCCGCCATGCGCTGCTGGAACCGCTGGCCGACGCGACACTGCTGTTCACGCTGGCGGCGGCGCTGGTCGTCACCGGCATGAGCCATCCGCTGGCGTGGCTGGAGGGCCCGGAGGCGACGCGCATCCCGCTGGCGCACTGGGCCGCGGGCGGATTGACCACGCTGATGCTGGCCGGCTTCGCGCTGGCCGAATGCCGCCGGCTGGCGCTGGGCCAGGCCATGCAAGGCGCCGTGCTGGGCGGACTGGTGGCGTTCGGCGCGCTGATGGCGGCCGCGCCCGCGGTGGTGGCCGGCGTGCTTGCGCTGGGGCTGGCGCTGCGGCGGGCGTCGATGCCGTGGCTGGGACTGGGTGTCACCAGCATCGCCATCGGCTTTATCTGGTACTACTCGGCCCTGCACTGGACCCTGCTGGCCAAGTCCGCCACGCTTGCCGCGGCCGGCGTGCTGCTGCTGGCCGGGCGCCACTGGCTGCTGCGCCGCGCGCAGATGGAGGCCGCATGAAACGCTGGATCCTGATCGCCTGGGCGCTGACGCTGGCGCTGGCCGCCGCCGGCATCGTGGGCAAGGAGCGCCTGCTGGCGCGCGGCGATACCGTCTTGCTCAGGCTCGCGCCGGTCGATCCGCGCTCGCTGATGCAGGGCGACTACATGGCGCTGAACTTCGACATCGGCAACCAGATCCGCGCCGCCCGGGCGCACGATGCCCAGGTGCCGCGCGACGGCGTCGCCGTGATCCGCCGCGATGAACAGGGCGTGGCCAGCTTCGTGCGCGTGCACGGCGCCGAGCGGCTGGCGCCGGGCGAGCAACTGCTGCGCTACCAGACCGCGCGTTCGCGCTGGGGCGGCATGCAGGTGCAGGTGTCGACCGACGCGTATTTCTTCCAGGAGGGGCAGGGCAAGCGCTTTGCCGAGGCCGCGTATGGCGAGTTCCGCGTGGGCGCGGACGGACAGGCGCTGCTGGTCGGGTTGCGCGGCAAGGGGATGGAGAAGCTGTGAGGCGGGCGCGATAGGTGCCGCGCCGGTGAAAAAAAAGCCCGCATCGCTGCGGGCTTTTTTCCTGGGGTCTGGCGAGTCAGACGTTGAGCAGCCACCCCAGAGTACAACACTATTGACATTCGCTCTAACCCACTGTTTTTACGAAGAAATCTTCCTGCGCCAAGATGTCCATAGTTCGGGGTGCACCAGGGAAAATCCCTACCTGCTGCGCCACCTAGGCCGGCTGGGAAGTCCCAAGCAACTGTGAACTGCTCGATGCCGCGTCCTGCGACGTGGAGCCGCCGCGCATGACTCTAATGTAGCTGGATTGACGATACGTCGACGGTTTACAGCCAGCTTTCATTGTGCTAATTTCATCACATTGTAAAGACAATGTATTGACAATTATCGATGCAGGAACGTAAGAGCGAAGCCGTAAATTTACGAATGTCACCGCGCACGAAAGATTTACTGCGCCGCGCAGCGGAGTCAGAACACCGCACGCTGTCCAATATGCTCGAAGTACTTATCCTCGAGTATTGCGAGCGGCATCGCATACAGGCTTCCGACTGCAAGACGGTCAAGGGGAAGCTCTCAAGCCAGCCCCGCTCTAACGGAGAGCAGCGAGCGCTTTCTCACCGTTAGAAACGAAGCATAGACGACGAAGATGGAACTAGATGAATAAAGATGTCTTGCTCAAATCGATTGCAGAAACCGCCTACAACGTTGGGTACGGAGCAAAAGTAAATTTCGCGACCTTGGATATTATCGAAAAACTGCCTGGGTTTTTGTCCTTTGTTGGCCTGGTGGTTGGCATCTACGCACTATTTGTTCCCGAGCTAACTTCGAACCAAGTTGGCGCTGCGATGGTCCTCCTGGGTATCGCCGGCCTATATCTCGGAATGTATCAACCGGACAGGGACCGTTATGAGGCCGCCGGCAAGGCGCTCACGGCACAGTTTTACGAGCTCAAAAATCTGTATAACACTGCTAAATCACGGCCGGATACCGCAGATTTTACGGATTTGGTACAAGGACACAGCAGTATCCAGTCGGCGCTTGTTAATGTGTCGGTTTCTAAGCAGGTGCTTTTCAGTGATTGGTATGCGCACTACAAGTTTTTTTGGCAGCAGCAGATTGAGTGGATAGATGAGCAGAAAAGCTTCGGATTGTTTCGTGACAAGGTGCCATTGACAGCGTGGTTTGCCGCCGGTTTCGTATGTCTGCTGTTCATCTATCACTTTGCTTCCAAGCTTTCAATTTTCTCCTGCCTCGTAAAATAACAGGAATGGAATGAGTTCTACACTTTTTGAGCAGTTCCGAAAGAACCTGGCGGTTGCCAATCAAGAGGATATTTCCACTTCCTACGCTGAGATTACAAAGCGGCTCAACAAGGACTATTGGGATTCGTCCTCCGAGACTGCTAACAGCCTTCAAGTCGGTTCATACGGTCGTCAAACGGCAATTCGAAACGTTAGCGACCTAGATATGATTTTTGAGCTGCCGCAGAAGGTTTTTGACAGGGTGTCGGAGGTCCAGAATAACGGCCCTTCCCAATTGTTGCAGGAAATCAGACAGTCTATCAAGGCGCGCTATCCGAACACTAAAGTAAACGGTGACGGCCAAGTGGTGGTGGTTTCCTTTGGGAAGTACGTAGTTGAAGTCCTGCCAGCGTTCCTGCAGATGGACGGGAGCTACCGATATGGAGACAGCAATAACGGTGGCTCTTGGAATAACTACTGTTTGCCCCGAAAGGAAATTTCTGCGGTAAATGAAGTTAATAAGCGGTGCAATCGCAACCTCAAGCGCGTAGCTAAAATGGTTCGCGCCTGGAAGAACGTGCACGGAGCTGCCATGAGTGGCATGCTAATTGACACGCTGGTGTACAATTTTTTTAGGGATAATACCGATTACGACCAGAAATCTTATGGCAGCTATCCTGAGCTTGTCCGAGATATTTTTTCTTTTCTGGCAAATCGACCTGAGCAGCAGTATTGGCTCGCGCCGGGCAGCAACTCCCGTGTAGCTACCAAAGGAAAGTTTCAGCGGAAAGCAAAGAAAGCTGCGGCAAAGGCACAGGAGGCGTTGGATGCCGATAATGAGAAAACTAAGCAGCGCCTTTGGAGGGAGATTTTTGGTCCGTTGTTCCCGTCTGTGCAGACGGGCACATTGTCGAAAGCTTTTGAATCGTATGCTGAGGCGAGTAACACGGAACAATATATTGAGGATGAAAATCCTGTTGATATTCAGTATGAGTTGGAAATTGGGTACGATGTAGCTTATGCGGGGAAGCATGAAGCCAGAATTAAGTTCATGGAGAAAACGTTCCCCTGGTTGAAGTTGGGAAGAAATCTCGAGTTTTTCGTGGTTGATTGTAATGTTCCCGAGCCATATGAGATGCTGTGGAAGGTTCGAAACGTAGGGCTATTGGCCGAGAAAAAGAATCAGATTCGAGGCGAGCTGATGCGGGATGCGGGGCGGCGGCGATTGACTGAACGAACCTCCTTTGGTGGGCATCATTTCGTGGAATGCTATGTGCTAAAGGATAATGTTTGTGTTGCGAGAGACCGCATCGAAGTACCAATTGAACTTTCGTGAGCTCTCGGATTATCGAGGGAGTTCGTATAGGTAAATTGTGTGTGCGTAACGCTGCGAGCCTGTAATGCCCGGCCTCAAAGTATTCGGTTCGGCCCACGGGGGAGCCGTCACGCTTCGAGAGCTAAGCTGAAATAGTGGTCCTACCACCGCTGCAGAGTCCGGACCCGGAGGAACGCTGTCCTTGCACCCGTCAGCCTCTCGGCTTGTCATTCAAGCTAAAATTGTCCATTACCTCTTGCGGACAAGACGCCGAGCGTTATGTCCAGACAAAGGAGCCAACGTGAATGGACAACCGATAGCTGATGCTTGACGACATCAAAAAAACCCTCTGGGCCACGGCCGACAAGCTGCGGGCTAACGTGGACGCCGCCGAGTACAAGCACATCGTGCTTGGCCTCATTTTCCTCAAGTACATCTCCGACACTTTCACTGCTCGGCGCGCCGAGCTGACCCGGCGCTTTGCCGACGAGCAGGACGAATACTTTCTGCACGACTGCGACGAGGAGATGTTGGCCGAGGAGCTGGAGGACCGCGACTATTACCGTGAGGTCAACGTCTTCTGGGTGCCAGAGACCGCGCGCTGGGAGAGTCTCCGCAGTGCTGCCAAGCAGACTGACATCGGCAAGCGCATCGACGAAGCGCTGGCGGAAATCGAAGCGCAGAACTCCAAGCTCAAGGGTATTCTGGACAAGCGCTACGCCCGGGCTCAGTTGCCTGATGGCAAGCTGGGCGAGCTGGTTGACCTGATTTCCACCATCGGCTTCGGCGAGGACGCCGGCCAGGCGCGGGACGTGCTTGGGCAGGTGTACGAGTATTTCCTCGGTCAGTTCGCCAGCGCCGAAGGCAAGAAGGGGGGGCAGTTCTACACTCCGGCCTCCATCGTCAAGACGCTGGTCGCGGTGCTGGCGCCGCACCACGGGAAGGTGTACGACCCGTGCTGTGGCTCGGGCGGCATGTTCGTGCAGTCGGAAAAATTCATCGAAGCCCACGGCGGCAAGCTTGGAGACGTGTCCATCTATGGGCAGGAATCCAATCCCACCACCTGGCGGCTGGCGGCGATGAACCTCGCTATCCGGGGCATCGACTACAACCTTGGGCGCGAGCCGGCGGATACGTTCGTGCGCAATCAGCACTCGGACCTGCGCGCTGACTTCGTGCTGGCCAACCCGCCGTTCAACGTCAGCGACTGGTGGCACGGTAGCCTGGAAGGCGACCCGCGGTGGGTGTACGGCACGCCGCCGCAGGGCAATGCCAACTACGCCTGGCTCCAGCACATGCTGTATCACCTGAAGCCAAACGGCCGCGCCGGCATCGTGCTCGCCAACGGCTCGATGAGCTCCAGCCAGAACTCCGAGGGCGACATCCGCCGCGCCATGGTCGACGCCGACGCGGTCGAAGTGATGGTGGCGCTCCCAGGCCAGTTGTTCTTCAACACGCAGATTCCGGCCTGCCTGTGGTTCCTCGCCAAGCAGAAGGCCACGCGCCAAGGTGAAGTGCTCTTCATCGACGCGCGCAAGCTCGGCAGCATGATTAGCCGAGTGCAGGCCGAACTGACCGACGAGACCATCGAGCGCATCGCCAATACCGTCGCCATGTGGCGCGGCGAGGAAGGCGGCGGCGAATACGCCGACATCCCCGGCTACTGCCGCAGCGTCAAGCTCGCCGAGATTGCTGAGCACGGCCACGTGCTGACGCCGGGGCGTTACGTCGGCGCCGAGGAAGTCGAGAACGACGACGAAGCTTTTGCCGACAAGATGCAGAGGCTCACTGAGAAGCTCGGCGAACAGATGGCCAAGGGCGCGGAACTGGACCAGTTGATTCGGCAGAAGCTGGGGGGGCTGGGGTATGAGTTCTGACTCCACTAAGACCGTTCGTGACTTTGTATCACTTGTTCGAGGGACAACATACAAAGGGGACCTAGTTGGCAAACCTGGACCCGCGCTACTTGGATTAGGGTCAATTCAACCGGGTGGAGGGTTTCGGGAGGAGGACTTTAAGACGTACGGCGGTGATTGTCCTTCCAAGTTGATGCTGGCCCCCGGCGACTTGTTTGCATCGCTCAAAGGGGCGACTAAGGACGGGAAGATGATTGGTTCAGTCGCTCGAGTTCCGGAATCAGTTCCGTCCGGTCGACTGACCCAAGACACCGTGAAGCTCCAATTCCTCCAGCCGAACAAAGAGATAGAAAACTATCTTTACTGGGTGCTTCGCTCCCCCCAGTACCGTGAGTATTGCGCCGGCCGCGCAATGGGAAGTGCGGTCGTAGCAATGAGCAGAGAGGACTTCCTTTCGTATGAAGTCCCTCCCTTCACGTCTTTTCGCTCGAACACGGTCGATTTGCTTGAAGAGATTGAGAAAAGGGAGCGCCTCCTGCGCGAAACCAATGCCACGCTGGAAGCCATCGCCCAGGCCCTGTTCAAGTCTTGGTTTGTTAATTTCGACCCCGTTCGCGCCAAACAGGAAGAACGCGCGCCTGAAGGCATGGATGAAACCACAGCCGCGCTGTTTCCGGACGGATTCGAGGAGTCACAGCTGGGCTTGGTGCCGAAGGGGTGGCGGGTGCTGTCGCTTGGTGAGGTAGTGGACACTGTTGGCGGCGCGACGCCCGATACTAAAGAACCTGACTTTTGGGACCCTGCGGAGTTTTGCTGGACGACGCCGAAAGACCTTTCTGGAATGCAAGCGCCTGTGCTGCTGAGCACAGAGCGAAAGCTATCGGCCAAAGGGTTGGCAAAAATCAGTTCGGGATTGTTGCCGACAGGCACATTGCTGATGTCGTCCCGCGCTCCGATTGGCTATTTGGCTATCGCACAAACACGGCTTGCCATCAATCAGGGGTACATCGCCATGCCACCAGGCAGTACTTTGCCACCGTTGTACATGCTCTTCTGGTGCAGGCAGAACATGGAGGGCATAAAGGCGAGGGCCAATGGTTCTACCTTTATGGAGATAAGCAAGAAGGCGTTTCGTCCAATCCCCATACTCGTGCCGCCCGGGTCTGTCATTCAAGCTTTTACCGACGTTGTCGCAGCTCTTTTTGACCAAATTGTTGAAAACGAAAAACAGGCCCAAACGTTAGCTGAACTGCGAGATGCTCTGCTCCCCCGCCTGATTTCTGGCCAACTGCGTCTGCCTGAAGTCGAAGCGCTCGTCGCCTGAGGACGACCATGACCGAAGACCAACTCGAGCAGGAATCGCTGGGCTGGCTGGCCGATGTCGGCTATCACTGCCTTTTCGGCCCCGACCTCGCCCCAGAGGGGACCAACCCGGAGCGGGCTGATTACAGGCAGGTGCTGTTGCTCGAGCGGCTGCGCGGCGCGATTTCTCGCCTCAACCCTGCAATACCGCTCCAGGCGCGCGAGGATGCCTTGCGTCAGGTGCAGGACCTGGGCATTCCGGCGCTCTTGTCGGCCAACCGGCGTTTCCACCAATTGCTGGTGGGCGGCGTGCCGGTGGCGTACCAGAAGGATGGCGAGACGCGCGGCGATTTCGTGCGGCTCGTCGACTGGGCGAACCCAGCTGCCAATGAATGGGTCACGGTCAATCAATTTGCCATCAAGGGGGCGCATCACACTCGTCGTCCCGACGTGATGCTTTTCGTCAATGGCCTGCCGCTGGTGCTGCTGGAGCTGAAGAACCCGGCTGACCAGAACGCAGACATCTGGAAGGCGTACGACCAGATTCAGACCTACAAGGCGCAGATTCCGGATGTCTTCCAGTACAACGAAATCCTTGTGATTTCCGACGGCTCGCAGGCGCGCATGGGCTCGCTTTCAGCCAACGCAGAGCGCTTCATGCAGTGGCGCACCATCGACGGCGTCACGCTCGACCCGCTGGGTCAGTTCAACGAGCTGGAGACGCTGGTGCGCGGCGTGCTGGCACCGGCCTACCTGCTGGACTATCTGCGCTTCTTCATACTGTTCGAGGACGACGGCACGCTGGTCAAGAAGATTGCGGGCTACCACCAGTTCCACGCGGTCCGAGCCGCCATCCAGCAGGTGGTGGCGGCATCGCGCCCCGGCGCGAACCACAAGGGTGGTGTGGTCTGGCACACGCAGGGCAGTGGAAAGAGCATCACCATGACCTGCTTCGCCGCACGCGTGATGCAGGAAGCGGCGATGGAGAACCCAACCATCGTTGTCATCACCGACCGCAACGACCTCGACGGCCAGTTGTTCGGGGTGTTTTCGCTGGCACAGGACCTGTTGCGCGAACAGCCGGTTCAGGCCGGGACCCGACAGGATTTGCGCGCCAAGCTCGCCAACCGGCCATCCGGCGGCATCGTGTTCGCCACCATCCAGAAGTTCATGCCCGGTGAAGATGAGGACACCTTCCCCGTGCTCTCGGACCGGCACAACATCGTGGTCATCGCCGATGAGGCGCATCGCACCCAGTACGGCTTTGAAGCGCAACTGAAAGGCAAGCCGGGTCAGGAGAAGTATCAGGTGGGCTACGCGCAGCACCTGCGCGATGCGCTGCCCAATGCCACCTTTGTGGCGTTTACTGGCACACCGGTTTCGAGCGAGGACCGTGATACGCGCGCGGTCTTCGGCGAGTACATCCACGTCTACGACATGCAGCAGGCCAAGGAGGATGGTGCCACGGTTGCCATCTACTTCGAGTCGCGCCTAGCCAAGCTGTCGCTCAAGGCCGAGGACCTGCCGCATATCGATGCGGAAGTAGACGAACTGGCCGAGGACGAAGAGGAAAGCCAGCAGGCCAAACTCAAGAGCCGCTGGGCTGCGCTGGAAAAGGTCGTCGGCGCCGAACCGCGCGTGGCCGCCGTGGCTGCAGACCTGGTGGCGCACTTCGAGGAGCGCAACAAGGCCCAGAACGGCAAGGCTATGGTGGTGGCGATGAGCCGCGAGATTTGCGTCCACCTTTACGACGAAATCATCAAGCTTCGCCCGGAGTGGCACGACCCGGACCCGGAGAAAGGCGCCCTCAAAATCGTCATGACTGGCTCGGCCAGTGACAAGGCGCTGCTGCGGCCCCATATCTACAGCGGCCAGGTCAAGAAGCGGTTGGAGAAGCGTTTCAAGGACCCGGCCGACCCGCTGCGCATGGTCATCGTGCGCGACATGTGGCTCACCGGCTTCGATGCACCCTGCGTGCACACCTTGTACGTCGATAAGCCCATGAAGGGCCACAACCTGATGCAGGCGATTGCGCGAGTGAACCGCGTTTTCAAGGACAAGCAGGGCGGGCTGGTTGTCGACTACATTGGCATCGCCAACGAGCTGAAGAACGCGCTGAGGGAGTACACGGCGAGCCACGGGCGTGGACGGCCCACCGTCGACGCGGCCGAAGCGTACGCCGTGCTGGAAGAGAAGCTCGACATCCTGCGTGGCATGCTCCACGGCTACAACTACAGCGGCTTCCTGACCGGTGGCCACAAGTGCCTCGCGGGGGCGGCCAACCATGTATTGGGCCTGGAAGATGGCAAGAAGCGCTTTGCCGATACGGCGCTCGCCATGAGCAAGGCCTTTACGCTGTGCTGTACGCTCGATGAAGCCAAGGCCGTGCGCGAGGAAGTGGCCTTCATGCAGGCCGTGAAGGTCATCCTCACCAAGCGCGAGCTGAGCGACAAGAAAAAGACCAACGAGGAACGCGAACTCGCCATCCGGCAAATCATCAGTTCGGCCGTGGTGTCGGAAAAGGTGGTGGACGTCTTCGAGGCGGTCGGGCTCGACAAGCCCAACATCGGTATCCTGGACGAATCCTTCCTCGCCGAGGTCCGCAACTTGCCCGAGCGCAACCTCGCCGTGGAACTGCTCGAACGGCTGCTGGAGGGGGAAATCAAGAGTCGCTTCTCGGGCAACGTGGTGCAGGAGAAGAAATTCTCCGAAATGCTCGCCAACGTCGTCACGCGCTACCAGAACCGCGCGATTGAAACCGCCCAGGTCATTGAAGAGCTTATCGACATGGCCAAGAAGTTCCACGCCGCTGCTACCCGGGGCGAGGAACTGGGATTGACCGAAGACGAAATTCGCTTCTATGACGCGCTCGCCAACAACGAGTCAGCCGTCCGCGAGCTGGCCGACGAGACGCTCAAGAAGATTGCGCACGAGCTCACCGAAAGCCTGCGCCAGAACATCACGGTGGACTGGTCGGAGCGGGAGAGCGTACGTGCCAAATTGCGGCTGATGGTCAAGCGCATCCTTCGCAAATACAAATACCCACCGGACCAGCAGGACGGCGCTGTGGAGTTGGTGTTGCAGCAGGCGCAGGCGTTGGGTGAGGCTTGGAGCTAGCCTGCCGCTGCGGTGGCGCTGTGAGTCGACAGCCCTACCAAGCATGGACTCGAGAGAATTGTTCGAGTACTGAGAATGACGACCGTGAGATTACCCGTGACCCTGGACCGGGGTCGATTGCCACAACTGTTTGCCGAACTTGACGCTGCTCGTGACCATCCTGAGGTATCGGTCGACTTCGCGCCAATGCGGTTCTCTTTGCCAACGGGAATGCTTGCGTTGGGCTCGAAGCTGCGAGAGTGGGTGCAATACAGGAAAGAGAGGAATTTTTCGTCTAGTGCGTTGGGAATTAACAACGCTCGACAGGCTCACTCGTATCTTATGCACATGGGGTTCTTTCACTTCATTGGCTTAGAGGCGGGGAATGAAGTCGGCGAAGCTCGAGGTTCTCGCAGCTATGTGCCGATTACTCGCATATCTCGACCGGAGGTCGACGTTGGCCAGCGAGGCGTGGAGGAGTGGTATGCCGCGATTGAAGCGGAAGCGCGCAAGGTTGCCGGCGTTCTCGCCGGATTTGATGATTCGCAACCGCTCAGAGCATACTCGTACTCCATCCGAGAGGTCATTCGAAACGTATTCGAGCACTCGCAGGCAGCTGAGTGCTACATCTGTGGGCAGCGCTGGAACAACGGGCAGGTGGAGATTGCGATTCTCGATGAGGGAATCGGGATTGCAAGGACGCTCTCAGAGGCCCATGGGATTGCGTCGCATGCACAAGCGCTACAGCTCGCAATTCGACCCGGTATCTCGAGAACAAGCAACTACAGCGCGCAGCAGAATGTCTATGACAACTCCGGGTTCGGCCTGTATGTCATGAGTGAGTTGGGCGCCAACTTTGGGTGGTTTGTTTTGGGCAGCGGCGACGCACTGCTATACGGATACCAGCGTCAACGAGAGGTGAGCGCTGCATCTTTCCGCGGCACTTTCTTTGGCATGAGGTTTCTCAATACACCCGCAGACACTAGGTCGGTACTCAACGACATCATCGCAGCGGGAGAGGAAGATGCTCGCCAAGCTGGCATTCGGATGCGAGCTTCGGGACGAAGCCGAATTGTTCTGTAGTGCGGGTCTACAACGGACTCTACGTTTCGGTCTATGCAGTAGGCGCTGGCGGAGGAGGAAATGCAAAACTCTTGGACCACTCGTCCTCCGAAACGCGTCGGCGTTCTAGGACTTGGGCGCGCAGCTGCAGACGCTGTTCGAACACTTCATGAACCCACCCGTAGTGATGACCCGCTAGGTCGGCGGGGCCGAGACCCGCCGAAGCGCGTAGGGCAACCGCCAACTTCCACGCTTTTTGGGCGTACTCAGCGGCCTCGCATGCCTTCTCTGCAGCGACATCCGCCGGGTCATCAGCATGCTCGGCATAGTCCGAGATGTAAGAAAGAACACCATTCGCTGCTTCTACGAAGTCTTTGAGTTGGGCAGCCTCGTCCTTTCTGAGAGCTTTCCAGTTGAAGGCGTCAGATATAGTAAAAGTTGGGAACTGGACCGCGTAGTACGGCTCCCATGACTGCTCATCCCACGAAACAGGCGGTGCGGCCCGCTCGGCTGCTATCGCGTCGCCGCCAGCTTTCACGAATCGCTCCAGCTGGACTGCGGCATCCAAGAGCGCATGGTGGCGTTCGTGCTGACGATTTTTGCGTTCCCTGTGGCTGGTTTGAAGCCAATTGATGCCCGCACTAACCGCCGCGCCAACAACGGCTGACGACGCGATAAGCTTGATGTAGTCAGTGGTGTCGAGAGGCATGGTCAATTTTCGTTCACGGCGGCACCTGCGCGGCCGGTTGAGTGAATCATACCCAGATTCCACCGCCAGGCGCCAAGAGGTACCGCGCAGACTCACTTCAACCCGGTCTCTGATGAATCTGACGCTATAGGCTCCCTTGTGTATTTGCCAGCATTACAATGGTTGGCGTCTCAAATCCATGTATCGAAAGTCCGTATTACGTCTCTGGCTAGCCGGATAACCTCAGAAGTAGGTCTATTGGATAAGAAATGAGCGAGAAAAAGCTGACCGACAGCCAACTGTTGGGCACCCAGGGAACGGGCCTGATTGAACTAACGGTCTCTCGGATGGGACTGGTCTGGAGACCGACGGCGCAACACGACGCCGGCATCGACGGCGAAATTGAGATTCGCGACGCTGCCAACGGTCGGATGACTGGTATGCTGCTCAAGGTACAGAGTAAAGCGGTCTCGGAGTTCAAGAACGAGACGGATGCCGGTTTCGACTATTGGCCGGATTCCAGAGATATGGGCTACTGGCTCGGACATAGTGTCCCCGTAGTCCTCATCGTGTCGAGACCAAGTACAAACGAGTGCTACTGGCAGGTCATCAAGCCTCCCACAGAAGGGGGCGAGAAGCGGCTTCGATTCGTTAAGGCCAGGGATGTTCTAGACGAAAGCAGCAAAGGCAGGCTCATTGAGGTCGCCCAGGCGGCTTCACCCCGGGGCGTTGCGCCCGCGCTGGTAAAGCGCGAGACGCTCGTCAGCAACCTGCTGCCGGTCACGAAGCTGCCAGAGCGACTTTACCTGGCGGAAACCCCTTATCGGACGGCCAAGGACCTTGGTGCGGCATTGCGTGAAGCCAATCTGCGGCTCGAGTTTGTTCTGAAGAACGAACGAATACTTGCGGTGCGCGACCTAACTGAGCCGCGCTATCAAAACTTGTGCGACCGAGGCACCGTGGAAGACTTCGGTGTCAAGGAGTGGGCCGCATCACCTGACGCTGACAGGCAGCGCGACTTTGTGAACCTCATAAACAGCTGTCTGCGAGAGAAACTGCGGTCAATGCCCGAGGCGCTTCGCTTTGACAAAGCTACGAAATGCTTCTTCTTCCCCCCGTCCGAAAGCAAGACGCCGTACGACTATGCTTATCGTGGGGACAAGAAGGCCACGGCACGAGAAGTATTCAAAGAGCTCCGCAATAAGCAGAAGAAGCATCTGATGGGCTTCCGGCATTCAGCAATGAAGGCGCAGTTCTACCGGTTTGGCGGCGATTGGTATCTCGAAGTTACGCCGACGTATTTCTTTACCAAGAACGGCATCGAGCAAAGCAAGTGGCATGAAGACTGGCTGAAGGGTATCAAAGAGCTCGAAAAGAACGGCGCAATTCGTGGGCAACTGATGATGTGGGCCGACCTTCTACGTAACCCTCCAGGCCTGTTTGACGAGGGCTATCCATTTCTCGACTTCGGCCCCCCTGCCTCGTTCGGTATTGACCGCGGTATCGATGACAACGCGTGGACGTCATCGGATAGCGACGATAAACAGCAAAGCGACACCCCCTCCGCACCATTGTTCGAGCTTGGATGATGAAACTTGACCTCTTAGAAGAGCCAGAGCTAGAGTTCGGCGGCCTTCACAGGCATGTCGATATGCGCCAAGGAATCGCTCTGTTTGGCCCGCTCGACAGCATTGAGGGGCAACCGCGCCGCATTCGCCTGGGAGTAGTCGGCACCCAACAAACGGTAGACGGCATCCTCCAGTGGCTCGAGCGTAGCAAGGCTGGCATTAAGGCTAAGGCCAGTCGACAGCCGCACCTATTCCCGGACTTCCCTGGCTTTGGGCCTGACTCGCCGTTCCGCGCAGAGTTCAATATCGACTCAAGCTCAGTACGAACTTTGTCAAGCCGAGAACTGAGTCGCATCACAGCACAATCCGAACTCATGGCCGTGGCCGATGGGCAGTCATTGCTCTCTGACGAAGTTCAGGCTATCAGCGAATCAGGGCGGCCGGATGTGGTCATTGTGGGCGTCCCGCCGGAACTGGTGGCGCTGGAGGATGAGGAAGCTAGCGAAGCGACAGCCGAGTTCAACCCTAAGCAAGATGCCCTCGAATATGGCAGCACGTTTGACCTCCGCAATATGCTGAAAGCCAAGGTCATGCGAATGAACCAACCCATTCAGCTCGTGCTACCGCAAACGTACGATGACGCGGCGAAGGGAAAGAAGAGCAAGAAAGGGGAGAAGCGCACGCTACAGGACGAGGCTACCAGGGCGTGGAATTTCCACACGGCTCTTTATTACAAGGCGAACTATCGGCCTTGGCGTATCGTACGCGACCCTTCCGAGCTTCATGCATGCTTTGTTGGCATCAGCTTCTATCGCTCACTGGACCAAGCGAGTCTGGTGACGAGCATGGCGCAAGTCTATGACGAACGCGGCGAGGGAGTAATCGTACGTGGTAAGGCAGTTGAACTCTCCAAGGACGACAGACAACCGCACCTCTCTCGCAATGACGCTCATCTGCTACTTACCACCGCATTGAAGGAGTACAGGCGCGAACATAAACACCTGCCAGCGCGAGTGGTTCTGCATAAAAGCTCGAAGTACAGCAAAGAAGAGCTCGATGGATTCAACGGCGCGGTCGACGACCAGGGACTAGAGACCGCCGATTTCTTGGTAGTGACGAAGTCGTTCACCCGATTGTTTCGCGAAGGAACCTATCCCCCGCTGAGAGGGACAATGCTGAGATTGGACGAAGCGAATCACCTTCTTTACACCAGAGGGAGCGTGCCGTACTACGCCACGTACCCAGGGATGTACGTTCCCCGGCCATTGAAGTTTCAGATTGCACAGGCGGACACCAGCCCGCGCAAGCTTGCGGAAGAGATTCTGGCCCTGACGAAGCTCAACTGGAATAACACCCAGTTTGACGGCGCGGAGCCCATCACGATGCGTGTTGCACATCAGGTCGGGAAGGTTCTCAAGTATGTGCTGGAGGGCGATGTAGTGCAGCCTCGCTACAGCTTCTATATGTAATCGGACCCTCCAGACACTGAGTGCCCTGAAGGTATCGCCGCATCGGCGCGAGTTTGTCGACAGCTACGTGTCTAATGAGAGCTGGTTGATGCTGCGAGCCCTGGCCTAGGAACTCTATCTCTCGGGGCGGCTGCGAGAATAACTTCCGGCCGGAAGCTACGCGCGCAAGGTGCTCGAACAGCTGCGCATGGACCTGTCCTGGTCGTCCTCTTGTCTGGAAGGCAACCGCCATGCCCTGAAGGCGACCGAAGAGCTGTTCACGCGCGGAACCGCAGGCAGCGACGCCGACACGGTGATGCTGCTCAACCACAAGACCGCCATCGAGTACTCGCGGACGCTGGCCGGCTGGAAGGCCTAGCCCCATCCGAAGCCTGGCCGTTTCGGTTCAGGTGCGTCGATAATTGGGTCAGAGACTTGAACAAGCGGGTCGAGCCAATCAGCTTTCGCCCGTGCCCAAGAAAGCCAATCGACTTGTTCTGCGGATGGGCCTCCCGTCGCAGCCGTCTGCCTTTCTACCGCATTCGCATAGTCGCGAAGCCTGGCGGCGCGTTCCCAGTTGGTCGCTTGCGACTCGAGTTGCTTGAAGCGCTCGACCTCATCAGTTAGCCGCCTCGTCAGAAATTCATAGTGGGCGACGGCGCGTTGGTGAGCTTCTTTCCGACGAGTCTCTTCCAATTGCTTCGCATGGGTCTGCCGTGCCAAGTCCAGGACGCCCGCGATGACACCGCTTAGGCGCTGCTCAAGCCGAGTTCTCGGGGTATCCTTCCACGATGACCTCGATGGCCAGCGACCGACTTCGATTGTCAGGACCCCCGTTGGGATGAAGTCATATCTGGCGATATTCGGGTACTCCACGGAACCATCCCACCGAGACCGCCCCCAATAGCGTTTTTGTGCGCGTTCCTCCGCCGGTGTAATCACATGGGGGAGTCTCTTCACTTGCTCGGCTAGTGAGAAAGCCATTGTCGTGCCGGTTTCAAGCCATCTGATGAGCGTCTCGCCCTGGTCCGGATTGACTTCAAACTCGAAGCCTTGCGTGGCCAGTGACTTAATCAGACCGTCGACGATGCCGAGGGTTCTATCGAGTGAAGCCTTTGTTACGGATATATTGAGGACGTCCTTTGGTGCAGACCGCAGCAAAGTGTTCTCTGGCCAGCCGTCTCGTCGGCGCAATCGCTCGGACGCAGAGCGAACGAGCGGGTGCAGAGAAGAAGATGATTGTTCTGGTAAGGGCTCTACGTGTAGTTCCTTACGCAGTCGCGCAGACGCTTTTCTCGTAGCCTCTCGGATTTCCGCTTGCTCTGGCGGAAGCTTGACCAGACCCGTTCTCGACAAGTGTTCTTGTTTGAGGTCGGGAAGCGGGACCCGGTTCATGATTCTTCCCGCTTTGACTTTTGCCCAGTAGCCTCGACTAGGCAGGGGAATTGCCAATGTCCGGCAAATCTTGGCAAGCCCGACATCTGACAATCCGTATCGTGGCGCCACGACAGTCACCGGGTCCGTCCAGACTTCGTTGTAAAGCGTTTCGCGGTCGACTGGTTGGGTTGCTTCTTTCACCCTTTCCTCCCATCATCGAACACCCACACCAATCAAAAGGCGGGTGACTACCCTTGTCATCGCGCGGGTGGGAGTGCGAATCTCGTCGCTCCGGATGTTACTCGTGCACCTCCAACACGAGCGACGAATACCTTGGCAGCGCCTCGCACGACAGGGTCCGACCAAACGTGCTACGCGGGACCTCTTGGAGGTACGTACACGATTACAGCGAGCGGCCGTAAAAACTATGGTGGCTGCTAGGCATACTGCCGTGCTCACGAAACCCTGAAATGGTCCGTGGTCTGGCCAGCATTCACCGCGCGCTGAAGCCATTCGGGTAGGTCGCCGTGGCCATCCCAGCTATGGCCGGCAGCGTCTCTGAAGCGGGCGGGACGGACCTTTTGGCTGGTAGCCGGAGTCGTTGCGGCAAAGCATCCGGCGGCAACCAGGTCATCTATTGCGATGCCGTGCTTGGCCATCTGAGACTTTACCCAAAGAATCGCAGCAGCGCGCTCCCTTAGTTGTTGCGCATCTGAAAGGCGTTCAACAAGGGGCGAGGTGGGGGCGTTGAATCTGAGCATCGTTAGGATTCGCTCACGTTAGCATTGAACAGAAGCGTCACTAGCTGCAGTATCAGGCGTATTCTAACTCCATCGATATGCGCTCGGAGGAGGCTATGGTCTACCCCGTTGGACTTGAGGTGGCGGGCATCGATGACGACATTGGGGTCCAGTTCCAGTATCTCATCGGCAGGTACAACCAGACTTTTGCGGTCAGCCGCGAAGCTTTGGAGGGCCATTTCGGTCTGGCACTCGCAGGATTTTCCGGCAAGGATAGGAGCCATGCGATTCTCGGGGCTTTCATGCATGGATGGGAACGAATCAGAGATGCAGCGGCAAGGAGTCGCAGGGTGCCAAGCAACTCTCGCATCGTTCTGACGTCCAGCGACTTCCCGGTGAACGAGGTCACCGGTCGAGGATAGTCTCGTTTCCACAACATCACCCTCTTGAGGGGCGCCGGCAGAAATGACATGGGGCAGAGTGATGACATCCGTTCAATCCCAGTCCAAATATGCCAAGGCGTCGACGTCGTCCTTTAGTTCAGCAGCTACAGTATCGGTATGTCTGGGAAATCGTCAGGTGGTGGCTCTTCGCATTCATTGCATTTCTGGGCGCCCAAGCCATCAACACGATTCTTTGCCTGCCGGTCAGTAGGCTAGCGACGGTGAAGTGCGAGCCTGCGTTTCCACTATTGAATGCCGTATGGCCGATTCTTGTTGTCGTTGGCGTGACAGCAGGCGTCTGGCGATACTACCGTGACTATCACTGCGGCGACATGTACCGCGATTTCTACCATTGATGGTTGTCATCGCGTGACCACTTGGACAAAGCTCTTCGCCAGAGCATTCCTTGCCGCCATCGTCATTGTCGTGGCTGCCATTGTGGCGCGCCACATCTACCTCCGTGTTGCGCCGGAAGGTGATACACGCATGGAGGCCGTGCGTGACATTGAGACGCCGCCGCCTATTTGCGTACCTGGCATCCACCCGGACTCGCTTCGCCGCAGTGCAGCAGACTCGGATACCTTGTCCCTTAGACGCACCTGTCTCGAGTCATAAGGGGGAGCACCCCATCAGAGCGGATTCTTGACGCTCACCGGCTCCGCCCGGTACACCGAAAGTAGTACGAGTGTCGGTGGTGCCGGGCTCGCATCCTCTTTACGAAGAAGCGAACCCTCCCTGCAGGTCCAGCGTCCATTTCGACCTCTTGATGAAGCTCCTGCGTTAATGCCGCGGGCGGCAGCAGGCTCACGGCGGCCGAAACGAACTGTCCAGGGATGCGCGCGAGGATGCCGTTTGCTCCAGGCACTGGCGGCTCGTTGAGGCTGTTTCCTCGGAGATGGCACTCCGAAGCCAGATGGTTGTTACCCATGATGCAATTCCTCAATCCCGGTGCCTCGGCAGGCCAAGCCCCCCCAGCAACCGACGACTCTCCCTCAGCGCGGCTCCGCTACGCGGCATGAAGGCGCGCGTGTCCTACACGCGGCAAGGCCCGACGCGTATCCCTTGTTTGTCGCGCTGGATGAGCGGCAGATGTCCAAACGCCCGCAGCCGTGCGAGGTCTTGCCGCGTTGAAGCGGACGCAATCAGGCCGGCCAGCGCGGCGGACTCGATGCCGAACGACCCGCACGACGGGCAGGTGTACCTGAACCCGCGTAGTTGGGACGACCGAATCCGCTCTGCGGCCGCGCCGCATAACGGGCAATTCGCTGGTTCTGGGAGCATGGCCTCAAACGAGATACCTGTATGGATATACAGTATAGCCGAGCTTTGACGAACGGAAACCTCACAGTGAGTGGGGCGCCACAGCGCGAGCTTCCAGACGGACCAACGAGTCGACGAAAGTTCTCTTCGGGCTCACCGCCAGAGAGCGCTTGGCCATGGCGAATCTGCTCAGAAATCTGCAGGTATTTGCTCGATTGAGTACAATTTGCTCATTATTGGGCAGATTCTGAGCGGATACATGCGCAAAGTGACCTCTCACGGTATCTTGGAAGCCCTCTGGCAATTAACTCAGGCCGGGCGGCCGGAGGTCTCCTCCACCGACATCATTTCCGCCACGCAAGGCAGCTCAGCCACTGTCCGGCGCCACCTCGACGCGCTATGCGCGAGCGGTAAGGTCGTTCGCAGTGGTCATGCTCGGGCAACACGCTATCGGTTGCAGGCAGGCAGCTCGGCCACGGAGCCGGCCACTCTCCGAATGCCAGCCCCAACCGAAGCGCTACCGCACGTAGTTTGGTCACCAGCGGCAATTGCGCTGGGTCACAAGCTCGACGTGCCCCTGGCCGCGCGGAGCCCGGTGACATATCGGCGCGAGTTTGTCGACAGCTACGTGCCTAACGAGAGCTGGCTGATGTCGCAAGCCCTGGCCCAAGAGCTCTATCTCTCGGGGCGCCTGCGAGAGCAATTGCCGGCCGGAACTTACGCGCGCAAGGTGTTGGAACCGCTGCGCATTGACCTGTCCTGGTCGTCCTCTTGCCTGGAAGGCAACCGCTACGACCTGAAGGCGACCGAAGAGCTGTTCGCGCGGGGAACCGCAGGAAGCGATGCCGACACGGTGATGCTGCTCAATCACAAGGCCGCCATCGAGTACCTCGTAGACGCCGTACCGCTGCAAGGCCTATCCACACCCCTCATCAGAAACCTGCACGCAGTGCTCATGCAGGACCTCCTAGCTGGTACGGACGCACTCGGTGTCATCCGAAAGAAGGTACTCAACATTAGCGACACGGCATACGTGCCCACCCAGGTGCCCGCCATCCTCCAAGAGATGTTGGACGCAATCGTCGACAAGGTCCGCCACATTAAGAATCCGGTTGAAGCCGCCTTCTTCCTTTGGGTGAACTTGGCCTACCTGCAGCCGTTCGACGATGGCAACAAGCGCATCAGTCGTCTGGCTGCGAACATTCCCCTGATGCTCTACAACTGCCCGCCGCTGTCGTTCCTGGACGTCGACCAGCAGAGCTACGCTCGCGCGATGCTCGGTGTGTATGAATTCCGGGATGTTGCGCTCGCGGTGGACCTGTTTGCGTGGACCTATCGGCGCTCGCTGAAGAAGTACGGCGCCACCATGGCATCCGTGGGAGTGCCGAACCCACTCCGGCTGCGCTACCGACAGGGTCTGACCGCCGCCATCGGCTTAGTTGTTAGAGACCGGAAGTCCGCTCAAGCAGCCGTAGACGCATTGGGGCTCACGGAAGACCAGGCGCCAGGATTTCGAGCCATGCTGCTCGACGAATTGAAGAAGCTCGAAGTGTTCAATTGCGCTCGGTACGGCCTGACACTGCTAGCCGTACAGGCCTGGATTGACGCCAATCGCCCCCACTAAACTCGGGCATTGCCGCGAAGGTACCAGTTTTTCCTTGCCGCGTAGCCACAAGTCCCCAACAGCGTTGCTGCCAAATCCCCCATTGCAGGCACAGCTGCCCCCCGTGTATCACCTGAACGGCTTTCGGGCCCACCTTTTCGTTCGGCATTCGTGAGTACCCCTGAAGTGGGGAGCTGGGTCCGTCCACACTTCGTTGTACAGCGTCTCGCGGTCGACTGATTGGGTTGCTTCTTTCTCTCTTTCCTCCCATCATCGAACACCCTGGGCCAACGGAAGTCTCAAGCGATATTTCGAAGCCCAGCTCACGCGCGACAAGCCGGCAGTGGCTGCCACGATACCGCAGAGAGTGCTCGCTTGCGCTGCTATCTCCGGCCGGTCAAAAAGTCCTGCCAGTCGGACGCGTAAGCACAGTCCATCGGCGTGGGGTCTTCCTCAATAACCGGGCAGGTCGAGTACTCGATGCGCTTGCGGAACAGCGTCGCTGCCGGCTCGGGTATTTCGCCCAGGCGCACGTAGCTGGTGTTACCTGAACGGTGGGTAGGAACACTGAGGGGCTCGGGGCGAGGTGGGAGCTCCTCGTTCCCGGTCAACCCGACTGCGAGAGCGCGCGCGACGAGGTCAAAGATGGATGATGCGTGGCGCGGGTAGGCATGCAGGGTTCGTTTCTCGCCGTGCTGGCGCTGGTCTTCGTGCAACTGCACCACGTAGTCGGGAGTGGCACTGCGCTCGAGCCTGCCTATGTAAGCGGTTGCTATCCCCCTGGCCGAGCCGTTCTGGCCGACAACTTCTACAGTGACTTTTAGCATGATGAGTTCCAACGAACAGTAGTAACGGGAGATTCGAGTTGCCCCAGTATCCGAGGCCACGGGCCTCCATCTCACAAGCGGCCATGGCGTTAGGTCTGCTCGCTGCTATCCATTGCGATGGAAGTCATCGTCCTCACCCACGTCCGGCATTGCTGCCAACGCTTCCTTGAATGTGGGCTTCTTCTTCCTGGGCTTGCTTGCCCGCTGTCGTGGCTTTGCCTGCCTTGTAAGCATCAACGGGTTAATGGTAGGAACAGGCGCAATCATGTCGAGCCATCCTTCGCGGCCCAAGGCTCTAAGCACCGTGCAGAGGGTGCGCAATGACGAGCCATTGCCTGCCTCGAGGTTCCGTAGAGCCCGCACGCTGATGCCAGCTCGTTTTGAGAGGGTAGCTTGGTCGATGTTGCGATGGATGCGGTAAGTCTTCAGATAGCCTCCTATCTCGGCTTCCATCTCCTCCAAAGTAAGGTACCGGCGCGTCATGGCCTGGTCCAGACTTCGGAGAGCCAAGAGTGAATCCGCTGCAGGGGAGGTCGAGCGCCAGAACTCATACTTGACCGCGCCGTGTTTTCCGTTGAGGTCTCCCTTCACCCATCATTAGGATAACGACCGATGGGTTCGTCTGTGCTAGCCGTCTCAAGACGACGTGGTAGCCATACAAGCGATGCAGTGCGAGCGCGACGGCGCAAGACCTCGAGTAGCCCCCCTCGCAGTGGATGACTACAGAGGTGACGTCGCTCGGCAGGGACTCCACGAACCGACGAATGACTTGTGCCTGTTCGACGGTGAAGGCTTCGCCAAGGGATGCACGAGCTCTTTGGGAAAGGTTCGGGCTGAGAAAGTCGACGTCGGCGAAGCTCGCTCGTACCACGTGCTCGAAGCCATCCACATTTGCAGGGTGGCGTCCAGGTGCGATTATGGAAATGATGGCAACCCAGGGGAGGCGTGGAAGCCTTTCTGCTTCGTCACGCGACAGCGCGAACACCTGTCGGATGCCATCATCTGGTCGCCTGTAGAGCGCGGCTATAACGCCTTTGAGTCGCAGGGTCACGGTTGTGTCCCGCGCGGGATGGACAGCAGCCGACTTGTGCTACGGCTCAAGGTCATTCTCCCAGTTCTCTAGGTGCCTTGTAACGGAAGCCGGATTTGAGAAGTCGAGCAAGAGGAATTGTCCTCCCCCCAATCGGGCTAGGAACTTGAAGAGTTCAATACGCAACCGGGTCATGATTTCCGGTGTCGCTGCTTCATTCAAGTCCCCGCCCGCAGCGCTCCAGAAGCCTTCGCGATATAAAAGGTACTGGAGGTCTGGGTCATCGTCGAGGCCTCGCGCTACGTACGCATAGACAACCTCGCCATCTTGGTCTTCGGGAATCTGTACCAGAGTGCAGTCCTTCTCGACCCATTTCAGCCCGAGGGCAACCGCCTCCTGCAAATCGTTTGAGAAGTACCAGGTCACACTGTCGTCGGGGTCTTCGATTGCATAGGTGGGATAGCCAAAGCGCGCCAGGCTAGCCAATAGCTCGTCCGGGGTATGGCACGTAGCCTTACCCAAGGCCTGAACCACAGGTGGAATGTCTTGGACTATGCTTCCGAGGTGCAGTGCTGGCGTCGGCGTGTGGCCGAAGGCATCAGGTCCGTACGTTGGGGATTTCGACTTTGTCACGGCATCTCCTCCGCCGGGCAATATGTCGCTTCGCACGTCCGCTACCACTGGAGCAGTACCTTCATTCGCTGCAGAAGCCAATCCAGTTCATCAGGCGATACCCAGCCTTTGCGCGCAACGGATACGCGTACGCGTCCAAGCGTCTCGTCTGGCGAATGATTGGGATGCTTCGCAACGTCAGCTTGGGCCACTAGAAGTAGTTGCTGAGCCAGGTCCTCGCATATGAACCAGCGCTCGAATCTCCCTTCTGGCGTCTGGCCGCCAACGTAGACGTTCCATGACAAGGTGGCGCCCACTTTTGGCTGCCCGCCAGGAACTACGGCTGGAAGCGTGGGCCGTGGGAAGTCGTCGGGTACGTCATTGAGGTCCATTCCTGGCTCCTGCCGCCTGTGCGGGCATGTCGGGAGTGTCCCCTCGTGTGCGAGAGGGGTAGTCCCTGTGGTTGGTCATAGCGCCTGCGGCCCGGAAAAACCATGAAATGGCGATTTGTCAAGCTATTCCGGCCGTTCGTGGCTGGTTTTTGATTCTACGAATTTCGTAGAGAAACGCAACGCGATTTCTACGATATTCGCAGAATGGGAAGAAAAGAGCCGGTTACGCTTTTTGGGCGCCGCTTGCGACAGGCAAGACGGCGTGCCGGCATTCCCCAGGACAAACTCGGTGTTGAAATTGGCCTGGACGAACACACCGCTAGCGCGCGCATCAGCCGCTACGAGAGCGGTGTCCACGAGCCCCCGTTCGAGGTCTCGGAAAAGCTCGCAAGGGCGCTCAAGGTCCCGACCGCTTACTTCTATTGCGATAACGACGAGCTCGCGGAATTCCTCCTTGTGTGGCGATACCTATTGAAGGCCGACAAGAGGGAGATTGGGTACGTCATCGAGAACAGGCTTTTATCGAAGGGGCTGCTTGGGAATCAGCGAGGAAAGGGATAGTCCTCACTACCCCATCATCAACGTCGACTGCTTAGGAATTCGCGTGGCGATAGGGTGTATACGGGCGGCCACAGGAAATCGGTCCGCAAGTACAGGCAGATTCTTGCCGGATAAGCCATAACGACGCACTTTTCGGGTAAGTCTTTGCCTGACGTTCGCTCTTACGACCGACCGGGAACCGAACTGGATGGGCCTTCGCTCGCGCGAGCGTTCGGTGTTAGCGAGCCGGCAATGTCTATCCCTTTGCAGCAACTACATGTCCTTGAGCTAACTGAGAGTTCCAGGAATCCGGCCGACGGTGACCTTTTCATAATCCGAGATTGGTTTTGTTGCCTTGTCGCGCCACCGTTCTTTATCCACATGCGGCGCAAGGCGTCCTGTCCACGCGACGGTCAAAGCGTCCTTTGATGTCCGCTGGAAGCGGAATTTCTCCGCACCTGTAAAAAAAAAGCCAGAACCTGCCGACGGCGAAACTACAGCTCCTTGGCATCATGGCAGAGTCGATGCACTATTGAAGTGCCCGGAGGTGGGTTCGCGAACCAATGGGGGGAGGTGGACAGGCTCTTCCTCTGAAGCTATTCGGACGTGCGGCGTCCCAACAACTGCGCCCAGATTATTCGCCCAGGCGCGTTGGCGGTGGAAGCCTCTCGTCGAGCTTCGCTCTCAATCTAGCATTTTCCTGTAGAAGTTCGAGTACTCGACGCTCCACACTAACGAGCTTAGATTGCGCCTCGTCTCGCTCCGTCGTCAATGTCTTGTTTCGTGAGACTAAATCCTCCTTGACATGTTTTCGTTGGGATTGGCGCTCACGTTGCAAGGTTTTCGCCTTGTCCCTGATTTCCACAAATGTTTGTATCTCGCGAATCAGTGTTGGGTAGCGAGATATTCTTAAAGCAGTTGGGTCTACGTCAGCCTCTTTCGCGACGTTATTCTGGCTCACAGGGGTGCCAGCCGGAAGTACTT
This sequence comes from Cupriavidus neocaledonicus, assembly GCF_000372525.1. GTDB lineage: Bacteria > Pseudomonadota > Gammaproteobacteria > Burkholderiales > Burkholderiaceae > Cupriavidus > Cupriavidus neocaledonicus. The sequence continues at coordinate 79,205 of NZ_AQUR01000087.1, forward strand.
CTGGCTTATTGGCTTTCAGGCGTTCGAAAGCGCGCCGAAAGCGGTCTTCTGCTGTCTCAGTTTCGGACGACATTGAGATAGTTCCTTAGTCCCTGCGCCTCAGATTTCAGTGCAATTTCGCGAGGGCTGCCTGGTTTCACCTCTTTGAGCCGACGTTCAACACCTTCCAATTGGCGTTCTATGGAATTTCGCTTTGTGCTATCGAATATTGCTTCGCGACAAGGTTCGTGACCGTCTCCGCCCGCACACCGTGCTACCGATTCAATGCCACCATAGTCACAGTGTGTCCTGTTCGTACAGCCTCCTAGCCGCGTTTCTCGAAAGGAGACTTCTCCCTTTCGACCTGCTTTGACGAGTTCATTGTAATCCCTCGTGCTAAGAAGGTTGACTACGATTTCTTGCTTCCGTTTCTCCCCCTGAGGGGATAGATAGTGCTCATCCACCAGTGCACTAATTTGCTTGGCTAGCACTTCATATTTAGCCTCCACTGTTAGCCTCTCCCGTTCGTCATTGAAACGGACCCGGCTGTAGTTTTTTCCGTAATACCTCGACTGTTCAAGTGTAAGATGCTTCATAATGACTTGGATGGATGTATCGCTCAACAGGCCACTAGCGAACATATTAACGGCACCTGTACGGCGAGTTTGGTGATACGCAAGTGGCCAAATATTTCCAATTTCAAACGCGCCGTTTTTGCTTAAGTTGGGAGTTAGCTTCAAAGCGATTTCTAGGTCATCTTTGGTTATCGTAAGCTGCGCAGGGTCGAAAAGACGTGGATACCGTGTCTCTAACAGAACCTTATATGACGCCAAATTGGAGCGGGTCGAGTAGGACCGCCAAGCATGCGGAGCAGTCGACCACGGTTCAAAAGCGCAATGGACGAGGTACGGATTCTCTATATCCTCCTTGCCGCAGTTAACCTTTGGATTCTCTTCGGCACACCGCATACGCAACTTGGCAACGCCAGTCATTGCTTTTACAGCCACTTGGACGCTTGGGCTTGTCGGCCATCGCGCATCACTGTCCGGGTCAGTCTTGGTTGTCTCACCGCAAACCGTAAGAATTTTCCCTAATACGGCGTCCTCCTCCCAAACTAGGCAGTCGGCCCTGAGCGCTGCACTCTCCCCAATTCGTTGCAGTGTGAAATTTGCGATGTAAATCATTCCGGCATGTTGAACTAATGACAAATACGAAGAAAGCGATTTAAGGAGAATTCCTGTCATCGAGCCGGAAATCCATTTATCAATCAATGAATCTATTCCAAATCGTTTGGCGGTAAGCTCAAACGGGCCATAGAATTTCATGCCGCTAAGTCGCCGACCTATTTTCTCGTCTTCGCAGAACGGCAGGAGAGCATCTCTGTCTCCTTCGTAGGTAAAGCACGCCTCGAGTGACCCAAAATTGTGCGCGTAAGCGTCGACGCAGAAGTTGAAGCAGTCAGTTATCTGCTGCTCATGCTTGATGAAATCGTCAAGACATTCTCTCAGTCGGTGAATCTGATATGTCCAAATCCTGGGTGGGATATAGGCTGTTTGCTCCGTGTCGACGTCATCTGTTTCGGAGAAGGCTTTGGAAATAGAACACAGTCCAAACTCGTCTACCAGTACGAATCCAAGCCTCTCCTTCGCCCGTAGCAGACGGTCCAATTCCGCCAAAATCAAACTCCTGTCGGATTCGGAGTATAGTTTGGGAACTTCTTCGATGACCTTGGGGAATCGATAAAGCTCACTGGCGAGAATATTCTCTCGGTCACAGAGGGCGACTATTCTACGTAAGCGGTAAAAGGTGTGTAGCAGTGACCGCCAGGCCTTTCTGCTGTCCGGGCCCCACATTACCCAAGTGGTCAATAGCCTCATTAGGTGTTGATTTTGAGGGCGAAGCGGCTGACCAGACCTGCCAGGGCCTCCGCCGGCGAAATGGAGCTTGAAGGAATATCCCACCCATGCTGAAAAATCCCAAAAGGGGTCGCTCCATCTTGACAAGGGATTTCCTTCCGAATCTTCGCTGACGACCCAGTCCGCTGGTGGTGGCCAACTCGGGGGCCTGTAGCAGGAGTTCTCCGGCAATATTGGTGCGGCGCCAATCTTCAATGCGAATTCAGGGGTCCATGGGGTCATGTTCGCCCTCCAATTCTCGAATCTCGACATTAAAATCAGGGTGAAAATCCCCCTCGGCTATACGCATCTGCGCTTCTTCCACCCATCGACGTCTCGTTTCACTAGACTCCTCGAACCACTTCAACTTCTCCTGAATTCGTTCGATAGACCGCTGTGCGGGCGGGGCATCTTCGTCACGACGTGGCAATCTGTCTTTGCTCAATTCGATAACCTTGATGTGATGGAAGCTGGAAAGCGCCCAGGTATAATCAAACGAGTCAACGTCACGGTGATTTGCACACCACAGGCAACCAGATGCCCGTTTGCAGTCGGGTTTTGGCGCTTCCGGAGGAATGTTAGCTACCGCTTGCGGTGTCCCCGTGCAATCGCCTGGCGCAACGGCTTCGGTTCTCAGATGTGGGTCGGCTTTCAACCAGAACCGAGTCGCCTCAACCGTTGTTCGTTGGTAACTTGCACGTTCGTACTTGTTCTTCAAAACCTCCTTGGTATGCTGCGATGTCTCCGCTGTGAGGATTGGGTCACCTGTAAGCCGAAGTAGCCAATTCACTCGCGTATTGCGTAATGACTGTGGTGGGATAAATGGGATGTCTACTTCTTTGCATATCTTTCGCATCCTGTCCGCAGAGAAGCGTCGGCCATCCCTTGCGCCGTCGAATCTGATAAAAGGAAACAACCTGTTGGATTTTCGAAATAATTTCCTACGCCATTCAAGATAGCGCTCGAGGTGTGATTTGTAATCCTTGAATATGTGGAAGAGCACGGGACCATGGCGGCGGTGCTTATAGTCCCGTACCTGATAGCTGTCGTTGTAGCTCATATAAGAGAAGTGTCGAAACTCAAGATTGGCCGCTTCTTCAAGATTCATACCGGTCTGACCTATGAACATCAGAAGCTCGGCTTCTATACGTAGATTAACCAGCGAGTTGCGTTTGCTTCCTTCCGGCCATAAAGTAGGTTCCTGGCGTGTTATTGTCTTTCCTGCTCTCAATTCGATTTGAACCGGAAAGGGAACCTCAAGGGTAGTCCGAAGAGTTAAGCCGTCACAAATATCTTGAAGCATGTGTCCAAACGCGAAAGTGTGACTGAGATTTTGCTTCTCTGCCTGAGTTCCGACTGCCGTTATTCGGCGGGGTGGAAATTTGAGACCGGTTGTCTCAATAATGCAGGTGACTCGGTCAAGTATATGGTCTAGAAATGTTCCAACCGTAGCCGCATAACCATATGCGGAGAGAACCGAAAGAGGCTTGCGGTCTGGGACGTTTGCAGACTTGTTTTTGCGGGGCAGACGTGTTCGTAGAACGAGCGAATCTACCCAAGCACGATAAGTTTCCTCGACCGTTGCGAGCGTCAAAGCCTTACTAGCACGTTCGGCAAATGCAAAAAAATATCGCAAGGTGAGCCGTTGCGCTTCCACTGTGGCTCGCGAGCCACCGCTCTTGAAGGATGCGTTGATTTCGCCATGTAGCCGGCTGACTAACTCCAGTCGCTCTAGTAGAGGCTCGCCAAATTTTCCATTCAATATCTTTTGCTGCGTCGCCGCATTCGACTTAACTGCAGAGGCGCCTTTGTAAAGCAGGATGTTGAGATTCCAAGGCGTCTCGTTCTTCCCAAATTCGACATCTGGGAACGTCAGGTCGGGCAATTGACCTTCGTTATGCATCTACTTTCTCCCAGTTTCGATTCGTGACGTTAGTGAAAGCTGCGCTGAAGGCCCCAGCCGCTTTCTCCTTAGCCGGAGTATTCTCAAGAAACTTGATATAACGCCATGTCATACTCTCGCTTTTGTGAAGCATCGCGTCTCTGACGAACTCTATCGCGCTGGTCGTAGCCCCGCAGTCTAGTAAGAGCTGCATAAGCCAAGTCCCGAAAGTAGCTCGAGATTGATGGAACTTGAATTTATGCATGAAGTGAAGTCCGGCGTCCGCTGCTTGACTTCGCATTGTGTGAACCAACCGGTCTACCGTTGCGACGGTATATGGCTTGCTCGTGCGGGTGAGAAAAAGTACATCTTTATGGCTTGGATGGGCGTTCTTTTCTCGCAGGAGGCGTGTCGTGGACGTTGCGTAGGCCTTCAAATCCATCAAAACGGCCTCCGGGATATGAAGGTTTCCATTCACCGAGGACTTGGTTGCGACGTCGGTACCTGGTCCCACCGGGAGAAGGTATAAGCCCTCGACCGTGGGGTGTGCTCGGGCGGTTTCCAAACTCGTAACTGTAAGAGTGGTAATGGTGCCTAAGCGGGCTCCGGTGAAAAACCCTATCGCAAGCATTCGGTGCAGCTCTTCCACTGCATGCACTGCTGTGTAGGCCAACAAGCTATTCCAGTGTTCGGCGCTCAATGGTAATAAGCCATCTTCCAGCATGACCCCTTGACGCTTGGAATTCTTAATGGAGAGGTCCGTGCTTAAAATGGACATGGCCCGCTTGAAGCCGACGTTATCGTACCGAGTCATCCGGACAATCCGGTCTTCCCACATCGGCGCTTCGGACCCCACAAGATTATGGGTATCGGCGAATCGATAGAACTGGATGACAGAGTTCATGCAGTTCATTGCTGTGCTGCTTTCTAGAAGACCTTTGTCGCGGTCCTTTTCCAGACGGCCTTTGAATTTGTTGAGCACACGCTCTTCTTTGCGGATGGGGAAATTGCGCCAGTCGATACACTGAGCCTCCAGGAAGTTGGCGTATCGGCACAAATGCTTCATCGTCCGCTTAATCGTCTCCGCATCGAGTGTGCCGGAGGCGGCTCTGTCGAGAGCCCATACATTGGCTTCGTCCCAACCGGTGCCGTCTTCCCAATAGATTTGGGGAAGGTCTTTAATGGGCGGTCTTGCTTCTTTTGTATAGACAAGGTCGCCGTCTTCGCCTAAAGACACATGGCGGAACTCATAATGAATGTATTCAAGCCGTGCCATCATCGTCTCCACCGAGGGAGACAGAACCGCCGGGCCTCGAAATGCCGACCGAGGAACTGTCTGGCGAAACGGACGTGAGTTCGGGCATCGCGGAGCGAAGCATATTTGCCGCGTGCTTGAAGTCTAAATTAAATAGGTACATTACAAGGTCGACAGCACCGCCGCCGCCCTTGTCTGCACGGGCATCCCAGAACTTTGGTCCGGTGAGAAGAAGCTCCCAGTCGCGGCCGTTGGCATTGACGTGGTACCGCGCCGTCTTCTTGACCTTTATGGGGTGGAACGAGACATCGCGCTTGGCGTAGCAGCCAAGGCGTTGAAGGACAAAAGCGGCGTCTAGGGAACGCCACTGCTGCAGTGTCCGGTCGTCGACTAATCGAGACATGTAGCCCCCCGTGCACACGGGGTCGGGCCCTACCGGGCCCTCCGCTACTCGTCTTTTACAAAGACGAAAACCTCCAACCCCCACGGCAATGTCCATAGGGTAGGAGGTCTTAGGTGAATGTCAATGGAGGGCTAGACGCGGGTGAACAGGAAGTTCATCACATCCCCGTCCTTCACCACGTATTCCTTGCCTTCGGCGCGCATCTTGCCGGCTTCCTTGGCGCCGGTCTCGCCCTTGAAGGCGATGAAGTCGTCATAGGCGATGGTCTGCGCGCGAATGAAGCCGCGTTCGAAGTCGGTGTGGATCACGCCGGCCGCCTTGGGCGCGGTGTCGCCCACGTGGATGGTCCAGGCGCGCACTTCCTTGACCCCGGCGGTGAAGTAGGTCTGCAGGCCCAGCAGCTTGAAGCCGGCGCGGATGACGCGGTCCAGGCCCGGCTCGTCCATGCCGAGGTCGGCCAGGAATTCGGCCTTGTCGGCGTCGTCGAGGTCGGCGATCTCGGCTTCGATGGCGGCGCAGACGGCGACCACGGGGGAATCGGTCTGCTTGGCGTATTCACGCACCGCGTCCAGGTGCGGGTTGTTGTCGAAGCCGTCTTCGCGCACGTTGGCCACGTACATGGTCGGCTTGGCGGTGATCAGGCAGAACGGGCGGATCGCATCCCACTCTTCGGGCGCCAGTTCCAGCGTGCGCACGGCCTTAGCCTGGTCCAGCACGGACTGGGCCTTTTCCAGCACGGCGACCAGGCGCTGGGCTTCCTTGTCGCCGGCGCGGGCCGGCTTGACGTAGCGCGCCAGCGCCTTCTCGACGGTGGCGAGGTCGGCCAGCGCCAGTTCGGTGTTGATGACTTCGATATCCGACAGCGGGTCCACGCGGCCGGCCACGTGGATCACGTTGTCGTCCTCGAAGCAGCGCACCACATGGGTGATGGCATCGCATTCGCGGATATTGGCCAGGAACTGGTTGCCCAGGCCCTCACCCTTGGAAGCGCCCGCCACCAGGCCGGCGATGTCGACGAACTCGACCGTGGCCGGCAGGATGCGCTCCGGCCTGACGATCTCGGCCAGCTTCGCGAGCCTCGGATCCGGCACTTCCACCACGCCCACATTGGGCTCGATGGTGCAGAACGGATAGTTTTCGGCGGCGATGCCGGCCTTGGTCAGGGCATTGAACAGCGTGGACTTGCCGACGTTGGGCAGGCCGACGATGCCGCATTTGAGGCTCATGGTGTGGTCTTCGGAATCAATGGGTTGCGTGATGCCAGCGGTGCCGGCAGCGCCGTGGCGGCGCGGATTGCGCGCTACCTGCGGGGACTGCGTCGGGACGAGACAAAGACATCACATCGCGCTGGCTCGGCGAAGTTGCATGCGTTGCCACGGAAAACCGCGATTGTAACCTTTTGGGGGGCTGGAGCGGTGTCAGGGCAGAAGCGTCGCCCTGGCAAACAAAACGGCCAAGGTGTCAGCTTGGCCGTGCAGCGTGGTCTGGTGCCGGATCGCGATGGCCGCGATCAGGCGCCGTCGGTGAATTGATCGCGCATCTCCGTGGTTTTTGCGCCGTCAGTAAACAGGTCGCGCTTGTCGCCGGTCCGTGCCCCGTCGGTGAACGTGTCGCGGGTGCGCGCGCCATCGGTGTAGACATCGAACTTCGACACCTTTGCGCCATCGGTGTAGACATCAAACTTCGAAACCTTCGCGCCATCGGTGTAGACATCGCGAAGACCGGTACCCCCGAATGCCGTGCCCATGGCCCCAGCGGTAGCGACGGCAATCAATAATGCTTGTTTAATCATTTTTCCACCTCCCTTCAGGTGGTGAGTTCCCCGGCCAAAAAACATTTCGCTTCAATATAGGCCCGTGCGTGTCCGGGGGTGGAAGCGCCGACCCTATTGTTTAGTTCTAAGGCTTATGACGCGCAGCTATAAGGATCGGCGGATGCGCGTTGCGGGGACCGGGGCACTTGCCGTTGCTCCGCCCGGGCGCCTTGCGGGCCACCATCGCGCGGGCAACCTGGCAGGGACGGGCCCCGGAGTGACGTGGCTATAATCCAGCCATGACCCGATCCCACGCGTCCGCGCGACCCGCCGCGCGCAAATCCTCCGCTTTCCAGGTTGCCGTCGTCGGTGGCGGCATCGTCGGCAAGTCTTGCGCGCTGCTGCTGGCGCAGCAGGGCATGGACGTCGCGCTGGTCGCGCCGAAGCCGGCGCGCGCCGCGGCCGGCGCCGGGCCGGACGACTGGGACAGCCGCATCTACGCCTTCTCCGCCAGCTCGCAGGCGCTGCTCGAACGCATGCGCGTGTGGGAGGCGCTGGACCCGGCGCGGATCCAGCCGGTGCGCGACATGCGCGTATTCGGCGACGTCAGCGCCGCCGAGACCTCGCCCAGCTTCGACGGCGACCTGCACTTCTCCGCGTACGCCGCGGCGGTGCCGCAGCTGGCGTGGATCATCGAGTCGCGCCTGGTCGAGCGCGCGCTCGACACCGCGCTGGGCTTCCAGCACCAGGTGACGTGGCACGACGGCAGCGCCAGCGTGTGCGAGCGCGACCCTGACGGCATCACCCTGACGCTGGACAACGGCGGCAAGGTGCGCACCGCGCTGGCGATCGGCGCCGACGGCGCGCGCTCATGGCTGCGCCAGCAATGCCATATCGGCGTCAGCACGCGCAAGTATCGCCAGCTTGGCGTGGTGGCGAACTTTGCCTGCGAGCGGCCTCACCATGAAACCGCCTGGCAGTGGTTCCTGGGCGCGCCGGAAAAGCTGATGGCCGACGAGGAGCCGGCCAACGGCGAAGTGCTGGCGATGCTGCCGTTGCCGGACAACCATGTATCGATGGTCTGGTCCGCCGACGAGGCGCACGCGCGCGAGCTGCTGGCGCTGTCGCCCGAGGCGCTGGCCGCCACCGTGATGCAGGGCGCCAGCGGCGCGGTCGGAGCGCGGTTCGGCGCGCTGCGCTGCGTGACCCCCGCGCAGGGCTTCCCGCTGGTGCTGCAGCGTGCCGACCAGTTCGTGCAGCCGCACGTGGCGCTGGTGGGCGACGCCGCCCACGTGGTACATCCGCTGGCCGGCCAGGGCATGAACCTGGGCCTGCGCGACGTCGCGGAACTTGGCCGCGTGATGGCCGACAAAGAACCTTTCCGCAGCGAGGGCGACCTGCGCCTGCTGCGTCGCTACGAGCGCGCGCGCGCCACCGATTTGTTATCGCTGACCGCGGCCACCGACGGGCTGCACCGGCTGTTCTCGCTGCCGGGCAGCGTGGCGCGGGTGGTGCGCAATACCGGCATGCGCGCGGTCGGTGGCCAGTCCCTGCTCAAGCGCCTGCTGATCGGGCGCGCGCTCGGCTAGCCCGCAGGCACCGTCCGCCCCCGTCCGCCCCCTTATCGAGATCCTGGAGTCCACATGTTCCCATCCCTGCGCCGCCGCCCCGCCGTCTACGCCACCATCACCGCCATCGCCGGCGGGCTGGCCGCGGCCGGCTTCGCGCTGCATGCCATCGCCGCGGGCGAGCCCGGCACCGACCGCATCAAGGAATCGCTGCAGAAAGTGCTGGGCGGCCGCGCCGAAGTGAAGAGCGTCGGCAAGACCCCGGTGCCGGGCCTGTTCGAAGCCCATATCGGCGGCCAGGTGGTGTACACCGACGCCACCGGCCGCTACATCCTTAATGGCGAGATGATCGATACCCGCACCGGCACCAACCTGACCGAGGAGCGGCTGGCGGAGATCAACCGCATCAAGTGGTCGGACCTGCCGCTGGCTCGTGCGATCAAGTGGACCAAGGGCGATGGCAGTCGCCAGATCGCGGTGTTCTCCGATCCCAACTGCGGCTACTGCAAGCGCATCGAGCAGACCTTCCAGCAGATGGACAACATCACCGTGTACACCTTCCTGTACCCGGTACTGTCGCCGGATTCGGAGACCAAGTCCAGGCAGGTCTGGTGCGCGGCCGACCGCACCAAGGCCTGGCGCGACTGGATGCTCAAGCAGGTGGCGCTGTCCGGCAACGGCAGCTGCAAGACCCCGCTGGAAGAGAACCTGGCGCTGGGCCACAGCATGAACGTGACCGGCACCCCGGCGGTGTTCTTCACCGACGGCACCCGCATCCCCGGCGCGGCGGACGTCGCCACGCTGGAGCGCAAGCTCGCCAGCATCAAGAAATAAGCGCGCCGGACCTGTCCCGGCTCGAGCGACGGCCGGACTTGTCCGGCCGTTGTGCTTTCTGCCTTTCCCATCATTGCAAGCAGTCGCCGCCAGGCGACCAAGGAGACACCATGACTTTCCAGGCAGTGCTGCTGACCCAGGCCGACGGCGCCACCCAGGCCAACCTCGCCACCCTTGACGAAGCCCAGTTGCCAGCCGATGGCGACGTGCTGGTTGCCGTCGAGTACTCCACCATCAACTTCAAGGACGGCCTGGCCATCACGGGGCGCTCGCCGGTGGTGCGCAAGTGGCCGATGGTGGCGGGCATCGATGGCGCCGGCACGGTGCTGGAGTCCGCCCATCCGCGCTGGAAAGCCGGCGACAAGGTGGTGCTGAACGGCTACGGCGTGGGCGAGACCCACTGGGGCTGCCTGGCGCAGCGCGCGCGCCTGAAGGGCGACTGGCTGGTGCCGCTGCCCGCCGCCTTCACCACGCGCCAGGCCATGGCGATCGGCACCGCGGGCTATACCGCGATGCTGTCGGTGCTGGCGCTGGAGCGCGGCGGTGTCAACGGCCCGGTGCGCCCGGGCGACGGCGAGGTGCTGGTGACCGGGGCCTCGGGCGGGGTCGGTTCGGTGGCGATCGCGCTGCTGAGCAAGCTGGGCTACCGGGTGGTGGCTTCGACCGGCAAGACGCGCGAGGCGGATTTCCTCAAGGCGCTGGGCGCCGACGACGTGATCGACCGTGCCGAGCTGGGCGTGCCCGGCAAGCCGCTGCAGAAGGAACGCTGGGCCGCGGTGATCGATTCGGTGGGCTCGCACACGCTGGTCAATGCCTGCGCGCAGGTGCGCTACGGCGGCGTGGTGACGGCGTGCGGGCTGGCGCAGGGGCTGGACTTCCCGGGCTCGGTGGCGCCCTTCATCCTGCGCGGCATCACGCTGCACGGCATCGACAGCGTGATGGCGGCGATGCCGCTGCGCGAACAGGCCTGGCAGCGCCTGGCCAGCGACCTGGAGCCGGACCGGCTCAATGCGCTGACGCGCGAGATCGGCCTGGGCGATGCCATCGAGGCGGGGCGCAGGATCATGGAGGGCGGCATGCGCGGGCGCGTGGTGGTGGATGTGAATCGCGGCTGAGCAGCGTCAGGCTGCCTTGCCGCACCTCACCCGCGCCGGCGCTGCACGCAGGCGCCGACGTTACAATCCTGCCCATGACGCCGATCCGCTACGCCATCGCCCCGCTTCAGCCTGAAGCGCACCTGTTTGCCGTTACCGTCACCGTGAGCGAGCCCGATCCGGCCGGGCAGTGTTTCTCGCTGCCGGCGTGGATTCCCGGCAGCTACATGATCCGGGACTTCGCGCGCAATATCGTGCGCATCCGCGCCGATGCGGGCGGGCGCGAGATCGCGCTGACCAAGCTCGACAAGCAGCGCTGGCAGGCCGCGCCGGTCGCCCTGGCCGACGGCCCGCTGACGCTCAGCTACGAGGTCTACGCGTGGGACCTGTCGGTGCGCGCCGCGCACCTGGACACCACCCATGGCTTCTTCAACGGCAGTTCGGTGTTCCTGTGCGTGGAGGGGCAGGCCGAGCGGCCCTGCACCGTCCACATCCACGCGCCCGCGGGCGAGGCCTACCGCGACTGGCGCGTGGCCACCGCCATGCGCGAGGCGCCCGGCCGCGACGGCGCAAAGCGTTACGGCTTCGGCCGCTACCAGGTGGCTGACTACGACGAGCTGGTCGACCACCCGGTCGAGATGGGCACCTTCGCGCTGGCCAGCTTCCGCGCCTGCGGCGCGCAGCACGACGTGGTCTTCACCGGACGCGTGCCGCAGCTGGACCTGGAGCGCGTGTGCCGCGACCTGAAGCGCATCTGCGAGACCCAGATCCGGCTGTTCGAGCCGCGCACCGCGCAGGCGCCGTTTCTCGACAGCAACCGGCGCTACGTGTTCATGACCATGGTCACCAGCGACGGCTACGGCGGCCTGGAACATCGCGCCAGCACTGCGCTGATCTGCTCGCGCAATGACCTGCCGGTGCGCGGCAACAGCGAGACCAGCGAGGGCTACCGCACCTTCCTGGGGCTGTGCAGCCACGAGTATTTCCACACCTGGCACGTCAAGCGCATCAAGCCGGCCGCGTTCGTGCCGTACCGGCTGGCGCAGGAAACCTACACGCCGCTGCTGTGGCTGTTCGAGGGCTTCACCAGTTACTACGACGACCTGATGCTGGTGCGCTCGGGTTGCGTCACCGAGGCGCAGTATGTCGAGATGCTGGCCAAGACCTGGAACGGCGTGCTGCGCGGCAACGGCCGCACCAAGCAGAGCGTGGCCGAAAGCTCGTTCGACGCCTGGACCAAGTACTACCGCCAGGACGAGAACGCGCCCAACGCCATCGTCAGCTACTACACCAAGGGCGCGCTGGTGGCGCTGGCGCTGGACCTGACCATCCGCGACAAGACCCGCGGGCGGCGCTCGCTCGACGATGTCATGCGCGCGCTGTGGCGTGGCTACGGCCGCGGCTTCTACGCCCCGGACGCGGTGCAGCGCGGCGTCACCGAGGCCGAGGTTCATGCGCTGTTCGATGAAGTCACGGGCCTGCGCCTGGGGCCGCTGCTGCGCACGCTCACCGAAGGCACCGGCGAGCTGCCGCTGCCGGCGCTGTTCAAGGCGTTCGGGATCAAGGCCGAGGCGCAGAAGCCGGCGCGCACCGCGGCGCTGGGGATCAAGGTCAAGACCGAGGACGGCTGGGTGCGCGTGACCCAGGTACTCGACGGCGGCGCCGCGCAGGCCGCGGGCCTGTCCGCCGGCGATCTGCTGGTGGCCGTCGACGGCGTGCGTGTGGCGCCCGGCCAGCTCGACAAGCTGCTGGCGCGCTACCGCACCGGCGACCGCATCGAACTGCACGCGTTTCGCCGCGACGAGCTGCAGGCGCTGCCGGTGACGCTGGCGCGCGAGCCGGCGGCACAGTTCAAGCTCAAGGCGGAAGGCGGGCGGCACGCGGCGCGCTCGCGCTGGCTGGGCCAATAAGCTAGCCTGCTTTCGCCGCGACACCAGACCCCGCCACCGCAGTCCACCGCCCCCGCTGCATGCAATACGCGCACGATCCCCGCACCTTCCTGTATTCGCACTATGTGTACCGGGGGCTGCGCTCGGCCACGGGCGTGATCGGCGCGACGCTGATCGCGCTGCATTTCAGCGACCTGCCCACCGCGATGGTGGTGTCGATGGGCGCGCTGTGCACCAGCCTGATGGACCTGCCCAGCCCGCTGAACCACAAGTTCAACGAGATGCTGGCCAGCGTGCTGCTGTGCAGCGTGGTCACGCTGGTGGTGGCGCTGGCCACGCCGTTCCCGCGCGTGATGCCGTTCCTGCTGGTGTTGGTGACCTTCATGGCCGGCATGATGACGGTGTACGGCAACAAGACGCTGCCGCTGCAGTTCGCCGCGCTGTTCGTGATGACGCTCACCATCAACGAGGACTTCCTGGTGCGGCGGGCGCTGGAGCATGCGGCGCTGTTCAGCGTCGGCGCCGTGGCCTACCTCGGTTACGCGATGCTGGTGAGCTGGGTCACCGAGCGCCGCACCCGGCAGCAGGTGCTGGCCGAATCGCTGTACGAGCTGGCGGGCTATCTCGAGATCAAGGCCGGCTTCTACGACGCCGGCAATGACTTCGAGGCCCAGTTCAACCAGCTGGTGCGCCAGCAGATCGTGGTGGCCGAGCGCCAGCAGGCCGCGCGCGACCTGGTGCTGCGCGGCAACCGCACCCCGCACGACGGGCTGCTGGTGCAGGTGCACCTGCGCATGCTCGACCTGTACGAGTACATCCTGTCGACCAACACCGACTATCCGATGCTGCGCCAGACCTTCGCCGGCACGCCGGTGCTGGACCACCTGCGCGGGCTGGTGATGCAGATGTGCAAGGACGTCGAAGAGATCGCCTACGAGGTCACGCGCGGGCGCGGTTCGTACGCCACGGTGGAATACCGGCAGGGCCTGCGCGCGGTCGAGGCGGAGATCGCGCAGTTGCGCCACCACCATATCAACCCGGCGGCGATGACGGCGCTGGTCGAGACCCTCGACATGATGCGCGGCGCGATCACGCTGATCGGCCAGCTGCACGAGGCTTCGCGCACCCCGGTGGAGCCAGCCAAGGTGCTGCCCGGCTCAGACATGACGCCGTTCCTGACGCGCCAGAAGTACGAGCTGAGCGTGCTGCGCGACAACCTGAAGTGGAGCTCGCCGGCGTTCCGCTTTGCGCTGCGGGTGTCGATGGCGGTGGCGCTGGGGCTGTGGATCGCCGAGCGCCTGCCTTATGTGTCGCACAGCTACTGGATCCTGCTGACCATCATCGTGATCCTGAAGCCCAACTTCAGCATGACCAAGCAGCGCTACAACGACCGCGTGATCGGCACGCTGATCGGCTGCGTGGTCTCGGTCGCGATCCTGAAGGTGGTGCACCAGCCGCTGATCCTGCTGGGGGTGCTGTTCCTGTCGCTGGTGGCCAGCGCCGCGTTCGTCACCATCAAGTACCGCTACACCGCGATTGCCGCCTGCATCCAGGTGCTGATCCAGATCCACCTGCTGATGCCGAACAGCCCCACCGTGGCGGGCGAGCGGCTGGTGGATACGGTCATCGGCGGCATCATCGCGTCGCTGTTCAGCTTCGTGCTGCCGAGCTGGGAGTACCGCGCCATCCCCAAGCTGGTCGAAGCCGTGCTGCAGGCCAACCGGCGCTATATCGCCGCCACGCGCGACCTGCTGCTGCGCCGGGCCAAGGACGACTTTGCCTACCGCGTGCAGCGCAAGCAGTTCATGGACAACCTGTCGGCGCTGATCTCGTCGTTCCAGCGCATGCTGGACGAGCCCAGGAGCCGGCACCGCGCGGTCGACAACCTGAACCGCTTCATCGTGCAGAACTACCTGGTGGCCGCGCACGTGGCGGCGGCGCGCATCCAGGTGCGCCAGCATTATGACGAACTCGATATCCCGGCCGCCGAGGCCGCGATCGAACAGGCCACCGAAGCCGCCAGCCACAGCCTGCAGGTCGCCAGCGAGCGCCTGCACGCCGACGAGCGCGGCGGCGGCCGCGGCGCCGGCTTTATCCGCAGCGCCAAAGCGCCGGCGCAGCGCAAGGAGACCGTGCCCGCGGACGCGGACCAGCCGGTGGCGGTTGCAGTCGAGGCGGCGCCGGAACCGGTGGCCGAAGCGGCCCGTGAACCGGTAGTCGATACCGCCATCCCCGAAGCGGCCGAAGCCGCGGAAGATGCCGCCGCGGAACGCCGCGCGCGCCTGGCCGATTCCGCCGACAAGCGCCGCACCGACACGCTGGTGCAGGCCGCCGCGGCGGGCGAATCGAGCGAGCAGGCAGGAGTGACGTCAAGCTCCACCGGCCGCCCCGCCAACGCGGTGCTGGAACGCCGGCTGCGCGCGCTGCGCGAGGACGCGGCCAAGATTGCGCTGCGCACGGGCGCGATCGGGCGGGCGATGCGGGCGCGGTCGTAGAGCCCGTATTGTGGTCCGCCTTGCAAGGGTTTGCTCCCCTCTCCCATGCCAGTGGGAGAGGGGAGAAAGGCCGCGGCAGGCTCACGCGCCGTGCCCCGCGCCCTCATCCTCCGGTAACGTCAGCATCCCGCTGTGATAGCTGTACTCGAAGATCTCCCCATACCGCCCCCATCCGATCGCCACGCTCAGCACGCGTTCGGCCTCCGCCGGCTTGAGGGATTGCTCCAGCTCTTCGAGCACCTGCTCCTCGCCGATCTCGCCGGCTTCGCTCGCCACCAGCTCGCGCCGCACATGCGCGGCCAGCGCGACGTTCGCGAGCAGTTGCCGGCCGAAGATGGCCTTGCGCTGCTGCGGCCCGGCGGCATAGTAGGCGCGGCCGGCGTCGGTGGCGGCGATGTCGCCGGCCTCGATCGACACCAGTTGCACCAGTTGCAGCGCTTCGCAGGCCGGCAGCAGCTCGTCGTCGGTCAGGCCGGCCTCGTCGGCCAGGTGCGGCAGGTCGGCGCGGCCCTGGAACGGGGCTTCGCACAGCAGGTCGAGGATGGCTTCCATCTGGCTGATGTCGGCGTCCGGTAGCCGGTAGCCGATCTCGCGCGCGGGCGCGGGCCGGCGCGCTTCGGCCGCGGGCGCCGTCATCAGCGCGTAGATCTGGTCGACCAGCACGCGCACCTGCGCGCTGTCGCGGTTGCGCGGGCGCGGCAGCGCCACCGGCACCTCGGCGCGGATGCGGCCGGGGTCGCTCGACAGGATCACGATGCGGTCGGCCATCATCACCGCTTCCTCGATGTTGTGCGAAACGATGAGGATGCTCCTGATGTTGGCGCGCCCGCTTTGCCACAGCGCCAGCATCTCGTCGCGCAGGGTCTCGCCGGTCAGCACGTCCAGTGCCGAGAATGCTTCGTCCATCAGCAGCAGGTCGGGCTCGGTCACCAGCGCGCGCGCAATGCCTACGCGCTGGCGCATGCCGCCCGACAGTTCGCGCGGCAGAGCGCTGTTGAAGCCGGCCAGGCCGATCATGTCGATCGCGGCCTCGGCGCGGCGTTCGCGCTCGGCCCGGGGCACGCCCTGCGCCTCCAGCCCCAGCTCGACGTTCTGCTGCACCGTCAGCCACGGAAACAGCGCGAACGACTGGAACACCATGGCAATGCCTTCGGCGGTGCCGGCCAGGCGCTGGCCGCGAAAGCGCACCTCGCCGCGGTCGGCGCCGACCAGCCCCGCCATGATGCGCAGCAGCGTGGACTTGCCCGAGCCGGACTTGCCCAGCATGGCGACGATCTCACCCTCGCGCAGGGTCAGGTCGACGCCCTCGAGCACGGCGCGGTCGCTCTGGCTGGCGGTGCGGAAGATCTTGCCGACGCCGCGCAGTTCGATCACCGCCGCGGCGGTGGGGGTTGCAATGTTCTCTGCCATCGTTGCCTTGCCTTACAGCCGTGTGCGCTCCTGCGCGAGTTGGTACAGGCGGTTCCACAACAACCGGTTGGAGCCCACCACGAACAGCGCCATCACGCCGATGCCCAGCGCAATGCGCGGGAAGTCGCCGCGCGCGGTGGTCTCGGCGATATAGCTGCCGAGGCCGGTAGCGACGATGGTGCGGTCGCCCCAGGTTACGTATTCGGACACGATGCTGGCGTTCCACGAGCCGCCCGCGGCCGTTACCAGGCCGGTCAGCAGGCTGGGGAACACCGCCGGAATCAGAAAGCGCCTCCACAGCAGCCAGCCGCGCAGGCCGAAGTTGCGCGCGGCAAGCTTCAGCTCGGTGGGGATGCCCGACGCCCCCGCGATCACGTTGAACAGGATGTACCACTGGGTGCCGAAGATCAGCAGCGGGCTCAGCCAGATCTCCGGATTCAGGCCGAAGCGCGCGATCAGCATCACTGCCAGCGGGAACATCAGGTTGGCCGGGAACGCCGCCAGGAACTGCGCGATCGGTTGCGCGATGCGCGCCAGGTCGGGGTTCAGGCCGATGCGGATGCCGATCGGCACCCACACCAGCGCCGCCAGCGCAATCAGCACGATCACCCGCAGCATGGTCAGCGTGCCGAGCCACAGCACATGGACGACTTCGGCCCAGCCCACTTCGCTGTGCACGAAATAGCCCAGGCGCAGCAGCGCGGCCAGCGCCACCAGCACGATCGCGGCGTCGCGCGCCCGGGCGAGCCATAGCGCCCGGCGCGGATCCGCCGCGCGGGCAGGTGCCGGCATGCGCGTGCGCGCGCCCCACGCCAGCGTGCGCGCGGCCAGCGCAGCGGCCCGCGCCAGCAGCGCACCCACCCACGCCGAGCGGCGCAGCAGGTCCAGCAGCCACGACTGCGGCAGCTTGTCCTGCGCCAGGGTCTCGAAGCGGAAGCGGTCGGCCCAGGCCACCAGCGGGCGGAACAGCAACTGGTCATACAGCAGGATGCCAACCAGCATCGCCACGATGGCCCAGCCGATCGCGGCCAGGTCCTGCTGCTGGATCGCCAGCGCGATATAGGAGCCGATGCCGGGCAGCCGGATATCGTGGCCCGACACCGAGATCGCCTCGGACGCGACCACGAAGAACCAGCCGCCCGACATCGACATCATCATGTTCCACAGCAGCCCCGGCATGGCGTACGGCACTTCCAGCCGCCAGAAGCGCTGCCACGGCGACAGCCGGAACATCGCCGCGGCCTCCAGCAAGTCGCCAGGGATGGTGCGGAACGACTGGTACAGGCTGAACGCCATGTTCCAGGCCTGCGAGGTGAAGATGGCAAAGATCGCCGCGCACTCCACCCCCGCCAGGTTGCCCGGGAACAGGGCGATGAATCCGGTCACGGTAATCGACAGGAAGCCCAGCACCGGAATCGACTGCAGGATGTCCAATGCGGGTACCAGCACCTTCTCGGCGGTGCGGCTCTTGGACGCCAGCGCGGCAAAGGCCAGCGAGAACAGCAGCGACGCCGCCAGCGCGGCCAGCATGCGGATGCTGGTGCGCATCAGGTAGTAGGGCAGGTAGGCCACGTCCAGGTGCACCGCCAGCGGCTGGTCGGGCCGGAACGGCACATTCATCTGCTGCGCGGCGAACGCGACCATCACGATCACGGCCAGGATGATCGGCAGCAGCGCCAGGTCGAAGCGGTTGGGCGGGGCGCGCAGCAGCTGGCTGTCGAAGCCAGGGGCGGGCTGGGCCGCGTTGCGGTCGGCGGGTGGCATCATGGGCGCTTGTCGGGGTGTGTCGAGCTGGCAGGGCGGAGGCTTGTGGCCTGCCCCGGGTTCGCGGCCCCGGCGGACGATGGCAAAGCCCGCATGCCGCCGGCTTCATGCTGATCACGCCGGGCGGCGCATCCCCTGGTAACGCCCGGCATGGCGGTCTAGTTTACTTGGTGTCGATGACACAACGCGCACGGGTCGCGTGCGCTCGCGGGGAACCCACCATGAACAAGGCAACGTGGCGCCTGGTCGCGCACGGGCGCGTGCAGGGCGTGGGCTATCGCGCCGCCTGTGCCGACGCGGCGGATGAACTCGGCCTGGGCGGCTGGGTGCGCAACCGCGCCGACGGCACCGTCGAGGTGATGGCGCACGGCACGGTCAAGCAGCTGGAAGCGCTGCAGGCATGGATGGAAACCGGCCCGCCGGCGGCGCAGGTGACCTTCGTCGAGGTCGGGCGCGGGGAAGGGGAGTTTGCCGGGTTCGAGTTCCGGCCGACGGTCTAGCGGCCCGCTGCGCTAGGCCGCGGTCCAGTCGATGGCCGTGCGGCCGTGGGCTTCGAGCCAGTCGTTGGCCGCGCGGAAGTGGCCGCATCCCAGGAAGCCCCGGTGTGCCGACAATGGCGACGGGTGCGGCGCTTCCAGCACGCAGTGGCCCCCGCCCAGCAGCGGCTTCTTGGCCTGCGCATGGCTGCCCCACAGCATGAACACCAGGTTGGGCCGGCTCGCGGCGAGGTGCTGGATCAGGCAATCGGTGACGGCTTCCCAGCCGCGCCGCGCATGGCTGGCGGCCTGCCCCTGCTCGACCGTCAGCACGGTATTGAGCAGCAGCACGCCCTGGCGCGCCCAGCCTTCCAGGTTGCCGGAGGTGCGCGGCGGGCAGTTGCCGTCGGCACCGAATTCCGCGGCGATTTCCTTGAAGATGTTGCGCAGGCTGGGCGGCACCTTGACGCCTGCCGGTACCGAGAAGGCGAGCCCGTGCGCCTGCGGCAGCTCGACCCCGCCGACCGTGCCGGTGCCGTGGTACGGGTCCTGGCCCAGGATCACCACCTTGACCGCAGCGGGCGGCGTCAGGTGCAGCGCGTGGAAGACGTGGTGCGGGAACACCGGCTTGCCGGCGGCGCGCTCGCCGTCAACGAAGGTTGCCAGCTCGCGCCACGCCGGCACGGCGATGCAGGGCTCGAGCAAGGCGCGCCAGGCGGCGGGCAGGGCATCGGCCTGCGCTTGCAGGCTGGCGGCGGGGGCGGGTTCGCCGGGGGCGCGGGGCGCTTCGGCGGCAAAGAGATCGGCTTGCATGCGGGAAATGCGCGGCGGCAAAACCGCGATTATGACGCCTTGCCCTCGGCGATCCCGGCCAGGCGGTAGCCGCGCGCCGCCTTGCTCAGGTCCGACGGGGCCAGTGCCGCCACGGCGGCAAGCCGCGCGGCGAAGGCGCGCAGCGCCTCGGCGGCGTGCGCGGCATCGCCATCGAGCCATTCCAGCTCGAGTTCCTGGATGCGCTCCTGCGCGGCACTGGCCAGGGCGGTGATGGTACCGGTGTCGAGCGCGGCCTCGATCCTTGCGCCGTCCTGCGTGACGATCCAGGTGCGGCGGACGAAGTCGGTGCGGAACACCGGCGCCAGGCTGCCGATCAGCGGCGCCAGCACGGTTTGCGCCTCGGCGGGAAAGCTCTGCAGTTCGATGGCCTCGCCGGCGATGGTGGTCTCCCACTCATGCCGCATGGCCAGGCCGCGCTGGCTGCTGCCGGCGGTCTTCAGCGTCTGCAGCCACTGCGCGCCCTTGCGGCGCAGGCGCAGCGCGGCGCGCGCCTGCGCCAGGTCGTGCCGGGGCGTGTCGAGGTAGACGTTGAGCAGCGTGGCTTCGCCCCGCGGCTGGCCGTTGGCGTCGAGCCAGGCGGCCAGCGGGGCAAGGGCGGCGTCGGGGACGGCGAGTTTGAGTTCGATTTCCTGGGGCATGGCGGGTGGGGATCAGCCAAACAACCGCGCCAGCTCCACCCCCGGGTCCCTGGCCCGCATGAATGCCTCGCCCACCAGGAAGGCATGCACGTTGGCGTCGCGCATGCGCTGCACATCCGCGGCGCCGAGGATGCCGGACTCCGTCACCACCAGCTTGTCGGCCGGCATGCGCGGCAGCAGCTCGAGGGTGTTGTCCAGCGACACCTCGAAGGTGCGCAGGTTGCGGTTGTTCACGCCCAGCAGCGGGGTCTTCAGCCGCAGCGCCACGTCGAGTTCGTCGCCGCCATGGACTTCCACCAGCACGTCCATGCCGAGCTCGTGCGCGCAGGCTTCCAGGTCAGCCATCAGTCCCGGATCCAGCGCCGCGACGATCAGCAGGATGCAGTCGGCGCCCCAGCTGCGCGCTTCATAGACCTGATACAGGTCGACCATGAAATCCTTGCGCAGCGCCGGCAGCGGGCAGGCGCCGCGGGCGCGCTTCAGGTAGTCGGCGTGCCCCTGGAAGAAATGCTCGTCGGTCAGCACTGACAGGCAGGCCGCGCCGTGGGCGGCGTAGCTCTCGGCGATGGCCTCGGGCAGGAACTGCTCGCGCAGCACGCCCTTGGACGGCGACGCCTTCTTGATCTCGGCGATGACACCGGCGTGGCCGCCGGCGATCTTGTCGCGCAGCGCGCGCTCGAATCCGCGCGGCGCGTAGCCGGCCTCGGTGCGCAGGCTTTCGGCCTCGGCGCGCAGGCTGGGCAGGTCGCGCCGCTTGCGCGCGGCGGCGACTTCGTCGGCCTTTACAGCCAGGATTTTCTGCAGGATGTCGGACATATCGGCGTCTCTTACTTGAACTGCTGGGTGGCCCGCACGAAGGCGTCGAGCTTCTGCCGCGCCGCGCCGCTGGCGATGGCTTCGCGCGCGCGACGGATGCCGTCCTCGACCGAGTCCGCCACGTTGGCGGCGTACAGCGCGGTGCCCGCATTCAGCGACACGATCTCGCGCGGCGTGCCCGGCGCGTTGGACAGCGCCTCGAGCAGCATGTCCTTGGACTCGGCGGCATCGGCCACCTTCAGGCCGCGGTTGGAGATCATCGACAGGCCGAAGTCTTCGGGGTGGATCTCGTACTCGCGCACTTCGCCGTCCTTCAGTTCGCCCACCAGCGTCGCGGCGCCCAGCGAGACCTCGTCCATGCCGTCCTTGCCGTAGACCACGATGGCGTGCTGCGCGCCCAGGCGCTGCATCACGCGCACCTGGATGCCGACCAGGTCGGGATGGAACACGCCCATCAGGATGTTGGGCGCATCGGCCGGGTTGGTCAGCGGGCCCAGGATATTGAAGATGGTGCGCACGCCCATTTCCTTGCGGATCGGCGCGACATTCTTCATCGCCGGGTGGTGCGTGGGCGCGAACATGAAGCCGATGCCGGTCTCTTCGATGCACTGGCCGACCTGCTCGGGCGTCAGCATGATGTTGACGCCGAGCGCCTCCAGCACGTCGGCGCTGCCCGACTTGGAGCTGACGCCGCGGTTGCCGTGCTTGGCGATCCTGGCGCCGGCGGCGGCGGCAACGAACATCGACGCGGTCGAGATATTGAAGGTGTGCGAGCCGTCGCCGCCGGTGCCGACGATGTCGACGAAATTCTCGCGATCCTTCACCGGAACCTTGTTGGCGAACTCCCGCATCACCTGCGCGGCGGCCGAGATCTCGCCGATGGTTTCCTTCTTGACGCGCAGTCCGGTCAGGATCGCGGCGGCCATTACCGGCGAGATCTGCGCCTGCATGATCTGCCGCATCAGGTGCAGCATCTCGTCATGGAAGATTTCGCGGTGCTCGATGCAGCGCGTCAGGGCTTCTTGCGGCGTGATCATGGCGTTCTCGTTGGCAGTCTGCGGCGTGTGTGCAGTGGCGTGATGGGGGCTGGCAGGCGCGGAATCGAGCAGTCTCATCGCGGCGCCCTGACGAAGTTGGCCAGCATCGCATGGCCGTGCTCGGACAGGATCGACTCGGGATGGAACTGCACGCCTTCGACGGCGAGCGTCTTGTGGCGCACGCCCATGATCTCGCCGTCCGGGGTCCAGGCGGTAATCTCCAGGCAATCGGGCAGGGTCTCGCGCTCGATCGCCAGAGAATGATAGCGCGTCACGTCGAAGTGCTTGGGCAGCCCGCTGAACACGCCTTGCTGCGTGGTCTCGATGGTGCTGACCTTGCCGTGCATGACCTGCTTGGCGCGGATCACCTTGCCGCCGAAGGCTTCGCCGATGGCCTGGTGGCCCAGGCATACGCCCAGCATGGGAATCTTGCCGGCAAAGTGCTGCAGCGCGGCCACCGAGATGCCCGCTTCCTTCGGGCTGCACGGGCCGGGCGACACGCAGATATGGTCGGGCTTCAGCGCCTCGATTTCCTCGAGGGTGATCTCGTCGTTGCGATAGGTGCGCACGTCCACGCCCAGTTCGCCGAAGTACTGGACCAGGTTGTAGGTGAACGAATCGTAGTTGTCGATCATCAGCAGCATGGCGTCTGTCTCCTGTTCTGTCAGATGTCGGAGTCCAGGCCATCCTGGACTTGCTCGGCGGCGCGGATCACGGCGCGCGCCTTGGCCTCGGTTTCCCTCCATTCGGCTTCGGGATCCGAATCGGCGACGATGCCGGCGGCGGCCTGCACATAAAGGTTGCCGTCCTTGACGATGCCGGTGCGGATGGCGATGGCCAGGTCCATCTCGCCGCCGAACGACAGGTAGCCCACCGCGCCGCCATAGATGCCGCGCTTGCGCGGCTCGAGCTCGTCGATGATCTCCATCGCATGGACCTTGGGCGCGCCCGACAGCGTGCCGGCCGGGAAGGTCGCGCGCAGCACGTCGAGGTTGCTCATGCCCTCGCGCAGCGTGCCCTCGACCGAGCTGACGATATGCTGCACGTGCGAGTACTTCTCGATCACCATCTTGTCGGTAACCTTGACCGAACCGGTCTCGGCAATACGGCCGATGTCATTGCGCGCCAGGTCGATCAGCATCACGTGCTCGGCGATCTCCTTCGGGTCGTTGAGCAACTCGGTAGCCAGCTGCGCGTCCTTGTCCGGCGTATTGCCGCGCGGGCGCGTGCCGGCCAGCGGGCGGATGGTGACGATGTGTTCGGTGCGGGTGTCCCCGTTGGCGCCCACCTTGCGCGCTTCCTGGCGCACCAGGATTTCCGGCGAAGCGCCCACCACCTGGAAGTCGCCGAAGTTGTAGAAGTACATGTACGGCGACGGATTCAGCGAGCGCAGCGCGCGGTACAGCGACAGCGGCGCGTCGCGGTAGGGCTTGACCAGGCGCTGGCCGATCTGCACCTGCATCATGTCGCCGGCCATGATGTATTCCTTGGCCTTGTGCACCGCGGCCAGGTAGTCGGCCTTGGCGAATTCGCGGTAGACCTCGGTCTGCACCGACGGGCTGGTCACCGGCACGTCGACCGGCTGGCGCAGCTTCATGCGCAGCTCGCGCAGGCGCTGGCGCGCGCGCGAATAGGCCTCGGGCGTGGTCGGGTCGGCGTAGACGATCAGGTAGAGCTTGCCCGACAGGTTGTCGATCACCGCCAGCTCTTCGCACAGCAGCAGCTGGATGTCGGGCAGGTTCAGGTCGTCGGGCTTCTGCGTGTTGGCGAGCTTCTTCTCGATATAGCGCACCGCGTCGTAGCCGAAGTAGCCGGCCAGGCCGCCGCAGAAGCGGGGCAGGCCGGGGCGCAGCGCCACCTTGAAGCGGCTCTCGAACGCGGCGATGAAATCGAGCGGATTGCCTTCGTGGGTTTCCACCACCTTGCCGTCGGTCACCACCTCGGTGCGGTTGCCGTAGGCGCGCAGCAGCGTGCGCGCATGCAGGCCGATGAAGGAATAGCGGCCGAAGCGCTCGCCGCCCACCACCGATTCCAGCAGGAAGGTGTTGACGCCGCGGGTCTGCGACTGGGCCAGCTTCAGGTACAGCGACAGCGGCGTTTCCAGGTCGGCAAAGGCCTCGGCGATCAGCGGGATGCGGTTGTAGCCCTGGTCGGCCAGCGATTTGAATTCCAGTTCGGTCATGTCGGTCCTCTTGTTCGGCCCGCGTCGCAGGCGATGGCCAGGCGCGGTGCCGCTTGTCGGCAGATTGGCTGGAGCGTATGGGAATTCCCGCCCCGGTTGCGGACCGTGGTGCGGCAAGCTTGCGGACAAGGCTGCACACGGCCGGAGAGAGGGCGTGCGGCGCGTTCTTGAGCTAAACGTAGCAGAGAAATCAGGCTACGCTGGCTGTTGGCGGGTTTGGGTGATGATGCCCGGCATGGCTGGTCGCCTGGGCCGGTGGTGGCGACGCCTTCGGGTCGAAGGCGTGTCAGCAGACTCGCGAACGCACTTTACGCCTGTTGGGAGGCGCGCCAGCGACGCCAGGGCCAGGCCTGCCGATCACTGCCAGAAAAGATGCGTTTGCGGTTGAGAAACATTGAAGGTTCAGGGATTTGGTCGGAATCGACGGACTATCGATGACCGGCCCGGTGTGCGGCAAACAGCGCTGCGGCATGGGCAATGGAGTCGACTATACCATCGGCGTCGACGCCTTGTACAGGGTTGCCATGGTTGTAGCCATAGGGCACCAGCAGTACGCCCATGCCGGCCGCGCGGGCCGCCTGCGCGTCGTTTTCGGAGTCGCCCAGCGCCGCCATTGCCGACGGCTCCAGCCCGAAGGCATCGGCGGCCTTCAGCAGCGGGAACGGGTCGGGCTTGCGCAGCGGGAAGGCATCGCCGCCATAGACCAGTTCGAAGTACTGGGCCAGGCCGGTCTTGGCCAGCAGCGGCTCGGTAAAGCTGTAGGGCTTGTTGGTCACGCAGGCCAGCCGCAGCCCGGCCGCCTTCATCGCCGCCAGGCCTTCGCGCACGCCCGGGTAGACCTGCGAGAACTGGCCGTTGATGCGGATGTATTCGCGGTCGTAGAGCGCGTAGGCATCGGCAAACAGGCCGTTGGCGTGCAGCGGCGAAAAGCGCGCGTCGAGCACGCGCCGGATCAGGTTTTCCGAACCCTTGCCGACGTAGCTGACGATCTCCTGCTCGGACATCGGCGCCACCGGGCCCAGGTGGGTATGCTGGCGGCCCAGCGTCAGCAGCATGGCGTTGATCGACGCGTGGAAGTCGCCCGCGGTGTCGACCATGGTGCCGTCCAGGTCGACGATCACGCCTTCGATGCCGCGCCAGTCGGCGCGGCGCAGCACCGCGCCCGCGCTCATTGGCCGGCCTTGGCCAGTTGGTCGCGCAGCGCCGAGATGATGCCGCGGTAGCCGCCGTCGGCATCGGGCTTGCCGAACACGGCCGAGCCAGCCACGAAGGTGTCGGCGCCGGCCCGAGCGATCTCGGCGATGTTGTCGACCTTCACGCCGCCGTCGACTTCCAGCAGGATGGTGCGGCCGGTGCGCGCGGTGTAGGCATCGATGCGCTCGCGCACGGCGCGCAGCTTGTTCAGCGTCTCGGGGATGAACGACTGGCCGCCGAAACCCGGGTTGACAGACATCAGCAGGATCACGTCCAGGCGGTCCATCACGTGGTCCAGGTGGTGCAGCGGCGTGGCCGGGTTGAACACCAGGCCGGCCTGGCAGCCGTGATCGCGGATCAGCGCGAGCGAGCGGTCGACGTGTTCGCTGGCCTCCGGGTGGAAGGTGATGATATTGGCGCCGGCCTTGGCGAAGTCCGGGATGATCCGGTCCACCGGGCGCACCATCAGGTGCACGTCGATGGGGGCGGTCACGTGGGGGCGGATCGCCTCGCACACCAGCGGGCCCACGGTCAGGTTGGGCACGTAATGGTTGTCCATCACGTCGAAATGGATCCAGTCGGCGCCGGCCTCGGTCACGCGGCGCACTTCCTCGCCCAGGCGGGCAAAGTCGGCGGACAGGATGGAGGGGGCGAGGCGGAAGGTGGGCTGGGTCATGGTGGCGCGCGGTGAATGCAGGGAATGCTGTTATCGCCGCTGGCGGCGGGCCGCGGGCGCCGCCGCCAGGCCGCCGAAACCAATCGGGCGGCAAGGGCGGCCGGGGCCACGGCGGGCGGCACGGCGTTGAAAGACCGCTATTCTACGCCCGCCCGGGGCGATCGCGTCCGGCCGGCGCCGGGCCCGCGCTCTTGCCCGTCCCGCGCCCATCCCGCACAATGCGGCTACCCATTTCCCTGCCGGCCGATCCCGCCGCCGGCCCTGCCCAAATGAGCGAGTACGCCTTCTCCGTGTCGGTGCGCACCCAGTACCTGCCGGACCAGTCCGACCCCGAGCGCGGGCGCCATGCCTTCGCCTACACCATCACCATCCACAACACCGGCGAGGTCGCGGCACAGCTGATCTCGCGCCACTGGATCATCACGGACAGCGACAACGGCACGCAGGAAGTCGCCGGGCTGGGCGTGGTCGGCCACCAGCCGCTGCTCAAGCCGGGCGAGCATTTCGAATACACCAGCTGGGCCACGATCTCGACCCCGGTGGGTTCGATGAAGGGCGAGTACTTCTGCGTGGCCGAGGACGGCCACCGCTTCGAGGTGCCGATTCCCGAATTTGCGCTGGTGCTGCCGCGCATGCTGCACTGAACGTGCGGGGAACCTACGGGCGCGGTGGGCTGTCCTGATCCTGCTGCGGCGCTTGCGTGTCGCCCTGCGCCGGCCGGCGCGACGGGTGCTCCGACGGCGCGCGGGTGGGACGCGGGTGCTTTTTCGCCGTGCCCATGGTCCAGACCACGATAAAGATCAGCAGGAACAGCGCCACGCCGGCTTCCAGGGCGAACAGCAGCATGGGATGGGCTTCGAAGAACTTGCTCATGGCAGATGCAGCGCGGCCCGCGGGGGCGCAGGCGGTGGTTGAGGGATGACGATGGCATTGTAGGGGCATTCCGGCGGAATTCCCCCCGCAGGCTGCGGCTTCCAGGACTTTGAACAATAGCAAGATGGCATACGCGGACGCTTTCCCGATTCCACAGGTTTCCCAGGTTTCCTCCCCGTCGCGGCGCCGCGTGCGCGGCTGGCTGGCGCTGGCCGGCGCCGCGGTGCTGCTGGCCGGCTGCATGAGCGGCCCGCCGCCGCGCATCGAGACGACCCCGTCCGGCACCGCGCCGCCGTCGGCGTCGACGCAGAAGGGTCGGCTGCAGGCGGCCAGCTGGGCCGAGCTTGGCGGCTGGGCCGAGGACGATGTGCGCGCCGCCTGGCCGGCGCTGCAGCAAAGCTGCCAGGCGCTGAAGAAGCGCGCGGAATGGTCCCGCGCCTGCGCCGCCGGCATGATGGTCAATGCCGGCGACATCAACGCCATGCGCGCGTACTTCGAAGGCAACTTCCAGCCGTACCGCGTGGTCAATGGCGACGGCACCGACAGCGGCCTGATCACCGGCTACTACGAGCCGATCCTGCATGGCTCGCGCACGCGCCAGGGCAAATTCCAGGTGCCGCTGTACCGCAAGCCGCCGCAGTTCGGCAACCGCGCACTGCCGGCGCGCGCCGAGTTGCTGCAGAACCCGGCCATGCGCGGCAACGAGCTGGTCTGGGTCGACGACGCGGTCGAGGCCGCGTTCCTGCAGATCCAGGGCTCGGGCCGCATCCGCATGGCGGACGGCAGCATGATGCGGGTGGGCTTCGGCGGTACCAACGACCAGCCGTTCCGCTCGTTCGGCAAGTGGCTGCTGGACCGCGGCGAGATCACCCCGGCGCAGGCCACCATGCAGGGCATCAAGGCCTGGGCGCGCGCCAATCCCGGCCGGGTCGAGGAGATGCTCAACGTCAATCCGCGCTTTGTCTTCTTCCGCGAGCTGCCGCCGAGCAACGATGGCCCGGTGGGCGCGCTGGGCGTGCCGCTGACCGCGGAGCGCTCGATCGCGGTCGACCCGGCCACGATCCCGCTGGGCGTGCCGGTGTTCCTGTCGACCACGCGTCCGCTGTCGACCGAGCCGATCCAGCGCCTGATGTTCGCGCAGGATACCGGCAGCGCCATCAAGGGCGGCGTTCGCGCCGACTTTTTCTGGGGCGCCGGCGATGCCGCCGGCGAGACCGCCGGACGGATGAAGCAGGGCGGCAGGATGTGGGTGCTGCTGCCGCGCAGCTAGCAAGATAGCGGATTCAGCGCCCGCGCTGATCCACGATCCGCTTCGCCTTGCCCACCGACCGCTCGATCCCGCCCTCCGGCAGCACCTCGATCCCCGCGGTCACGCCGATATAAGACTTGATCTCGTGCGCGAGCCGCTCGCGCGCGGGGTGAGCCAGCGCCGTGTCGGTGCCATGCGCGCATTCGACCCGCACCGTCAGCGTATCGAGGTGGCCCTCCCTGGCCAGCACGCACTGGTAATGCGGCGCCAGCTCGGCGTGCCTGAGGATCAGTTCCTCGATCTGCGACGGGAACACGTTGACGCCGCGCACGATCATCATGTCGTCGGTGCGCCCGGTGACTTTCTCCATGCGGCGAAATGCCGGGCGGGCCGTGCCCGGCAGCAGCCGGGTCAGGTCCCGCGTACGGTAGCGCACCACCGGCATCGCTTCCTTGGTCAGCGAGGTGAACACCAGTTCGCCGAACTCGCCGTCGGGCAGCACCGCGCCGGTGTCGGGGTCGATGATCTCCGGGTAGAAATGGTCTTCCCAGATGGTCGGGCCGTCCTTGGTCTCGGCGCATTCGTTGGCCACGCCGGGCCCCATGACTTCGGACAGGCCATAGATGTCGACCGCCGAAATGCCCATGCGCTTCTCGATCGCCAGCCGCATCTCCGGCGTCCACGGCTCGGCGCCGAAGATGCCGACGCGCAGCGAGGTGCTGGCCGGGTCGATGCCCTGCCGCTCGAATTCGTCGGCGATCGCCAGCATGTAGCTGGGGGTCACCATGATCACTTGCGGCTTGAAGTCCTGGATCAGTTGCACCTGCCGCTCGGTCTGTCCGCCGCCGAACGGGATCGCGGTCAGGCCGGCCTTCTCGACTCCGTAGTGCGCGCCCAGCCCGCCGGTGAAGAGCCCGTAGCCGTAGCTGATATGCACCTTGTCGCCGCGGCGCGCGCCCGAGGCGCGGATCGAGCGCGCCATCACCGTGGCCCAGTGGTCGATGTCCTGCAGCGTGTAGCCGACCACGGTGGGCTTGCCGGTGGTGCCGGACGAGGCATGGATGCGCGCCACGCGGTCCTGCGGCACCGCGAACATGCCGAAGGGGTAGTTGTCGCGCAGGTCCTGCTTGCTGGTGAACGGGAAGCGGGCCAGGTCGGACAGCGCTTGCAACTGGTCCGGGTGCACGCCGGCCTCGTCGAACTTGCGCCGGTAGACCGGCGAATTGGCATAGGCGTGGTGGAGCGACCATCTCAGGCGCTCCAGCTGCAAGGCCTGCAGCTCGGCGCGGCTGGCGGTCTCGATCGGTTCCAGGGGCAGATCGGTCAGGCGCGTGCTCATGGGGTCTCCTGCACGGGGGGCGTTTGTCTTCAGTGTCCTGCCAGGGCTGGCTCAGGCGCCCGCGGCTGCGTCGGGCGGCGGCACCACGTGTCCCTTGATCTGCGCGGACTTGCCGCGGAACATCGCCACCACCTGGCCCGCGGCATTGGTCACGCGGATATCGTAGATGCCGTGCCGGCCCGACAGAACCTGCTCGGTGGCCTCGGCGGTGAGCACGTCGCCGCCATGCACGGGCCGCAGGAACTCGATGCTGCAGCCGGCCGCCACGGTGTTGATGTTATGGCTGTTGCAGGCAAAAGCGAAGGTCGAATCGGCGAGCGTAAACATCAGGCCGCCATGGCAGATGCCGTGGCCGTTGAGAAATTCCTTGCGCACCGGCATGGTCAGCCGCGCATAGCCCGGCCGCACCGCGTCGACCGTGATGCCCAGCCAGCGGCTGCAGGTGTCGGCTTCATACATCGCGGCCGCGGCGGCTTCGGCGAGGGCCTGGGGGTCCTGTTTCAAGCTGGTCTCCTGTCTGGGGATGCGGGGGCAGGCCCCGCGCTCTACTTGCCGGTGAAGTGCGGGGCGCGCTTGGCGAGGAAGGCGTTGACCCCCTCGGCATAGTCGGCGGACTGGCCGAGTTCGCGCTGCAGGTCGCGTTCGAGGTCGAGCTGGGCGTCGAGCGTGGCCGTGGCGCTGGCATACATGGCGCGCTTGATCGCGGCCAGCGCGCGTGTCGGCTGCGCGGCCAGGTGCGTGGCCAGCGCCAGCGCCTGTTCCGGCAGCAGCGGGTCGTCCATGGTCTGCCAGACCAGGCCCCAGGTTTCGGCCTCCTCGGCGCTCAGGCGCTCGCCGGTCATGGCCAGGCCCAGGGCGCGCGCCATGCCGATGCGCTGCGGCAGCAGCCAGGTGCCGCCCGAATCCGGCACCAGCCCGATCTTGACGAAGGCCTGGATGAAGCTGGCGGAGCGCGCCGCCAGCACCATGTCGCAGGCCAGCGCCAGGTTGGCGCCGGCACCGGCCGCGGTGCCGTTGACCGCCGCCACCACCGGCAGCGGCAGGGCCTGCAGGCGGCGGATCAGCGGATTGAACCAGGTATCGAACAGCTCGCCCAGGTCGGTCATCCGCCCGGGGGTGAAATCCAGGTCGGCCAGGTCTTGCCCGGCGCAGAAGCCGCGACCCGCGCCGGTCAGCAGCAGGGCACGGGCACCGCCGGCCTCGACGTGGTCGAGCGCCTGCTGCAGCGCCTGGTGCATGGCGCGGGTAAAGCTGTTGAGCTTGTCTGGACGATTGAGCGTGATGATCGCGACCGGTCCCTGCCAGGCCAGCAGGACGGGTCCGCTCTCGATGCTGACCGGCTGGCCAGCGGGCGTGGACGTCGGGGGCATTGTTGTCTCCTGCCTGATGGAATCGATGACTCCGGGATGCGTCGGTGCGGGCTGGCGCCTCTAAAATAAACCGACCAGTCGGTCGGCAAATGTTAGCATTAATTTTTGCCAGCGGGTGTGGCGAGATTGGCGCGAAGGCCGGCCGTCGCGCAATGCCGGCCAGCGGCACCGCTCTATAATCGCGCTGCCAACAACAATCTGAAACCCCGCCGGCCTGCGCGAGCGAAGCCCGGCGCGCTCTCCCCTCCGCATTGGAAATCCTATGAAGAAGTTCGCTGCATTGCTCCTGATTTCGTCCGTCGCGCTGTTCGCCGCGTGCGGCAAGAAAGAATCCGCACCCGCGCCGGCTGCCGGCGCGGATACCGCCGCCAGGATCATCGTGGGCCTGGACGACAATTTCCCGCCGATGGGTTTCCGCGATGCCAACAATGAACTGGTCGGCTTCGATATCGACATGGCCAAGGAGGCCAGCCGCCGTCTCGGCATGACGGTCGAGTTCAAGCCGATCGACTGGAGCGCCAAGGAGGCGGAGCTGAACGGCAAGCGTGTCGACGTGCTGTGGAACGGGCTGACCATCACCGAAGAGCGCAAGAAGAACATCAACTTTACCGCGCCCTACATGACCAACCACCAGATCGTCATCGTCGGCGCCCAGTCGCCGGTGAAGGCCAAGGCTGACCTGGCGGGCCGCATCGTCGGCGCGCAGGACGGCAGCAGCGCGGTGGATGCGATCAAGAAGGAAAGCCAGGTTGCCGCCAGCCTGAAGGAACTCAAGACCTTCGGCGACAACGTGACGGCGCTGATGGACCTGTCGGCCGGCCGCCTCGACGCCATCGTGGTGGATGAAGTGGTGGGCCGCTACCTGATCAGCAAGCGGGCCGGCGAATACCGCGTGCTGGAGGAAAATTTCGGCACCGAGGACTACGGCGTCGGCGTGCGCAAGGATGACGCCGAACTGCTCGGCAAGCTCGACCAGACCCTGGCGTCGATGAAGCAGGACGGCACCGCGGCGCGTATCGCCACGCAGTGGTTTGGCGCCGACATCACCAAGTAATCCAGACCCGGCGTAACGCCCCTCGCGGTTGCGGCGAGGGGCACGCCAACTCCGGACCCCTTCGCCGGGCTTCCCGGAGGCCTCACCTCCTTCTGTACGCGCGAGCATGGATTACGTTTTATCTCTTCTGCTGCCGCTGGCGCAGGGTGCCAAAGTCACGCTGACGCTATTCGCCATCACGCTCGCCCTGTCGGTGCCGCTCGGGCTTGCGCTGGCACTGGCGCGCATTTCGTCATGGCCGCTGCTGAGCGGCCTGGTCAACGGCTATATCTGGCTGATGCGGGGCACGCCGCTGATGCTGCAAATGCTGTTTATCTATTTCGCGCTGCCGTTCGTGCCGGTCATCGGCGTGCGGCTGCCTGATTTTCCCGCGGCAGTGGTGGCCTTCGCGCTCAACTACGCCGCGTACTTCGCGGAAATCTTCCGCGCCGGGATCAAGTCCGTCGACCGTGGCCAGTATGAGGCCAGCAAGGCGCTGGGCATGACCTATTTCCAGACCATGCGGCGCGTGGTGCTGCCGCAGATGGTCAGCCGGGTGCTGCCGCCGGTCAGCAATGAAACCATTACGCTGATCAAGGACACCTCGCTGATCTACGTGCTGGCGCTCAACGACATCCTGCGCACCGCGCGCGGCATCGTGCAGCGCGATTTCACCACCACGCCTTTCCTCGTCGCCGCGCTTTTCTACCTGGTGATGACGCTGATTCTGACCTGGTTCTTCCAGAATCTCGAAAAACGCTATGCCAAACATGATTACTAGCCCGACCGGCGCCCCTTCCCACGATGCGCCCGGCGTCATGATCGCGGCACGGGACCTCTTCAAGTCGTTCGGGCCGCTGCAGGTCTTGCGCGGCGTTTCGCTGACCTTGCGCAAGGGCGACGTCACCGCGGTGATCGGCCCGTCGGGCTCGGGCAAGAGCACCTTGCTGCGCTGCCTCAACCATCTCGAGGTGATCGACCGCGGCACGCTGCAGATCGAGGGCGAGACGCTGGCCACCGCCGGCCCCGACAGCGTGGCCCGCTATGTGGCCGACGCGGAAGTGCGCCGCATCTGCCGCAAGATGGGCATGGTGTTCCAGTCGTTCAACCTGTTCCCGCACATGACGGTGCTGCAGAACATCATCGAGGCGCCGGTGACGGTGAAGGGGTTGCGGCGCGATGCGGTGATCCCCAAGGCGGAGGAACTGCTGCGCAAGGTCGGCCTGCTGGCCAAGCGCGACAGCTATCCGGCGCGGCTGTCCGGCGGCCAGAAGCAGCGCGTGGCGATCGCGCGCGCGCTGGCGATGGAACCGGACATCATGCTGTTCGACGAGCCCACGTCCGCGCTGGATCCCGAACTGACCGGCGAAGTGCTGCGCACCATGCGGCAGCTGGCGGAGGAGCATATGACCATGCTCGTCGTCACCCATGAAATGGGGTTTGCGCGGGAAGTGGCCAACCACGTCGTATTCATGGACGAGGGCAGGATTCTCGAGGAAGGCCCGCCGGGCGAAGTGTTCGGCGCGCCGGCCCACGCGCGCACCCGCGAATTCCTCGCGCACATGCTCTAGCCGGCGCCGTCACGCTGCAACCGGTGGCAGAATAGCCCGCAGCCGGTGGCGACATGCCATCCGCCTGACCACACATAGATAGGAGAAGACATGCCGTACGAAAACATCCTGGTCGAGACCCGCGGCCGCGTTGGCCTGGTCACGCTGAATCGCCCGAAGGCCCTGAATGCGCTCAATGATGCGCTGATGGATGAACTGGGCGCCGCGCTGACCGCCTTCGACCAGGATGACGGTATCGGCGCCATCGTCATCACCGGCAGCGAGCGCGCCTTCGCCGCCGGCGCGGATATCGGCATGATGGCCAAGTACTCCTTCATGGACGTCTACAAGGGCGACTACATCACCCGCAACTGGGAAACCATCCGCAAGATCCGCAAGCCGGTGATTGCGGGCGTGGCCGGCTATGCGCTCGGTGGCGGCTGCGAACTGGCGATGATGTGCGACATCATCATCGCGGCGGACTCGGCCAAGTTCGGCCAGCCCGAGGTCAAGCTCGGCACCATGCCCGGCGCGGGCGGCACGCAGCGCCTGCCGCGCGCCGTGTCCAAGGCCAAGGCGATGGACCTGTGCCTGACCGCGCGCATGATGGACGCCGCCGAAGCCGAGCGCTCCGGCCTGGTGTCGCGCGTGGTGCCGGCCGACAAGCTGCTGGAGGAAGTGGTGGCGGCTGCCGAGACCATCGCCGGGTTTTCGCTGCCGGTGGTCATGATGATCAAGGAATCGGTCAGCGCCGCCTACGAGACCACGCTGGCAGAGGGCGTTCACTTCGAGCGCCGGCTGTTCCACGCTACCTTCGCCACCGAAGACCAGAAGGAAGGCATGGCCGCCTTCGTGGAGAAGCGCAACCCGAATTTCCAGCACCGTTAGCCGTCGGGATCAGGGAATACCCGAGGAAGATCTAGGGGTATTGCCTCGTCTGCGTCACGTGCCGGGCCGATTTTTTCTTGCCGTTCAAGGCCTTACGCAAGGATCCGGGAACGTTTAGCGCATCGTCGTGACAAAGGTGTTGCAAGGGCGGCGAAACCGGCCTATTATTCGCCCCCTCGCAACACAACGCGGCGCTGCAAGTCAGGCGCGGCAAGGGTTGCGGGGTTGGCCGGGAGGTTGGCGCAGCGAGGTTTGCAGCGCTGACGGCAGCAAAAAAGATTGCTGCAAACGGTTGACGAAACGAAGAAAGCTCTGCATAATCTCGTTTCTCTGCTGCAGACAACGCAGCGCGCTGAACGGCAAAGCCGGGAAGCGAAGTTCTTTAACAAACAAACAACCGATAAGTGTGGGCGCTGGGTAGCGGACGCCGCTGTCTACGGACAGTGATGCTTCAAGTTATACAGTGCTCGCACAGCAAAACGTGACCGGGTCTTCGGATCTGGTCAGTCAGTTTTCTGAGAGTGAGCGACCGCTCGA